>NZ_BJYK01000022.1:0-633 GCF_007991475.1 Actinotalea fermentans | reverse complement strand
GCGGACGTAGCCGGCCTGGGCGTCGGTGCGGACGTCGATGGTGTCGACACCGAGGCCGTTGGCGCTCATCGAGGTGGCGATGCTGACGTCGATGACCTCGCCGACGTTCGCACCGACCTGGAACGTGCCGTTGGTGTAGGTGCCGTCGAGCAGCTTGGCGCCGTTGAACTGCGTCGTGTCCGCGATGCGGGTCAGCTCGGAGTTGAGCTGGCTCATCTCGGACTGGATGTTGCCCTTCGCGTCGGCCGACAGACCACCGGTGTTGGCCGCCTGCACCGACAGGTCGCGCATGCGCTGGAGGATGGCGTGCGTCTCGGTGAGCGCGCCCTCAGCGGTCTGCACGACGGAGATGCCGTCCTGAGCGTTGCGCACAGCAACCTTCAGGCCACCGATCTGCGAACGCAGACCCTCGGAGATCGCCAGACCGGCCGCGTCGTCGGCCGCACGGTTGATCCGGAAGCCGGACGAGAGCTTCTCAAGCGACTTGCTCAGGTCGTTCTGCGTGACCGACAGGTTGCGGTAGCTGTTCAGCGCCGCGATGTTCTGGTTGATCGAGAGACCCATGGTGAACTCCTCCTTGAATCGGGTCCTGACACGCCGCCCCTCCATGGGCGAGCACCGATCAGATCGGCA
>NZ_BJYK01000021.1:0-1236 GCF_007991475.1 Actinotalea fermentans | reverse complement strand
GGGCGGGTTCAAGCGGTCAGTGCAAGGGGTCCTGTGAGATGAGGCGGAAGCTGATCACGGGAGGGTCCGGATGCAGGGCAAGCATGGTCATCTCAGCCGGGAGCAGAAGCAGCTCGCGTTGCGGTTGCACGCCAAGGGCTGGCGGCTGGTCGACATCGCGCGCGAGATCGGGTGCACCGCGCCGATGGTCGGGATCATGGTCCGCACCGGTCGGCACGTGGGCGCCAAGCCGTTCGGGTGGGAGCCCCGCGCGGGCTGTCTGACGCTCACCGAGCGGGAGCAGATCCTGGCGGGATTGGCTCGAGGTCTGTCGTTGACGGCGATCGCCGCCCAGCTGGGACGCGCGGTCTCGACGATCAGCCGGGAGGTGGCCCGCGCCGGCGGCCGGGAGGAGTACTCCGCCTGGGGTGCCCACGAGCGCGCCCGCGCCCAGGCCCGTCGACCCAAGGCGTTCAAGCTCGCGGCGGGTCGGCTGGCGCAGGAGGTCGCCACGAGGCTCGAGGAGCTGTGGTCGCCGCAGGAGATCGCCGCCCGCCTACGGTTGGAGCATCCCGGCGACCCGGAGATGCATGTGAGCCACGAGACGATCTACCAGTCGCTGTTCGTCCAGGGCCGCGGTGAGCTGCGCCGTGAGCTCGCCCGCTGTCTGCGCTCGGGACGAACTGCCCGCAAGCCCCGCACGGCGGTCGACGGACGCGGGCGGATCCCCGGCATGGTCATGATCAGCGACCGGCCGGCCGAGGTCGAGGACCGCGCCGTTCCCGGGCACTGGGAAGGCGACCTCATCCTGGGCGAGCACAGCCGCAGCGCGGTCGGCACCCTCGTGGAGCGTTCGACGCGACTCACGCTGCTGCTGCACCTGGGCCAGGGCAAGAGCGCCGAGCACGTCGAGGCCGCGATGCGCGAGGCGATCACCGCGCTGCCGGTGTCGTTGCGGCGCACGATCACCTGGGACCAGGGCGCGGAGATGGCCAAGCACGCCGCGTTCACCGCCGCGACCGGCATCCCGATCTACTTCTGCGACCCACACTCACCCTGGCAGCGCGGCAGCAACGAGAACACCAACGGGCTCCTGCGCCAATACCTACCCAAGGGCACCGACCTGAGCCTGGTCAGCCGCACCGAGCTCAACCGCATCCAGGACAGCCTCAACGGTCGCCCCCGAAAGACCCTGGGCTACATGACACCATCGGAGAAGTTCGCAGAACTCGTTGCGACCACCGCTTGAACCCGCCC
>NZ_BJYK01000020.1:0-1342 GCF_007991475.1 Actinotalea fermentans | reverse complement strand
CAACGACACCTGCAACGGCTTCGTGAACGCAGCTGCCTTCTTCGGCCTCGACGCCGTGCGCGACGCCTTCGGAACGCTGGAATTCTCGACCATCAGGCAGCTCGCGACGGCGCGACGGCGCACTGTTCACGGATAGTAGTAGGACTGGGTGGCGCCCGCCTGCGGCCTGGGCCGAGGCGCGGCGAGGGTAGCTCAGCCGCGCCTGCGCACGGCGTGGAAGGCGGCGAGGGCGCGTTGGTCAGCGTCGTCGAGGGTGTGCAGGTACCTCTGGGTGGTCTGGATCTGGGCGTGGCCCATGCGTGCCATGACGGATCGCAGGTCGGCTCCGCCGGCGAGGAGCCAGGAGGCGTGGGCGTGGCGGAGGTCGTGCATGCGGACGGGAAAGTCGATGCCGGAGCGTTGGACGGCGGGCCGCCAGTAGCGGGTGTTGAACGTGGCCCTGGATAGGGGCTGCCCGCCTGCGGTTTCGCGGGAGGGGAACAGGAGGTCGTCGTCCCTGAGACCGAGCTCGCGGATGCGTGAGGTGAGGGCGTCGATCAGGTCTTGGGAGACAGCGAGGGTTCGGTGTTCGTCGTCCTTGGGGTAGGGCTTGACGAGCATGCGTTGTCCGGTGGGGGAGTCCTTGGCCGAGACCTCGACGATGGTGTCCTGCACAGTGATGGTGCAGGTGCTGGTGTCGACGTGCCGGGGTCGAAGTGCGACGAGCTCACCCCAGCGCAGGCCGGTCTCGATCGCGGTCATGACCATCACGGTGAACCGGGGCGGAATCTGCGCGAGCAGCCGGGTGTACTCGTCGGGGGTGAGGGTGCGGGTCTTGGCCGTCACGACCTTGGGGAGGTCGGTGGCCCCACAGGGGTTGAAGGGGATGATCCGGTCGGCGACCGCGCGGGCGAAGATCGAGTGCAGCATCACGTGGTATTTGACGATCGAGCGCGCGGACAGGCCCTTGCGCTCCTTCCCCGCGATCGTCGTCGCCTTTCCGGCCTGGTTGACCCACGCCTGGACCATCGCGGGCATGATGCGCCCCATCGGGTAGTCCCCGAAGAAGGGGATGAAGTGGATGCGCAGGTTCGAGGCGTAGGCGGCGTAGGTGGTCACCTCCAGGTGCCGTGACGGCAGCCAGACGTTCTCGGCGTACTCCCGGAACGTCAGTCGCCCGGCGCGCGGGTCGATCCACGTCCCCTCCGCCATTGCGAGCTCGGCGCGGACGGCGGCCTGCATCGCGGCCTTCTCGGTGCTGAACGTGCCGGCGGTGCGCTTGGCTCCCGACCCGTCCCTGTACCGGCCCTGGTACCGCTTCTTGCCGTCGTCGGCGCGCCGAACGGTCACCCAAGCCATCTCG
>NZ_BJYK01000019.1:0-1425 GCF_007991475.1 Actinotalea fermentans | reverse complement strand
GGGGTGACGTCCCGCTGGGTGGTGGAGTTGCTCGACACCGTGCGGGTCAGTGCAGTGATCATGCCGTGAGCAGTTCGGGGGCGTCGACCTCCTGCCCGGTGATGGAGGTCAGGGTGGTCATGGCGGCGAGCTGGGCCATGGAGCGTTCGGACAGGTAGCGCCGGTCGGTGGCCGCCCACTCGTCGTGGGCCTCGACCAGGACCGCGCCTGCCAGGCGCAGCAGGGCGGCGGGGTTGGGGAAGACGCCGACGACGTCGGTGCGGCGCTTGACCTCCTTGTTCAGCCGTTCTAGGGGGTTGGTCGACCAGATCTTCTTCCAGTGGCTGGCGGGAAACGCGGTGAACGCGAGGAGGTCCTCGCGGGCGTCGGTGAGCATGTCGGCGACCTTGGGGTGGGAGCGGGCGAGCATGGTCGCGATGACCTCGAACTGCTCGCTGACGTGCGCGGCGTCGGGCTGGGCGAAGATCGTGCGGATCGCCGCGGCGACCATCTCGGCGTTGGACCTGGATACCGCGTCCAGGACGTTGCGGGTGAAGTGGACCCGGCAGCGCTGCCAGGACGAGCCCAGCAGGACCGAGCCGATCGCGGCCTTCAGGCCCTCGTGGGCGTCGGAGATGACCAGCTGGACCCCCGCCAGACCGCGGGCCTTCAACGACCGCAGGAACGCGGTCCAGAACGCACCGTTCTCGGAGTCGCCGACGTCGAAGCCGAGGACCTCGCGGTGCCCGTCGGCGCGGACCCCGGTGGCGATGACCACGGCCTGGGACACCACCCGGCGACCGACCCGGGCCTTGCAGTAGGTCGCGTCCAAGAACACGTAGGGGAACGCGCTCTCGGCCAGCGACCGGTCGCGGAAGGCACCAACCTCCTCGTCCAGCCCGGCGCAGATCCGGGAGACCTCGGACTTGGAGATCCCGCTGTCGGCGCCCAGCGCCTTGACCAGGTCGTCAACCTTCCTGGTCGAGACCCCGTGCAGGTATGCCTCCATCACCACCGCGAACAGCGCCTGGTCGACCCGGCGACGCCGCTCGAGCAACGACGGGAAGAACGACCCCGTCCGCAGCTTGGGGATCCGCAGGTCCAGATCCCCAGCCGTCGTGGTCAGCACCCGGTCTCGCGAGCCGTTGCGCTGGGTGGTCCGCTCGGCGGTGCGCTGCCACGGGCCCGCGCCGATCACCGCGGTCGCCTCGGCGTCGATCAGCTCTTGATACAGGTGCTCGGTCGCAACGCGGATCCGGTCACTGACCTCGGTGTCCTTCAATGCGGCGAGCAGGTCGAGCAGGGCAGACTGGTCCATAGCCATCGTGCGATGTGTCCTTCCGTGAGTTCCCTAGTCCGGTCTCACCGACCATCGCACGATGGCCTTCTTCGTCGCGGCCACCACGACGAACAAGATCGAGAACTACACCACCCCAGGGGACGTCA
>NZ_BJYK01000018.1:0-2064 GCF_007991475.1 Actinotalea fermentans | reverse complement strand
CCCTGACCGTGCCGAGGACCTGAGACTCGGCAGCTCGTCCATTCCTTCGGCGAAGGCGGGTTCAGGTCAGCGGCCCGCGAGCCGATAAGGGACGTGTCAGGGTCGGCGCGGCTCGCTCCTCCCTGTCGGTGTCCGGGTCCCTCCGCCCTGGGTCGGGGGGAGGGTCGACCATCGAGGTCAGGGGAGAAGTGCCCACTCGTCTGCTGAACTTGCTCGCTGTTGCCGTGCTCGTGTTCGCTCCCGGCGGGGCCGTCTCCGCCGCAGCCGAGAACGCCGGGCTGGCCACGTCGGCGGCCACGCCCGACGTGGCCGACACCGTCGTCGAGCCTGCACCGGCGAGCGACGAACCGTCGGCCACCCCGTCGGCGACCCCGTCGGCCACGCCCGAGGCGCTGGACAGCGACGGTGGATCCGCGCCGGAAGGTGCCGGCGCCGACGAGCAGGAGAGCGCCGCGGCGCCTGTGCCTGGCGCGGCGGCGCCCGAGCCAGGGGCGGCGGACGCGGAGCCCGGGGCGGCGGATGCGGAGCCCATGGTGCTGGTGGGCGAGGTCGTGCGCGTCGCCGTCGAGGTGTACGACGGCGAGGCTTTCGAGGCCACAGCTGTGGTGGCCGAGAGCGGGGACGCCCTCCAGGTCGCCGAGGCGGACCTGGCGGGTGTTCCGGCGGGGGCGACGGTCGAGATCACGACGACCGCTGCGTCGGTCGCCGACGGCGCGGACGCCCCGCTCGAGGCCGATGGCGGAGCGGACGTGTCCGAGGTCACCGTCCTGGCCCCGGCGGAGCTCGCCGCGGTCGAGCCGACCGTGGCGAGCCTGGCCGGCCCCTCGTCGCGTACCGTCGACGTCCTCGCGGGGGCGCTGCCCGGTCAGACCCCGTCGGTGATGCCGTCGACCCTGGCGGACATCGTCACCACACAGGTCGCGCCGTTCTGGCGTGAGTCCACGGGGAGCGCGGTGCAGTTCCAGGTCGGCGACCAGCTCGCCGTCGGGACTTACTCGGGCTGGAGCACGAGCGAGGGTTGCACGACGTCGCAGATCCTCGGCTTCCTCAGTTGGGCGGGCGAGCGGGCCGGGGTGGCCTCGAGCGGGACCGGCGAACACGTGGTCGTGCACACGCCGCGCTGGAACGCGTGCGGGTTCGCGGGCGTCGCGCACGTCGCGAACGGCGGCGTGGCCTGGCTCAACGGCTACACGACCTGGAGCGTCATGGCCCACGAGCTCGGGCACACGCTCGAGCTCGGTCACTCGAACTCACGCACCGGGTGCACCGGCGGCGACTACTCCGCGATTGCCTGCCGGAACGGCGAGTACGGCGACGCTTACGACGTCATGGGCACGTCGGTGGGCGGGACCGGGCCGCTGGGTGCAGCCCACCTGGCCACCCTGGGTCTCATCTCGAGCTCGAACGCCGTGATCGCGAGCGGTCCGGTCACGGCGACGCTCGCCCCGGTCGGAGGCCTGACTGGTCAGCGGTTCCTCACCTTCGCCACGGGAGGTGCGACCTACTACGTCGAGTACCGCGCCGCAGTCGGACGTGACGCCGACCTCGCGACGTCCCGCGGGGGTTGCCCCGCGGGCGTCCAGGCATGCAGTGGAACCACCAGGTACGTGCCGGGTGTCGTGGTCCACAGGGTGGACGGCGTCCCGTCCAGGGGTTCGGACTCGTACTTGCTCGCCTTGCCGGGGGAGAGCTTCGTCCTGCCCGTGGGCGGATGGTTCGCCACGCCCGACGACGCGTTCGCCGTCCAGGTCACGGGTATCGGCTCGGGGGGGGCCACGGTCCGGCTCGTCCGCGGCGCCGACGCCCCGCTCGGCGTGCTCGACGGCGGACCTCCCGTGGGCAACCTGGAGTCCGCCCAGGGTGTGGCCGGGGGAATCCGTCTACGCGGTTGGGCGCTGGACCCCGACACGGCGGCGTCGACCTACGTCTGGGTGAGCGTCGAAGGTGCGGGTCGGCCGGTGCTGGCCAACGTGTCGCGACCGGACGTGGCGAGCGCTTTCCCGCAGCACGGTGCGTCGCACGGGTTCGACGTGGTGGTTCCGGCGCAGGGCGGTGCCCGCGGGG
>NZ_BJYK01000017.1:0-9299 GCF_007991475.1 Actinotalea fermentans | reverse complement strand
CCCCGTCCTGCTCGCGCGGAGCGGGAGGCGGAGACGCAGCCGGCCGCTGTCGACTACACCTCGGGCATGCCAAGAACACGTGAGCCGGCCTGTGAGGTCTGTGGGCGGCCGATGAACGACTGGGCGGACCTCCGGACGATGTACCGGAGCGTAGGAGGGGCGTCCATGGCGCCTGTGCTGAGGATCTGCTTCCTGGGCAGTTGCCCGGACGTGGCGCGACGGCGCGGCTACGAGTGACAGATGCAGCCGGGCCCAACGCGTCGCAAGGTGCTCCACGACGTGTCGCCTTGTGCCGACACTGATCGGGTCCGGCTTGTCCGTACGATCCGGCCATGGTGGTGAGGAAGCGCGGGTACCTCGGCATCACGGACCTCCCGACGCGGTCGGAGCGTCCCGGTCTTGGGAGATCTCCCAGTAGTACGTGCAGGACTCCCCCCTCGCGCACCAGACGACAGGCCCCTGGAGCTCCGGCTCCGGGGGCCTGTCGCACACCCGGGCACGTCGCCGCCGGCCGCGCGTCGGAGACTTCGGATCACCTGGCGACCCGAAGTCTCCGAAGGTCGGACGGTCGTGGCGGCGGGGTTTCACGTGAGGGAGTCACTCCTCGCGGATCGTGAAGCATTCCTTGCGCCGGGCGAACGGAACGCTCCGTGGTCCACGCGAGCCGCGCGACGAGTGCTGCGCTCCAGGTGCGCCGCGGCGCTCAGGGCTGCGGCGGGTCGTCGTCGACCGGGGGCTTCTGGTGGACGAGGCCGCCGATCGCGGCGATGAGGTCGGCCAGCGAGCCCTCGAAGCCGGGCTCGAGCTCGGCGGCGGCGCGCACGCCCTCGATGCCGTAGGCGGCGTGCGCCTCGAACGTCGCGGTGATGCGCCGGATGGCGGCGAGGCTGCCGAGCCGGACGTGGATGGACTCCGCCTCGCGCGCCCAGCGGACGAGGTGCTCGAGGTCGGGGTCGGCGGCGTGCAGCCCGAGCCAGCGGCCGGCGGGGTCGTCGACGCCGTCGAGCGACGGATCCATGATCACGACCATCTGATCGGCCCCGTGGCGTCGAGATGAGGGACCCGCCCCGGAGTTCGCCCGCTCGGCGCAGCGCCGGGCGTGGCCAGCGCCGAGACGGCCCGTCCGGCGAAGGGTTCCTACCGCTATCCGGTAGGAACCCTTCGTCCTGCCGCGTGCGAGGCGAGCACCTTCATCGACCGACAGCCGCCAGGACGAGCGCGCGGACGTCGTCGGCCGGGAGCTCCCGGTCGGGCGGGAAGAGGACCGTGACCTTGCCCGCCTTGAGCTCAGGGTGACGCGCGTGGAACGCGGCCACCGGCGCCGCGACCGTCGTCGCGATGCTGACGCCGGCCTTGCCCACCGACAGGGACACGCGGCCGCCGTCGGTCACGTAGGCGGGCATCTTGTACGACAGCACGACGCGTGCGTCGGGCAGGGTCTCGAGCACGAGCGCGTGGAGCCGGTCGAAGAGCTCGCGGAAGGGCTCGGGCACCGCGGCGATGTACTCGAGGGCGTCGGAAGAGATCTCGACGGGGCTGGTCATGATCACGCTCCTTCGGCGATGTGGCGTGTGGCGATCCGGCGATCCGGTGATGTGCGGATGGACCGCCGTCGGTGCCCGGAGTGATCGGGTCGCGCTCCCGTCGCACCGTCCGGCGCGTCAGCCGACGGCGAGCACCAGCGGGTGCACCGCGGCCGCGCCCGCCTCGCGGAGCAGGCGCGCCGCGACCGTGAGCGTCCAGCCGCTGTCCGTGCGGTCGTCGACGAGCAGCACCGAGCGCCCGGGCAGGCCGGCCGCCGTCGCGGGCGGCAGGTCGAGCCCGAGCCGCCGCCAGACGCCGGCCAGCCGGGTCGCGGAGTTCACGTCGTGCCGGCCCGGCGGCATCCCGACGCGCGGCGCCACCCGCCCGACCACCGGCACGCCGAGGTGCCGCGCCGCGCCCGCGGCCAGGTGCTCCACCAGCCGCGGCCGAGTGGCCGACGCCACCGCCACCACGCCGTCCACCGACGGCCGCCACGCCTCGAGCACCGCGAGCACCGGGCCGCGCAGGTCGGCGGGCAGCTCGCCGTCGGCCGCCTCGCCGTCCGGCCCGGGGGCGAAGAGCGCGCGCAGCGACTGCCCCCAGCCGATGCCGTCCAGCCGGGCCACCGCGCGTCCGGCCTCGGCCTGGAGCTCGGGCGGGATCCGACCGGACACGTCCACGCCCAGCGTCGCCATGCCGGTCGGCCACTGGCGCCGGGGGACCACCTCGACGCCGGGCACGCGGGTCGCCGCCCGCGCCGCCTCGACCGCCGACCCCGCGGGCGCGACGTCGGGGAACGCGGCGCCGCAGCCGTCGCACCGTCCGCACGTCCAGCCGTCGTCGAGCTCCGGGTCGTCGAGCTGGGCGCGGAGGAACGCCATCCGGCAGCCGTCGTGCGCCGCGTACGCGAGCATCGCGCGCTGCTCGGCCTCGCGGGTCGCCGCGACGCGGGCATAGCGCTCGCCGTCGTACGACCAGGGCTCGCCCGTGGATGCCCAGCCGCCGCGCACCCGCCGGACGGCGCCGTCGACGTCGAGCACCTTGAGCATCGCCTCGAGGCGGGAGCGCCGCAGGTCTACCCGCGACTCCAGCGCCGGCGTCGAGAGCACGCCACCGTCCTCGCCGAGCACGTCGAGCGTCGCCCGCACCGCCGCCTCGTCGGGGAACGCCTGGTCCGCGAACCACGACCACACCGCGCCGTCGTCGGTCCCGGGCAGCAGGAAGACGTCCGCGCGCGCGGTGGCGCGGCCCGCGCGTCCGACCTGCTGGTAGTACGCGATGGGCGACGGCGGCGCGCCCACGTGCACGACGAAACCGAGGTCCGGCTTGTCGAACCCCATGCCCAGCGCCGACGTCGCGACCAGCGCCTTCACGCGGTTCGCGAGCAGGTCCGCCTCGCCCTCGAGCCGCTCGGCCGGGTCGGTCTGGCCGGTGTACGCGCGCACCTCGAGCCCGGCCTTGCGCAGCGCGGCCGCCACCTGCTCCGCCTGCGCGACCGTCAGGCAGTAGACGATCCCGGAGCCGGTCAGCCGCGGCAGGTTCTCCGTCAGCCACGCGACCTGGCCCGCGTGGTCGGTCTTCGGCCGCACGGCCAGGTGCAGCGACTCCCGGTCCAGGGCCCCACGCAGCACGACGACGTCGCGGCTCGCCCCGTGCTCGAGCTGCTCGGCGACGTCGGCGGTCACCCGGGCGTTCGCCGTCGCCGTCGTCGCGAGCACCGGGGTCCCCGTCGGCAGGTCCGCGAGCAGGTGGCGGATGCGGCGGTAGTCGGGCCGGAAGTCGTGGCCCCAGTCCGAGACGCAGTGCGCCTCGTCCACCACGAGCAGCCCGGCGTCGGCGGCGAGGTGGGGGAGCACCCGGTCACGGAAGTCGGGGTTGTTCAGCCGCTCCGGCGAGACGAGCAGCACGTCGACCTCGCCGGCGGACACGCGAGCGTGGATCTCGTCCCACTCGGTCGTGTTCGCCGAGTTGATGGTCTCCGCGACGATGCCCGCCCGGCGCGCGGCGTCCACCTGGTTGCGCATGAGCGACAGCAGCGGCGACACGATGACGGTCGGCCCGGCCCCGGTCTCGCGCAGCAGCGCCGTCGCCACGAAGTACACGGCCGACTTGCCCCACCCGGTCCGCTGCACGACGAGCGCCCGCGCCCGGTCCGCGACCAGCGCCCGGATCGCCGTCCACTGGTCCTCGCGCAGCCGCGCGTCGGGCGACCCGACGAGCGCCGCGAGCACCGCCTGCGCGCGAGCGTGCAGCGCGCCGTCGTCGGCGGGCGCGGGTGGGGTGGGGGAACCGGCAGGGGACGTCACGGGCCCCAGTCTCCCGGCGCCCTCGGACACCGGCGACCGGCCGTCCACACCCGGCGCCTGCGGGTCAGACGGCGTCGCGCGCGATCGGGCACGTCATGCAGTGGCCGCCGCCGCGGCCCCGGCCCAGCTCCGCGCCGCGGATCTCGATGACCTCCACGCCCGCCTCGCGCAGGTTGCGGTTGGTGGTCGTGTTCCGGTCGTAGGTGAACACCACGCCGGGCTCGAGCGCGACCGCGTTGTTGCCGCTGTCCCACTGCTGGCGCTCGGTCTCGTCGCTGTCGCCGCCCGTGCCCACGACGCGCAGCCGGTCCAGCCCGAGCGCCCCGGCCACGACGTCGAGGAACGGCCGCCCGCCCTCGTCGGTCACGTCGATCCGGGCGCCGCCCGTGCCGGGTCGCAGCGTGAACGGCCGGATCCGATCGACGATGCGCGGGTACACGGTCACCAGGTCGCGGTCGGCGAACGTCAGCACGGTGTCCAGGTGCATCGCGGACCGCAGCCGCGGCATGCCGGCGACCACCACGCGCTCGGCCGCGCCCTGGGCGAACAGCGCGGCCGCGAGCTGCGTGATGCCCTGCCGCGACGTGCGCTCGCTCATCCCCACCAGCACGGTCCCGTTGCCCACGGGCATGACGTCGCCGCCCTCCACCGTGGCCTGGCCCCAGTCGCGCTCGGGGTCGCCCCACCAGACGGTGGTCCCCGAGAACCGCGGGTGGAACCGGTAGACCGCCTTCATCAGCAGCGTCTCGTCCTTGCGCGCCGCGTAGGAGAGCGGGGCGAGCACGACGCCGTCGTACAGCCAGGCGGTCGTGTCGCGCGTGTAGAGGAGGTTCGGCAGGGGCGGCAGCACGTAGGTGCGCGACGCCGGCGACCACTCCGCCAGCGCGGTGTGCGGGCCGCGCAGCTCGGCGGGCAGGTCCTCGACCGCGAGGCCGCCGACGAGGTGCTCGGCCACCCGTCGCAGCGGCAGCGACTCGAGGTACGCCCGCGCCGGGTCCATGAGCGTCAGGCCGGACGTGTTGGGCGTGACCGTCCGGTCCAGCACCCAGTCGCGCGCGCCGGGCACCGCGAGGGTCTCGGTGAGCAGGTCGTGGAGCTCGAGCACCTCGACCCCGCGTCGCCGCAGCTCGGCGACGAACGCCCGGTGATCCGCCTGCGCGGCCTCGACCCACAGGACGTCGTCGAACAGCAGGTCGGCCGAGTTGCTCGGGGTGAGGCGGCGGTGCGCCAGGCCCGGCTCGCAGACCAGCACCGTCCGCAGCCGGCCGACCTCCGAGTGCACGCCGTGCTTGTGGGTGGTCGTGATCTCGGCCTCCTCGCGTCGAGCCGTCCCCCCGGTCCCGCCCCACGTTATTGCCGGTGACGCCCGAGGGCGCGCGAGTAGGCTCTCGCGCTTGTGAGCCGCCTGGTCGAAGCCCTGCTCCCGGCCCGTCTGGGCACCGGGTTCCGGTGGCTCCTCGGCTCCTCCTGGGTGACCAACCTGGGCGACGGCATCGTGCTCGCGGCAGGGCCGCTGCTGGTGGCCTCGATGACCGACGACGCGCGGCTGGTCGCCCTGGGCGCGACGCTGCAGTGGCTGCCGCCGCTGCTCTTCGGCCTGCTGGCGGGCGCGCTGTCCGACCGGCTGGACCGGCGGCGACTCGTCATCGTCATGAACCTCGTGCGGGCGGTGGTGCTGGCCGTGCTCGCGGCGCTCATCGTCACGGACCAGGCGACCATCGCCGTCGTGCTCGGGGCGCTGTTCCTCCTGGGTACGAGCGAGGTCTTCGCCGACAACACCGCCTCCACGCTGATGCCGATGCTCGTGCACCGCGACGACCTCGCGATCGCGAACTCCCGGCTGCAGGCCGGGTTCATCACGGTGAACCAGCTCGCGGGACCGCCCCTCGGTGCCGCGCTGTTCGCGGCGGGCGCCGCGCTGCCGTTCGCCTCGGAGGCCGTGCTGGTCGTCGCCGGCGCGGTGCTCGTCTCGCGGCTCCGGCTTCCTGTTCACGCCGAGCAGCGCGCGGAGACGCACATCGGCCGCGACATCGCCGAAGGGCTGCGCTTCTCGCTGCGGCACCCGGCGGTGCGGACGCTGATCCTGACGATCTTCACGTTCAACATCACGTTCGGCGCCGCGTGGTCCGTGCTCGTGCTTTACGCGACGCGTCGCCTGGGCATGGGCGAGGTCGGGTTCGGCCTGCTCACCACCGTGAGCGCCGCCGGCGGCCTGGTCGCCACGCTGGCGTACGGCTGGATCACGCGGCACGTGACGCTCGCGGACCTCATGCGGATCGGCCTGATCATCGAGACGCTCACGCACGTCGCGCTCGCGCTGACGACGGTGCCCTGGGTCGCGATGGCGATCATGTTCGTCTTCGGTGCGCACGCGTTCGTCTGGGGCACGACGTCGATGACCGTCCGCCAGCGCGCCGTGCCGCTGCGCCTGCAGGGCCGCGTGAACTCGGTGAACCTCATCGGGTCGTTCGGCGGGCTCGTGCTGGGCTCGGTGGTCGGCGGGTCGCTGGCGCAGCAGTGGGGCGTGACGGCGCCGTTCTGGTTCGCGGCCGCGGGGTCGGCGGTGTTCGTCGTCGCCATCTGGCGTCAGCTGCGGCACATCGCCGTCGCGGACGCCTCGCCGGTCGTCGACGAGGGCTGACGCCCGGCCCGCGTGCCGGAGCGCCGGCCCGACGCGCCGACGGTTCAGCGCCGGCGGCCCACCACCCAGGCCGTCATCCCCAGCCCGGCCGCCGTCCACAGCCCCAGCACCAGGAACGGGGTGCCGACGTCGGGCACCACGCCCTCGGTCAGCCCTGCCCGGATGAGCTGCGCCATCGGGTAGAACGGCAGCACCTCGTGGGTCCGCATGAGCCAGGTCGGCAGGTTCGACGCCGGGTAGACGATCGGCGTGAACAGCAGCACGAGGAACACCGTGGCGTTGGTGATGAGGTTGATGACCAACGGGTTCCCCACGAGCAGCGCCAGCCCGTAGCCGACCGCCACCGCCATCAGCGTGGACAGCAGCACCGCCGGCACGAGCACGGGCGACAGGTGCAGCGTCACCCCGTAGCGCCACGCACCCACGGCCAGCGCGAGCACCGTCCCCGGCACTGCCAGCAGCGCGTTGACGGAGAACGACGCCGCCACGGCCGCCGACCGCGGCACGGGCATCGACCAGATCACGTCGAAGGTGCCCGACAGCCGCTGCGTCGCCACGTTCGCCGGGACGAGGACGAAGCCCATCGGGACCAGGGCGAGCGTCGGGACGCCCGTCGTGATGAGCAGCGCCGTCGTCGGGTCGATCTGCGGGTAGAAGAACCCGTACATGATCGCCATGCCGACGCCCATCATGATCTGCACGATCAGCGTGAGCCCGGCGTACGGCCGGATGGTCGCCCACTCGAAGCGGACCATGCCGGCGAAGCCGTGGAACCAGCCGGCCGCGCGTCCGCGGCGGATCGTCGGCACGGCGGGCGACAGGCCCGTCAGCAGGTCGGTACCCCTCAGGTCGATCGCGCTCATCGCCGCTTCCCCAGCTCTCGGATGGCGGCCGCACCGGCGGCCAGGGCCCAGACGGTCAGGACCAGGTAGGCGCGCCCGACGTCGGCCGTGACCAGGCCGTCCGTCAGGGAGTCGCGCACCACCGTGGCCATGTGCGTGAGCGGGAGCCACTCGTTGACGCTCACCAGCCAGTCCGGCATCTGCTGGGCCGGGAACACGATCGGCGCGAAGCCCATCATCGCGAACACGAGCACCTGCGTGACCAGCTGCGTGATCTTGGGGTCGACGATCGCGTAGGCCAGCGCGTAGCCGACCATCGTCCCCGCGAAGACGACGAGCGGCACCGCGAGCACGACGACGGGGCGGATCGCGAAGTCGACCTCGGGGTACCGCAGGTGCGCCACCACGAGCGTCGCCACGAACGGCGGCAGCCCGCCGATGAGGTTCACCGTGTACCAGGCGGCGGCGGACGCCGTCGTCGGCACCGGCAGCGAGGCCATGAAGTCGTAGCCGCCGCTGGCCTTCATGTCGGCCACGAGCTGCGGGCCGAGCAGCATCCCGAGCAGGACGAGGTTGAGGACGGGCGCGCCGGTCGAGACGTAGGCGGCGGCGAGCGGCGGCACGTCGGCGAAGAACAGCCCGACGCCCAGCACGTACCCGACCCCGACGAGCGCCTGCACCATCGCGAGCAGCGCCAGCCACAGCCGCATGCTCGACAGGTGCCAGCGCACCATCGCGCGGTAGCCGGCCAGCCAGGCCGCCGGGCCCGAGCGCAGCGCGGTGGGCGGAGCGATGCCGGGCGTGCCGCCCAGGCCCGCGACGGTCGCGGTGACCGCCCCGGTCGTGGTCGTCACGGCTCAGCCCTCCGCGTCGTCGGAGACGTGGCCGGTCAGGCGGACGTAGGCGTCCTCGAGCGTCGAGGCCGCCAGCGCGTACTCCTCGGCGGCGCCGGCGTCGACCAGGCCCTGCGCCCAGGCGATGCTCGCGCCTGTGTCGGCCTCGGCGACGGTCCCGACGAGGTTGTTGCCCACGCGCACAGGCGAGCGGTACCAGGCGGGCGCGTCCGGCGTCGGGCTGCCGGGCGTGAGCATCACCTGAAGGCGCATGCGGCCGCGGTCCTCGGCCTTGAGCGAGCTCGGCGTGCCCTCGGCGACGATCCGGCCGTCCATGACCACCGCGAGGCGGTCCACGGCCTTCTCCGCCTCCAGCACGTTGTGCGTGACGAGCAGGACGGCGCAGCCCAGGTCGCTCAGCGCCCGCACCTGCTGCCAGAGCAGGCGGCGGCGCAGCGGGTCGACGTCGTTGGTCGGCTCGTCGAGGATGACCAGCCGGCCGGGGACGACCGTCGCCATCGCGAACCCGACCAGGCGCTTCACGCCACCGGAGAGCTTCGCGCCGATGTCGCCCCGCCACTCGCCGATGTCGAGCGCGTCGACGAGCTCGTCCGCGCGGGCACGGACGGCCGCGCGCTCGCCGCCGCGGATCCGGCCGGTGAGCTCGATCGCCTCGGTGACCTTGAAGGAGTCGATGGGCATCTGCGCCTGCGGCAGGTAGGAGCAGAGCTGCCGCGCGATCTCGGGGTGCTCCACGATGTCGTAGGGCCCGACGTGCAGGGTGCCCGACGTCGGCGCGAGCAGGCCGATGACCTGCTTGACCAGGGTCGACTTGCCGGCGCCGTTCGGCCCGAGCAGCCCGTAGACCTCGCCGGGCTCGATGCGCAGCGTCAGGCCGTCGTTCGCCCGCTTGCCGCCCTTGTAGACCTTGGTGACGTCCTGGGCCCGGAACGCCCAGTCGGTGGTGGTGGCGACCGGCGTCGGTCGCGTGGACGTGGGCACGGGTGTCTCCGCTCGGAATCGAGATATAACGCGTCTGCGACGGACACGTTATATCGCGTCTCGCTGATCCCGCAACCACCTTCTGCCGGCAGCAGACGCGCGCGCCCGGCCCGGCCCGAGTGGAACGAAACGGGAGCACGTTGTTCCACTC
>NZ_BJYK01000016.1:0-13031 GCF_007991475.1 Actinotalea fermentans | reverse complement strand
TCGGGCCGGGATCAGGTCACTTTCGTTCCACTCGGGGAGTGGGAGGGGTCACCAGGTCGCGTCGCCCCGGATGACGACGTCGCTGCCACCGTCGATGAACACGACCTGCCCGCACAGGTGGGTGTTGACCGGGCTGATCAGCCAGGCGAGCAGCTCGGCGGGGGCCTCCGGCCCCATGTACCCGTTGAGCGGCATGGGCACCACCGACGCCATCGCGGTCCGCTGCTGCTCGGTGGCGAGCAGGTCCGCGGTCATCGGCGTCACGACGACGCCCGGGGCGATCGCGTTGAGCGGGATGCCCGCGCCGGCCCACGCGGGCGTCGGGGCGTTGCGGCGCAGCCACCGGGCCAGCGCGGCCTTGGTGCTGCTGTAGATCATGGTCGCGAGCCCGGCGTCGGCGACGGCCTGGGCGCGGGCGAGGGCGCGCGGCTCGTCGCCGGCCAGCATCGCCTCGACGAGCTCGGGGTCGCTCTGCATGAGGCTCGCCATCGAGCAGGTCGCGGCAGCGCGCGGCGCCGCCGAGCCCGCGAGCAGCGGGCGCAGGCCCTCGAGCGTGGCGAGCGCGCCGAAGTAGTTGACGGCCACTGTGGCCGGGATGCCGAGCGCGAGGCCCGCGTTGGCCACGACCGCGTCGACCGTGCCGCCCGACAGGTCGCCGACCTGGGCGACCATCGCCGCGCGGCCGTCGTCGGTGGTGAGGTCGACGGTGACGTCGGCGTCGTGGAGGTCGACGCCGATCACCCGGTCCCCCTGCGTGGTGAGCAGCTCTCGCAGCGCCTTCCCGATGCCGGACGCCGAGCCGGTGACGACGACAGTGCGCATGGTTCCTCCTCGTCGAGAAACGACCTTGATCACGACGGTACGGAGGGTCGGGCCGGGCGGGCATCGGACCTTTGTCCCGGCCCGGATGGGGGGCTGACCAGGGAAATTGCCGCAGGGATCCCTCGGCCCGTCACGCGGAGCGCAGCCGCCCCGCGGGCGTCGTCGTCGGTCGATACGCTGCCCGCGGGGAGGTCAGGTGCGCAAGGCTGCCGTGGGCGCGAGGCTTGCCATCGCCCTGTCCGTGGTGCTCGGTGCCGTCGTGGTGCTGGTGCTCCTCGGGGTGGCCGCCCTCATCGCGGGCCGGGGCGGGCAGTTCACGATCCAGCTGCCCGTCCGGCACACCGCCACGTTCGACTCCTCCGGCATCGACCTGCCGCCCCTGACGACACGCGGGTCGCAGCTGCGGACGGCGGACGGCGACGTTGTCGAGCTGCGTGGCGTGATGGTCCCGGACCCGGCGAGGCTCGCCGCCGACGGCCGCTTCGAGCGCGACCTGGTCCGCGACGTCGCCGCCGCGGGCGCGAACGTGCTGCGGGTCCCGGTGCACCCCGGCAACTGGGCCGACGACGGCGACTACCTGTGGCGCTACCTCGACCCGATCGCCCGTTGGGCCGGCGAGGAGGGGCTCTACGTCATCCTCGACTGGCACGTCATCGGCGACGTCGCCACCGGCACCGCGCCGAGCGAGCCCGAGCTCCTCGCCGCGGACCTGGACACCACGCGCGCGTTCTGGACGGCCGTCGCGAGCCACTTCGCCGGTGCGCCGCACGTGCTGTTCGAGCTGGTCAACGAGCCGCAGGGGATCGCCCCCGACGACTGGCGCGACGTCGCGGACGAGCTCACCGACCTCGTCCGCGCGCAGGGCGCGACGCAGCCCGTCATCGTCGGCGGCACGCAGTACGCGCGCGACCTCTCCTGGCTGGCCGACGGCGGGGTCGACGACGACCAGGTCATCTACGCGACGCACCTGTACCCGAGCCACGGGCAGGCCGGCTGGGACGCGTGGTTCGGCCACGTCACGGACCGGTACCCGCTGCTGCTGACGGAGTGGGGCTTCGCCGACGAGAACCGCGCCGACGCACCCGCGTACCTCGCCGGCGACGCCGCCGGGTACGCCCGCCCGCTGCTGCGCGCGCTCGACGCCGAGGGCGCGTCGGGGTGGGTCGCCTGCTGGTGGGACGACGCGTGGGACCCCGCCATGTTCACCGGCATCGGCTCGGGGGCCGCCGGCGGCGGGTCGCTCGGCGAGCCGACCGGGTGGGGCGCGTTCGTCCTCGACCAGCTGCGGGCGGGGAACGGCGGCGGACGCGACTAGCGTCGACCCGTGGACCAGCGCGTGACCACTCCCGACGGACCCCCGGTGGACAGCTGATGGATGCCGTGCTCGACGTGCTCGCCGCGTCGCCCCTGCTCACGATCTTCGTCGTCGTCGCCCTGGGGACGGCGCTCGGCGCCGTGCCCTTCGGCCCGGTCCGGTTCGGCGCCGCCGGCGCCCTCTTCGTCGGGCTCGCCCTGGGCGCGTTCGACGAGCGGCTCGGGGAGGGGCTCGCCCTGGTGCAGACCCTGGGCCTCGCCCTGTTCGTCTACACCGTCGGCCTCGCCGCGGGCAGCACGTTCTTCCGCGACCTGCGGCGACAGCTCCCGCTGATGTCCGTGGCGCTCGTCGTCGTGGTGCTGGCCGCCGGGGTGGCGGCGCTGCTCGGCCCGGTCGCCGGGCTGTCCTCGCCCCTGTCCGCCGGCGTCTTCACCGGTGCGCTGACCTCGACCCCGGCGCTCGCCGCCGCGACGGCCGCCGCCGACGGCTCCGACCAGCCCGCCGTCGGGTACGCGCTCGCCTACCCGCTGGGCGTGACCGTGGCGATCATCGTGGTCGCCGTGGTGGTGGGGCGGCGGTGGCCCGCGCGCCGCGACCCGCTGCCCGCGGCCGGCGTCGGGCTCGTCGCCGTGACGGCGCAGGTGGAGCACGAGACGGCGATCGTGGACGTGCCCGGGTTCGCCGTGAACGAGGTCCGGATGTCCTACCTCGCGCGCGACGAGCGCACGCGCGTGATCCGGCCCGACGAGCGGCTCCGCCCGGGAGACCGCGTGGTCGTGGTCGGGCCGGAGGCGGCGGTGCGCGACGCCGTCGGGCACCTGGGGCGGCAGGTGACCGAGCACCTGGCGCACGACCGCAGCGCCGTGGACAACCAGCGCTTCGTCGTGTCCGACCGGCGCGTGGCGGGCCGCACGATCGCCGAGCTCGACATCCCGGGGCGCTTCGGCGGCGTCATCACCCGCGTGCGGCGCGGCGACCTGGACCTGCTCGCGCGCGACGACCTCACGCTCGAGCTGGGCGACCGCGTGCTCGCCGTCGTGCCGCGCGAGGAGCTCGACGCCGTGTCCGCGTTCCTCGGCGACTCCGAGCGGCGCGTGTCCGAGATCGACGCCGTCACCGTCGGCGCCGGGATGGCGATGGGCCTGCTGCTCGGGCTCATCACGATCCCGCTGGGCGGCGGGACCGAGTTCGCGCTGGGCTCGGCTGCCGGGCCGCTGCTCGTCGGCATGGTGCTCGGCCGGCTCGAGCGCACCGGCCGCGCCGTGTGGGTGCTGCCGCGGGCGGCGAACCTCACGATCCGTCAGCTCGGCCTGCTGTTCTTCCTCGCCGCCGTCGGGCTCGCGTCCGGGCAGGCGTTCGCGTCGCAGGCCTTCTCGGCGACGGGTCTGCGCGCCGGCGCGGTCGGGGTCGCCGTCGTCGGCGTCGCGGCCGTGGCGATGGTGGCCGGCGCGAAGCTCGTCGGCGTGAGCGCGCCCCGGGCCGCGGGCGCGCTCGCGGGCCTCGTGGGTCAGCCGGCGGTGCTCGCCTACGCGGCGTCCCGCGTGACCGACGAGCGGGTCGAGGCCGGCTACGCCGCCCTGTTCGCGCTCGGGATCATCGCGAAGATCCTCGTGGTGCAGGTGCTCGTCGGGCTCTGACCACGCACGCGGACGACGGCGCACGGCGCCGCGGCCCGCCTACGGGAGCGCGGCCCAGCCCCGCCTAGGGCAGGGCGGCCGAGCCCCGCCTACGGCAGGGCGGCCCAGCGCTTCTCGGCCGCGGCGAGGACGCGCGGGGGCAGCCCGGCGTCGTCGAAGGGGTCGACCTCCAGGCGCCGGTTCCGGCCGGTCCCGGCGGTCCGCCACACCGCGACCGCGCGCCCGCCGACGACGACCGTCGGCCGGAAGACGCCGTTGCCGCCCGGGACCACCCGGTCGGCGTGCTCGGCCGCGAGCGTCATGGTGCGGTCGGCATAGCCCAGGATCAGCTCGTCGAAGCCGGGGACCAGCAGGATGCTGCGCCGCGCCGTCGTACGCAGGTCGGCGTACGCGTCGAGCGTCTGCGGCGCGAGCAGGTACTCGGTGCCCTCGACCTCGACGGCGGTGAGCTGCTCGCGGACCGCGGCGATGCCCCGGCGCACGCTGCCGAGCGGCAGGGACGCCCAGCGTGCGAGGTCGGCCGCCGTCGCCGGGCCGTGGCCGGTGAGGAAGCGGAGCGCGAGCTCGGCCAGCGCGGCGTCGCCGTCCAGGCGCCGCGGCTCCCGCACGTGCTCGGCCACGAGCACGAAGCACTGCTCGGTCCCGCGGTACGGGCCGAGGCACAGGACCCCGCGCTGCGCGAGCTCCGCGATGAGGTGGTAGCCCCGACCCGAGGCCGTGCCCAGCCCGGCGTCGTCCCAGACGGCGAGCAGCTCGGCGCGCGTCAGCGCCGTCCCGGCCAGCGCCGCCTCGGCGAGCTCCCGGGCCCGCGCGACGTCGTCCTCGTCGAGGTCCAGCTGCCAGCGCCGCTTGGCGGACGCGGCGCGCGGCCGGGGGGTCATGAGCTCGACCATCCACGGCAGGTCCTCCGCGGCGACCGTGTGCAGCGTCCCGCGCATCGGCCACGAGCGCGCCAGCTCGCCGGCGTCGAAGGCCGAGCGGACGGCCTCGCGCGTGTCCCCGCAGCGCAGGGCCACGGAGAGGAGCGCGCCGGCCTCGTCCTGGGCCTGGACGGCCGCGAGGTGCCGGACGGCGTCGGCCGGTCCGGCCAGCGGCGGACCGACGAGCCGCTGGGCCACCAGGCGCAGGAGGGCGACGTCCTGGGCGTCGCGCACGGCGGGCGTCGTCGTCACCGGGTCAGTGAACCAGCCGCGTCGGACAGCGGCGCGGCGTGCCGCGCGAGCCCGGCCGGGCGTGCCGCGCGAGCCAGCCGCCGGTGCGCGCCGCCCGTGCGTGAGGCCCGGCCGCCGGGACGTGCCGCGGAGGGCGATAGGGTCCGACGAGCCGCGCCGTCGTGCGCCGCCCAGGAGGTCAAGGATGTCCAGCGCCCCGCCGCCCCCGCCCGCCGTCCCCGGCGGGCCCACCCCGCCCGGGTCCTCGGCGGCCCGGTCGCAGGCGGCGCAGCCGCAGCTCGGGGCGCAGCAGACCTGGGTCCGGCCGGCCGCGCCCCGGCCGCCCGACCGGCGGCGCGTAGTGATCCTCACGGCGCTCGGCCTGGTGCTCGCGCTGCTGGTGGCCCTGGTCCTCCTGCTGCCCGACGGCGACGGCTCGCCGTCCGCCGCGCCGTCGGCGCCGTCGGAGGGGGCCGCGCCGTCGGCCGAGCCCACCGAGCCCACCGACGCGGCCCCCGCGCCCGACGATCTCTCGCCCGAGGAGCTCCAGGTCCAGCGCGACGCGCTGTTCGCCGAGCTCGTGCGCCGCGACCCGACCGACCCGACGGCGATCGGCGCGGTGGACGCGCCCGTCGTCATGATCATGTGGGCCGACTTCCGGTGCGGCTACTGCGCCCAGTTCGCGCTCGAGACCGCGCCGGGGCTGGCGGAGTACGTCGCCGACGGCCGGCTGCGGATCGAGTGGCGGGACTTCCCGCGCGTCACGCAGCAGTCGCCGGCCATCGCGGCCGCGGCGCGCGCCGCCGGCCTGCAGGGCCGGTTCTGGGAGTTCCACGACCGGGTCTTCATCGACCAGGGGTCGGTGGAGGTCATGGGCGACGACTACCTGCGCGCGGTGGCAGGTGACCTGGGCCTGGATGTGGCGCGGTTCGACGCCGACCGCGCGTCGGCCGAGGTCCTCGCGGCTGTCGACGCGGACGCGCAGCAGGGCGTGGCGATCGGGGTGTCGGGCACGCCGGCGTTCATCGTCAACGGCTCGCCGATCGCGGGCTCGCAGCCCCTGGAGACCTTCGTCGCCGTCATCGAGACCGAGCTGGCCCGCGCCACGACCTGACGCTCCCCACCGTCACCTGCACCCCACCCGAGTGGAGCGCTCCTCACGGGTGTGGAGCGATCTGGACCGACACGCCGGGCGTGTCGGTCGCAAACGCTCCACACCTGGGCGGAACGCTCCACACCTGGTGCGAGGAGGGGGTCACGCGCCCGACGACGGCGCGCCTGTCGTCGGGTCCCACTGGCGCGGGCCGTGGTCCGGGACGCGGCGCTCGTAGCCGCCCTCGAACAGCGGCGACGAGATGAGGTAGTCGGCCGACGCGAGGTTGGTCGCCGTCGGCACGTTCCACACCGAGCTGATCCGCAGCAGCGCCTTGACGTCGGGGTCGTGCGGCTGTGCCTCGAGCGGGTCCCAGAAGAAGATCAACAGGTCGATGCCGCCCTCGGCGATCCGGGCGCCGATCTGCTGGTCGCCGCCCACCGGCCCGGACAGGAAACGCGTCACCGGCAGCCCGAGCTCGTACTCGAGCATCGTGCCGGTGGTGCCCGTGGCGTAGAGCTCGTGGTGGGCGAGGGTGTCCCGGTTGTGCGCGGCCCAGCGCAGCAGCTCGACCTTCATGTTGTCATGCGCGACGAGCGCCACGTGCCGGCGCACGACGGCCGTCGGGCCCTCCTCCGCCTGCGGTGCGGGCGCGACGACGCCGCCGCGCGCGTGGTGCGCCCGGTGCAGCTCGCGCACCTGCGCCGTCAGCTCCGGCGCGGGCCCGTCGACGACGACGCCCGGCGCGACCTCCTCGACGGTCAGCGGACGCACGGGCGCCGGCGCGGCGCCGAGCTCGCGGCGCCAGTCGACGAGCTGGTCCGTGGAGGCCGCGTACACGATGCGGCCGAGGCCGACCCAGCCCGTCGCGGCCGCGCACATGGGGCAGTGCTCGCCGGAGGTGTAGACTGTCGACGCGGCACGCTCGGCCGCCGTGAGGTGCGCGGCGGCCCACCGGGCCAGCGCGAGCTCCGGGTGCTGGGTCGCGTCGCCGTCGGCCACGCGGTTGCGGTCCTCGGCGAGCACGCGCCCGTCCGGGCCCACCAGCAGCGACCCGAAGGGCTCGTCACCGGCGTCGAACGCCTCGCGCGCGACCTCGACGCAGCGGCGCAGGTGGGTCAGGTCACGTTCGTCCATGCGCTGATCCTGCCGCGCCGGGGGCACCGCGGACGAACGTCAGCCCTCGCGGACGAACGTCAGCCCTCGCGGGTGACCGTGCGCGCGATCGAGAGGGCGTCGCGCAGGCAGCCCAGGTAGGCGCGCGAGACCGCGACGGGGTCGAGGCCCGCGGCGAGGACGCCGTCGGGGTCGGACTGCTCGTGCGCGCGCACGGCGCGCAGCACCTGACCGAGCGGCCCGGCCTCGTGCGCGATGGCGTCGCCGACCACCTCGGAGACGCCCACCTTCTCCAGCACGGCGTCCGCGGGCACACCGAGCTGGGTCGCGAGCGCGGACAGCATGCCGACCGTGTAGGCGGCGTTGTCGTCGGCGAGGAGCTCGCACGTCATGGCACGGGCGAGGATGAACCACAGGCGGTCCATCGCGCCCGGCTGCGCCTCGAGGGCCAGCGCGGTGACCAGCGTCGAGACCTCCGACGGTCCGAGCAGGACGACCGCCTGCCGCACGGTGTCCACCTGGTGGCTCAGGGCGTAGACGCCGCTGTTGACCAGGTGAAGCACGCGGAGCGTGAGCACGGGGTCGGTCTCGATGACCTGGGCGACGTCGACGGGCGACGTCTCGGGCTGGTGCAGGAGGTTGAGGATCGTCAGGCACTGGGCCTCGCCCGCACGGAGCACGCGGCTGCGTCCCGCGTGACGCCCGCGCTGAGTGGGCACGGCGGCCCGGCTCGCGCCGCCGAGCCCAGCGACGGTCCCGCCCAGCAGGCAGTCGACGCCGGACGCACGGCAGACGTCGAGCTCACCTTCGGTGGCGACGTCCGTGGCGACGACCCGGACCCCGTGCGCATGCGCCTCGTGCACGAGCGGGGGAAGCGCCGGTCCCGCGGGGCCCGCGTCGACGAGCACGAAGCTCATGTGCGTCAGGAGCGCGCGCTGCGCCGGCTCGCCGCGGTAGGCGGCGAGGGCGAGGCACATGCCGAGACCGCGCAGCGCGCCCGCGCGGCCGAGGGCGCCAGGGCTCTCGGCGAACCCGGGAGGCAGGACGAGGACGAGCCGTCCCGGCACGACGGGCTCGGGGAGGTAGCCGTCGAGCATCGCCGGAGTCGCGGGGATGAAGGCATAGCGGTCCGCCACGAGGTTGGCGAGGTCCAGTCCCAGGTAGATCTGGTCGACGTCCACGCCGGGCGGCCGCTCGGGGTCGACGGCGACGTGGTAGCCGATGACACGTCCCGCGAGGTCGGCGACCGGGGTCCGGTGGACGGCGGACGCACTGAGCGCTGTCGCTGTGTCCTCGGCGGGGGTGGCACCGGGCAGCACCATGAGCGGCTCCTTCTGACGGTCTCTGCCGTGCTGATCGGCCGACCGGGGAGTCGTGTGAGGACTCGAGAGGATGACGCTCGCGGCGAGAGCCGCCCGGAGGACGCGGGGGCTGACCTGGACGACGCCCGGCTACGCGGCGGCGAGGGGTGCGCGCAGGGGCCACTCGTCGCCGTCGAGCACCACCTGCATGGCCGCGCCGGTGGCGGGGTTCACCGCGACCGGGGCGAGCAGGTTCGCCGTCGGCGGCTCGTCGCCCTCGCCCGGGTGCACGACGACGAGGAGCACCGGCTCGGTGTCCGCGAGGCCGAGCGCGGCCCGGGTCTCGGCGTCGATGCGCGGGGCGTAGTGGGGGACGTAGACGCGCGGCGGGACGACGAAGAGCCGCACCCCGGACTGCTCGGTGCTGCGCATCGCGAAGAGCGCGCCGATGTCGTCGAGGGCGTCCAGCGCGAACCGGCGCAGCGACATCATCCCGGGGGGCGCGGTCACGAACTCCAGCGTCTCCGGGACGGGCTGCACAGCGGTGTCGGCGAGGCCGACCGCGACCATCACGCTCATCGGAGGAAGTCCATCAGACTCGGCTGGAGAACGCGAGCCGTCGCGCCGAGCGCCGCCTGGTAGGCGACCTCCTGCGACTGCAGCTCGACCAGCGTCTCCGCCAGGTCGATGTCCTCGATGTCGGAGATCTGGCCCTTGAGGTCGGTGACCGCGGCCTCGATGGTCGACTGCGCGGTCGTCAGCTGCTTGTAGCGCGTGCCGACGCCGGCCAGCTCGCCGAGGACGTTGTTGAGGTGGGCGTCCAAGTCGCCGAGCCGCGAGGAGACGTCCGCGCCGGCGCTGATCTCCGTGGCGATCTGGTCGATCAGGGCGAACACCGACGTCGCCCCGCTGCCGAACGCGGCGGCGCCGCTGGCGTCGACCCGGACCGTGGTGTCCTCACCGACGCGGCGGGTGACCTGGCCGAGCGCATCGGGCGTGAGTTCGTGCGTGGTCGCGTCGTAGGCGGGCGCGGTGGCCGTGCCGGCGAACACGGGACGGCCGAGGTAGGTGGCGTTGGCCTGGTCGAGGAGCGCGTCGCCCACGCCGCGGAGCTCGAGGGCGATGGCGTCCCGAGCGGCCTGGCTCATGCCGCCGGTGTTCGCGCCCTTGACGGTGAGGTCGCGCGCCTGGCGCAGGTTCGCGGAGGCGTTCTGGAGCGCGGTGTCGACGGTGCTGAGCCAGCCGATGCCGTCGGCGGCGTTGCGCGCGTACTGCTCGTTGGCGCGCTTGTCGGCGCGCAGCGCGAGGACGCTGGCGGTGCCGGCGGGGTCGTCGGACGGCTTGGTGATGACCTTGCCGCCGGAGAGCCGCCCCTGCAGGTCGGACATCTTGCCGAGGTTGAGCTGGAGGTTGGCGAGCGTCGACCGCTGCACGGTCACGTGCGTGACACGGTTGATCACGGGTTACCTCCCCACCACGCCGGTGCGGTTGATGAGCACGTCGAGCATCTCGTCGATGGCGGTCATCACGCGGGCTGCGCCCTCGTACGCCCGCTGGTAGGCGAGCATGTTCACCATCTCCTCATCCACATCGACGCTGGCCTGGGAGAGTTGAAGGTTCTCGGCGGTCTTGCGGGCGGCCTCCGTGACCCCGGCGCGCTGCTCCGCGCTGCGCGTCTGCACGCCCAGGTCGACGACGAACGCGGCCCACAGGTCGTCGGCGCCGCCGGGCGTGGTCGTCGGGATGCGGGAGATCGCGTCGGCGATCGAGCCGTCGAGCGGGCCGGTCCCCGCCCCGCGGGCGGCGATGCCGTCGACGTCCACGGCCACGCTGAGTCCGAGGGCGGCCGGCAGGACCGCGTCCTTCGCGAAGAACTCGGTGCCGGCAGTACCCGCGGTGGTGAGCCCGGTCGTGTGCACGGCGTTGACCGTGTCGGCCAGCGCGGTCGCGATCTCGTTCCAGCGCTGGGCGGCCTCGGCGATGGCGCCGCCGTTGCCGCCGGCCGCAGGCCGGAGGCTTTCGAGGGTCGCGGCCATGCTGCCGCCGGTGAGCCCGATGCTCTGCGCGGGTGTGGCGCCGGCCCAGACGAGCTCGACCGAGTCGCCCATGACGTAGCCGCCGCTCGCCGCGACGGGCCGTGCCCGCACGCCGCTGACCAGGGCGTTGCCGCCGACCATGACGTCGATCGTGCCGTCGTCGCGCTGGCGGGCCTGCGCCCCGACGAGGCTGGACAGCGCGGTGATGTGCTGGTCGCGCTGGTCCATGAGCTCGGAGGCGGAGCCGCCGGAGACGAGGATCGAGCGGATCTGCTCGTTGAGGTGGGCGACGGCTTGCGCCGTGGTGTTCACCTCGGTGGTCAGGGTGTCGAGCGTCGTGCGGGCCTGGCCCCACTGCGTCTGCACGGCGCGGTAGCCGTCGGCGATCTGCTTGAGGGCGTTGTCGGCGGCACCGATGAGCACCTTGCGGGCGGCGGCGTCGTCGGGGTGGTTCGCGACGTCCTGCCAACCGGCCCAGAACGCCTGGAGCGTCGCGGCGAAGCCCTTGTCGGACGGCTCGGTGATCGTCGTCTGCAGGCGCGCCAGGGCGTCCGCGCGCCCGGCCGTGTACGACGCCGTGCCCGTCTCCGCGCGCAGGCGCGCGTCGAGGTAGATGTCCCCGAGGCGCTCGACGCCGACGACCTTGACGCCGGTGCCGGCGCCGACCTGCGCCGAGAACATCGTGGGCGCCGTGAGCGCCTGGATGGACTGCATGTCGACGCGCTGGCGCGTGTAGCCCTTGGTGTTCGCGTTGGCCACGTTCTGGCCGGCGACCTCGAGCGCCTGGCGCTGCGCGATCAGCGACGAGAGGGCCGTGGAGAGGCCGGAGAAGGAGCTCACGGTCTACAGCGCCCGGTCGAGGAGGCTGGCGCCGGTCGTCGCGGCCGTGGTGGCGCCCCGGTCGTCGTAGGTCTGCACGCTCTCCTGGAGGCTCATCAGCGTCTCCTGGGCGGCGCGGCTGGAGGTCGCGAGGAGCTCGCGGTTGCCCTCGGCGAGCTCGTTGACCTGCTCGGTCAGCTCGACGAACGCGCGGTGGTGCTCGGTGAGCAGGTCGCGCCAGGGCGCGGGCGCGTGCGCGGCGATCGTCAGCAGGTTGCTGCCCTCGGGGACGCCGACCTCGCGCGCGGCCTCGTCGGCCTCGGCCGCGCGGCCGAGCTCGGCGCCGCGGATCTGCTCCAGGACGCTCTCGACCTCGCGCGTGGCGTGGCCCAGCCAGCGCGTCTTGCCGCTGGTGAGGATGAGCTGCTCCTCCTCGAGCTTGAACAGGAGCAGCTCCAGGAGCTGTCGCTCGCGCCACAGCACCCCGGAGAAGTCGTTCAAGCTCATGGTGGGCCCCTCGGTCGATGTCGTCGTACCGGTCGAATCGGCAGCCCCCGCCGGATTGTTACGAGTTCAGGGTCCCGCGACCAAGGGACCTACCGCGACACGCCGACGCCGACACGCCGTCGTGGAGTGTGACGCTCGCCACAGGACTTCGGCCGAGCGCGCAACAATGTCCGCAATTGCGCCTCGCGGAAAACGGGCATTGGCGCCCAGGTACGGGCGCACCGGGGGGATTCGGAGGCTCTCCCCCGCGCGGGTGAAGAACCTCAAGGCCGCAGGTCACGGCGACGAGAACGTTTTCGTGAGCCCGCAGACCGCAACCACCGACGCCCTGGTCGTCGAGCACCTTCCGCTCGTCGGCTATCACGTCAACGCCATGCTCGGCCGCGTGCCGGCCAGCGTCTCCCGCGCCGAGCTCGCCTCCGCCGGGGCCTTCGCCCTGGTCCAGGCCGCCCGCGCCTACGACCCGGAGACCGGGGTGCCGTTCGAGCGGTACGCCGCCCTGCGGATCCGCGGCGCGCTCGTGGACGAGCTGCGCGGCATGGACTGGCTGTCCCGCGGCGCCCGCCGCCGGGCCCGTCAGCTGGCGGAGGTCAGCGACCAGCTCACGTCGCACCTGGGCCGCACCCCGACGCGCGCGGAGCTCGCGACGGCGCTCGGCGTCGGCGAGGACGAGGTCGAGGCGGCCCGCGGCGACGCCGAGGTCAAGCTGCTGTCGATCGACGGCTTCGACACGACCGTGGCCGACCTGGTCGTCGACTCCGGCCCGGGCCCCGAGCAGAGCGTGCTCGCCGACGAGCGGCTGCGCTACCTCGCCGCCGGCGTCGAGAGCCTGCCCGAGCGGCTGCGGTACGTCGTCGAGCAGCTGTTCTTCTGTGACCGGCCGGTGGTCGAGCTCGCGGACGAGCTGGGCGTCACCCAGTCGCGCATCTCGCAGCTGCGCACCGAGGCGCTCACCCTCCTGCGCGACGGCATGAACGCGAGCCTCGACCCCGAGCTGGTCCCCTCGGCCGCGCGTCCCGACGGCGTCGCCGAGCGCCGGCGTCAGGCCTACTTCGCGTCCGTGGCCGCCAAGGCCGCGACCCAGGGCACCGCCGCCGTCGTGCCGCACCAGCGGTACGCCTCGCAGGCTGCCACTGCATACGCCAGCGACTACGGGCACGTCGCCGCCGTCGGCTGACAGGGCTCGGGTGGTCGCCAAGATCGGCCGACAGAACTCTCAAGCACGAAGCCGCCG
>NZ_BJYK01000015.1:0-50172 GCF_007991475.1 Actinotalea fermentans | reverse complement strand
CCTGATGAGGGTCCTCGCGTGCGGGAGCCGCATGCAGATTCTCCAGCTGCTCCAGGAGCGGCAGCGTCCGCTCCCGGTCGACGAGATCGCGACCGGCGTCGGGCTCCACGTGAACACCGCGCGGGAGCACCTCGACCGCCTCGTGGCGAGCGGCTTCGTCGAGCGCGAGGTCGAGCACCGCACGACCCGCGGGCGCCCGCGCATGCTCTACAAGTCGATCGACGCCGCCGCGGTGGCCGCCATCGACTCCAAGGCGCGCGCGCACCTCGTGTCCCTGCTCCTCGACGGCTACGGCCAGCCGATGGAGTCGCCCGTCGGTTCCGCGGAGATGGCGGGCATCGCCTGGGCCGCCGAGCTGGGCTGCCCCGGCTCCGAGCCCGCCGGCGACGACGAGCGCGACAGCCGCGAGCAGTTCGCGGCCCTGCGCCGGCACCTCGAGGAGCTCGGCTTCGAGCCGGAGACCATCGTCGAGGAGTCGGAGCTCGCGCTGCACCACTGCCCGTTCGCCGACATCCAGGGCGAGCGGCGCGGCGTCATCTGCGGCGCCCACCTCGGCCTCGCGCGCGGCATCCTCGAGCGCCACCAGGGTCCCCTGACGGTCGACGAGCTCGTCTCGCGCGGCCAGGGCGACCACTGCCTGCTCCGGCTCACGCGCGTGCCCACGCAGGCGACGCCGCACCTCGTCCCCGCCTGACGGGCTCGCCCACCCGGCGCCCCGCGCCGCCCGACGGCCCCCGCGGCCGCTCCGGCGGCCCGCCGACGGCTCCCGGTGTCGACAGTGCCGTCGGCGCCGGGGACCCTTGAGGTGTGCCTGACACCGTCCTCACGCTCGGCCACGGCGCCGCCGGCCAGGAGGCGTTGACGGCGTTGCTGCACGACGCCGGCGTCGGCCTGGTCGTCGACGTCCGGCGCTTCCCCGGGAGCCGCGCCCACCCGCACGTCGGGCAGGACGCCCTGGGCGCCTGGCTGCCGGCCGCGGGCATCGGCTACCGGTGGGAGCCCCGCCTGGGCGGGCGCAGGTCGCGTCCGGCGGACGCCGGGGAGGCCGCACGCGACGGCTGGTGGCAGGTGGCGGCCTTCCGTGCGTACGCCGCCCACACCCGCACGGACGAGTTCGCCGCAGGCCTCGACGACCTCGTCGCCGACGCGCGGACCCGCACGACGGCCATCATGTGCAGCGAGTCGCTCTGGTGGCGCTGCCACCGTCGGCTGATCTCCGACGCCCTCGTCCTGCTGCGGGGGACGGCGGTCGTGCACCTGGGCCACGACGGCCGTCGGACGCCGCACGAACCGTCCGCCGGCGCGCGCGTCGGGCCCGACGGCCTCACCTACCCGGCGACCGGCTGACGGCCCGTCAGGTGTGCGGGTCCGGCGGGGGCGTCTGCTGGTCCGCGACCCGCCGGCTCGCCCGCCCGAGCACCGTCGGCAGGACGAACCACGCCGCCACGAGCCCCGCGAGCAGCAGGAGCGAGGCGGTGAGCGCGGCCGCCCGGGTGGTCACCACGTCGAACACGAGCAGGACCACTCCCGAGACCGTCAGGGCCAGGAACACCAGGCCGACCCGCATGAAGCGGTCCGCCTCCGTGACGAGGGCGGACTTCGCGCGGCGACGGAACAGCATCCGGTGCAGGCTCACGGGCGCGACCATCAGCCCCGTGGTCACCGCCGCGAGGAGGACGAGCACGAGGTAGAAGCCGCGCTGCTCGTCGCTCAGGTCGGTGAACCGCTGCTGGAACGGAACCGTGAGCAGGAAGCCCGTGAGGATCTGGATGCCGGTCTGGGTGACCCGGAGCTCCTGCAGGATCTCGGCCCAGTTCCGGTCGAGGCGCTCGGTCGGCGTCTCGTGCCGGTCGTCGACGAGGGGCCTCTCGCTGCGGTCCATGGGCACATCGTGGAGCGTCCGGTGGCTGCGCGCCACCGGCCGACGCCGTCCGGAGGCTGCGCCGTCCGGTGGCCGCGCGCCACCGTCCGTCAGAGGTAGGCCGTCGGGTCGAACTCGGCCAGCGGGATGATCCGCACGCGGGGCAGGACGACGGTGAACGCCCGCGCGTCGGTCTCCAGGTCGAACAGGTGCAGGCCACCCTCGGTGAGGTGCTGCAGCGACGTCGAGGTGAACTCGCGGAAGCCGAGGACGCCGACGTTGCGGCCCGGCGCGAGCAGCCCGGCGACCTGGCTGGCGAAGTCGCTGTCGTGGCTGGCCAGGAGCACGTCACCGGGACGCTCCGCGAGCGCCTCCAGCGTGCGCTGGATGCCGATGTCCACGACCTTCTCGGTCGGCGCGCCGGCGAGGGGGATGGGGCGGAACCCGATCGCCAGGAGCGCCTGCACGAACGACATCGGCATCGTGCCGTTCGAGGCGTCCAGGAAGAACAGGCCGACGACGTCGTCGCCGCCGAACGCGGTGCGCGCGAACTCGAGCACCTTCTCCCAGCGGGGGCGCTGCTCCGGTGCGGGTCGCGCGCCGAGGATCGAGCCGCCGAGCGTGGCGTCGATGTTCTCGCCGTCGACGAGGAGGTAGGTGGTGCGCCGCGCGTCGGGCCCGTCCGTCATGGATCGAGGCTAGCGGGCGGCCCGGCGTGGCGGGGCCTCGGGGGGTGCGCCCCCGCTCACGTGGCGTGAGCGGGGGCGGGGCGGTGCCCGTCTCACCCGCACAGGGTGTGGCGGTGCACCACGGCCGGACCGGCCGGTCATCGCTCTCGCGATGACTGTGACGTGTGACCAAACCGTAACCCGGCCTTGACCAAACCGCACCCGCTGATCTGCGACCACGTGGTGCGGGGCGTGCGCGGGCCATGTGACGAGCCCGTGAACTCCTCCGGATGACCTGCGGATTCCCGGCCCGCGAGACGGGGCGCTCTCGACATCCGGACGAACCGGTCGTTCGGCATCTGATCTACCCGACCCGGCTCGGTCCGGATGGCGAGACGGCGACGGCGTCGTCGCACGTGGGAGGCCGATGGGTGAAATGTGGGTGAGTCTCGGGGGAGGCCGGAGGGGAGAGCGTTCCCACCTGACTCTTGACCGGGCCAGAGCAGCGGGCACATCCTGGCCCCCGTCACGCGAGCCCTGGTCGACGCGTGACCGCCCGGTCGGCGACGGAGCCGGCCCGAACCCAAGGGGGACCATGACAACGACGCGTCTGGCGCGCGCCGCGACCGCCGCGCTCGCCACCACCACCCTCGTGCTCGTCGCCGCGTCGTCGGCCACCGCCGCCGACGACGTGCTCGAGCCGGGGACGCCGCTGTACCTCGACATGTGGAGCTCACGCGTCGAGGCGGCGGCCGGGCTGTCCGGGCAGGACCGGACGAACGCCCTGCTCCTGGCGCAGTACCCCGCCGCGACCTGGCTCGAGACCGGCTCGCCCGCGCAGGTGGCCGCTCAGGCCGCCGACGTCGTGCAGCAGGCCGAGGCACTCGGCGAGGTGCCCGTGCTCGTCGCCTACAACATCCCGTTCCGGGACTGCGCGCAGTACTCCGCGGGCGGTGCGACGTCGGTCGCCGAGTACACGGCGTGGATCGACGGCGTGGCCGAGGGCATCGGCGACAGCCCCGCCGTCGTCATCGTCGAGCCCGACGGGCTGGGGATCATCCCCTGGTACACGCCGCTCGACCAGACGGCCCCCGAGTGGTGCCAGCCGGCCGAGGCCGACCCCGCCACGGCCGCCGACGAGCGCTTCGAGATGCTCAACTACGCGGTCGACGCGCTCGGCGCCCTGCCCGCGACCGCGGTGTACCTCGACGGCACGCACTCCGGCTGGCTCAACGTCGGCGACATCTCCGACCGGCTCGCCAAGGCCGGCGTCGCGGACGCCAACGGGTTCTTCCTCAACGTCTCCAACTACCACCACACCGAGAACCTCGTGCAGTACGGCACGTGGATCAGCAAGTGCCTCGCGCTGGGCACCTTCTCCACCTGCCCGAACCAGTACTGGAACGGCGGGCCGGGGGAGACGATGATCGGCCAGCTCCTCGGCCCGTGGACCGGCGTCGCGCTGAGCGGCGCGGGTGTGTGGAGCGACACCGCGACCGACCCCGCGCTCAACACCTCGGGCATCAACGCCCGGTACGCCGGCGTCGTCGGCCAGGCGCACTTCGTCGTCGACACCTCGCGCAACGGCCTGGGCCCCTGGACCCCGCCCGCCGGGACCTACCCGGACGCGCAGGACTGGTGCAACCCGCCGGACCGCGGCCTCGGCATGCGGCCGACCACCGACACCGGCAACCCGCTCGTCGACGCGTACCTGTGGGTCAAGATCCCCGGCGAGTCCGACGGCCAGTGCTCGCGGGGTCTCGGCCCGACCGGGACCGTCGACCCTGAGTGGGGCGTCGTCGACCCGGGCGCCGGGCAGTGGTTCACCCAGCAGGCCGCTCAGCTGCTCGAGCTGGCGAACCCGCCGGTCGCCGCGCCCGCGTGCGAGGTCGAGTACACGGTGCACGGCAGCTGGCCGAAGGGCTTCAACACCCAGGTCTGGCTGAAGAACACCGGCGCCACGCGGATCAACGGGTGGGACATCCGGTTCGCGTTCGAGGGTGAGCAGTCGCTGAGCAACTACTGGAGCTCGGACCTGACCCAGGTCGGCTCCGTCGTCCTCGGCGAGAACCTGTCGTGGAACGCGCAGCTCCGCCCCGGCCAGCGCACGACGTTCGGCTTCATCGGCCGGACGCCGGACGGCCCGGGGGCCGAGCCTCTCCTGTTCATCGTGAACGGGGCTGCCTGCACGGTCCGCTGACGCCGGCAGGGGGGAGTGGGGCCGGGCCGCGTGGCCCGGCCCCACTGCTGGCTGCGCCCGGAGTGGAGAGTTCCCGACGCGAGTGGAGCGAAATCGACCGACACGCCCGGCGTTTCCGTCCCGAACGCTCCACTCGGTGGGGGAGGGGGTGGGGTCAGCGGTGGTCGAGGCGGGCCAGGCCGCACGGCGCGGGGCCCTCGAGCCGCGTGCCGTCGGCGGCGAAGCGTGAGCCGTGCAGCGGGCAGTCCCACGACGTCTCGGCGTCGTTCCAGGTCAGCACGCCGCCCAGGTGCGGGCACACGGCGCTGACGGTGCGCACCTGGCCGTCCACGCGCGAGACCCCGACGGGACGCGCCCCCTCGCGCCCGACGACGCCCTTGCCCTCGGCGACGGCCGCCGGGTCCGGTCCGGCGCCGCGCAGTGCACCCAGCCAGCCCCGCGCCAGGTGCTCGGCGACGTGCGCGTTGAGCTTCGCCGTCGGCGGGGCCTGGACGGCGACGTCGCCGCGCCACGGGTCCCAGTCCGCGCCCCAGGGCACCGGCGTGCCGCGGATGGCGCCGGCGAGCGCGAGCGCGGCGGCCGTGCCCGTCGTCGTGCCCCACTTGGCGAAGCCGGTGGCCACCCACACGTCGTGCGCCCAGGGCTGGTGGCGCCCGACGAACGGCAGGCCGTCGGGCGTCCGGTAGTCCTGCGCGGCCCAGCGGTGGGTGACGTCGACGACGTCGAACGTCGCCCGCGTCCACGCCTCGAGGTCGGCGAAGCGCGCGGCGACGTCGTCGGCCCGGCCCACGGGGAAGCCGTTGCCGCCGACCACCAGCAGGTCGTCGACGGCGCTCGAGCGCCGCACCGACCGGGTCGGGGAGTCCACCGACAGGTACAGGCCTGCCGGCCGCTCGCCGCGCACGCGCACCGCGACGCACAGCGACCGCTGCGGCTCGAGGCGACCGAAGAAGCCGGACCGGTCGAAGACCGGCGTCCCCGTCGCGACCACCACGTGCTCCGCCTGGACGACGCCGTGCCCCAGCTCGGACCGCGTCCGCACCTCGCGCGGGCTGCCGGTCGCGCTCAGCCCCTCGGCGCGCGTCCCGACGTGCACGCGCACGCCCGCACGCAGGGCCTCGTCGAGCAGCGCGTGCAGGTAGGCCTGCGGCTGGAAGGCGAGCTGGCCGGGCAGGCGCAGCGCGCCGGTGACCGGGAAGGGCAGGTCGGGGGCGGCGTCGGACAGCTGCGGGCTCAGGCCGGCCACCGCCATCGCGGACGCCTCCGCGGTCAGCGCGGCGCGGCCCTGGGCGGTCGTGGCGTAGGAGACCCCGTCGCTCTCGTCGTAGGCGACGCCCGCGGCCTCGCACAGCTGGCGGATCCGTTGCTGCCCGACGATCGTCGCCTCCGCGTACCTGACCAGGGCCCCGGCGTCGTGCCGCTCGGCGAGCCCGGAGAACCGCGTGCCCTGGACGAGCGTCGCCTTCGCCGTCGAGCCGCCCGTCGTGCCGGCGCCCACCTCGCGCGCCTCGAGCACGACGACGTCGGCGCCCGCCCGGGCGAGCTCGACGGCCGTCGTCAGCCCCACGATGCCCGCGCCGAGCACGACGACGTCGGCCGTCACCGTGCCGACGAGGGGCCCCGCCGGCGCGACGGAGGCCGGCGCGGCGGTGTCCCGCCACAGGGGGTAGGAGGCGCGGGGGCGGGTCGCCGGGCGGGAGGTCGTCATGCCCCCACGATTCACCCGCCCCCGCGCCCCTGCATCCCCACGGCCCCCACGGCGCGGCCACCCCCACCCTCACCGCCGAGTGGAGCGTTTCTGACGGACACGCCGGGCGTGTCCGTCAGAAACGCTCCACTCGTGGTGCGAACGCTCCACACGCAACGGTGGGGGCCGCGTGCGGGCCGTGGGTGCGGGCGGGGCTTACGGGTACAGGCCGCGGGTGCGGTGCGCCGTCGCGACGCGCTGCACCGAGAGCAGGAGGGCGGCGTCGCGCAGCGTGACCTGCTCGCGGCGCGCCATCTCGGCGACCGCGGCGTACGCGGTGGCCATCCGCTCGGCGAGCTTCGCCTCGATCTCCGCCTCGGTCCACCAGTACGCCTGCTGCGCCTGCACCCACTCGAAGTAGGACACGACGACGCCGCCCGCGTTCGCGAGGATGTCCGGCACCACGACGACGCCGCGGTCCGCCAGGATCGCGTCCGCGCGGGGTGTCGTCGGGCCGTTGGCGCCCTCGACCACCCAGCGGGCCTTGACCTCGGGCGCGTTCTCGTGGGTGAGCACGCCCTCGACGGCGGCGGGCACCAGCACGTCGACGTCGAGCGTGAGCAGGGCGTCGCCCGGCAGCGGGTCGCCGCCGTCGAAGTCGACCACGGACCCGGTGCGCCGCACGTGGTCCAGCAGGCGGGGCAGGTCGAGCCCGCCGCTGCGATGCATGGCCCCGAACTCGTCGCTGACGGCCTCGACGCGCGCCCCGCCCTCGGCGAAGAACCGTGCGGCGTGCGAGCCGACCTTGCCGAACCCCTGCACCGCGACGCGCACGTCGGGCAGGTCGAGCCCTGACTCGGCGAGCGCGGCGCGGGCGCAGTGCACGACGCCGCGGGACGTCGCCGTCGCGCGGCCGAGCGAGCCGCCCACCTCGAGCGGCTTGCCGGTGACGACCGCCGGGATCGTGTAGCCCTGGTTCACCGAGTAGGTGTCCATGACCCAGGCCATGGTCTGCGCGTCGGTGCCGACGTCGGGCGCCATGATGTCCCGCTCGGGGCCGATCATCGGCATGATCTCGCTGGTGTAGCGCCGGGTCACGCGCTCGAGCTCGCCGGGGGAGTACAGGCGCGGCTCGATGGCCACGCCGCCCTTCGCACCGCCGTACGGCAGCTCGACGACGGCGCACTTCCAGGTCATCCACATGGCCAGCGCCCGGACCTCGTCGATGTCGACGCTCGGGTGGTAGCGCAGCCCGCCCTTGCCCGGCCCCCGCGTGATGTTGTGCTGCACGCGGAACCCGTGCAGCACCTGCGTGCTCCCGTCGTCGCGGCGCAGCGGGATCGCGACGTGCAGCTCGCGCCGGGGCGTGGCGAGCATCGTGTGCAGCCCCTCGTCGTAGCCCAGGCGTTCGACGGCGGCGGCGAGCTGGGCCTGCGCGGTCGCCAGCGGGCCGGCGTGGTTGGGCCGCGCCATCTCGGGCAGGGCGTCGGGGAGCGGGACGGGCTCGGGCGTCGGCTCGTGGCTCGGCTCGGGCATCGGTGGTGGCCTCCTGGCGCGTTCCGGCCGCGTCCTCGTCGACGCGGCGCTCGGCGTGCCCACTCTCCCGCGCCCCGTCGGGAACCGCCAACGTCGCATCGCCCGGCCGGCCCAGCGGGCCGTGTCCGCGTTGGGCGAAAAGGCATGACGTCGTGTGGGACCTCGGTCCTACAGTCGCCGACGTGGAGACGAACGCAGCGAAGGGGCCCGCCGTCGTCGCGCGGGGGCTGGTGAAGCGGTACGGGAAGGTCACGGCGCTCGCCGGGGTGGACCTCGATGTCCCCAAGGGCACCGTGCTCGGGCTCCTGGGGCCCAACGGGGCGGGCAAGACGACGACCGTCCGCATCCTCAGCACGCTGCTCAAGCCCGACGAGGGGACCGCGTCCGTCGCGGGCGTGGACGTCGCGCGGCACCCGCGCGAGGTGCGGCGCCGGATCGGTCTGTCCGGCCAGTACGCGGCCGTCGACGAGTACCTCACAGGGTACGAGAACCTCGTGATGATCGGGCGGCTGTATCACCTGGGCCGCGCGCGGGCGAAGGCCCGGGCCCGCGAGCTGCTCGCGCAGTTCCGGCTGGAGGACGCCGCGGACCGGCCCAGCCGCACCTACTCCGGCGGCATGCGGCGGCGCCTGGACCTCGCGGGCGCGCTGGTCGCCGACCCGCCGGTGCTCTTCCTCGACGAGCCGACGACGGGCCTCGACCCGCGCGGGCGCACCGAGATGTGGGAGGTCATCCAGGGCCTGGTCGCGGGCGGGACGACGCTGCTGCTCACCACCCAGTACCTGGAGGAGGCCGACCGGCTCGCGAACACGATCGTCGTCATCGACCACGGCCGCGTGATCGCGCAGGGCACGGCGGACGAGCTCAAGGCCCAGGTGGGCGGCGACCGCCTCGAGGTCACGGTGCGCGACGCCGCCCGCGTGGGCGAGGCCGCGTCGCTCCTCGCCCCGATCGGGGTGGGCGAGCCCACGGTCGACGAGCACCGACGCGCGGTCCTGCTGCCCGTCAGCGGCGGCTCGGCGGTCCTGACCGACGCCCTGCGTCGCCTCGACGCCGCGGGCGTGGTGATCGACGACGTCGGCCTGCGCCGGCCCACCCTCGACGACGTCTTCCTCGCCCTGACCGGGCGGCCCGCCGAGGAGCACGAGGACGCGTCCGACGACGGCGCCGCGTCCGGTCCCGCCGCCCGCACGCCCCAGAAGGAGACGGTCCGATGAGGGTCCCCACGGTCATCGCCGACGCGGACGTCGTCGCGCGACGCAACCTCATCAAGATCAAGCGGGTCCCGGACCTGCTGGTCTTCACCACGCTGCAGCCCATCATGTTCGTGCTGCTCTTCGCGTACGTGTTCGGCGGCGCCATCGGCGGGTCGCTGGCCGGGCAGAACTCCCTGGCCTACCGCGAGTTCCTCATGGCCGGGATCTTCGCCCAGACGGTCGTCTTCGGCGCCACGATCACCGGCTACGCGCTCGCCGAGGACGTCCGCAAGGGCATCATCGACCGCTTCCGCTCGCTGCCGATGGCGCCGTCCGCCGTCCTGACCGGGCGCACCTTCAGCGACGTCATGAACAACGTGCTCGTCCTGATCGTCATGTCGCTGACCGGCCTGCTCGTCGGGTGGCGCATCCGGAGCTCGATCGGGGAGGCCGTCCTCGGCTACCTGGTGCTGCTGATCTTCGCCTACGCGATCTCGTGGATCATGGCGTGGGTCGGGATGCTCGTGCCGAGCCCCGAGGTGGTCAACAACGCGGCGTTCATCATCATCTTCCCGCTGACGTTCATCGCCAACACGTTCGTGCCCCTGGAGACGCTGCCGGGCCCCCTGCAGACGTTCGCCGACTGGAACCCCGTGTCCTCGGTCACGCAGGCCGCGCGCGAGCTGTTCGGCAACGTGCCGCCGGGCACGCCCGAGCCGACGAGCTGGGCGCTGCAGAACCCGGCGCTGTACACGTTCATCTGGGCGGGCGTGATCCTGCTGATCTTCGTCCCGCTCGCGAACGCGCAGTACCGGCGGGCCGCCAGCCGCTGATCGGCTCAGCCCCGGTACTCGAAGTGCCAGTACTCGGGGTTGCCGGGCTCGCTCGCGGCCGGGTTGTGCCAGCCGTAGGCCGGCCCGTTCGCGACGAGCCACGCGTAGCGCTCGGAACCGAAGTCGTACGCGGCCCACTCCCACGTGTCGACGGCGGTGCCCAGGCCGTGGTTGGACGTCCCGGGACGGGCCGCGAGACCGCCGTACAGCTCGCGCGCCCGGACCTGGTCCTCGTAGGAGCGGTACGACAGGTCGATGGCGATGTTCTCGCCGAACTGCGCCCGGAAGGCGTCGTTGAGGCGGACCATCGCCTGCGCGGCGTCGGTCCGTAGCCACTGCTGGTTGCCGAGCGAGTCGGTGCACCAGCCGAGCGCCGTCATGGCCGACCGCGGCATGCGACCGTTGCTGCCGTCGCCGTCCTCGGCCGGCACGGACGTGTGCAGCGCGGCCCCGCCCGTGGACGGCTCGCTGATGCCCGACCCGCCGCAGTCCGCGCCGGCGCCCGAGCGACTCTCCCGCGCGCGGGCCGCTGCGGCGGCGGCCGCGGCCGCAGCGGCGTCCTGCTCGGCCTGCCAGGCGGCCTGGGCGGCCGTCACGGCCGCGGAGGCGTCGACGACGGCGGTCGTGGCCTCGGCCAGGGCGGTCGCGTCCTGGGCGCTCGGGTCGTCGGGCGCCGCGTCGAGGAGGGCGCGCAGCGCGTCGAGCGCGGCCGCCAGCGCGGACCGGACCGCGTCGTCGGGCACCGCGCCCTCGGAGCCGGCGAGGACCCCCTCGGCGGCCGTCAGGGCCGCCTGGGCCTTGCCGGACGCCACGGCCCACGCGGCCAGCCGCTCGCCGCGCTCGAGCGTCTCCAGGCGGTCCCGGGCGAGGGAGCGCGCGGTCTGGGCGCGCTCGTCGGCGATCCGTGCCGCCTCGGCGGCCTCCTCGGCCGCGATCTCGTCCCGCCGCTCCTGCGCCTGCGCGGCGCGGATCTGCAGCCCGGTGAGCATGCCCGCGAGCAGCGCGACGGCGGCCGCCGCGGCCATGGCGGTCAGCCCACGTGCCCGCCAGGGCAGCGGCCGCCGCAGGGGCAGTCGCAGCCTCACGCGGCCCAGTCTGACCATCGCCTCGCTCGTGTGTCGACTCCCGGCGCCCCGGCAGGACCTGCGGCCCAGGCGACCAGGCGAGCGGCGGGTGAGGCTAGAGGTCGACGCCAGACATCGAGAGGGGAGGCTGTCGCGATGAAGGTCCTGGTAGCGGTGGCCTCGCGCCACGGGTCGACGCGGGAGATCGGCGACGCCGTGGGGGAGGTCCTGCGGGACGGCGGTTTCGACGTCACCGTGGCCGATCCTGACGACGTCGACACCGTGGAGCCGTACGGCGCGGTGGTGCTCGGCTCGTCCGTCTACGTCGGCCGCTGGTCGGCGTCCGCCCGCGCGATGGTCGACAGGTGCGCCTGCTGCCTCGTGTCGCGACCGGTGTGGATGTTCTCCTCGGGGCCGGTCGGCTACCCGCTGGCGCCCGAGGCGATCGCCGACGAGGTGCCCGGCATCGTGGCGCGGCTGCACGCCCGTGGGCACCGCACGTTCCCCGGGCGGCTCGACACCGGGGCGCTCGGGCTCGCCGAGCGCGCCGCGGTCGCGCTGCTGCAGGCGGAGCCCGGCGACTTCCGGGTGTGGGCCGACGTCACCGACTGGGCGTCCGGCATCGTCAGCGAGCTGCACACCCAGGAGATCCGGGGCCTGAAGGTCGTGCACTGAGCCGCGTGCACTGAACTGCGTGCACCCAGCCGCGTGCACTGAGCTGAAGCGCGGCTAGAGCACCAGGGCCACGGCCACCGCGAGGCAGCCCAGGAGCCCCAGGACGGGCACGGCCCGCCGGGCCGTCCCGGGCAGGGTCAGCGCCGCCGCGTGCGCGACGGCGTAGTAGACGAGCACCGCGGTCGACGACGCGGCGATCGCGGCGCCCACCGGGACGAACGCGGCCACCACGCAGGCCGCGGCACCGACGACGAGCTGCGCCCGGACGGGCCGCGCGTCGTCGGCGGGACCGTCGAGGCGGGCCAGCCCGCGCGGCAGCACGCCGTCGCGCGCCATCGCGAACGCGGTCCGGGACAGGCCCAGCAGGACGCCGAGCCCGGAGGCGAGGGCCGCGACGACCGCCGCCGCGACCACGACGGGCACGAGGGCGTCGACGCCGAGCGCCGCCACGGCGTCCGCCACCGGGCGACGGCTGGCCGCCAGCCGCGGCACGCCGAGCACGCCGACGAGCACCGTGCCCACGACCGCGTACGTCACGAGCACGGTGGCCAGGGCGACGGCGATCGCGCGCGGGAGCGTCCGCTCGGGGTCCCGCACCTCCTCGCCGAGGGTCGCGATGCGCGCGTACCCGGCGAACGCGAAGAACAGCAGGCCGGCGCCCTGGAGGACGCCGACCGGGCCCACGTCGCCGTCCCCGGACCCGAGCCCCGCCAGCCCCGTCGCGCCCGCGTCCCGCCCGAGGACCGCGGCCAGGACGGCGACCGTCGCCAGGACCGCGAGCACGGCGACCACGACGACCGTCGTCACCCGGGCAGAGCGCTGGACGCCGGTCGCGGCCAGGGCCGTCAGGATCACGACGGCGCCGATCGCCACGACCCGGGCCCGGTCCGGCCACAGGTAGGAGCCCGCGGTCAGGGCGACGGCCCCCACGCTGGCCGTCTTGCCGACGAGGAAGGCCGCGCCGGCCAGGGTGCCGGCCGCCGGCGACAACCGCGCCCGCCCGTAGGCGTAGGCGCCTCCCGACGTGGGCAGCCGCGCGGCGAGGCGCGCGCTGGAGTCGGCGTTCGCCCAGGCGATGACTGCCGCCAGGGCGAGCGCGATCGGGAGCGCGCCGCGTGCGGCGTCGGCGGCCGGGCCGAACGCCACGAAGACGCCCGCGCCGAGCATCGCGCCCAGACCGACGGCCACGGCATCGCGCAGGCCGAGGCGCCGGGCCAGCCGGGCGGTCACGGGCCGACCCGTCGGAGCCGGGCGCGGGCGTGGGCCCACCGGCAGGCCCACGGCTGGGCCCAGCGCGGCGGGACCAGTGCGATCCTCAGGCCGACTCGCGGACGACGAGCTCGGCGTGGAAGATCCGCGGCACGACCTCCTGGTCCCCCCCGGTGATCTTCGCCAGCAGCAGCTCGCCCGCGGCGCGGCTCATCTCCACCACGGGGTTGCGCAGCGTCGTGAGCGGGGGAGCGGTCGACGTGGCGACGCCGAGGTCGTCGTAGCCGACCACCTTGATGTCGCCCGGGACGGAACGGCCGTGCCGCGCCAGGACGCTCAGTGCGCCCGCCGCCATGAGGTCCGACGCCGCGAAGATGCCGTCGATGTCCGGGTAGGCCGCGAGCAGGCGCTCGGTCGCCGCGGCGCCGCCGGCCGACGTGAAGTCGCCGCGCGCCATCGCCTCGTCGGACAGGCCGGCCTCGTGCAGCGCGGAGCGCCAGCCCGCGAGCCGGTCCAGGCCGGCGGCCATGTCCAACGGGCCGGCGATCGTCGCGATCCGCGTGCAGCCGGCCTTGATGAGGTGCTCGGTGGCGATGCGACCGCCGTGCTCGTTGTCGACGTCGACGAAGGCGACGTCGCCCGCGGCGGCCCAGGGCCGGCCGACGAAGACGGTGGGCAGCCGCGAGTCGTGCAGCACCTGGTCGAGGGCGTCGTCGCGGTGGTGGGAGACGACGACGGCGCCGTCGACGTGGCGGTTGAGCAGGTAGCGGGTGGTCCGCTTGGCCTCCTCGCCGCGGCGGGCGATGAGCAGGACCAGCTGGATGTCGGTGGGGTCCAGGGCGGCGGTGATGCCCTGGAGGGTGCCCGCGAAGTACGGGTCGGTGAGGACGCGCTCGTCAGGCTCGGGCACGACCAGCGCGACCGAGTCGGTGCGGCGCGTCACGAGGCTGCGCGCGGCGCGGTTCGGCGTGTAGTTGAGCTCGGCGATGGCGGCGTCCACCGCGGCCTGCGCTGCGGGGCTGACCTTGAGGCCGCCGTTGATCGCACGCGACGCCGTCGAGCGCGAGACGCCGGCGCGCCGGGCGACCTCCTCGAGCGTCGGGGCGTGCGGCATCGTGAGCCCTGACCGACCCACGGCCGGTGCGGCCGAACGGGCGTCGTCCGTCATCAGGACCTCTCCTCCCACGGCAGCCCTCCCTGGGCCGCCACCTGCGCAAACCACTCGCCCGACGTCTTCAGCGTGCGTTGCTGCGTGGCGTAGTCCACGTGGACCAGCCCGAACCGGCGGGAGTACCCCCACGCCCACTCGAAGTTGTCCAGCAGCGACCAGACGAAGAACCCGCGCACGTCCGCGCCGCTCGCGACGGCGTCCTGGACGGCGCCGACGTGGGCGGCGAGGAATGCGCGCCGCTCGGGGTCGTCGACCCGACCGTCCGGGCCGACGACGTCATCGTAGGCGGCTCCGGTCTCCGTCACCGCCATCGCGACGCCTGCGGGGCCCGTGTACTCCTCCTGCAGGCGCAGGAGCAACCGGGTCAGGCCCTCCGGCTGCACCTCCCAGCCCATCGCGGTCTGCGGGAGGCCGCGGGGCACGCGGTGGATCCCCTCGGGCGCCGGGAGCGGGCTGGTGACGGGCCGCGCCAGCGACGGCAGCCCGTGCAGCGGCGTCGGGGGCGGCCGGTGGCTCACGGCCTGGCCGTGGTAGTAGTTCACGCCGAGCACGTCGAAGGGCGCCGCGATGGCCGCCAGGTCGCCGTCGCGCACGTGGTCCGTCAGCCCGAGGTGCGCCGTCTGCGCCAGCACGTCCGCCGGGTACTCGCCGCGGAAGAGCGGGTCCAGGAACAGGCGGTTCCACTGGCCGTCGATGCGGCGGGCCGCGTCGACGTCACCCGGGTCGGCCGGGTCCGCCGGGTCCGCGACGTCGAGGTTGAGGCTGATCGCGAGCGTCGCGGTCGCGTCCTGCCGGCGCAGCTCGGTGGTCGCCAGGCCGTGCGCGAGGAGCAGGTGGTGCACGGCGGCCATGGCCGCACGGGCGTCGCGGCGGCCCGGCGCGTGCTGGCCGTTCCCGTAGCCGAGGAACGCCGAGCACCACGGCTCGTTGAGCGTGGTCCACACCCGGACCCGGTCCCCGAGCGCGTCGTGCAGCGTGGCCGCGTAGTCGACGAAGCGGTAGGCCGTGGAACGCTCGGCCCAGCCGCCCTGCTCCTCGATCGCCTGGGGCAGGTCCCAGTGGTACAGGGTCAGCCACGGCGCGATGCCGGCCTCCAGGAGCGCGTCGACCAGGCGCGAGTAGTAGTCGACGCCCGCGCGGTTGACCGGGCCGCCGTCCGGACGGACCCGGGCCCACGAGGCCGAGAAGCGGTAGGCGCCCAGGTTCAGCGCGCGCGCCGCGGCGACGTCCTCGGCGTACCGGAAGTAGCTGTCGGTGGCGACCTCGCCGTCGTGCTCGTCGACCACCGCGCCCGGGACGCGGCAGAACACGTCCCAGATGGAGTCCCGGCGCCCCTCGAGGTGGGCGGCACCCTCCACCTGGTAGGCGGCGGTCGAGGCGCCCCAGACGAAACCGGGCGGGAGCACGGACGCCGCTCTCGTCATCGAACCGTCCCGCCTCGCCGCCGCCGCCGTCCGCGGCGGGTGTGCCGACCGGGCCGAGGAGGGGGCCCGGACACCGGGTGAGAGCGATCCCACCAGGTGCTGCCATAGTGGCCGCCGCCGCTGCCGGGTGTCAACATCATCCGGTCGACGACGACGTCGGCTCAGTCCGGATGCCGGGCGAGCCAGGCTGCCCCGGCGCCCTGCTCCGCGTCGAGCGCGCCGCGCACCGCGCCCGACGCCGCCTCCTCGAGGGCGGACGCGAAGAGCGGGAGCGTGGCCTTGAGCTCGCCGTCCACCTCGACGACCGTGCCCTCGCCGTCGGGGGCGAGCTGCAGGCGACCCGTGAAGCGCACGGGTGCGCCCACGATCTCCAGGACCACCGAGCCCTTCCGCTCGCCGTCGACCAGGGGCTCCCAGGCCTCGACGTGCCGCACCTCGAGCGTCGACCCGACGAAGGTGCGGAACTGCGGCGGGATCGAGTCGGTCGGCATCTCGCGGCGCGTGGTCACGGTGAAGCCGCGGTCCGGGTCCCCGACGACGTTCGCGTGGTGCGAGAGGGCCCCCGACGCGAGCAGCTTCTCCTCGACGAACCCGGTGTCCGCCAGCATCCGGCCCACGCGGGCGACGCCGGCGTCGTAGTGCAGCGTGGCGTGCAGGTGCACGGTCCCTCCCTCGGGGCGGTGGGACGAGGCTAACAAGTGCAGGTGCCCCACGACCTAGGCTGTTCGGCGTGTCCACCCTCAGCGACCTGATCGCCCGCCACGGCCAGCTGCCCCCGCGCGACGTCGAGTGGCTGCACCTGCTGGTGGGGGACTGGCAGCTGATCTCCGACCTCGCCTTCGCGGACCTCGTCCTGTGGCTCCCGACGCCGGCCGGCAACTTCGTCGCCGTCGCCCAGGCCCGCCCGTCGACGGGCGCCACGGTGCACTACGACGACGTCGTCGGGTCCACCGCCCCCGAGGGGCTGCGGCCGCAGCTCGAGCGCGCGATGGCGGACGTGGCTATCCAGCGCTCGCGCGAGCCGCGCTGGTTCGGCACGTACGCGGTGCGCGAGGAGGCGGTGCCCGTCCTCCACGACGGCCGGCCGCTCGCCGTCGTCGCGCGCCAGACCAACCTGGGCGGTGTGCGCACGCCGAGCCGCCTCGAGCTCAACTACGTCGAGGCCGCCGACGACCTGGTCGGGATGCTCGCGCGCGGGGAGTTCCCGTCGCCCGACTCGGCGACCGGGCCCCGGCGCGGCGCCCCGCGCGTCGGCGACGGCCTCATCCGCCTGAACTCCGAGGGCGAGGTGCTCTACGCGAGCCCCAACGCCCTGAGCTGCTTCCACCGGCTCGGCGTGCTCGGCTCGCTCGTCGGGGAGTCGCTGGCCGAGGTGACCACGGGCCTGCTCGAGGACCACTCCACGGTCGACGAGTCGCTGCCGCTCGTGGTGATGGGCCGGGCCCCGTGGCGCACCGACGTCGAGGCCCGCGGCGTCTGCATCTCGCTGCGCGCCGTGCCGCTGACCGAGCGGGGCCAGCGCACCGGCGCCGTCCTGCTGTGCCGGGACGTCTCCGAGCTGCGCCGCCGCGAGCGGGAGCTGCTCACCAAGGAGGCGACCATCCGGGAGATCCACCACCGGGTGAAGAACAACCTCCAGACCGTCGCCGCGCTGCTGCGGCTTCAGGCGCGGCGCATGCACTCACCCGAGGCGAAGGCCGCGCTGGAGGAGGCGATGCGGCGGGTCTCGACGATCGCGCTCGTGCACGACACGCTCTCCCAGGCGCTCGACGAGGCCGTCGACTTCGACGACCTGGTCGACCGCAGCCTGCGGCTCGCGGCCGACGTCGCCTCCGGCGGCACGGTGCCGGTGCGCACCGTGCGGGAGGGCACGTTCGGGATGGTGCCCGCGGAGGGCGCCACGGCGCTCGCGCTCGTGCTGACCGAGCTGGTGACGAACGCCGTCGAGCACGGGCTGGCGGGCAGCGGCGGGGGGACCGTCGAGGTCATCGCCGAGCGTGCCGGTGCCCATCTGCGCACGGTGGTGGCGGACGACGGCGTGGGCGTGGACCCTGCGCACGGCCCGATGAGCGGGCTCGGCACGCAGATCGTCGAGACGCTCGTGCGCAACGAGCTCCGGGGGACCATCGAGTGGCTTCCGCGGCCCGGTGGCGGCACGCAGGTCGTGCTCGAGGTCGAGCTGCGCGAGCGCCGTCGCGAGAGCTGACCCCCGTCAACTGGAGCAACGTGGCGGCCACTTGGGTCAACTGGAGCGACGTGGCGCCACCGTGCTCCAGTTGAGGGAGGCGGCGCCGGACAGACGTCGGCCCCGGGACCGCAGGGGGCGGAGGGTCCCGGGGCCGACGGGTTCGGGGGTCGTCAGCCGGCGCGGCGGGCGCGGGCGGTACGACGCTTGAGCGCGCGGCGCTCGTCCTCGGAGAGGCCGCCCCACACACCGGCGTCCTGGCCGGTGTCGAGCGCCCACTTGAGGCACGTGTCGATGACCGGGCAGCGGCGGCACACGGCCTTCGCGTCCTCGATCTGCTGCAGCGCGGGACCGGTGTTCCCGATCGGGAAGAAAAGCTCGGGGTCCTCGTCGAGGCAGGCAGCGCGGTGGCGCCAGTCCATCAGGTCTACTCCTCCAGACACACCTGAGGGCACACCTGTGGCGTGCTCTTCGGTGAGGGGATCAAGGGCGAACGTCCTATGACTGAACACAAGGGTCACACGCTTTCTTCCGGGTGCACAAGAGGTGTCGGCTGTGTTTCGCCCGCAACGGGGTGAGGTCTTGATCACATCGGTTCGACCCGTGACCAACGGCCTAGGCTCACGTCGCGTGAGCCCCGCCACCCCCTCGCGTCCTGCTGGTCCCGATTCGCCCGGCATGCAGCCGCCGCGCGCCCTCGACGTCGTCCTCGCGGGTGCCGTCGTGGAGGCCGCCGTGCTCGGAGCGGGCGTCGTCTGGGCCGCGCTCGACCTCGTCCGGGGGCGGTCCGAGGCGCCCGGCGCGAGCATCGTGCTCGCGGTGTTCCTCGCCGGGGTCGCCGCGGCACTCGTGGCGGCCGCGCGTGCGCTGCGTCGCGGCGCGAGGCGCGCGCGAGGGCTCGTCGTGACCTGGCAGCTCCTGCAGGCGGCGACCGGACTCACGCTGCTCGGCGTGCAGGACGCGCCGGCCGCGCTGCCCTGGGCGGCGGCGGGCGCCATCGGCCTGGCCGTCGTCGTGGTCGCCGCGGCGCTGAGCCCGGCCTCGGTCCGCTTCACCGCCGAGCGCGACGAGCGCGACGAGGGCGCCGACGGCCAGTGAGCCGACCGTCGGTGAGCCGACGGTCCGCACGACGCCCAGCACGCTGAGCGGCGGTCACCGCTGCGCGACCTGCACGGGCGTGGCCCGCCCGTGGACGACGAGGGCGCCACGGCCGGGGTGGCGGGGGAGCGCGGGGTCGCACACGGACGCCAGGTCGGTCCCGGCCACCTCCGCCGAGCCGGCCTCCAGCGGGCTCAGCACGAGCACCGGTGACGCGCCGCGCAGCGCCGCCACCGTGCCGCGGTAGGCCGACGCCGCGCGGTCGGTCCGGCACGTGGCCAGGACCACCGGCGCCGCCTCGCCGCGCTCGACGGCCTGCACCCAGGACGCCAGCCGGTCGTCGAGGTCGGGGGCGGCCCGGGCCAGCGCGTCCAGGTCGTCCACGGCGAGCACGTCGAGCGCGCCGGGTCCCGACCGCTCGACCAGGGCGAGCGCTCCGGCCGGCGACCCGGCGGACGGCAGCGCGGCACCCCGGGCGGCGTTCGCGAGCGGCCCCTCGCGCGCGACGACGCCCACCCGCAGCCCCGCGCCCGCCAGGCCGAGCACGAGCGTGGTCAGCGCGGTCGTCCGGCCGGACCCGGGCGGCCCCACGACGAGGACGCCGCGGCGCACGTCCACCGTCACGCGGCCGGCCTCGTCCCCGCCGGCCCCGACGGCGACCGACCAGCGCGTGCCGGTCGTCGCGCGCGCGACCTGCTCGGGGATCGGCCGCAGCCGCAGCGGCCGCCCGGTCCGGCCGTCGACGCGCGGCGGGGCGGTCGAGGGGAGCGCGACGTGGCAGCGCACGGGTGCACCCCCGGCCACCAGGACCCCGCGGCCGGGGAGCGTGCGGGCCGCCAGGTCGCGTGGCACCCCCAGGCCGGCGTCGTCGCCGGCGTCCGCCACGGGGAGCACGAGCCGTGCCGCGGCGAGGGGAGCGAGGCGCATCAGGTCGCGCGGATGACCGGTGACCAGCACGCCCAGGCCGTGCCGCCGCGCGTCGCGGGCGAGACGCTCGAGCAGGTCCGCCCCGGCCCCGCGCGGCATCCGGTCGAGTGCGGCCACCGCGGACGCGACGTCGTCGATCAGCAGGAGAGGTCCGGGGCCCGCGTCCCGCGGCGCCGCCGGGCCGGCCCCGGACCCGGTGTCGGGCCCGGTGCCGGTCGTCGCGAGCAGGGTGAGCAGGCGCGTCAGGCGTCGGGGGTCGCCGCCGTCCACGCCGGTACCGAGCGCCGGGTGGTCCGCGGGCAGCAGCCGCGCCACCGGGCCGACGGCGTGCACGTGGCGGCCGGCGGCGAGCGCGACGGCGCCGGCCCGGGCGGCGGCCGTCGTCCGCCCGGACCCGGGGCCTCCGGCCACCAGCAGCAGCCCGCGGCCGTCCCACGTGAGCAGGCCGCGCGGCCCGGCCCCCGGGGGGTCCGTCAGGCCGAGCACCAGGTCGGCGGCGTCGGCGGCGGCCTCGAGCTCCCGCGCGTCGACCACGGCCGGCAGCGGTGGCGACCACAGCGGCTCGTGGGCGCGGACGGGCAACCGGTCCGCCGCCGTCGTGGCCAGCGCCGCGAGCGCCGCGGTGCCGTCGTGGGCGACCGACGGCGCCGTCGGGGGCCAGGGACGACCGAACGCCTCCCAGGGCCGGGCCGGGCGGACGGGATGTTCGTGGTGTGAGGGCAGGGCCGTCCAGACGGTCTGGACCACCTCCACCCGGCCGTCGGCGCGGCGCACCACCGCACGGCCGGGTGCCCGCGCGGGCAGGGCGGCGGCGTCGGGCACGTCCACGACGTCGTGCGAGTCGGCCGGCTCGGTCACCCGCAGGCAGATGCGCAGGGCGAGGTTCGCACGCATCTGGGCCGTGACCGCGCCGGCCGGGCGCTGGGTGGCCAGGACGAGGTGCATCCCCAGCGAGCGCCCCTGCGCGGCCAGCCGGACCAGCCCGGGCACGAAGTCCGGCAGGTCCTCCGCGAGCGCCCGGAACTCGTCCACGACCACGAGCAGGCGCGGCGGCGCCCGGTGTCCCGCTGCCCCGCGCAGGGTCTCCAGGTCCGAGACCCCGGCGGCAGCCAGGAGGCGCTCGCGGCGTCGCAGCTCGGCCGCGAGCGCCTCGAGAGCGCGGACGGCCTGCTCCGGGTCCAGGTCGCTCACCCGTCCGACGACGTGCGGCAGGTCTGCGCACGCGCGAAGGCCGGCCCCGCCCTTGAAGTCCAGCAGCACGAGCCCCAGCTCGGTCGGCGGATGGCGCAGGGCGAGCCCCAGGACGAGCGCCTGGAGCAGCTCGGACTTGCCCGATCCCGTCGTCCCCGCGACGAGCGCGTGCGGACCGTCCGTCAGGAGGTCCAGCCAGGCAGGTGCGGGGCCACGGGGCCCCGCCGCCATCCCGATCGGCACCCGCAGCCCGGTCAGGGCGCGCCCGCCCGCTCCGGGGCCACCCCACGCCACGCAGACCTCGTCGGCGTCGCCCGGCAGGCCGACGGCGCCGGGTCCGACCCGCAGGGGCAGCTCGGCTCCGGGGTCCGCCGCCCGGCCGGGGGGCCACGCGGCCGCGGGTTCCGGGCATGCCCGTGCGGCGAGCGCGTCGCGAGCGGCGAGGCGTCGGGCGTGCGCCTCGGCCCACGCCGCCGAGGCGACGGGCGCGGCGAGCCGCGTCGTCAGGCCCGGCCCGGTGAGCTGCGCGACGCCGTCGCCCGTCACCGTGAGCAGCCAGCGGCACCAGGCCGGGGCCGGTTCGTCGCCCCGGACCAGCACGAGCGCCGCCCGGTCGCCCTCGCGGCCGCCCGACGCCGCGGCCCACCACCACCGGTCGAGGTCGGTGCGCCAGGGGCCCGTGCCGTCGGCGACCACCAGGTGCCGGTCGCCGACGCCGTCGAACGCCGCGTGCCCGGCCGCGGCCACGCGCGCCCGTGCGCCGCCGCCCAGCCGCGGCGCGAGCCACCTCGCCCACCGCCACTCGGCGGTGCGGCGGGCGTCGTGGAGCACCGTCAGGCCGGTCGACGGGTCGACGACGGCTCCGCCGACGAGCGCGCGTCCGGCGGCGGCCACGGCCGCCTCGCTGCCGCGCACGACGAGCCCCTCGCGCGCGAGCGACCACCAGGGCGGCGGGCCGGTCTCCGGGCGCGTCCCGGCCCCGGCGAGCAGCACGGTCAGCGCCGCGGGGTCGGGACCCAGCCCGACGGCCGGCCGCCCGCGCCGGTGCCGCGCGAGCCGCGCGCAGACGGCGGGCGCGGCCATCGTCAGCGGTGCCGTCGCCGCCATCAGCAGGAAGACCGGGCTGCCGGTGACGGCCGCCATGGTCACCGCGAGGAGCACCGGCGTGAGGGCCCCGGCGACGCGGCCTGCGACCGCCCCGGGCTCCGCGGGTCGGTCCCCGCCCGGGCGGCCGCCCGGCTCGCCGAGCCGGTCCGCGCCCCGGCCGGCCCGCTCGGCACGCCCGCGTCCCGGCGCCGGGGCGACGACCTGCGCCGGCACGACGTCGCGGCGCAGCTCGAGCTCGGTGCCCCCGAGCCGCAGGCGGTCGCCGGCCCGGAGCCGGGCGGGCCCGCGGACGCGACGCCACCGCCCGGACCAGGGCAGCCGCACGCGCCGCGGCTGCCCGCGGGGCGGCCGCCGCCGCCAGGTCCGGTTCGCCGAGCCGCGGTCGCGGACGACCACCGTGCGGCCCCGACCGACCAGGACGGCGTGCCCGCGCGACACCGCCGGATCCGTCAGGGCCAGGCGGGCGGGGCCCGGTCCCGGCCCGCGCCCGACGTCCAGGCGGCCGTCCGGCCCGGGGGCGGCGACCGCCCCGGCGTCGGGGCCGGCCACCACCGCCACGTGCCACGCGGCGGCGGCGACGTGCGACGGGTCGCCCGCACCGTCCGCCGGCGCGAGCCCGACCTCGACGTGCGCGCCGGGCACCCACGGGGGTACGCCCGCGACCTGCTCCGCCGCGAGCGGCCGGCCCGCGACGGTGAGCTCGGCCCCGGCGGACGGGCCCAGCAGGGCGTCGACGGCCTCGCGGCACTCGGCCAGGGTGGTCCCCGGCGTCACGTCGAGGTCGCCGACCGAGCCCAGGGAGAAGCGCACGACGCCCGAGGATGCCGCGGGCCGGGCCGCCCCTCGGGGGCGACCCGGCCCGGGTGTGGAGCCCTCCGCATCCACACCCCGTGTGCCCCGCGCGGTCGCGGAGCCGGCGGCGCTCACTCCACCGCCAGCGCCTCCACCGGTGAGGTGCGGGCCGCGCTGCGCGCCGGCAGGACCGACGCCAGCAGCCCCGCGACGACGGCGACCACGAGGGCGATGACGAGCTCGCGCCACGGCACCTCGAGCGACACGGCGCCGAGCGCCCGCATCACCGTCATGGCCCCGGTCCAGCCGTACGCCAGCCCGAGCACGATGCCGAGGACCGCGCCGACGCCCGCGATGAGCGACCCCTCGAACGCCAGGGAGGCCCGCAGCTGCCCGCGCGTCAGGCCGATGGCCCGCAGCGTGGCGGACTCGCGGCGCCGCTCGATCACCGACAGCGACAGCGTGTTGGCCACACCGATGAGCGCGATCACCACCGCGGCCGCCAGGAGGCCCAGCACGACCGCGAGCAGCGTGTCGACGATGCCCTCGAACGCGACCCGCTCCAGCGCCGCGCCCATCACCTGGACGGGGACCTCGGAGAGCAGCTCCTGGATGTCGTCCATCGCCACGACCGCGTCGGCGTCGTCGGCCAGGCGCAGCCACGCCTCGTTGGCCGGCAGGTCGACGCCCATCGCGGCCAGGGTCGCCGGCGTGACGACCAGGCCGGTCGGGAAGTCGGTGACGTGGGCGGTGCGCTGCACCGGCTCCCCGCCGTCGACGGTCAGCGTCAGGGTGTCCCCGTCCACGACGCCCGACCGCTCGGCGTCGTCCCGGGCGACCACGACCGTGTCGTCCGCGAGGCCGGCCGCGTGGTCCGGCGCCCGCAGGAGCGTCGTCGCGTCGTCCGGTGCCAGGGCGCGGAGCTCCAGCCAGCCGAGGTCGCCTGCGTCGTCGGCCCACGCGGTGGTGACCGTGACGGTGGCACCGGTGGCGGCGACGCCGTCGATGCCCGCGAGGCGCTCGAGCAGGGCGGGGGTGAGGTCCGCCTCGGCGTCGTCCGGCCCGTCCGGGCTGATGTCCGGGTCGGCCACCAGCACGTCGACCGGGAACTGGGACGCCAGCTCGTTGCCGAGCGTCGCCCGGGCGCTCGCCGCGCCGGTGCTCATCATCGCCACGAGCGTGACGCCGATGAGCAGCGCGGCGCTCGTCGCGGACGTGCGGCGCGGGTTGCGCAGCGTGTTCGCCGCCGCGAGCCGGGCGCTCGGACCGGTGGACGCGAGCAGGCCGCCCGCGAGGCTCACGACGCGCGGGATCCACAGCACCGCACCCACCACGACGCCGATGAACGAGAGCGTGCCGCCGAGGATGCCGATCGGCAGCCCGACCATGACGCCGCCCTCGGTGCCGGAGACGACCACGCCGAGCGCGAGCAGCCCGACCCCGCCCAGGACCAGCAGCGAGGAGAGGACGGCGCGCGTGCGACCGGCCCGCCGCAGCCCCACGGGCTGGTCCGCGGGGCGCAGCGCCTCGAGCGGGGCGACCCGGGTCGCGGCCCGGGCGGGCGCGAGGGCCGCCACGAGCGTGACGAGCGTGCCGACGACGAGCGGCACCAGGACCACGGCGGGCGTCACCGGGACGGCCGCCGGCAGCGGGACGTCGGGGTTCGCGTTGCCGAGGACGACGAGCGTCCCCTGCGCGAGCAGCAGGCCCGCGGCGAGCCCGCCGGCCGACGAGACGAGACCGAGCAGCGTCGCCTCCACGAGCACCGACCGGCGGATCTGGCCCTTCTCGGCCCCGACGCAGCGCAGGAGCGCGAGCATCCGCGTGCGCTGGGCGACCAGCACCTGGAAGGTGTTCGCGACGACGAGGGCCGCGACGAGGAGCGCGACGGCGGCGAAGCCGAGCACGATGCCCGTCAGGGCGTCCGAGTCGCCCGTGACCTGGGCCGTGAGGTCCTCCGCCCGCTCCTGCTTGGTCTGCACCCTGGCGTCGGGGACGGTCGGCGCCAGCGCCTGTGCGAGCTCGGCCCGCACGGTCTCGACGTCCGCGCCCTCGCTCAGGGCCACGACGGCGGTCTCGTAGCTCGGCGCCGCGCCGCCGTAGTCCTGCGCGTACCAGCGGGTGGCGTCCTCGGCGTCCGCGATGACCGCGCCCTCCGACTGCGCGAAGGCGCCGGAGGGGTCGTCGGTCAGGCCGACGACGGTCACCACCTCGGAGGCGTCCGTGGACGTCTCGCCGCCCTCGTCCCACAGCTCGCGGACGACGGTGATCGTGTCGCCGACGCCCACCTCGAGGCGGTCGGCGAGGGGCTCGGGCAGCGCGACCTCACCGGAGGCGGCCGGGAACGCACCGGCGGTGAGCTCCTGCGCTTCCAGGCGGGGGTCCGACGCGCGGACCGTGGCCCGCGGGTAGGCCCGCTCGCCGCCCGCCCGGACCTCCGTCCACAGCTCGAGCTGGCCGTCCGCGGCGGCGACGCCGTCGGCGGCCCGGAGCGTGTCGACGTCGTCGGCCGTGATCTGCTGCGCGAGGACGACGAGGTCGGCGTCGGCGAGCGATGCGGCGATCGCGTCGTAGCTCGTGCGGGTGATGACGTTGCCGGCCACGAGGGTGGCGGCCACGAACGCGGTCCCGATGAGGATCGCGATGCCCGCCGAGACGAGCCTCGGCAGGCTGCGGCGCATCTGCGCCAGGGCGAGCCGGATCATCGGACGGCCACCTCGTCGAACGAGCGCAGCGCGTCGAGCCCGGCGAGGACGGCCTCGGGCGTCGGGTCGGTGATCTCCCCGGCGATCCGGCCGTCGGCGATGAGGACCACGCGGTCGGCGTACGCCGCGGCGGACGGGTCGTGCGTGACCATGATCACGGTGCGGCCGAGCTCGCGCACCGACCGGCGCAGGAAGCTGAGCACCTGGGCGCCGGACCGCGAGTCGAGGTTGCCCGTGGGCTCGTCCGCGAACACGACGTCGGGCTTGGCGATGAGCGCGCGCGCGATGGCGACGCGCTGCTGCTGGCCACCGGACAGCTCGGACGGGCGGTGGTCGAGGCGGTCCGTGAGCGCCAGCGTCGACACGAGGGTGTCGAACCAGTCGCGGTCGAGCTCCCGCCCGGCCAGGTCCAGCGGCAGCACGATGTTCTGCTCGGCCGTGAACATCGGGAGCAGGTTGAAGGACTGGAACACGAAGCCGACCCGGTCACGGCGCAGCCGCGTCAGGGACCGGTCGTCCAGGCCGGTGATGTCGACGTCGCCGATGAGGGCGCGGCCGCGGGTGGCGCTGTCCAGGCCTGCCAGCAGGTGCATGAGCGTGGACTTGCCCGAGCCGGACGGCCCCATGATCGCGGTGAACTCACCCGCGGCGAAGTCGATGTCGGCGTCCACGAGCGCCTCGACGGCGGACGCGCCGGAGCCGTACACCTTGGTCAGGCCGCGCGCGTGGACGGCGGGCCGCGGGGCACCGGTCGGGCCGGGCAGGGGCGAGGGCGTGGGCGAAGCGGTGAAGGTCACGGGTTTCTCCTTGTCGGTTCGCCCATGACGCTACGGAGGCACCCCGCGGCGACGCGTCGAGCCGCGGCATGGCATCCGCCGGGCCGCCGTCATCCCGTGGTGGGACCCCGCGGCGGACCGTGGGGGGACGGCCGGGTCAGGAGCCCGGCGTCACCAGCCCGCTCTCGTAGGCCACGACGACCGCCTGGACGCGGTCGCGCACGCCGAGCTTGGCCAGCACCCGTCCCACGTGCGTCTTCACGGTCGCCTCGGCGACGAACAGGTCCGCCGCGATCTCCGTGTTCGACCGTCCCCGCGCCATCAGCACGAGCACCTCGCGCTCGCGGTCGGTGAGCTCGGCGAGCCCGGGGTGCTCCGGGCGCTCCTGGAGGTCCGGGAGGGTCGTGACGAGCCGTTCGAGCAGCCGCCGGGTGGCGGACGGCGCGATGACCGCCTCGCCCGCGTGCACGGTGCGGATGGCCGCCAGCATCTCCTCGGGCGGGGCGTCCTTGAGCAGGAAGCCCGACGCGCCGGCCTTGATCGCGGACAGCACGTACTCGTCGAGGTCGAACGTCGTCAGGACGATCACCCTGGGCGGGTGGACCTGTCCGGGGCGCGCCTCGTCGGGCGACGTCAGGCGGGCCGTCGCGGCCAGCCCGTCCAGCTCCGGCATCCGCACGTCCATGAGGACGACGTCCGTCTCGACCACCGCGAGCCGGCGCAGCGCCTCGAGGCCGTTGCCGGCCTCGAGGACGACCTCCAGGTCCGGCTGGGAGTCGATGACCATCCGGAAGCCGGCGCGGACCAGCTGCTGGTCGTCGACGAGGGCGACCCGGATGGGACCGCCGGGACCGGCGGGGCTGGCGGCGGGGCTGGCGTCGGTCACTGCGACTCCTCGGTGCGGCCGTCCGCGGGACTCACGGGCGGGATGGGGATCTCGGCGCGGACGCGGAACCCGCCCCCCGGCCTGGGGCCGGCGGTCAGCGTCCCGCCCAGCATGGTGGCGCGCTCGCGCATGCCCAGGAGGCCCTGGCCGTGCCCGTCCGTCCCGGCAGCCGCGCCGCGACCGTCGTCGGACACCTCGAGCACGAGGGACGCCGTCGTCCACTGCAGCAGGACGGTCACCGACGGCGAGGGCCCGGCGTGCTTGAGCACGTTCGTGAGGGACTCCTGGCAGATCCGGTAGACGCTCAGGCCGGTGCCCGGCGGCAGCGTGCGCGGGGTGCCCATCCGCACGAGGGACGCGCGCACCCCGCTGTCGCGCACCTGCGCGACCAGGGTGGCGACGTCGTCGGCGCCGGGCTGCGGCGTGAGCTCCCCGCCGGGGCGGGGTCCGGGGGTCGGTGCCTCCGGGCGCGCACCGGGTGCGCCCGCCGGTCCGGGGCGCGTCGTGCCCGGGCTCACCTCCGCCGCGGGCCGCAGGACGCCGAGGAGGCGGCGCATGTCCGCCAGGGCGGCGCGGCCGGTCTCGGCGATCGTCGTGAGCGAGCGGGTCGCGGCGGCGGGGTCCGCCTCGGCGGCGTACCGGCCGCCGTCGGCCTGGGCGATGATCACCGACAGGGAGTGGGCGACGATGTCGTGCATCTCGCGCGCGATCCGCGCTCGCTCGGCCGCTGTGGCGATCTGGGCCTGCTGGTCGCGCTCGACCTCGAGCCGCTGCGCGCGGTCCACGAGCGCGTCGATGGTCACCCGCCGGGAGCGGCGGACGAGCGCGACGGCGAACACCGTCACGCACAGCAGCAGCGAGACGAAGCCGAGGAAGGCCGAGTCCATGCTCCCGAAGTCGTCGAAGCCCAGCACGACGGCGAACAGGAGCGAGCCGAGCACGCTGCTCGCGCCCGCCGTCCGGTAGGCCCACTGGGGCCCGTGCACCGTCACCGAGTAGAGCGCGACGAGCACGAACAGGTCGGCGGGGAGGATCAGCGGGATGCCCACGGCCAGGTGCGCGAGCGCGATGGCGAACACCGCGATGGCCGACGCCGTCGGCCGCACCCGGCGCCACGCGAGCGGGATGGTCATCGCGAGCGACCACAGCTGCAGGCCCGAGTCCGGGGACCGCCCGTAGAAACCGGAGGCGATCGGGACCGCGAACAGGCCCATGAAGAACGCGCCCGTGGCGTCGACGGCGAGACGGTGGGTGGTGTCCCACGCCCCGACCCGTTCCCACCAGCGCACCCGGCAAGCCTAGGCGTGCGGCGGCCGCCCGCCGTCACCCCTGGGGGCGACGCGGGGCGCGCCGGTGTCCCACCGTGGGACGAGCGCGCGTCGGCACCCGCGTGGGGACCCTGTGGCAGCATGTGCGCATGACGCGCGTCCTGTTGGCCGAGGATGACCCGGCCATTGCCGAACCCTTGGCACGGGCCCTCGGGCGCGAGGGCTACGACGTCCTGGTGCAAGGGACCGGTCAAGGAGCGATCGACAACGTCCCCTCGGCGGACCTGCTCATCCTCGACCTGGGCCTGCCGGACATGGACGGCCTGGACGTGGCGAGGTGGGTGCGGGGGCGCGGCCTCACCACCCCGGTGCTCGTCCTCACGGCGCGGGCCGACGAGGTGGACCTCGTCGTCGGGCTCGACGCGGGTGCCGACGACTACGTCACCAAGCCCTTCCGGCTCGCCGAGCTGCTCGCCCGGGTGCGGGCCCTGCTGCGGCGGACGCAGGGGGACGGCGCCGACGGCGAGGAGCTGACGGCCAAGGACGTGCGCATGGACCTCGCCGCGCACCGGGCGTTCCAGGCGGACCGCGAGCTGCACCTGACGGCGAAGGAGTTCGAGCTGCTGCGCGTGCTCGTGCGCGACGCCGGGTCGGTGGTCTCGCGCGAGCAGCTGATGCGCGAGGTCTGGGACTCCGACCCGACCGGGTCGACCAAGACGCTCGACATGCACGTGTCGTGGCTGCGCCGCAAGCTGGGCGACGACGCGAACGACCCGCGCTACATCTCCACGGTCCGGGGCATGGGCTTCCGGTTCGAGTCCGGGCCCCGCTGAGCCCGCGCGGGACCTGACGTGCGCCGCCGCGTGCTGCAGGCGACCATCGCGGCGGTGACGGTCGCGGTGGTCCTCCTGGGCATCCCGCTGGCGTTCTACGGCGCGCGCCTCATCCGGGACACCGAGCTGCGCGACCTCGAGGACGACGCCGCCGCGCTCGCCCGCCAGGTCGACGCGCGCATCGCCGCCGACCGTGAGCTCACCGCGGACATGCTCGAGCCGTACGTGGACGGCCGGAACGGGGACATCCCGGCGTCCGCGTCGGTGGTCGCCCCCGACGGCACCCGGATCCAGGGCGGCGACCCGGTGGAGGGGCAGGCCTACACGTCGATCCCGCCGACCGACTCCGGGGCCGTGGTCGTGCTGTCGATCTCGTACTGGGACGTCGTCTGGCGCACGGTGCGCATCGCCGCCCTGGTCGTGGTGGCCGCCATCGTCGCCTTCGGCGCCGGCATCGCGATGGCGCTGTGGCAGGCGCGGCGGCTCGCGGCGCCGCTGGTGTACCTCGCGGCCAGCGCCGAGCAGCTCGGCTCGGGTCAGGTGCGGCCGCGGCTCGAGCCGTCGGGGGTCGAGGAGATCGACCTCGTGGCGGCCGAGCTCGTGCGCAGCGCCGACCGCCTGGCGGGCCGGCTGGCCGCCGAGCGCCAGTTCGCCTCGGACGCCTCGCACCAGCTCCGCACGCCGCTGACGGCGCTCTCGATGCGCCTCGAGGAGATCATCGCCGCCTCCGACAGCGACGAGGTCCGCGAGGAGGCGCGCATCTCGCTCGAGCAGATCGAGCGCCTCGTCACCGTGGTCGACGACCTCCTCACGCGCTCGCGGCGCGCGCAGGGCGGCACGACGGAGGCCGTGCACCTGGCGACGGTGTTCGGCCAGCAACGCGAGGAGTGGGCGCCCACGTTCGCACGCGCCGGCCGCCGTCTCGTCGTCGAGCCCGCCGACGGCGTCGCCGTCCTCGCGACGCCCGGTGCGCTCGCGCAGGTGCTCGCGACCCTCATCGAGAACTCCCTCAAGCACGGCGGCGGCACGACGACGGTGCGCTCGCGGCCGTCCGGCCCGGGCGGCGCCGTCGTCATCGAGGTGGCCGACGAGGGCCAGGGCGTCGCCGACGACGTCGCCCCGCGCATCTTCGAGCGCGAGGTCAGCGCGGGCGGGGGGACCGGCCTCGGGCTGTCGCTCGCCCGGGACCTCGTGGCGGCCGACGGCGGCCGGCTCGAGCTCGCGCAGCGGCGGCCGCCCGTGTTCGCGGTCTTCCTCGCCGGCGTGCCGAAGGCGCTGGACCCCGACGTCGTGCTCCCGCGGGGGTCGCTCGTCTCACCGCAGGGGAGGCGCCGCCGCCGTCGTGCATGGCGCTGAGGCGGGGGCGAGCTCGGTCGGCCGGACCCCGTCGCCGGGGGCGTCGTCGGGCAGGGGTGCGGGCCCGCCCGTGAAGACGAAGAACCGGTACGCGAGGTAGCGGAAGATCGTGCCCAGGCCGAGCCCGACCACGTTGGCGGCGATGTTGTCGGCGAGCGCGGACGTCAGGCCGAGCACGTAGTGGGAGACGGCGAGGCAGCCGACCGCGATCGCCATGCCGATGACGTTGGCCACGGCGTAGGCGACGAACTCCCGGGTGCGGTTCTCGGTGCGCCGGGCCGCGAACGTCCAGTACCGGTTGCCCAGCCAGGCCACGACCGTGGCGACCGCGACCGAGACGACCTTGGCGGTCAGGGGCTTGTGGCCGAGCACCTCGCCGGGCCCGAACCGCAGCAGGTTGAAGAGCCCGGCGTCGACGACGAATGCCAGGCCCCCCACGAAGCCGAACCGCACGAGCTCGGCCAGCCGCTCCCGCATGGGGGCCAGCCTAACCAGCCTCGCGCGACGCCCGGCCGTCGCAGGTCCTGGACCGGGGCTGCGACGGGCCGTGCGGCAAGGCATGATGCGCCCGGGACGGCCGTCGGGACGGTACGGCCGCCGGACGAGGGGAGCGGCATGGGCGAGCAGGCGCAGGTCGGGATCATCATGGGGTCCGACTCGGACTGGCCGGTGATGGAGGCGGCGGCCACGGCGCTGGCCGAGTTCGGCATCGGGCACGAGGTGACCGTGCTCTCCGCCCACCGGATGCCCGACGACGTCATCGCCTGGGGCCGCGGGGCTGCTGACCGCGGGCTGCGGGTGATCATCGCCGGGGCGGGGGGCGCCGCGCACCTGCCCGGCGTGCTCGCGGCGGTCACCGTGCTGCCGGTGATCGGCGTGCCGGTCCCGCTCGCGAACCTCGACGGCCTCGACTCGCTCCTGTCGATCGTGCAGATGCCGGCGGGTGTGCCGGTGGCGACGGTCGGCGTCGGTGCGGCGCGCAACGCCGGGCTGCTCGCGGCGCGCATCCTGGGTGCCGGGTCGGACGAGGCCGCCGCCGCCATGCGCGAGCGGATCGTCGCGTTCCAGGGCGAGCTGCGCGAGCAGGCGCTCGCCAAGGGGGCGCGCCTGCAGGCCAAGGTCGCCGGCACGCAGACCACCGGCTTCAGCGCCTGAGCCCTCGGCCGGCGCGCAGCGGGTGCTCCCGCCGCGCGCCGGCCGCTCGGCGGGCGGATTCCCCGTGACCTGCCTAAGGTCACGGAATGATAACGACGACCGTCGAGGCCGCCGCCGCACCGCCCGCGACCACCTCCGCCCGACCGGGACCGCGCGGCCCGGTCGTGGCCCGCCGGGCCCCCGCCGACGACGTCCCCGGCGGCCGGCTGCACTCGGTCGACGGGGTGCGCTTCCTCGCCGCCCTGGGCGTCGTCGTCTACCACTACACCGCCCTGTGGAGCACGGTGTGGGGGGAGGACCCGGGCGACCGGTTCCCGACCGTCGGGCCCGCCGTGATGTACCTCTCGGTCGCGCCCGAGCTCTTCTTCGTCGTCAGCGGGTTCGTCGTCCTCTGGACGGCGTGGGGCCGCAGCGTGCCGCAGATCGTCGCGTCCCGCCTGGCCCGCCTCTACCCCGCCTACTGGGCGGCGCTGGCGGCGACCAGCGTGCTGCTCCTCGTGATCTGGCCGGCCGGCAAGCGCATCACCCTCGGCGAGGTCGCCGTGAACGCGACGCTGCTGCAGGAGGCCCTCGGCGTGCGCAACGTCGACGGGGTCTACTGGACGCTCTACGCCGAGCTGCGCTTCTACCTGCTCGTGGCGGTCTTCGCCGCCGTGGGCATCACGCGCCGCCGCGTGGTCGCCGTCGCGGCCCTCTGGCCGGTGGCGGCCGTCGTCGTCGAGCGGCTCGGCTGGGACGGCGTCGCCGAGCTGCTCATCAGCCGCTACGCCCCCTTCTTCGCGGCAGGGATGCTGCTCTTCCTCGTCTACCGGGACGGGCACACCCGGCCGTTGTGGGCGCTGATCGGCGTCAACACCGTCCTGGCGGTGGCGACCAACCTTCCCGTCAAGGCGCACGAGCTGCGGACCGCGACGGCCTTCGAGCCCGTCACCTGGCTGCTCGCCGGAGCGCTCGTGGCCTGCGTCGCGGCGGTCGCCCTCGTGGCGCTCACGCCGGTGCGGCGCCTGTCCTGGCGGCACCTGGCGACACTCGGGGCGATCACCTACCCCCTGTACCTCGTGCACCAGTTCTGGGGCTGGTGGGTCATCGCGCACCTGTCCCCGTACGTCCCGACGCCGGTGGCGCTCCTCGCCGCGGTGGCGCTCGCGCTGGTCCTGGCGCTCGCGATCCACCGGCTCGTCGAGGTCCGCGTGAACGGCCGGGCGCGGCGTCAGCTCGAGGCCTCGCTGACGCGCGCGGCGTCAGCCCTGCGGCATGCCGCCCACCGGGCCCGGGGGCAGGGTGCCGGCGACGATCTGCTGCCAGAACGCGGGCGCGGTGGCCGTGTCGAGGAGCACGGTCGACCCGATGTCGCCCGGGCGGTAGTCGAGACTCGCGATGGGCGGCGTGCCGCGGATGCCACCCGGGCCGGTCGCGTCCCGGAACGCCAGGGCCAGCCGGCCCATGTCCACGATGTCGGTGCCCTCGCTGACCGTCAGGGCGCCCAGGCCCGTGCGGACGAGGCTCACCTGGCGGGTCGGCTGCCACAGGAGTGACGGGTCCGCGACGGTCGAGGCGACCGACGCGATGAGCTGCTGCTGCCGCTTGCCGCGCCCGATGTCGCCCTCGTGGTCCGCCTTGCGCATGCGGGCGAACGCGAGCGCCTCGACGCCCGGCACGACGCGGCAGCCCGGCGCGTCCCAGACCATGCCCGAGTCCGCGTCGTTGACGGGGAACGTCACCATGTTCACGGCCGGGTCCATGCACAGCTCGACGCCGCCGACCGCGTCGACGATCTGCGCGACGCCACCGAGGCCGATCTCCGCGTAGTGGTCGATGTGCATGCCCGTCAGGCCCTCGACGGTCTGCACCAGCAGGGCCGGGCCGCCGAACGCGAAGGCCGCGGTTCAGCTTGTTCGGGCCGTAGCCCGGGATCTCCACGTACGTGTCCCGGGGGAGGCTGATGAGCGCGGACGGACCCGACGTCGGCACGTGCAGCACCATGACGGTGTCGGTGCGCGCGCCCGTGACGCCGTCGTCGACGATGCCCGCCTCGCCGCCCCGCACGTCGGAGCCGGCGAGCAGGTACGTGGTGCCGGGCGTCGTGTCCGGCGTGCCGGAGAGCGCCGCCACGTGCTGGATGCGTCCGTTCGCCCAGATCAGCAGGCCCAGCGGCCACGCGATGGCGAGCGCGAGCACGAGGAGCAGCGCGACGACGACCATCCGTCGGCGGCTGCGCCGACGGACGGGCGCGACGGGCGCGACCCCCGGGCGGGTCTGCCCCTGGGCGCGGCCGGGCGTCTGCGCCGGTGGGCGGGTACCCCGCGCGGTGCCCGACGGCGGCACGGACGCCCGGCCGGCCGGCGGTACCTGCGCCGGCCGGGCGCGGGGCTGCGGAGGCGGGGGTGGTGGCGGCGTGGCGCCGCGCCGACCCGTGGGCTGCTGCGGTCGCCCGGGCGTGCCCACGACGACGGGCGGTCGGGTTTCGCCGTCCGGCCGGGGCCGTCGGCCCTCGGGGACGAACGACGGCGGCGTCTGGTCCGGGCCGCGCGTCGTCCGGCGCGGGGGCACCGGCTGGGCACCGCCGCCCGGCCGCGCGCGGCTGGCGGACGGCCTCTCGCGCGGCCGGTCGTCGGCCATCAGCCGCAGACCGCCGGGAGGTCGGCAGGCGTGAACGGGTCGACGCCGGGCGTGGGTGCCTCGGTCGGCTCGGTCGGAGCCGGCGGCGGCGCGTTCGGGTCCACGGGTGCGTTCGGGTCGGCAGGCGCGTTCGGGTCGGCAGGCGCTGTCGTCTCCGTCGTCGGCGGCGCGGTCGCCTGCCCGACCATCGGCACGTCGGCCGCGATGTTGGCCCAGACCTGCGCCGCCTCGTCGGCCCAGACGACCTCGTTGCGGTCCGCGGGGTTCGTGCGGTGCGGGATGGTCATGAAGGTGATGTTCTGCACCGGGATGCTCTGCAGGCTCCAGCCCAGCCCCGCGAGCGTGCGGATGCTGCCCAGCCGCGGGTCGGCGGTCAGCGACTGCGTCGCGGCGGTGAGGAACCGGTAGAGCTGGTCGATGTCGGTGAGGAGGTTCTTCTCGAAGACCTCGTGGGCGATCGCGCCCATCAGCTGCTGCTGGCGGCCGAGGCGGTTGATGTCCGACCCGTTGCCGAGGCCCTCGCCGGTGCGGGCGCGCGCGAAGGCGAGGGCGGTCGTCCCGTCCAGGTGCCGGTTCCCGGCGCTGAGGTACAGGTTCGCCTTCTCCGAGGCCATGTCGTTGGGGATGCACATGTCCACGCCGCCCAGGGCGTCGACCATGTTCCGGAAGCCCGCGAAGTCGACGACGATCCAGCCGTCGATCGGGATGCCCGTGAGGCTCTGCACCGTGTTGATGGTGCAGGCGGCGGCCTCGCCGACGTCGCCGTGCTCCGCGCCGATCGAGAACGCCGCGTTGAAGCGCGCCGACTGCGGCCGCGACGTCGTGCCGTCGAGGTAGGAGCAGGCGGGGATGTCCACGCGGGAGTCGCGCGGGATCGAGACCAGCTCGACACGGTTCCGGTCGGCGGAGACGTGCGCCACGATCGTGGTGTCCGAGCGCATGCCCTCGTTCTCGCCGCCGATCACCGCGTTCTCACCGCTGCGGACGTCGGAGCCCATGATCAGGAAGTTCAGGGCCCGGCCTTCGTAGGCGTCCTCGGGGTCGTGCTGCGTCGTGACGTTCGGCTTCGGCGGCACCTCGTCGATGAGCTGCGCGACGTCGTGCGTCTCGATGTTGTTGCCGAGGCGGACGATGGCGGTGGCCACACCCGTGCCGACGAACGAGACGAGGGCGAGGGCGACCAGGGCGGCACCGCTGAGCAGCGGGTGGCGGCGCTGACGGCGCGCGTGGCGGACGCGGTGCTGCGGCGTGGCCGTGTGGCGGGGAGTCACGGCTCACGAGCATAGGTGGGCAGGTGGGGCGGGGCGGGTGCACCTCGGGCCAAGGTCGTGGAGGTGTCGTGGAGATCGGTTCCCGCGCCCGGGCCGCTGACGGCGGGCGCGGGAACCGACGGCGTCAGCGCCCCAGGCGGGCGTACTTGGCCTCGGTGGCGTCCTTCTGCGGGCGCCACCAGGCCTCGTTGGCGCGGTACCACTCCACCGTCGCCGCGAGGCCGTCACGGAAGCTGCCGTAGCGCGGACGCCAGCCCAGCTCCTCGCGGAGGCGCGTCGCGTCGATGGCGTACCGCATGTCGTGCCCCGGCCGGTCGCTCACCAGGTCGTAGGCGTCGCGCGGCTGCCCGGTGAGCTCGAGGATGAGCTCGACGACGTCGCGGTTGTTCATCTCGCCGTCGGCCCCGATGAGGTAGGTCTCGCCGATGCGGCCCTTCTCGATGATCGTCCAGACGGCGGAGTTGTGGTCCTCGACGTGGATCCAGTCGCGGACGTTCTCGCCCTTGCCGTAGAGCTTGGGGCGGATGCCGTCGACGACGTTCGTGATCTGGCGCGGGATGAACTTCTCCACGTGCTGGTACGGCCCGTAGTTGTTGGAGCAGTTCGAGATCGTGGCCTGCACCCCGAACGAGCGGACCCAGGCGCGCACCAGCAGGTCGCTCGCAGCCTTCGTCGAGGAGTAGGGGCTCGAGGGGTTGTACGGCGTGGCCGGCGTGAACTTCGCCGGGTCGTCGAGCTCGAGGTCGCCGTACACCTCGTCGGTGGAGATGTGGTGGTAGCGCGCCCCGTGCCGGCGCACCGCCTCGAGCAGGGTGTACGTGCCCACCACGTTGGTCTGCACGAACGGCCAGGGGTCGTCCAGGGAGTTGTCGTTGTGCGACTCGGCCGCGAAGTGCACGACGACGTCGGCGTCGCCGACCAGCCGGTCCACCGTCTCGGCGTCGGCGACGTCGCCGCGCACGAAGGTGATCGCGTCCGCGACGGGCGTGAGGGAAGCCTCGTCGCCCGCGTACGTCAGGGCGTCGAGGACCGTCACCCGCACGTCCGGCCGCTCGCGGACCGTCTGGTGGACGAAGTTGGCGCCGATGAAGCCGGCTCCGCCGGTCACGAGCAGTCGCACGCGGACCTCCCTTGTCGATGTACGCCGCCCAGCGTACGCAGTCCACGCTGGTATCCTCGATCGGACCTTCCCCCATCCGCCGCCGCGAGCGGGTGCGGATGTGCGCGTGCCGAGACCTGGAGAACTGCACTGAGCGACCACGGCCATGCCGGGGCTCCCGTCGCCCCTCGAGCCCGGCGCACGGACCCTCGGGTGCGGTCAGTCCGGTACACGCCGCCCCTCTGGCGTCAGTGGAACCTCGTCTGGAACTTTGCCCAGCGTGACCTGAAGTCGAAGTTCAAGGGCTCTGCGCTCGGGTGGGCCTGGTCGCTCATCGTGCCGCTCGCCACGCTGGGGATCTACACCGTCGTCTTCTCGTTCATCTTCCGAGCCGAGCCGCCCGACCTGGGCAACGGCCGTGACGGCGTCTTCGTCCTCTTCCTCTTCGCCGGCCTGACGGCGTGGACCTTCCTCGCGTCGTCGATCAACGGCGGGATCAGTGGCTTGATCGGGACAGGCGCTCTGCTCAAGAAGATCTACTTCCCGCCGTACGCGCCGGTGCTCGGCGCGGTCGTGGCGGTGGGGGTCCAGAGCCTCATCGAGCTTGGGCTCTTCCTCTCGGTGCTGCTCGTCCTGGGCAACGTCGGGTGGAGCTGGCTGCTCGTCCCCGTCTGGGCCGCCGTGTTCACCACGTTCACGGTCTCGCTCGCGGTGATCTTCGCCGTCCTCAACGTGACCATGCGCGACCTCGCTCACCTCGTGACGATCGCCCTCCAGCTGTTGTTCTACGCGACACCGATCATCTACCCCCTGACGCTGGTGCCCGAGCACTGGCACTCGGTCCCGCTCAGAGTCCTCATCGAGTGGACGCCCTTCAGCCAGTTCATCCAGGTCTTCCGGGGGCTCACCTACGGACTCGACGCCGGTTCGTGGATGTCCTGGCTGACGATGGTGGCCTGGGCGGCCCTCGCCCTGGGCATTGCCGCGCTCGTCGTTCGACGCCGCGGCGGAGACCTCGGGGAGGAGCTGTGAGCGAGCCGGCCATCCGCGTCGAGGACCTATCCAAGGTGTTCCGCCTGCACACGGAGCGCCGGTCCTCCCTCAAGGAGATCGTCGTGCGGGGCCGGTCCCGCCGTGCGGGATCCTTCCAGGCACTGGAAGGCGTCTCGTTCGAGGTCCCCCGGGGCACCACCGTCGGTCTCATCGGGCACAACGGCTCGGGCAAGTCCACGCTGCTGAAGATCCTCGCGGGCGTCTACCGCCCGACGTCGGGGGGCGTCGTCGTGGACGGCCGGGTCTCGGCCCTTCTCGAGCTGGGTGCCGGTTTCCACGGCGAGCTCACCGGTCGCGAGAACATCTATCTCAACGGCTCGATCCTCGGCATGTCGCGGCGTGAGATCGAGTCGTCGATCCAGGAGATCATCGCGTTCGCCGGGATCGGTGAGTTCATCGACTCGCCCGTGAAGGTCTACTCGAGCGGCATGTACGTCCGGCTCGGCTTCGCGATCGCGGTGACCCTCGACCCGGAGATCCTCATCGTCGACGAGATCATCGCCGTCGGTGACGAGGAGTTCCAACGGAAGTGCTTCGACCACCTGTTCCGGCTGCGGAACCAGGGCACCACGATCGTCCTCGTCACGCACTCGATGGGCCTGGCAGCGGAGCTGTGCGACACCGCCGTCTGGCTCGATCACGGACACGTGCGGGCGATCGGCCCGGCGCCCGAGGTCATCAGCGAGTACCTCGGCGCGGTCAACGAGAACGAGGCCCTGTCGAACGACGAGCCGGGGATGATCAGGGCCGGGCTCGACGCCGTCCGGAGCGGTTCCGGCGAGGTTCAGGTCCGGGCCGTCGAGGCGCTGGACCAGCTGGGCAGGCCCCTCCCGGTCGTCCTGACGAACGAGCCGCTCACCCTGCGCGTGCACTTCGACGTGAAGGTCCCTGTCCGCGACGTGACGATCGGGATCGGGTTCATCCACGAGAACGGCACAGGAATCGGCGGCAGCAACACGCGTGAGCACGGGGTGCCCATCCAGTTGGAACCGGGCGTCGGGTACATCGACTACACGACCGATCGTCTGGACCTCATGCCCGCCAACTGGCGCATGTCCACCGCCGTCCGCAGCCACGGTCATGTGTACGACATGCTCGAGAAGGCATTCCCCCTCCCGGTCCGCAGCAGCGGCGGCAGCACCGAGGGCGGCGCCGTCCGGATCCACGGTCGCTGGGGTGCGGCCGTCCAGGAGGACTCGCCCTCGACCGCTCCGTCGGCTGCGACGCCATGAGGGTGTCGGCGCGGCGGGTCGGTCGTCGGGTCCGCGCGGTCCTGGCACCACGGCGCTCGGCACCTCTGGCCGACGCGTACCCGCGGGTCCTCGAGCAGACTGAAGGGCGAGTGGTCGAGGAGCGGGTCGGCGGCGAGTTCGCCGCGGCCGTCGCGGGCGGCAAGGCGGCCGTGATCGCACACTGGTCCCGGTCGCCGCAGGTGACGCTCTCCGTCCGGGCCCTCGTCGGTCAGCTCTCCGCGGCCGGCTACGCGGTGCTCCTCTCGTCGAGTTCACCGGCCGGGCCGCTCGTGTGGGGCGACCTCGACCTCTCCCGCGTCGCTGTGCTGCGCAAGCCCAACGTCGGGTACGACTTCGGGTCCTGGGCGGTCGCTCTCGACCGGTACCCGGACCTGGCCGCTGCGGACACGCTCGTGCTCACCAACGACAGCATGGTCGGACCGTTCGCGTCGATCGCACCGCAGCTCGACCTCCTGGCGTCGTCAACCACTGACGTGTGGGGGATGACCGAGACCGCCCAGTTCACCCGCCACATCCAGAGCTACTTCCTGGGCTTCCGGCGCGGCGTCCTGCGGAGGCCCGCGCTCGCTGCCTTCTGGCGGGACGTACGGCACTACGACGACAAGCAGCTGGTCATCCACCGGGGCGAGCTGGCCCTCGCCACTCTCCTGCATCGTGAGGGCATCCCGCTGGGCGCCGCCTTCCCGGCCGGGAGCGTCGTCGGCCTGGCGGACAACCCGACGATCATCGGCTGGCGGCGGCTGCTCGAGGCGGGCTTTCCGTTCGTGAAGCGCGAAGTCGTGCGTTCACCCCATCTCGCGCCCGATGGTGACCGGGTCGCCGAGGTGGTGCGCGATCTGTACGACGTCGACGTGGCCGACTGGATGGAGCACGACGAGGCGCACGGCGAAGGGGGGGAGCACGGATGAGGCGGATCACTCGGGCGGGCTTCGAAGGAAGGCTCAAGCGACTCCGGATCGCGGTCGGCGCGAGGATCGCGGGGACGCGTCCACGCAAGCCCGACTCCGGTGCGCGGACGAGCATGTCGAGCTGGCTGCGTCGGCAGCGCGGGCGACGGACGGGTGCCTTCCCGAACGAGTGGCGGTCCGACGAGACCATCCCCTTCGCGTCGCCGTCGAGGGTCGGCGTCGTGCTGCACGTCTTCTACGGGGACCTCGTCCCGGAGCTGTTGCGTGAGCTCGTGAACGTCCCCGTCGGGATCGATCTGCTGGTCACGAACGCCTCAGGCTCTCCGCTCACCATCGACGTGTCCGCTCTGCCCAACGTCCGGAACGTCGCCGTCCTCGACGTCCCCAACCGCGGCCGGGACATCCTTCCGCTCGTCTACCTGGTCAACGCCGGGCTCCTCGACCCGTACGACCTCGTGCTCAAGGTCCACACGAAACGCAGCACGTGGCGTCGCGAGCACGCCGAGCTCGGCGGCACGGGGGACACGTGGAAGGAGTCGTTCTACCAGTGCCTCCTGAAGGACGAGGAGAACGTCGCGGAGATCCTCGGCGCCTTCGCGTCACAACGGGACCTGGGCGCCGTCACAGCGGACGGGAGCGTGCTCGGCGCCCAGTTCTGGGGCGCCGACGAGCCGGGAGCCCGGGATCTTCTGGAACGGCTGGGCATCTCCCTCGAGGCGTCCGCTCTGCGCTTCCCCGCCGGCTCCATGTACTGGGTCCGCGGGATTGTCCTGCAAGGCCTGCGGTCGCTCGCGCTCTCGGCGGAGGACTTCGAGCCGGAGGCCGGGCAGGTCGACGGGACCACGGCGCACGCGATCGAGCGACTCATCGGTGTCCTCACGATCGAGGCAGGCCTCCGTGTGGAGGAGCGGCACACCGTCCGCGGCGAGGCCGGTCGGGCCCAGCGCTACGCGGCGGACGCCGAACCCGAGCGCTGCCTGCGGGTCGTGCCCTTCTACCTCCCCCAGTTCCACGCGACGGACGAGAACGACCGTTGGTGGGGCACCGGGTTCACGGAGTGGCAGAACGTCACGGCGGCCCACCCCGTGTACCCAGGGCACGAGCAGCCCCTTCTTCCTGCCGACCTCGGTTTCTACGACCTCCGCCTCGATGCGGTGCGGGCGGCGCAGCAGAGCCTCGCGACGGCGTACGGCGTCGAGGGGTTCATGTACTACTACTACTGGTTCGCGGGCAGACGGCTGCTGTCGATGCCGATCGAGAAGCTCCTCGCGAGCGACACCCCGAAGACGTTCTGCCTCATGTGGGCCAACGAGAACTGGACGCGGCGCTGGGACGGCCGCTCATCCGACACGCTGATCGGTCAGGACTACGACAGCGTGCCCGCGACGCAGTTCATCGACGACATCCTCGAGTTCATCCGGGACGAGCGGTACCTGAAGGTGGCCGGTCGCCCGGTGGTGTCGGTGTACCGGATCTCCCAGATCCCGGACTACCCCGCGGTGCTCGAGCACTGGCGCCGTCGTGCCCGCGAGGAGGGCGTCGGCGAGCTGTTGCTCATCAACGCCGACGTGGCGAAGGAGTTCGACGGCCTCGACCGCTCCGTGGCGACGGCCGGTCTGGACGGCACGCACGGGTTCCCTCCCCACAACGCCAAGTGGGACTGGGTGGACTACGCCGATCTCGGTGCCGACGCGGAGTTCCACGGAAACCTCCTGAGCTACGACGCCCTCGTGCGCGATGCCGAGACGCGGCTCCGCACCCTCCGCCCAGGGTTCTTCCCGGCCGTGATGGTGAACTTCGACAACACCGCGCGGCGCCAGTGGGGAGCCGACATCTGGCACGGCTCGAACCCGTACACGTTCCGTCGGTGGCTCGCGGCGACGGCCGACGCCGTCGCGGGTCGTCCGGAAGCCGAGCGCCTCGTGTTCGTGAATGCGTGGAACGAGTGGGCCGAGGGCGCCGTCCTCGAGCCGACCGTCCGGCACGGCCACGGCTATCTCTGCGCGGTCAGGGACGTGGTCTTCTCATGAGTAGGCCCAGATCCGGCGGCCGACAGCGACCGTGCCGGCTCGGTGAGGCGTGACGGCCCTCGGCGGGGCGGAACCCCGCGGTCGGCTGGGACCGTCGCGGGCCACGGCCCGGTGGGCGCTGGCTCCGCGACGGATGAGGATCAACGCCGCTCGCCGTGAAATCCACGAGCGGAGCGCGGCCGACGCCGAGTTCCGGTCCTCGCTCGTCGACCTGTACTTCGACCTCCGGAACGACCTGCCGACGGGCCGGGGGGACCTGCGGAGCCCGGCCGAGATGCCTGTCTGGTGGTACTGGGCGGACGGCGTCGACCAGGCGCCGCCACTGGTCCAGCGCTGCCTGGAGAGCGTCCAGAAGCACCGGGGCGCACACCCTGTCGTCGTTCTCGACAGCTCCACGTGGCCCACGTACGTCGAGCTCCCCGACCATGTCCTCGCTCGCCGGAGCGCCATGTCGGAGACGCACTTCTCGGACATCCTCAGGGCCGCGCTTCTGGCGGCACGGGGAGGGGTGTGGATCGACGCAACGGTCCTGCTGACCGCACCGCTGGAGGAGGTGTCGCGTCTCGCGGCGGAGAGCGGCTTCTTCGCCTTCTCCAGGCCGTGCGACCCGTTCGTCATGTCGAGCTGGCTCATGACGTCGGCGTCCGGCAACGCCCTGACCCAGACCCTGCGCGACCTGCTCTTCGCCTACTGGCGCCGGCATGACCAGCTCGGGCACTACTTCCTGATCCACTTCCTCGCGGAAGTCGCCATGACCCTGAACACCCCGTGTCGGCAGATCTGGGAGCGCACACCGGAGCGCTCGTTCGACCCGCCCCATCGGCTGCAGCACGTCCTCGGCGATCCCTTCGACGCGGTCCTCCTCGAGCAGATCCGGCGGGGCTCAGGCGTCCACAAGCTGAACTGGCGGGTCGAGCAGCGGATGCGGGCGACCGGCAGCGTCCTGAGCGGGACGTTCCTCGGCGCGATCGTCGGGGGGGACGTGACGGGCGGGCGGTGACACCCGCGCTCGCTGCGCCCCCGCTCGGACGAGCTGCAGCGTCAGCAGTAAGGGAGGACCCACGCCAACCACTATCGTCATCCTCGTGTTCGGCTGTCCACGGCGGTGCACTCGGTCTCCGGGGGCGCCCACCCGCCGGCGACACCATGCCGATCGTCGTAGTCACCAGCCCGGACGATGACGTCCCGGCCGATCCGGGAGCAGGTGTTGTGAGCACAGATCCGACGGCGGAGACGCCGCTGCGTGCGCTGCCCACACGGCGCGTCGATGGCGTCCACATCGTCCGCGAGACCGGGCAGTCGTGGCTGGACGGTTCGGAGGAGATCCTCTTCGAGCGCATGACCACGTCCGGCCTGCCGCTCGACTCGCTGAGCGACGAGCTCTTCGCGACCGCCACCAACTGGCCGGAGCAGTACCACCTGTCGCCGTCGCGGGCGAACGTCCTGCGGGCGCTCGACCTGCCGTCGGACGCCGTCGTCCTCGAGATCGGCGCGGGGTGCGGCGCGATCACGCGGTACCTCGGCGAACGGTGCGCGTCGGTGGATGCCCTCGAGCCGACCCTGGCTCGGGCGCGCGTCGCGGCGGCCCGCACGGCGGAGTTGCCCCACGTCCGGGTCTTCAACGCCGAGGTGGCCGACCTCCCCCAGGTGCCGGCATACGACCTCGTGGTCGTGGTGGGCGTGCTCGAGTACGTCGGCAGCGGCAAGGACGACACGACTCCCTACGTCGAGTTTCTGTCCGCCCTCCGCGGTGTCCTCCGCCCTGGCGGCCGCCTGGTGCTCGCCATCGAGAACCGCATGGGGGTGAAGTACCTCGCCGGAGCGCCTGAGGACCACTCCGGCGAGGTGTTCCACTCGGTCGAGGGCTACCGCGAGGACGGTCCCGCGAGGACGTTCAGCCGTCGGCGGCTCCTCGAGCTCGCGCGGCTCGCCGGCTACCGTGACGCCCGCGCCCTGGGCGCCTTCCCCGACTACAAGCTCACCCGCCTCGTGTTCGACGACGCGCTCCTGTGCCACTCCCGGGAGCTTGCGGTTCAGATCCCCCGTTTCCCCAGCCCGGACTGGGCGACACCTCGCCCAGCCCTCGTCGACGAGGGCAGGCTGTGGGCGCAGCTGGTGGACGCGGGTGCGGCCGGCGAGCTCGCCAACTCGTTGGTGCTCGTCGCACAGGCGGGAGGCGGTACCGACGACGTCGAGCCGGAGGGTCTCTGGCCGGCCGAGCGTCTCGCGGTGTACTTCTCGATGCGCCGCCGACGTCCCTTCCAGGTTCTCAAGCGGGTGGACCTCGTCGACGAGGTCGTCACCGTCACGAGCGTCCTCCTCGGCCACGGTGAGGCCGACGGCCTCCGGGTGCTGCCGTACTCAGAGCCGGCCGTCGACGGCACGTCGTTGGTCGACAAGCTCCTGCGGGAGCCCGAGCGACTCCCGGAGCTCGTGGGCGTGTGGGCCCGACTGCTCGAGGGCCGCGCGAAGGAGAGCAGCGAGGGGACGCCGGTCGACGTCCTGCCGCACAACGTGCACTTCGTCGACGGCGTCGGGCGGTTCATCGACGACGAGTGGCGTTCGGATGCGATCTCGCTCAACGAGGCGAAGCTGCGCGGGGCGGTCCTCCTGGCCCGCGACCTGAGCCAGGTGCGCCCGCTGCGGGTGTGGCGCGCCGCATCCGTCACGGCTCTGGCTGTGGAGATCGCCCGCCATGCGGGCGTCAAGACCGACGCGGACGGGATCCGCAAGGCGCTGGACCGCGAGGCCGAGTTCCAGGCCCGGGTGGGCGGTGGGAAGCCGGGTTCGGAGGCGTACGCCACCACCCGCGAGGTCGTCCGCGTCGAGCTCGGCCGACAGTTCTCGACGCCGCAGCCCGACGTCGCCCCGGAACGCGTCTGGGAAGCCGGTCAGCGCGCCCAGCAGGAGGCGATCGAGGCGCGGGACCTGCTCTTCGAGACGGGCCGTCAACTGGAGGCCGCCCGCGCCGAGCTCGACCGACAGCCGACCGTCCGGCTCGCGAGGGCGTTCCACGCGGCGGTGAGCCAGGCCCGCCGCGTGGCGCGCGGGGGACTCCGTCGCATGTCACGCGGGTAGCCGATCAGCACGCCTCGTGCGTCAGCCGCGGACCGCCCCTGAGCCGGGCGGCCGTCGTCGGGCAGCGCAGGACGGTCAGGGCACCGTCACCGTCTGGCACGCCAGGAGCCGGCTGGCGCCGGCGCCGGTGTTGATTCCGTAGACGCACGCCGTGTGCGTCCCGCGCGTCGCGGCGATCGAGATGCGGTAGCCGTGGTTCTGGCCCGCGCTCGGGTACACCGCGCCGACGTCGGCGCGCGGCCCGTCCGCTCGGACCACCGTCTGGGTGCGGCCGTCGAGGTAGAGCTGGACCAGGATGGGGTCGCTCGTGTCCGGGTCGATCGCCCAGCCGGTCGCCGTGACGGTGCCGGAGGCGGCCGAGACCGACTCGACCGAGCCGAACGGGTCCGCCGAGGGCACCTGGACGACGCGGCATCCCAAGAGGACGCTCGCGCCGGGCCCGGTGTTGATCCCGTAGAGGCACACGCCGTGGCTTCCGGGCGTGGCCGGCATCGTCATCTGGAAGCCGTGGCGGGAGCCGAAGCCGGGGAACGCGGCACCGACGTCGGGGCGGTCGCCGTCGGCCCGGCCGACGGAGTTCGCGCGCCCGTCCACGTACATCTGGACGAGGATCGGGTCCGTGCTGTCCGGGTCGATCGTCCAGCCTCGTGCGCTGACGGTCCCGGGCCCGGTCGTCACCGCGTCGATGTTGCCGAACGGGTTCGGCGGGGGCACGTCGACGACCCGGCATCCGAGCAGGACGCTCGCACCCTCGCCGGTGTTGATGGCGTAGAGGCAGACCGTGTGGCGCCCGCCGTCGCTGGGCATCGTGACGGAGTACCCGTGGTCGGGCCCAGCGCTCGGGTACGCGGCACCGACGTCGGGCCGTGCGCGGTCGGCCCGGCTGACGGTCTGGGTCCGTCCGTCGAGGTACATCTGCACGAGGATCGGGTCGGTCGTGTTGGGGTCGATGGCCCAACCGGACACGGTGACCTTGCCCACGCTGGTGGTGACCGTGTCGACCTGGCCGAACGGGTCGCTGGACGGGACGAGGACGGAGCGGCACCCGAGGTTGCGGCTTGATCCCGGACCGACGTTGATGGCGTAGAGACACACGTCGTGCCAGCCGGCGCTCGCCGACATGGTGACCGAGTACCCGTGATCGGGACCGGCGGCAGGGAAGGCGGCGCCGATGTCGGGGCGCGGTGCGTCGGCTGTGCCGACCGTCTGAGTGCGCCCGTCGAGGTACATCTGGACGAGGATCGGCCCGGTCTCGGCCTCGGGATCGAGGGCCCAGCCGCGTGCTGTCACGAGGCCAGGAGTGGCCGAGACGGCGTCCAGCTGGCCGGTCGGGCTTCCCCGGTTCGGGTCCGTGTCGAGGAAGTTGTTGTCGATGTTGATCGTGACGCCGCCCCACGTCTCGTTGTGTCCGCCCCGGTACTGATGGATGCGGGCATACGGGGCCCAGAGCGTGTCGGGAACGTAGCTGTCGTGGCTGTAGACGTCCGGGACCCCGTTCCAGCGGGCGATCCAGATCTTGTTGGGCGCGACGTAGCCCGGCTGTGGGAAGCCTTGCGCGAGGTCCTCGATGCCCGTCGCCGCGCTGCTGTAGACACCCGAGCTGTACCCGTTGTAGTTGAGGGCTTGCGTCCATGACGACAGGAACGCGCGCACCGAGCCGCTGCACTGCGGGCCCTGGGTGTAGCTCTCCATGTCGAAGTAGATGTCGGAGCCCGGCCCGATGCCGAGGGCCTGCGCCCGCGCGATCGCGTCGAGCGCCGAGTCGCGGCCCTGCTGCCACTCCTGGCCGTAGGTGATCTTGTTCGTGTAGTTCGAGCAGGGAGCCTGCAGGCCGACGTAGATCGGCGTGACCTTCCACCCGAGGCCGGCGATCGATCGCAGCCAGGAGGAGGTCAGGTTCGGCTGCGCCGCGCACGCTCGCGAGATGCCCCCGACGTACACGCCCACCGAACGGTACGGAGAGGCGAGCCAGGCCTGCATGGTGGACAGGCTGGGTGCGTTGCACGCGTCGAATCCCTCGCCGTAGTGCCAGGTGAAGGAGCGATCCAGTGGCGTCGGGTTGGCCATGGCATGACGCGGTGCCGCCGCCGGCGCGACCGCGTCAGCCGTCACGACGACCTCGCCCACCTGCGGCACGCTCCCGTCGGGCTCGAGGGTGATCGTGAGGAGGACGTCGGTCCCTTCGACGACACCGACGAGCTCCCCGGCGACCCGTTGCGCAGCGGTCGGTTCCGGGAGCGGACCAGGTGCCAGGGACACTGTGCCGAAGGGGGGCTCGGCGGGCACCGGCTGGAGGAGCACGCTCCCGACCCGCCCGAGGAGGAGGGGCGGGCAGTCCTGGTCAGCGCCAGGTGCTCCGACGTAGACGGCGTGCGTGTCGGCGCGCACGCAGGTCCGAGGCTCGGCGGTGAGATCCAGTACGGGCCATCCGGCGGGGACGGTGAGCCCGACGCCCCGGTAGACCAGCTCGGGCGCCGGCGCCGCTTCGGTCGCCGCGGGCGGCGCCGGCGGAACCGTCATCGTCGCCTCGTTCGGCGCCACGTCCGGGGTGGGGTCCGGCGTCGGTACCGAGGTGGGTTGGGTGCTCGGGTCGGACGTGGGTTCCCCTTCGTCCGAGAGGCCGGGGGTCGCGGGCGGGCTCGCCGTGGCGGACGGCGTCGGCTCGGCGCCGTCCGGTGCGGCGCCCGCGGGCAGCGCTCCGAGCAGCGCCACGGCACCGACCGCGAGCGTCGTCGTCAGCCCGCGCATGCGCCCGAACCGGGTCATGTCGTTCCCCTCGATCAGTGTGCGTCGGTTTGGCAGACCTGTCGAGGATGCCAGGCGTCGGATCCCTCGTGTGGCCGGCGCTCCGGCGCGCCGCACAGGCCTTCTTGGGTGTGCCGTCACGGGCCGGATACGGTGAGGATCGGCCCGCAGAAGCGGTGTGTGAGTGGTGCGGGAGGATTCGGATGCGACGGCGGCTCGCTGGGGTGCTGACGACGGTGCTGGCCATCATGGCGGTCGGCTTCGGACCGGTCTCGGCGCCGTCGGCCTTCGCCGTGACCGAAGAGGCATACACCCCTCCCCCCTCGGGTGCATGGCAGGTCGAGGGCCGCGGATGGGGGCACGGCGTCGGCATGTCGCAGTGGGGCGCCCAGGCACAGGCTCTGCAGGGGCGGACCGCCGAGCAGATCCTGGACTTCTACTACCCCGGCACCGCTCGCTACGACATCGGCCAGGACTACCCGCTGCGAGTCCGGCTGGACGCCCTGGCCGGCGCGACAATGACGTCCGGCCCGGTGCCCGGTGGATCCCTGGTGATCACGGATCTGGCCACGGGCGCGTCCGCCACGGCACCGCCCGGAGCGCGCGTCGAGGTGACCAGATCCGCCGGAGCGTTCACCGTGACGACCGGGGGTGCTCCTCTTGCCGTCGGCGCGTCGGCGGTGGTGACGGGCCCGGTCCAGGTCGGCGGCTCCGGGGGATCTCAGGTGTGGGCGTACCGCCCGGACGGTTCGGGCACCCGGTACCCGGGGGCACTCCGGGCGAACCCAACCGGTGCGGCCACGCTCGAGGTGGTCAACCACGTCCCGATGGAGCAGTACCTGCGCGGCGTCGTGCCGCGCGAGTCCCCGGCGTCATGGGGTGCGGCAGCACTCCAGGCACAGGCGATCGCTGCGCGAACGTACGCCCTCGCCGTACGCAACACCGCCGCCACGGCGGACTTGTGCGACACGACGCAGTGCCAGGTGTACGGCGGCGCCGCCGTGGTCACTGCTTCCGGCGCCGTGACTGAGCGCTTCGACCCGCGGACGGACGCTGCCATCAGCGCGACGGCACGCATCGCGCGCTACTACGGAGGCGGCCCTGCCTTCACCCAGTTCTCGTCGTCGAACGGCGGGTACTCGCGGGCGGGAAGCCGGCCGTACCTCGTCGCTCAGCCGGACCCCTACACGGGCACCGCGCCCGGCGACGACGTGAGTCGATGGACCGGGACTCTCTCGGTCAGCCGTGTGCAGCAGTCATGCCCCAGCGGTGGCACTCTGCAGCGGATGGTCCTGACGCGGGATGGTCGCGGCGAGCTGGGAGGCCGTGTCACCCAGGCCCGCCTGGAGTGCACGACCGGCACGGCGACGGTCAACACCCCGGCGTTCGGACTCCTGTCGAGCTGGTGGCGCCCGACATCCGTCGGCCAGCCGTTCGGCAACGCTGAGGCGATCGTCGGCAGCAGCGGCGGCATCACGGTGACGGGCTGGGCCATCGATCCTGATACGACGTCGCCCGTCACGATCCGCGTCGAGGTGGACGGCGGCACGGCGGGATCGGTCCTGGCGAACGGCCCGCGCGCGGACGTCGGTGCGGCGTTCCCCGCGTACGGAGCCGCTCACGGGTTCGACGTCACGCTCCCGTCGGCGCCGCGCACCGCCGACGTCTGCGTCGTCGCTGTGAACACCGGAGCCGGCAGTGACAGCGTGCTCGGCTGCCGGACGCTCACCGTGCCCCCGGGCGCGCCGTACGGGGCCGTCGACGCGGCGAGCGGCGTGCCGGAGCGAGGCAGCTCTCCACAGGGCATCAGTGTCCGGGGCTGGGCCGTCGACCCGGACGCCGGCACGGCGCCCGTCGCAGTGGAGGTCCGGGTCGACGGCACTCCTGCGACGACGGTCACCGCCGATCTGAGCCGTCCCGATGTCGGTGCCGCCCTGCCCGGTGTCGGTGACCGGCACGGGTACGGGGTGACGGTTCCGGCGACACCCGGCGCCCACGAGGTATGCGTCCTCGCGGTCAACATGCCGGCGGGGCGGAACCCGACGTTGGGGTGTCGGTCGGTCACGGTGCCAGGCGGCCCTGCCGTCGGGAACTTCGAGATCCTGGAGGTCGTCCCGGGGGGCGTCCGCGTGCGTGGCTGGGCGCTCGACCCGGACACGGCGAACCCCGTCTCCGTGTGGTTGAGCCATGGAGGCAGTGGTGAGCCCGTCGTCGCGGATCGGCCGCGGACCGACGTCGCTGCCGCGTACCCGGAACACGGTGATCGGCACGGGTTCGACGTGACCTTGTCACTGCCGGCCGGGCTCCAGGCGG
>NZ_BJYK01000014.1:0-52907 GCF_007991475.1 Actinotalea fermentans | reverse complement strand
TTCCGATCGAGAGATCGGGAGGGCCTCTGGCGTCGGAGTGGCCATGAGGCACGCGAGGGCGCCCGAGGTCGCGTGTGTGGGACTCCGGTAGATGGTGGACATCGTGCTTCCAGCTCCGCCATCACAGGTCGCGGACGCGGTTCCGGCACGTGGGCGACGGCGATTCCGGCTCGTGCCTGACGCTCGCGCTCACGTCCGCTCGTTCGCGGCTGCGGGGTTTGGCCGTCGTGTCGATGCGTCGCGGTCAGCGGAAGTGTTGTGCTGGTTGGGCGGCATGGTGGAGCAGCGGCTCCAGTCGACGGTCGAGATCCTCGGCGGAGTGTCGCCGGCTGAGGTCGTCCACCGCAACGGAGTGGTCCCCCCAGCCGATCCACGAGTCGCTGCGCCGGTATGCCGGACTGGCCGACTGGCCGACTGGCCGCGGCAGACACCCTCCGTGGCCGAGGCGACGGAGATTCGGCGGCGGCATCCAGTCTGCGGTTCGTCGTGCAGGGAGGCGTGAGGCCCGCCGGTTGACGTACTCCGCGGCTCCCTACTACTGTGCGGAAACCGGTTGCGAAACTTCGAGCAAGGGAGCTTGAGCGATGACTGCAGCGAGATGGGCGCGGTGCGTGCCCGCCGTTGGAGCGACACTGGTTCTGACCCTCGCGGCGTGCGCCCCGTCGGCGCCCGAGGCAAGCGGGCCGACGGCGCCGACTGGTGGAGAAGGTGGCGAGAGGTCCATCACCGTGGGTATGGAGGCTGGATCTCCCCACGAGTCCTTCTACAAGGAGAAGGCCGAGCAGTTCACCGCGGAAACCGGTATTGGCGTGGAGATCCTCGGCGTTCCGCACGACAACATGCACCAGCAGTTCCTCTCGGACGCCGTCGCCGCTGGCGGCGCGCACGACGTCCTCATGGTGGATCAGCCGTGGGTCGCCGAGTTCGCCGCGAACGGGTACCTCGCCAGCCTCGACGAGCGGCTGTCTGACGAGGACCGCGACGACTTCATCGAGGGCACGCTCGATACCGTCAGCTATGAGGGCGCGGTCTACGGGCTGCCATTCCTCGTGCACAACCAGGTCATGTACTACCGCCCGAGCCTCCTCGAGGCTGCAGGCTACGACTCGCCTCCCGCCACGTGGGAGCAGTACCGCGAGATCGCGGCTGCGACGACCGATGCGGCCGCCGGGACCTTCGGGACGATGATCCCCGGCAACCGCGACGGCGAGGTCGCCACCCGCTTCATGTCGTACGTCCAGCAGGCCGGCGGTGACATCGTCGACGAGAACCTCCGCCCTGCCATCGAGAACGATGCCGCCCTCGAGGCGTTCGCGATGATGCAGCAGATCCAGTTCGAGGACGGCTCCAGCCCCGAAGGGCTGCACGATCTCTCGGCTATCCAAGGCCAGTTCCTCGAAGGCAAGATCGCGATGGTCGCCCAATGGCCGTACATGTGGGCGATGGCAACCGACCCCGAGCAGTCGAAGGTCGTTGACGACGTGGCCGTAGCGCTGGACCCGGGCAACCCGGACCAGGTCGCTACGACCTTCGCATGGGGTCTCGGCGTCAGCGCTTCGTCGGACGACCAGGACGCCGCGTGGGAGTTCGTCCACTGGGCGACGAGCGGCGAGGTGCTCGCGGCCAAGGCGATCGAGCAGCTCTCGCCCGTGCCGCGCGTCTCGTCGATGGAGGCGCTCGCGGCGGCCGAGGAAGTCTCCGAAGCAGACCGTGCCGCCTTGGCTGTGTTCGGGGAATCCGTGGCGCGTAGCCGCACCATGCCGATGACGCCGGCGTTCCCCCAGTACCAGACCGCCATCGCCGAGGCCGTTTCGGCTGTCATGTCGGGCCAGGCCACGCCGGAGGCGGCGCTCCGGCAGGCCCAGAGCCAGATGGAGCAGGCCGCCGGCTGAGGCTCGCGGTGGGCCGGCGCCCCGTCGCCGGCCCACCCGCTCACCGGCACCGGTCCCGTGCGTCAGCACGCGACCGCCGCACCGAAGGGAGGAAGTTGTGGAGCGGAACGCACCAGGCGACGCGATCCACCTCGCCCCGCGCAGGGTCGCCGAAGCGACCCGGGCCCCCGCGCCCGTCCGGGCCGCACGGCACGGCCGTCGAGGCTCGCTCGTCGACCGGCGCCGCCGGTCGGGGATGCTCCTGACGCTGCCGGCATTGCTCACGCTCGCCGCGACGGCCCTGTACCCGCTTCTGTGGACCATGTCGCTGAGCTTCCAGAGCTTCAGCCTCGCCGTCGGCGGTGAGGAGCCGGCCTTCGCCGGACTCGCGAACTACGAGCGCGTGCTCGGTGACGCCGCCTTCTGGACAGCGATCGGCCAGACCGTCGGCTACGTCACCGTCACGCTCACTGTAGAGCTCCTCGTCGGCCTCCCCATCGCCCTCGTACTGCACCGGGAGACGCGCGGGCGCAAGGTCCTCCGCCTCGTCGTCGCCCTCCCGCTGATGATCGCGCCGGTGGTCGCCGCAATGGCCGGCAAGTTCCTCTTCTCACCGGGCTACGGCCTCGTCAACGAGGGCCTTGCGGCTCTGGGCATCGATGGGCCCGCCTGGTTCGCGGACCCGTGGCTCGCGCGCGCCGCCGTGCTGAGCACGAACGCGTGGCTTGCCCTGCCCTTCGTCGTCCTCGTCCTTCTCGCCGGCCTCGCCAACATCCCAGGCGAGCTGCGGGAGGCTGCGGTCACCGATGGTGCAGGCCGGTGGCGGATCCTTTGGCACATCACCTTGCCGCTGCTGCGCCCGTCGATCCTCATCATCCTCGTGATCCGGCTGGCGGACGCCTTCCGCGTGTTCGACGCCGTCTACGTCATGACGGGCGGAGGCCCCGGCTCCGCCACCGAGGTCCTGAGCACCTACCTGTACCGGCAGATGTTCACGCGCACCGACTTCGCCGGTGGCGCCGCGACCTCCGTCCTCTTCGTCCTCGTGATCGGCATCTGCGCCGGCGCTGTGTTCCTGTCGTTGCGCGGACGGAGAGGTGAGCGATGACCACCGACAGCATCACTAGGGCGCGGCGGGCTCCCGCCCGAGGAAGCAGCGAGTGGCTTCGGTTCGGCCCACGCGCGGTCTCGCGGCCCGTCGCCTTCACGGTGGTGGCCCTGGCCGGCGCGTTCCTCCTCCTCATGCCGGTGATCTGGATCGTCTCGACGTCCCTCAAGCCGGACGGAGAGGTCTACGCGATCCCCCCGACGTTGCTGCCGCAAAACCCGACGCTGGAGCACTTCGTCTCTGTGCTCGGGGACGAGACCGTCCTGCGCTTCTTCGGCAACAGCCTGGTTGCCAGCGCCGGCGCCACGGCAATCAGCCTCCTCATGGGCATCCCGGCGGCGCTCGGGTTCGCCCGGTTCCGCTTCCGGGCGTCGGGAATGCTGCTGGGCGCGATCCTCGTCACCCGGATGTTCCCGCCCGTGGCTCTCGCACTGCCCTTCTTCCTGCAGTTCAGGCAGCTCGGCCTCATCAACTCCCCAGTCGGCCTGGTCATCGCGTACATCCCGATCGTGCTGCCGCTGGTCATCTGGATGCTCGAGGGGTTCTTCCGGGACCTGCCCGAGGAACTGCTCGAGGCATCCCGCCTCGACGGCCTGGGCACCCTCGGCACGCTGCTGAGGATCGTGCTCCCGATCGCCAAGCCCGGGGTCGCCGTCGCCGCCCTCTTCGGCTTCCTGGCGGCGTGGAACGAGTTCATCATCGCGCTCTCGCTGACCCGGACGCCCGATGCGCAGACCATGCCCGTCGGCATCGCCGGGTACATCACCCAGTTCCAGACCCTCTGGGGCGACATGACGGCGGCCTCGGTCATCTACCTGGTGCCCGTGCTGATCGTGACCGTCGTCACCCAGCGGGGCATCATCTCCGGCCTCACCGCAGGAGCCACCAAGGGCTGACACGCCGGCGCCCGTCGGTACCCGCCGCCGTCCCGTGCCGGCCTCGGCACCAACGCACCACAAGGAGCACCCGTGATCGACATCCGAACGACCGGCACCACCGGTCACCAGGGCATCGAGCTGCTGCTGACCGGCGGCGCCCCCGAGACCCTCGTGCGGCTGGACCGGCCCGTCCGGCTCGAGACGTTCGACGGTCGGGGCGACCGATGGGAAGGCGCGGCGTCGACCCACGCGTACGCGACGGTGACCCGTGAGGGTGCACGGGTCGTCGGCACGGTCACTGCTCCCACCTCCGCCGGGCCCGTCGAGGTGGTCGACCGGTGGACAGTCGACGATCGGGGCGTGCAGGTCGAGCGCCGGGTCCGGCAGCTCGAGCCGGTCGCGGGCGGGGCGGTCCGCGCCGTCCTGGAGCTCCCCGTGGTCGCCGACGGCTTCGGCGAGGACGCGCAGGTGTTCGCGCCGCCGGCGCTGTACGACCTCAACGACATCGACGGCGACGGGGTGGAGGACTACCTCGACACGCGTGAGCTCGTCTTCCGCGACGATCGGCTGTCCGGTCTGGCGGTGCTGCTCCACGCCAGGTCGCGCGGGCTGGGCGTCGCGCTCAGCCGGGAGGACCTACCCGACCACGACGACGTGCCCGAGCGGGTGCGCGGGCAGCAGGCGTTCGTCCAGCGGACCGACATCGGCAGCCTGGGTGTCGTGCCGCGTGACGGGGGCTGGTCCGTTGTGGCCGCGTACCCGTTCGTCGAGCGCGCGCGCTCCCACGCCCTGACCGCTCGGGCGCGCGAGCCGTGGGGCGCCTTCTGGCCGGCCGACGGCGGCGACGCGATCGCTCGGTACCGGGTCACCGTCGTGCACGGTGCCTCCGCGATCGACTCCCTGTGGGCGCTCTGGCGGGACCGCGCCGCCCACCTCGCGCCGCGGCGGGTCGAACTGCCGGAGACGGTCGAACGTCTGACGCGCCTGCGGCTGGACGCGCTCCTGCCCTACTACCGGCAGGACGAGAACGTCGCGGGGTTCGTCACCAACTGCCACCCGCAGGACGGAGTGCAGCTCGAGGACATCGTGCAGTACGGCTTCACCGGTCAGATGGTGCTGAACGCGCTGCACGTGCTCAACCACGCCGACGAGCTCGACGACCCCGAGGCACGAACCAAGGGGCTGCGGACGGTCGAGAGCTTCGTCCGCCGCGCCGGCGCGTCGCCGCACGGCCTCGTGCACACGCTGTACGACTTCGAGAAGCAGCGGGACGCGTCCTGGTGGAGCGGCCTGCTGCTGCCCCTCGCCTACGCGGACGAGGACACGAACCTCGAGGAGCTCATGGGCCCGGTGCTCGACCACATGCGCTATGCCGTCGACGCCTTGTCTGCGGCCCCGGACGGGACGTACGTGCGCTGCGTCGCCGAGGAGCACCACGCCCTGCTCCGGGCCTACCGCGCCGAGCGGGGGCGCGGGCAGGACCACCCCGAGTGGCTGTCGACGGCCCAGTCCTTCGCCAGGTTCCTCCTGCAGGTGCAGGAGGAGGACGGCTCGTGGCGCCGGGCGTACACCTTCGCCGGGGAACCACTCGTCGAGCCGCGGGCCTGGTTCGGCCGAGCCGAGCTCAACCAGAAGTCGTCGACCGCGACGGTGGTGCCGTTCCTCCACGAGCTGTACGCCCTCACGGGTGACCTGGCCGTCAGGGACGCCGCGATCCGCGCTGCGCGCTTCGTGGCCGAGCACTTCGTCCGCGGGGTCTCGCACAACGGCGGCATCCACGACTCCATCTACGCACGGGCCCAGCTCGTCGACTCCGAGAGCATCCTCTTCTCGCTCCGGGCCTGCCTCGCAGCGGCCGAGATGAGCGGGGACGAGGACCTCGCGCAGGCGGCGGTCGACGCCGCCCGCCTTCTCGCGACGTGGGTCTACCTCTGGGACGTGCCCCTGCCGCCGTCGAGCACTCTGGCCCGGTACGGCTTCCGGACCACCGGCTGGAGCGCCTGTGACACGGCCGGCGCCGGGTACATCCACCCGTACGAGCTGCATGCGGTTCCCGACCTCGTGGAGGCGGCGCTGATCGGGCGGGACGAGCTGCTCGCCACGGTGGCCGACCTCACGCTCCACGGCTCGAACGAGACCGTCGCCACGGAGGCCAAGGACTGGGGCTACGCCCGCCTGGGACTCCAGGAGGAGGGCGTCCTCGTGAGCTGGTGGCTCATCGACGACCCGATGTTCGTCGACACCGGCTTCGGCGGCCGAGGCAAGGGCGAGGGCAACAAGACCTGTCTCCCCTGGATCTCCGCCGTCGGTATCGACGCGACCGACGTGGTGCTCGAGCGCTACGGAACGACGGAGGTCCTCGAGGCATTCCGGGTCCGTGCTGCATCGGTCACCCACTAGCTACGGTACGAGCACGGCTGTGATCGACGGCCGCAGGGAGGGGGACGGCATGGGCGCTGACCTTCAGGTCGTCGCCGGCCAGGGGCGCCGGCCGACCATCGCCGACGTCGCACGGGTCGCCGGGGTGTCCAAGGGCACCGCGTCCAAGGCGCTCAACGGACGCGGAGAGCTGACGGACGAGACCCGTCGCCGCGTCCTCGAAGCGGCGGAGGAGCTCGACTTCCGTCCCTCGTCGCTCGCCCGCAGCCTGGTGAGCGGTCGGACCGGGATCGTCGGCGTGCTCACGAACGACCTCGAGGGCCGGTTCGTCCTTCCCATTCTCATGGGCGCCGAGGACGCCTTGGGTGCTGGGCGCGTGTCGGTCATCCTCACCGATGCGCGGGGCGACGCCGTACGCGAGGCCCAACAGCTCCGCACGCTGCTGGAGCGACAGATCGATGGGCTCATCGTCGTGGGAGGCCCCCGTAACGACGCACGCCCGTCCCTCGGCCGGGACCTCCCCGTGCCGGTCGTCTACGCGTACGCGCCGTCCGAGGACCCCAGGGACCTGTCGATCGTGCCTGACAACGTCATGGCTGGTCGGCTCCTGGCCGAGCACCTGTGGGAGCTCGGCCGACGCCGGATCGGCTTCGTCGGGGGCGACCCGACCTACGGCGCCTCCCGCGCACGCGAGTCAGGGGCGGCGGCGGCGCTCGCCGAGCGCGGTGCAGAGCTGCTCGGTGCCGGCGTCACGGCCGGCGACTGGACGGAACGTTGGGGACGCGCGGCGACCGCTCGGTTGCTCGCGGCGCACCGCCCGGACGCGATCATCGCGGCGTCGGACATGCTCGCGCGAGCCGCGCTAGACGTGCTGCGGGACCTCGGCCGCCGCGTGCCCGAGGACGTTGCGGTAGCCGGCCACGACGACTGGTCTGTCATCGTCACCAACACCCGACCTGAGCTCACGAGTGTGGACGCGCGGCTCGAGTCGCTCGGCCGGCGCGCTGCCGCAGCCATCTTCGCCGCCCTCGCGGGAGAGCCGATCGGCGAGGGCGTCGAGTACCGCCCGGTCCGACTCGCCATCCGTGGGAGCACCGTTCCGGACAACTGGGCCTCCGGGACGCACGAGCCCTGAACAGTTCCCATCGTCCTCACATCCCACGATCAGACCGCGCGCAGTCGACAGTCGTCGGCGTGTGCGACGAAGGAAGCAGCCATGCCATCGAACGCGACCACCCCACTCCTGCGGGGCGCCGCCGCACCCGTCCGGGGCCTCCCCGTCGTGCCGTCCCAGGGAGTCCTCCGGCCGCTCGGCATGGCGGATGTGACGATCGACGACGGCTTCTGGGCTGACCTGCAGGAGCTGAATGCGTCGACGATGATCGAGCACGCGCAGTCGTGGATGGAGCGCCTGGGTTGGATCGGGAACTTCGACGCCGCCGTCGAGGGCCGGCTGCCGCACGACCGTCGCGGCCGGGAGTTCTCGGACTCGGAGATCTACAAGCTCCTCGAGGCGATCGCGTGGGAGGGTGCGCGCACGGGCGACCCCGCCATGGAGTCCCGCTTCCAGGCACTGTCGGCGCGCGTGGCCCGCGCGCAAGAGCCGGACGGCTACCTCGGCACGATGTTCGGCCGTCCCGGCCAGCGGCCGCGCTACAGCGACCTGGAGTGGGGGCACGAGCTCTACTGCCTGGGCCACCTCATCCAGGCCGGGGTCGCGCGGGCGCGCACCGCCGGTCTGGATGACTCGTTCGTCGACGTGGTCCGCCGGGCTGCGGACCACGTGTGCGACGTCTTCGGCCCGGGCGGGAACCCTGGGGTGTGCGGGCACCCCGAGATCGAGGTGGCGCTTGTCGAGCTGTTCCGCGTCACGGGGGAGCGGCGGTACCTGGACCAGGCGCGGCTCTTCGTCGACCGGCGCGGTCATGGGGTGCTCGCCGAGATCGAGTTCGGTCAGCAGTACTTTCAGGACGACGTCCCGGTGCGTGACGCGACGGTGCTCGACGGACACGCGGTGCGTGCGCTCTACCTGGCGGCAGGAGCCGTCGACCTTGCGATCGAGGACGACGACGCCGACCTGCTCGCCGCGGTGCGCGCGCAGACCCTCGCCACGCTGGCCACCCGGACCTACCTCACGGGCGGCATGGGCGCGCACCACGAGGGGGAGTCGTTCGGCCAGGACTTCGAGCTCCCCCCTGACCGGGCCTACTCCGAGACGTGCGCGGGGGTGGCGTCCGTGATGCTCAACCAGCGGCTGCTCCTCGCCACCGGCGAGGCCCGCCACGCCGACGCGGTTGAGCGCACGCTCTACAACGTCGTGGCTGGGTCCCCGGCGCAGGACGGCCGGGCCTTCTTCTACACCAACACGCTCCACCAGCGGACGCCGGGCCGGGCGCCGGCCGAGGACGAAGTAAGCCCGCGCGCCGCGTCGTCGTTGCGCGCGCCGTGGTTCGCCGTGTCCTGTTGTCCGAGCAACCTCACCCGCACGTTCGCGTCCCTGGCGGCGTACCTCGCAACGGTGGATGACGACGGGGTACAGCTCCACCAGTACGCCGGCTCCACGATCCGGGCGGCGCTTCCCGCAGGCGTCGTCACGCTCCGGGTGTCGACGGCCTACCCTGCCGACGGCAGGGTGGAGGTTCAGGTGCTCGACGCGCCGCCGTCGGCGTGGGCCCTGCGGCTGCGCGTCCCCGGCTGGGCGCAGGGCGCGACCCTGACCGCGCCGGACGGTACGTCGACCGGCGTGGCACCGGGGTACGCGGAGGTGCGTCAGGTCTTCGCCCCGCGGGACCGCGTCGTCCTCGACGTCCCGATGGCGCCGCGATGGACCTGGGCCGACCCGCGCGTCGACGCCGTCCGGGGGCAGGTCGCGGTTGAGCGTGGCCCCGTGGTCCTGTGCATGGAGTCCGTCGACCTCGGCGCGGACGTGTCGCAGGTGCGGGTGGACACCGCTCGGCCACCGCGCGAGCACGACGGGCAGGTCGTCGTGCGTGCCACCGTGCTGGACGTCGCGAAGGGCCCCTGGCCGTTCGCGGCCGATCCTGTGGCCTTGGTGCGTGGCGCGGACGCTGCTCGGGAGGTTCCTCTACTGCCGTACCGCCAGCGGGCGAATCGAGGCCCGTCGACCATGCGGGTCTGGATGCCCGTCGTCGATCCCGCATCCCCGACCGGCTGACAGGTCTTCGACGCCAGGGCCGACCGTCAGGGCAATCGGTCGGTGGCCGCCGGCAGGTCGATGAGGTCCGCGTTCGCGACGCCGAGGGACGGTGTTCTCGCTGGAGAAGGCTCGGGAGGCAGGGGCGGCGGCCGCGCGCGCCGGTCGCGTGCAGCCGGTCCTCGCGCGGATCGTCGCCGACGGCGACAGGTTCTACCGCGGCCACGAAGGCGGCTTCCCGGCCGACGACGTGGTCTCGGTTTCAGATGCGCTCGACGCGATCGACGGGGTTCGCTTCGCCGGCGTGACGTCGTTCCCCACTGCACTGTTCGACGTCGAGAGCGGCGCGGTGCGCACCACGCCGAACCTCCGCACGCTCACGGCCGCGAAGGTGGCGCTCGACGCGACGGGCCGCACCGGCGTCGAGCTCAATGCCCCGGGCACGACGTCGACGGCGATGCTCGCGATGCTCGCCGAGGCCGGAGCGACGCAGGTCGAGCCGGGCCATGGCCTTACGGGCACGACGCCCTGGCACGCGGTCACGGACCTCGTCGAGGAGCCCGCGGTGGCGTACGTGACGGAGGTGTCGCACCTCTGGGCGGGTGAGGCGTTCGTCTTCGGCGGCGGGCTGTACGTCGACCCCGTGCTCGGGCGCACGCCGACCCGGGCGCTGGTCGTACCGGCCGGCGGTGGGCTGGCCGACGCGCGTCTGTTCGACGTCGACATGCCCGCACCTGAGGCGATCGACTACTACGCGACGATCCCGCTCGAGGGGGCGCCGGTGCGCCCGGGTGACACGGTCATCATGGGTTTCCGCCCCCAGGTGTTCGTCTCGCGGTCGCTCACGGTGGGTATCGCAGGGGTGGGCGGTGCGCCGACCGCCGGGGTGCCGTGGTCGGCCGATGGCGCCCGGCCGCTCAGTCTCACCGACACGACGGGGGGCGCCCGATGACCGCCACGACCACCACGTCTCCGCTGGTCCTGCGAGGCCTGAGCAAGCACTTCGGGGGCGTCGTTGCTGTCGAGCGGTTCGACCTCGAGGTCGCCGCCGGCGAGATCGTCGCGCTCGTCGGCGACAACGGCGCCGGCAAGTCCACGCTCGTGAAGATGATCTCGGGCCTGTACCAGCCGACGGACGGGGAGATCGTCATCCACGGCAAGCCCGTGCACTTCAGGGACGCCTCCGACGCGCGGGCCGCAGGTGTCGAGGTCGTCTACCAGGACCTGGCCCTCGTCGACCAGCAGCCTGTCTACATGAACCTCTTCCTCGGCCGAGAGCTGCGGAAGCCGTTCACGGGTGTCCTCGACCGGCGCCGGATGGCGGACGAGACCCAGCGGCTCATCGACGAGCTCGACGTCCGCATCCCGTCGGCGCGTGCGGTGATCTCGGACCTGTCGGGTGGTCAGCGTCAGGGCATCGCCATCGCGCGGGCCACCCACTGGGCGTCGGGACTCGTGCTGATGGACGAGCCAACCGCGGCGCTTGGCATCGCGGAGACCGCGCGGGTCGAGGACACGATCATGCGGCTCAAGCAGCGCGGTGCCGCCGTACTCATCGTGTCGCACAACCTCGACCAGGTCTTCCGGCTCGCGGACCGTGTGGCCGTGCTGCGGCGCGGTCGTCAGGTCGGGGTCCGCGCCATCGGTGAGGTGGAGCGCAACGACATCGTCGGCATGATCACCGGGTTGGTGTCGTGACCGGGGAACCCGATGTCGCCCCGGTGGTACCCCTCGTCCTCCCCCAGTCGGGCGCCTCGCCGGACCTGCTCGCGGTCGTCGCCGGCGCGCGCGCCGCTGGCCGGCGGGTTGTCGCGTTCACGAACGCCGCGGACAGTCCGCTGGCACGTGAGGCGGACGTCCACGTCGACCTGAGCGCGGGACCCGAGCGCTCGGTGGCGGCGACGAAGTCGTACACGGCCGAGCTCCTGGCCCTCTTCGCGACGGTTCGGGTCGCGGCGGGCGAGCCATGGGAGGCCGTGGTCGCCTGGGCCTCGGCGGCGGCCGACGTGGCCCGTGGAGCCGTCCCTGCGGCCGAGGAGTGGGCGCGGACCGTCGTCGCCGGCTGGGGCCGGCCGGACCACGCCGTGATGGTGGGTCGGGGGGCCAGCCTCGCGTCGGCGCTCGAGGGTGCGTTGAAGCTCGTCGAGACGTCCGGGATCGCGGCGTCCGGCTGGTCCTCGGCGGAGGTACGGCACGGCCCGCTCGGGCAGGTGTCGTCCGGGGTCCCGTTCGTCACGTTCGGGGTTGGCGCGCCCGGCGACCAGTCCACGGTCGATGCCGCCCTCGCCGCAGCGGACCTCGGCGCGCGGGTCATTGCCGTCGGGTGCGGGCACCCTGGTGCCGCGCACGTGTTCGAGATGGACGGACGAGCCGGGCTGGACCCGGCGCTCGTACCGCTCGTGGACATCATCGCGGCGCAGCACCTCGCCCTGGCTGCATCCCTCGGGCGCGGCCGCGACCCGGATCACCCGAGAGGGCTGTCGAAGGTGACACTCACGCGTTAGTGAGTTCGCCGGTCGGAGGTGACGCACGACTTCCCCGCTCCCGTGTTCTCCAAAGGGGTCGTGGGTTACTCCGTCAGCGACCGCACGGTTCCCTGAGAATCGTGGCGAACGCGCTGGTCAGTGCCGTGCATCAGCGACGCGATGTGGCGGGCGCGTGGTGCATCGGAGAGCGTCTTGTTCCGTTGCTGCAGAAGAACGTCCTGGAACGGGGTCGGTGGGATCGCTCGGATCGGGAGGCCGTGCTGTCGCCGGCGACGCCACAGAGGCTCGGTCGCCTGACTCCTGTCGAGTTCGGGGCGATCATGACCACTCAGACCCGCTGTGTACCCATGCAGCGGATCCCTCACCGCCGGTGTGAGGTGAGTCCGGTGGACTCCCGGACGACCAGACGCGGTTCGACGGTGTGACGCCCGGGTGACGGTGCGCCCTCGATCGCCGCGACGAGGAGCTGCGCCGCTCGCTGTCCGAGCCCTTCCAGATTGAGGTCCAGGCTTGTCAGGGGAGGGGCGGAGTCGGCGGTCAGGACCTCCCAGTTGTCGAATCCGATCACGGCGATGTCGTCGGGCACGCCCCGGCCACTCTGCTGAACCACCTCCATCGCGCCTCGCGCTATCTGGTCGTTCGCGCAGACGAGGGAATCGACGTCTGGGTCGAGTTCAAGGACCACGCGTGCGGCAGTGCGCCCCCAGCTCTCTGACCAACTCCCGTAGTGCGGCCGACCACCGGCCCCGAGGGGTAGGGAGGCTTCCTCGAGACCGACGGTCACGCCCGCGGCCCGGTCACGAGCGGCGGCGAACGCGCTGTCACCGCCGATGTGAGCGATCCGCCGTCGGCCCATCTGCACGAGGTGCTCCACCGCGCGGCGGCCCGCGGCGACGTCGTCAACGGCGACGGAGATGTCCTCATCCGACGTCGAGGGCGCGTACGCGTACACGACTGGGACCTCCGCATCGAGCGATAGCGGCGGTCGAGGGTCCGTGCTGTTGCCCACGACGATGAAGCCGTCGATCTGCCGCCGGAGCAACGCCCTGATGTGGTGTTGCTCGCGGATCGAGTCCCCGCGAGCGTCACAGAGGAAGACGGACAGTTGGCCGGCCCCGAACGCATCCTCTGCACCCATGAGGATGGGGAGGCTGAAGCGACCCACGAGGTCACTGGTGAGCATGCCCACCGTGCCCGAGCGCCCGGCCGAGAGTCCTTGAGCCAGGGTGTTGAACTCAAACCCGAGTCTCTCTGCCGCGACCCGGACTCGCTCTCGCGTTGCGTCCCGCACGTCGCCCCGGCCGTTCAGGGCCTTCGAGGCGGTCGCGAGGGAGACGCCGGCGAAGGCCGCGACGTCCGCGAGCGTGACGCGGCGGCTGCCGGAGCCGGGCGACGACATCGATGCACCTCGCGGAGACGGTTCTTGACTGGGCCTGAGCATGAGCCTAGAGTACCCGAAACAAGCGAAAGCGCTTTCGAGAGTTTCGGAAAGGAGCATGGCGATGGTGCGCGCCCGCGAGGCAGTCCCGGTCGCACCGGTCGGCGGCCGGCTTGCGCCGATCGGCGTCGGTGCTGTTGAGATCACCGGTGGCTTCTGGGCCGAGCGTCGGGCTGTGAACAGTGCAAGCACGCTCGAGCACTGCACCTCGTGGCTTGAGGAACTGGGTTGGCTGGCGAATTTCGACCGCGCCGCGGCAGGGCAGCGCAGCGAGCGGTCGGGCCGGGAGTTCGCCGACTCGGAGACCTACAAGGTCATAGAGGCGTGCGCCTGGGATGTGGCTGGCGCGGCGGACCCGCAAGCCCGGGAGACGGCCGAGCGGCTCTACCAGTCGTTGGCCGCGCGCGTCGTCGCGGCGCAGCAGCCGGATGGGTACCTCAACACGCGGTTCGGGGGAGCAGGGCAGCCGGAGCGTTACTCCGACCTTGCGTGGGGGCACGAGCTGTACTGCGCTGGTCACCTGATCCAGGCGGCGGTCGCCCGGCTTCGGACGGCGGGCGAGGACGCGTTCGTGCGTGCCGCATATCGGGTCGCGGACCACGTCTGCAGCGTGTTCGGGCCTGGTGGTGCGGAGCAGGTCTGTGGTCACCCCGAGATCGAGACGGCGTTGGCCGAGCTCGCCCGAGCAACGGGCGTCGACCGATACCGCCAGACGGCGGCGGCGTTCGTCGAGCGGCGCGGGCGCGGCCTGCTGCCCCCTTCGTTGTTCGGGTCTGCGTACTTCCAGGACGACGTGCCGGTCAGGGAAGCGACCGTACTCAGGGGTCACGCCGTACGAGCGCTGTACCTGTCTGCGGCGGCGGTGGACGTCGCCGTCGATACGGGGGACGACGACCTCCTCGCGGCCGTCGTGCGCCAGTGGGACGCCACCCTGGCTCGACGGACCTACCTGACCGGCGGGATGGGCTCCCGCCTCATGGACGAGTCCTTCGGCGACGACTACGAGCTCCCTTCGGACGGCGCCTACGCCGAGACCTGTGCAGGCATCGCGTCGATCATGCTCGCGTGGAGGCTGCTCCTCGCTACCGGCGAAGAGAGGTTCGCCGACGCGATGGAACGCGCCATGTACAACATCGTGGCCGCGAGCGTCGGTCGGGACGGTCGTTCGTTCTTCTACGCGAACACCCTCCACCGCCGGGTCGCGGTCGACGATGTCGACCCGAGCACCCCGCATCCGCGTTCCGTGTCCGGGCTGCGAGCACCGTGGTTCGACGTGTCCTGCTGCCCGACCAACTCAGCCCGGTTCCTGGCCAGTCTGCCCGGCTACGTCGCCACCGCCGATGGCGACGGGGTCCAGATTCACCAGTACGCGACGTCGCGGGTTCGGACGGTGGTCCGCGGGATGAACGTCGACCTGGACGTCGAGACGGACTACCCCGTGAGCGGGCGTGTTGCCGTCACAATCCGAACGGACGCCGCCGAGCCATGGTCTCTGAGCCTGCGCGTGCCGGAGTGGGCCGACGGAGGTGCACGGCTCGACGGCGTGCCGGTCGTCGGGCCCGTCGCACGTGTCACCCGTGCCTTCTCTTCGGGCGACACGGTGGTTCTGGACCTTCCTGTCGTACCCAGGCTGGTGCACCCGGACCATCGGATCGACGCCGTCCGCGGCACGGTCGCGGCGATGCGTGGACCGCTCGTCGAGTGCCTGGAGTCCATCGATCTCCCGCCCGGTGCACGCCTCGAGGACGTTGTCGTGTTGCCCGAGCCGCCGCGATTGGAAGCCGGCAGGGTCGTCCTCCGCGGCGTGACCGTGGAGGCCTCGCAGCAGCTTCCCTACCGGAGAGAACCAGACCGGTCTTCCCGGTCATCGGAGCCGTTCGACGTGGTGCTCGTGCCGTACCTCGAGCACGCCGAGCGAGGGCCGAGCGCCATGCGCGTCTGGCTGCCTCTAGCAACGCCGGACCCGGAGGCGACGGCATGACAAACGCAGCACCGCAGGGGACCTGCGTCGGGCAAGGTGCCGCGACGCGCACACTGAGGGCGAGGAGGCCCACGATGCACAGGATCATGCGCCGACGCGGCGCGCTCGCGGTTGCCACGGCGGCATCCGTGGCGGCCCTGGCCGCTTGCAGCGGCGGCGGTAGCGGCGAGGTAGAGGACTCCGCGACGCCGGCCGCCGAGGAAACGACCGAGATCACCGTCGGGTACGCCGCCGGCTCCCTGGACGCGTACCTGGAAGCGATGTTCGACCGCGTCGAGTCGGAGCTCGGCGTCACCGTCACGCCCGTCGTCTACCCCACCTACGACGACCAGCTGAACCAGCTGCCCAACCAGTTCGCTGCACAGACCGCGCCCGACATCATCCTGTGGGACAACGCAGCCCCCGTCGCCCAGTACGCGACCGAAGGTGTGATCCAGCCCATCGACGGCCTCGTCGCCGACGCGGGGGTCGACCTCGGCGCTTACCCCCAGGCCCTGGTGGACGGGTGGACGATCGACGGCGGCCTCTACGCCGTCCCGTCATACCTGCAGAACTCGGCAATGATCTTCAACCTGGACGTCCTCAGCGCGGCAGGTGTGGCGGACGTTCCGACGTCTGTCGAGGAGCTCGGACGAGTCGCCCAGCAGGTGAAGGACGAGACCGGCAACGCCGGCATCGTGGTCCTTGAGAACCTTTTCCATCTCACGCAGTACGTGTTGGCGTTCGGCGGAGGCTGGGACTACGGGCGGACGATCGACTCGGCGGAGAACGTCGAGGCACTCCAGTGGCTCGCGGACCTGTACGGCACCGGTGCGGCCGCCTCGGCGCAGCAGCTCGGCGCAACGTGGGACGGCGAGGCGATCGCGGCGGGCACGGCGGCGATGTCGGACGGCGGTCCGTGGTACGTCGGCTTCATGGCCGGCTCCGCTCCGGACGTGAAGTACGAGATGCTCCCGATCCCCGGCGCGGACGGCTCGGGAGTCGTCACGACCTACGGCGGCGGCTTCAGCATCAACGCTCAGGCGACCGATCCGCAGACGGCGATGGATGTCGTCAAGGTCCTCACGGACGCCACGGCCCAGGAGGCGATCGTGTCGATGGAGGTCGGCTTCGTGCCGGCGATGACGCAGTTCGCGGCGGACTACCGAGGCGCCACGCCGCAGTACGCCGCATTCACCGACGAGGTGCTCGGTTCCGGCCGCACGCTCGACTACCCGCTTCAGACGGCCGAGTTCGGGAACGCGCTCGTCTCGGGCTTCCAGGCCCTCGTCGCCAACCCGGGGAGCACCACGGCGGCAGAACTGCTCGCGGACCTCCAGGAGCAGTTCGGTCAGTGACCCGAGCCGCTGCGCGGCTCCGACCGTCGCGTCGGGCCCCCTCTTCTTCTCCTCCAATCGGGGGCCCGACGCGGCAGATCACAGAGAGATGACATGACGACGATGCTCGATCGGCGGCCTGGACCTTCGCCCAGTTCCGGGCAGAGCGCCAGCGCTCAGCTCACCGGGCGCTGGCGCGGCCGGTGGCGACGCACGACCACCCGCGAGGCGGGCGCCGCATGGGTCATGCTGACCCCGGCGATCGTTCTGCTCGCGTGGTGGTTCGTCACCCCCATCGTGCAGTCGGTGGTTCTGAGCTTCCAGCAGGTGAGCAAGTTCCGGTTCGACGAGCGAACCTTCGTCGGCCTGCAGAACTACTCCGAGCTCTTCGCCGACGACGCGTTCCGACGCTCGCTCGGGATCACAGCGACCTTCGTGCTCTTCGTGGTTCCCGCGCAGACGGTCCTGGCGATCCTCGTCGCCGCGACGCTCCAGGGCGTCGCGCGCGGCCGGACCCTCTTCCGCACGGTCTTCTTCGTCCCCTACATGACCTCGACCGTCGCGATCACGACGATCTTCATGCAGCTGTTCGTGAAGGGCGGCCCCGTGTCGTCCACCCTCGCCAGGTTCGGGACGCCGGACGTCACCTGGTACGCGGATACGGGGATGGCCCTCATCTTCCTGGTCATCGTGTACGTCTACATGTTCGTCGGCCTCTACATCGTGATCTTCGTCGGCGGGATGGAGAGCATCCCGGCGAGCCTCTACGAGGCGGCGACGATGGACGGCGCGGGGGTCGTGCGGCGCTTCTGGCACGTCACACTGCCCGGGCTGCGGCCCTATGCGGTCTTCGTCGTGGTCGCGGGCGTCATCCAGGCGATCCAGGTGTTCGACCAGGCGTACGTGATCTCTGGGGGGACGGTGCTCGGCAGTCCGGCGGGTGCGACGTCGACGATCGTCGTCTTCATCTACCAGCAGGCGTTCCGGCTGAACGCGATCGGCTACGGAAGCGCTGCGACGGTGGTGCTGCTGGCCACCGTGATCATCGCCGGCGTGATCAGCCGTCGCATCGCTCCGAAGGAGGCATGATGGCCGCCACCGCCACGCGAGTCCCGCCGCCGTCGGTCGTTCGTGGGGGCCGCAGCAGCGCTCGGCGGGTCGCTCGCATGGCCCAGCTCCTGGTGCTCTCGGTCTTCGGCCTCGTGATGGTCGCCCCCCTCGCCTTCGCGCTCTACGTGTCGATGCTCGACCGAGCGGACTACCTCTCGTTGGTACCGCCGAGCCGACTGACGCTCGACAACTACCGCTTCGTCTGGGAGAACGCGCCCGTCGGGCGCTGGTACCTGAACACCATCCTGGTCACGGCGCTCGTCGTCGGCGGTGCCGTCGTGGTCAACACCCTCGCGGGATACGCGCTCGCCCGGTTCCGTTTCCGTGGACGGCAGCTCGTCTTCCTGGCCGTCGTGGCGATCCTCATGGTGCCGCTCCAGGCGTACCTCATCCCCCTCTACCTCCAGGTGGTCGACCTGGGCTGGCTCAACACGATCCTCGCCCTGACCGTCCCCTTCATCGTGAACCCGCTGCTGATCTTCCTCATGCGGCAGTCGTTCTCGACCTTGCCCAAGGAGCTCGACGAGGCCGCGGCTGTGGACGGTGCGGGACGCTTCTACACGTTCTTGCGGATCGGTGTTCCCCTGACGCTCACGGGCGTGGCGACCCAGGCCATCCTGGCCGGGACGTGGACGTGGAACTCGTTCATGATCCCGGTGACCATGACGACGGAACCTGAGAAGTTTGTGCTCACCGTCGGGCTGAACAGCCTCCAGGCCCAGAACTACGTGCTCCCGACCGTCCAGATGGCCGGCGTGGTCCTGCTCACGATCCCCGTCGTCCTCATGTTCGTCGTCTTCCAGCGCTTCATCGTCCCCAGCTTGGCCTCGACCGGGATCAAGGGGTGACCACCCGGTTCGAAGCCGTCCGCTCTGCGGACGGGTGGGGCGTGCGGCTGGCGGCCGACGGATGGCGACTCGTCCAGGACCGACCCGTGGCCGTGCTGGTGCCCGGCGGACCGGCGACCGGGACGGCCGTCGCCTATGCGCAATGGACCGCCGACGGCGGGGGAGGTCGAGGCTGCGCCCGCGTCCCGCTGGGGGACGACGCCTGGGCGGACGTGACGGACACTTGGTCGCTCGTCGGCGACGGCGTCCGCGTCGCCCGCGAGCTGGTGGTCTGCGGGACCTCGCGTGGCGCTTTCGGGTCGCGCCTCTCCCTGCGCCGGGACGACGTTCGTGCCGGGTGGGCGGACGTCGCCGTCTTTGTTCCGGGCGTCGCCTACGGCGACGCGACCCAGGTCGCGGAAGGGGCGCTCGGTGGGCTGCCGGCGCGGCATGCGGGCGTGCGGGCGGTCCTCGTGCGGGAGGACCGGGCGGCAGCCCCGCTCTTCGTCGCACGCTACCCGGATGGCGGCTTCGTGGCGTTACTGCACGAGGACGTCCGCGGCGGCACGACCGCTGCCGACTGCCTTGTGCCTGACGGTGGCGAGACGCTGGTGGACGAGCGCTTCGACTTCGCCTCGCTCGGTGGTGTCGTGACCACGGACGAGACCGTCGAGCTCGGCCTGTGGTTCCCGGCCACGGAGGGTGAGTACACATACTCCAGCGGCGGCCTGCCGCTGGGTCAGCCGCGAGCCTGGCGTGCCCGCTTCCAGCCGGTGCGCGACGGCCTGCGGCAGCGCTACACGATGGTGGTACGCACCGGTTCGACCGCGGTGGGGAGTGGCGTCGCGGCGCTTGCCGGGCTGGCGTCGACGACGTGGCGGTGGGCCTGGGACGAGCTGCGCCCGGCGGTCCCGTCGGTGGACATCGGGCGCGTCGCCGGCGCCGTTCTCGACGTCTTGGCCGAACGCGTCGTCACGGTGGCCGACCGGACCGGCGTCGCGCTCGAGGCCGACGCGGTGGAACGGCACGACCACGGGTGCGCCACCGTCTCGGTCATGGGCTTCGTCGGTGCGGCCACGGACGCCGGCTACCTCCTGCTGCGTGCCGGGGGACACCGTTCCGGCGACCGTGGAATGACCATGGCCCGCCAGGGAGCCGCGATCCTCGACACGTTCGCCGCGATGCCGATGGATCCGCCGGCGGGCGAGGGCTTCGACACGGTCACCGGCGGCTGGGCGACGTACCGGTCCGTGGCGGGCAGGCCCGCGGTCTACGCGCGATCCGTCGCCGAGGGGTGCCTCGCGACCCTCCGGGCGGAGGCACACGAGGAGGACGCAGGACGCAGTCGGCCGGTATGGCGGACGTGGTGGCAAGCGGGAGCCCGCTGGCTCGTGGCCAACCAGGATCCCGACGGCGGCCTCCCACGCGCCTGGGAGGCAGGGACGGGGGAGGTGCTGGATCCCTCGCGCTCGTCGGCGGCTGTCGTCGTGCCCTTCCTCGTGGCCGCGTCGAGGCGTGCCGATGAGCCCCGCTGGCTCGAGGCGGCCGTCGCGGCCGGGTCGCACGCCTGGGCCGAAGCGGACCGGACGGGATGCTTCGCCGGCGGGACGCTCGACAACCCCGACGTGGTCGACAAGGAGGCGGCCGTGCTCGCCCTGGAGGCGTTCTGCGACCTGCACCAGGCCGTCGGCGGAGAGCCGTGGCTCGAGCGGGCGCTCGTCGCGGCCCGCCTCGCCGAGACGTGGACGTACGTCTGGGACGTGCCGATGCCTGTGGACGCCGATCCGGCGGACCTGCACTGGAAGCCTGGCGTCCCTACCGTGGGCCACCAGCTGATCACTACGGGCGCGTCGATGACCGACGGGTTCCTGGCTGTGAACGCCGCAGCCTTCGCGCGGCTCTGGCGTCTGACCGGCGACGACCACTGGCTCGATGTGGCGCGTCTCGTGACGCACGGGACGACCTCGATGCTGGCGCTTCCCGGGCGTACCTTCGACCTGCGTGGCGTCGGCTGGCAGCAGGAGCACTGGTGCTTCGGCGGCCGTCGCGGATATGGGCTCAACCGGCGCTGGCTCACGTGGGTGCCGGTGGCCCACGCCCTCGGCGCCGCCCGGCTCGAGGACCTAGGCCCCTGGGCCGCCACGGTGACCGGCGGGGGAGGCCGATGAGCGCGCCAGGACACCCCCGCGCGTGCTGGGTGCGGCCTGACGGCCTCGTCGACGTCCTCGGTACCGGCGGCTCCTCGACGGCCGTCGCGCCCCACGGCCGGATCGACGGCTGGACGCTCATGGCTACCCTCGGTGACGCAGCCATCCTGGAGACCCTCGGCATCGACGAGGGGGCGATCCTCCTGGTCGGACCCGAGGGGACACGGCGCTGCTGGCCCACGTCGCTCGCCTGGACCGGCCGTGACCAGGGCAACCAGCCGTCCCACGAGGACGTCCTGCCCGGGACACCTGACGTCCTGCGTGCCCAGCTGTTGGCGGGGCCCGATGATCCCGACCCGGCAGCCATCGCCCGTGCTGTGGCTCCGATCAGACGCCTCGCGGACGGCGCCGGCGAGCGGCCGCACACCTTCGTCGGCTCGCCCGGGTGCGCCGACGTCGTGCCGGTCTACTACGACAGCCTGCGGGCCACGACCCGGGTGAACCCGGTGGTCGTGGCACCGGAGGCGCGCGCCGCCATCGAGGCGCAGGAGCTCGGCGAGGGCCTGGTGGGCGGTTGGCTCCCCGCGGTGCGGATCGTCTACCCCGTGGCGGACGGCTCCCGCTGGGAGCAGCTGCTCTTCGCCGCGCCGAACGCCTCGCGCGAACGGTCCCAGCCCGTCTGGTACCGCTTCTGCCACGTCGGCGCGGACGGTGCCCTCCTTGCGGTCCGGTACGTCGACACCTACCTGCCGTACCCGGTCGGCGAGGAACCTCCGGCCGAGACGTTCTACGCCGCCCTCGCCGAGCTGGACGACTTCTGGTCGGAGCGGCTGCCCGGAGGCGTCCAGGTCGACCTGCCCGAGCCCCGGCTCGCCGATTTCGTGCGGCACTCCTTCGCGCTGGAGATGATCACACGACAGGGCGACGCGCCGCGGTACGGCGTCGTCGACCGGATCTACGGCGCGCCGGAGCACGACGGCTTCCAGGACACCCTCACGAGCACTGCGGCCGCGTACCTCGCGTGGGGGAGGTCCGATGTGGCTGGCCGTTACTTGGACCAGTACCTGGCCGACGTCGTCCGCCCTGACGGGTCGCTGGACTACCGCGGGCCCGAGATCGGCCAGTACGGCCGGATGCTCACCGTCCTGGCAGACCACGCGACGCAGACCGGGGACTGGTCGCTGCTGCGGAGACATGGCGCCAAGGTGGACGCCATCGTCGGGATCCTCCTTGCCCGCCGTGCCGCCGGCCTGCGGCGTCCCGCCGAGGATCCCGCACATGGGCTGATCGCCGGCCGGCACGAGGCCGACATCAGTTTCGACACGCCCTCGTTGGGCACGCACGACTACGAGCAGCCGTACCTGTCCAACTCGGCCGAGGGGTGGAGAGGTCTGCGGGACCTCGGGCGCGCCTGGCAGCGCCTGGGCCGGGTGGACGGGGACGAAACGCGCGTCGTCGCGGGCCGTTCGCTGGTACGCGCGGCCGAGAGCCTGCGCACTGACCTCCTGCGGGCCGTCGAGGCGTCCTGGATCGAGCGGAGCGACGACCGAGTGCTGCCGATCGTCGCCGGGTCCACGCACGGCCACCTCGACGCGCCGTACCGCAGCAGGCCTGAGTCCTTCGACGACAACCGCGTGTGGCACGAGCTGTTCGGCTCCGGCGCGCTACCCGCCGACGTCGTCAGGGAGATCGTCGAGGGAGGCGCGCGGCGCGGGGACACCGCCTTCGGCATTTTCGGCAACCGCAAGCACGCCGTGGCGTTCACGGCGCACGGCGTTGCGTACGGTCTCCTGCAGCACGACCTTGTCCGTGAGTACCTGCTGCTTCTGCGCGCGCACCTTTTGCACATGCACACCCGAGGGACGTGGACCGCGGTCGAGTGCTCGGACCTGGACCGCGATCGCGGCGAGCACTGGCCGTACTGCGCCCCAGCTCAGATGACCATCCCACTGCTGCTGCGTTGGCTGCTCGTCTTCGAGGACCCGCTGGCGCCGCGGGTGTGGCTGGCGCGCGCGGTGCCGCGAGACTGGCTGCGGCGTGGGCAAACGGTGGCCGTGTCGGGCGTCCCGACGGCCTACGGTCCTGTGGGGTTCAGGATCGAGTCGACGCTCGGGGGGGGAATCATCACCGCGGAGGTCGACCGCCCGGCCGGCGCTACCTTCGTCCTCCGGCTACGCGCGCCACAGGGATGGACCCTCGACGAGGCGGAGGTGGACGGTCGAGACGTGCCCGTCGTGCGCGGTGCGGAGGACCTCGAGCTACCGCGGGGATCGGGCATTGTCAGAGTTGCTGTGCGTTACCGGGTGGAATGAGGGCTGCGAAGCCAGCCCCCCGTCTCGCAGCCTGCGCCCGGTAGGTAGCGCTCCGTGCGGATCGAAGCACGACCACGGCTCGACGACTACGCGCCCGCGATCGTCGAGCCCCGGACCACGACGTGGACCGGGACCGCTTCGATCCCCTGGGCAGGGCGCCCGTTGATGGCGTCGACCAGTCGCTGCGCGGCGATCCGACCGAGGGTCTTGAAGCTCATGTCGACGCTCGTCAACTGGGGTCGTGCGCCCGAGGTCATGATCTCCCAGTTGTCGAAACCCATGACGGCGACGTCCCGTGGGACGGCAGCGCCGCGCTCATGGAGTGCGTCCAGAGCGCCACGGGCGATCTGGTCGCTGCCGCACAGCAGAGCGTCCACGTCCGGCGCGTCGTCGAGGGTCGCGTGCGTCGCCGCCCTTCCCCACGCCTCCGTCCAGCTCCCGTACCGGACGGGTCCGACCTGCTCAAGCCCGGCGGCCGCGAGCGCGCTCGCGACGCCGAGCGCGCGGTCCTGCGCGGCGGTGTAGTGCACGTCGCCGGAGATGTGGGCGATCCGACGCCGACCGACGGAGACCAGATGTTCCACCGCGAGCGACCCGGCGCTGACGTTGTCCGGGACGATGCTGCAGTCCTCCGGGTCCTCGGAGGGCGCGTACGCGTACACGACGGGAACGGCGAGGTCGCGGCCGAGCGACGGCCGGGGGTCGGTCTTCGAGCCGACCACGATGAGGCCGTCCACCCGCCGGCCGAGGAGCGCCTTGAGGTGGTACTGCTCCCGGATGGCGTCCTCGCGCGCGTCACACAGGAACACGGACATCTGCCCGGCGCCGAAGGCGTCCTCCGCGCCCTGCGGGTGTCGCCGTTTGGCGGCGGTGTTCGGCTGGAGTCCGACGGCGACGTCGTCGCGACCTGCGACGCACCGGTGCGCGTCCTCGCGGAGGGCGATGCGCCGATAGCCATGGGCTACGCCACGACGACCGACGGGCCGGACGTTGTCGGCGAGGCTGAGGTCACCCGGGTCGGCGCTGTGGTCCGGGTCGTGGACGTCTGGGCGCTCGCGTCGGACGGCGTCACCCTTACGCGCCGGCTCACCGTCCAGCCACACGGACCTGCGTCGGGGGCGGTCCACGTCGGGCTCGACCTGGAGCTCCCGGGCGTGCGGCCGAGGTACTTCGCGCCCGGCATGGCCTACGCGCCCGGCCAGTGGGCCCGCGGGGGCTGCTTCACCTACGCGGACCATCGGCTGGCGTACCCCGTCGTCGCAGCCCACGTCGGTGAACGAGGGGCCGTCCTGTCCCTCGAGCGCCAGAGCCTCGCCACGTACGACGCCGCGCCCGAGCGGCGCCCCGGGCAGACGGTGTACCGGCAGCGGACCGATGTCGGATCGGTCGGCTTCAGGGCCGGCGACCGGGCGGCCCTCTGCGCCGCCTGGCCGTACGCGGAGGTCGACGAGTCGGCGATGCTGGACGCGCAGCGCAGCCCCGCGGTGGCGCTGCACCCGGTCGGGGACGGCCTCGACGTCGTCGTCCGGTACCGGCTCCGCCTGCTTCCGGCCGCGGACTACGTGTCCGCCGTCCGAGGCGTCTTCGGTGCCGTCGTCGCCGCCGTCGCTCCGGAGCCGAGCCCGCTGCCGGTCTCGCTCGAGGAGAGCATCGCGCTCCGCCTGGACTCCGCGGCGAAGACGTACACCCGCTTCGCCGACGGCTTTGCAGGGTTCGTCCTCAACGTCGACCCGGATCGCGGCTACGCCTCGCAGGCGAAGGCGTTCGGCGCGTCGTTCGCCGACCACCACATGGACGGGTCCCGCGAGATCCTCGAGTTCGGGTTCACCGGCCGACAGCTCAACATCGCGGCGATGCTCGCCAGGCGTTCACCCCGCCAGTGGCGCGACCGCGCCGCTGCGGTCGTCGACGGGTTCGTCGAGCGGATGACGACCCCGTCGGGCTGGGTGCACACCCTCTGGGACGCGGGCCGCGGGCGCCCACTCTTCGCCTGCGGTGATCCGAGCGGGACGGTGATGCACTACCTCGGCCGCTCCGACGCACCTGGCACCTACACGCGGATGATGTGCGAGGCCGGCTCGGACCTCCTGCTCAACGTCGACCTGCGGGCGCGGGACGACGTCGTCCGAGGGCGGTGGTGGGCGGCGGCCGTCCGACTCGCGGAGTTCCTCGTCAGGGTCCAGGAGCCCGACGGCGCCTGGTACCGGGCCTATGCGCCCGACGGCTCCCCCCTGACGGGTGACTGGTTGGGCGATGCAGGCAGCGGCGGCAAGAGCGCCACCGGCACCGTCGTCCCGTTCCTGCTCGATGTTGCAGCCCGGGCGGATGACGGGGCGCGATACATCGCCGCCGCCCGCCGCGCAGCTGGCTACATCCTCGCGGAGCAGACGGCGTCAGACGAGTACCGCGGCGGCACGCTCGACAACCCGAACGTGGTGGACAAGGAGGCCGCGTTCATCGCCATGCGGGCGCTGCTGGCCGTGCATCGTCACGACCCGGACCCCGCGCTCCTCGAGGGCGCGCGACGTGCCGCCGTCCTTGCCGTGACCTGGCACAGCATCTGGGAGGTGCCAGCGGTGCCCGGCACACGGCTGGCCACGGAGCGGGTCCGCTCCGTGGGCTGGGGAGGCATCAACCCGGTCTGGGGCGTCGGCGTCACCGACATCTACTCCCTCTTCTTCCTGGCGGACCTGCACGAACTCGCCGGCCTCGTCGGCGACCAGCTCTTCGCCGAGGTCGCCCGGCTGTCCGCGCACTCGTCCCTGCAGATCCTCGCCGTGCCGCACGACCGGCACGGGCTGGCGGACGCCGGGATGCAGCCCGAAGGCATCTCCTTCTGTCCCCAGGGCGTCGACGACGGCCTCATCGCCAAGGGCGACACCTGGGGCGGCCTGGCCTGGCCCTACACCGCAGGAACATTCGCGCTCGAGCGCTATCTCGAGGCGTGCGCGCGCGATCGGAAGTCCCCCGAGCACGACCGAGCGAGACCAACGGAGGTTTGGCAATGAAGAGAACGACCCTGGCGATCGCGGCGTCCGCCGCCGTGACCCTGCTCCTCGCCGCTTGCGGGAGTGCTGTCCCCGACGAAGATGGCGGTGACGACGGCACGACCGCACCGGGCGAAGAGGTGCGCATCGAGGTCATGTCGAACTTCACGTCCGACATCGCCCGCGGCGAGGTCCTCGACGAGCTCATCGCGGAGTTCAACGCCGCGAACGAGGGCACGTACGAGGTGGTCTCCACGACAGAGGCGGACTGGCCGACGCTCCAGCAGCGGATCCGCGCCATGATCACCGCCGGCACGACGCCGGACCTCTTCCTGTACAACTTCAACCCCACCGACCTCAGCCGCGAGCAGTCCGGTGCGCTCATGGACTGGAGCCAGTACCTCGCCGAGGACCCTGAGTGGGCGGCCCGGTTCGCCGACGTCAACATCGACGCGCTCACCATGGACGGGCAGGTCGTCGGGATTCCCGGCGACCAGTCACCCGCGCTCGTGTACTACCACGAGGATCTCCTCGAGCAGGCGGGATTCAGCGAGTTCCCGCAGACCTGGGACGAGGTCGTCGCCCTGGGCGAGGCGCTCGCCCCCGAGGGCATCGGTGCGATGGCCATGATGACGGCCGACGACGCATGGCACACCATGAACGTCTTCAGCTACCTCGCCACGTCGGCGGGCGGCGAGGACGCGTACGCGCCGGGCACCAGCCTGAACAACGACGCCGTGGTCACGGCGGCGGACTACACCGAGCGCCTGCTCGAGGTGTCCACGCCGGATGCCGTCGGCGCCAACTACTCGGTGAGCTCCGCCAACTTCCTCGGCAAGCGCGCGGCCGCGATCATCGACGGCCCATGGCTCATCAGCTCGATCCAGTCCGAGGTCGAGGACCCGTGCTCGGTGAAGGTCAGCCCGGCACCGGTCCTGGCGGACTCGGCCATCCCCGCCGGCTACACGATCACCGACTCGCTCAACGTCTGGGGCGCTGCCAAGCAGGACGACCCGGCCCGGGAAGCGGCCGTCGTCGCCTGGATGAAGTTCTTCACCTCGAACGAGAGCGCGGTGCGCATGGCCGTCGACGGTGAGTACGCGCTCGCCGTCCAGACCGAGCTGACCGACGAGGACGCCGAGCGGGCCTCTTGCCAGATGGCCCAGGTCCTGGAGATCACGAATGCGGCGCCCACCGCCGTCGTTCAGATGGGCCGGGGAATCACCGCGAGTGCGCAGGAAGCCCTGCCGTCGCTGCTCGAGGGACTCGCGCTGGGCCAGCGCACCCCCGAGGACTTCGCCGCGGCGCTCGACGAGGCGAACGCCAACTGACGTCCGCGTGCGGCGGCCGACGAGCGACGCTCCGCCGGCCGCCGCACGCCACCGAACGGAGCACCATGGCATCGCGCCGCAACATCGCTCTCTACCTCGTGCCAGCCGTGGCGCTGGTGACCGTCTTCCTCGTCCTACCTCTTGTGGTCGTGGCGATCCTCAGTACGACGCGCTGGGTCGGCGTCGGTACGCCGGAGCCCGTGGGGTTCGACAACTTCAGCCACCTGCTGACCGACCCGGCCTTCCGTCGGGCGCTCGCGAACACCGTGTTGTGGGTGGTCGTCGGAACGGTCGTCCATACCCCGCTGTGCGTGCTCGTCGCCCTCGTCGTGGCGCGGCGGCCGCGCGGCTGGCGGTTCTTCCGCACGGCGTTCTTCGTGCCCAACGTCATCTCCGCCACGGCCTTGGCGCTGCTCTGGTACTTCGTCTTCCACGTGAGCCTGGGGCCGCTCAACACTCTGCTCAGAGCGGCCGGGCTGGACGACTGGGCGCGCGCCTGGCTGTCGGACCCGAGCACGGCACTGGGCGCGACCATGACGCCGTGGGTGGTCTACGTCGGCTTCGGCATGGTGCTGTTCCTGACCCAGATCTCGACCATCCCGCGGGAGTACTACGAGGCCGCCCAGCTCGACGGGGCATCCGGGCTCCGGCAGGACCTGCACATCACGATCCCGCTGATCCGTCGGGCGATCGCACTCCAAGTGCTGTTCGTCGTCGGCTACGCGCTCCGGAGCTTCGAGTACCCGTTCATCATGACGAGCGGCGGTCCCGCGGACTCGACCATGACGCTCTCGCTCTACATCTACCGCCAGATGATGACGGCCAACCAGTACGGGCTCTCCATGGCGGCCGGCGTCGTGACGCTCGTGGTCGGGATCGTCCTCACGGCCCTGATCTTCCTCGGCCTGAGAAGGGCGGAACGCTGATGCTCGGAAAGATCGCCCGATGGAGCGTGCTGGTCGTCTTCACGCTCATCACGCTCGCGCCGCTGCTGTGGCTCGTGCTGTCGTCCTTCAAGACGGACGCTGAGCTCTTCGGCAACCCGTTCGGGTTGCCCGCATCCTGGTCCTTCGTCAACTACCAGGACGCGCTCGACGCGCACCCGCTGCTTCTGTTCCTGCGCAACAGCTTCGTGGTGGCGTTGCTCTCGAGCGTCCTGATCATCGTGGCCGGCCTGCTCGCCTCGTACGCGTTGATGCACCAGTTCCGGCTGAGCAGGTTCACCTTCGGCTTCCTGCTGTTCGGGATCCTCCTGCCCGTGAACGCCCTGATGACGCCGATCTTCTTCCTCGTCAACATGATGGGCCTTTACAACAACGTGCTGGGGGTCGCACTCGTCTACGCGGGGCTCTTCTTCCCGCTGGGGTTCCTGGTCATCAAGAGCTACATGGACACCACTCCCATGGAGATCCTCGAGGCAGCGCGGGTCGACGGAGCGTCCTTCCACCGGATCTTCCGGAGCATCGTCGCGCCGCTCAGCGCGCCCGGCGCCGTCACCGCGGGGATCTTCCTCATGATCACGGCGTGGAACGAGCTGCTCTTCGCGTCGATCCTCACGCAGGACGCCTCCGCCCAGACGGTCCAGGTCGGAGTGCGCTACTTCCTCACCGCGTACTCGGCCAACTACCCCGTGGCCTTCGCCGCGACAGTGATGGCGATCGCGCCGACCGTCGTCATCTACATGGTGCTCAGCGAGCGCATCGTCGACGCGATGACCGCCGGAAGCCTCAAGTAGCGCCGTGGCATCGCCCTCTCACCGCCTAGGAGCACGTGTGCACCCCAACCCGTCGTCCGTCGAAGGCGGAGACCCCGCCGACCCGGCAACCGTGACCGGCACGGACAGCGGCCTTCCGTTCGCCCCGTCGCGGGGCCGTCTGCGGCCGCTCGGCCTCGCCGACGTCGTGATCACGGGCGGCTTCTGGGCGGAGCTCCAGCAGCTGAACTCGACGGCGATGATCGCCCACGCTCAGTCCTGGATGGAGCGGTTGGGCTGGATCGGCAACTTCGACGCCGCCGTCGAGGGCCGCCTGCCGCGGGATCGGCGGGGGCGTGAGTTCTCGGACTCGGAGATCTACAAGCTCCTCGAGGCGATGGCGTGGGAGGTGGGGCGCACCGGCGACCGGGACATGGATGCGCGGTTCCGCATCCTCGCAGCGAGGGTGGCGCGTGCCCAGGAACCCGACGGGTACCTCAACACGATGTTCGGACGGCCGGGACAACAGCCCCGGTACAGCGACCTGGAGTGGGGCCACGAGCTGTACTGCTTCGGGCACCTGATCCAGGCTGGTGTCGCCCGTGCTCGTACGGCTGGGACGCAGGATCCGTTGGTGGACGTCGCGAGGCGCGCGGCGGACCACGTGTGCGAGGTCTTCGGTCCAGAAGGCAACCCAGGCCTGTGCGGGCATCCCGAGATCGAGACCGCGCTCGTCGAGCTCTTCCGCGCGACAGGGGAGCGGCGGTACCTGGACCAGGCGCGGTTGTTCCTCGAGCGGCGTGGCCATGGCGTGCTGGGCGAGATCGAGCTCGGGCAGCAGTACTTCCAGGAGGACGTGCCCATCCGCGAGGCGACGATCCTCGACGGGCACGCGGTCCGCGCGCTGTACCTGGCAGTTGGCGCCGTCGACCTCGCCGTCGAGGACGACGACCGGACCCTCCTCGCCGCGGTCCGAGCGCAGACTCTCGCCACGCTCGCACGCCGCACCTACCTGACCGGCGGCATGGGTGCACACCACGAAGGCGAGTCGTTCGGACAGGATTTCGAGCTTCCGCCGGACCGCGCGTACTCGGAGACCTGTGCCGGCGTCGGCTCCGTGATGCTCAACTACCGCCTGCTCCTCGCTACGGGCGAGGCCCGCCACGCCGACGCCGTCGAGCGCACCCTCTACAACGTCGTCGCCACTTCTCCGGCGCAGGACGGCAGAGCCTTCTTCTACACCAACACACTCCACCAGAGGACACCCGGACGGGTCCCGGCCGAGGACGAGGTCAGCCCGCGTGCCGCATCCTCGTTGCGCGCGCCCTGGTTCGCCGTGTCGTGCTGTCCGAACAACGTCACGCGCCTTGTCGCATCGCTCGGCGCATACATCGCCAGTGCGGACGACCAAGGGGTTCAGATCCATCAGTTCGCGGGTTCGACGATACGAGCGACAGTGCCGGATGGTGTCGTCGCCCTCAAGGTCGACACGACGTACCCGGCCGATGGGCGTGTACACGTGCGGGTGCTCGAGACGCCGTCAACGCCGTGGGCACTCAGCCTGCGCGTCCCTGCATGGGCCGAGGGTGCGACCGTCCGAACTGGTGACGGCTCGGCGGTTGCCGTCGGCGCGGGGTACGCGGTCGTGCGCCGCGTCTTCGCGGTCGGCGACGAGGTGGAGCTCGACCTGCCGATGGCACCGCGCTGGACGTGGGCCGACCCTCGCATCGACGCTGTTCGCGGCCAGGTCGCCGTGGAACGGGGGCCACTGGTCATGTGCCTTGAGTCGGTCGACCTCGGGGCCGACGTCGCGGGCGTGCGTGTGTGCACAGACGAGCCGCCGGCAGAACGAGGTGGACGGGTCCTCGTCCGTGCCAGCCTTGTGGATGCAGCGGCCGATGTGGACGAGGCATGGCCATACGGGCCTGGGCCCGGACGCAGCACCCGCGATCCTGAAGTCGGCGGGCAGGTCGGTCTCGTGCCATACCACTCGTGGGCCAACCGAGGCCCGTCCACGATGCGCGTCTGGCTGCCGGTTGACGACGCCCATGGGCTCGCCCCTCACTAGCGGATGCGCTCCTCCGCTTCCGAGGAGACGGGCGCTCCCGCTGGCGTCACCTGACGCCGGCGACTCCAAGTGTCGGCGAGGTCGGCGAGCTGTTGGGCGGACCGCGTGGAAGGCGGCGAGGCGCGCTGATCGGCGTCGTCGAGGGTGTGCAGGTACTTCTGGGTTGTCTGGATCTGGGCGTGGCCCATGCGTGCCATGACGGATCGCAGGTCGGCGCCGCCGGCGAGGAGCCAAGAGGCGTGGGCGTGTCTCAGGTCGTGCATTCGGACGGGGAAGTCGATGCCGGAGCGTTTGACGGCGGGCTGGCCCCTGTGTCCGGGCCTTCGTCGTACGCGCAGCATCCCCCGGAGCACCCGGCTCGCTGCCGGTAGAGCACCGTGGCCCCGCCGACGGGGGCCTGGTCGGCGGCGCGGGGGTCGCTGACGCTGCCAAGCGGCCGTCGACCGTCGGCCGCAGCGTCCCTGAGGCAGCCCGCCGCGGCCACGCCGCTGGTGGTGAGGGCTGCAGTGGGTCCGCCGTCGTACGCTGACGGCGGCAGAGGTGACGAGCCGGGCGACCGGACATCGCGACGTGGCGAGCGCCACGACGGCGCAGAGAACTGAGGGGCGAGTGACGAGCGGACGACGGCCCTCCCTGAAGGATGTGGCCCGCGAGGCAGGGGTCTCGTACCAGACCGTCTCCCGCGTGATCAACAACGGCCCCCGTGTCTCGGTCGCGACACGGGACCGCGTGCTCGCCGTGATCGCAGAACTCGGCTATCGCCGGAACGACGCAGCGCGCGCCCTCGTGACGAGCAGGTCGCACGCCATCGGGGTCATCGCCGACGCGTCGCCGCGGTATGGCCCGGTGAGCACGCTGGCTGCGGTCGAGTCTGCCGCCCGGGACGCCGGCTACACGGCCCTCGTCGCCACGATGAGCAATCCTGATCTGCCGACGGTCGTCGGAACTCTCCGGAGCTTCATGGAACGCGGCGTCGAGGGCATCGTCGTCATCGCCCCGCGCGTGCCGATGGCGCACGTTGCTCAGGCGGTCTCCGCGACGATCCCCATTGTCATGCTCGCGCCCGGCGAGGTGAGTCAGCGGGGCATCACCGTCTTCGCGGAGGACCAGGAGCTCGGCGCCCGTCTCGCGACGCGCCACCTGGTGCACCTCGGCCATCGGGAGATCGCGCACCTCGCCGGGAGCCAGGAGTGGCTGGATGGTCAGGTCCGCCTCAGGGGTTGGCAGGCTGAGCTCGCGGCGCACAAGATCCCCGCGGTCGCGGTTCAGTACGGTGACTGGTCGGGTGACAGCGCGTACCGCATCGGTCAGAAGATGGTGGCCGACGGCCTACCGAGCTCGATCTTCGTGGCGTCCGATCTCATGGCGCTGGGCTTCATGCGCGCCCTCTACGAGAACGGCGTCTCCGTGCCCCGAGACATCTCGATCGTGGGCTTCGACGACAACGAGTTCGCCCCGCAGGTCCACCCCCCTCTGACGACAGTCAGACAGTCGTTCGCCACCGTCGGCGCCCGCTGCATGGAGATCCTCCTGGGGCTCATCGCTGGCGACGAGGTGGACACGACGCCGGCGATGCCGGAACTGGTCGTGCGCAAGTCCGCGAGTTCGCCGCGTCCTCACGCGTAAGTGGTCCCCGCGGGTGACGTGAGCGCCCCCGCCCACCAGGGTCGACTGCCGCGCGCACCTGGATCCCTTTCGCGCATCGCTGGGGACGCGTTACCGAATCGTTAGGCGAACGTTCGCCCTGCTCTGTTGACCGTGGCGAGGGCGAACGTTCACACTCCTTCTGTCGGGCGCCCCTCGGGGGCGGCGCGCGGCGCCTCCGAGGCCACCTGGCAACCGGGGGCAGTCAGAACCACGACCGCACACCGATCGAAGGAGATTGATGATGTTGCGTAGGCTGCGTTGGGTAGCCCCCCTGGCGGTCGCCGCCGTCGCGCTGACGGCTTGCGCCTCCGAGCCCGGCGAGACCGCGCCGGCGGCGTCCGAGGAGAGCGAGACGCCGACGAGTGACGTCGCGGCGCGGGCGGACGAGGCGCTCGAGATGGTGACGGGCCAGATCCTCGCGAGAGGCCCACACGGCGAGGAGCCGTCCCCTGCATCCGTCGCCGATCTGACCGAGTACGAGGTCGAGCAGATCCAGGGGCTCGGGGCGACGGCTGCCATCGTTCTGCACTACGGCGGCAACGACTGGGCAACCGCGCAGGTGGCCGGTCTGCGCGCCCGGTTCGAGGAGCTGGGCATCGAGGTCGTCGCGGTCACCGACGCCGATTTCGACCCGGGTCAGCAGGTCTCCGACATCGAGACCGTGATGGCGATGGACCCCGACATCATCGTGTCGATCCCGACCGACCCGGTCGCGACGGCCGCCGCCTACAAGGCTGCCGCTGATGCGGGCATCAAGCTCGTCTTCATGGACAACGTGCCCAACGACCTGGTCGCGGGCACGGACTACGTCTCCGCGGTCTCCGCGGACAACTACGGCAACGGTGTCGTCTCTGCCCATCTCATGGCCAAGGCCATGAACGGCCAGGGCACCCTCGGGATCATCTACCACGAGGCGGACTTCTTCGTCACCCAGCAGCGCTACGACGGGTTCCGGACGACGATCGAGGAGGAGTATCCCGAGATCGAGATCGTGGAGGAGCAGGGCATCGCCGGGCCGGACTTCGCCGGTGACGCCCAGGCCGTCACCGACGCCTGGCTGACGCAGCACCCGGACCTCGACGGCATCTGGGCCGTCTGGGACGTTCCGGCGGAGGGTGTCATGGCGGCGGCCCGCTCGGCCGGCCGGACCGATCTGATGATCGCCACCGAGGATCTGGGAACGAACGTCGCGATCGCGCTGGCGAAGGGCGAGATGGTCGTGGGTCTGGGCGCGCAGGTGCCCTACGACCAGGGCGTCACGGAGGCCAACCTGGCCGGCGGCGCCCTCCTGGGGAAGTCGTACCCGCCGTACGTCGCTCTGGCGTCCGTGCCGGTCACCCACGACAACGTGCTCGAAGCCTGGGAGATCGTCTACCACACCGCGCCCCCTGCTGAGGTCGCCGACTCCTTCGTCGACTGAGCACCCCACGCGACCGGCGACGTCGCGCCCGGGCCGGGAGTCGCCCTCTGTCCTCCCGGCCCGCCTCACAGACCCCTCACCACGAACGGAGGTTTGGCATGCCCACCGACGGCCCGCTCGCTGTCCGCATGGCTGACGTGTGCAAGTCCTTCGACGGCGTGAAGGTGCTCGACGGCGTGCACTTCGAGGTGCTCCCCGGCGAGGTTCACGCGCTAGCGGGTGGCAACGGTGCCGGCAAGTCCACCCTCATGAAGGTGCTCCTGGGCGCCTACCGGCGAGACGCCGGGCACGTCGAGGTGTTCGGCCGAAGGCTCGACGCGGCCTCGATCCACGCAGCCAAGGCCGCTGGCGTCGGCATGGTGTACCAGGAGTTCTCGCTCATCCCGACCCTGACGGTGGCGCAGAACATCTTCCTCGATGCCGAACCCTTGCGGGCCGGGCTCATCGATGACGCGGTCATGCGCAGGCGCGCGGCCGAGATCCTCGCCCGCATGGAGGTCGCCATCGACCCCGCCGCGGAAGTGGGGTCGTTGCCCACTGCCCAGTGGCAGCTGACTGAGATTGCCAAGGCGTTGAGCCAGGACGCCCGTGTGCTCGTGATGGACGAGCCGACGGCCTCCCTCGCCAAGCACGAGGTAGATGCGCTGTTCGGCCTGATCGAGAGGCTCAAGGCCCAGGGAATCGCGATCATCTACATCTCGCACCGGATGGACGAGATCCATCGGATCGCGGACCGGATCACCATCCTGCGCAACGGCCGCAACCTCGTGACGGCTGCGCTTGACGAGATCACCCCCCAGGAGATCGTCGCCGGGATCGCCGGCCGCGAGCTGGCCGCCCAGGTGTCCTACGGCCCCCGAAGCGCCGCGCGAGAAGGCAAGGTCCTCCTCGACGTCCGAGAGGTCTCGGCGGAAGGGGTCCGTGAGGCGACGTTCCAGGTCCGCGCAGGCGAGGTCCTGGGCGTCGCCGGGCTGATGGGCTCGGGCCGCACGGAACTTGCCCGCGCACTGTTCGGCATCAGCGCCATCACGTCCGGAGCCGTCGTCAAGGATGGTCAGCCGCTGCGGCTCGCGTCGCCGGCGGACGCCATCCGCGCCGGCATCGCGCTCATCCCGGAGGACCGGCGTCTCCAGGGGCTCGTCCTCGACCACTCGGTCCGGACGAACCTGACCCTGCCCATGCTCGCGTCGCTGCGCCGTTGGGGACTGGTCGCGGTCGACAAGGTACGTGCGATGTCGGAGCACCTCATCGAGCAGCTCTCCATCGCGGTGGCCCGACCGGACGCGCCCGTGCGCCTCCTGTCCGGAGGTAACCAGCAGAAGGTCGTCATCGCCAAGTGGCTCGGCACCGAGCCGGAAGTGCTCGTCATGGACGAACCCACCGCGGGCGTCGACGTCGGCACCAAGTCAGAAATCGTCCGTATCGTCCGCGACCTCGCGCGGGCGGGAAAGGGAGTCGTTGTGATCTCCTCGGAGTACCCCGAGCTCATCGCCATGTGCGATCGCTACCTGATCATGCGCGACGGGCGCGTTGCCGAGTGCCTGGACGCCCGCGAGATCCGCTCCGAGCTCGATCTCGAGCTCGCCGTGCAGGGACTCTCGGCATGACCGCCCTCGCCGCCCCGCCGAAGGACAAGGACCGGCGCACGTTCACGTGGCCCGACATCGGCATCGACTGGCGCCGGGACATCGTCTACATCGGGTTCGTCGTGGTCTTCATCGCGTTCGCGATCCTCCTCGGCGACGAAGGGTTCCTCTCCACGGCGAACCTCCTGAACATCTTGCGCCAGGCTTCGATCGTCGCGGTCATCGCGGTGGGCATGACATTCGTCATCGGGTGCGCAGAGATCGATCTCTCGGTCGGCTCCGTCGCCGGACTCGCCTCGATCACCACGGCGATGGTCATCTCCCGGTACGGCCTTGTCGCCGGGATCATCGCCGGCGTCCTCGTCGGCCTGGTGGTCGGTGCGATCAACGGATCGCTCGTCGCCTTCGTGCGCATACCGTCGTTCCTGGTCACCCTTGCGATGCTCGGCGTCGCGGTGGGCATCGCGCAGTGGGTCACGGACTCCGCGCCGCAGCCCATCCTCGACTCGACCTACACCAGCATGTTCGGGTCCGGGACCGTCGGCTTCCTGCCCGGGCTCGTCGTCTGGAGCGCCGTGGCGGTGGCCGTCGGCGCAGTCGTGCTGAAGAAGGCGCGATTCGGGCGCCAGGTCCTCGCCACCGGGGCGAACAGGACGGCGGCCGAGTACTCCGGCATCAACACAAGGGCGATCAAGTTCCGCGTGATGATGATCTCGGCAACGGCTGCCGCCATGGCAGGAATGCTCTACGCAGGCCGTCTCCAGTCGGGTCGCTTCCAGTTCGGCTCGGGCGACGAGATGAATGCGATCGCCGCCGTCATCCTCGGCGGCACGGCGCTGTCCGGGGGCCGTGGCTCCGTCATCGGAAGCCTCTTCGGCGCCCTCCTCATGCAGCTCATCACCAATGGTCTGATCCTCGCCGGCCTCGACCCGAGCCAGCAGCAGGTGGTCAGGGGCGTGATCATCGTCCTCGCGGTGGCGCTCGCCCGTAACAAGTAGTACCTCACACACCGAAAGGAGCAGTCGTGGCACACGACACCGGCACTTCGCGCCCCGTGACGATTCAGGACGGTGCCCTCGCCCTCGCGGGCGAGCCGGCACGTCTGTACGGCGGCGCAGTGCACTACTGGCGGCTCGAGCGCGAGAAGTGGGACGGCATCCTGGAGTCCGTCAGGCGTATGGGCTTCACGATGATCTCGATCTACATCCCATGGGAGGTGCACGAGATCGAGAAGGGCCGCTTCGACTTCGGCGAGATCAACCCCTCGAACGACATCGATGCGTTCCTCACCCTCTGTGAGGAGAAGGGCTTCAAGGTCATCGTCCGGCCGGGGCCGCAGATCAACTCGGAGCTGACCTGGTTCGGTTACCCCAAGCGGATCCTGGCCGACGAGCGGCTGCTCGCCAAGAGCGGCCGTGGCTCGAAGGTCATTCTGACCCAGGTGCCCAAGCCGATTCCCGCGCTCAACTACGCCTCGGACGCGTTCTTCGACGAGACCGCCCTGTGGTACGACGCCATCTGCGCCATCCTCGCCAAGCACGCGTATCCCCAGGGCGGCATCGTCGCCGCTCAGGTCGACAACGAGATGGCCTACTTCTTCGGCGTCAACGCCTATATCGCCGACTACTCGCCCGAGTCCGTCGAGGCGTACCGGCGGTTCGTGGTCGACAAGTACGGCGATCTGCAGTCGGTCAACGCCGCCTACTCACGCGACTACGCCGACATCGCCGACGTCGAACCGCCTCGCCGGTTCGCCGCCACCGACAAGGCGGAGATCCCCTGGTACGCGGACTGGGCCGAGTACCGCGAGGAGTACCTCGTCACCGCCATGGACCGGCTCGCGGGCATGATGCGCCAGCGTGGGCTGGGCGGGATCGCGCTCTTCCACAACTACCCGCACCCGCTCGGGCCGGGCGGTGCGGCGTCGGGGTTCACCACGCCGTTCAACCTGATGCGCCTGGAGGAGAAGCTCGACTTCACCGGCTTCGACATCTACTCCCGCAAGGAGCTGTTCTCCCACGTCAAGACCGTCGCCTCGTACGTCGTCGGCACCAGCAGGTACCCGTACATCCCGGAGTTCATCGCCGGCGTGTGGCCCTGGTACCTCAACCCCGGCGACTGGCACGACGAGGAGTTCGTGACCAAGGCGGCTCTCATGCAGGGCATCAAGGGCTTCTCGCGCTACATGCTCGTCGAGCGGGACCGGTGGCTCGACTCGCCGGTCCGGCGCGATGGGCGAGAGCGCCCCGAGAAGGTCGCGATGTTCGGCAACGTCAACGCGATGCTCGAGCGCGGCGAGTTCCATCGGTTCCGCCGCGACGCCGACGTCCTCCTGCTCGCCAACCGCGAGTACGACCGGCTCGAGGCGACGAGCGTCCTGGTCTCCTTCCCAGGTGACTTCCTTGAGACGCCCTCGGGGTTCTCCGAGTACGCGGGCGCGCTGACCGTCAGCGAAGCCACGCTCGGGTTCGCGGAGCCTGTGCAGCTCGCCAAGGGCACGTGGTTCGGGGCGTTCACCGAGGCGCTCGCGGCGACCGGAGCGGGCACCGTGCTGTCGGACACCGATCTCCGGCCCGATCGGTGGGGCGGTCGAAAGGTGGTCGTCCTGGCGACGCTTGAGTACCTCGACGCGCGCGTGCAGAGGGCCCTCGTGGACTTCGCCCGTAAGGGTGGAAGCGTCCTGATCGGGCCCAAGGTTCCCGAGCTCGACAGCCTCATGCGCCCGTGCACGATCCTGTCCGATGCTCTTGGTGACGATGCCGCGGAGGCGGGCGTCCGTACTTCACGGCTCGGCGCGGGATCGATCACGGTCGTGGGTGACCTCGCGTCGGTCCCGACCGCCGTCGCGCGCGTGCTCCGCACGGCCGGCGTCCACGAGGTCGCGACCAACGACGCCCGGCTGGACGTGGCGGTGCACTCCGATCCACACGATCCCTCCGCGAGGCTGGTCTTCGTCGCCAACCCGACGGCGGAGCCCGTCGACGCGGAGGTGTCGCTCGGCGTGGACCTCAAGGAGGTCCACGAGATCTGGGACGACCGCGACGTCGAACCGAGCGGCCCCGTCATCGCCGAGCGGGTGCCGCCGTACTCGATCCACGTCTACCGGTGCACCGTCACCGCCTGAGAGGAAGAAGCACATGCTGCACCAAGACGTTCTCATGGCCGACATCGACGTCGACCAGTGGCGCAACGCGCAGGCGCTCCTGCTGCGCTCGGCCAAGGCGGCCCGCCGGCTCGTGGTCATCCACGAGGACGGCGACGTCGTCAAGTTCCGGCACACGAGCGGCGCGACGTGCGTCGGAGCCGTGGAGCGGGTCAACGAACCCCGCGCGCTGGCCCAGCGGCTGTACGAGGCGAACCGCGAGTCGGTCGACTTCGTCGTCGTCATGGAGCGTGGCGCCGTCGACAGCTACTTCGCGGCCCTGCAGGACTCCTGGAACATCGACGAGGACCTGGACGTGTTCGTCCAGCGCACGTACGCGCTCCTCGACGAGTACCCGGAAGGGGTCGTGACGTACCCCGGACCTGCGCGGGACATCCTCGGCCTGCAGTGGAGGACGGGAGCGTCGCTCGACGCGGTGAACGCCGCCGCGAGGGCCCTCGTCGCGCCGGGCAGCACGGTGGTGCTCGGGGTGCACGACAGCGGTTCCCTCTGGGCCTCCCTCGTGCTCGACTTCGACGACGAGTGGAAGGTCACCTCGATCACCACTGCCGACCCTTCACTGGTCGACGTCACCGGTGCCATCGGCCCGGTGCTGAACCGGGTGGTCGCCTGGCAGGAGAGCCGCGGCAAGAAGGTGTCCCTGGCGCTGTCGATGGACCGCACGGGCGCGGAGGAGTTCCTCGCTGCACCTGCGGCCGAGAAGGCCGGCGTTCTCGGACGCCTCGTCAGCGCCGGGCGCGCCGCTCGTCGGCCGTGACCCCGGACACGCCGCCGGTCGTGCCCCCGATGCACTGACGTCCGACGGCTGCCCTCTGCCCCGGCGCGCTGCGTCGGGGCAGAGAGGCCGCGGGTCGCCGACCCGGCGAGCGGCGGTGGGACGTCAACTGGAGTGCCCAGCGGGCGCAGACAGCGCGACGCCGTCCATGGTCGAACGGTACCCAAGGGCGGTCGCTGAGGACATCGCACGACTCGGCGGTGCGGTCGACTCGTTGACCAGAAGTCGGGTGACGAGCTGGATGTGGCGGGACTCCGGCGGGTTGCCCCGTGCACTCTCGACGATCATCCGAACCGCCATTCGCCCCATATCGGCAAGGGGCTGGAAGACCGTCGTCAAGCGCGGCGTGGTCCATGAAGCCTGTGGGATGCCGTCGTAGCCGGTGACCGACAAGTCCTCAGGGATCCGCAAGCCCAGGGAGCGTGCAGCTTCGATGACTCCGATCGCGATCTCGTCGTTGGCGGCGACCAGTGCCGTGGGACGGTTCTCGAGTCCGAGCAGTGGCGGAGCCGCCGACCGGCCGAACTCCACGCTGAAGTCCCCGTTCGTCTCGATCGAGTCGTCGAGCGGAATGCCGGCGGACTGGAGCGCCGCACGGTACCCGTGCAGGCGGTCCGTCGACGCCTCCGACTCCGGCGGCCCACCGACCCAGCCGATGCGCCGATGACCGAGTCCGATGAGGTGCTCCGTGGCGGCCTTGGCGCCCGCCCAGTTTGTGCCGCCGATCGTCATCCAGTCGGCCGGCTGCACCTCCGACGGGTCGATCACCACGACGGGCAAGTTCGCTTGGGCCTCGAGCAGCCCGATGCTGCGCATGCCGTAGGTGATGGCGACGATGCCGATACAGCCGAGCGGCAAGGACTTCTCGGGCGCGTCGTCGTCCGTGTGCGGGCCGATCCCGAACCGCACGACGACGTCGGCGCCCTGAGACCGTCCCGCCGCGACCATGCCGTGCAGGAGGGTCGCCGTGTAGACCGTCAGGATCCCGTCGGTGAGAACGAGGACCTGAGGCATCTGGGCGGCGTGGGCCCGCGCGGCCGGGTTGCGGTAGCCGACGGAATCGATCGCACGGATGACCCTCGCCCGCGTGCTGGCCGCCACGTCGCGGTGCCCGTTGAGCACCTTCGAGACCGTGGCCATCGAGACGTTCGCCTGGGCTGCCACATCGGCCAGGGTTGGACGAGCGCCCACCGGGACTCCCATCAGTGCATGTCGAGGTCGAAAGTATTTCGACCGTACCGGGTGGACCGCTTCCGCACAAGCGCCACATCACGATTAGGGTTCGGGGCGTTGCGGAGCGCATGTCGCCCGTGTAACGTGCCGACCGGACCGAAAGATTCCTGGAAAATCTTTCGGGATCCACCTCCCCGGCGCCGAGCGACGACGCTCGTCAAAGAAGGGTAACGACATGCCACGCCGAACCAGGAAGTACCTCGCGGTCTCCCTTGCCCTCTCGCTCACCGGTGTTCTGGCCGGTTGCTCAGGGGCTGAGTCCGCCGACTCGGACGCGATCGAGCTCGAGTTCTGGAACCCGGAGGCCGACGAGGCCGTCATCTCCGTGCTCGAGACGATGATCGAGAAGTACGAGGCGGAGAACCCGAACGTCAACGTCAACCTCGTGACAGTGCCGTGGTCAGACATCTTCACCAAGTGGCAGGCCGCGCTCCAGGGCGGCAACGCGCCCGACGTCACTCTCGGCTCGGCGGCCTTCGCGGCGTCGCTCCAGGAGCAGGGCGTCCTCCTCCCGTTGAATGACGTCGTCGAGGCGATCGGCGGTGAGGAGGCGTGGGCGGACACCGCGTCGTCCCTGGTCGAGTTGAGCAAGACGCCCGACGGCGAGTACTTCGCGCTGCCCTACTCCACCAACTCCGTTGTGCTCTGGTACAACAAGCCGATGTTCGAGGCTGCCGGCCTCCAGCCGCCGACCACCTGGGACGAGCTCGAGGCGGCCGCCGCGGCGCTGACACACGACGACCAGTACGGGATCCTCATCCCGTCGTCGAAGAGCTATGTGACCACCCAGAGCCTGTACAGCATGATCCTGGCCAACGGTGGCGACCTGGTGGACCGGAACGACCCGGACACGGTGACGTTCGACGCCCCCGAGGCCGTCGAGGCACTCGAGTTCTACTCCTCCCTCGCGCAGTACTCCCCACCCGGCGCCGGGGGCTATGACCGGCCCGAGGCGCAGGCCGCGATGACGACGGGCAAGCTCGGCATGTTCGTCTACGGCAGCTGGATGCAGGGCGCGCTCGAGGCGGCCGGTGCTGACGTCGCTGAGCAGTTCGGCGCAGTCCCCGTGCCGTCCAACGGCGGCGCCGGGGCGTTCATGGGCAACGTGTCGCTCTACGCCTTCAACACGACGGAGCATCCGGAGGAGGCCCGCGACTTCCTCGCATACCTGCTCGACCCGCAGGCATACGAGCAGTTCGTGCTCATCAACCCCGCTTCGTTCGTCCCCGTCATCGACGCGGTGCACGAGAGCGAGACGTACCAGACGAACGAGAAGGTCGTCGCTGCCGGGGAGCTGCTCGCCGCGGTTGGCACGACTCTCCCCGACGCCTGGGTGTTCGGCCTGCCGAATCCGCACGCCGGAGAGTGGGAGAGCCTCAACCTCGTCGCGCAGGCGGCGACCGCCGTGATCGAGCAGGGCGAGGACCCGCAGGCGGCCGCGACGCGGATCGCCGACGAGATGCGTGAGTCGATCGGCAACTGACGCCGACCAACCGAGCGGGGGCGGGCGGCCTCCCGGGTCGCCCGCCCCCCCAACGTCCGGAGGACGACATGACCGCCAATGCCGCGCTGCGCGAGCGCCCTCGCGCCGCAGGGCCGCGCCCTGACGCGGGCCGCGGATCGCACACCAGGCGCCGGGGGCGCAACGGGCGCCGGGACCTCATCGTGAGCGTCGCTCTGCTGGTCCCGGCGGCCGCCGTGATCGTCCTGCTCATGGGCGTGCCGCTGGCCACCGTCGTCGCCGACAGCTTCACGGACCGCAGTTTCCTGCGGCCGGTCGCGGAGTTCGTCGGCCTGGAGAACTACAGCGAGTTGCTCGGCGACCCGGCGTTCTGGCAGACGCTGGGCCGCTCGCTCCTGTGGACCGGCGCGTCCGTCGTCCTCCAGATCGCGCTCGGTCTGGCCTTCGCCATGCTGCTCAACCAGCGGTTCCGGGGGCGAGGGCTGCTTCGTGGCCTCTTCCTGCTCCCGTGGGTGACGCCCGTCGTCGTCGTCGCCCTCATCTGGAAGTGGATGCTCAACGACCTCTACGGCGTCATCAACGGGTTGCTCGGGACCGTCAACCCTGCCTGGGGCGACCTGGCCTGGTTCTCCGACCAGTCCCTGGCGCTCGGGACGGTCATCGGCGTCAACGTCTGGCGCGGCGTGCCCTTCACCATGATCATCCTGCTCGCCGGGCTGCAGAGCGTGCCGAAAGAGCTCGTCGAAGCCGCGTCGGTCGACGGTGCGGGCCGGCTCCGCACCTTCCTCAACGTCACCCTGCCGCACCTGCGAGGCATCCTCCTCACGGTCGCGATGATCTTCACGATGTTCAACTTCAACAACTTCGACCTCGTCTACCTGGGCACGAGGGGCGGGCCGGCGGACCGGACGATGATCCTCCCGGTCAAGACCTACGACGTGGCCTTCAACGGCCTGCAGGTCGGAGAGGCCGGCGCGTGGGCGGTCCTCACGCTCATCACCATCGCGCTCATCGCCGGCATCTACTTCGCGTACATGCGGCGTGCGGAGAGGAAGTACTGATGGCACGGTCGGTTCTCGCCCGCGTCAGCCCGCGGGCCGCCCTGTGGCTCGCCATCGTGACGGCCACGATCTACGTCACGTTCCCGTTCTACTGGCTGCTCATCTCGTCGGTGACGCATCCCGCTGAGCTGTTCACCGGTGACCTGGTGCCCTCGCGCTTCACGCTCGACAGCTACGGCCAGCTGTTCGCGGCGTCGCCCGTGCTCACCTGGGTCGGCAACAGCGTCCTCGTCGCGGTCGCCGTCACCTCGCTCACTGTCGTGGTGTCCGTGATGGGCGCCTACAGCCTCGCGTTCTTCGACACGCGGCTGGGCCAGGCGGCCGGTCGGCTCATCCTGTTCACCTACATGTTCCCGGGCGTCGTCATCGTCGTACCCGCCTATCGGATCCTCAGCCAGATGGGTCTCGTCGACAGCGTCGCCGGCCTCGTGCTCGTCGAGCTCGTGCTCACAGTGCCGTTCTGCATCTGGATGCTCCGGAGCTTCTTCATCCAGATCCCCAAGGCGCTGTTCGAGGCTGGTCGGGTCGACGGCGCCTCGCACCTGCGCGTGCTGTGGAGTGTCATGCTGCCGATCGCGCGCCCGGGCGTCATCGTCATTGCCGTCTTCTCGTTCATCTTCTCGTGGAACGAGTACCTCTTCCCGCTGGTGCTCGTGAACTCGGACGCGGACAAGACCCTGCCGCTCGGCGTCGCGGGGTTCATGGGCAACCTGACGGTGGAATGGGGACCGCTGCTCGCCTCCGGCGTCGTCACCGTGCTGCCGGTCCTCGTGCTGTTCCTCTTCCTGCAGCGGTACCTCGTCGAGGGTCTCATGGTCGGGGCGGTGAAGGGGTGACCGAGGTGCGCACCTTCACCAACCCGGTCATCCCGGGGTTTCACCCGGACCCCAGCATCTGCCGCGTCGGGGGCGAGTACTTCCTCGTGACGAGCTCGTTCGAGTACTTCCCGGGCCTCCCGATCTTCACGAGCCGGGACCTCGTCTCGTGGCAGCCGCTCGGCCACGTGCTCGACCGGGAGAGTCAACTCGACCTGACGCGGGCGCCGGCGTCCGGCGGGATCTTCGCGCCGACCATCCGGCACCACGACGGGCGTTTCTACGTGACCGCCACCAACGTGTCGGACCGCGGCCACTTCATCGTCCACGCGGAGGATCCGGCCGGCCCCTGGTCCGACCCGGTGTGGGTGGACCAGAACGGCATCGACCCGTCGCTGTTCTTCGACGAGGGACACGTCTACTTCACGTCGAACATCGAACCGGACCCCGCGGGACCCCATGTCGCAGATCCCCACTTCGAGCGCGGCATCCAGCAGTCCTTGGTGGACCCGCTGACGGGCGCTGTGCTGCAGGAGCCGCGGTTCATCTGGGGTGGCACCGGTGGTCGGTACCCGGAGGCGCCGCACCTGTTCCGGCGCGGTTCCTTCTACTACCTGGTCATCTCCGAAGGGGGGACGGAGTACGGGCACATGGTGACCGTCGGGCGCTCGACGTCGCCGTGGGGACCGTTCGCGGCCTCGCCGCACGGACCTATCGTGAGCCATCGGAGCATCGTCAGCCCTTTTCAGGCCGTCGGTCACGCCGACCTCGTCACCCTGCCGAACGGCGACTGGTGGATGGTCTGCCTCGGGGTGCGCCCGGTCGGTCAGTGGCCGAGGCACCTCCTCGGCCGGGAGACCTTGCTGGCCGCCGTGCGCTGGACGCCGGACGGGTGGCCGATCGTCGGCGAGCGAGCAGTGATCGAAGTCGACCAGACGCGCCCTGCTCTGCCCGCTGCGCCACCGCCCCGGCACGTCGTGCGCGACGACTTCGACGCCGCCACCCTCGGGCCGGAGTGGGCCTTCGTCAGGCGGCCGATGGCCCCGGAGGCGATCCTCGCACGCCCGGGTTGGCTGACCCTGTCGCCTCGCACCGGCCTCGCGGAGCGCTTCCCGTGCTTCGTCGGACGTCGCCAGCAGCACTACGACTTCGTCGCGGAGACGCGCCTCGTCCTCGACGCGCGGGAGGACGGGGACGAGGCCGGCATCGCCGTGCGGATGAACGAGGAGCACTTCTACGCCCTGGGGTTGCGCCGTGCCGGCGCGGCCATGGAGGCGGTCCTCAGGACGCGGCTCGGGCGGCTCGACATCACCTCCGTGGTGGGCGTCGTCGAGGGCCCGGATGTCGTGATCAGCGTCGAGGGCAGCGCCGACTCCTACACCTTCAGCGTGAGCGACAGCTCCGGGCGGGTCGCGCGCACTCAGCCGCGTGACGCGAAGTTCCTCAGCGCAGAGTTCGCGGGCGGCTTCACCGGCGTCTTCGTCGGCATGTACGCAGCGACGTCCAGCGCAGGGTCGGGCACCGTCGCGCGCTTCGACTGGTTCGACTACCGGCCGGCCCCCCGCGCGTCCTCGCACGGGCAGCTCGACCGCGAGGACTCGTGTCACGTCGCAGCAGGCAGCTGACCCGCCTCCCCGTCCGCCGACCAGAACCCGCACAAGGAGAGACCCTCATGTCGGCAGTCACCCTCCAGGTCGACGGCTCCCCGGAGTCCGTCGTCGGCCTCCGCCGAGGAAGGGCCACGATGGTGGTCCATCGGCCGATCGTCGTCGTCCCGACACGCGGTGCGCCGATGGCCACGCAGTACGACACCTTCGACGCCTCCGGCGAGACCGTCCGTTGCACGGCGACCGTCGAGGTGCCGGGAGAGCTCGCCCTCGACATCGTCGACATCTACCGGGTGGTCGCGCCGGATGCCGTCGCGTTGACGCGGCGGGTGGAGGTCAGGCAGGCCCGGGAGGGCGCCGGCATGCGGCTGGAGCTTGAGGCGGCGGCGACGAGCCCAGGCGGCGGGGGCGCCTGGCAGTACTTCCTGCCATGCACCCTCTACAACCGCAACGACTCGGACGGGGACGGGGTGGAGGACTACCTCGGCACGTTCGACCAGGCGCTCCGTGACGACAAGAACGGCGTGCTGGCTGTGCTGACCCGGTGCGAGGTGACGGGTTCGACCTTCTCGCTCGCGCGCACGTCGGCCCCCACGTCCGACGCCGCGCTGACCCGCGAGGAGCTCCTCGGGCGGCGCGTGCTTCAGCCCACGGACATCGGCTCCCTGGGGGTCATCACCCGCCCGGACGGCTCTACGGTCCTCCACGCCGAGTACCCGTTCCGGGAGGAGCGGACCTTCTGCCTCGACATGGCCGGCACAGGCTGGGAGGCGTTCTGCCCGGTCGAGACGGGGCAGGTGATCGAGCTCGCCTACGAGCTCCGCGTCGACTCGACGGGCGACCTCACGGAGGCGATCTGGCGGCTCTTCGAGCGCCAGCGGAGGCTCCTGGGCACTAGCCGCCCCGATCCGGGGGTGACGCTCGACGACGCCCTCGAGCACCGCCAGCTGGCGACCCAGCTGAGCTACCGCCGGTGGACCGCCGAGGAGAACCCCAAGGAGCCGGCCGGCTTCCTGGTGCACTTCTCCCCGCGGACCGGCGACGTGCAGGGGTCCCTCATCGAGTTCGGGTTCTCCGGCGACCAGACGCTCGTCGCGTGGGCACAGCTGGAGTACGGCTATCGAACCCGGGTCCCGCTCTACCGCGATCGGGCGCGATCAGTGATCGATTTCTTCGTCCGGCACTGCCAGCTCGACAACGGGATGCCTCAGGGCATCTACGACCCCGTCCACGACCGGTTCGTGTACTGGTTCACGGGCATCCTCATGCCGTTCCAGTACGCCGAGGACGAGCAGGACGTCCGCCGCTTCGTCGGCAAGCAGGTCGCCGAGGCGTTGATGCCCGTGGCGCGGGAGCTACGGGGGGTCGAAGGCAACTACACGCGAACGATGTGCGAGTCGTTCTGGCCCCTGCTCCTGGCCTACGAGCTGGAGCGTGCGCACGCCGTCGAGCACGAGGACTGGCTCCAGGCCGCGTGTCGCTTCGGCGAGTTCCTCCTGCGCAGTCAGGCGAGCGACGGCTCCTGGTACCGGGCCTACAGCACGAGCGGCCAGGGCCTCACGTCGCCCGCGAGCTGGTTCGGCGCCTCGGAGGTGGAACAGAAGAGCGGAACCATCTTCCCCGTCCCCGTCCTCGTGGCCCTGCATCGGATCACGGGGGACGGTCGATACCTCGACGCGGCGCGCAAGGCGGCCGACTACATCATCGACGCCCAGGTCGAGCCGACGGTGTACGTCGGAGGGCTGAACGACACCACGCACGTCAAGTCCGTGAAGACGGACGCCGTGGGCGTGATGTTCCTGATGCGATCGCTCCTGACCGTCCACGAGGCGACCGGCGAGCCGCGCTACCTCGCGGCTGCGGTCAAGGCGGCCAAGGTGCTCTGCTCATGGGTGTACCTGTGGGACGTCCCGATGCCCGAGGGAAGCCTGCTGGCGCGAGCGGGGTTCCGGTCGACCGGCTGGGCGGGGTGCGACGTGATCGCCTCGGGCAGCTACCTCGACAACGAGTTCCTCGAGTTCACCGCCGACCTCGTCCGGGTCGCCGAGCTGTCGGGCGAGCGGGCGCTCTTCGAGGTCGCCGAGCTGGTCGAGTACGGGATGCAGCATGCCCTCTCGACCCCGGAGAACGACCACGGCTACGTGGCGCCCGGTCTCCAGTGCGAGGGGGTGCTCACCTCGTACTGGCTCAGCGCCCCCGACGTCACGGCCTTCTCCGGCGCGGTGAACAAGGTCAAGGGCGACGACAACGACACGTGCAACGCGCTGACCAACGCGCAGGCCGCGTACGGCCTCTACCTGCTCGCCGACAGGTACGGCACGACGGAGTTCACCGAGATCCGGCGACGGCTCGGTTGGTCATGAACGCCCACGACGCCCGCGATGCGAGGCGTCCACGGGGCGGCACCGGATGTCCCCTCCTCTCCGACTACAGGAAGTGAAACGCATGGCTCTCCACCTGTCCTCCGCACCAAACGGCAACGGCAACGGCCTCGTGCTCCGCAGCGACGGCGCGGACGTCCTCGTCGCGCCCACCCCCGTACGACTGGCCACCAGCGACGGCGGTGCGGTGGCGCTGGGCTACGACACCGTCGAAGCCGACGGTGAAGGGACCCGCTGCCGGGTCGATGCCGCACTGGGCGACGGCACGCGCGTCCGCGTCGAGGACGTCTGGACGCCGTCCGAGCAGGGCGACGGCTTCCTCGTGGACCGGTCCATCACCGTCCTCGAGCCGGGCTCCGCCGCGGGCGTCCGCGCCGAGCTGCTCCTCGAGTCCTCGCTCGCCGCGGCCCAGGCGGACTGGCAGTTCTACGTCACCGGTGCCCTGTACAACCGGAACGACACCGACCTGGACGGGCGCGAGGACTACCTCGGGGGCCACGTCCAGGAGTACCGCGACGACCGGAACGGCCACCTCGCCGTGCTGGCCTACCTGCCGACCACCCGCCAGGGTCTCTCGCTGGCCCGCACGAGCGTCCCGAGGTACGACGTCGCGCTCGACACCGACGAGCTCGCCAGTGGCGTGGTCGTGAAGGACTCCGACATCGGGTCGCTCGGCGTCGTCTTCGCCGAGGAGAGCCCCCTCGTCCTGCGTGCGGGCTACCCCTTCGGCGAGGAGCGGACCTTCAGCCTGGAGACGAGCGGCCGGGCCTGGGCCGGCTACCTGCCGATCGAGCGGGGCCGTGCCGCCGGCGTGCAGTACGAGGTGCGACTCTTCAGCGCCGAGGACCTCACCGAGGCGATCTGGGACGTGACCCAGCGCCAGATGCTGCGCCTGGGCACGCGCCCCGCGCCCCTGCCCCTGCCGCTCGAGGAGCTGGAGCAGCATCGCTTCCTCCTGACCCAGCTCTACTTCAAGTCGTGGGAGTCGGAGGAGGACGAGCGCCGGCCGGCCGGCTACCTCACGCACTTCTCGCCCCGGAGCGGCAAGACCCTGGGATCTCTCATCGAGTACGGGTTCACCGGCGCGCAGTCGCTGCACGCCCTGAACGCCATCCGCCGAGGCCACCGGGACGAGGTCCCGCTCTGGATCAACCGCGGGCGTCAGGTCCTCGACTTCTTCGTTCGCGAGTTCCAGAGCCCGAACGGCTTCTCGCAGGGCATCTACGACCCGCTGCACCAGCGGTTCGTGACCTGGTTCACGGGCATCCTCATGCCCTTCCAGTACTCCGACGACGAGGCCACCCTCAAGACGTTCCTGGGCAGCCAGATCACCCGAGCACTCGGGCCGATCGCCGCCGAGCTCCGCGAGGTGCCGGGCAACTACACGCGGACGATGTGCGAGTCGGCCTACCCGCTCTTGCTCGCCTACGAGGAGGAGCTGCGCCACGGTACCGAGCACCCCGACTGGCTGGCCGCGGGGGAGGTGTTCGGAGCGTTCCTCCTCATGACGCAGGGGGCCGACGGCTCGTGGCACCGCGGGTACTCGCCCGAGGGCGACCCGCTCACGCACCCTGTCGAGTGGTTCGGGAGCAGTCGAGTGGAGCGGGGATCCGGCACGATCTTCCCCGTCGAGGTCCTGGAGGCTCTCCACCGGATCACCGGGAGGGACGACTACAAGGCGGCTGCCCTGAAGGCGGCGGACTACATCGCCGAGACCTTCGTGCCGGGGGTGCTGTACTGCGGCGGGCTCAACGACACGACGCACATCAAGTCGGTCAAGATCGACTCGGTGGGCGTGATGTTCGCCATGCGCTCCCTCATCCGCGCATATCGGCTCGGCGGCGACGAGCGCCACCTGGCGGCCGCCGTCAAGGCGGCGAAGATCCTCACCTCGTGGCTCTTCCTCTGGGACGTCCCGTTCCCCGACGGAAGCCTCCTGGCGAGCGGTGGGTTCCGGACGACGGGGTGGGCGGTCTGCGACGCGATCCCCGGCGGGAGCTACGTCGACGACGAGTTCCTGGAGTTCCTCGGCGACACGCTCGACGTCGCCGTCGCCGGCGAGGTGCCGGAGCTGGTCGACGTCGTCGAGCTCGTCCTCAACGGCATGCAGTACGGGCTGTCGATCCCGGGGAACATGCTCGGTTACGTCGCGCCCGGGATCCAGTGCGAGGGCTACATGACGGCCTACTGGCTGAGCGCGCCCGAGGCCACCGCCTTCTCGGGGGCCGCCAGCAAGGTCAAGGGCGACGACAACGACACGTGCAACGGACTGGTCAACGCCCAGGCCCTGTACGGGCTCGATGCACTCCGTGACAAGTACGGCACCGTCGACTTCGGCGAGATCCGCCGACTCGCGCTCGAGCGGATGGGCACCCAGACCCGCTAGCCCCACCGAGCGGAGTGGGTGCCGGCCCCGACCGGCACCCACTCCTCCCGCGGCGGCGTGACTCGCCCCAACCGACGTACCTCACCGACCACCTTGCGAGGAATCATGGAGTTCGACGTCACGATGTCCCCTGCTGGCGTCGCCATCGCCGTCGTTCTTGACGGAGAGACCGTCGCGCGAGCCAGCGCGCCCGTCCGGGTCGAGACCACGGCGAAGGCGTCCGTGACGCTGAGCTACGACACGGTCGTGCGGGAGGGGGACCATCTCGTGGCGAGCGCCGCCGTCGTGACGGGTGACGGCTGCGAGGTGAACGTCGTCGATCGGTGGGAGCCCGGTCGCGACGGCACGTCCCTCGTGATCAGGCGGTCGTACGACGTCCGCTCCGCCGGCACGTGCACCGGCCTGCGCTGGGACCTGATCCTCGAGAGCGCCTTGCCGGCCGCGTCTGACGAATGGCAGCTCTTCATCTCGGGCAACCTCTACAACCGCAACGACACCGACCGCGACGGTCGGGAGGACTACCTCGGCGGCGACGTGCACGAGTTCCGCGACGACCGGAACGGGCACCTCGCGGCTCTCGCCTACCTTCCGAACGCGGGCGTCGGGCTGAGTCTGGCGCGCACGAACGCACCCTCCCACGACGCCACGGTGACGGCGGACCAGCTGCGCGACGGCGCGGTCGTGGCCGAGTCCGACATCGGCTCGCTCGGCATCGCCGTCCTGCCGGAAGGCCCGCTCATCCTCCGGGCCGGGTACCCCTTCCGGGAGGAGAGGACCTACTGCCTCGACACCTCCGGCCGAGGCTGGGCCGGGTTCCTGCCCGTGACCGATGGACGTACCGGCACCGTTGTCTACGAGTTCCGGGTCGTGCGCGCTCGCGATCTCACCGAGGCGATCTGGGACGTGTCGCGCCGCCAGTGGGACAACCTCAGGACGGCGCCGTCGCCGCTCCCGCTCCCGATCGAGCGGATCGAGGATCACAGGTTCGCCTTGACCCAGCAGTACTACCGGCAGTGGACCGCCGCCGAGGACCCGCGGGAGCCCGCCGGGTACCTCCTCCATTTCTCGCCACGGAACGGGCGCACCCTCGGCTCGTTGCTGGAGTTCGGGTTCACCGGTGCCCAGTCGCTGCTCGCCCTCGCCGCACTCCGTCGCGGCCACAGGGACGGCGTGCCGCTCTGGGTCGACCGCGCGCGGCGGGTCAACGACTTCTTCGTCCGCGAGTGCCAGCACCCGAACGGCTTCGCCGACGGGCTCTACGACACCCAGACCGGCCAGTTCGTGCACTGGTTCACGGGGATCCTCATGCCGTTCCAGTACGCGCAGGACGAGGAGGCGCTGCGCCGATACCTGGGCTCGCAGATGGTGGAGGCCCTCGGACCCGTGGCCGAGCGGCTCCGGGACGTCGCCGGCAACTACACGCGCACGATGTGCGAGGCCGTCCTCGCCGTCCTCCTGGGGTACGAGGAGGAGCGCAAGCACGGGGTGGGCCAGCCGGGGTGGCTGTCGGCCGGCGAGCGGTTCGGCACCTTCCTCCTCGCCACGCAGCGACCCGACGGGTCCTGGTACCGCGGTTACTCGCCCGACGGGGAGCCGCTGACGGAGCCCGCGGAGTGGTTCGGCGCGAGCAGCCTCGAGCAGGGGTCCGGGACGATGTTCCCCGTTCCGGTCCTCGCGGCGCTGCACCGCCTGACCGGGCGCGAGGAGTACCGGGCAGCAGCGCTGCGAGCCGCCGACTACATCGCTCGGACCTACGGGCCCGACGTCCTCTACTGCGGAGGGCTCAACGACACTGCGCAGCTGAAGTCGGTCAAGGTTGACTCCACCGGTGTCCTCTTCGCGATGCGGTCGCTGATCACGGCCTATCGCCTCGGCGGGAAGCCGAGGCACCTCGAGGCCGCCGTTCGCGCGGCAAAGGTGGCCGCTTCCTGGATGTTCCTGTGGGACGTCCCGTTCTCCGAGGAGACGCTCCTCGCCCGTGCCGGGTTCAGGACGACCGGGTGGGTGGTGTGCGACGCAATCCCGGGCGGCTCGTACGTCGAAGACGTCTTCCTCGAGTTCGTCGGAGACGTACTCGCTGTCGCGACCGAGGCAGGCGTTCCTGAACTGGTCGACGTCGCAGAGCTCGGTCTCGCGGGAATGCAGCAGGGCGTGTCGGTACCTCACGCGATGCTCGGCTATGCCGCTCCAGGGATCCAGTGCGAGGGCTACATGACGTCGTACTGGCTGAGCGCACCCGACCAGACGGCGTTCTCCGGGGCGGTGGGCAAGGTCAAGGGGGACGA
>NZ_BJYK01000013.1:0-117928 GCF_007991475.1 Actinotalea fermentans | reverse complement strand
AGTTGTTCGCGGTGCGGTCCTTTGTTTCCGTGCGGCCGATTGCTCGACGCGCGGGGTGCCGGTGCGGGGGCCGTTGTTCGCCGTGCGGCCGGTTGTTCGACGCGGGGGCCGCGCGCGGTGGGCCTCGGTCCCTCGACCGACACCCACCGCGCGCCTGCGCGGCGCCCGCACCCCCGGGACTGCGGGTGCCGCGTCAGACCGCCGCGAGCTCGCCCTCCGCGCGCGCGACGGTGGCCGGGGTCGACGTCGCCGAGGCCGGTGCCGTGGACTCGGCGACCCGGCGCGGACCCGGCAGGCCGAGCCGCGTCAGCGTGACCGCGACGACCGTCGCCGCCACCAACGCCGCCAGCGCCCCGAGCCCCGCGACCGGGTCCGTGCTCCAGCGCCCGTCGATGAGGAAGATCGCCGAGACCGTGCACGTCGGGATGCCGAGCAGCACCAGGAACCAGCCGGTGAAGCGCCCGAGGTCGAAGCCGCCGACGTGCGTGCGTCCCAGCCCGAGCAGGACGAAGAACAGCGACCACATGGCCGCCCACGTCGCCCAGATCACCGCGAAGACCGGGTCGCTGCCGACGCTGATCACCGCGTGGTACCCGGCGATGGCCGCCACGAACGCGCTGTACCAGCCGAAGCCCTCCGGCTCGAGCCCGAACAGGATCTGCAGCCCGAACCACAGGTAGGTGAACCCGAACAGGTAGCTCGGCCACGTCCCGGCGAGCACCGCCGGGTCCGACCCCGACTGGACCAGGATGATCGTGGGGAGCACCACCTGGGCCGCCCCGACGAACAGGTTCAGCGGCGCGGCGCTGCGGGCCGGCACCAGGCCGAGCGAGGACAGGCCGTTGACGAAGAGCACGGCCCCGACGAGGAGCAGTCCGACGTTGCCCATCAGCGGGTCACCAGCTCGGCGAACTGCGCAGACGAGATCACGGGCGCGAAGAACTCGTTGATCCGCCGGAACGCCTCGGGCTCCTGGCTCGGGTGCTGGGTGCCCGTCGCGTCGCCGATGACGATCGGCAGGTAGCCGTTGTCGCGCGCGGCCCGGGCGTTGCCCTCGATGCACCAGTCGGTGTGGATCCCCGTGATGACCAGCACCTCAACCTTCTTGCGGGCCAGCTCGAGCGGCAGGTCCGTGCCCGTGAAGGCGGTCTGGAGCGCCTTCTCGTAGAGCTCGTTGTCGCCGGGCCGGACGAGCGCGCGCAGGTCGCCCACCAGCGCGTCGTCCCACGCGATCTGCTCGGGCGTCGCGTCCAGGTGCCCGGTCCAGCCTGCGTACTGGGCACGGTCGAAGTCCGTCTGCGGGTAGTCGTGGCGGAACACCGAGTACCCGATCCAGTTGAACGAGACGAAGTTCGGCGCCCGACGCGCGGCCTCCACCACCCGGATCGTGGCCGGCAGGCTGCCCCGGAACGCGTGACCCTCGGCGTACTGGACGCCCCCGGGCTCGTAGAGCGAGTTGGACTGGCTGACGGACAGGAAGGCCGCCGGGCGGGCGAGGATCTCGCGCAGGTCGAGGCCCTGCCACTGCGGGGCGAGCGGCGGGATGGACGCGACGTTGCTCGGCGGGAAGCCGAGCGTCGCGGGGTCGAGCGGGATCGGCTCGAGCGGCGTGATCCGGCTCGCGGCCCCGGGGCGGGCGGGTGCGTCGATGGTCATGGTCGTGCTCCTTCGGTGCGGACGGCGGCACCGTCGCGGACGGCGGTGCCTTCGCGGAGGACGTCGCCTCCGCGGACGGCGGGTGGGTCACGGGCCTGCGGCGGTCGGCCGAGGCGGCCCCGCGCGTCGGCGGATGGCCTGCGCGCGGTGGCCCACGGCGGCGAGGACGCCGGCGCGGGCTGGACGGCCCCGCGCGCCGAGGATGGCGGGCGCGGAGTGGCGAAGGGACGGCGGTCGGCCGTCAGTGGGCGTTCGCGCGACGGCGACCGGTCCGGCTCCCGAGGGAGCGACGACGCGCGCGGGGCCCGGGTCCTCGCGGTGCTGGGCGAGGTGGGGTCAGCGGCGCGCGGCCCGCGAGGCGGGACTCAGCAGGGCATTCGGCGGGCCGGAGCGGCCGGCCGACAGGCAGCGCACAGGTCGACGTCGTGACGGACGCGAGCCAGGGTGGTCTGCTGCACGAGCCGGAAACTACCGGCGTGCGCCGGGGCAGAACCAGGGTACGGAGCGGTACGTCTCGCCCACCGGGACGCGTCGCGGTCAGCGCCAGGTGGCGGCGACCTCGAGGACGCGGTCGTTCGCGGCGGGCTCGCCGATGCTGATGCGGATGCCCTCGCCGGCGAAGGGCCGGACCAGCAGGCCGTGGGCGCGCGCGTCGGCGGCCAGGTCCACCGTCCGTTCCCCGGTGGCGAGCCAGACGAAGTTCGCCTGGCTCTCGGGCACGTCCCAGCCCTGCGCACGCAGGCCGGCGAGCACGCGCTCGCGCTCGGCGACGACGGCCGCCACCCGCTCGGCCAGCGCCGGCTCCGCCTCGAGCGACGCGAGCGCGGCGGCCTCCGCGAGCTGGTTCACGCCGAACGGCGTGGCCGCCGTCCGGATTGCGGCGGCGACGTCGGGGTGCGCCAGCGCGTACCCGACCCGCAGCCCCGCGAGCCCGTAGGCCTTCGAGAACGTGCGGAGCACGACGACGTTCTCCCGCGCCCGCAGCGCGGCCAGCCCGTCCGCCGCGTCGGCGTCGCGCACGAACTCCACGTACGCCTCGTCGAGCACGACGAGGACGTCGCGCGGCACGGCGTCCAGGAAGGCCTCGAGCTCGTCGGCGTGCACCGCGGGCCCCGTGGGGTTGTTCGGTGTGCACACCAGCACCACGCGCGTGCGCGGCCCGACGGCGGCCGCCATCGCGGGCAGGTCGTGCCGCCCCGCGGCGTCGACCGGGACGCGGACCCCGACGGCACCCTGCAGGCTCACGGCGATCGGGTACGCCTCGAACGAGCGCCACGCATGGACCACCTCGTCGCCGGCGTCGCAGAACGCCTCGAGCACGTGCGCGAGCACCGCCACGGACCCGCACCCGGCGACCACCCAGGCCGGCTCGAGGCCGTGCCGCGCCGCGAGCGCCGCGACGAGGTCCGAGGCGTACATGTCCGGGTAGCGGTTGAGGTCGGCGGACGCGCGCGCGACGGCCTCCCGCACGCCGTCGAGCGGCGGGAACGGGTTCTCGTTGGACGAGAGCTTGTACGCACCGTCCGCGCCGGGGCGGGCGCCGGGGACGTAGGCGGGGATCTGCTGGACCACGCGTCGCGGGGCTGGACCGGTCACCGCGCCAGCATGCCAGCGCCGCGCGGCCGCCGAAGGTCCTGCCCGGATGGCGTTCCGCTCGGCGGGACGACCTGCCACGATGCCGACCATGAAGTTCCTGCTGAAGGTGATCATCAACGCCGTCGCGATCTGGCTCGCGACCCTCGTGCTGAGCGGGCTGGAGGTGGTCGGCGGCGACGAGACCGCCCAGCGCGTGCTCGTCTTCCTGGCGGTCGCCCTGGTGTTCGGCGTGGTCAACGCGATCGTCAAGCCGGTGGTCAAGCTCCTCTCGCTGCCGCTGTACATCCTCACGCTCGGCCTGTTCACCGTGGTGGTGAACGCGGCCATGCTGTGGCTCGTCGGGTGGCTGAGCGAGCAGACCGACTACGGCCTGCGGATCGACAACTTCTGGACCGCGGTGGTGGGCGCGCTCATCATCTCCGTGGCGTCCTTCGTCATGTCGCTGGTGGTCCGCGACTAGCACCGGGCTAGCCCCGTTCGGGCACGCGGGCGACCAGGAACGACTGGCTGGTCGCCCGCGACCCCTCGCCGAGCACGCGGTCGAGGGCCGCCCGGAAGCCGTCGACCGACGGGTCGGCGAGCCGCTCGACCTCCGCCGCCGTCCCGGCGTACTCCCACGCGCTGTGCGCCTGCCCGAGACCCGCGGGCGTCAGCCCGAGCTGCGTGCCCGCGACCGCCGCCCCGCCGCCGGGCAGCGTGCGGACAACGGTGGTGCGGTTCACGGCGTCCGGGTTCGGGGCGCCGTCGAGCGCCGGGACCCAGTCCTGCGCGTGCTCGAGGTGCAGCGCCGTGACGCCGGCCGGGACGGGCATCGACCCCACGGGCGAGCCCGCCGTCAGCACCGCCTCGATCGTGAACGTGCCCTGCAGCGACGTCGCCAGGCGCGTGGCGACCATGCCGCCCTGGCTGTACCCGGCCAGCAGCACCGGGTCCTGCGGGCCCACCCCCGCACGCAGCATCGCCTCCTCGACGCCGTCCGTCATCGCGTCGGGCAGGCCGGCCATGAGCGCGGCGTTCGTCGCGTTGTCCATGGGGTCCACCCCCGGCACGACGGCGCCGCTGCGCATTCCCGGCACGCTCACCACCCAGCCGGTCGAGCCGTCGGGGTGGTCCAGGCGCTGGACGCCGACCACCGGCCCGGGCGCGTCCCCGAGCTCGGCCACGCGGTGCATGACGTCGCCGATCCCCTCGGGCGCCGGCTCGCCCCGGCTCCCGCCCGCGCCACCGGTTCCGCCCGCGCCACCGGCCCCGCCCTTCCCCCGCGCGCCGACGAGCGGCGCGACGAGCACCTCCAGCGGGGGCCGCCCGCGCAGGGCTGCCCAGCCCGCCACGGTCACGCTCAGCAGCCGCGTCAGGTCGGCCACCGGGCGGGCCGTCGGCACCCATACCCCCGGCTGCGCACCCAGCGCGAAGGCCGCGAGGCCGAGCACCACCAGCTCCATCGTGTCGCCGTACGGGAGCCCGAGCCCGTCGGGCAGCAGTCCGCCGGCACCCGTCGCGGCGCCACCGAGCCAGCCCGCCGCGCCGGGCAGCCCGGAGAGGTCCGGGGCGTCGCGGAGCAGCAGGCCGAGCAGCCCCGGCGAGCCCCGGAGCGCCCGGAGCAGCGAGACCTGCGCCAGCGCCACCCCCGCCGACCCCGCGGCGCCCAGCCCGACCAGCCCCCACCACGCCGGTCCCAGGTCGCCGAGCGTGCCGCCCGTGGCGATCGCGACCGCGGCGAGCCGCGACCGGGCGTCGTGGTCGGCGTCCTCGTAGGCGCGCAGCGCCGCCCGCAGCCCGACGGCCAGGCGCGCGGCGCGCTCCGCGCACGCCGGGAGTCCGCCCGCGCCGTCGTTGACGTCGCCGAGCACCTCGGCCGGCCAGGGCCCGCCGCGGGCGCGGTGCACGCACTCGGCGGCCGAGGCGAGCGCACCCACCGCGCGCGTCACCCGGGCGGCGGCCGCCGCCACGCCCTCGAGGCTCGCCCGCGTGCCGCCGACGCCGCCGCGCACCACCAGCCCGAGCCCGCCCGCCCCGTCATCTGGCCCCAGCCCATCGGGCCCACCGGGCCCCGGCCCACCCGCCCTGTCCGACCCGCCGCCTACCACCGCCACGAGACACACCCGCCGCCGCCGTCGCGCGCGGCCACCACCAGCGCGCGCCCGCGCTCGAGGCGCCGTGAGGCCCGGACCAGCTCGTCGAGCAGCTCCTCGACCGCCTCGCCGAACCGTTGCGCCGCGGGGCCGTGCCACTCGACGCGCGCCGCGGCCAGCAGCTCCGCCCGCGCGTCGGCGATCCGCTCCGCCGCGGCCGCGCAGAGCCGCGCCACCTCGCCGTCGTCCATCCGCCACCTCCCGCGGGGGAGGCTAGGGACGCCGCCCCGACCCGACGGCGAGAGGCCCGTCCCGCCTGTGGACGGTCAGTCCTCCGGGGGCGGGGTGCGGCGACGACTCACCCACTCGCGCGGCACGAGCAGGAGCGCCGCGACCACGACGGCGAGCACCGCCACCCCACGCAGCAGCTCGAGGTTCCCGAGCACGCCCGTGCGCACCCACGCGACCAGCAGCAGCGCGCTCTGCGCGACCGCCTGCGCCGCGCCCACCGAGCGCGCGGCCCGGCCGAGCACGGCCGCCTCGACGAGCGTCGTCCAGCCGACGTGCGAGGCGAGCGCCGACGCGACGAGCAGCAGGTGCACGGCGAGCACCAGCGCCGCGAGCCGCCCCACGCCCGGGACCGCGCCCGTGACGGGATCGGCGGCGAGCCGGTTCCCGTCCGCCACCAGCCAGAGCGCAGCGAGGCCCACGTACCCGGCCGCCACCTGCGGCCGCGGCCGCGCGACCAGCCAGACGGCGCCGACGGCCGCCAGGACCCACCACGCCTCGCGGCACCCGGCGAGCGCCGCCACGACCAGCGCGAGCACGCCCGGCGTCAGCCGCACCAGCACCCCGGGCAGGGTCCGCCCCATCCGGACGACGACGCGCGGCACGGGCGGCACCGCCACGCCGTCGCGCGGCGGCAGCGGGGCGAGCCCGAAGAGCGCCCGCGCCCGGTTCCGCAGCAGCCAGAGCCTCATCGCACGCACCCCGCCGTCATCGGAGCGTCCCCGGCCGCCGGTGCGAGCGCCGCGCGGCCCGCTGGAGGGCCTGGGTGGTGCCGGCGACGTCGGCCCAGTGCAGCACCTCGACCCCCGCGGCGGCGAGCTCGTCGAGGCGGTCCTGGCGCTCGAGCGTGACGAGGCGGTACGCGAGCCAGTGCCGCGCGTCGAGCCGTCCGGTCCGCACCCGCGGGAGCACGTCGACGGCCAGCACCGTCGTCCCGGACCGCCGCCACGCGCGCGCCATGTCGGCAGCCTCCGGGTCGAGGAAGGTCGAGAAGACGTACACGAGCGACGCCGACGACAGCCGCGGCGGGCGCACCCGGCGCGACGGCTCCCCCTCGGGCGCCACCATCGCGAGCTGCTGCACCACGCGGTCCAGGTGCCGACGCCCGGTGCCGGGCCGCAGCGTGCGGCGGCGCACGCCCAGGTCCTCCACCGCGACGCGGTCGCCGACGGCGAGGTACCCCTCCGCCACGCTCATCGCCGCCTGCCGCGCGATGTCCAGGCTCGTCGCGTCGTCGGGCCGGATCGACTGGATGCCGCCCCAGGTGACGGGGTCCGGCCCGACGTCGTCCCGCGAGTCGAGCACGAGCACGACGGCGGCCTCGCCCAGCGCCATGGTGCGCCGCACGTACAGCTGCGTCAGGCCCGGGCTGCGGCGTGCGGTGACCTTCCAGTCGACCTGACGGACCGAGTCGCCGGGCGTGAACGGGTGCACGTCCCGCAGGCCGCCGCCCTGGCCCGGTCGCCGCGAGTCGTGCTGGCCGGTCAGGCCGCGCAGGCGCTGAGGGAGGGGCAGCGCCGGCATGCCGCGCCCGTGCGGCAGGACGGTGACGAGCTCGGCCGCCTCCACCCCGACCTCGCCGACCAGCAGCCCCGCCGCGCCCAGGCCCTGGTGCTCGATGCGGAACAGCGGCTGCGGCCCGGTGCGCACGGACGGCGCGGCGATCTCCAGGACCCGCCGGCCCGGGACCGCGACCAGAACCTCGGTGGACCCGTGCTCGACGCGCGCGGCCCGCAGCCGCACGGCCGTGCAGCCGGGCGGCACCAGGAGCCGGTAGCGCCCGCACAGCTCGTCGACGACGGCGCCCCCCGCCGCCGCGACGCCCGGCCGGTCGCCGTCCTCCCCGTCGAGCTGCTCGTTGCCGCGCTCGCCCTCCGCGGCGTCCCCCAGGACGGCGTCCACCCACACCTCGCCGCGCGGGCGGACCCACACCGCGTACGCCGCGGTGACGGCCGGGGCGACCCCCAGCAGCGCGACGTCGGCCCGGCCGACGAGCGCGCCCAGCAGGAGCAGCAGCAGGCCCGCGCCGGCCGTCCAGACGAGCGCGGCGTCCGGCAGCCAGGGCGCGCCGGGAGGGCGCGGGGCGTCGGCGAGACGCGGCCGCGCGGGCCGTTCGTCGTCGCCGGCCCACCCCTGCGCGGGCAGCCCCTCGGCGTCCGGCATCAGCGGCTCCGGACCGTCGCGGGCCCGGCGACGCGCTTGAGCACGTCGGTGATGACGTCGTCGGCGTTCACGCCCGCGGCCCAGGTGGCCGGGGTGAGCGTGATGCGGTGCGCGAGCGCGGAGACCGCGACCTCCTTGACGTCCTCCGGCGCCACGAACCGGCGCCCGTCGATGACGGCGAGCGCCCGCGCGACCAGCATCAGCGCCTGCGACCCGCGCGGGGACGCGCCGATCTCGACGGCCTCGTGGCTGCGCGTGGCGGCGGCCAGGTCCACGCAGTACCGCACGATGTCCGTGTCCACGTGCACGGCCTCCACGCCCGCCTGCATCGCGAGCAGCGCCCGCGCGTCGACCACGCGGCGGACGGGCGCCTCCTCCTGGCGGCGGGCCAGGCGCCGGGTGAGCACGTCCACCTCGGCGTCGTGGTTCGGGTAGCCGACCGCGATGCGCACCATGAAGCGGTCGAGCTGGGCCTCCGGGAGGGGGTACGTGCCCTCGTACTCCACCGGGTTGGAGGTCGCCATGACGTGGAACGGCCGCGCCATCGGGTAGGTGGTGCCGTCCACGGTGACCTGGCGCTCGGCCATCGCCTCGAGGAGCGCCGACTGGGTCTTCGGCGCGGTGCGGTTGATCTCGTCGGCCAGCAGCAGGCCCGCGAACACCGGGCCGGGCCGGAACCGGAACCCCATCGCCTGCGGGTCCCACACCGCCGAGCCCGTGATGTCGCTCGGCAGCAGGTCCGGCGTGCACTGGATCCGCCGGAACTCCAGCCCGAGCGCCGTCGCGAGGCTCCGCGCGGCGAGCGTCTTGCCGAGGCCCGGGACGTCCTCGAACAGCACGTGCCCGCCCGCAAGGACCGCCGCCAGGGCGATCCGCAGCGGCTCGAACATCCCGACGACGACGGTCGCCACCTCCTCCAGCACGGCGGCGGCGATGTGCGAGACCTCCTCCGGCGACGGCGGCGCAGCCGGGGCGGGCTCGGCGGGCGCGGGCGCGGCGGCGGCGGGCGCGACCGGGGCGGGCTCGGGCTGCTGGGCGGCGGGCGGGGTGGGTGCGGTCACGAGAGGCCTCTCGTCGTCGGGGCGGGCGGGGCTGGTGGCTCGAGGCGCTCGACGACCTCGACGCAGTGCGCGATGTCCGCGAGGGACGGCATCGTCCCCCCGGGCGTGGTGAGGATGAACCAGGCGCGGTCGCCGAGCAGGGCGCGCGCCTGGCTGCGGACGTCGTCGCTCACGTCCGGCGAGGTGCGGGTCGCCGCGCCGAGACCGCCCGGCACGACGACGCCGCGCTGGGCCAGGCGCCGCGTCGCGTCCAGCCGCACGCGGCGCACGGCGAACTCGCTCACCCGGCCCTCGCGGCCGATGAACGACCAGGTCAGGGCCATGACGTCACGCCGGGTGCCGGACTGGTCCGGCGGGCGGTACCGCGGCCAGGGGTCCGTCTCGCCGGCGCCGAGCGCCGACGCGACCAGCGCGACGACGCCCGCCGCGAGACCAACGAGGGCGGCGTCGCCCCAGCGCAGTCCCACGACGGCGGCGCCGAACGTCAGGCCCACGAACACGAGCACCGGGCGCCACGGTCGGAAGTTCATGCGCGCCCCTCCTCACCGGGCTCGCGGGCGCTCTCCGGACCGGGCTCGCCGTCCGGCTGCGGCTCGCCGTCCGGACCGCGCTCGCCGGGACCCGGCTCGCCGTCCGTCTGCGGCTCGCCGTCCGTCTGCGGCCCACCGAGCGTCGGGACGCCGCCGGGCTCCTCGAGCACGACCTCGACCTCGTCCAGGTGCGCGGCCTCGGGGTCGCCGAGCCCGTCGGCGAGGGTGGTCAGCGCCGCGAGCGCGGTGGCGACGTCGGCCGGCGTCATCGGGTCGTCCCCGAAGCGCGCCCGCAGGTAGAGGCCGAGGAGCGCCCGCGTGGCCGCGGGGTCCACCGGGGTGCGGTCGAGGACGTCGACCGTGAACTCCGTCGGCGTCTGGGTGCGCTTGCGCGGCACGCCGGAGCGCCCGGCCGCGTCCTCGAGGTGCACCCACGCGGCGACGACCGCCTCGGTGGGCGGCACCCGGCGTCGGACGAGCAGGTCCGCACCTGCGACGGCCGCGCGCAGGGACGGCAGGTCCGGTTGGGCGACGCCCGGGCCGCGCAGGGTGTCCCCGCGGTCCAGGCCGGCGTCGTCGGGCGCCTCGGGGGGAAGCTGCACGGGATGGCGGCGGAGCCAGCGCGCGACGAGGTAGGCCGTCCACGCGAGGACGACGGCCAGCAACCCCAGGCCCAGCCACGTGAGGTCCCACGGCTGCACGTGCTCCCGGCCGATCAGGTCGGCCAGCCGCAGCTCCGGCTGCGCCTGCTGCGGGACGGCGATCTCGACCGGCTCGGGCGGCTGCCACGGGATGAGCGACTCGGTGCGCGTCGGCGGGTTCCAGGGCCCGGCGAGTGCCGCGGCGAGCACCGCGACGACCAGCAGCGCGACGACGGCCGCGAGCCGACCCGGCGGGTCCGGCGGGCCGTGCCGCTCGGGACGCTCGGGACGCTCCGGACGCTCCGGACGGCCGGGCCGGTCGGCACGCCAGCGGCCACCGCCCCCGGACCGGGGCGGAGTGCTCCCCGCGTCCTCGCGTCGCGCCACCCGCACATTCTTGCCCTGCCCGCCTGCCCGACGCCGCAGGCTTTCCCACTTCACCCGTCCGCCGCGGCGTCCGGCGAAGGGTTCCTTCCGGATATCGGGAGGAACCCTTCGTCCAGGCGACTGCCCCCGGGCGGGGGGAGCGAGCCGCTGCGCGGGGAGGGGCCGCTGCCCGGGGGTGGGAGAGGAGGGGCCGCGGGCGAGGCCGCCGGGCGACGCGTGGACGGGCCGCCGCGCGTCGGGCGGGCGGTGGGAGGATGACGGCCATGCCTCACGACGTGACTCCCGCTCCGCGCCCGCGCCGCAGTCTCGCCGAGACCGGCATCGCCCTCGGGCCGCTCGACGGCCGGTACCGCGCCGCGGTCGCGCCCCTGGTCGACCACCTCTCGGAGGCCGCGCTCAACCGCGAGCGCGTGCACGTCGAGGTCGAGTGGCTCGCCCACCTCTGCGCGGCCGGCGTCGTCCCCGGCGCCCCCGCCCTGTCCGACGCCGACGTCGCCTACCTGCGCGCGGTCGTCGACGAGTTCGACGCCGCGACGGTCGCCGAGCTCGCGGAGATCGAGCGGGTCACCGTGCACGACGTCAAGGCGGTCGAGTACCTCATCCGCCGCCGCATCGACGCGGCGCCGGCGGTGCTCGGCGACTCCACCGTTCTTCCGCGCGTCGCCGAGCTCGTGCACTTCGCGTGCACCAGCGAGGACGTGAACAACCTCGCGTACGCGCTGATGGTGCAGGGCGCCGTCGGGCAGGTCTGGCTCCCCGCGGCCCGCGCGCTGGTGGGCGACCTCGCCGAGCTGGCCCGCGCGCTGGCCGACGTCCCGATGCTCGCCCGCACGCACGGCCAGCCGGCCACGCCCACCACCCTGGGCAAGGAGCTCGCGGTCCTCGCGCACCGGCTCGACCGGCAGCTGCGCCGCATCGAGCGCGCCGAGTACCTGGGCAAGCTCAACGGCGCGACCGGCACCTACGGCGCGCACCTGGCCGCCGTCCCGGGCGCGGACTGGCCGGAGATCTCCCGCACGTTCGTGGAGGGCCTGGGCCTCACCTGGAACCCGCTGACCACGCAGATCGAGTCGCACGACTGGCAGGCCGAGCTCTACGCCGACGTCGCGCGCTTCAACCGGATCCTGCACAACCTCGCGACCGACGTCTGGACGTACATCTCGCTCGGCTACTTCGCGCAGGTGCGGGGTCAGGGCACGGTCGGCTCATCGACGATGCCGCACAAGGTCAACCCGATCCGGTTCGAGAACGCCGAGGCGAACCTCGAGATCTCCTCCGCGCTGCTCGACACGCTCGGCGCGACCCTGGTCACCTCGCGGCTGCAGCGCGACCTCACGGACTCCACGACGCAGCGCAACATCGGCCCGGCGTTCGGCCACTCGCTGCTCGCGATCGACAACGTGCGCCGCGGGCTGGCCGGCCTCGACGCCGACCCCGCCGCGATGGCCCGCGACCTCGAGGCCAACTGGGAGGTGCTCGGCGAGCCCATCCAGACGGCGATGCGCGCCGCCGCCGTCGCGGGCGTGCCCGGCATGGAGAACCCGTACGAGCGCCTCAAGGAGCTCACCCGCGGCCACCGCGTGACCGGGGACGACCTGCGCGCGTTCGTGGCGGGGCTGGGCCTGCCCGACGACGTCGCCGCGCGCCTCGCGGCGATGACGCCCGCCTCCTACACGGGGCTGGCCGCCGCGCTGGTGGAGCGCTACCTCGCCTGAGCGCCTCCACGTGCCGCGCCCACCGCGCGGACGTAGCGTCGACGGGTCCGCGACCTGACGCCCGGGAGCCCGCGATGACCCTGACCCCTTACCTCACCGTGCACGACGGCGTCGCCGCCCTCGCGTACTACGCCGCCGCCTTCGGGGCCCGCGAGGAGGGCGAGCGCTACGTCGAGGGCGACGGCCGCATCGGCCACGCCACGCTCGTGATCGGCGAGGACGTGCTCTTCGTCTCCGACGAGTTCCAGGAGTTCGGCGCGTACAGCCCCGCCACCGTGGGCCACGCCACGGGAGCGGTCGTCCTGGAGGTCGGCGACGTCGACCGCGTCTACGCCGCGGCGATCGCCGCGGGCGGGACCGCGGACCGGGAGCCCAGCGGGGAACCGGGGGCGCGCGAGGGCTGGCTCGTGGACCCCTTCGGCCACCGGTGGGCCCTGCGCCAGGCGCGGGCCTGACCGCGCCCGTGGGCTAGCCCTCGACGACGACCGTGCTGAGGATCTTGTCGGAGAACGTCTGCCGCTTCGGGTCCCACAGCGGCCACAGGTAGCCGAGGTAGAGGAACCCGTCGACGACGTGGCACAGGTCGCGGGCGAACGACATGCCCGGCCCGACGGGCGCCATCGTGCGCTCGGAGAGCAGGCGGATCCCCAGCGCGCGCTTCCCGAGCGACTGGCCGGTGCGGCCCTGACGCACCCACCGGTTCCAGACCTGGATGCCGATGGCCGTCCCGTAGCCCAGCAGGAGCGCGACGACCCCCGCCGCGGACGGCTCGCTGACGGTGCGCCCGTACATGTCGACCCCGGTCTCGCGGACGCTGACGGCCATGAGCACCGCGCCGACGATGACGAACGGCAGGATGACGAGGACGTCGACGAGCATCGCGAGGACGCGCTTGCCCCAGTGGGCCAGCGGCGGCAGCACGACCGCCGGCGCCTGGCCCCCGGCGGCGTACCCCGCGTAGGCCGCGTACGAGGGTGGCTGCTGGTACGCCGGCGCCTGCGGGACGCCCGGCTGCCCGTACCCGGGCGCCGGAGCGGGCTGCGGGTACGGCTCGTACGGCGGGTACGGCTGGCCCTGCTGGTCCTGCGGGAACCCCTGCCCCTGCTGCTGTGTCACGCTCGCTCCCTCTCCTCGGTCCGACGGCCGTCGTCCCGCTGCCGCCCGCGCGTCCTGCCCGTCGCGCGAGCGCGAGTATCGCAGGGGTGGCACGTCGCGGGGTGGCGGTCCACAGCCCCGTTCGGGTGAGCCGTCGCGGTCCGCCGCGCTGCCGCGGTCCGGTGATCAGCCCTGGGGCGAGCCGTCGTCGTCGAGCTCGACGCCGAGCAGCGTCTCGACCGCCTCCCGGTACTCCGCGGCGGTCCCGCGCCGGGCGTGCTCGCGGGCCCGGACGGCCGTCGTGTGCAGCAGCCGGCCGGCGAACCGGCGCAGGGCCCGCTCGGTCTCGGGCGAGCCCGACCGGCTCCGCCGCAGCTCGTCGTCGAGCACCTCGTGCACGTAGGTCCGCAGCGCGACGACGGCGGGCACGACGTCGCGGTCCGCGAGCGTGTCGGCGAACGTCGCGGCGTGCTCGGCGACGATCTGCCACCCGTCCGCGACCTCGGGGGCGACGAAGCCCGCGTGCTGCTGCACCGTCGCGAGGTCGACGAACGTCACGCCCGGCAGCGTGGCCACCGCGGGGTCGACGTCGTGCCGCAGCGCCAGGTCGACGATCGCGACCGGGCGCCCGTCCGGCCGGGCCGCGCGGACGTCACCCGGCCGCAGCACCGGCCCGCGCGCCCCGCTGCAGGTCACGACGACGTCGGCGGCGGCCAGCGCGGCGACCAGGCCGCCGTCGGGCACCGCCGCGAGCCCGCGGGCTGCGGCGAACTCCGCGGCCCGGCCCGAGGGGGAGTACACGGCGACGTCGCGCACGCCCCGCCGCTCCAGCGCGCCGAGCACCGCGCCGGCGTAGGTGCCGGTGCCGACGACGAGCGCGCGCCGACCCGTCAGGGCGTCCTCCCCGTGCCCGCCGAGCCCGTCCCCGGCGAGCCCGTCCCCGGCGAGGTCGAGGGCGACCGCGACCACGGACCGCCCGGACGCGCCCAGCGAGGTCGCGGCGCCGACCGCGCGCGAGGCGCGCGACGCCCACTGGAACAGCCGCTCGAGATCGGAGCTCGTGGTCCCGTCGTCGCGCGCCGAGGCCAGCGCCCGGCGGACCTGCCCGGCCACCTCCCGCTCGCCGACCACCATCGAGTCCAGACCGGAGGCCACCCCGAACAGGTGCTGCGCGACGGCGGACATGCCCGTGCGCGGGCGCAGCGCGTGCGCGACGTCGTCGGCGGGCAGGCCCGTGGCCTGCGCGACGGCCTCTACCGCCGTCTTCGTGGCGATGTCCTCGCGGCCGTCGACCGCGTCCAGGTAGAGCTCGAACCGGTTGCAGGTGGCCAGCACCACGCACCCGTCGAGGCACGACTCAGCGACGGCCGTCGGCCCGACGGAGTTCGCGCCCGAGCTCAGCTGCTCCAGAACGTCGAGGTCGAGGTCGTGGTGGCTCGCGGAGAGTGCCAGGAGGACCACAAGGCCTCCGATTCAACCAAACCAGAACAGCACCGGCACAATCGATCCGTGCCCCTCGCCTCCACGCACCCCCTCGCGGCCGGCCGGACCGCGGACGCCCCACTGGTCCGCGCGCTGCGCGGCGAGCGGGCCCCGAGCGGCGCCGTCCCCGTGTGGTTCATGCGGCAGGCGGGGCGCTCGCTGCCCGAGTACCGCGCCACGCGCGCGGGCGTGCGGATGCTCGACGCGTGCCTCGACCCGGCCCTGGCCTCGGAGATCACGCTCCAGCCGGTGCGCCGGCACGGCGTGGACGCGGCGATCTTCTTCTCCGACATCGTGGTGCCGCTCGCGCTGGCGGGCGTGGACGTGGACATCGTCCCGGGCACCGGTCCGGTCTTCGCGCACCCGGTCCGCACGGCCGACGACGTCGCCCGCCTCCCCCGGCTCGCCCCGGAGGCGCTCGCACCGGTCGCCGAGGGCGTCGCGCGGACGGTGGCCGCGCTGGCGGAGCTGGGCCGCGGCGACACCCCGCTCATCGGGTTCGCGGGCGCGCCCTTCACGCTCGCGGCCTACCTCGTCCAGGGCGGGCCCTCGAAGGACCAGCTCGCGGCCCGCACGCTCATGCACGCCGACCCCGCCGCGTGGGACGCCCTCCTGGCGTGGGCCGCGGACGTCACGGGCGCCTTCCTGCGCGCGCAGGTCGAGGCCGGAGCGAGCGCGGCGCAGCTCTTCGACTCCTGGGCGGGCGCCCTCTCCCTCGCCGACTACACCGCGCGCGTCGCCCCCGCCTCCGCCCGGGCGCTCGCCCCGATCCGGGACCTGGAGGTCCCGGTGATCCACTTCGGCACGGGCACCGGCGAGCTCCTCGCCGCGATGCGCGACGTCGGCGCGGACGCCGTCGGCGTGGACCACCGGCTGCCGCTCGACGAGGCCGACCGCCGGCTGGGCGGCCGCGCCGTCCTGCAGGGCAACGTCGACCCCGCGCTCCTCTTCGCGCCGTGGCCGGTGCTCGAGGCGCACGTCCGCGACGTCCTCGCGCGCGGCCGCACCGCCCCCGCGCACGTGCTCAACCTGGGCCACGGCGTGCCACCCGAGACCGACCCCGACGTCCTGACCCGCATCGTCGCGCTCGCGCACGAGGGCGCCTGAGATGACGGTCGCGGTCGTCGGCGGGGGCGTGGCGGGCCTGGTGGTCGCCCGGGACCTCGCGGCGGCCGGTCGCGACGTCGTGCTGCTCGAGGGCGGCGAGCGCCTCGGCGGGTCGGTCGCCTCGCACGAGGTCGCGGGCCTGGTCCTGGACTCCGGCGCCGAGTCCTTCGCGACGCGCACGACGGCCGTCGCCGACCTCCTCGCCGACCTCGGCCTCGCCGACGACATCGTCACCCCGAGCCCGGCCGGCGCGTGGTTGCAGCTCCCCGACCGCGCCGTCCGCCTGCCCGCCACCGGGGTGCTCGGCATCCCGGGCCGCGCGTGGGCGCCCGACGTGCGCGACGTCGTCGGGCCGCTCGGCGCGGCGCGCGCGGCCCTCGACCGGCTGCTGCCCGGCGCGTGGGGCACGACGCCGGGCGCCAGCCTCGGCGCGCTGGTCCGCACGCGCATGGGCCGCCGGGTGCACGACCGGCTCGTCGCGCCCGTGGTGCGCGGCGTGCACTCGGCCGACCCGGACGACCTCGACGCCGACCTCGCCGGCCTGCGCGTCGACACCCGCCGCCGGGGCTCGCTCGCCGCGGCGGCCGCGGCGGCGCGCGCCGCCGCACCCGCGGGCTCGGCGGTCGCCGGCATCCGCGGCGGCATGCACCGGATGGTCTCCGCCCTCGTCGACGACGCGGTGCTGCACGGCGCCGACCTCCGCACGGGCACGCCCGTGCACGGGCTGGCCCGCGACGCGGACGGGTGGCTGCTCGGCGTCGGCGCCCTGGGCTCCCCCCCGGAGGCTCCGCGGACGGCGGTGCGGGCGGACGCCGTCGTGCTCGCGGTCCCCGGCACCGTGCTGGGGCGGCTGCTCGTCGACGCGCTGCCCGAGGCGCTGCCCGGGCCGGCGCCGCGCCCGCGCCCGCGGGTGGTGCTCGCGACGCTCGTGGTGGACGCGCCGGCGCTCGACGCGGCGCCCCGCGGTACGGGCGTGCTCGTGGCCGACGGCGCCCCCGCGGCCGGGCCGGTCTCCGCGCGCGCACTGACCCACGGGACGGCGAAGTGGGCGTGGCTCGCCGAGGCGGCCGGGCCCGGCCGGCACGTGGTGCGGCTGTCCTACGGCCCGGCGGCCGCCATCGGTGGCCTGCCCATGAGCGCCGTCCCGATGGCGCAGCTCACCGAGCGGGCCCGGGAGGACGCCGCGAAGCTGCTGAGGGTGCCCCTGCCGCGGGACGCCGTCCTCGGCTCGGCCCGCACCGTCTGGCCCGGCGGCATGCCGCCCGCGGGTGCCGTGCAGCGCCAGTGGCAGGCGCTCGTCGCGGAGGCCCTGGCCGCCGTCGGGGGGCTGCGCGTGGCGGGTGCGTGGACGGCGGGTACCGGGCTCGCGTCCGTCGTCGCGCACGCGCGCGGCGTCGCGGCGGAGCTCGCGTCGCCCTCCGCGTGAGTCGCGTCACACCTCGCGCACGGGCCGTACCGGTTTTGTCGCGATGATCATCTATCTGACGGACACTCGTCTCATGTCATCTCCCGACGCCACGCCCGTCGAGCCGGGCGCCTGGACCCTGTGGACGGTGCTGCGCCGCACCCACCACACCCCGCCGCTCGAGCCCACCCTGCCGGTGCTGAGCGAGGCGCTGGACGACGTGCCCGACGGCGTCGTCGTCCGGGGCCTGTACGACGTCTCCGGGATGCGGGCGGGCGCCGACCTCATGGTCTGGCTGCACGGTGACCGGCCGGAGGACCTGCAGGCCGAGATCCGCCGCCTGCGCCGCACCACCGAGCTCGCGCCGCTCGGCACCGCCTGGTCGGCGATGGGCGTGCACCGGCCCGCGGAGTTCAGCGCGTCGCACGCGCCCGCGTACATGCGTGACACCGAGCCGCTCGCGTGGCTGACCGTGTACCCGTTCGTGCGCTCCTACGACTGGTACCTGCTCCCCCCGGAGGACCGCGGCGCGATGCTGCGCGAGCACGGCCTCGCCGGACGCGAGTTCCCGCAGGTGCTGTCGAACACGGTCGCCGCCTTCGCGCTGGGCGACTACGAGTGGCTGCTCGGCCTGGAGGCGGACGACCCGACCTCGCTCGTGGACCTCATGCGGCACCTGCGCGCCACGGGGGCGCGCCGCCACGTGCGCGAGGAGATCCCGTTCTTCACCGGCCGCCGCATCCAGGCCGACGAGGTCGCGGAGGTGCTGCTGTGAGCGCCGGGTACGACGCGCTGCTCCTCGTCTCGTTCGGCGGGCCGGAGGGCCAGGACGACGTCCTGCCGTTCCTGCGCAACGTCACCGCGGGGCGCGGCATCCCCGACGAGCGCCTGGAGGAGGTCGCGCACCACTACCGCCACTTCGGCGGGGTGAGCCCGATCAACGACCAGAACCGCGCGCTCAAGGCCGCGCTCGAGGCCGAGCTGGCGGCCCGCGGCATCGACCTGCCGCTGTACTGGGGCAACCGGAACTGGTCGCCCTACCTGGCCGAGGCGGTCCAGCAGGCGTACGACGACGGCCACCGCCGCCTCCTCGCCATCGTCACCTCCGCGTACTCCTCCTACTCCTCGTGCCGCCAGTACCGCGAGGACCTCGCCGCGGCCCTGGAGACGACGGGGCTGGCCGGCGAGGTCTCGATCGACAAGGTGCGCCAGTACTTCGACCACCCGGGGTTCGTGACGCCGTTCGTCGAGGGTGTGCGCGCGGCGCTGGGCCGGGCGCGGGCCGCCCTCGGGAACGGCGACGTCGCGCGCGACGCGCACGTCCTGTTCGTGACGCACTCCATCCCGACCTCCACCGCGGTCACGTCCGGCCCGCCTGGTGCGGGGCTCGCCGACGACGGCGCCTACGGTGCCCAGCACCGCGCCGTCGCCGAGGTGGTCATGGCGGCCGTGGAGTCGGGCGCCGACGTGGCCGGCGACACGGGCGGGGCGCCCTGGTCGCTCGTCTTCCAGTCGCGCTCGGGCGCACCGACGACGCCGTGGCTCGAGCCCGACATCAACGACGAGATCCGCCGGCTCGCCGCGGCCGGGACGCGCGCGGTGGTGATCGTGCCGCTCGGGTTCGTGTCCGACCACATGGAGGTCCTGTGGGACCTCGACGAGGAGGCCATGGAGACGGCCCGCGAGGCCGGCGTCTGGGCCGAGCGGACGCCCACGCCGGGCGTCGACCCCGCGTTCGTCGCGGGCCTCGTGGACCTGGTGACCGAGCGCACCGCCGGGGCGCCGCGGCCCGCCCTCACCGCGCTCGGCCCGTGGCACGACGTCTGCCCGGCCGGCTGCTGCGCGAACCCGCGCGGGGTGCGCGCCACCGTGGCCGGTGCGGACGAGCCTGCACCGGTCGCTGGCGGATGATGGCCCGGTGACCGGCACCCCGCCCCTGCGCCTCGGGACGCGCGGCAGCGCGCTGGCCCTCGCCCAGTCACAGATGGTGGCCGACGCCGTCGAGCGCGCGCTGGGGCGGCCCGTGGAGCTGGTGCGCGTGCGCACGGAGGGCGACCGGCTGACCGGCTCGCTCGCCACGCTCGGTGGCACGGGTGTGTTCGTCGCCGCCCTGCGGGAGGCCCTCGCCGACGGCCGCTGCGACCTGGCCGTGCACTCGCTCAAGGACCTGCCCACCGCTGACGCGCCCGGCCTGCTCGTGGCGGCGATCCCCGAGCGGGCCGACCCCCGCGACGCCCTGTGCGCGCGCGACGGCCGCACGCTCGGCGGTCTGCCCGACGGCGCCCGCGTGGGCACCGGCTCGCCGCGGCGGGCCGCGCAGCTGCGCGCCCTGCGGCCCGACCTCGACGTGGTCGACATCCGCGGGAACGTCGACACGCGCCTCGCTCGGGTCCCGGGGCTGGGCTCGCCCGGCGGCCAGGCCGCGCCGGAACGTCACGCCCCGCCGCGGGGCGACCTCGACGCCGTCGTGCTGGCGGCGGCGGGGCTCGCCCGCCTGGGCCGCTCGGGCGTGGCCAGCGAGCTGCTCGACCCCACCGCCGTGATGCCCGCACCCGGCCAGGGTGCGCTCGCGGTGGAGTGCCGCGCCGCGGACACCGCGCTGGTCGCGGGCCTGGCCGCGCTCGACCACCTGCCGAGCCGCCTCGCCGTGACCGCCGAGCGCGCCCTGCTGGCTGCGCTCGAGGCCGGCTGCGCGGCGCCCGTCGGCGCGCTGGGCACGCTCCGCCCGGACGGCGTCCTCGTGCTCGACGCCGTCGTCTGCCGCCCCGACGGTGGCGCCCGGCTCGCGCGCACGGCCGCCCTGCCGGTCGCGGGCCTGGGGCACGACGCCGTCGCGGCCGCCGCCGCCCTCGGCACCCGCCTGGCCGCCGACCTCCTCGCCGCGGGTGCAGCGGACCTCGCCCCGCTCGGCCCCGCGCCCACCCCCGCCGACGGGACGCCCGCATGAGCGGCACTCGCGAGGGCGATGGCGAGGGCGCGACGCCGGCCGCGACGGGCCCTACCCCACCCACCCCCGGCGCCCTCGCGGGCTGGCGCGTCCTCGTGCCCCGCAGCGGCGAGTGGGGCGAGCGGGTGCGGGCCCGACTCGCGACGCACGGGGCGACAGCCGCCGTCGTGCCGGTGATCGAGTTCGCGCCGCCGGCTGACCTGCCCGCCGTCGATGCCGCCGTCGGCCGCCTGGCCCGCGGCGAGTACGACTGGCTGACCGTGACCAGCGCGACGACCGTGCTCGCCCTCGCCGGGCGCGCCGCCGCGGTGGTCGGGGGACCGGCGTCGGAGGCGCTGTCCGCTGTGGTCGGCCGCACTGCGGTCGCGGCGGTCGGGCCGGGGACCGCCCGCACGCTCGAGCGCCACGGCGTGGTGCCGACCCTGGTGCCCGAGGAGCACTCGGCGCGCGGGTTGCTCGCCCGGCTCGTCGAGCAGGCGCCCGCGGGCGCGCGCGTGCTCGTGCCGCAGTCCGACCTCGCCGAGCTGACCCTGGCCGACGGGCTGACGGCGGCCGGCTGGTCGGTCGACGTCGTGCTCGCCTATCGCACCGTGGCTGCGGAGCGACCGCCCGCCGCGGTGGCCGACGACCTGCGCGCCGGGCGGTTCGACGCCGTCCTGCTGAGCTCGACGAGCACGCTCGCGGGTCTCCTCGAGCTGGTCGGGACCCCGCCGCCGTCGACGGTCGTCGCATGCATCGGCCCGCTCACGGCGGCGGCCGCGACGGCTGCCGGACTGACGGTGAGCGTCGTGCCGGAGGTCGCCTCCGGCGAGGCCCTCGTCGACGCCCTCGCCGCGCACGCCGCCCCTGCCGCGCACGACGCCCCTGCCGCGCACGCCGCCCCCGCCCTGGGCGCCAGGGTCACTGATCCCCCTGAGCCGCCCGATCCCACCGGTCTCACCGACGCCACCGATCCCGCCGACCCCACCGGTCCCACCGACCTCACTCGTCACCGTCCCGGCACGCCCGACGCCGCCGGGTCGGAGGAGGGCACGCCATGACCCACCCGTACCTCCGTCCACGCCGTCTGCGCGCCACGCCGGCGCTGCGGCGGCTGGTCGCCGAGACCCGCGTCTCGCCCGCCGAGCTGGTGCTCCCGATGTTCGTCCGTGAGGGCGCCGCCGGCCCGGTGCCCATCGCATCCATGCCCGGGGTCGTGCAGCACTCGCGCGACTCGCTGCGACGCGCGGTGGCGGAGGCCGCCGAGGCCGGTGTGGGCGGCGTGATGCTCTTCGGCGTCCCGGAGCGGCGCGACGCCGAGGGCACCGCCGCGTGCGACCCGGGCGGCGTGCTGAACGTGGCGATCGCCGACGCCGTCGCGGAGGCCGGCGACGCGCTCGTCGTCATGGCGGACCTGTGCCTCGACGAGTTCACGGACCACGGACACTGCGGCGTCCTCGCGGCGGACGGCACCGTCGACAACGACGCGACGCTCGAGGTCTACGCGCGGATGGCTCTCGCCCAGGCGGAGGCCGGCGCTCACCTGCTGGGACTCTCGGGGATGATGGACGGCCAGGTCGCCGCCGTGCGCGCCGCTCTCGACGAGGAGGGCCGCACCGACGTCGTGCTCCTCGCGTACGCGGCGAAGTACGCGAGCGCGTTCTACGGCCCGTTCCGCGACGCCGTCGAGTCGACCCTCACGGGCGACCGGCGGACGTACCAGCTCTCCCCGTCCAACGGCCGCGAGGGCGTGCGCGAGGCGATGCTCGACGTCGCCGAGGGCGCCGACATCGTCATGGTGAAGCCTGCGGCGTCCTACCTGGACGTGCTCGCCGACGTCGCCGCCGTGAGCGAGGTGCCCGTGTGGGCCTACCAGGTCTCCGGCGAGTACGCGATGGTCGAGGCGGCCGCGGCGAACGGCTGGATCGACCGCGATCGCGCGATCGAGGAGTCGGTCCTCGCCATCCGCCGTGCCGGCGCCGAGGCCGTGCTCACCTACTGGGCCGTCGAGCTCGCCGAGCGCCTGCGCAGGGACGCCCGATGACGCCGCCCACCCCGCTCAGCCCCGCCACACCCACCCCGCCCACCCCGCTCAGCCCCGCCACACCCACCCCGCCCAGCCCGCCCGCCCCGCCCACCCCGGCCTCCACCACCAACGCCGCGGCTTTCGACCGCGCGCGGGCGGTGCTTCCTGGCGGCGTGAGCTCCCCGGTGCGGGCGTACGGCTCGGTCGGCGGGGTCCCGCGGTTCCTCGCGAGCGCGCGCGGGGCGTACGTGACCGATGTCGAGGGCCGGCAGTACGTGGACCTCGTGGGCTCGTGGGGGCCCGCGGTCCTCGGCCACGCACACCCGGAGGTGGTCGCTGCCGTCCAGGCGGCGGCCGCGCGCGGCCTGTCGTTCGGGGCACCGACCGTCGCGGAGGCCGAGCTCGCGGAGGAGGTCGCCCGGCGCGTGCCGTTCGTGGAGCGCCTCCGCCTGGTCTCGACGGGCACCGAGGCGACGATGACCGCCGTGCGGCTGGCGCGGGGAGTGACCGGCCGCCCGCTCGTCGTGAAGTTCGCCGGCTGCTACCACGGGCACGCGGACGGGCTGCTCGCGGCGGCCGGCTCGGGCGTCGCGACGCTGGGTCTGCCCGGCTCCGCCGGCGTGACGGAGGCGACGGCCGCCGAGACGATCGTGCTGCCGTACAACGACCTCGCCGCTGTCGAGGCGGCCTTCGACGCACACGTCGGCCGGATCGCCGCCGTGATCACCGAGGCGGTGCCGTGCAACATGGGCGTCGTCCCGCCGGCCGAGGGCTTCAACCGCGGCCTGCGCGAGATCACGGCCCGGCACGGCGCGCTGCTCGTCCTCGACGAGGTGCTGACGGGCTTCCGCTTGAGCGCCGGCGGTTGGTGGACCTTCGCGGCCGAGGGCTGGGCACCGGACCTCGTCACCTTCGGCAAGGTGCTCGGCGGCGGGCTGCCCGTGGCGGCGCTCGGCGGTCCGGCGTCGGTCATGGATGCGCTCGCTCCTCTCGGTCCGGTGTATCAGGCAGGCACCTTGTCCGGTAACCCCGTTGCCGTCGCGGCGGGCCTCGCCACGCTTCGTCTCGCCGACGGCGCCGTCTACGCCCGCCTCGACGAGGTGGCCGACGCCCTGCGCAGGGCCGTCCGTGATGCCCTCGACGCCGTCGGGCAGCCGCACCACGTCGGCGCCGTCGGGAACCTCTTCTCGGTCTTCCTCGGTGAGGCGCCCGCCGCAGCCGGTGTCGCCACCTACGCCGATGCCCAAGCGCAGGATGCGTTCCGCTACCGCGCGTTCTTCCACGCGATGGCCGACGCCGGCATCCTGCTCCCGCCGTCTGCGTTCGAGGCCTGGTTCGTCTCCGCCGCCCACGACGACACCGCCCTCTCTCGCATCCTCGATGCCCTCCCCGCAGCGGCCGACGCAGCGGTCCGGGCAGCGCCCCCTGCATCAGCTCGCTGATCAGGTCAGCCGGAAGCCGCCGCCGCAAGCCGCCCTCGACCCGCTGGACCTTCGCCGCCGGCGTCCCGGCGAATCGCTAGCCCGCGCGCGCCAGCGCATCCAGCGGCCGCTCGTCCGGCCCTGACTGTGTGCTCGCCGCACCCGAGTGCACGGCTGCCGCACCCGGCGGCCGTCGCTCGTCCTGCGTGGGCGCGACTCTCACCGCCCCGGGCGGCGCGTTGACCTCGTGTCCGTCGCGCCGACGGAAGAGGTACCTGCACGGCTCACCGAGCACCGGCCCGCGGGTCGGTGGTCGTCCCAGCCGAACGATCCGCAGGTCGTGCTGGTGCACCACGTGGTGGTGGTGACTGCACAGCAGGACACCGTTCTCCACGGACGTCGGGCCGAGATCGCGGTCCCACCACCGGATGTGGTGCACCTCGCAGTACGCGGCGGGCACATCGCACCCGTTCCAGGCGCAGGACCGGTCGCGCACGATCACCGCCCGGCGCTGTTGCCCGGTGTACAGGCGCTGCGTCTGGCCGAGGTCCATCGGCACGCCGTCGGCGGACATCACGATCCGGCCGACCTCGCTGTCGCAGAGCACGCGGGCCAGCTCGGACATCGCCACGGGCGTGCCGTCCTCGAGCAGCGCGGGCTCGACGGCCCGCCAGTCGTCCATGTCGTCCGAGTCCGCACGGCGGTCGGCGCGCCGACGCTGCACGCGCTGGAGCTCGGCGAAGGTCTCGGCCGGGACGAGGACGGACACGGCGGGCCGGCTCGCCACGCCGGACACCCGCGCATCGGCGGCGTCCTGCTCGGCGTCCGGCAGCAGCGTGCCCGACGGCGTGGTGCGTCGGGCACGCACACCCGCCATCCCGGAGACCGCCCGCTCGGCGAGCGCCACCAGGGCGTCGGCGTCGGCCTGCGGCTTGGTGCGCCCGTCGTCGGGCGCCATGCCCACCGCTGCGATGGCGGTGCGCACAACCTCGGCGGACACGTGGTCCAGCCGCCCGCGCAGGAACGTGCCCTCGGGCTGACGGGACATCACGAAGAACCGCTCCCGGCGCTGTGTGGCCGACGCCTCCTCGAGACCAGCCGGGTCGAAGGAAGCCACCAGCCGTGCCGCCGCGGCGGCGAACTCCCGCAGCGAGCTGCGCTCGGCCATGCGCACCAGCCGCTCCTGCGTCTCGGGCCGAGCCAAGGCCACCGTGGCGCGCTCGCCTGCGCTCTCAGCAACCCGACCGAGCACGTCGAGGTGCGGCAGGGGCACACGCCCGGCGCCCACCGCCTCGGCGACCGACGGCATCGCCGTGAGCGTCTCCGCCTGGCGGACCTCGCGGCGCGCCTCGCCGAGGCCGGTCCGACTGGCACGTGCGCGCGCCGCGAGGAAGTCGCGGTCACCGATCCCGACCGCCGTCTGCGCCCGCTGCTCCGCCGTCACGAGCGCCGCCCGGACCCTGGCCAGCGCGCCCGCCACCTGGTCCAGCCGCGCCAGCGCCCGACGCCGGTCGCCGCCACCCCAAGTGCCGCACCCCGCGACACCGGACGTGAGCTCCGCGGTGGACGCGACGACGAGGTCGAGGCGCGCGAGAACCTCGTACGCCTCGGGCGCAGCAGGCTCGACGGGCCCGAAGGACCCGCCGTCGACCGGACCGCGCGCTTGAAACATGTGTTCGACATTATCGCGTCGTGGCGACTCGATCAAGCCTCTGACCTGCGGAAATGTTTCCACAAGGCCCTGCCCGTCGGGCTCGTCCACAGGCTCGGCGGGCCCATCACGCAGGGCTGATCGATCCGCTCACACCATGGCCGCGTGCGTCCCCGATCCCATCCGCGATGTCATCGAGTCGCGCGCCGGCCGTCCGCACACGCCACGCACATCCGCGCCGTCGGCCGTGCCACCAGTCGTTCGTCCCCGATGGACCCACCACAGACCTCGCACAGGCCGAAGGTGCCCGCTGCCACCCGCGCCCGCGCAGCGGCCAGCTCGACGGCCTCGTCCTCCGCCTGCCGCAGGAGCGCCGCCACCTGCTGCCTCTCGAAGGCCAGCGTTGCGCCCTCGGGGTCGTGCTCGTCGTCCGCGTTCGACCCCGCGGCCGCCTCGACGGCGCCGCGCAGCTGGTCCGCCAACCCGCCGGCACGCTCGCGGGTCTCCGCCTCTCGGGCAGCGAGCGCGGCGAGCACCTCCGGCGAGACCGTCGCCGCACTCGCCGCACTCGCCGCACTCGCCGCACCGTCCGACGTCGTCACTCGCTGCGCCTCCTCGCGTCGTCCCGATCCGATCACAGCACCCGGGCACGCCCGACGCCTCCCCACCGCCCCCACCCCGGAAACCCCACGTCGCCCGCCCATCGCCCGCTACCGTGCGGGCCGTGGGCCGCGCGGGCATCAGACGCAGGACCGACCGCCGGCGCGACGAATCGGTGGACGGCCAGCGGCGCAGCCCTGCGCAGAGGTGGCTGACCGAACCACGCCCCGAGACGCCGCGGCAGCGCGAGCGTCGTCTGAGCCGCCGCACGTGGCGCTGGGTCTGGCTCTGGCCGCTGCCCGCGACGGCCGTCCTCCTCGCCGGCGGCATGGCCACCGAGCCCTACCCGGCCGGCACCACGAAGGAGTACGTGCTGATCAGCGCGCTCGTCGTGCTCGCGGTGCCCGGGGCGGTGATGCGGTTGCGCGAGGCGGTGCGCCGCGCCCGTCGGCCCGTCGAGGAGCGCCTCGCGGAGCAGCGGGAGGCGGACCGCTCCCGGGGCCGCACGCCGCACCCGCTCGCGGACGAGGCGATCGACCCACCGCCCGGCCTGCTCGACGAGCTCGGCGCATGGGCACTGGGCTGGGGGTTCGCCCAGGCCCTTCTGGCGATCGGCCTCGGCGCGCTCCTCACGGCACTGCCCGTCGCCGAGGACTGGAACACCGCACCGCTGGTCGTCGCGGTCCTCGGACTGCTCCCGCCGATCGCACTCCTCCTCGGCTGGCTCGCGGTCGCGGGCGTGTCCGTGCTGCGGGCCGGCATCTCCCGCGCCGACGTCGACGGCGTTCCGGGCCGAGGCGGAGCCGAGCCGCTCCTGCGCGCGCTGGTCCTCTCGCTCGGCGCGTGCCTGCTCGGCCTCGCGACGTTCGGGATCCCGTACGCCGTGGTCTCCGCTGGCGACGCCGACCTCCCGCGAGGCTCGCTCCTCGCCCTCGCCCGGTACGCGGCGAGCGACCTCGACGCCGCACCCGGCTGGGTTCTGGCCCTGCGCGTGACCTGCGTCCTGATCTACGGCGGGCTCGCCGGCGTCGCCGTCGCCTCCCCCCTTCTCCTCCTCCGCGCCCTCCGGGATCGCCCCGTGCCCGACGCGCTGCCCGACGCCGCCACCGAGGCGGGCGTCGCCGAGGCGCCCGTCGCACCATCGCCGGCTCGGCCCCCCAAGCCCGTTCGCGCCTTCCGGCCGATCAGCCCCGCGAGCCTGCGCCGGCTCCGTCGACACGAGCGGAGGCAGACCGCCGTCACCGCCGAGGAACGGGCCGTCGCCCTGTTGCGCGCCCGTCAGGTCGTGGCGATCACGACGGCGGGCGCCGCTCTCGCCGTCGGCGTGGCACTGTGGCTCGCCTGCGTGACCGAGCGCGAGTACGTGCTCTGGACACTGGTGACCGCCGGGCGTTTCAGCGGTCGCGTCGAGACCGTCACCGTTGCCCGTGACGACCTCGTGGTGTTCGCACTGGGGCTGTCCGGCCCTCCGGTGCTGCTCGCCGTGACCGGCTGGTTCCTCACGCGACGCACGACGTCCCACGTCACCGGCTGGTCGGGCCCCCGCGCGTCGGAGCTCTCCGTCCTCGCGGTCATGCTCACGGTGACCCTCGTCCCGGGCCTCGTGGGCTGCTACCTGGTCTCCCACTGGCTGGGACCCACCAGCGACCTCGTCCTGCTGCCGGGCGCCTGGGCACAGCTCGGCTTCTTCGGCTCGATGTTCGGTGCGGGCGTCTGGTTCACCCGACGGCGGGCCCGAGGCCGCGGATGAGGACCTCGACATCCTGGTGGACGGTCTTCCGGCACTGAGCCCCCCGGTCCGGCCCCCGTCCCGCCGCAACCACATATCCACGGGGACCGCACCACCGCGCGTCGGGCAAAGAGGGACTTCCGTCCCTTGCCGGAATACCCTACGGGGGTATGGTGTTCTTCCTGGCACGCGGCGACGGGAGGCACCATGCACGGCTACACGGGCAGCAAGGACGACTACCTCAAGCGCCTGCGGCGCATCGAGGGCCAGGTCCGCGGCATCGCGCGCATGGTCGACGAGGACGAGTACTGCATCGACATCCTCACCCAGGTCTCGGCCGTCACGAAGGCCCTGCAGGCCGTGAGCCTCGGACTCATGGAGGACCACCTGGGCCACTGCGTCGTGCACGCGGCCCGCGAGTCCGACGACGCCGGCCAGGCCAAGGTCCGCGAGGCCGCCGACGCCATCGCGCGCCTGGTCCGCAGCTAGCCCGACGCCGCAGGGCGCACCCACGACCCCACTCCCCACCCAGCACCACCAGGCCCCGACCGGGCACCGAACGAAGGAGCACCCATGAGCACCCAGACCGTCTCCGTGCAGGGCATGACCTGCGGCCACTGCGTGAAGTCCGTGACCGAGGAGGTCTCGGCGATCCCCGGCGTCACCGACGTCGCCGTCGAGCTCGTCAACGGCGGCACCTCGACCGTCACCATCACCGCCGCCGAGCCCGTCTCCGACGAGGCCATCGCCGCGGCGATCGACGAGGCGGGCTACACGATCGCCCCGCCCCGCTCCCTCATCTGACCCACCCCGTCCCGCCTCAACCGGTGCACCACGGCGGCCGTTCCGCTCACGTGGAGCGATCCGGCGCCCTCGTGCTCCAGTTGAGGGGGACAGACCCGACCAGCGCACCCGACAGCGCATTGGACGTGACGTCATGACCGACCAGACCACCCGCACCACCGGCACGACCGCCGCCGCCGGCACCGCCACCGGCGTGCCCGACGCGACGGCCGTCGTCGGCACCCTCGACCTCGCCGTGAGCGGCATGACGTGCGCGTCGTGCGTCGCCCGCGTCGAGAAGAAGATCAACAAGGTGCCGGGCGCGTCCGCGCTGGTGAACCTCGCCACCGAGACCGCGCGCGTGGAGCTGACCGGCGACGTCGACGCCGCCGACGTCGTCAAGGCCGTCGAGGCCGCCGGCTACGGCGCCACGGTCATGCGCGACTCGCGGGCGACCAAGCACGCGGGGCACGGGGAGGGGCACGGCGAGCACGACGACGCCGAGCACGCGCTCTCGGGCCACACCATGGCCCCCGGGCACGACATGGTCGAGGGCGAGGACACGTCCGCGCCCGTCCCCGACCGAGGCGCCGACCTGCGCCGTCGCCTCATCGGCGCGGCCATCCTCACCGTCCCGGTCGTGCTGCTCTCGATGATCCCGGCGCTGCAGTTCGACGCGTGGCAGTGGGTGGTCGTCGCGCTGGCGCTGCCGGTCGTGACGTGGGGGGCCTGGCCGTTCCACCGGGCGGCGGCGCGCGCGGCCCGGCACGGTTCGTCGACCATGGACACGCTCGTCTCGCTCGGCGTGATCGCCGCGAGCGCGTGGTCCCTGTGGGCGGTGCTGCTGGGCGGAGCCGGCGAGATCGGCATGCGGATGGAGCCGACGCTCATCCCGCGCGCCGCGATGGCCGGCATGGAGACCCCGGAGCTGTACTTCGAGGTCGCGGCCGTCGTCACGACCTTCCTGCTGGCCGGCCGCTACGCCGAGCACCGTTCCCGCCGACGCGCGGGCGACGCCCTGCGGAGCCTGCTCGCCCTGGGCGCGACCGACGTCGCGCTCCTGACCACCGACGACGCCGGTCGCCGCACCGAGCGCCGCGTCCCGGTGGCGTCGCTGCAGGTGGGCGACGTGTTCGCCGTCCGGCCGGGGGAGAAGGTGGCCACCGACGGCGTCGTGCTCGAGGGCACGTCCGCGCTGGACACCTCGCTCCTGACGGGCGAGCCGGTGCCGGTCGACGTCGGGCCGGGGTCGCAGGTCACGGGCGCGACCGTGAACACGTCCGGTTACCTCGTGGTCCGCGCGGAGCGGGTCGGCGAGGAGACGATGCTCGCCCAGATCGGGCGGCTCGTGACGCAGGCGCAGACCGGCAAGGCCCCGGTGCAGCGGCTCGCGGACCGGATCTCGGCGGTGTTCGTGCCCGTCGTCATCCTCATCGCGCTCGGCACGTTCGGCGTCTGGGTCGCCACGGGTGGCGGGCTGCAGGCGGCGTTCACCGCTGGCGTCGCGGTGCTCATCATCGCCTGCCCGTGCGCGCTCGGCCTGGCCACCCCGACGGCGCTGCTCGTCGGCACCGGCCGCGGCGCCCAGCTCGGCATCCTCATCAAGGGCCCGGAGATCCTCGAGTCCACCCGCCGCGTCGACACCGTGGTGCTCGACAAGACCGGCACGGTCACCGAGGGCCGCATGCGCGTGGTCGAGGTCATCGTCGGCGAGGGCGCACCCGCCGACGACGTGCTCCGGTACGCGGGCGCGGTCGAGGCCCGCTCCGAGCACCCCATCGCCCAGGCCATCGCGACGGCCGCCACCACCCCCCTCCCCGCTCAGGTGGAGCACGGTGGCGGCGGATCGGCTCAACCGGTGCACGATGGCGCCACCGCGCTCCAGTTGACGGAGGGTGAGCGGACCGGTGACGTCGAGCTCGACGTCACCGAGTTCGAGAACGTGCCCGGGCGCGGCGTCGTCGCGCTGGTCCGGCCCGCGCACGTGGGCGTCGAGCTGGCGCGGCGCGTGCTCGTCGGGCGGCCGACCTGGCTGCGGGAGCAGGGCGTCGTCACGGACGTGCTCGACGCGGCGTTCGACGCCGCCGAGGGCGCCGGGGCGACCGCCGTCATGGTGGCGTGGGCCGGGCGGGCTCGCGGCGTCGTCGTGCTCCGCGACCCGCTCAAGGCGACCTCCCGCGTGGCGGTCGACGAGCTCCGGGCCCTCGGCCTGCGGCCCGTCCTCCTGACCGGCGACAACGCGGGTGCGGCGCGCGTCGCGGCCGGCGAGGTCGGCATCGAGGAGGTCGTCGCGGAGGTCCTGCCGGCCGACAAGGTCGACGCCGTCCGGGCGCTCCAGGCGCAGGGCCGGGTCGTCGCGATGGTCGGGGACGGCGTGAACGACGCCGCCGCGCTCGCCCAGGCCGACCTCGGCCTGGCCATGGGCACGGGCACCGACGTCGCCATCGAGGCCGCCGACATCACCCTGGTGCGCGGCGACCTGCGGGCCGCCGGGCAGGCGATCCGGCTGTCGCGGCGCACCCTGCGGATCATCAAGCAGAACCTGTTCTGGGCGTTCGCCTACAACGTCGCGGCGATCCCGCTCGCGGCGCTCGGCCTGCTCAACCCGATGATCGCGGGCGCCGCCATGGCGTTCAGCTCGGTCCTGGTGGTGACGAACTCGCTCCGCCTCCGCCGCGCCGCCTGACCCCGGGGGCTCAGGTGGCGCACAGCCGGCTCACGTAGGTTGGGCCCGTGCACGACGCCGTCCCCCCCGCCGCGCAGGTCGACGCGCCGTCCGCTGCCCCGCCCGACCAGCGCCGCGCCCGGCTGCGGGCCGAGGTGTGGATCGTCCTGGGCCTCTCCGTCGGGCAGTCCGCGGTGTACGCGCTGGTCCGCCTGCTCGACCGGCTGACGCGCGACGTCCCGATCGGCCAGCAGGTCACCACCCTCAACCCGTCCCAGAACGAGCGCCCCTGGCTGGACCTCATCTACCAGCTGCTCGACGTCGTGTTCACGCTCGTCCCGGTGGCCCTGGCGCTCTACCTGCTGTCCACGCCTGGCCGGGCGGTGCTCCGCCGCATCGGCCTGGACCTCGCCCGCCCGTGGCGCGACCTGGGCACGGGCGCCGCCCTGGCCGCCGTCGTCGGGATCCCGGGGCTGGGCCTGTACGTCGTGGCGCGGGCCCTCGGATGGAGCGTCGCGATCCAGACGTCGGGCCTCGACCCGCACTGGTGGGCCGTGCCCGTCCTCATCCTGGCGGCGCTCAAGAACGCCCTGCTGGAGGAGGTCGTCGCGGTCGGCTACCTGGTCGAACGCCTCGGGGAGCTCCGCTGGGGCGTGCCGGCGATCATCACGGCGAGCGCGCTCCTGCGCGGCACCTACCACCTCTACCAGGGGCCGGGGATGGCGGCCGGGAACGTCGTCATGGGCGTGCTCTACGCCTGGTACTACGTGCGCACCCGCCGGGTCGCACCGCTGGTCGTCGCGCACACGACACTGGACGTGGTGGCGTTCCTGGGATACACCCTGCTACCAGGGCCGGTGCTCGAGGCGCTCGGGATCACCTGATCGAGCACGTCGGCGCCCGGGCGTCGACGCTCATGTCCAGGCCTCGACGCGCCGATCACATCATGGGCGGGCAGGCTGGGGCTGCCCCCGACGACGGAGCGTGGACGTGCCGAGAGCAGGGAACCTGCGCACGAGCGTGGCGGCCATCGCCGCCCTCGTCGTCGCGCTGCCCGTGCTCATGTGGCTCGAGCACCTGGACCTCGTGCTCGGCGACCCGGTGGTCGTGGCGCTGCTGCTGCCCCTGACCATCCTCGTCGCGAACGACAGCGCCCAGCCGTCGCTCGGGTCCGGCCGGCTCGAGGAGCGGCACACGCTGCGCCTGCTCCTGTCGGCCGCGCTGGTCACGGCCCTGTGCTGGAACGCGGGCTGGACGCTGCTCGTCCCGGCGGGCGTCATCACGACGGCCGTCCCCCTGCTGCAGCGCGCGAGCGCCCGCCTCGCGCTCGTCGCCGGCATCGCCGCGACCGTCCTCACCGCGGCCGGCGAGACCGCCGTCCAGCTCGACCTCCTGCCCTCGGTCATCGGCACCGGCCCGAGCCACGTCGCGGCGGCCGCGCTCCTCGCCGGCGCGTGGGCGGCGGGGTACGCCGTCGCGCGGGGCGCGAAGAGCCAGCGCGGCTACGCGCACGCCCTCGCGCGCGCGGAGGCGCGCCTGCGGGCCCTGATGGAGAGCTCGACCGACGTGCTCACCGTCAGCAACGGCGGCGGCATCCTCACCTACGTCAGCCCGGCCGCCGAGCGCGCCATGGGCTATCGGCCCGCGGAGCTCCTGGGCCGGCCGCTCCTGGACATCGTCGACGCCGAGCACCGGCCCGCCGTGGCGGCTCGCCTCTCCGAGCTGATGCAGCGCGGCGAGGACGCCCGCTCGAGCATGGACGTGCTGGTGGTGCACGCGAGCCTCGAGCACCGCTGGTACGAGTGGACGTTCCACAACCTCCTCGCCGACCGGCTGGTCGAGGGCATGGTGGTCCAGCAGCGGGACGTCAGCGAGCGCCTCGGCGCGCAGCGCGCCCTCGCGCACGCCGCGTCCCACGACGACCTCACGAGCCTGCCCAACCGCGGCGAGCTGCTCCGCCGGATGACCGCGTCGCTGCCGCAGGCCGGCCCTGGGGCGGCGGTCGCCGTGCTCTTCGTGGACCTCGACCTCTTCAAGGACGTCAACGACAACCTCGGGCACCAGGCCGGCGACGACGTCCTCGTCGTCGTCGCGAAGCGCCTCACCGCCGCGCTGCGCGCGCACGACCACCTCGGCCGCCTCGGCGGCGACGAGTTCGGCGTGCTCCTCACCGAGGTGCGCGACGAGCAGGAGGTGCGCACCGTCGTCGGGCGCCTGGTCAGCGCGATCGAGCAGCCGATCACCCTGTCCAGCGGCACGGTCGCGATCGGCGCCAGCGTCGGCTACGCCATCTCCGCCGACCCGCGGATGCCGCTCGACCGCCTCCTCGCCGCCGCCGACCAGCGCATGTACCAGGTGAAGAACCGCCGCCACCGCGAGAGCGGCGTCGTGCCCCACGGCGCGGCGCACGCGCCCGGGACGCACGCGGCCGCGCCGGCCCCCGACCACGCGCCCGCACCCGCACCCGCCAGCCCGCCCGCCCAGGCCACCCCGCCCGCCCCGTCCCCGCGGACGACGCCGGCCCACGCCGCCCGCTCGGCCCCCGCCCCCGCGCCCGAGGCAGCCCCCGCGCCCGTCGACGCAGCGCCCGTCCCCGACGCCGCCCCCGCGCCCGTCGACGCGGTGTCCGTCCCCGACGCAGCGCCCGTCCCCGACGCCGTACCCGTCCCCGACGCCGTACCCGTCCCCGACGTGGTGCCGGACGACGTCCCCACCCCGGACGCCATCCCCGCGCCGCTCGACGCCTCCGCGCCCGCCCCCGCGCCCGACGACGTCGACCACGTCCGCACCCGCCTCCCCCTGCCCGACACCGCACCCCCGGACGGGCCGCCCGCCGTCCTGCCCGCCGTGCGCGACGCCGAGGCGCCGCCGCCCGACTCCGTGCCGGGCCTCGCCCCTGACGAACGCACCCCCTGACGAACGCGCCCCCTGACGAACCGCGCGCGGCAGCCGCCATGGCTCGGGTGCCTGCGCGCCTAGACTCGCCAGCATGTCCAGCCCGCCTACGGAGCGCGTCGCCAGCGCACGTAGCCGCGTCGGCTCGGACCACGGGGTGCGGATCATCGACACGCCCGCCGTCCGGGTGCACCACCCCGCCGACCTCATGGGGTCGGTGCTCTCGCTCGTCGGCATCGCCGTCGTCGTCGTGCTCTCCGCCTACGCCCACGGCACGACGCGCGGCATCGCGGAGGACGTGCGCGGGGTCGCGGACATCGTCCGCAACCTCGTCATCTTCCCCATCGCGGTGCTCGAGTGGATCGTCACCGTGGCCGCCCCGATCGCGGTGCTCGCGGAGCTGTTCTGGCGGCGGCTGATCCGCCAGGCCGCCGAGGCGGTCCTCGGCGCCATCGTCGCGCTGCTCTCGGCTCGCCTGGCCATCTGGCTCATCGAGACCTGGGCGATCACGGCGCTGCAGAACGAGTTCTCCGTCTGGGCGAACGGCAGCTGGGCGGTCACCATCCCGCCGCTGCTGGCGGCGGTCGCGGGGATGCTGACGGCGTCGGGCACGCGCAGCCGACGGCGGTCCGCGGGCTGGTCCTGGAACTTCCTGTGGATCGTCCTGGGCGTCGCGATGATCACCGGGCTCATCACGCTCCCGGGCGCGCTGCTCACCGTCCTCATCGGGCGCGCGAGCGGCCTCGCGCTGCGCTACGCGTTCGGCGTGCAGAGCGAGCGCGCCTACGGCCGCGCCCTGGTCGAGGGCATCCGCCGCGCGGGCTTCGCGCCGACGCGCCTCATCCGCGTGCGCGACGTCGGCGCCGACGGCAACGACACCGGCGAGCTCGTCACCGACCTCGCCGCGATCGCCATCACCCGCGCCGGCGACAACCGCGTCTACGCGATGACGACGGCGGACGGCGAGCGCCTCGACGTCGTCGCGCTCGACGGCGACCGGCAGGTGGTCGGCTTCCTCACCCGGCTGTGGCGCTCCATGCGCCTGCGCGGCATCGAGGGCCGCGCCGTCGTCTCCCTGCGCCAGGCGGCCGAGCGCGCGGCGCTCCTGTCGTACGCGGCGTGGTCGGCCGGCGTGTGCACCCCGCGGCTGCTCGGCATGGCCGAGGCCGAGGACTCGATGCTGCTCATCCAGCAGCACGCGCGCGGCGCCGTCCCCGTCCGCGACCTGCCGCCCGAGGCGCTGTCCGACGACGTGCTCGACGCCGTGTGGGAGCAGCTCGCGATCGCCCACTCCGCCGGGCTCACGCACCGCGCGATCACCTCCGACGTCGTCCTCGTCAACATGCGTCCGAACGCCTGCCCGCCGGACGCGCCCGCGCGCACCCACCACGAGCCCGGCGCGCCGGTCGTGCTGCTCACCGGGTGGGAGAACGGCGACGTCGCGTCGTCGGAGCTGGCGCGGCGGATCGACGTCGCGACGCTCCTGACCGTGCTGGCGCTCAAGGTGGGGCCGGAGCGGGCGGTCGCCTCCGCGGTGCGCACCATCCCGGACGACCTCGCGACGATCGGGCCGCTGCTCCAGCCGATCGCGTTCCCCCGCGCCACGCGGGACGAGGCGCGCGAGAACCGGCACATGATGGGCGAGCTCCGCGAGGCGCTGCTCGCGCGGCTGCCGAAGGCGGTCGTGGAGCCGGAGCGGATCGTGCGCTTCGGTGCCCGGACCATCCTCATGATCGTGCTCGGCATCGCCGCCGCGTTCGCCGTCATCACGTCGCTGAACCTCGAGCAGGTGCTGGACGCCGTCCGGCAGGCCTCGCCGGTGTGGGCGCTCGTGGCGTTCGTCCTGGGTCTGGTGACGTTCGTCGGGTCGGCGCTGGCCATGGTGGCCTTCGCGCCCATCAAGCTCTCGGTCTGGCGCACCACGCTCGTCCAGGCGGCCGCGGCCTACCTGTCGCTCGCGGCGCCCGCCGCCGTCGGGCCCGCCGCGCTGAACATGCGGATGCTCACGCGCAGGGGCGTCTCGAACGCCCTCTCCGTGGCGTCCGTCGGCCTGGTGCAGCTGGCGCAGTTCGTCACGACGATGCTGATGCTGGTCGGGCTGTCGATCGCGACCGGCACGGACCAGCTCGGCAAGTCGCTGCCGCCGCGGACGATCCTGCTGGCCATCGCCGTGATCGCGGTCGCCGCGGCGGCCCTCATGCTGGTGCCCAGCGCCCGTCACTGGGCGAGCGAGCGCGTCGTCCCCATCTGGCAGACGACGTGGCCGCGGCTCGTCCAGCTGATCGGCCAGCCGCGCCGGTTCGTCGTCGCCATCGGCGGCAGCCTGCTCATGTCGCTCGGCTACGTGGGGGCGTTCTGGGCGAGCCTCGCGGCGTTCGGTCAGGCGGACCGTCTCTCGCTCGTCGACATCGCGATCGTGTACCTGCTGGGCAACGCCGTCGGGGCGATGGTGCCGGTGCCCGGCGGCCTCGGCACGGTCGAGACGGCCCTGAGCCTCGCGCTCGCCGGCGCCGGGATCCCGATCGCCATCGCGACCCCGACGGTCCTGGTCTTCCGCGCCGTCACGTTCTGGGCGCGCATCCCGATCGGCTGGGTCGCGATGCGACGGCTGCAGAGGACCGGAGAGCTCTGAGAGCTCTGACCCACGGCTGCGGCCGGGTTTTCACCCTGTTCCCCAGGCGTGACCATGAAGGGCCCGTGCGAGCCTGGCCGGGATGATCCTCTTCTTCGGCACCCGGCTCCGCCGGCGCGTCCTCGGCGTCGGCACGTTCGACTGCCCCCACTGCGCGGTGGTGCGCGCCGTCGAGCGGGTCGCCTCGCGCGTCTGGGCACACCTGTTCTGGATCCCCCTGTTCCCCCTCGGCACACCGCGCGTGTCGCTGCAGTGCACCGCCTGCCACGGCGAGTGGCCCCTGTCGCCCGGCGGCGGTGCCGGCGCCGTCGGCGGCCTGTCGATGCCGCAGGCCTGACGCGCGGCCGTCGCCCAGCGTCCGGTGCGCCGATCGCCTCGGGCAGGCGTCAGGCGAGGATGCGCCCGCCGACGTAACGCAGCTCGTACAGCAGCCGACCCGCGCGCTCGATGCGCTCCCAGCCCGTGAAGCGGCCGACGTCGCCGGCCGTGACGTCCACGTAGTCGTAGCCGAGGGCCTCGTACCGCCAGCCGCCGAGGAAGCGCCCCTGGGCGTACAGCGCCCCGAGCGCCCGCTTGATCACCTGCCCCGCCGTCGCGGCGTCGAGCGCGTCGGGGTCGACGAGGTAGCCGTAGTAGGTCATCGCCCACACGGGGTCGCCGTCCCGGTAGACGACCTCCTGGCCCTGGAAGTCGGTGCCGCCCACGTAGCTGTCGTGGTACGCCCACCGGCCCTGCACGTACTGGAGGTCGTGGCTGCCGAGCCGGTAGGGCAGGAGCGTCGCGCCGTCCCCCGCGTAGGTCGCGGCCTTCGCCGCGACGACGAACGCCGTGAGCCCGTCGACGTCGGGCACCGCCGGCGGGGCGGGCACGGCAGGGAGCGGCGGCTGCAGGGCGTCGATCATGGCCGCCATCCTGGCGGCCACCACCGACACGTCTTCGCCGAGGGCAGAACGTCGTTCCAGCCGGGATGTCGGGATGCGCTGTTAGCGTCCTGAAGGTGACCCCAGCTCCCGCAGGCGGCCTCCGGGCCCCCGCCGTCGCCCGACGCGCGGCGACGCCCGCCCGCGGCCCGGCGCGCCCGACGGCGGCCCAGCGGCCGACGGCGGCGCAGCGGCCTGGGAACCCAGTCGCGCCCGAGCGGAGCGAACCCCTGCTGCGCCTGCTCGTCGGCTCGGCGTTCCGCCGCCGGCGGGAGGAGCAGGGCCGCACGCTCGCCGCCGTGGCCTCCGAGGCGCGGGTCTCGATCGCCTACCTCTCCGAGATCGAGCGCGGCCGCAAGGAGCCGTCCTCCGAGGTCCTGCTCGCGGTGTGCCACGCCCTGGGGATGCGGCTCGCCGACCTGCTCCTCGACGCGGCCCGCGAGCTGCGGGCCACCGAGCTGCACGCCACGGACCTGCGCGCCACCGAGCGTCGCACCGCCGACCTGCGTACCGCCGAGCGTCGCGCGAGCCGCTCGGTGCCGGCCGGTGCACGTGACCGGAGTGCGACCGCGGTGGCACCGGTCCTCGTGGACGTCCGCTCGGTCACGGAGCGGGCATCGGACGACTCGGACGACGGCGACGGCACGCCCCGCGCGCTGCTCTCCGTCGCCTGAGCCGCCGCCCGCCCCCGCAGCCGGCCCGTCACGGCTCACCCCGTCACAACGCTGCCCGTCACAACCCGGCGGGGCGTACGGCGTCGGGCCGGACGTCGTCGAGGTGCTCGACCACGCGGTCGACGAGCCCGTACTCGCGCGCCTCCTCGGCACTGAACCAGCGGTCGCGGTCGGAGTCCTTCTCGATCCGCTCGACCGTCTGGCCGGTGTGCTCGGCGGTGAGCGCCTGCATCGTGCGCTTGGTGTAGCGCAGGTTCTCCGCCTGGATGGCGACGTCGATCGCCGTCCCGCCGATGCCGCCCAACGGCTGGTGCATGAGGATCCGCGCGTGCCGCAGCGCGAACCGCTTGCCCGGCGTCCCGGCCGACAGCAGGAACTGGCCCGCGCTCGCGGCCAGGCCCATCGCGAGCGTCGAGACGTCGTTCGGGACGAGTCGCATCGTGTCGTAGATCGCGAGCGCGGCCGAGATCGAGCCGCCCGGGGAGTTCACGTAGAGCGCGATGTCCCGGCGCGGGTCCTCGGCGGACAGCAGCAGCAGCTCGGCGCAGATCCGGTTGGCGATCGCGTCGTCGACCTCCTGACCCAGCACGATGATCCGCTGGTGCAGCAGGCGGCTGGCCAGGTGGTCGTCGAACGGCGCGAGCCCGGGCGCCTCGGCGCGCAGCGCGGGCGCGGCGGCGCGCAGCGCGGGTGCGGACGCCGTCGTCGGGCGGGGTAGGGGCAGCATGGTGACCTCCTCGGGTGCGGACGCCTCCACGGTGGCACCGCGCGGCCCGCGCGCGCCCTGGGCTCTGCCTGCAGCGGATACGCCCCGGGCAGAAGGTGCGGCGCCCGGCCCGTCATCGCCCCGGCTACGGTGACGCGCGTGGACACCGTGCCGACGGCCGCCGGCCTCGACGCGGCCCTGCGGGCGCAGGCCGACGACGACGCCGCCGTCGGCTTGGCGCGCTACTTCCAGACCGGGCCCGGCGGCTACGGGGAGGGCGACCGCTTCCTCGGGCTCACGGTGCCCCGGGTCAAGGCGACGCTGCGGCCGTACCGCGCGCTGCCGCCCACCGAGCTCGAGACGCTCCTGGCCAGCCCGTGGCACGAGGTCCGCACCGCCGCGCTGGAGATCATGGCGCACCAGGCTCGGGTGGCCCGGACGCCGGAGGACCGCCGCCGGGAGCTGTTCGAGCTCTACCTGCGCCGGCACGACCGGATCGACAACTGGGACCTCGTGGACCGGGCCGCGCGCGACGTCGTCGGGCGCTGGCTGCTGGCCCACCCAGATGGCGGGGCCACGCTGGACCGGCTCGCCGCGTCCGCCGTCGTCTGGGAACGCCGCACCGCGATGGTCGCGACGATGGCGTACTCCGACGCCGGCCAGGTCGCCGAGGTGCTCCGGGTCGCGGAGCTCCTGGTCGACGACGGGCACGACCTCCTGCGCAAGGCCGTCGGCTGGCTGCTGCGCTGCGCGGGCGACGTCGAGCCGGCCGCGCTGCTCGGGTTCCTCGACGCGCACGCCGCGACCATGCCGCGCACCGCCCTGCGGTACGCGCTCGAGCACCAGGCCGGGGACGTCCGTCGCCACTACCTCGGTCTGCGGGCGCGCACCCGCTGACGCCCGTCGGCGCCGGCCGGCAGGTCGCCCCGCGCGGCCGGCGCCGTCGTCGGTCAGCCCGCGAGCGTGCCCGCGAAGACCTGCCAGGCCAGCAGCGACTTCGCCACGAGCGAGAGCGTGATGTACGTGCGCTCACCCACGAGGTAGTCCTTCCAGCGCCCGACCTGCTTGTACTGCAGCCACTGGACGATCGCGAAGATGTTGAAGAACACGAAGAGCGACACGACGATGCCGTACACGAACCCGGGCACCTCGCCCGTCCCCTCGTAGCCCGGGCGCAGGACGACGACCAGCAGGATCAGCAGCCACGGGATCGCGCCCGCGAAGCAGCCGAACCAGAACGGCAGGAAGCCGCGCTCGCCGGGCACCTCGTACTTCTCCTGGAGCCAGCCGAACAGGATCATGCAGGCGTTCACGGCGAAGATCGCGACGAGCGCGGTGACGTCGGCGATGCCGCAGACCTGCGCGATGAGCCAGATCATCACCGACGACGACAGCGAGTACTCCACCCAGCGGGCGTCGTTGCGCTGCTGGGCGAGGTCCGTGCCGTACCGGCGGAAGCCCGGCCCCGCGACCCACGCGTGCGCGAGCGCGCTGAGCACGAAGAAGAGCGCGACGCCCCACGCGAGTGGCACGTCCCACAGCGTCGTCGTGGTGAAGGCGTCGCTGCCGGGCGGGCCGTCGAGGTAGGAGGCCGTGACCGGCAGCGTGAAGTCGCTCGCCAGGACGACGACGGCCACGGCGGACGCGGCGTGCAGCACGCCCGCGCCGATGTTCCAGCGGCGCAGGTTCCTCAGCCGCTCGGCAGGGATCACGAGGGTCTCGCGGGTCGCCATGGCGCCTCCCGGGGTCTCCGACGACGGACCGCCCGCCGTTGGGCTCGAACCATGATCAGTCCTGGTGAGAGCGTCGCACGCTCGTGATCACCAACGACAGTGGTCGCCCGGATGATTCCCGGGACGCGGCGGCGGCGTCGGCAGGCCAGACGACGGCGTAGGCGGGCCAGGCGGCGACGGACGTCCCGGCTCCTGTCGCGCCGACCCCGGGAGAATCGGGGGATGCGGCTGATCCTCGTGCGCCACGGCCAGACGACTGCCAACGTCGCCGGGCTCCTGGACACCGCGCACCCCGGCGCCCACCTCACGGACCTCGGCCACGAGCAGGCGGCAGCCCTGCCCGCGGTGCTCGACGGCGCCACGATCGACGCCTTGTACGCCTCGTCGTTGGTGCGGACGCAGCAGACGGCCGCACCGCTCGCCGCGGCGCGCGGGCTAGACGTGCAGGTGCGGGACGGGCTGCGCGAGATCAGCGCGGGCGACCTGGAGATGCTCGGCGACGCGGCGTCGGTCGAGCGCTACCTCGCCACGAGCCTGGCCTGGGTGGCCGGCGACCACGACGCGGCCCTGCCCGGGGGCGAGACGGCCCCCGAGGTCCTCGCCCGTTTCGACGACGTGGTGACCGAGGCGGCCGCGTCGGGCGCCGAGACCGTGGTGATGGTCAGCCACGGCACGGTCATCCGGTCCTGGGCCGCCATCCGGGCCGGCATCCCCGCGGACGAGGCCGCGCGGTCGCGCCTCGGCAACACCGACGTCGTCGTGCTCGAGGGACACCCCGCCGAGGGGTGGCGCGCGCTCAGCTGGGCCGGTCGCTCGCTCTCCTGAGCGTCACGCCTTCGTCGACACCGCCTTGGTCGACACCGCCTTCGTCGACACCGTGACCGTGAACTTGGCGTTGCGGTCGGCCTGCCGGGTCGGGCCGACGAGCGTGGTGAGCACCGGCCGGTACTGCAGGTGCGAGTTCCAGACGACCCACAGCTCGCCGCCCGGGCGCAGCACCCGCGCGGCGTCGGCGAACAGGCGCCGGGCGATACCCGAGTGCACGGTGGTCCCGACGTGGAACGGCGGGTTCAGCACGACGAGGTCCACCGAGGCGTCCGGCACGCCCGCGGCGGCGACGTCCCGGGCGACGGTGACGCGGTCCGCGACACCGTTCGCCTCCGCGGTCGCCCTCGCCGAGGCGACGGCGGCCGCCGACTCGTCCGTCGCGGTCACGCGCAGCGCGGGCCGCGCCTGCGCGAGGCTCACGGCGAGCACGCCCGTACCGCAGCCGAGGTCGAGCGCCGTCTCGGCGGCCGGCGCCATCTGGTCCTCGCTCGCGAGCAGGAACCTCGTGCCGATGTCGACGCCCGTGCCGGCGAAGACGCCCCCGTGCGCCAGGACGGTGAGCCCGAGGTCGTCGTGCCGCTCGGCGGCCGGCCAGTCCGGCGCGGGGCGGTCCCCGGCCGGGCGCGGCGCGGCGGCGACGAGCACCCGGGACTTCTGCCGTGCGAGCCGGGCCTGCACGTCGGAGAACCATCGCCCGAGCACGTCGTTCATGCCGTGGGTCATGTGCTTGACCCGCCCACCGGCGTAGACCCGCACCTCGGGATGGGCGTGCGTCGCGATCGCCTCGGCCACCTCGTCGAGCTCGTCGAGCGAGGCGGGCAGCTGCCAGAGGACGACCCGGGCGCCCGCGAGCGCGCCGTCGTCGAGGAGGTGGGTCGTGAAGGTGCCGGACAGGCCGAGCCGCTCGGCGTTCGCGGTGAGGGCCTGCTCGCCGACGAGCCGGTCCTGGTGGGTCCGCACGCCCGTCACCCCGTGCAGGGCCACCGCACCGAGGGTCAGCGCCCCGTACCTGTCGCCGACGACGCAGACCGTGCCGGCCGGGGCCGTCGCGAGATCCGCGGCAGCCTCGTCGAGGATCAGGCGATCGGTCGCGTCGGCGGCGACGAGGTTGACCGCCTCGACGTCAGGGAAGCGGCGCAGGTCGTCGAACGAGAAGGTGGTCACCGGGCCATCGTCCCAGGCTCCGTCCGCGCGCCCGGCACCGGCCGCGCTCCCTCGCACGGACACCGGCCTAGAGGCCCGCCGACATGTTGACGAACCGGGAGTAGTGCAGCTGGCTCGAGACGACGATCGTGTCCGTCGGGCCGTTACGGTGCTTGGCCACGATGAGGTCGGCCTCGCCCGCGCGCGGGGACTCGCGCTCGTAGGCGTCCTCGCGGTGCAGCAGGATCACGACGTCGGCGTCCTGCTCGATGGCGCCCGACTCGCGGAGGTCGGAAAGCATCGGCTTCTTGTCGGTGCGCTGCTCGGCGCCACGGTTCAGCTGCGAGATCGCGATCACCGGCACCTCGAGCTCCTTGGCGAGCAGCTTGAGCGCACGGGAGAACTCGCTGACCTCCTGCTGGCGCGACTCGACGCGCTTGCCCGAGCTCATCAGCTGGAGGTAGTCGATGACCACGAGCTTGAGGTTGTGGCGCTGCTTGAGGCGGCGGCACTTGGCCCGGATCTCCATGAGCGACATGTTCGGCGAGTCGTCGATGAACAGCGGCGCCTGCGACAGCCGGCCCATCGTCGCCGCCAGCTTCTGCCAGTCCTCGTCGCGCATGGTGCCCTTGCGCATGTTCTGCAGGGGGACCTGGGCCTCCGCGGACAGCATGCGCATCGTGAGCTCGTTGCGGCTCATCTCCAGGGAGAACACGACGGACGTCTGCTGGTGCTTGATCGCCGCCGAGCGCACGAAGTCCGCCGCGAGCGTCGACTTGCCGATGGCGGGACGCGCGGCGACGACGATCATCTGGCCCGGGTGCAGGCCGTTCGTCAGCCGGTCGAGCTCGATGAAGCCGGTGGGCACGCCGATCATGCCCTCGCCGCGGTGCCCCGCGGCCTCGATCTCCTCCATCGTCCCGTTGATGATGTCGGCGATCGGCAGGTAGTCCTCGGACGACTTGCGGTCCGTGACCGCGTACACCTCGGCCTGCGCGCTGTTGACGATGTCCTCGACGTCGCCGCCGTCGGCCGCGTAACCCAGCTGCACGATGCGGGTGCCCGCCTCGACCAGGCGACGCAGCACCGCGCGCTCGCGCACGATGCGTGCGTAGTAGCCGGCGTTCGCGGCCGTCGGCACCATCGAGATCAGCGTGTGCAGGTACGGCGCCCCGCCGATGCGGGCGATCTCGCCGCGCTTGGTGAGCTCCGCCGAGACGGTGACGGCGTCAGCCGGCTCGCCGCGCCCGTAGAGGTCGAGCACGGCGTCGTAGATGAGCTCGTGCGCCGGGCGGTAGAAGTCCGGCCCGCGCAGCTGCTCGACGACGTCGGCGATCGCGTCCTTGCTGAGCAGCATGCCGCCGAGCACGCTCTGCTCGGCAGCGATGTCCTGCGGCGGCGTGCGGTCGAACCCGGGTTCGGGGCGGTTGAGCGAGAGGCCCCGTTCGAGTTCCTCGATGCTCATGCCTGCTGCACGCCCCCCACCGGGTCCGCCGGAATCGTCTCGAACTGATGTTCTCAGGCCCCTGCGACATCGCCAGGGACATCCCCCGCGATGCCGGCCTACCGGTGGTCCCGTCGAACTGCTGACCAGACCCTAGTGAGGTCCGGCGGCACCGCTCAACGCGGCACCCGCGCATCCTGTGCAGCGTCCTGTGGGCGGCTTGTGGGTGACGTGTGGACCCGTGCGGGAGGTCTTCCACAGGCTGGGAACAACGCTGTGGATATCGTGGGATGAAAGTGCCCGGCCCCCGCGTCGAGCACCGGATTCGCCGTGCACCGACTGTGGACAGGAACTCGTTGCCCGACCTCTCACCATCCGGACCGCCGGTCTCGCCACCAGGTGGACGGGCCCTCGACCGGCGCATCGTCGCGCTCGCCCTCCCGGCGCTCGGCGCCCTCGTCGCCGAGCCGCTCCTCGTCCTGATCGACTCCGCGGTCGTCGGTCACCTCGGCGCCGCCGAGCTCGCCGGCCTGGCCCTGGCGGGCACCGTGCTGACCACCGTCGTCGGGCTGTGCGTGTTCCTCGCCTACGCGACCACGGCGGGCGTGGCGCGGGCGCTGGGCGCGGGTGACCGGCGTCGGGCGCTGCGGCTGGGGGTCGACGGGACCTGGCTGGCGGTGATCCTGGGTGCGGTCCTGGCCCTCCTGCTCATGGCGGCCGCGGGGCCGGTGGTCGACGCCCTCGGTGCGCCCGACGACGTCCGCCCGCACGCCCTCGCGTACCTGCGCTGGTCCGCGCCCGGCCTGCCCGGGATGCTCGCCGTCCTCGCCGCCACGGGCGCGCTGCGCGGCCGCCTGGACACGCGGACGCCGCTGTGGGTCGCCGCCGGCGGCGCAGTGCTCAACGCCGGCCTGTCGGTCGGCCTGGTGCTCGGCGCCGGGATGGGCGTGGCCGGCTCGGGCCTGGGCACCGCGATCGCCCAGACGGCGATGGCGGCGGTCCTCGTGCCGGTGGTCGCGGCCGGGGCGCGCACCGACGACGTCGGGCTGCGGCCCTCCTGGGCCGGGCTGCGGTCGGCGACCCGGGCGGGCGTCCCGCTCCTGCTGCGCACCGTCTCGCTGCGCGCGGGCATCCTGCTGGCCGCGTGGGTGGCCGCCGGCCTGGGCACGGCCGCCCTCGCCGGGCACCAGGTGGTGATGGCCGTCTGGAGCTTCGCCGCGTTCGCGCTGGACGCGCTGGCGATCGCCGCGCAGGCGCTCGTCGGGCAGGCGCTGGGTGCGGGGGACCGGGCGACCGCCCGGGTGGTGCTGCGCCGCACCCTCACCTGGGGCGTGGGTGCGGGCGCGGTCCTGGGTCTGGTCCTCGCGGCCGGGTCGGGCGTGGTCGGGCCGCTCTTCTCGCCCGACGCCGCGGTGCACGACGCCGTCGCCCCCGCGCTGCTGGTCGTCGCCGTCGGGCTGCCGATGGCCGGCTGGACGTTCGTGCTCGACGGTGTGCTCATCGGCGCCGGGGACGGGCGCTTCCTCGCCTGGGCGGGCGTGGCCACGGTGGCGGCGTACGCGCCGGCGGCTCTCGCCGTCCGCGCCCTGGCCCCCGACGGCGCCCGGGGCCTCACGTGGGCCTGGCTGGCCTACGCAGGGATCTTCATGGGCGCGAGGGCCCTGACGACGGGCCTGCGCTCCCGCACGGACGCCTGGGCCCGCCTCGGCGCCTGACCGCCGGCCAGCCCGCCCAGCCGCGCCCCTCCGCCGAGAACGAGGGTTTGCCGCGACGACGAGGGTTCGGACCCCTCGTACTGGCGCCAATCCCTCGTTCTCGCGGCAGGACGGGGAGCCGCAGATGCGCGGAGGCCCGGTCCCCTCGGGGACCGGGCCTCCGTCAGTCTCGCCAGGCTCAGGCCTGGGGCACCACGCGGACGTCGATCTGCGCGGTCACGTCCTCGTGCAGGCGGACCTGCACCGTGTGGTCGCCGAGCGACTTGATCGCCTGGGCGATCTCGATCTTGCGGCGGTCGAGCTTCGGCCCACCGGCGGCGGCCACGGCCTCCGCGATGTCCGCCGTCGTCACCGCACCGAACAGGCGGCCCGACGCGCCGGCCTTGGCCGGGACGACGACCGGGGCGGCCTGGAGGCGGTCCTTGACGGCCTTGGCGTCGTCGAGGGTCGCGATCTCGCGGGACTTGCGCGCCCGGCGGATCGCCTCGACCTGCTTGGCCGCACCCTTGGTCCACGCCGTGGCCAGGCCGCGGGGGAACAGGTAGTTGCGGGCGTAGCCGTCCTTGACCTCGACGATGTCGCCGGGGGCGCCGAGGCCGGTGACCTCGTGCGTCAGGATGATCTTCGTTGCCATGTCAGGGGCCCCCGATCAGCGAGCGGAGCTCGAGTAGGGGAGGAGCGCCATCTCGCGGGCGTTCTTCACGGCCCGCGCGATCGCGCGCTGCTCCTGCACGGAGACACCGGTCACCCGGCGCGCGCGGATCTTGCCGCGGTCCGAGATGAACTTCCGCAGCAGCGCGGTGTCCTTGTAGTCGACCGCCTCGATCTTCGCGACCTTCAGCGGGTTCTGCTTCTTCTTGGGCTTGCGGACGACCGGCTTGGCCATCGTGAGTACTCCTCGGGGTACTGCGGGTCGGCCGCTCGGGCCGTCCCGGCTCAGTCAGTAGGTGTCGATCGGGCGTCCGTCGGACGCCCGTCGAGGCTCGATCAGAACGGGGGCTCGTCCATGGCCGCGCCGCCGCCAGGGGCGGGCGTGGCCCACGGGTCGTTGTCGAAGCCGCCGCCACCACCGGAGGACGCGCCGCCGCCGAAGCCGCCACCGCCGCCGCCGCCCGAGCGCTGGGCCCGGGTGACCTTCGCGGAGGCGTACCGCAGCGAGGGGCCGACCTCGTCGACCTGGAGCTCGACGACGGTGCGCTTCTCGCCCTCACGCGTCTCGTACGACCGCTGGACGAGCCGGCCCTGGACGATGACGCGGGTCCCCTTGGTCAGGGACTCGGCCACGTTCTCGGCCGCCTCGCGCCAGATCGAGCAGCGCATGAACAGCGTGTCGCCGTCCTTCCACTCGTTGCTCTGGCGGTCAAACGTGCGCGGCGTGGACGCGACGGTGAAGTTCGCGACCGCGGCGCCCGACGGCGTGAAACGCAGCTCGGGGTCCCCAGTGAGGTTCCCGACCACCGTGATGACGGTGTCACCAGCCATTGCGGCTCTCCTCGGTTCGGTGAGGCGTTGGTGGAGTTCTGATCTGTGGCTCGGCTGAGGTCAGCGAGCGTCGGGGCGCAGGATCTTCGTCCGCAGCACGGCCTCGTTGAGGCGCAGCTGACGGTCGAGCTCCTTGGCGGTGTCCGGCGTTGCGGTGAAGTCGACCACCGCGTAGATGCCCTCGGACTTCTTCTTGATGTCGAAGGCAAGGCGCCGGCGTCCCCAGATGTCCACCTTGTCGACGGAGCCGCCGGCAGTGGTCACCACCGAGAGGTACTTGTCGAGGGACGGGGCGACGGTGCGCTCCTCGATCTCAGGGTCGAGGATCACCATCATCTCGTACTGACGCATGCGGGTACCCACCTCCTCTGGTCTAGGCGGTCACGGTCTTTCCGTGACAGGAGGGTCGTGCGTCGTCGTGCCTGGGGCCCGCGGTGATCGGCACCGCACTACCCAGGCAGCGACCGCCCATCGTACAGGGTCGGCCGGGCGCTGCCGCGCGCGTCCCCAGGCGGGCTTCCGGGGCGGCGGCCCGGCCCCGCGGGACCGTGACCGCCGACGCGCGGGTCAGCCGCCCGCGCCCGGTTCGACCGGCGGCGGCGACGGGTCCCCGCCCCCGCCCCCGCCCCCGCCTCCGCCGGCGGGCCCGGTGGACACGACGATCGTCACGGTGCTGCCGGGCGGGGCAGTGCCACCGGACGGGTTCTGGGAGATGACGTCGCCGGCGGCGATGGCGTCGTCGGCCGCCTGCTGGACCGTCACGGCGAAGCCTGCGCCCGTCAGCCGGGAGCGCGCGTCCGCCTCCGAGAGCCCGACGACGTTCGGCACGTCCGTCTCCCCCGGTCCGGTGGAGACGACGATCGTCACGGCGCTGCCCTGCTCGGCCTCCCCGCCGCTCGGGTTCTGGCTGACGACCACGCCGACCGGCACGGTCGGGTCCGCCGCCTGCTGTGCGCTCACCGTGAAGCCGGCGGTCTGGAGCTGCGACGTCGCCTCGGCCTCCGGCAGCCCGACGACGCTCGGCACCGGCACCATCGGCGGCGTGTTCGGCTCGCCGACGTCGGCACGCGGCGGGAACTGCAGCACCTCGCGACCCTCCATCGCCCGCGTCATGTACGCGGTCCACAGGTCCAGCGGCGCCGAGCTACCCGTGATCTGGCCGTTCACGTACGGCCCGAACGGCGTGATCGTCTCCGCGACGGGCTTGCCGTCCGCGTCGACGCCCGCCTGGTACATCGCGACGGCCGTCGTGAGCTGTGGCGTGAAGCCGATGAACCAGGCGGACCTGTTCTCGTTCGAGGTGCCGGTCTTGCCAGCCACCGGGTGGCCCACGGCCTGGGCCTTCTCGCCGCTGCCGCGCTCGACGACCTGGGTGAGGGCGTACGTGGTGTCAGCCATGACGTCGGCGGCGAACACCTGCTCGCTCTCGTGGCCGTTCTCGTACGCGACGTCGCCGTCGGGGTAGGTGACCTGCTCGACGATGTACGGCTCGGTCCGCACGCCCTGGTTCGCGAACGTGTTGTAGGCCTGCGCCATGTCGAGCGGGTTCGGCGACGACGTACCGAGCACGTTCGACGGCACCGCCTGGTTGTCGAACAGCGAGCAGTCCTGCTCGGCGCGGGCCCAGCTCGCGCACACGCCCGCCCGGGTCGCGGCGTCGAGCGTCTTGTCCGGCCCGACCTCGACGTTCATCGCCCCGTAGACGGTGTTGACGGAGTTCGCGGTCGCCGTGACGACGTCGATCTCGCCGAAGCTCTGGCCGTTCCCGCGCCCGAAGTTCTGCAGCGGCTCGGCGGCGTACCCCGGGATGACGATGTTCGAGTTGCCGTTGTACTTCGACTTCAGCGAGCCGCCGTTCTCGAGGTAGGCGACGAGCGCGAACGGCTTGAACGTCGAGCCGGCCTGCATCGTGTCCTGCGTGACGGCGTTGCGGGACTGGCTGATGAAGTCCGGGCCGCCGTAGAGCGCACGGATGGCGCCCGTCGCCGGCTCGAGCGTGACGAGCGCGGTGCGCAGGTTCGGCGAGTGGTCCGGCGGGACGGCCGCGACCGACTCGACGGCCATCTGCTGCAGGGCGGGGTCGATGGTCGTCACGATCCGGTAGCCGGTCTGGTCGAGCTCCTCCTCGGTGAAGCCCTCGGCGACGAGCTCCCGGCGGACCATGTCGAGCAGGTAGCCGGGCGGGCCGGCGTACGTGTCGGGCTTGGTGAACTCGACGGTCTGCGGGTAGACGAGCGCGTCACGCTCGGCCTGCGTGAGCGTGCCGGTCGTCACCATGCCGTCGACGACGTAGTTCCAGCGACGCTCCGCGTTCTCCGGGGAGATCCGCGGGTCGAAGTTGTTGGGCGACGGGATGAGGCCCGCGAGCAGCGCACCCTGCGAGACGTCGAGCTGGGCGGCGGGGATCCCGAAGTAGGCCTGGGAGGCGGCCTCGATGCCGTACGCGTCGCGACCCCAGTAGATGGTGTTCATGTAGTTGGACAGGATCTCGTCCTTGTCCTCCACCCGCGCCAGCTTCACCGCGAGGAACGCCTCGCGGATCTTGCCGGGGATGTCGGTCGTGGTCTGACCCACGTAGTACCGCTCGGCGTACTGCTGGGTGATCGACGAGCCGCCCTGCGTGTCCTGCCCGGTGACGTTGAGGTAGAGCGCGCGCACGATGCCGGCCGGGTTGATGCCCGGGTTCTCGTAGAACGTGCGGTCCTCCGCGGCGACGACGGCGTCCTTGACGTGCTGCGGGATCTGGTCGCTCGCGATGATCGTGCGGTTCTGCTCGGCGAACCGGCCCATCGGCGTCGTGCCGTCCGCGTAGTAGACGGTCGTCGTCTGGAACTCGGCGAAGTCCGACGGGTCGGGGATGTCGACGCTCTGGTACGCCCAAACGAACGCGCCCACCACCAGCGCGACGAGCACCAGGAACGTCCCGCCGACCAGCCGCCACGACGGGAGCCAGCGACGGACGCCCGTCTTCCCCTGGCGCGGGTAGTCGATCAGCCGACGGCGGCCCGACCCCGCGCCCCCGCCGCGTCCGGCCGCGGCGCCACCGGCCGCGCGTCGTCCGCCCGTCCCGGAACCGCCCCCGGAGCGCGAGCCCCCGGAGCGCGAGCCGCCCCCGGCGGAGCCGGCCGCGCGTCGTCCGCCGGCCGCGCCGGAGGAGGCGCGCGAGGCGCCGGTGGGGGAGTACGACGGCGGGGTCGCCCCGCCGCCCATGACGCTGCGTCGCTGGGGGCCGGGGTGACCGGTCCCGCGAGTCGGGTCGCTCGGTGTCACGAGTGCCTTCCGTCAGCCGGGTGCGCGCCGGCAGGGTGGCCGGCCCAGTGATCAGGGTACGGACCGGCCCTGTGCGAGGCGCGTCGGGTTCCGTGAGGCCCGGTGAAGACCTTGTAGGAGTTCGCCCGCCGGCGCGGGGCGCGGGGAACGCAGTTCACCGGGTGTTTGCGTGCAGGGCGGCACACGTCTAGCATCCCCTGATGTATCGAACTGATACATCAGTCCGTTGGGTCGTTCCGATACTTGACTGTCCGACAGCCCGTACCGACCGACCCGACACCAACCCGGAGGCAGCGTGCGCAGTCGTTCCGACGTGCTCGAGCTGGCGATCCTCGGCCTTCTCGCCGAGACGCCCATGCACGGGTACGAGCTGCGCAAGCGACTCAACCTGCTGCTGGGGTCCTTCCGCGCACTCTCGTACGGCTCGCTGTACCCAGCGCTGAAGACCCTAGCCGACCGTCACCTCATCGTGGGGGCGGACGGACCGCAGACGCCGCCGCCGCACGCCCTGTCGGGCAAGCGGGCGCGGATCGTCTACCAGCTCACCGCCGAGGGCAAGGAGCACCTCGGGGAGATGCTGGCGACGGCGGGCCCGTCGTCGTGGGAGGACGAGCACTTCGGGGTGCGGTTCGCGCTGTTCGCCCAGACCGACGCCGAGACTCGGCTGCGGATCCTGGAGGGCAGGCGGACGCGGCTGACCGAGCGGCTGGAGCAGGTGAGGCAGTCGGCGACCCGCACGCGGGAGCGCATGGACGCCTACACGCTCGAGCTGCAGCGGCACGGCCTGGAGCAGGTGGAGCGCGAGGTCAAGTGGCTCGACGGGCTGATCGACAACGAGCGCGGCGCCTGGCGTCGTGCCGACGAGAAGGGGCTCGGTCGCTCGACCGGCCCCGACACCGCTGACGGCGCACCCGCGTCGCAGCGCTGAGAGATCTGAAGGAGCGAGATGAGTTCCATCCGCGTCGCCATCGTGGGCGTGGGCAACTGCGCAGCATCGCTGGTGCAGGGCGTCCACTACTACGCGGACGCCGACCCGCAGAGCAAGGTCCCGGGCCTCATGCACGTGCAGTTCGGCCCGTACCACGTCAAGGACATCGAGTTCGTCGCTGCGTTCGACGTCGACGCCAAGAAGGTCGGCTTCGACCTCTCCGAGGCGATCGCCGCCAGCGAGAACAACACGATCAAGATCGCCGACGTGCCGCCGCTCGGCGTCACCGTGCAGCGTGGCCACACGCTCGACGGCATGGGCAAGTACTACTCGCAGACCATCGAGGAGTCCGACGCCGAGCCCGTCGACGTCGTGCAGGTCCTGAAGGACAACAAGGTCGACGTCCTCATCTCCTACCTGCCGGTGGGCTCCGAGGAGGCCGACAAGTTCTACGCGCAGTGCGCGATCGACGCCAAGGTCGCCTTCGTCAACGCGCTGCCCGTCTTCATCGCCTCCGACCCCGAGTGGGCCGCGAAGTTCGAGGAGGCCGGCGTCCCGATCGTCGGCGACGACATCAAGTCCCAGGTCGGCGCGACGATCACGCACCGCGTGCTCGCCCGCCTCTTCGAGGACCGCGGCGTCATCCTCGACCGCACGTACCAGCTGAACGTCGGCGGCAACATGGACTTCAAGAACATGCTCGAGCGCGAGCGCCTGGAGTCCAAGAAGGTCTCGAAGACCCAGGCCGTGACCTCGAACCTCCACGACGGCCCGCTGGCCGGCAAGAAGGAGGACCGCAACGTCCACATCGGCCCGTCGGACTACGTCGCGTGGCTCGACGACCGTAAGTGGGCGTACGTGCGCCTCGAGGGCCGCGCGTTCGGCGAGGTGCCCCTGAACCTGGAGTACAAGCTCGAGGTCTGGGACTCCCCGAACTCGGCCGGCATCATCATCGACGCGCTCCGCGCGGCGAAGATCGCCAAGGACCGCGGCATCGGTGGCCCCATCCACGCCGCTGCCACGTACTTCATGAAGTCCCCGCCGATCCAGATGGAGGACACCGAGGGCCGCGAGCGGCTCGAGAAGTTCATCCGCGGCGAGGTGGAGCGCTGACGCTGTCGTCGGACACGGCGCGGCGCCGGGCTGACGCTCGGCGGGTGACTCGCTCCACACGCTGAGCGTGCTCGACCCGGGGCCCGGGTCCCTCCTCCGGGAGGGACCCGGGCCTTTCTCACGCCCACGGGCACGCCCCACCGAGGGCCGCCCCCCGCGGCGCTGCCCCCGACCCCGGCGGGCGGAAGGCTCCGGACGGAAGGCTCCGACCGGTATGCGAACGGAAGTCTCCGGCGCGACGGTCGCGCGCCCGCCGCGCGCCCGGGGGTGCACAGGGAGCCGTCGTCGTGGGTCGTCCACCGGGCGGGCGGGCCGGTGGCGGCGAGGCAGACGTCAGCCCCGACGCTCGGCGTGTGCGCCTCTCCCGCGACCTCGTCACCGCCCTCGCGACGCCGCACGACGGCGTCCTGACCCGCGCACAGCTCCGTGCAGCGGGTGCAGACGACTCGTGGATCACCCGACGCGTCGAGGCCGGGGACTGGCAGCGCCTGCACCGCGGCGTCTTCGCCACGTTCTCCGGGCCGGTGCCGTGGATCACGAGCGCCTCGGCCGCCCTCGCGTACGCGGGCGAGGGGGCGGCGCTGAGCCACCGTTCAGCGGCTCGGCTGCTCGGGTTCACCGCGAGACCGCCGCGCGTCGTCGACGTGACCGTCCCGGAGTCGCGCCGTGTGACGCCGACCGACGGCATCGTCCTCCACCGGCGCACGACCATGCCGGCAGTCGGGGGACGGCCACCACGCACGCTGGGCGCAGACACCGTCCTGGACCTCGTGGCGGCTGCGCGCGACGTCGACGACGCGGTGGGCTGGCTCTGCGCGGCCGCCCGCGCCGGCGTCCCTCCGGGTGCCGTCGCAGGAGCCGCGTCCCGGCGAGGTCCGTTCCCCAGGCGCGGGCTCCTGCTCGAGCTCGTCGCCGAGGTGGCCGCCGGAATCGAGTCACCGCTGGAGCGGCGCTATCACGGCGACGTCGAACGGCGGCACGGTCTCCCGTGCGCTGTGCTCCAGCGCCGCGACGTCGTCGGCGGTCTCTGGATCCGCGCCGACTGCGTCTACGAAGGGCTCGGCGTGCGCGTCGAGCTCGACGGCTGGCTCGGCCATCCCGGCGCACGCACCGACGCCGACACATGGCGCGACAACGCCGTCCTCCTGGCACGCGGGGACCTCACGCTGCGGTACCGCTGGCGGCACGTCACGGTCACACCCTGTTCGACGGCGACGCAGGTGGCGGCAGCGCTCGCGGCCCGCGGATGGTCGGGGAACCCGCGTCCCTGCGGCCGCACCTGCGTGGTGGCCAGGTGAGCGAGTCTCTCCGCTCGGAGACCTCCACCCGCCAGGCGAGCGGAGGTCTCCGAGCGGAGCGGCCATCCCTGCTACTCGGCGACCGTCCAGGCGATCAGGCCGTCCCAGACCGTGCCGGGCTCGCCCGGACGCCAGTCGGCCGGTGCGGGCTCGAGGAGCCGGGACCCGCCCGTGGTGAGCTCGTGCGCGGTGAGCGTGGCCGCCCCGCCCTCGCCGGTGCAGCCCGGGGAGGCCTGGACGTACGCGACTCCGTCCACCACGCGCACGTCGAAGGAGTTCTCCCCGGCCTCCGGCCGCTGCAGCGCCTGGAACCCGTCGGGGGTCCACAGGTCCACACCGGTCCAGCAGCCGTAGGGGCCACCGGTCTCGGAGCTGAACGCCACGACGCCGTCGCGGACCGCGATGCCCTCGCCGGCGCTCGGCAGCGGGTCCCCCTCGGCGAGGGTCCGGACCTCCGCGACCGACAGCACCCGGGCACCGTCCAGGTCCACCTGCACCAGGACCGGGTGGTAGTCCCACTCGGTCCCGCCGACGTCGAGGCCGCCGTCGGTGAGCATCGACGCGTCGAGGCACAGCGCGAGGAACGACTGCTCGCCCAGCCAGCCCACCGGCGAGCACACCTTGCCGGGCACGGCATACCCCAGCTGCGCACTCGCCCCGCCGTCCGCCGCCGAGAGAGTGAACGTGTCCGCGTACTCGATGCTGATCCCACGGCCGGACGGGCTGCGCGGCACGTCCAGCGAGGTGTCGGGCGGCCAGATCGCGTCGCCCTCACGCTCGGTGAACGCCCGGGTGCGCAGGTCGTAGGTCGCGGCCATGAGGTCCTGGTCCGGCCGCTGCTCCAGGTACCCGGCAGTCAGGGTGTCGACGACGACGTCGACCGTCGGGCTGCCCGCCCGCCACGCGACCGGGTACACGTTGGCGTCGGCGTCGAACTTGCCGACCAGGAAGTGCGTGCCGTCCGGCGCGACCAGGAACATCGCGTTGACCAGCACGTCGAACTCGGCGTCGATCCCGGCGTCCGCGTCGTGGCGCGACGGCCGGTGCACCGTCACGAGCCAGCCCGGGCCCGTCTGCTCGAGCAGGCCGTCGGGCAGCTCGTAGTAGGTCGGCAGCCCGGGCTCGTCGATCGGCTCCCCGAGCACGACGTCGTCGGTGCCGTCGTCGTCCGGCGTCGGGACGACCGGCTCCTGGGTCGCCGGCGGCGGGTCGGGCTGGTTCATCCTGTCGAGGCCGAACCAGCCCACGGCGACCAGGGCGGCCACGACCGGGACGGCCACGGCCCCCTCGCGCACGTGGCGGGCCGTCCGGCCGCGGCGCACCCGCGAGCGCAGGCGGGCCAGGTCACCGGCGTCGGGGGTCAGGCCGTCCAAGGACTGCGAGCGCTCACCCACCGCGCCCCACATCAGGTCACCGAGGTCACGCGTCATGACGCACCTCCTTCCGGGTCGACGTTCGTCGGGGGATCGGGCCGGCGGCGACGGCCGGCGTCACGGGCAGCTGCTCGGCCACCTCCGCGTCCAGCGCAGCGGTGAGCGCGGCGACGCCGTCGGACAGGTAGCGCTTCACGGCGCCCTCCGACAGCCGCAGCAGCTGCGCCGTCTCACGCGTGGACAGGTCCTCCATGTGCCGAAGCACGACGCACGCGCGCTCCCGCGGGCTCAGCAGCGCGAGCGCCGCCTCGACCTCCGGCGCCAGCCCGACGCTCGGCGGCTCGACGGCCGTCGCCGCCGCCAGGCCGATCTGCCGGGCGAGCGCCTTGCGCTCGCTGCTGCGCCGCCGCCCCGCGTCGACGAACCTCGACGCGACGGCCCGGCGCACGTACGCCTCGGCCTGGCCCTCGGTCGCGAACCGGGCCCGGCCCGAGAACGTCGCGACGAGCGCGTCCTGGACGAGGTCCTCCGCGTCGACCCGCGTGCCGGTCAGCAGCATCGCGTACGCCACCAGTCGCGGGTATCTGTGCGCGACCACGTTCTCGAGCAATGGTTCCCACTGGCTCATGCCCACACCCTTCCGTCGACACAAGAACGGAGGTGGGTGATCTTGAGGTTGGGGTCAGCCGCGCGCCGCGTCCCGACGGCGGAGCACCACCTTGCGCAGCTCCTCCAGCCAGAGCACGGCGCTCGCGAGCACCAGGCACACCAGCCACTGGTCGGCCGACAGGGCCACGGTGCCGAACGCGTGCTGGAGGAACGGCACGTGCACGACGGCGACCTGCAGCCCGGCCGCGAGCGCCACCGCCCCCCACAGCCAGCGGTTGTGCGTGCGCGTCAGCGCCGAGTGCTCGCCCGAGCGCGCGTTGAACGCGTTGAACAGCTGCGCCAGGACGAGCACGGTGAACGCGGCGGTCCGGGCGAGGTCCACGCCGTCGTCGCCCTCGACGAGGCCGCCCGGCAGGTGGATGTCGATGGCGAGCAGCGACACCACCGCCATGACGGCGCCGATCCACAGGACGTCGCCCCACATCCGCGCGTCGATGACGCGCTCGGTCAGCCGCCGCGGCGGCCGCGCCATGACGTCCTCGGTCTGCGGGTCCACGCCCATCGCGAGCGCCGGCCCGGTGTCCGTGAGCAGGTTGATCCACAGGATCTGGGTGGCGAGCAGCGGCACCACGACCACCTCGCCGTGCCCGGCCAGCCCGAGCACCCCCGCGAGGACCACGCCCAGGAAGACCGTGAGCACCTCGCCCATGTTCGAGCTGAGCAGGTACCGCAGGAACTTCTTGATGTTCGCGAAGATGCCGCGGCCCTCGCGCACGGCGGCCACGATCGTGGCGAAGTTGTCGTCGGCCAGGATCATCGCGCCGGCCTGCCGGGTCACCTCGGTCCCGGTGACGCCCATGGCGACGCCGATGTCGGCGGACTTCAGCGCCGGGGCGTCGTTGACGCCGTCGCCGGTCATCGCGACGACCAGGCCGTCCGCCTGGAGCGCGTCGACGATCCGCAGCTTGTGCTCCGGCGACACCCGCGCGAACACCGACGTGGTCCGCACGACCTCGCGCCAGCCGTCGTCGTCGAGCGCGTCGAGCTCGAGCCCGGTCGCGGCCCGGGCGCCGTCGGGCACGATGCCGAGGTCGGTCGCGATGCGCAGCGCCGTGCGCGGGTGGTCGCCGGTGATCATGATCACCCGGATGCCGGCCCGCCTGGCGGCCGCGACGGCGTCGCGCGCCTCCGGCCGCGGCGGGTCGATGATCCCGACGACGCCGCACCACACCAGCTCCTGCTCGAGCTCCGCCTCGAGCACGTCTCCGTCGAGGTCGACGACGGCGTCGGGCGCGAGCTCGGTGACCCGGACCGCGACGCCGAGCGTGCGCAGCGCCTGCCCGGACATCTCCTCGACGGCCGCGAGGACGGCGGCGCGCCGCGCGTCGTCCAGGGGGACCGCGTCGTCGCCCACGAGCACCTGGGTGCAGCGCCCGAGCAGGACGTCGGGCGCGCCCTTGGTCACCACGGTGACCCCGACGGCGCCCTCGACGTCGACCACCGGCTCGACGGGCGCCTCGATGCTCGACATCAGCTTGCGCTCGGACGTGAACGGCACCGCCGCCACCCGCCGCGAGCGCGCGAGCCGCGCCTCGCGCAGCCCGTCGAGCTTGCGCTCGGCGACGAGGAAGGCGCCGTCGGTCGGGTCGCCCTCGAGCGCCCAGGTCCCGTCGGGCTCCGCGCGCAGGACGGCGTCGTTCGCGGCGCTGCCGCCGGCGAGCACCGCGGCGACCTCCGCGCGCAGCGCACCGCCCTCGGCAAGGTCGGTGCCGTCGTCGGCGAGCACCGCGCCGACGGGCGCGTACCCGGCCCCCTCCAGCCGCACCGACCCCGACGCCGTCACCACGCGCACGAGCGTCATCTCGTTCTGGGTGAGCGTCCCCGTCTTGTCGGAGCAGATCACCGACGCCGACCCGAGCGTCTCCACCGAGGCCAGCCGCTTCACGATGGCGTTGCGCCCGGCCATCCGCTGCACCCCGACGGCGAGCACCACCGACAGCACGGCCGGCAGCCCCTCGGGCACCGCGGCGACCGCGAGCGAGACGCCCAGCAGCAGCACGGTCACGTAGTCCGCGGCGGTCTGCAGGTCGGAGATCAGCAGCACGGTCACCACGACGACGATCGCGATGACCACCACCGCGATCCCGAGCATCCGCCCGACGCCGGACACCTCGCGCTGCAGCGGCGTCGGCTCCTGCTCGGTCTCGGCGAGGAGCTGCGCGATCTTGCCGGTCTCCGCGGCCATGCCGGTCGCGGTCACGACGGCGCGGCCGGACCCGCGGGTCACCGCCGTCCCGCCGAAGGCCATGTTCGTGCGGTCGCCGAGGGCCGTCGGACCGGCGAGGGGCGCCGTCTGCTTCGCGACCGCCTCGCTCTCGCCGGTCAGCGCCGCCTCCGCGACCTGGAGCGAGGAGACCTGGACCAGCCGCGCGTCGGCGGGCACGGTGTCGCCCTCCGCGAGCACGAGCAGGTCACCCGGCACCACCTCGCGCGCGGGCACGCGCCGCTGCTCGCCGCCCCGGACCACCGACGCCGTCGGTGCGCTGATGCGGGCGAGCGCCGCGACGGCGTCCTCGGCCTTGCGCTCCTGCGCGACGCCCAGCACCGCGTTGGCGACGACGATCACCGCGATCACGACGGCGTCGACGGGCACCCCCTCCGCGCCCTCGGCCAGCCACGCCCCGACGGACACCGCGACGGCCACGAGCAGCAGCACGACGAGCGGGTCGCGCAGCTGCGCGAGCAGCCGGCGCCACGTCGGCACGGGCGGGTCGGCGCGCAGCTCGTTCGGGCCGTGCTCGGCCAGTCGGCGGGCGGCCTCGTCGGGAGACAGGCCGGTGGTGAGGTCGCTGCCGAGGGCAGCGGCGACGTCGTCGCGGTCGGTGAGCCAGGGGTCGAGAAGCCGGTGCTTGCTGCCGTCGTCGCGTGGCATACGACCATCCTGCCCCTGGGTTCCCGGCGGAGCGGCAGGTCCTGGCCGCGACGTCCCGGTGGCGGGTGCCCCGGATCTGCGGCACGGTCGGGCGCGGGGGTGAGGACCATGGGGGACGGACGACCCGCACCGCCGAGGGGCCCGATGCGCGCCCTCCTGCGCGCGCCGCTCCTCCTGTACCGCTGGCGCCTCGGGTGGCTGCTCGGCGGTCGCTTCCTGCTGCTCGAGCACGTGGGCCGCGTGTCGGGCGCCACCAGACGGACCGTGCTCGAGGTCGTGGACCGCGGCGCGGAGGGGCACGTCACGGTCGCGTCCGGATGGGGCCCGGGATCGCAGTGGTACCGCAACCTGCGCGCGCACCCCGAGGCCACGATCCAGGTCGGGCGCCGCCGCACCCCGGTCACCGCGACCTTCCCCGACGCCGACGACGTCGCCCCCGCCCTCGCGCGGTACGCCGGGCGGCACCCGCGGGCGGCGCGGGCGCTCTTCCGGTACATGGGCGCCGGTCCGGTCGACGGCAGCCCCGAGAGCCTGCGCGCGGCCGCCCACCACATCCCGTGGGTGCGCTTCGTCCCTCGTCCGGGCGACTAGCCTGCGCTGGTGAGCACCGACCGGCCCGCCAGGGACCAGGCATGAGCGTCCTGTCGGACCTGCGGACCGTCGCCGTCCACCGCGACTTCCGCAAGCTCTTCGCCGTCCGCCTGGTGTCCCAGTGCGGCGACGGCATGTTCCAGGCCGGGCTCGCCACGCTGTTCTTCTTCCAGCCCGAGCGCATGGCGACGGCCGGCGACGTCGCCGTGGCGTTCGCGGTCCTGCTGCTGCCCTTCACGGCGGTGGCGCCCTTCGCCGGACCGCTCCTGGACCGGTGGCGTCGCCGGCAGGTGCTGCTCCTCGGCAACGCGGTGCGCGTGCCGCTCACCCTCACGCTCGCCGTGCTCATGGCGACCGTGGGCATCACGCCTGCGGTCTACGTGCTGGCGCTGCTGACGCTCGGCGTCAACCGGTTCCTGCTCGCGGCGCTGTCGGCCGGCCTCCCCCACGTCGTCCCCCGCCCGCAGCTGCTCATGGCCAACACCATCACCCCGACGCTCGGCGCGGTGTCCGCCGTCGTCGGCGCGGGCCTGGGCGTCCTGCTCTCCCGGGTGACGCCGGAGGGCGCGGTGCGGGACGGCATCGTGCTCGCGGTGGCGGCGGTGTTCTTCGCGGGCGCCAGCGCACTGGCGCTGCGGCTGGGCCGCGACCAGCTCGGGCCGGAGCGTCGCTCGCTCAGCCTGTGGCGCGACGTCGCCGCCACGGCGGCGGACCTGGTCGACGGCGCCCGCTGGCTGGTCCGCCGCCGCACCCCCGCGCTGGGCCTGGGTGTCATGGGCGTGCACCGGTTCCTGTACGGCGTGAACTTCATCGCGCTGATCCTGATGTCGCGGAACCTGCTGTCCGACCCGGCCGACGCCGACGCCGGCATGGCGACGTTCGCGCTGCTCGCGGGCGTCTCGTTCGCGGGGAACGGGCTCGCCATCGTGCTCACACCGATCGCGCACGAGCGGATGCGTCCCGCGACCTGGGTGGCCGTGTGCCTCGGCGTCGGCGTGGTGAGCCAGGCGCTGCTCGCGGTGTCGCACGCGTACGGCGTCGTCGTGGTGTCCGCGGTGCTGCTGGGGCTCTCGGTGCAGGGCGCCAAGATCGCCGTCGACACGATCGTGCAGCGCGACACCGACGACGACTACCGCGGCCGCGCGTTCTCCCTGTACGACATGCTCTACAACGCGGCGTTCGTCGGTGCCGCGGCGCTGGCGGCGGTGGTGCTGCCCGACGCCGGCTGGTCGGCCGCGGTGTTCGCCGCGCTGGCGGTGACGTACGGCGCGACGTCGGTGACCTACCTCCGCGCGAACACGGCCGCGGAGTCCCGCCTGGGCACCCCCACGGACTGACCCCTCTCACCGCGCGTCCGGCCCGTCCCGCGCCCTCGGCCGCCCGGCCCCCGCGACGAGGTCGAAGGTTGTGGCCGAGATCGAGGGTCCGGACGCTCGACCTCGGTCGCAACGTTCGACCTCGCGGGGTGCGGGGGGAGTGGGCGCAGGCCGGGGGTTGCTTCCGTGGCCTGGAACGCGTAATACTCCATTCCGAGTATACGGAGGTGAGTATGTCGCGTTCCTCGTCGAGCAACCCGCTCGCGCTGGCCGTGCTGGCCACGCTGATCGAGGAGCCGATGCACCCCTACCGCATCACCCAGGTGCTGCGCGGCCGCGGCAAGGAGCACAGCATCCGGCTCAACTGGGGGTCGCTCTACTCCGTCATCGCGTCGCTGGAGAAGAACGGGCTCATCGAGGCCCAGCGCGCCGAGCGCGAGGGCGCCCGCCCGGAGCGCACCGTCTACGCGATCACCGACGCCGGCCGCGCCAAGGCGATGGGCTGGCTCCGCCGGATCCTCGAGGTGCCCGCCAAGGAGTACCCGGACTTCGAGGCGGGCCTCTCGCTCATCGGCCTGCTCACGCCGGAGGAGTCGCTCGCGCTGCTGCGCCGCCGGCTCGAGCTGCTCGACGCGCGGATCGACGAGCTCGCCGAGGCGGCCCGGTACCCGCTGCCCGAGGTCTTCCTCGTGGAGAACAACTACGAGCTCGCGATGGTGCGCGCGGAGCGCGTCTTCGTCGCGGACCTCGTCGACCGGCTCGAGCGCGGCGCCGTCGGGGGGCAGGCGCTGTGGGCGGAGATGCACCGGCGCCTGGCGGCCGGCGAGGAGGTCGGCGACCTGCTCGCGGACTACGAGGGCCATCTCACGGCGGAGGGAGCCCCACCCCCAGCACCGTGAACCAGAGCTCTCCGCCGAGACCCTCGGGGGAGAAGAAGTGGTGGCCCGGGTGCGGCAACACCCGAGCCACCGAAGTCACGAGCCGACCGCGAAGGCACGCACCCGAGACCCCACCTCATCGTATCCGCGTGCCTTCCTCCGGCGGCTCACCACCCAGGAGGAACCCATGGCACCACCGCACACCACCGGCCCGACGACGGCGCTCCTCGCCGACGCGCTGGTCAAGACCTACCGCTCCGGACGGCGGACGCCGCCCGTCCGCGCGCTCGACGGCCTGTCGTTCGAGGCCGAGCCCGGCACCGTCTTCGGGCTGCTCGGCCCCAACGGCGCGGGCAAGTCGACGACCGTCAAGGTGCTCTCGACGCTCACCAGGCCCGACGCCGGCCGCGCCGTCGTCGCGGGCGTCGACGTGCTGCGCCACCCCGAGAAGGTGCGCCGCGCCATCGGGCTCGTGGCGCAGCGACCCGTGAGCGACCCCATGCACACCGGCCGCGAGAACCTCGTCCTCGCGGCGCGGCTGCAGGGGATGTCGGGGCGCGACGCGCGGGCGCGCGCCGACGAGCTGCTCGACCGCTTCGGCCTCGTCGACGCCGGCGCGCGGCTCGCGAAGACCTACTCGGGCGGCATGGCCCGCAAGCTCGACGTCGCCATGGGCCTGGTGCACCGGCCGCGCGTCCTCTTCCTCGACGAGCCGACGACGGGGCTGGACCCCGAGGCACGTGCGCAGATGTGGGCCGAGCTGGAGGCGGTGACGCGCGCGGAGCTCACCACCGTGCTGCTCACGACGCACTACCTCGAGGAGGCCGACCGGCTCGCGCGGCGGCTCGCCATCGTCGACCGCGGGCGCGTCGTCGCCCACGGCACGCCTGACGAGCTGAAGGACGACCTGCGCGGCGACGCCGTCGTCGTGCAGGTCGGCCGCGAGACGGGCGACCCGTCGGCGGTGGCGGCCGCGCTGCGCACGCTCGAGCGGGTGCCGGACCTGCGCGACGTGACGTCGTCGGGCCGGACCGTGCGTGCGCGGGCCGACCGCGGCGGCGCAGCCCTGCCGCACGTCCTCGCGGCGCTCGACCAGGCCGGGATCCAGGTCGCGGCCGCCAGCGTCGCGCGCCCGAGCCTCGACGACGTCTACCTGCGCCACACCGGCCGCACCCTGGACGAGGAGGTGGCCGCGTGACCGCCGTCGTGCACACCGCGCTGCTCACCGGGCGGAACCTGCGGGCCTTCGCTCGGATGCCCGTCTACCTCTTCATGAACCTGGTGCAGCCGATGATGTGGCTGCTCCTGTTCGGGGCGCTGTTCGAGAACGTCGTGCGGCTTCCGGGCTTCGGGGAGGCGGCGGCGCCGTCCTACCTGGAGTTCCTGACGCCGGGCGTCGTCATGATGATGACGCTCTTCGGGAGCGCCTGGGCCGGCACGGCGTTCGTCGAGGACATGAGCCGGGGCGTCATGGACCGGTTCCTCGCCTCCCCGACGAGCCGCGGCGCGCTGGTGGTCTCGACGCTCGCCTACCAGTCGGTCCTCGCGGTGCTCCAGACGGTCGTCGTGCTCGCGGTCGCGTGGCTCGCGGGCGCGCGGCTCGACGGCGGGCCGGCCGGCATCGCGCTCCTGCTGCTGGGGGTGGTGCTGCTGACGTCCGCGCTGTCGGCGATGTCGAACGCCGTCGCGCTGCTCACCGGCACGCAGGAGGCGCTGATCGGGATCTCCCAGCTGGTCGGCCTGCCGCTGATGTTCGTGAGCTCGGCGATCATGGACACGCGGCTGTCGCCCGCGTGGGTCGGGGACGTGGCGCGGTTCAACCCGTTCGAGTGGGCCGTCGTCGTCGGCCGCGAGGCCCTGTCGGACGACCGTGACCTCGGCGCGCTCTGGGGCCACGTCGGCCTGCTCGCCGCCCTGGCGGTGGTGCTCACCTGGCTGGCCACCCGCGCCTTCCGCGCGCACCAGCGCTCCTCCTGACCGGGTCGCAGCGCCGGCCGCGGGCACCCACCGCCGCTGATGGGACGGGAGTGACCCGTGTGACGGGTGAGCCGTCACACGGGTCACCCTGACCACATCGGTCACAGGAGCGGCGGTGGGTGTCCGCGCGGCGCGTCGGACGGCGGGACAGCGGCGGTCCGGCGCCGGGCCGCCGGTCAGGACTCGCGGGCTGCCCGTCAGGACTCGCGGGCCGCCGGTCAGGACTCGCGGGCTGCCCACCACTCGCGCAGGGCCGCCTCGCTCTCCTCCGCCGGGCGCGGGCCCAGCTCCATGCGGCGGTCGAGGAGGAACCGGTACGCCTCGCCGACCTCGCGGCCCGGGCCGATGCCGAGGATCGCCATGATCTGCTGCCCGTCCAGGTCGGGCCGGATCGAGGCCAGCTCCTCGGCCTCGCGCAGCTCGGCGATCCGCGCCTCGAGGTCGTCGTAGGCGTGCCAGAGCCGCTCCGCCTTGCGGCGGTTGCGCGTGGTGCAGTCCGAGCGCGTGAGCCGGTGCAGCCGCTCGAGCAGCGGGCCGGCGTCGGTCACGTAGCGGCGCACGGCCGAGTCGGTCCACTGGCCCTCGCCGTAGCCGTGGAACCGCAGGTGCAGCTCGGTCAGGCGCGCGACCGCCTGCACCGTCTCCTTGTCGAAGCGCAGCGCCTTCAGCCGCCGCGCGACGAGCTTCGCCCCGACCACCTCGTGGTGGTGGAAGCTCACGCCGCCCCCGCCCTCGAAGCGCCGGGTGGCGGGCTTGCCGACGTCGTGCAGCAGGGCGGCGAGCCGCAGCACCAGGTCGGGCCCGGGCACGGGACCCGTCGGCGCCTCCACCGTGCCGGTCTCCAGCGCGATGGCCTGCGCGAGCACCGTGAGCGAGTGCTGGTAGACGTCCTTGTGCCGGTGGTGCTCGTCGATCTCCAGGCGCAGGGCCGGCAGCTCCGGCAGCACGTGGTCCGCGAGGCCGGTGTCGACGAGCGCCTCGAGCCCGGGCCGCGGATCCGCCGCGAGCAGCAGCTTGGTGAGCTCGTCGCGCACCCGCTCGGCGGACACGATCTCGATCCGGCCGGCCATCGACGTCATCGCCTGGCGCACGTCGTCGTCGAGCCGGAAGCCCAGCTGGGCGGCGAAGCGCGCGGCGCGCATCATCCGCAGCGGGTCGTCGTCGAACGACTGCACCGCGCCCACGGGCGTGCGCAGCCGCCGGGCCGCGAGGTCCGCGAGCCCGCCGAACGGGTCGACGAACGTCAGCGCCGGCAGCCGCACCGCCATCGCGTTGACCGTGAAGTCGCGCCGCGAGAGGTCGCCCTCGAGGGTATCCCCGAACGCCACCACCGGCTTCCGGGAGGCCGGGTCGTACTCGTCGGTGCGGTAGGTGGTCACCTCGACGACGACGTCGGCGCTCGCCCCGGTCCCGTCGCCCGCCCCGCGCGCGAACCGGCGCGCACCGATGGTGCCGAACTCGCGGCCCATGTCCCAGTGCGCGTCGCCCCAGCGGGCGAGGATCGCCTCGGTCTGGTCGGGCGTGGCCGAGGTCGCGAAGTCGAGGTCGTTGCTCGTCCGGCCCAGGAACGCGTCACGCACCGGCCCGCCGACGAGCGCCAGCTCGTGCCCGGCGGCCGCGAAGGCCTCCCCGAGCTCGATGGCGGCGGGCGCGAGCCCGGCGAGCACGCCGAGGGCCCGGCGCTGCAGCGCGGCGAGGGTCGGCGCGGGCTGCTGGGCGTCGGCGGCAGGGCGGGAGTCGGCAGGCACGGTTCCCCATGGTCCCAGATGCGGTCGTTACAGTGTCGGCATGTCGAGCGTCCTGCCCGAACCCGGCGGTGGGCCCGTGCCCACGCCGCCCGGCGGGCACGCGCTGCACCTCGAGCGGGCCCGTTCCCCGCGCTCCCGGCACCTGCCGGTCGTCGAGGAGACGTCGGCGGGGGGACTCGTCGTCGTCCGCGAGCGCGGAGAGGTGCACGCGGCCGTCATCGCCCGCCGCAACCGGGCCGGCCGCCTCGAGTGGTGCCTGCCGAAGGGGCACCTCGAGGGCGAGGAGACGCCCGAGGAGGCCGCCGTCCGCGAGATCGCCGAGGAGACCGGCATCCGCGGTCGCGTGGTGCGCGCGCTCGGCACGATCGACTACTGGTTCACCGGCGACGACCGCCGCGTGCACAAGGTGGTGCACCACTTCCTGCTGCACGCGACCGGCGGCGAGCTCACGGTGGCGGGTGACCCCGACGGGGAGGCGGAGGACGTGGCGTGGGTACGCCTGGTCGACCTCGACGAGCGGCTCGCCTACCCGAACGAACGCAGGCTCGCCGCCGCCGCCGGCGTCGTGCTCGCCGAGTGCGGATGACCCCATGAGCCGCACGACCGGCCGGGCCGGCGCTGTCGGCCGGGCGCTCACCGTCCTCTGGCTGACGGCCGCGGCCGCGCTGGCGGGCCTCGCCGCACCCCCCGCCGCGACGGCCGCCGACGAGCCGGACGACGGTCTGCCCCTCGACGTGCGCGTCGCCGCGGTCACGCCCCAGGTGCTCCAGCCCGGCCAGGACCTGACCGTGACCGTGCGGGTGCGCAACGACGGGCCGACGGCCGTGGAGCAGCCGCGCGTCGTCCTCTCGATGGACCGGACGGCGTTCATCGGCCGCTTCTCCCTGGACCGGTGGCGCACCGCGGCGCCGACGGACCCGGTCGGGACCGACCTGGTGGTGGCCGACCTGCCGGCGGCACTGGCGCCCGGTCAGCAGACCACCGTCGACCTGGTGCTCCCGGCGAACCAGGTGCGGCTGTCCACCCGCGCGACCTCCTGGGGGGCCCGTGGCCTGGCGGCGAGCGTCGTCGACCGCGCGGACCCGGCCCGGGTGCGCCTCGGCGTCGTGCGGACGTTCGCGCTCTGGTTCCCCCCGCAGGAGGTCAACGCGACGCGCGTCAGCGTGCTCGCACCGGTCGTGGGGCCCGCCGCCGACGCCACCACCGACGCCTGGGTGCCCGCCCTCGAGGCGGCGACGTCGCCCGGCGGGCGCCTCGCCGACGTCCTCGAGGCGACGGCGGACGCCCCGGGCGTCACCTGGCTGCTCGACCCGTGGCTGCTCGACGCCGCGGCGCTGGGCGGGGTCGCGACCCGCGCCTGGGCCGACGAGCTGGTCGCGGGCATGACGGACCGCGAGGTGCAGCTGCTGCCGTACCTGGACACCGACCTCGCCGCGATCGCCCACACCGGGCGCAGCACCCTGGTCGCCACGGCGGTGCAGCGCAGCGAGGCGGCCGCCCGGCAGCACGACCTGCCCGACGCCGCCCGCGTCACCCTCGCGCTGCCCGCCGACGACGAGCCGGACCTCGCCACCGCGGCGATCGCCGGCGCCGCCGACGACCTCGCGCTGCTCGTCGGCCCGGGCACGCTGCCCTCGCCCGCCGTGCTCACCTACACCCCCAGCGGCCGCGCGACGGTCAGCGCGGGCGGCCGGGACGTCACGGTCCTGGTGCCCGACGCGCGGCTGTCGGCCGCCCTGACCACGGGCCGGGTCGCCGTCGACGACGCCCTGCTCGCCCCGACCGGGGCCGTGACGCCCGCGAGCGCGGTGCAGGACCTGCTCGCCGAGCTCGCCGTCATCACGCGCGAGCGGCCGAACGACAGCCGGCACGTGCTCCTCACGCTCCCCCGCGACTGGACCCCGGACGTCGACGTCGCCGCGGCCCAGCTCGCCGCGCTGGCGACGACGCCCTGGGTGCGGGGGGAGCCGGTGTCGGCCCTCGTCGGCCTCGCCGACCCGGAGATCGACCGGGGCACGCTGCCGACGCGCTCCGTCGTGGACACCGAGACGACCGGCACGGAGATCGACACGCTGACCACGACGCTCGACCGCCGCGGGCAGCTCGTGGGCATGCTCGCGGACCCGCAGTCCGCGCTCGGCGACGTCGAGCTCGAGCTGTTGGCGCCGCTGTCGGTCGCCTGGCGGGCGGACCCGGCGGGCCGCGCGGCCCTGGTGGACCGCGCCCGCACCTCGACGGACGCGCTGTCGGACGCCGTCACCGTCGCCCCCACCACCGACGAGGGCATCAACGTCCTGTCGACGTCGGCCGAGCTGCCCGTCAACGTGACCAACGACCTGGCGGAGCCGATCACCGTCGCCGTCCGGTTGCGGCCCGACGACTCCCGCCTGCGCGCCGACGACCCGGTGGCGGTGACCATCCCGGCGCAGACCCAGGTCCTCGTGCGGGTGCCGGTGCACGCGGTGCAGAGCGCGGACGTCCAGGTCACGGTCCAGGTGCTGACCCCCGGTGGGACGGTGGTCGACGACGACACCTCCTTCCTCGTGCGCGTGCGCGCCGAGTGGGAGGGCATCGGGACGGCCGTCGTCGGCTCGCTGCTGGCGCTCGGCCTCGTCGTCGGTCTCGTGCGCACCATCCGGCGCGGCCGCACGGCCCGGCGAGCGGCCCCCGAGCCCGACGCCGGGCCCGACGCCCTGTCGCCGGAGGAGGACGAGGAGGAGGCCCGCCCGTGAGCGAGGAGGTCAGCGCCCGGTCGCTCGGGCGCAGCACGGCGGTGATGGCCGCCGGCACGGCCGTGTCGCGCGTGCTCGGCTTCGTCCGCGGCACCCTGCTCGTCGCCGCGGTGGGTCTCACGAGCGCCCGGGCCGGTGACGCGTTCACCGTCGCGAACACGCTGCCGAACATCTTCTACATGCTCATCGCGGGCGGCGTGATCAACGCCGTCCTGGTGCCGCAGGTGGTCCGCGCGTACCGGTCGGCGAACGGTCAGGAGTACGTCGACCGGCTGCTCACGGTGTCGTTCGTCATCCTCGGCGGCGCGACGGTGGTGCTCTGGGCCGCGTCGCCGCTCATCGTGCGGATCTTCCTCGACGGCGAGCAGGCAGCCCTCGCGACGTCGTTCGCGCTGTGGTGCGTGCCGCAGGTGTTCTTCTACGGCGTGTACACGCTGCTCGGGCAGGTGCTGAACGCGCGCGGCAGCTTCGGGCCGTACATGTGGGCGCCCGTCGTGAACAACGTCATCGCCATCGCGGGCCTCGTCGTGTTCATCGCCGCGTTCGGCACGTGGGAGAAGCCCGCGCACGGGGCGGTCGAGGACCTGTCGGTGTGGACCGGCGGGCGGGTGTCGCTGCTGGCCGGAGTGGCGACGCTCGGCGTCATCGCCCAGGCCGTGGTGCTGATCTGGCCGCTGCGCCGACTGGGCTTCCACTACCGGCCGCGGCGGGGCTGGCGGGGCGCGGGGCTCGGCTCGGCCGGCCGGGTGGCCGGGTGGACGTTCGCCGCGCTCGCCGTCGGGCAGGTGGGCGCGTTCGTCGTCATGAAGATCGCCGCGCTGGCCCCGAACGTGGACCGCACCCAGCTCGGCGTCCCCGGCAACATCGCCTACACCAACGCGTTTACGATCTTCATGCTCCCGCACTCCCTGGTGACGGTCTCGCTCATCACGGCGCTGTTCACGCGGCTGTCGGACCACGCCGCCGCCCGCGACGTGCGCGCCGTCCGCGCCGACTTCTCGCACGGCCTGCGGACGATCGGCGTCTTCACGCTGTTCACCGCGCCGGCCATCGCCGTCATCGCGGTGCCGCTGCTGCGCGCGCTGTACCCGAGCACGGCGCAGTCCGACGCGGCCTCGATGGCCCCGATCATCGTCGCGTTCATGTGCGGCCTCGCGGCCGTGGGCGCGTGGTCGCTCGTCCAGCGCGTGTTCTACGCCTACGAGGACGCCAAGGGCCTGTTCCGGATCCAGGTCGCGATGGCGGGCGTCGTCGTCGCGGTGTCGGTGCTGGGGTGGCTCGTGGCCGAGCCGCGGCACTGGGTGGCCTGGGCCGCGGCGGGCATGTCGCTGTCGTACGTCCTCGGCGCCGTCTGGGGCGGCGCCCAGGTCTGGCGGCGCCTGGGCGGCGGGCTGAGCCGGATCATCCGCCTGCACGTGCGGGCCGGGCTCGCCGCCGCGATCGCCACCGGCCTCGGCTGGCTGATCAGCCGGGTCTTCGGGAACCTCGCGGGGTCGTCCTGGTTCGTCGCCGTCTTCGCGTGCGCGCTGGTCGGCGTGGTGATGGTGGTCGCGTACGGGCTGGCGCTGCGGTGGCTCGGGGTCACCGAGCTCGACGACTTCCTGCGGCCGCTGCTCGGTCGGCTGGCACCTCTCACGCGGCGCCTGGCGCCGATCACGTCCCGCCTCGGGCCGCTCGGTGCGCTGCTGGCGCCCCCGGCCGAACCGTCGCCCCGTAGCATGGGCTCGCCCGGCACGGGCACGCCCGGACCTGCGGCGGCGCCGTCGGCCGTCGCCCCGGCCGTGGTGCCACCCGGGGTGGGGTACGGGCGCTTCGGGCGCCCCGAGCGCGGAGGTGATCGTCTGGACGCCGTCATCGGGCGTGGCACGCTGCTGGCCGGGCGCTACCGGCTGCACCAGCCCGTCGCCGCCGACCTCCCCGACGCCCAGACCTGGACCGCGCGCGACCAGATCCTGGACCGCCCGGTCCGCGCGCTCATCCTCACGGGCGGTGGTGCCGGCCCCGCGCAGGACGCCGCCCGCCGGGCCGCCCTGGTCTCCGACCCGCGACTGCTGCGCGTGCTCGACGTCGGCGACCACGAGGGCGTCGCGTACGTCGTGACCGAGCCCGTCGTCGGCCAGGACCTGGGCCGGCTGACCGCCAACGGCCCGCTGCCCGCCGACCAGGCCCGCGCCATCGTCGGCGAGGCCGCCGCGGCCCTCGAGGTCGCCCGGCGCCGCGGGGTGCACCACCTCGCCCTGCGCCCGGAGGCGGTCCACGTGACGCCCGACGGCGCCGTGCTGGTCACCGGCCTCGCCGTCGACGGCGAGCTGTTCGGCAACGCGCACGGCGACGCCAAGTCGACGTCCCGCGCGGACACGGTCGGGCTCGTCGCCCTGCTCTACCTCGCGCTGACCGGCCGGTGGCCGGCCGCCTCCGACGCCGCCGGCACGCCGGGCACCACCGAGGCGGGCACGACGCCGGTCGCGCCATCCGTCGCGGGGGCGCCCGTGCCGCCCGCGGAGCTCAGCCCCGCCGTCCCGCCCGACCTCGACACCCTGTGCGCCGTGACCCTCGGGCCGCACGACGACGGCCCGCACAGCCCCGGAGAGCTCGTCCGCGAGCTCGAGCCGTGGCCCGCGATCGACGCGGCCGCCATCTACGACTCGCTCGACGCCGCCGCACGCGCGGCCATCGTGCCGTCCGGCCCGTGGGACGAGGGTGGCCCTGGGGGCGAGCCCGGCGCGGCCGCTCCTGGCGGCGCCGGTGACGCCCGTGACGCCGGGCGCCCCGGCGGAGCTGCGGGGCCCGGCGGCCCGGGGGCTGCGCTCGGATCCGCGCCGGCGGCGGCGCGCGTCCAGCGGCAGTCCGTCCGTCAGTCCGTGCGCCCGGCCGCCCCGGCGGGGCAGCTCCCGCCGACGGGCGCCGTCCCCGGTGCCGTCCCGCCCGCGGCCGGCGGCCTCGTGACGGGGGTGCCGGCGTCGGTCCGTGGACCCGTCGGGTCGGGTGCCCTGCCGCCGGCGGTGCCGCCCGTCGTCCCGCCGTCGGGCCCGCGCCCGGTGGGTGCCGGGACCCCGCGCGGCTACGACGCGGGCTTCGACGCGCTCCTCGACGAGCCCGTCCCGCTGGCGCGTCGACGCTTCAACGCGACGCCGATCGTGCTGGGTCTGGTCGGCCTGCTCGTGGTCCTCGGGCTGGTCTGGGCCTGGAACGCGCTCATGGCGCCCGCACCGCCGCTGGGCGGTGAGGAGGGCCTCGGCCTGACCGAGCAGACGCCGGGTCCCGACGAGTCGGCGTCGGAGGAGCCGAGCGCCACCCCGACGACGCCACCCGCCGAGGAGGGGGCCGCCCCGGGGGCCGCGCCCGTCATCGCGAGCGCCCAGATGCTCGACCCGCCGCCGGGCGGCGACAACAACGAGCACCCCGAGGCCGTGCCGCTGGCCATCGACGGCGACCCGTCGACGTTCTGGTTCACGCGCACCTACGCCTCGTCCACGTACGGGATGAAGGAGGGCATCGGCTACGCCGTGACCCTCGCCCAGCCCGCGACGGTGTCGACCGTGCGCCTGCAGGTCAACGGCACGGGCGGGATGGTCGAGGTCCGCGCGACGGATCCGGCGACGCCGACCACGGGCGAGGTGCTCGCGCACGGCGCCCTGTCACCGGACACGGTCCTGACCCTCGACCCGCCCACCGAGACCCAGACCATCGTGCTGTGGTTCACGGAGCTGCCGACGACGCCCGACGCGCGGATCCGCCTCGAGCTCCTGGAGCTCCAGGTCTCCTGAGCGCCGCCGTTGCCACGGGTTCACCCAGCGGTCGCCCGTGCGTCGGAGGGGCGTGGGAACATGGCACATCTAGGATCTGTTGACGCCATCGGCACAGCATGTTGTGGCGGGACCAGGAACCGCTGACCGCCCGAGAACTCCAGCAGTGAGGACGAACGTGACCGAGAACCCCCGCGACCTCGTCATCGTCGGGTCCGGACCGGCCGGCTACACCGCGGCCATCTACGCCGCGCGGGCGGGCCTGGCGCCCGTCGTCGTCGCCGGGTCCGTGACCGCCGGTGGCGCGCTCATGAACACCACCGACGTCGAGAACTTCCCCGGCTTCGTGGACGGCGTCATGGGCCCGGACCTCATGGAGACCATGCGCAAGCAGGCGGAGCGCTTCGGCGCCGAGATCCTGTACGACGACGTCACGCGGCTGGAGCTGGACGGCCCGGTCAAGACCGTGGTCACCGGTGGCGGCGAGACGTTCCGCACGCGCGCCGTCATCCTGGCGATGGGCTCCGCGTACCGCGAGCTCGGCCTGCCCGAGGAGAAGCGGCTGTCGGGCCACGGCGTCTCGTGGTGCGCGACCTGCGACGGCTTCTTCTTCCGCGGCCAGCACGTGGTCGTGGTGGGCGGCGGCGACTCCGCGATGGAGGAGGCGACGTTCCTCACCCGCTTCGCCGAGACCGTGACCGTGGTGCACCGCCGCGACGCGCTCCGCGCGTCGAAGGTCATGGCCGACCGGGCGCTGGCCGACCCCAAGATCCAGTTCGCGTGGAACAGCGAGGTGGCCGCGATCTCCGGCGACGCCAAGGTGTCGGCCGTGACGCTGCGGGACACCGTGACGGGCGCCGAGCGCGAGATCCCGGCGACGGGCGTGTTCGTCGCCATCGGACACGTGCCGCGCAGCGAGCTCGTCACCGACCAGGTGGCCGTGGACGCGGAGGGCTACGTCGTCACCGGCGGCGAGGGCCGGCGCGGGACCGCGACGAGCGTCCCCGGCGTCTTCGCGTGCGGCGACCTCGTGGACCACACCTACCGTCAGGCGATCACGGCGGCCGGCTCCGGCTGCTCCGCGGCGCTCGACGCCCAGCACTACCTGGCGGCGCTCGTCGACTCCGTCGAGCCGCCGACGCCCGCCACCCTGCCCGAGAAGATCGAGGAGACCCTGTGAGCACTGTCCACGTCACCGACGACACGTTCGAGGCGGAGGTCCTGAAGTCGGACGTCCCCGTCCTCGTCGACTTCTGGGCCGAGTGGTGCGGACCGTGCCGCCAGGTCGCCCCGATCCTCGAGGAGCTGTCCGACGTCTACGCGGGCCGGGTGAAGATCGCGAAGATCGACACCGACGCCAACCCGCGCATCGCGCAGGCCTACGGGATCATCTCGATCCCGACCCTGAACGTGTACCAGAACGGCGAGCTCGTGAAGCAGATCGTCGGCGCGCGGCCGAAGCCGGCCCTGGTCAACGAGATCGAGGACGTGCTCGCCAACGCCTGACGCACCCGCGCCCGTCCCGCGCGCAGGCGTAGGGTCGCGCGGCAGCAGTTGACGACCGACGGCCCGTGGGAGGTGCTCCCGCGGGCCGTCGGCGTCTGCGGAGCGGCCCGGACCCGCCCGCCGTCCCGCGATGCGGACACTCGCGACGCCCCGGTGGGACGAATGCTGTGCAACGTCGCCCGGCGTGCGTGGCAGACTCGCTTCATGACTCCCCAGACCGGCGAGCCGATCGGGCAGGTGACGCCTGCCACCGGTGGCGCCGCCCCCATCGCCCAGCCCGTCAGCGGGACCCGCCTCGACCCGTGGTTCGGCACCTACGCCGAACGAACCCACGGCATGCGCGCGTCCGAGATCCGAGCCCTCTTCGCCGTCGCGAACCGGCCCGAGGTCGTCTCGCTCGCCGGGGGCATGCCCTACCTCGACGGGCTGCCCCTGGAGGCGCTCGCCGAGTCGGCCCACGAGCTGGTGCTGAAGCGGGGGACGACGGCCCTCCAGTACGGCGCCGGCCAGGGCGACGAGACCCTGCGTGAGCAGATCCTCGAGATCATGCGGATGGAGCACATCCACGCCCATCCCGACGACGTCGTGGTCACCACCGGCTCGCAACAAGCACTCGACCTTGTGACGCGGCTCTTCGTGAACCCGGGCGACGTCATCGTCGCGGAGGCCCCCAGCTACGTCGGCGCCCTCGGCGTCTTCAGCTCCTACGAGGCCGACGTCGTGCACGTGCCCCTCGACGAGGACGGCCTCATCCCCGAGGCGCTCGACGAGACGCTCACCCGCCTGAAGGCCGAGGGCCGGCGCGCGAAGCTGCTCTACACGGTGCCGAACTTCCACAACCCGGCGGGCGTGACCCTGTCGCCCGAGCGGCGCCCGCGCATCCTCGAGATCGCGCGGCGGCACAACGTCCTGGTGATCGAGGACAACCCGTACGGACTGCTCGGCTTCGAGGGTGAGCCGTACCCGGCCATGCGCGCGATGGACGAGACCGGGGTGGTCTACCTCGGGTCCTTCTCGAAGACCTTCGCGCCGGGCTACCGGGTCGGGTGGGCGGTCGCGCCCCCCGGCATCCGCGAGAAGCTCGTCCTGGCGAGCGAGTCCGCGATCCTGTGCCCGTCCAACGCGTCCCAGCTCGCGGTCTCGACCTACCTGACGAACCACGACTGGCGCGGGCAGATCAAGGCGTACCGCGAGATGTACCGCGAGCGTCGCGACGCCATGGTGGGCGCGCTGGCCGAGTACATGCCGGAGGCCACGTGGACCGTCCCCAAGGGCGGCTTCTACACGTGGGTGAAGCTCCCGTACGGCATCGACGCCCGGGCGATGCTGCCGCGCGCCGTCACCGCCCTCGTCGCGTACGTGTCGGGGACCGCGTTCTACGCCGACGGCCAGGGCTCGGACCACATGCGCCTGTCGTTCTGCTACCCGACGCCGGAGCGCATCCGCGAGGGCGTGCGCCGACTGTCGGGCGTCGTCGCGGCCGAGGCGGAGCTGGTGCAGATCTTCGGCACGGACGCCCACCCCGACGCCGGCCAGGTGCAGACCGCCGGGCCCGAGACCGTCTGACCCGCATCGCCCGGGGAGGCTGCGGCCGGTCCGGTCGTCGGGCGTCCCGCCGTTCTGCGAGGGGGACCGATTGGTGGCGGTCTCGTGCGCGCTGCGAGACCGACTGATCCGGCTCCCCCCCGCGCCGCGGGGCGTGTTCTGACGCTCAGCTGCCTCGTCCACGCCGCTCTAGAGCGAATGCTCTAGAGCGGCGTGGGGGGTCGCGGCGGAGCTCAGCGGAGCAGGCCCGGGTCGTCCGGGGCGATGACGTCGAGGATGCGGTTCAGGTCCTGGACCGAGGCGAACTCGACCGTGAGGCGGCCCTTGGTCTTCCCGAGCGCCACCTTGACCCGGGTGTCGAAGCGGTCGGAGAGCCGCGACGCCAGGTCGTCGAGCGCGGCGATGCGGTCGCCCGGACGGGGCGCCCGCGGAGCCGGCTTGGGCGCCTCCGGCTCCCCGCCGAGCGCGACGATCTCCTCGGTCGCGCGCACGGAGAGACCCTCCGCGACGATCCGCTGCGCCAGCCGCTCCATGGCCGCGGCGTCGGGCAGGCCGAGGAGGGCTCGCGCGTGGCCCGCCGAGAGGACACCGGCTGCGACCCGTCGCTGGACGAGCGGGGGGAGGCGCAGCAGGCGGATGGTGTTCGTGATCTGCGGACGTGAGCGGTGGATTCGCTGGGCGAGCTCGTCGTGGGTGCAGGAGAAGTCGTCAAGGAGCTGCTGGTAGGCGGCCGCCTCCTCGAGCGGGTTCAGGTCGCTCCGGTGGAGGTTCTCGAGGAGCGCGTCGCGCAGCAGGTCGTCGTCGGTGGTCTCCCGGACGATGGCCGGGATGGTCTCCAGGCCGGCCTGCTGGCTCGCGCGCCACCGACGCTCGCCCATGATCAGCTCGTAGCGCGCATCGCCCTCGGCCGGCTCGAGCGGCCGCACGACGACCGGCTGGAGCACGCCGATCTCCCGCACCGACGCGACGAGCTCGACGAGTGCCTCCTCGTCGAAGACCGTCCGGGGCTGCCGGGGGTTGGGCCGGATCTGCCCGAGGGGGACCTCGGCGAACCGGGCACCCGGGACGGGGACCAGCTCGGGGCCGTCGTCCGCGACCGTCCCGGGCGTGGTGTCGGGTCGGGCGAAGGAACCGGCCGCCGCGCCGTCGAGCGGCTCGCGGCCGTCGACCGAACGGCCGTCGCGACCAGCGCCGTCGGCCGCCGACCGCGCGCCATCGGCACCGTCGGGCGGACCGGGGAAGAACACGTCGACGGGCCTGGCGTCGCGCTCGTTCCCCGTCGGGATCAATGCACCCAGCCCTCGGCCCAGACCGCGGCGCTTCTCGGCCATCAGTACTCCTTCGTCTGGACGTCGTCGGCGGCGGCGGCAGCCGGCACGGCGGCGACGGGTCGCGCACGCTCGGCGAGCTCGCGGGCCGCGGCCAGGTACGACAGCGCCCCCGTCGATCCCGGGTCGTAGGTCATCACCGTCTGGCCGTAGCTGGGCGCCTCGGAGATGCGGACCGAGCGGGGCACGGTCGTGCGCAGGGTCTGCTCCGGGAAGTGCTCGCGCACCTCCGCGGCGACCTGCTGCGCCAGGTTCGTCCGGGCGTCGTACATGGTCAGCAGGATGGTCGAGACGTGCAGCAGCGGGTTGAGGTGGTTCTTGATGAGCTGCACGTTCTTGAGGAGCTGGCTCAAGCCCTCGAGCGCGTAGTACTCGCACTGGATGGGGATCAGGACCTCGCGCGCCGCGACGAAGGCGTTGACCGTCAGCAGACCGAGGCTCGGCGGGCAGTCGATGAAGACGTAGTCGAGGCGGTCCTCGCCGACAGCTGCCCGATGCTCGAGGTAGGCGGTGAGCGCGTTGCGCAGTCGGTTCTCTCGGGCGACGAGTGAGACGAGCTCGATCTCGGCGCCGGAGAGGTCGATGGTCGCCGGGGCGCACAGGAGGCGGGGGATCCGGGAGGATCGCTGCACCACCGCGGCGAGCTCCTCGTCCTCCACGAGCACCTCGTACACCGAGGGCGTGCCGGCGCGGTGGTCGACGCCGAGCGCGGTCGACGCGTTGCCCTGCGGGTCGTTGTCGATGACGAGGACGTTGAGACCGGCCTGCGCGAGCGCCGCCGCGAGGTTGACCGCGGTCGTCGTCTTCCCGACGCCACCCTTCTGGTTCGCGATCGTCAGCACCCGCGTCGACTCCGGGCGGGGGAATCGGCGACCGGACAGCTCGATGCGCCGTCGTGCGTCCGCGGCCAGCTGGGCGGCGAGCGGCGTGCTGTCGTCCACCTGGGGCAGCCCGTCGATGATCGCCGCCCGCCGGGCGTCGTCCGAGGCGTCCTCGTGGACCTCGTGGTACTCCACCGCTCCTCCTGCTCTCGGGTCGGTCACATCCTGCCATCCGGGAAGCGCCCGACGGTCCGCCTGCACACCTTCCCGTCCCCCCGAGGCGCGTTCGACGCCCGGGGGGCCGCGCGGCCTCAGCGGCGCCGTGGTCGCTTCGGCTTGCGGGCAGGCGGGGCGGGCCGTACCCGGACCACACGCACAAGACCCGTCGGCTCGACCCCGGCGATCGTCTCCGCCCGGAGCAGCTCCGCCGGTGCACCGCCGAGCCGTTCGATGAGGGACGCGGCGGCGTCGACCTCGTCCTGTGCGCGCGAGCCCTTCATCGCCAGGAGCGATCCACCGACGCGAACGAGAGGGAAGCACCACGTCATGAGGCGGTCGAGAGGCGCGACGGCTCGCGCCGTGACGACGTCCGCCTCCAGCTCACCGTGGACCTCCTCCGCCCGACGCTGGACGACGGTGACCGCGTCGAGCTCGAGCAGCTGGGCCATCTCGCGGAGCCAGGTCGCACGACGCTCCATCGGCTCCACCAGGACGACCTCGAGGTCCGGCCGGGCGCAGGCGATCACGAGGCCCGGCAGGCCGGCGCCGCTGCCGACGTCGACGACCGTCCCGGCGGCCGGGAGGAAGGGGAGGAGCGACGCGGAGTTGAGGAGGTGCCGCTCCCAGAGGCGTGGGAGCTCCCGGGGTCCGATGAGGCCACGCAGCACGCCCTCCGCGGCGAGAGCATCGCCGAACGCGGCGATCTTGTCGTACCCCTCACCGAGGAACTCCTTGGCCTGGCGGCCGACCTCGTGATCCACCTCGCCGGCCGGCACGCTCTCCATCCCCCGAGTGTTTCACGTGAAACGAGACCCACGATCGAGCTGTCCTCGCATCCGACCCCACGGCTCGGCCTAGTCCGGATCCTGCCCAGCAGAAGAGCCGTACCAGCAGCACGAGCCTGTGCTGTCACGGCCGCCCGATGCGCCGCACGCTGCCGCACTGAGGTGTCTCGTCGTCGCAGAGTGACCGCCGCCACCTCGACCCCTGCTGTGGGCTCAGCACTGGTCCAACCTGAAGAGGGGAGGCGAGGAATCACCTGCGCCGACCTGGCTTGGGGAACCCGGCCTGGTGCATCCCGCTCGAACCATCCAGCTCGACTCAGACAGCTCGGGCCATCCGGCGCGGTCAACCCGGCTCGGCCCGCCCGCTTGGTTCACCTGGCTCGGTCCACGCAGGACCGTCCGCCCGGCTCGGGCCACGCGGGACCGTCCACCCGGCTCGGTCGACCCGGCACGGGATCTTCGCGTGCCTGTCGCATGCCGACGCGCGGCCTAGGTCTCGAGGCACGCCAACCAGCCAGCGGCAGTGCGGCGCAACGGCCACCACACAGGCCTTCGCTCAGGGCTCGACCGGGTGAACGCTCAGGCGGCATGTCGACACCACGCGGGGCACAAGGCAGGCCGCGCCGGGAAGACGGACGTAGCGACACGACCACGGCAGCGTCCGTGGAGGCCTCCGCGTTTCACGTGAAACACGGAGGTGCCCTGGGTACGTCCAACTGTCGCGGAGGCTCCGCCACGACCAGCCACGATGTGGCTCAGCCCCTCGCGTCGCGGCTCCGGCCCGGACCACGCCAGATCGACCGGACGCCGACCGCGGCCTGACGAGCTTTCGTGGCACCACAAGCCAGCCCCGCCAGGGAGAGCTCCTCGGCTGAGAGCACGGGCAGGGGACCGGTACTCGACACGTGCCTGGCCCATCGCAGGTGTACGCACGACCCAAGGCCGGCGATGCATCGGTGAAGCCCGGTCACAGACGGGCGGAGTGGAAGCTCGGCGAACCCGGCCTCGTCGGCCTCGCTGTTTCACGTGAAACCGGAGATCCGTCACTGACCTTCGTGCGCTTGCAGGAGTGCCTCCATGAGTCACAGCCTTCGCGAAGACGTCCGCTTGTCAGCCCCTGTGGACCTGGATACGAACGAGGCCCCGGTTTCACGTGAAACCGGGGCCTCGGGGCTGACGTCAGTGCCTCAGTCGGCGGGGTGGATCACCACGTGACGGTCAGGCTCTTCGCCCTCGCTGTCGCTCACCAGTCCGGCTGCCGCGACGGCGTCGTGCACCACCTTGCGCTCGAACGGGTTCATCGCGTCGAGAGCGACCTTGCTGCCCGTGGCGCGCACCCTCGCGATCGCCTCCTTCGCGACGTCGACGAGCTCTGCACGACGACCGGCGCGGTAGCCGGCGATGTCCAGCATCAGCCGGCTGCGCTCGCCCGTGCGCGTCTGGACCGCCAGACGGGTCAGCTCCTGGAGCGCCTCGAGCACCTCACCATCGCGCCCGACGAGCCGCTGGAGGCTACGCCCCGCCGACCCCTCTGCGACGATCGCGAGCGAAGCACGCTGGTGGTCGACGTCGATGTCGATGTCACCGTCCGCGTCCACGATGTCGAGCAGCTCCTCGAGGTAGTCCGCGGCGATCTCGCCCTCTTCCTCGAGACGCCGAGTCAGGCTGTCGTCAGGGGTCGCGGCTGGTGCCGTTGCCGAGTCGGTCATGTCTCTCCTCGAAGTCCCGTCGGTCACTTCTCGTCCAGGTCCGGCGCAGCGGCGCCGGGTGCATCAGGGGTGTCGGCCGGCGTCTCCGACGTCGGACGCGTCGGGCGGGGACCCTTCGACCCCGGGGCCTTGGGGGCCGTGGCCTTCCCGCCGGCGGCCTTACCGCCAGCAGGCTTCGCACCGGTTGCCCTTCCGGTGCCGGATGCCGAGCCGCCGGCGCCTGCAGGCTTCTCGCCAGCAGGCTTCCGGCCTGCAGGCTTCTCGCCAGCAGGCTTCCCGCCGCCCGCCCTTGCCGCAGGCGTCTTCCCGCCAGCGGCTGAAGCGCTGGTCGAGCCACCCGTCGACGGCTTCGCGCCAGCAGGCTTCGCACCAGGCTTCGCACCGGCAGGCTTCGCACCGTCGGGCCGCGCGCCGGCGGGACGCGCAGCACCGGTCCCACCAGCCGCCGTCGTGGGCCGTGCGCGGTCCTTGCGAACCGGCTGCTGACGCTGACCGCGGGGCTTCTCCGGCTCGGCCGCCTCTTCCTCGAGCACGATGCCGTGCTTCGCGGCCTTGCGCGCACGCCGCTCCTTGAGCAGGCGCTCTGCCTCCGAGCCCGGGGTCGGGTTGCGTCGGATCACGTAGAACTGCTGGCCCATCGACCACAGGTTCGTCGTGGTCCAGTAGATGAGGACACCGATCGGGAAGTTCACACCGGAGACGGCGAAGATGATCGGAAGGACGTAGAGCAGCATCTTCTGCTGCTGCGCCATCGGGCCCTGGAGGGCCGTCGCCGGCATGTTCTTCTGCGTGAGCTGCTTCTGCGTCGTGAACGTCGTGAGCGACATCGCCACGATGAGCACGACCGTCACGATCTTCACGGACGTCGTCGCCGTCGGCGAGAAGAAGTAGGACGAGATCGGGGCGTTGAAGACCTCGGCGTTCTCGACCGAGCTCGCGGTCGCGCGGTCCATGGGGCCGACGGTGGGGTACTTGCCGCTGGCGATGTTCGGCAGGTTGTTGAGCAGCCGGAACAGCGCGAAGAAGATCGGGGACTGCGCCAGGATCGGCAGGCACGACGAGAACGGGTTCGTCCCGTGCTTCTGGTACAGCGCCATCGTCTCGCGCGTCATCGCCTCGCGGGACGCGGGGTCGTTACGACCCTTGTACTTCTTCTGCAGCGCCTGGAGCTCGGGGGAGAGCATCTGCATCGCGCGCGCGGACCGGATCTGCCGCACGAACAGCGGGATCAGCAGCGCACGCATGATGATCACGAGCGCGACGATCGACAGCGTCCACGTCACGCCGGAGTCGGCCCCGAGCCCGAGGTTCGCCAGGAGGTCGTGGACTCCGACCATGATCCACGCAACCACGATCATGATCGGTTGCAGGAGGGTGTCGTACCAGGACATGAAGGAGTGCTCCTCGGTCAGTGGGCCCCGTGGGCGTGCAGCCCCTCGGGGTGGGCAAGCGTGTGGTCACGCGCCGGCGGCACGTCGTCGATCCCACCCGGTGTCCAGGGGTGGCAGCGCCCCAGGCGCCGGACCGCGAGCCAGCCGCCGCGCACCAGCCCGTGTCGCTGCAGCGCCACGACGGCGTAGCTCGAGCAGCTCGGGTAGTACCGGCACGACGGCGGCGTCAGCGGCGAGATGAAGGTCTGGTAGCCGCGCACCAGTCCGATCAGGATCAGCGCCGGAAGGCGCCGCACGACCGAAAGCGCAGCAACGGGCCGGTCGGCGGGTGACAACGGGGGAGCGTCGACGCTCATCGCGCGTCACCCCGGTCCCCGCCCGGCTGGACGGACTCCATACCGGCCCGACGTACGGCCGCGCGCAGCGCGGAGCGGAAGTCGTCGGTCAGCGTCCCGTAGGCGGCGCCGCTCGACGGGGGAAGGGCGCGCACGACGACGTCCGCCCCCGCGGGGAGCGTCGCTCGCTGCTCGACCACGACACCTCGCAACCTGCGCCGGACCTGGTTCCGGACAACCGCGCCGCCGACGGCACGTGACACGACGAGCCCGACCCGTGTCGCGGCATCGGCGTCGGACACGGCTCGGCAGTGCACGACAAGCGTGCCTCGCCCCGCCCGCGCGCCACGCCGTACGGTCGCCTCGAAGTCGGCGGACCGCCGCATGCGCAGCTCGGCAGGGAGCACGCCGCGCGGGTCAGGCGGAGAGGTTCTCGCGGCCCTTGCGCCGACGCGCCGCGATGATGGCACGGCCGGCGCGCGTGCGCATGCGCAGGCGGAAGCCGTGGGTCTTCGCCCGGCGCCGGTTGTTCGGCTGGAAGGTGCGCTTCGACACGTCAAGCTCCGTAAGGTCGTCCGGTCACCGCCTCGACGGCGGACAGCTGCGCCTCTCCCGACCACGGACGCGCTGGGCGGCGCGCCACGACCTCACGGGAATCCGGGGGGTGGGCACGCCAGCAGGAACCGACGGGAACGGCTGTGCCACGGTACGCGGCAGCACGGGCAAGGGTCAAACGAGTCGGGTCCTGGCCGGGCGGCCACCGAACGGACCAGAATGCACCCGTACGGCGGATTCGCGGTCCCGACACTCCGGGCACCATGTGGATCGGCGATCGCGCGGGCACCTGCCAAGGTCCTCGGATCGCCGTCTCCTGAGCACACCGGAGGGGCCCGCGCGCCCGCCCCTCGTCATGGTCATGCTCCGCACACAGTCTGTGGAGAACTGTGTGGACGACGCGCGGCCGTGCGAGACTTCGCAGGCTTGACGGCGTATCCGAGGCAGCACAGGAGCAACAGGTGGCAGCACAGGACGACTCGGTCGCCCAGATCTGGGACAGGGCGGTCGGGCAGCTGGCCACCGACCCCGCGATGACGTCGCAGCAGCTCGCGTTCATCCGCCTGGCCAGGCCCGTCGGCCTCCTCGACGGCACCGTGCTGCTGTCCGTGGACAACACGTTCACGAAGGACTACCTCGAGACGCGCGTCCGCGGCGAGCTCATCGGCGCCCTCAGCGACGTCCTCGGGCAGGACGCCCGGATCGCCGTCATGGTGGAGGAGGGTCCCGCCGCCGACGCGCAGGACCGCACCGCCGGCCGTCCTCAGGACCGCGCGCCGGTGCGTCCGCTGGCCGACGACCACGCGGCCGACCTCGGGCACACCGACTCCGCGCGTCCCGACGGGCCCCGGCCCGGCGAGCAGGAGGACTTCGACCGGCCGGCGGGGCCCGCCCCCGAACCGCGCCGGTCGGACGAGTACCGCCAGCACGGGTCGGGCAACCACCACCGTGCGCCGGCCGAGCAGCCGCGCCTGAACCCGAAGTACCTCTTCGAGACGTTCGTCATCGGCTCGTCCAACCGGTTCGCGCACGCGGCGGCGGTCGCTGTGGCCGAGGCGCCGGCCAAGGCCTACAACCCGCTCTTCATCTACGGGGACTCCGGGCTGGGCAAGACCCACCTGCTGCACGCCATCGGGCACTACGCGTTCTCGCTCTACCCGGGTGTGCGCGTTCGCTACGTGAACTCGGAGGAGTTCACCAACGACTTCATCAACTCCATCGGCGAGGGCAAGGCCGGCGCGTTCCAGCGGCGCTACCGCGAGGTCGACGTGCTCCTCGTCGACGACATCCAGTTCCTGCAGGGCAAGGAACAGACGATGGAGGAGTTCTTCCACACGTTCAACACCCTGCACAACGCGAACAAGCAGGTCGTCATCACGTCCGACGTCCCGCCCAAGCAGCTCGCCGGGTTCGAGGACCGCATGCGGTCGCGGTTCGAGTGGGGCCTGATCACCGACATCCAGCCGCCGGACCTCGAGACGCGCATCGCGATCCTGCGCAAGAAGGCCGCGAGCGAGCGGCTCCAGGCGCCTGACGACGTGCTGAGCTACATCGGCTCGAAGATCTCGACGAACATCCGCGAGCTCGAGGGCGCGCTCATCCGCGTGACCGCGTTCGCGAACCTCAACCGGCAGCAGGTCGACCTGGCCCTCGCGGAGATCGTCCTCAAGGACCTCATCACCGACGACGACACGGCCGAGATCACCGCCGCCACGATCATCACGCAGACGGCCAACTACTTCGGCCTCACCATCGACGACCTCTGCGGCTCGTCCCGCTCGCGCGTTCTCGTCACCGCGCGCCAGATCGCGATGTACCTGTGCCGCGAGCTCACCGACATGAGCCTGCCGAAGATCGGGCAGCAGTTCGGCGGCCGCGACCACACCACCGTGATGCACGCAAACCGGAAGATCCGTGAGCTGATGGCCGAGCGCCGCTCCATCTACAACCAGGTGACCGAGCTCACGAACCGCATCAAGCAGCAGCACCGCGGCTGAATAGTCACGGCGAGAACACGGCTCTGTTCACACCTGTGGACATCTTTGTGGATGCCCGTGGACGACACGCATGAGCAATGTGGACGCAGCGCCGCGTTCTGGTGGACGCCCGGTGAACGACAGATCGCCGTCCACCGCGCACGGCCGTCGTCGACAGGCTCGTCGACACCCGGATCCACACCGTCGCCAGCACGCTGACCTGCACAGACGGGCGTCCTCCACACTGTCCACACCACCGATGACGATGACGAACTGTTTCTGTCAGAGGGATTCCACACACCTTCATTGCCTGTCCCGGCCCGATGGCGCCATGCCGGACGGGCGAGCTCCTCGCCTCGGGCCCTCCTGACGGGAAACGACAGCGCCCCGCCCCTCGCGGGCGCACGCTCCTGTCGTTCTCACGACACGACGTCCCACGTCATGCCGTGGTTCGGGCCGCGCGTCGTTCCCCGGATCGGGTGGTGTCCCTTCGTCAGCGCTCTCGCGTACTGTTCACCACGTACTCCGCGCCCCTGCGGCCGATCGCGCCATGCCCCGGCCCCCCCAGGGGCGCACGCTGCACTGCCGCGCGGGCACCAGGTTCGCCGGCCAGAAGGGATGACGCATGAGGTTCCGGGTGGACCGTGACGTCCTGGCGGAGGCCGTGACCTGGACGGCCCGTTCGCTGCCGACCCGTCCCCCGGTGCCGGTCCTCGCCGGGGTGCGCATCGACGTCGACGACTCCGGTGTGGTGCAGCTCTCGAGCTTCGACTACGAGGTCTCCGCACGCTCCGAGATCGCGGCCGAGGTGTCCGAGCAGGGCACGGTCCTGGTCTCCGGGCGCCTGCTGGCGGAGATCTCCCGCGCGCTCCCGGCCAAGCCGGTCGACATGGTGCTCGACGGCACCAAGGTCTCCGTGACCTGCGGCGCCAGCCGGTTCACCCTGCTCACGATGCCGGTCGAGGACTACCCGGCCCTCCCGGCGATGCCCGACGTCATCGGCACGGTGGCCGGCGACCAGCTCGCCGAGGCCGTCGCCCAGGTGACCGTCGCCGCGAGCCGCGACGACACGCTGCCCCTGCTCACCGGTGTGCGCATGGAGATCGAGGGCGACACGATGGCGCTCCTCGCCACCGACCGCTACCGCCTCGCGCTGCGCGAGCTCCGCTGGACGCCGGCCCGCACCGACATCTCGCAGGTCGCCCTCGTGCGCGCCCGCACCCTGAACGACGCGGCCAAGTCCCTCGGCGGGTCCGACCAGGTGACGATCGCGCTCTCGACGGGCGCGGGCGTCGACCTCATCGGCTTCGAGGCCGGCGGCCGCCACACCACGTCGCTCCTGGTCGACGGCGACTACCCCGCCGTCCGCCGGCTCTTCCCGGACGAGACGCCGATCCACGCCGTCGTCGACAAGGCCGCACTCACGGAGGCCGCGCGCCGCGTCGCGCTCGTCGCCGAGCGCAACACCCCGATCCGGCTCGCGTTCTCGGAGGGCCAGGTCGTCCTCGACGCGGGCCAGGGCGACGACGCCCAGGCGTCCGAGGCGCTCGAGGCGACGCTCGTCGGTGAGGACATCACCGTCGCGTTCAACCCGCAGTACCTCCTGGACGGCCTCGGCGCGATCGCGACGCCGCTGGTCAGGCTGTCGTTCACCCACCCGAACAAGGCGGTGGAGTTCACCGGCCAGGCCGAGCTCGGCGGCGACGACGACAAGAGCTACCGCTACCTGTTGGTGCCCATCCGCTTCGCGAGCTGAGATGGTGCGTATGCACATCGGTCTCGTCGGTCTCGGCAAGATGGGCGCGAACATGCGCTCCCGGCTGCGCGCGCACGGGATCGAGGTGACCGGGTACGACCGGAACCCCGACGTGTCGGACGTGCCGGACCTCGCGGCGCTCGTGGCGGCGCTGCCGACCACGACCACCGACGGCGCACCGGCGCCGCGCGTCGTCTGGGTGATGGTGCCCGCCGGGGCTCCGACGCGCGGGGTGGTGAGCGAGCTCGGCGAGCTGCTCGCGCCCGGCGACGTCGTCGTCGAGGGCGGCAACTCGCACTACACGGACGACCTCGAGCACGCGGCGCACCTCGCCGAGCGGGGCGTTCGGTACGTCGACGTCGGGGTGTCGGGCGGCGTCTGGGGCGCGGAGAACGGCTACGGCCTGATGGCCGGCGGCGACCCCGACGACGTCGCGACCCTCATGCCTGTCTTCGACGCGCTGCGGCCGGAAGGTCCGCGCGACGAGGGCTTCGTGCACGCCGGCCAGGTCGGCGCCGGGCACTTCGCGAAGATGGTGCACAACGGCATCGAGTACGGCCTCATGCAGGCGTACGCCGAGGGGTACGAGCTGCTCACCGCGTCGGACCAGGTCACGGACGTGGCCGGGACGATGAAGGCGTGGTCGCGCGGCACCGTCGTGCGGTCCTGGCTCCTGGACCTGCTGGTCGCGGCGCTCGAGGCCGACCCCGAGCTCGGCTCGATCGACGACTGGGTGGAGGACTCGGGCGAGGGCCGCTGGACCGTCGACGAGGCGATCGACCGCGCCGTCCCGCTCCCGGTGATCTCGGCGGCCCTCTTCGCCCGGTTCTCCTCGCGGCAGTCGGCGTCTCCCGCGCTCAAGGCGGTGGCCGCGCTGCGGCAGCAGTTCGGCGGGCACGCCGTCCGGCCGGCGGAACCGTGAGCCGTCCCCCGGCCCCGGGGTCGTCGGCGCCGGCCCCGCGACAGGCGGGCTGAGGAGTGCACGTCAGCCACCTCGCCCTGACGGACTTCCGCTCGTACGCCGAGCTGGACCTGCCGCTCGAACCCGGGGTCAGCGCGTTCGTCGGTCCGAACGGGCAGGGCAAGACCAACCTCGTCGAAGCCATCGGGTACGTCTCGACCCTCTCGAGCCACCGCGTCGCGGCGGACTCCACGCTGGTCCGCGCGGGCGCGCCGCGCGCCGTCGTGCGCCTGCGTGCCCGACGCGCGGACCGCGAGACCCTCATCGAGCTCGAGATCAGCCCCGGCCGCGCGAACCGCGCGCAGATCAACAGGTCGCCCGTCCGCCGCACGCGCGACGTGCTCGGCATCGTGCGCACCGTGGTCTTCGCACCCGAGGACCTGGCGCTGGTCAAGGGAGACCCCGACGGCCGTCGGCGGTTCCTCGACGCGCTCCTCGTGCAGGTGTCGCCGCGGATGGCCGGCGTGCTCGCGGACTACGAGCGCGTGCTGCGGCAGCGCGGCGCGCTCCTGAAGTCCGCCGGCGGCCTGCGCCGGCACGCCCGGGTCCCCGCCGGGGCCGAGCCGGGTGGCGCCGGGGACCTCGGCACCCTCGACGTCTGGGACGCCAAGCTCGCCCAGCTCGGCGCGGAGATCCTCGCGGCGCGGCTGCGGCTCGCCGAGCAGCTCCGCCCGCACGTCGCCACCGCGTACGAGCAGGTCAGCGACGGTGGCCGGGCCACCCTCGGCTACCGGTCGTCGGTGGAGCGCACCGACCGGGCCGACGACGACGCCTGGCCGGGGCCGGCGGAACCCGGTGCGGCCGCGGCCGGGGACGTCCTCCCGCACGCCGGCGCCAGCGCGGCGGAGCTCGAGGCGCAGATCCTGGCGGCGCTCGCCCGCGTGCGCCGGCAGGAGCTCGATCGCGGGGTCAACCTCGTGGGCCCGCACCGCGACGACCTGCTCCTCGGGATCAACGACCTGCCCGCCAAGGGCTACGCGAGCCACGGCGAGTCGTGGTCCCTCGCGCTCGCGCTGCGCCTGGCCTGCTACCACCTCCTCACGCACGGCGACGACGACGCCATCGGCGGCTGGGTGGAGGGGTCGGCGCCGATCCTCGTGCTGGACGACGTGTTCGCCGAGCTCGACGACGACCGGCGCGACCGTCTGGTGCACCTGGTCGCCGACGCCGAGCAGGTGCTGATCACGGCCGCCGTGCCGCACGACGTGCCGGCCGGGCTGTCCGGCCAGCGCTACGCCGTGCTGGGCGGGACGGTGCGTCGTGCCTGAGCGGCGGGAGCGCCGCGCCCCCGACGGCCGCGCCCCCGAGCGCCGCGCCCCCGACGGCACCGCCCCCGACGGCCGCACGCCCGACCCCGCGTCCGACGGCACCCCCGAGCCCTCGGCCTTCACGGTCCCGCCCGCGGAGGCGCTCGGCCTGACCCCGGCGTCGGAGGTGGCCCGCGCCGCGCTCAACAGGGCGAAGGCGGCGGCGCGCGCGCGCGGCGCCCAGCCCGGCAAGCCCGTCCCGCGCCGCGCGTCGGGCCCGGTGGGCGACGTGCGCACCGGGAGCGGCCGGGACCCGGTGCTCGTGGGCGACACGCTCTCCCGTCTCGCGTCCGAGCGCGGCTGGAGCGAGCCGCTCTCGGTGGGGGGCGTCGTCGGGCGGTGGCGGGAGGTGGTCGGCGACGACGTCGCGGAGCACTGCACCCCGGAGACGTTCGACGACGGCCTGCTCGTGGTGCGGGCGGACTCGACGACGTGGGCGACGAACCTGAGCCTGCTCGCTCCGCAGCTGCTGGGGCGGCTCGCGGACGAGGTGGGGCCCGACGTCGTGCGCGAGGTGCGCGTGCTGGGACCGAGCGGCCCGCGCTGGGCGAAGGGCAAGCGCTCGGTGCCTGGCCGAGGCCCGCGCGACACCTACGGCTGACCCGACGCGAACCCGGTCTCCGGCGCCCGCGACGGACCCCGGAGCGCGTCCCGCGCGTGCCGCGCCCTCATTGCGCCCTCTGACGCGAGAACCCCGGCCCGGCCACCCCCTGGTCACCCCCCGGATCCGATCGCGCGTCCAGGCTGTGCGGAAGCGGCCCAGAGGGGCATCACACGGTAGACTTGAGCCCGTCATTCCTGGTGTTCGCGCGCGCCGCGCCGCGGGCTCGGCCGATCGGCGTGCCCGCTGGTGCTGCCTCGCAGCCGCCAGGTCCCTGCGCCCGCGCACCCTCCCGGTCCGCGCGCGCGTCGCACGCACGAGGAGCACCTTCGCCCGTGGCTGATCCCACCGCCAGCACCCTCCCCGTGACACCCCCGGAGCCCGCTTCGCCGGGCTACGACGCGAGCGCCATCACGGTGCTCGAGGGTCTCGAGGCCGTCCGCAAGCGCCCGGGCATGTACATCGGCTCGACCGGTCCGCGCGGTCTGCACCACCTGGTCTACGAGGTCGTCGACAACTCGGTCGACGAGGCGCTCGCCGGGTACTGCGACCACATCGAGGTCACGCTCCTGGCCGACGGCGGCGTGCGCGTCGCCGACAACGGCCGCGGCATCCCGGTCGGCATCGTCGAGAGCGAGGGCAAGCCGGCCGTCGAGGTCGTGCTCACCGTGCTGCACGCGGGCGGGAAGTTCGGCGGCGGCGGCTACGCGGTGTCGGGCGGCCTGCACGGCGTCGGCGTCTCCGTGGTGAACGCGCTGTCGCACCGCCTCCGGGTCGAGGTGCGTCGCGAGGGTCACGTGCACAGCCAGGACTACCGCGACGGCGTCCCGCAGGCGCCGCTCGAGGTGGGCGAGGAGACCGACGTCACCGGTACCACGGTCACCTTCTGGCCGAACGACGACATCTTCGAGACGGTCGACTTCGACTTCGAGACGCTGCGCTCGCGGTTCCAGCAGTACGCGTTCCTCAACAAGGGCCTGCAGATCACGCTCACCGACGAGCGCCCGCAGCACACCGGCACCGAGGACGAGATCACCGACGCCGTCGCGGCGAAGACCGCGCACGAGGCCGACGGGATCACCGAGGCCGGCAACGGCACGCCGGCGCGTACGGTCGTCTACAAGTACGACGGCGGCCTCGTCGACTACGTCAAGCACCTCAGCTCCACCAAGAAGGTCGAGCTCGTGCACCCGGAGGTCATCGACTTCTCCGCGGAGGACACCGAGCGCCGCATCTCCGTCGAGATCGCGATGCAGTGGACCACCGCCTACTCGGAGTCCGTGCACACCTACGCGAACACGATCTCGACCACCGAGGGCGGCACGCACGAGGAGGGCTTCCGCGCGGCGCTGACCACGCTCATCAACAAGTACGCGCGCGAGAAGAACATCCTCAAGGAGAAGGAGGACAACCTCACGGGCGACGACGTCCGCGAGGGCCTGACCGCCGTCATCTCCGTCAAGCTCGGCGAGCCCCAGTTCGAGGGCCAGACCAAGACCAAGCTCGGCAACACCGAGGCGCGCACGTTCGTGCAGAAGGTCGTCGGCGACCAGCTCGCCGACTGGCTCGACGCGCACCCGGGCGAGGCGCGCGACGTCATCCGCAAGTCGATCCAGGCGTCCCAGGCGCGGATGGCGGCCCGCAAGGCCCGCGAGGCCACGCGGCGCAAGGGCCTGCTCGAGTCGGGCGGCATGCCGGGCAAGCTCAAGGACTGCCAGTCCAACGACGCGTCCGAGTCCGAGATCTTCATCGTCGAGGGTGACTCCGCAGGCGGCTCGGCCGTCCGCGGCCGCAACCCGCGCACCCAGGCGATCCTGCCGCTGCGCGGCAAGATCCTGAACGTCGAGCGGGCCCGGCTGGACCGCGCGCTCGGGAACGCCGAGGTCCAGGCGCTCATCACGGCGTTCGGCACGGGCATCGGCGAGGACTTCGACATCGCGAAGCTGCGGTACCACAAGATCGTGCTCATGGCCGACGCGGACGTCGACGGCCAGCACATCACGACGCTGCTGCTCACCCTGCTGTTCCGGTACATGCCCGAGCTCATCACCAACGGGCACGTGTACCTCGCGCAGCCGCCGCTCTACCGCATCAAGTGGTCGAACTCCCCGCACGACTACGTGTTCTCCGACCGGGAGCGCGACGCCGTCCTCGCGGCTGGGCAGGCCGGCGGCAAGCGGATCCCGAAGGAGAACGGGATCCAGCGCTACAAGGGTCTCGGCGAGATGGACTACCACGAGCTGTGGGAGACCACGATGGACCCGGACCACCGGATCCTGCTGCAGGTCACCCTCGACGACGCGGCCGCGGCCGACGAGATCTTCTCGGTGCTCATGGGCGAGGACGTGGAGTCCCGACGCTCCTTCATCCAGCGCAACGCCAAGGACGTGAGGTTCCTGGACATCTAGCGATGGCCGACGGCGGCCCGCGCGCCCTGCGCGGTCGCCCCCCAGGAACCGGACGAGACGAGGACACGTGAGCGAGCAGACCCCCCCGAACGACGGCGAGCCGACCGGCGCCGAGCCGACGACGCCGACGACGTCCGAGCCGACCACCACCGAGGTCGAGGCCGCCGACACCGAGCCGACGGTCGACCGCGTCCAGCCGGTCGACCTGCAGCTGGAGATGCAGCGGTCGTACCTCGACTACGCGATGAGCGTCATCGTCGGCCGCGCGCTGCCGGACGTGCGTGACGGCCTCAAGCCGGTGCACAACCGCGTCCTGTACGCGATGTACGACGGCGGCTACCGCCCCGACCGGCAGTTCTCCAAGTGCAGCCGCGTCGTCGGCGACGTCATGGGCAAGTACCACCCGCACGGCGACGTCGCGATCTACGACGCGCTCGTCCGCCTCGTGCAGGACTGGACCATGCGGTACCCGCTGGTCCAGGGCCAGGGCAACTTCGGCTCGCCGGGCAACGACCCCGCCGCCGCCCCGCGGTACACCGAGTGCCGGATGGCGCCGCTCGCCATGGAGATGGTGCGCGACATCGACGAGGACACCGTCGACTTCCGCGACAACTACGACGGGCGCACCAAGGAGCCCGTCGTCCTGCCCGCGCGGTTCCCGAACCTGCTGGTCAACGGCAGCGCCGGCATCGCCGTCGGCATGGCGACGAACATCCCGCCGCACAACCTGCGCGAGGTCGCGTCGGGCGTGCAGTGGTACCTGGAGCACCCGGAGGCCACCAAGGAGGAGCTGCTCGAGGCGCTCATCGCGCGCATCCCCGGGCCGGACTTCCCGACGGGCGCGACGATCCTCGGCCGGCGCGGCATCGAGGAGGCGTACCGGACGGGCCGCGGCTCGATCACGATGCGCGCGGTGGTCACCGTCGAGGAGATCCAGAACCGCACGTGCCTGGTGGTCAGCGAGCTGCCGTACCAGGTGAACCCCGACAACCTCGCGTCGAAGATCGCGGACCTCGTCAAGGAGGGCCGGGTCGCCGGGATCGCGGACATCCGCGACGAGACCTCGGGCCGCACCGGCCAGCGCCTCGTCGTCGTGCTCAAGCGCGACGCCGTCGCGAAGGTCGTGCTGAACAACCTCTACAAGCACACCCAGCTGCAGGACACGTTCGGCGCGAACATGCTCGCGCTCGTCGAGGGCGTCCCGCGGACCCTGTCGATCGACGCGTTCGTGCGGCACTGGGTGAACCACCAGCTCGACGTCATCCAGCGGCGCACCCGGTTCCGCCTGCGCCAGGCCGAGGAGCGCGCCCACGTGCTGCGCGGCTACCTCAAAGCGCTCGACGCGCTCGACGAGGTCATCGCGCTCATCCGCGCGTCGGCCACCGTCGAGGACGCGCGCGAGGGCCTGATGGGGCTGCTCGAGGTCGACGAGATCCAGGCCCGCGCGATCCTGAACCTGCAGCTGCGCCAGCTGGCCGCCCTCGAGCGCCAGAAGATCCTGGACGAGTACGAGCAGCTCATGGCGAAGATCGCCGACTACAACGACATCCTCGCCAAGCCCGAGCGGCAGCGGGACATCGTCGGCACCGAGCTGGGCGAGATCGTCGACAAGTACGGCGACGACCGGCGGACGCAGATCCTGCCCTACGACGGCGAGGTCTCCATGGAGGACCTCATCGCCGAGGAGGAGGTCGTCGTCACGATCACGCGCGGCGGGTACGTCAAGCGCACCCGCAGCGACCAGTACCGCGTGCAGAAGCGCGGCGGCAAGGGCGTGCGCGGGGCGCAGCTGCGGGCGGACGACGTCGTCGAGCACTTCGGCGTGACGACGACGCACCACTGGCTCCTGTTCTTCACGAACCTCGGCCGCGTGTACCGCGCGAAGGGCTACGAGCTGCCCGAGGGCGGCCGCGACTCGAAGGGCCAGCACGTCGCGAACCTGCTGGCGTTCCAGCCGGGCGAGCAGATCGCGAAGGTCATCGACCTGCGCGACTACGAGCAGGCCGAGTACCTCGTGCTCGCCACCCGCCGCGGCCACGTGAAGAAGACGCGCCTGTCGGAGTACGACTCGCCGCGGTCGGGCGGCCTCATCGCGATCAACCTGCGCGAGGACGAGGACGGGGCGGCGGACGAGGTGGTGTCGGCCGTGCTCGTGGACGACGGCGACGAGCTGCTGCTGGTCTCGCGCCTCGGCCAGGCCGTGCGGTTCCGCGCCGAGGCGGACCAGCTCCGCCCGATGGGCCGCGCCACGGCCGGCGTCACCGGCATGAAGTTCGAGGGCGACGACGAGCTGCTCGCGATGGACGTCATCCGCGAGGGCTCGTACCTGGTCACCGTCACCGACGGCGGCTACGCGAAGCGCTCGGACATGCACCGCGTCAACGCCCAGGGTCACCTGGACTACCGGCGCACCAACCGTGGCACCAAGGGCGTGCGCGCGGTCCGGCTGCCCGACGGCCGCGGCAACCTCGTGGGCGCCAAGATGGTCGAGCAGGGCGACGAGGTGCTCGTCGTGATGGAGAGCGGCAAGGTCGTGCGCTCGAGCGTCGACGAGATCCCGGTCTACGGCCGCGACTCCGCCGGCGTCATCCTCGCGAAGCCCGACGCCGGGGACCACATCCTCGCCGTCGCGCGCAACGTCGAGCGGAACCTCGGTGGCGAGGACGTGGAGAACTCTGGCGAGAACGGTGACGAGAACGACTCCGTCCCGGGCTCGACCGGCGCTCCGGCCGCTGATGCGGCTACCGTTGACCCCGCCGCGGGCACGCCCGGGCAGACCGACGACACCACGGACGACCCGGGTGCGCCGGCCGACGAGCAGGGGACGGCTGAGTCGACATCGGCTGAGGCGGACCCGACCGAGGGAGACCGATGAGCAGCGAGCGGACCCAACCGCCCTCGATCGCGCCGAAGAAGACGCCGGCGCCTCGAGGCGACCGCCCGGCGGGCGCGCCGATCGACGACGTCCCGGGCGTGCGCCCGGTGAGCGGACCGGTCAGCGGCGGCAGCGCGCCGTCCATGGGCGAGCGCATCCGCCGCAGCGCCGACTCGCTCCGCGGCGGGCGGCCCGAGGCCCCCACCCGCGAGAGCGTGACGGAGGCGCCGGTACGGCAGTCGGCGACGACCGGCGTCGGTGTCGGTGGCGCCTCGCTCGGCGGCGCGACCGCGGCGCCGGTGCGCGCGGAGTCCCCGCGGCCGACGGCCTCGACGTCCAGCGGCGGTGCACGCAAGGTGCGCCTCGCCGTCGCGCGCATCGACCCGTGGTCGGTGATGAAGCTGTCGTTCCTGCTGTCCGTGGCGATCGGCATCATGATCGTGGTGGCCGCCGCCGTCGTGTGGCAGACGCTCGACAACATGGCCGTGTTCACCTCGGTCAACGAGACGATCGCGACCATCGCGGACGACCCGGAGTTCTTCAACCTGCTCGAGTACGCCGCGTTCCCGCGCGTGCTCTCGCTGGCCACGATGATCGCCGTCGTCGACGTGGTGCTCCTGACCGCGCTCTCCACGATCGGGGCGTTCCTGTACAACATCGTCGCGGCGCTGGTCGGCGGCATCACCGTCACCCTCACCGACGACTGACCGAGGCCGCCCGAGCGTGCGCCCAGGCCCTTCGAACTTGGGCCGCGGCGTCACGCTGGGGTAGTCTCGACCGGCGCGACTGCGCACGGGCCTATAGCTCAGACGGTTAGAGCGCTTCCCTGATAAGGAAGAGGTCAGAGGTTCAAGTCCTCTTAGGCCCACTCCCCCGACCCGCCGGAGGATCCCATGAAGAAGCTCCTGGTTGCGGCCCTGCTGGCCGGCGTCGGCTACGTCGTCTACCGCGCGTACACCGACGAGCGGGACGACCGCGAGCTCTGGACCGAGGTCACCGACGACGTCGAGTGACCCACCCGCCCCGGCTCGCCGGGGCACCGCGGGGCCATGGCGCAAGTGGTAGCGCACCTGCTTTGCAAGCAGGGGGTTAGGGGTTCGAGTCCCCTTGGCTCCACCATCGGCGGGTCGTCCGCTGCGCGCGTCGTGGCCGCCGACGAGCGCTGACCGTGGCGCCACGCGTGCGGGAGTCTCCCGTCGGAGGGTTCCGTTCACCAGGCGATCGGGAGTCTCCAGTCGGAGAGTTCCGCTTGCACCGCAGCGATGAGTGACGTGTCGAATGCGCATCGGTCCGGGACACATTCGATGACGAAGACGTCCATGTGGCCCCCTCACTGCGAACAGCGGCGCTACCGTCACGGCAGCGGAGGGGGTGCGCGATGAGGAGCACGCCGGCGGTGCGGCGTCGTGGGGCGTGGGTGGCTGTCGTCGTCGTCGGGCTGGCGCTCGGCGGGTGCGCGACCGGGACGGCCGGTAGCGGGCCGGGCGCGGGCGATCCCGACGGTCCCTGCGCGGGCGGGGCTCCCGTGCGCAACGAGCTCGATGGGCCCGAGACCGTGACGGAGACGCCCGAGCTGATCGCGGCGCAGGACGAGCTCATGGACCTTCTGCCCCGTGCCGAGGGCCTGGCCGGCAACCGGCTCGGCGGGCTGTGGATGTCCTGGACGCCGGAGCTGCACCTCGTCGTCGAGGTCACGGAGGGTCCGGTGATCCCCGACCTCGACGCCCTCGCGGAGGAGGAAGGGCTCGTGGAGGTCCGCTACACGGCGACGATCACGCGGGCGGAGCTCATGGCCGGCGTCGACGAGGCCAACGCCATCGTCGCCGCGAGCGATCTCCCCTGGACGGGCAGCTCGGGCGACGAGCTCAACGGGCGCTGGGTGCTCAGCGTGCCCGCCGGCGACGACGGCGGCGCCGCGACCTGCACGGCCTTCCGCGAGCTGCTCGCCGACGTCGACATCCCGTGGGCATTCGAGGTGGTCGACGCGCCGGAGGAGTCGACGGTGCGCGGGCCGGTCGCGATCGGGGAGGCCTTCGTGTCCGACGGACCAGGGCTGCAGCTCACCGTCGGCTCGTGCAACGGCGACCCCGAGGTGACGGTCCTCGAGCAGACCGACACGGAGGTCCGCATCGAGGTGACGTCGACGACTCCCGCCCCGGGCTGGCCGGGAGCCGACTGCCTCGACGGGCTCGAGCTGACACTCGACGCACCCCTCGGCAGCCGGACGCTCATCGACGTCACGACGGGCGACGTCGTCGGCGTCCGCCACACCTGACGGTCCCGGGCGGCCGTCACGCGACCGCCGCCGGTCGATGGCACGATGCGCGGCATGACGAACGGTGAGCGGATCCTGCGGGCCGACGATCCCTCGGCGGATGCGCTGCTCGCCGCCGGATGGGCGGTGGCCGCGCGCTCCTGGGCGGCGCAGCTGACGGCCGCGTCGTGCGAGCGCGCGCGGTTGCTGGAGCTCCGTAGCCGTGCCGGCGGCGTCGGGCACCTGCGGCCACTCACCACCGACGACCTGGCGGCGATCCTCGAGCTGGACGCCGCCACCCTCGCCGACTACCCGGGTGGCGCCGCGACGTCGCACGCGCCGCTGACCCTGGAGCGCGCCCGCGCGAGCGCTGGACGACGTGCGCACGGTGTCGTCCCCAAGGGCGGCCCGCTGGCCGCGATGACCTTCGTCGACGTCGACCCCGACGGCCGCACGGCTGAGGTCGACTTCACCGTGGTGGCGCCCCCGTACCGCCGCCGGGGGTTGGCGACGGCGGTGAAGGCGGCGTCGGTGCTCGACCTCCTGCACGACGGGGTCACGGTGGTCCGCACCGGCGGGTCGGCCGACAATGCCGCCATCCTCGCCGCGAACACCACGCTGGGTTTCGTGGTCGACGAGGAGTGGCTCACCCTCGTGGCCCCGTGGTCGCACACGGCGGGCTCAGCCACCTGAGCGCGCCGGCTCCCACGCGAGCACGGCGTCGCGGAGCTCCGCCGTCGGGCGGGCGCTGTCCAACCGGAGCACAGGGCAGTCGAGCGTCGCGAGCCACCGCTCGTGTGCCGCGCGACTGCGGCCGTCGAACGACGGGTCGTCGTAGCCGCGCGCCCACGCGAGGAATGCCTCTACGGCGTCCTCGTCCACCGGGCCCGACTCGCGGCGCACCTCCTCCCGCGCCTCGAGCCTGCGCAACCGCTCGGCCGGGTCGAGCGTGAGGAGCACGACGGCGTCCGCGCGACGCACGACGTCGTCACCCCAGCCGAGCATCGAGCCGGACACGACCCAGGCCTCGCGCGCGAGGAACACCTCCGCCATCAACACGACGCGCTCCGCCACGTCCCGCTTGGTCGTGAACGGCGGGTCCGTGGGGAGCCAGAAGTAGTCGTCCGCGTCGGCGTGCGGGACCGCCCACGCATCGGCGACCGCCCGGCCCAGTGTCGTGGTGCCGGATCCGCTCGCGCCCGTGATGTGCAGCCGCGAGCGTCGCATGCCGCGATCCTGCCACCGGGCCGCGCATCGGCGGGGACAAAATGGCGCCCCGGGGATCGCTCCCCGGGGCGCCGTCGTCCTGCTCAGGCGGTGCGCGTCACTCGGTCGGCGCGGCGTCGCCCTCGGCCGTCTCGGCCGCAGCGTCCCCGGCCGTCTTGCGGGTGCGGGTGCGGCGGGGCTTGGCCGCCTCGGCGGCGTCGCCCAGCTTCTCCGTGGTCTCCTCGGCCGCGGCGACGGCCTCGGCCTCGGCAGTCTCGAGCCCGCGCTCGGCGACAGCGGCCGCCTCGTCGGCGACCTCGGCAGGCGGCGGGACCTCGTCGAGCGCCGCGGACGCGCGGGCCTCGAGGTCGGCCTCGGCCTCCTCCCACGGCTCCTCGGCCCACGGGTCGGTCGTCGGTCGGTTGCGGCGGAACGCCGCGACGACGGCGCCCACGATGGCCAGACCGGCGATCGACCAGAACACCTTGGCGCCCGTGTGCTTCTTCGGCGGCGGCGCGATGTGCGCGAGCTCCGTCAGCTTGGCGTCGGCCACGTCGCGGGCCTTGTCGGCACCGACGGCGGCGGCACCCGCGGCGGCCGTGATGGCGGCGACGAGCTTGGGCAGGATGTCGTCCACCAGGCGGTCGTGCGCGGTGTCGACCACCGGGATGGCCTTCTCCGCGGCGGCCTCGATCTTGGGCCCGGCCGCCTTGCGGCCCTCGTGCCAGGCCTTCTCGGCGCGCGGCGCGGCCCAGTCCTTGGCGTGCAGGGCCGCCTCCCTCGCCTGCTCGGCGAGCTGCTCGGCGGTGAGGCCGGCGCGCGCGGTGACGTCGGACAGCCGAGCGCCCACGTCCGCCGCCTGGCTCTTCAGACGGTCGGCGTCGAGCGTCGGGCGGGAACCTCGCAGGCGATCGAGCATGGGCATCTCCCCGGGCACACGGTCGAACACGGCAGCGGACCTGCCGTTGCTGCCCATGCTGCCACCCTTCGCGTGCCGGTGCCCGGCCTCCATGCTCTCGGCGAACGCCCGCGGAGCGGGCACCGCCCGGACGGGGTCCCCGTGGGAGGATGTCGCCCATGTTCGCGACCCTGCACACGACCGCCGGTGACATCCGCGTCGAGCTCCTGCCGAACCACGCACCCAAGACCGTCCGGACCTTCGTCGGGCTGGCCACCGGGGGTACCGCGTGGACCGACCCCCGCACCGGTGCGCAGCGCACCGACCCGCTCTACGCGGGCGTCATCTTCCACCGGGTCATCTCCGGCTTCATGATCCAGGGCGGCGACCCGCTCGGGAACGGCCGCGGCGGCCCCGGCTTCCAGTTCGACGACGAGATCCACCCCGAGCTCGCGTTCAACGAGCCCTACCTGCTCGCGATGGCGAACGCCGGCAAGCAGCGCGACCCGATCACGGGCCGCATCGGTGGCACGAACGGCTCGCAGTTCTTCATCACCGTGAGCACGCCCGACTGGCTGAACGGCAAGCACACCATCTTCGGCCGCGTGGCCGACGACGAGAGCAAGGCCGTCGTGGACGCCATCGCCACCACGCCGACGGGCCCCGGCGACCGCCCGCTCCAGGACGTCACGATCACGTCCGTCACGATCGACGAGTGACCTGAGCACCCTTCGGTGAGCACGCCTGACGACGCCCTCGGCCCGGTCGACCCGATCGACCGGGCCGAGGGCTCTGCTCGTCCGGGCGGGCCGGCCGACGGCCCGCCCGTCTGCCCGCGGCACCCGGACCGCGTGTCGTACGTGCGGTGCCAGCGGTGCGGGCGGCCGACGTGCCCCGAGTGCCAGCGCCCGGCCGCCGTCGGGATCCACTGCGTGGACTGCGTGCGCCAGGCCGCACGGACCGCGCCGCAGCGCCGCACCGTCTTCGGGGCCCCCGTGCGCGACGGCGCCCCGGTCGTCACGTACACGATCCTCGGCCTGACGGTCGCCAGCTTCCTGCTCCAGCTCGCGCTGGGTCGCCGGTACTCCGACCAGCTGATCTTCGCCCCCGTGGTCGGCGACACCGAGCCGTACCGGTTCGTGACGTCGGCGCTGCTGCACTCGACGGGCGGCAGCTTCGGCCTCACGCACATCCTGTTCAACATGTACGCCCTGTGGATCCTCGGGCCCTCGCTCGAGCGGGCCTTCGGGCGCCTGCGCTTCCTCGCGCTCTACCTGCTGTCCGTCGTGGGCGGGCACGTCATGGTGCTCCTGGTGGCCTCCCCGCTCGACCTGTCGTGGCGCCAGGGCGTCGTCGGGGCGTCCGGTGGCATCTTCGGGCTCTTCGGCGCGGTGCTCATCGCCCAGCGACGGATCGGCGGCGACCTGCGCGGCATCGCCGTCATCCTCGGCCTGAACCTGGTCATCACGTTCCTCGTGCCGGGCATCTCCTGGCAGGGGCACGTCGGCGGGCTCGCCACGGGCCTGGCCCTCGGCGCCGTCTACGCGTACGCGCCCAAGGAGCGCCGGATAGTGCTGCACGCGGCCGGGACCGCCGCCGTCATCGTCGGGCTCGTCGCGCTCGCGGTGCTGAAGTACTCCTCCTTCTGACCGACGGCGTCCGCCGTCCGTCCGGCCCGGGTCGCGTGTGGATCCGGCGCTTCGCCGCACCCGCCGGAACCGGCATCCACAGGCTTCATCCACCGTGTGGATCGGAATCACATCGAGGGAATCACAACGGTGTAGTTATCCACAGAGTTGTGCACTCCTGGGGACAGAGCGGGTGAGAGACGGCGCTGACGTGCACGGATGCGGACGCGCGAAAGCACACCCGGGCCGGCTCGACCGACGGCGGGCGGAGGGGAGCGCTGTCAGGCGTGCGGCAGCGCGGGGTCGGGCAGGGCCGGCGTCAGCGCCAGCGCATCGTCATCGCGAAGCCCGAGATCATCAGGGCGAAGCCGATGGTGAGGTTCCAGTTGCCGATGCCCGGGACCGGGTAGTCGCCGCGCATGATGTACGTGGTGACCACCCAGGCGAGGCCGGCGATCATCAGCGTCAGCATCGTCGGAGCCCACCAGGACGGGCTGGCCTTCGGCTCGTGCGCCGCCGGCGGCGGGGTGTACGTGGCCTTCTTGCGGGACCGGGACTCGGGCACGGGTCTCTCCTGACATGTGACGGCCCGTGCGGGCACGGGCCGGGATCCGTCGTCTAGCGTAGTGGCCACCGCCCCGGTACCCCGCCGGGCCCCGCGCGGCGAAGGGAGCAGTGCCCATGCCGGAGCGACGTCTGCGTGCGCGCGGACACGGCTGGGGCTCCCTGGGCGTCGCGGCGGTGCTGGCGCTCTCGATGGTGCTCTTCGCCGCGAACGCGCGCCTCGCCGGTGGCGTGGACGCGCGCCAGCCGCAGGACCTCGCAGGCCTCCTCGACGCCGAGGAAGGGCGGGTCGCCGAGCTCCAGGAGGAGGTCGACGAGCTCCTGGCCGAGGTCGACGCGCTCACCGCGGTGCGGCCGGTGGACCTGCCGGAGCAGGACGCGGCGACCCTCGAGCTCACTGCCGTCGCGGCCGGCCGCGTGGCGGTGACGGGTCCCGGCGTCGTCGTGCGTCTGTGGGACGCCGAGCCGGCCCGCAACCTCCCGAGCTGGGTGACGAACGACGACCTGGTGGTGCACCAGCAGGACCTGGAGGCGGTCATCAACGCGCTCTGGGCGGGTGGTGCCGAGGCGATGACGCTCCAGGGTGAGCGGGTCATCGCGACGTCGGCCTTCCGCTGCGTGGGGAACGTGCTGCGCCTGCACGGTCGCCTCTACTCCCCGCCCTACGAGGTCCAGGCCATCGGCGACCCGGACGCGCTGCTCGAGGCGCTCGACGACTCGACCACCGTGCAGGTCTACCTCGACTACGCCGACCGGCTCGGGCTCGGGTGGTCGGCCGACGACGCCGAGTCGCTCACCCTGCCCGCGTACGCCGGCGAGCCCACGCTCAACCACGCCCGGGTGCCGGACGACGTCGACGTGCTGGGGGACGAGGCGTGACCGAGCAGACGACGCCCGTCGTCATCCCTGACGAGGCGCAGCCTCCTGCGGAGCGACGCGCGGACCGGCGCCCGCGCCGCGCGGACCGGCGTCCGCGCCGTGGGGGCGTCGCCGCGGCCGTCGGTGTGCTGGGCGAGCTGCTCATCACGCTCGGCGTGCTGCTCGGCCTGTTCGTCGTCTGGCAGCTGTGGTGGACGGACGTCGTCGCGAACCGGCACCAGGAGGAGCTGATCGCGGATCTCGGCTGGGCCGAGATCACGCCGACGCCCGTGCCGACGCAGGAGCCCACGGCCGAGCCGGTGGACCCGCGCCGGTACGACGCCCCGCCGGTGATCGCCGAGCCGGCGGTCCGCACGACGTTCGCCACCTTGCGCGTCCCGCGCTGGGGCCCGGACTACCTCCAGGCGATCTCGCAGGGCACGTCGCGCTCGCAGGTGCTGGACGAGCTCGGCATCGGGCACTACGAGGGCACGGCGATGCCCGGCGGCATCGGCAACTTCGCCGTCGCGGCGCACCGGGTGACCTACGGCAAGCCTTTCAACCGGATCGAGGAGCTGCAGGTCGGGGACGCGCTCGTCGTGCAGACCGAGGAGACCTGGTACGTGTACCGCGTCGCGTCGACGGAGATCGTGAGCCCGCGCCAGGTCGAGGTCGTCGCGCCCGTGCCGGGCCAGCCGGGCGTCGCACCCACGGCGGCGATGATGACGATGACCACGTGCCACCCGATGTACTCGGCGCGCGAGCGGTACATCGTGCACGCGACCTTCGACTACTGGATGCCGACGGACGCGGGCCTCCCGCCCGACCTCGACGCGGCGAACGGAGGGGCCTGATGTACGGCTGGCTGTGGCGGGCGCTGCCCGGGCCGCGGTGGGGGCGGGCGGGAATCCTCGTCGCGCTCGCCGCGGTTGTGGTGGCAGTGTGCTTCACCTGGGTGTTCCCGGCGATCGCCCCGCTCATGCCCTTCAACGACACCACGGTGGACTAGATGACCCGCATCCTCGTCGTCGACAACTACGACTCGTTCGTCTACACGATCGTCGGGTACCTCGACCAGCTCGGGGCCCAGACGGTCGTGGTGCGCAACGACGCCGTACCGCCCGTCTCTGAGCGCGAGGGGTACGACGGCGTCCTGGTCTCCCCCGGGCCGGGCACGCCGCGGTCCGCGGGTGCGTCGATGCAGGTGATCGAGGACTGCGCGGCCGCCGGCCTGCCGATGCTCGGGGTGTGCCTGGGGCACCAGGCCCTGGGCGAGGTCTTCGGTGCGACCGTCACGCACGCGCCCGAGCTCATGCACGGCAAGACGAGCGCCGTGGTGCACGACGGCGTCGGCGTCCTCGCCGGCCTCGGCTCGCCCTTCACCGCCACCCGCTACCACTCGCTCGCGGTGGTCGACGGCACCGTGCCCGACGAGCTCGTCGTCACCGCGCGCACGGCGCCGCGGCCCGACGGCGCCCCCGGCGTCATCATGGGCCTGCAGCACCGTGAGCTGCCGCTGCACGGCGTGCAGTTCCACCCCGAGTCCGTCCTCACCGAGGGCGGGCACCGCCTGCTGGCGAACTGGCTCGAGCTGTGCGGGCTCGACGGCGCCGTCGAGCGGTCCGCGGGCATGGCTCCGCTCGTCCGGGAGACCGCGCGCGCCTGAGCTGCGGAGCCCGGCGTCCGACGTGCACGAGTCCGACGGGCAACGGGGCGTCGGACGAACAACGTGCGTCGGACGAACAACGGTGCACCCTACGAACAACGGTGCACCCTACGAACAACCGTTGTTCGCACGGGGGACGCTTGTACGCACCGGGGACGGTTGTTCGCGTCTAGACCTCCGGATCGGCGACGAACGACGAAGGGCCTGGCCGTGCGGCCGGGCCCTTCGTCATTGCTGGTGCTTACGGCTCCTCGGGCGGGGTGCTCGCGGGCGGCTCCACGGTCAGCGTCACGGTCGTGCCGACCGGGACCTGCTGCCCGCCGGCGGGGTTCGTGCTCTTGACGATGTCCGGGTTGTTGGCGCGGTCGCCGTTCGCGTAGCGGCAGTCACCGTTGAGCTGGGCGCTGCCGAGCGCCTGGAGCGCGTCCTGGCACTTCATCCCGACGAGGCCTGTCGGCACCTGGGTCATCTCGACCTGGCGCTCCTGACCCACGGTGATGGTCACGGTCGCGCCCTGCTCGACCGGTCCGGCGGGACGGCTCTGGTCGAAGACCTTGCCGACCTGCGCCGGGTCGTCGACGTCCTCGTACTTGACGTCCGCGACCAGGTTGAGGTCCTGGAGGATGGCGCGCGCCTCGGCCTCAGTCTTGCCGTTCAGGTCGACCATGTCCACGAGCCCGCTGGAGAGGTAGACGGTGATCGGGCCGGTCGGGTCGACGAACTGGCCGGCGGGCGGATCGGTCTCCACGACCTGGTCCTTGAGCACGTCGGCGCTGTTCTTCGTCGGCCAGCTGATGTTCTCCGCCTTGAACCCCAGGTCGAGCAGCGCCTGCTGGGCCTGCTCACGCGTGAAGTTCGTCATCACCGGGATCTGCACGGCGTCCGGGCCGGACGAGATGACGACCTCGACCTCGGTGCCCGGGTCGGCCATCTCGCCGCCCTCGGGGTCGGTGCTGACGACCGTGCCCTCCTCGGCGGCGTTCGGCTCGCGCACGGGCTTCACCTCGAAGCCGGCCTCCGTGAGCAGGTCGCGCGCCTCGGCCTCGGTCCGCCCGACGACGTCGGGCACCTCCACCTGCTCCACCGGCGTCTCGGCGGCGTTGCCCTTGGTCAGCAGCCAGATGATGCCGATGATCGCGACCACGGCGACGCCGATCAGGGCCCACATCACCCACGGCCGGCGCGGCTCCTCGTCCTCCGGCTCGACCGGGGCGCGGCCGTAGCCGGCGGCGGGGGGCGCCGTCGTCGTGCCGAGCGGGGCCCAGCCCGGGGCGCCGGCGGGAGCCACGGCGGCCGGGGTCGCCGTCGGCTGCATGACCTGCGTCGCGGCGGCCGGCGGCTCGAACCGCTGCGTCGCGGCGGCGGCGCCCGCGCCGAGCGCCGCGGCGCCGAGCGCACCCACGACGGGCGCGCTCACGTGACCGCCGCGCAGGGCGGCCTCGAGGTCGGCGCGGAACTCCGCCGCCGAGCCGTACCGCTCGTTGCGGTCCTTGGCCAGTGCCTTCATCGTGATGCGGTCGAGCGCCTCGGGGACGTCGGAGGCGAACGCGCTCGGCGGCTGGGCCACCTCGCGCGCGTGCTGGTAGGCCACGGCCACCGGGGAGTCACCGACGAACGGCGGGCGCCCGGTGAGCAGCTCGAACAGCAGGCAACCGGTCGAGTAGAGGTCGGACCGCGAGTCGACGGCCTCGCCGCGCGCCTGCTCCGGGGAGAGGTACTGCGCGGTGCCGATGACGGCCTGCGTCTGCGTCATCGTGCCGGCGGCGTCGGCCATCGCGCGGGCGATGCCGAAGTCCATCACCTTCACCGCGCCAGCGGGCGTGAGCATGACGTTGGCGGGCTTGATGTCGCGGTGCACGATGCCCGCGTGGTGGCTGTACTCGAGCGCGGACAGCACGCCGGCCGTGATCTCGACGGCCTCCTCGATGGGGACGGCGGCGCCGTCGCGCAGGATGTCCCGCACGGTGTGGCCCTCGACGTACTCCATGACGATGAACGGCACGTGCGACACGGCGCCGCTCGGCTCGACCGACACGTCCTCGCCGGTGTCGTACACCGCGACGATGGCCGGGTGGTTGAGGGCGGCGGCCGCCTGCGCCTCGCGGCGGAAGCGGGCCTGGAAGGACGGGTCGCGCGCGAGGTCGGAACGGAGGATCTTCACGGCCACCGTACGGCCGAGGCGCGTGTCGTGGCCGATGTGGACCTCGGCCATGCCGCCGCGCCCGATGAGCTCGCCGACCTCGTACCGGCCGCCCAGGATCCGGGGTGCGTCTGCCACCACTACTGGTCCCTCGCTGTCGTCTCGACCCTCTCGGGGTTGTTGTCGATGATCCCACGGGCGCGCGCCCACTCGGGGGAGCCCAGCACCAGGATCTGCGATCCCGCGTCGTCGGAGGGGGGCGCGGAACGGGACCGACCCCACAGGCTATCCGCAAACGCCGCGCCCAAGGCGGCGAAGAGCAGCATGAGGACGAGGGCGACGAGCGGGCGGGACACCTTCCCCCACCGTCGCCCGACCCCGCTGCCGTCCGGGACCGGAGCGGCGAACACCCGACGGGCCGCGCCCAGCCAGCGGCGCGCGACGCTTCCCGCCGCCGACGCCGCGGCGCCCGCCGCCTGCGCGGCCGTCCGGGCCGGGGCCGGGAACGCGGGCGGCGTGGACGCGGGCGGCTCCGCGACGGGCTCGTCGCGGCCGGGCACCAGACGGGCCGCCGCACCGGTGGGGCGCGGCGGCGGTGCAGGCGACACGAGCTGCGGGAACGTGTCGAGCGCGAGCGCGCCGGTGCTCACGGCGTCGACGACGTCGACGGGCCGCGCGTGCCGGCCCAGCTCGGTGGGGATGCCGTGCCCGGGCGTGCGCACGGCCATGTCGTCGAGCACGCGGGCGAGCGACGCGGCCGAGCGCGGGCGCTCCTCCGGGTCCTTCGCCAACATGCGCATGACCAGGGCGGACAGCTCCGGGTCCACGTCGGCGGGCATCGGCGGCACCGGGGTGTTCACGTGCGCGACCGCGATGTCGACGGCCGTCGGGCCGGTGAAGGGCCGGTGCCCGACGATCGCCTCGTACGCGACGATGCCGAGCGCGTAGATGTCGGACTGCGCCGTCGCCGCCTTGCCGATGGCCTGCTCCGGCGACAGGTACTGGGCGGTGCCCATGACCATGCCGGAGTCCGTCATCGGGATGCGGCCGGTCGCCGTGGAGATGCCGAAGTCCGTGATCTTCACGCGCCCGGAGCGCGACAGGATGATGTTGCCCGGCTTCACGTCGCGGTGCACGACGCCGGCGACGTGCGCGGCGTGCAGCGCGCGGGCGGTCTCGGCGAGGATCGGCAGCAGGCGCCGGGTCGGCAGCACCGGCTCGCGGTCGAGCAGGTCCGACAGCGGTTCGCCGAGGATCAGCTCCATCACGAGGAACGCCGAGCCGTCCTGCTCGCCGTAGTCGTAGAGCTGGGCGATGTTCGGGTGGCTCAGCTGCGCGCAGTTGCGGGCCTCGGTCCGGAACCGCTCGAGGAAGCCCTCGTCGCCCGCGTACTCCTCACGCAGCACCTTCACGGCCACGTCGCGCGCGAGCGACTCGTCGTGCGCCTGCCACACCTCGCCCATGCCCCCGACGGCGATCCGGCTCACCAGGCGGTACCGGTCGCCGAGCGCGACACCCTCGCCCGGCTTCACGGCGTCCTCGCCAGGGCTGCCTCGATGACCGCGCGCGCGATCGGGGCGGCGACGGCGCCGCCGGTCGCCTCGCTGCCCATGGACCCGCCGTTCTCGACGACGACGGCGACGGCGACGCGCGGCGCCTCCGCCGGGGCGAAGGCGGTGAACCACGCGTGCGGGGCGACGTCGTCGGTGGTCTGGGCGGTGCCGGTCTTGCCGGCGACGGTCACGCCGGGGATCTGCGCGCGCTGGCCCGTGCCGTCCGCGACGACGCCGACCATCATGTCCCGCAGCTGCGTGGCGGTGGTCGCGGAGATCGGCCGGCCGAGCTCGCTCGGGTCGGTCTCGTCGACGACCGTGAGGTCCTGGCTGCGGACGGCCTGCACCAGGTACGGCGTCATCTGCACGCCGCCGTTGCCGATGGCTGCGGCCACCATCGCCATCTGGAGCGGGGTCACGCGCACCTCGTACTGCCCGATCGCCGAGAGAGCCGTCTGCGGCGCGTCGGGGTCGGTCGGGAAGCGGCTCTCCGTGACATCCATCGGCACGTTCAGCGGGGAGCCGAACCCGAAGGCCTCAGCCTGTGCGCGAAGTTCATCCGCCCCGAGGTCGATGCCGATCTGGGCGAACGCGGTGTTGCAGGAGATGCGCAGCGCGTCGGCGAGGGTCATCGCCCCGGTGGACGAGCACGCGGAGCCGCCGAAGTTGCGCAGCACGGTCGAGGTCTGGGGCAGCGTCAGCTCGCGGGGCGCGGCGACGGGCGTCTGCGCCGTCATGCCGTTCTCGAGGGCGGCCGCCGCGGTGATCAGCTTGAACGTCGAGCCCGGCGGGTAGGTGTCGCCGGCGATGGCGCGGTTCACGAGCGGGTCGCCCGGGTCGGCCAGCAGCGACTCCCAGGCCGTGCGCACCGAGGCCAGGTCGTGGCTCGACAGCACGTTCGGGTCGTAGCTCGGCTTGGAGACCATGGCGAGGATCGCGCCCGTGGTGGGGTCCAGGGCGACGACGGCGCCGCGCTGGTCGCCCAGCGCGTCCCACGCGGCCTGCTGCACGGTGGGGTCGATGGTGAGCTCGACCGACGCCCCGCGCGTCTGGCGCCCGGTGACGAGGTCCTGCAGGCGCTCGTAGAACAGCGAGTCCGCCGAGCCGTTGAGCTCGGTGTTGAACCACTCCTCGATGCCGGTGCGCCCGTAGACCACCGAGTAGTAGCCGGTGACGGGCGCGTAGAGGAGACCGTTCGCGTATGACCGCTGGTAGCCGAAGGAGTCGTCGACGGGCGTCGAGGTCACGATCGCCTCGCCCCCGGCCACGATCGGCCCGCGGAAGTTCCCGAACTCGCGGTAGAGGGTGCGCACGTTGCGCTGGTCGCTGTTGAGGGACGGCGCCTGCACGAACTGCACCCAGGTGGTGCCCACCATGAGCGCGAGGAACATCACCGTGACCACGGTGGCGAGGCGGCGCAGCGGGGTGTTCACGCCGGCCTCACCTCGATCACCTCGGTGGCGTGGTCGGAGCCCATGGGCAGCACGGGCGGTGCGGCGTAGGCGTCCGCGGGGTCGGCCCCGGGCACCGGGTCGGCGGCGGGCGCCGGGCGGCGCGCGCTGTCGGAGATCCGCAGCAGCAGGGCCGCGATGATCCAGTTCGCCAGCAGCGACGAGCCGCCGTAGGCGAGGAATGGCATCGTCAGGCCGGTCAGCGGGATGAGGCGCGTGACGCCACCCACGACGACGAAGCACTGGAACGCGATGACGAAGCTCATGCCGCCCGCGAACAGCTTGCCGAACCCGTCCCGCACGCCGATGGCGGTGCGCAGGCCGCGCTGGGCGAGCACCACGTACAGGACGAGCAGCGCGAGCAGGCCGGTCAGGCCCAGCTCCTCGCCGAGCGACGCGACGATGAAGTCCGACTCCGCGTAGGGCACGAGGTCCGGGCGGCCCTCGCCGAGGCCCGTGCCGAACAGCCCGCCGTTCGCCATCCCGTACAGGCCGCGGACGAGCTGGCCCGAGCCCGGGCTCGCGTTGAAGACGTCGTCGTCCAGCGCGTGCAGCCAGACGTCGAAGCGCGTCGCGACGTGCGAGAACGCCCGGGCCGCCAGCGCGGCGCCCCCGATGAACAGCCCGACGCCGATGACCACCCAGCTGATCCGCTCGGTCGCGAGGTAGAGCATCCCGACGAACAGCCCGAAGAACAGCAGGGAGGTGCCGAGGTCCCGCTCGAAAACGAGGACGGCGAGCGAGACGCCCCAGGCGAGGATGATCGGGCCGAGGTCCCGGATGCGCGGCAGCTGGAGGCCGAGGATGCGCGGCCCGGCCAGCGCGAGGGTGTCGCGGTTGGTCACGAGGTAGCCGGCGAAGAACACCGCGAGGACGATCTTGGCGAGCTCGCCGGGCTGGAACGACGCCGGGCCGACGTGGATCCAGATGCGGGCGCCGTTGATGGTCCGCCCGATGCCCGGCGCGAGCGGCAGCACGAGCAGCAGGAGACCGGCGACCATCGCGGTGTAGGTGTAGCGCCGCAGCGTCCGGTGGTCCCGCAGCACCACGAGCACGACGACGGCCGCCACCACCGAGATCGCGGTCCAGCTGAGCTGCCGCTCGGCGAACGTCGCGTTCTGCCGGCCCGCGGCTGCGTACGCGAAGTCCAGCCGGTAGATCATCGCCAGCCCGATGCCGTTGAGCGCGACGCCGACGGGCAGGATCACCGGGTCCGCGTACGGCGCGCGCCACCGCAGCACCACGTGCATGCCGACGGCGAGGGCGACGAGGCCGACGCTGTAGCCCACGATGTCCGCCGGCATCGAGCCGGCCGTCGCGACGCCGACCAGGGCGTACGCCCCGACGCCCAGCACGAGCGCGATGAGCAGCAGGCCCAGCTCGAGCGACCGACCCGGCCGCGCGACGTGCGGGCTGACGGTCGCCATCAGCGCACCCGGGCGGCGCCCGGCCGCCGTCGTGAGGTCACCGATCGGCCTCCCGCTCGAGCGAGTCGACGCGGTCGCGGGCGTCCGCGAGGTCGTCGGCGGGCAGGGTGTCCGCGAGGCGGTCGCGGAAGTACGCGGGCAGGTCGTCCACGCGGACGTCGCTCTTCTCGACGACCTCCGAGAGCGCGAGCGGGCCCACGCTCTGCGGGATGCCCCGGTAGACCGCCACCCGACCGTCGGCCACGCCGACGTAGTACTGCGTCTGCGTCCACCGGTAGCCGAGCCACCCGGCGGTGACCGCGCCGGCGAGCACCGCGACGACGACCAGCACCGTCACGATCCGCCGGGCGCGGCTCCGGGTCGGGACCAGGTCCTCGTCGTCGACGAACGCGGGGGCGGCGGCCGCCGTCGGCGGGTGGGTGCGGGCGCGCGCCGCGGCCGAGTGCTCGGCGGCGCGGGCGGCGGCGCCCCGGCCCCCGCGCGTCGGACGGTTGCGGTCGAGCGCCGCGGCGCCGACGACGTGGCTCGTGGTCTCCGGCGCGGCGCCGTCGGGCAGGTCGTCCAGCTCGACGACGTCGCCGACGACGACGGTCACGTTGTCCGGCGCGCCGCCGCGCAGCGCGAGCTCGACGAGCTGCTCCGCGCACGCGCCGGCGTCCGGGACGTCGCGCATCGTCTCGGCCAGGGTGTCGTGGCTCACGACGCCGGACAGGCCGTCGCTGCACAGCAGCCACCGGTCGCCCGGGCGGGCCTCGCGCACCGACAGGTCCGGGACGATCTCCATGTCGAAGTCGCCGAGCACGCGCAGCAGGACCGAGCGCTGCGGGTGGTGCTCCGCCTCCTCCGGCGTGAGCTTGCCCGTGTTGACCAGGTGCTGCACGAACGAGTGGTCGGTGGTCACCTGCGCGAGCTCGCCGTCGCGCAGCAGGTACGCGCGGGAGTCGCCGATGTGCGCCATCGCGAGCTTGTTGCCCGAGCGCAGCAGGGCCGTCACGGTGGTGCCGAGGCCCGCGAGCTCGGGGTTCTCCTCGGCGAGCGCGAGCAGCTCCTCGTGCGCCGTGGACAGCGCCGCGGCCAGCTCGTCGAGCGCGTCGTCGGGCCCGTGCGCCTCGTCGTCGAGCGGCGCCAGGTGCGCGACGGCGACGGACGAGGCGACGTCGCCGCCCGCGTGCCCGCCCATGCCGTCCGCGACGACGAGCAGGTGCGGCCCGGCGTAGGCCGAGTCCTGGTTGTTCGAGCGCACCAGGCCGACGTCGGAGCGGGCGGCGTAGCGCAGGGCGATGGTCACGTGCGTCCCCTCACCGCTGCAGCTCGAGCGTCGACTGGCCCACCTTGACCTGGCTGCCGATCGTCACCGGCGTCGGCTGGTCGATCTTCTGGCGCCCGACGAACGTGCCGTTGGTCGAGCCGAGGTCCTCGACGTACCACTGACCGTTCTCCGGGTAGATGCGGGCGTGCCGCGACGACGAGTAGTCGTCGTCGAGCACGAGCGTGCAGGACGGCGCGCGGCCGATGAGGATCGCCGACGTGCCCAGCGGGAGGGTGGTCCCGCGCAGCGGGCCGGCGGTGACGACCAGGCGGCGGGGGACGGCGTCGCGCTTGGGGATCGGCGCCGGAGCGGCGGCACCCGGCGGCGGCGCGGGGACCGGGGCCCGCTCGCTGCGGCCGCCGGGGCGGCGCAGGCGGCGGCTGACGATGCGCGTCCCGTACAGGTCCCGGCGCAGCACGGAGATCGCGGCGAGCACGAACACCCAGAGCAGCACCAGGTAGCCCAGCCGGAGCAGGGTGATCGTCAGCTCACTCATGTGGGACGGATCACCGGTCCTCGTCGTCGTCGCTGCCGGTCCAGAAGAGGATCCGCGTGCGGCCGATGGTGATCGTGTTCCCGTCGACGAGCGTGGCGGCGGGCACGTGGTGGCCCTCCACGTACGTGCCGTTGGTCGAGCCGAGGTCGGTGGCGATGACGGCGTCGGGCGTCACGCGGATCTCGAGGTGCCGGCGGGAGACGCCCGGGTCGTCCACGATGATGTCCGCCTCGCTGCCGCGCCCGATGACCGTGACCGGCCCGGTGAGCAGGTAGCGCTGCCCGTCGATGTCGATGAGCGGGTGCCGCTGGCTCGCGGCGACCGTGGTGGCCGGCGCGACCGCGCCGCGGACGGTGGCGCTGCGGACGAGGAAGCGGCCGGTCTCGAGCTCGTCGTTCTCGACGAACGCGACGGTCACCGGGCCGAGGAACGCGTACCGCTGGCCGGTTGCGTGCTCGGTGACGTTCGCGGCGAGCTCGTCCGCGAGCGGCTCCGCGCCCCACTCGACGACCTGCTCGTGGTCGACCGGGGACAGCTCGATGACGAACTCGTTGGGGACCACCGTCCGGTCGCGGCCGACGACGGCGGCGCGGTCGTCGATCTCGCGCCGGAGCGCGCTCGCGAGCTCGACCGGCTTCACCTCGCTCTTGAAGGCCTTCGCGAACGCGTTGCTGACGACGCGCTCCACGCCCTTCTCGAACTTGTCGAGGACTCCCATGCCACCTCCTCCCGGCCGCCGTGCGGGGCGGGCCCGCTGACGTCGTCGTGCCTGGTGGCGGGTCGTGGGCCGGACCTGGGTCGCCCAGGTGGGGTGCCTCGCAGCTGTCGGGGTGGTGGCTGCGCGGCGTCCGGCATCGGACCGCCTCCTGGTCCGCGTCCGATCGTATCCGCCGGGCGGCGCCGGGGTCGCACCACCGGTCCAGGGCGCGCGGGTGACGTGCTAGCCTTTCTCGGCGCGCGCGAGTGGCGGAATAGGCAGACGCGCACGGTTCAGGTCCGTGTGCCCGAAAGGGCGTGGGGGTTCAACTCCCCCCTCGCGCACAGAAACCTGGGAGATCTCCCAGGGTGATCGAGAGCCGGGGACTCCAGGGTCTCCGGCTCTTCGTCGTCCTGGGGACGGGAGCAACGCCGGTCCCGACGGCCATGGATGGTCCGGGGGCGTGGCGCCGGCGCAAGGTGCCCAGGGTCTGGGCGCCTTGGTTGATGACGGCGCTGATGTGGGGACTGCCCCCGCGGCCGGTGAGCGGACCGGTGACGTCATGGCACACGGTCTTGACACCCTCCACCGCACCCGGGCACAGCTGACGGCGATCAAGGGCGGGCGGCCCGCCGGCGCTGCCCAGGTCCCGTCCCCTGCGGCCCTCGCGGCTCTCCCGACGGCACCGTCCTGGCCATCGCGTGACGGTGTGAAGCGTGCACTCGGGGCACCGGCGATGGATGGCCAGAACCGCATCGCGATCGTCAAGCTCGCCTCGCACCTCGGCTGGGCGGACGGTACGGACCTCGTGGTGTGCGTCGAGCGGGGGCGGGTCCGGGTGTGGCCCGGCGTTGTGAGCACGCCGGCAGAGCTGCCCTCGCAGTACCGGGCTGGCCGCATGACCCTGCCGGCCGCTGCCCGGGCCCGGCTGGACGTCGGCGTAGGCGACATGGTGTTCGCCAGCACGGCAAGCAACGGGGAGCTGCTGCTCCTGAGCGGGGCGGACGTCGCGCAGGCGATCGACGCCGACGCCGAGCCAGTGCCCGCCCCGGTGTCGGCGCCTCTGCCTGCCGCGAAGCGCGGCGGCGTGAAGCCCGCTTGGCGAGCTCCGGTTGCGTCGGGCGGGTGAAGTTCCGAGGACCAGGCATGTGGCGACTGACAGGCACCGGGGGGACCGCACGGTACGCCCTGCGCCGGGAGGTCCGGTGCCAACGAGGACAAAGGAAACGACCATGAGCACCCAGCTCACCCCGGGCGACGAGCCCACCATGAAGGACGCGCTCGACCTGATCGCCACGCATGGCGCCCAGCTGGCCGAGCTGAGCCAGGCACTGCGTCTCCTCGCCGACGGCGCGCTCATCGCCGGTGCGACGGCTCGCGGCGCGGGCGACCGGATCAAGGTCACGGACCTGGTCGCCAAGGCAGACGCGTCGATGACCACGAACACGCGACGCACGTACCTCGGTTACATGAAGCTCCTGGCCCACGGAGACCCCACGCTGACCGGCCCGGACGGGCTCCCGTGGGCAGGCATCGGGCACATGTGGGCCGACGAGGTGTTGCCCAGCCACATCGACCAGGCCCTGAAGGTCGTCGCGCAGCGGGCCGCCCGCCGTGCTGAGGCCCGCGCGGAGCAGCGCGAGGCCGCGGGACGTGTCATTCGCCGAGCCAGCGGCGACGGGGCCCGGTACAACGCGATCGGCGCCTGGCGCTGCTTGTTCGAGGTCGCGATCCGTGATCGCCACCTCGCTGAGGGCATGAACCCCGCGTCGAAGTTCAAGAGGCCGAAGCGGGAGAAGGGCGGGTCGCGGATGGCCTTGGAGTGCGAGCACTACGACCAGATGGTTGCGCTCCTCTCCTCGACCGGGGACGACCCGGAGCTGGACGAGCTGATCCTGCGCTTCCTCGACATCACCGGTGCTCGTCAGGAAGGCGTCCTGAACTTGCGGATCGAGGACATCGACCCGACGGAGTGCACCGTTCGTCTGCGCGAGAAGTTCGGCACCGACATCGACCAGCCGGTCCCCGACTGGTTCGTCCAGGAACTCCTCGCGTTCGCGCAGCGCCGTGGCGCCGTGCTCCGCGGAGACAGCGTGTTCCGAAAGCGGGTCGGGCCCGGGCTCTACAAGCCGATCGGGAGGCGTCGCTTCAACTACGTCTTCTGCGACCGGCTGCAGTCGTCGTACGAGTGGGCCGACAAGATGCAGGTCACTGCACACACGCTGCGCCACCACGCCATCACGAAGGTTCAGCGCCACGCTGGCAGCGCCGTCTCCACGGCCTTCGCCCGCCACGCGATCGTCGAGACCAACGACATCTACACCGAGGCGAGCCAGAAGGAGGTCGCGAAGGCGGTCGTCGACCTGCACGGCGGCGACCACCCGTGGCTGCACCGGGAGCCCCGCCCGCGGCGCTGACGGCGGGGAAGTGGCAGGCATGGAACGACGGGCCCAGGTGATCCTGGGCCCGTCGTCGTCCTACTGGAGGAAGGCCGGGAGCGGTAGCCCGGCCTCGGTGATGATTCGGCGGACAGCGTCTCGCGTCTCCGCCACCTGCTCGGGCGTCGAGGGCGCGGTCGATGCTCGCCATGTTGCGCCGCAGGTGCAGCCCGGCGTCGAGCACAGGACGATGCCGAGCATCTTGGCGAGGTCCAGGAGCAAGAGCCGGTGCCCCCCGAGGTCGTGCGGGCAGTAGGCGCAGGGCTGTGGCGTGCTCTGGGTCACTGGCCCACCGCCTGGTGATGGGTTGTGCGAGGCGCCGACGGGGTGCCAGCGCACAGGCTGCATGCGGGACTCGAGCCGCCGGGCGGGTGCAGGCCTCGGGGTCGCTGGATTGCCCAGACGGCGATCCAGTGCGCGTAGGCGCGTGGAAAGGCCAGGCGCATCCGGTCCTCAACGCAGACCATCGCCGACCACAGCCGGCCTGTGGACTGGCCGTGGCTCCGTGCCGCGCTGATCAGGGCCTCGAGCTCCTCGTGCTTGCGCACGAGGCGCTGCAGCTCCGGTGGCCGGACCCGAGCCGCTCGGCGTGGGTGCGCTGGTGGGACGTGACGGTTCACAGGGAACCTCCTTGGTTGGGCACGCCCGGTCCCGGGTCGGGGCGGTCGCGCGGAGCCCGTGGGCTCGCCGACCGACCGTTGACGCCTGCCGCCCACCGCCAAGCCGCGCCCTGACGTGGCGGGACCGTAAGGGCTCCCCTCGCACGCTCGTGCTCGGGTGCTCCGATCGAGTGTTGTGCGCCGGTTTCACCCGATCATGAGTTGGCTTCTCTGGGAGACTCCCGGCATGGCAGGGGGCTTGCAGGTTGCTGGCGATCGTGTGCGCACGTGGGCTGCCGTCGTCGCGTCGGCGGGTGCGGAGATCACGCCCGCGGGCGTCCAGGCGGCGGCGAGCCGCGTCGGCGGAGCGGTGCCCGGCTCCCAGACGACCGGGGCGTTCACGGAGTTGGCCGGTCAGGTCGAGGCTCGGGTCCGGGCGCTGAGCCGGGCGTGTGAGGCATGGTCGCAGGACGTCGGGGCCGCTCTGCGGGAGTTCGAGGACTCGGACGAGTACGCCGCGGACCGGGCGCGCCGGGCGGGCAGGCCGCTGTGAGCGTGCGGGCCAGCGTCCTGCTGGGGTGGAATCCGTCTGCGCTGGACGAGGCAGCGGACGACGTCGAGTCGACCCGTCGCCGGGTGGAGTCGGCGGTCGGGGATCTGGAGCGCGTGATCGCCCAGCTCGGGGATGCCTGGGAGGGGGACGCGGCCGCGGCTGCGGCCGCGGCGTTGCGCCGCCGTCGGGACGAGGGCGTGCGGGTCGAGCAGACGCTGTCGATGGTGCGCCGGGTGGATGCCGCCCGGGCGTTGCGGGCCGCCTGGGCGGCCGCCCAGGACGGCTCGACACTCGACGAGGCGGACCGCCGCCTGGTCTCGGCGGTGGCCGACCGGGTGCTGCCAGAGCCGGGCACCCCGCCGGCACAGGTCGCGGCCTGGTGGGCGTCGCTGTCGGCCGGAGCCCAGGCACGGCTGATCGCCGGGGATCCGTCGGCGGTGGGCGCGCTCAACGGCGTCCCGATGGCGGCGCGGGACCGGGCGAACAGGCTCGTGCTGGCGCGCGAGCTGGCCGGGTGCGAGCAGCGGATCGCCGACCTGCAGGCGCAGCTGGCGGCGGCGGGGCCGATCACCGGCCGGGCTGGGCCGTCGAGTCCTCAGGTGCAGATCGGTGCGCAGCTCGCTGAGGAGTACGAGCGGCTGCGGATGCTGTCCGCGGTGAACGACCAGCTCGAGGCGGGCGGGCGTGACTACCACCTCGTGCTCTTCGACCCCGCCGGTCGTGGGCGAGCCGCGATCGCGCTCGGGGACGTGGACACCGCCGACCACGTCGCCGTCCTGGTCCCCGGGTTCTCCTCGGCCGTCACGAACTACATGCCGATCATCACGGGCAACGCGGACGGGCTCCAGGACCAGATGGAGCAGATGGCGCGCGTTACCGGATCAACCGAGACCGTGGCGACTGTGGCATGGATCGGATACGACGCCCCGCTCGACTTCGACGTGCTCACCAGGGGTGACGCGGAGGACGGGGCGCGTTTGCTGACAGGCCTGGTGGATGGGATCCACGCCTCACGAGCAGTGGCGGGATCCGATCCTCACCTCACGATCGTGGGGCACTCCTATGGATCGCTCGTCACAGGGATCGCCGCCGCAGGCGGCCCGATCCGCGCCGATGACCTGGTGCTGATCGGCTCGCCCGGTGTCGGTGTGCAGACGGCACAGGAGCTGGGGTTCACGGACGATCACATCTACGTGGGCACCGGTGATCGCCACTCCGATCCGATCGCGGAGTCAGGCTTCTTCAGTCGCAAGCTCCAGTCGGACTACTTCGGGGGCACGCAGTTCCAGACCGATGGCGGCGCCAACTCGTGGGTCGGTGGGGAGATGGCGGAGGCTACGGGACACTCGGAGTACTACAGGCGAGGAACGGAGTCGCTGTGGAACATGGCGGCGGTGGTCTCCGGGCACCCGGAGCTGGTGACGACGATCGAGGGGGACGGATGACTCTCCCCGGGAGCGAGTCCGGAGGGTCTCCACGCCGTCGGTCCGCGTGGGTACTGGGCGTTGTCGGTGTCCTGGTTGTCGTCGCGATCGGTGTGGTGATCGCTGACCGGGTGGCCGCGGCGCGTGAGCGGGACGAGGACGATGCGTTGGAGCCGACGGCGTGGGAGAACCGTGTGCAGATGGAGCCGGTGCTCGTCGAGACGGCTCGGCAGCTCGGGATCACGAGCGAGCCTCTGCCAGAGAGTGATGCGCCGCTCGGTTGCGAGCGTCGAGACGGGCGGCAGGGCCTGAGCTACGACCTGCCCGAGCTCGAGGGGGCAGCGCTCGACGATCCGGAGTCAGCCCTGACTGACGTCGCGCGGGCATGGGAAGAGCTGGGGTACGCCGTCTCCAGTGTGGGCGGCGGTGCGGGCGACGTGTGGCGGGTGAACGCGGAGACGCCGGAGGGCGCGATCGTCGAGGTGCTCACGGGGCCGGCGGCGACGATCGTGTCAGGCGAGACTGGCTGCTTCCTCGAGGACGGCGCGCCGGACGAGGCCTGACGTCCGCACGGCGCCAGTCAGAGTCCCCCTGGCTCGCTGGGCGCGGCCGCGTGCTGCAGGCATCGTCGGCAGAGCCTGGGGTCAGCGTCCTCGATCCGACCGCTGGGAGGGACCCGTAGAACGGGTCCGCTGAGGTCGAGCGCGACTCCCGCGCCGCAACTCGGCCGGTCTGCGGTCTCCGGTCTGGACCATCGGGTGTCGCCGCTCCGTACGTGCCACCGTGCAGCACCGCCCGAGACGGGAGCTCGGAACGGCACGTCCGCAAGCACATGCTCCTCGGACCGGAGCTCCTCGAGGCGCTTGGCGTAGAACGCCTCGGTGTACTGCACGCATCGACGGCACACCCGGCCATCCACGGCGGACGGCAGGACTCCAAGTGGTGGGACCAGCGCCTCACCCCCGACGTCTAGGTGTAGTGCCCATGGACGTTGTTGACATGAGGGA
>NZ_BJYK01000012.1:0-110131 GCF_007991475.1 Actinotalea fermentans | reverse complement strand
GCAAGAAGGGCTGCACTCATAACCCAGAGGTCGCAGGTTCAAATCCTGCCCCCGCTACACAGTGACAGAGGCCCGGACCGTATGGTCCGGGCCTCTGTCGTTCGCGCAACCGGATCCGCGAGTTGGTAGACGGTGGGCGAGTGACTGCTCGGGCACGCCGGGAAGGGGCGACCGTGACCGGGCGCCATCCGAGATGGCGCACGGCTGTGTTGCTACGCTCCTGCCACGTAGCAAGTGAGGAGGTGTGCCGTGCCCGTGACCCAGGCCGACGTCGCGCGGCGAGCCGGTGTGTCGCAGCGCACTGTCTCGAATGTCGTGAACAAGTTCCCTCACGTCAGCGCGGACGTCGTCGCTCGCGTGACTGAGGCGATCGAGGCGCTCGGGTACACCCCGAGCCACGCGGCGCGCAGCTTGCGCCTCGGGCGCTCCGGCCTGCTCCAGCTCGTCGTCCCCGAGCTCGACGTGCCCTACTTCGCCGAGCTGGCGCGCGGGGTGGTCAAGTGTGCAGAGGAGCGTGGCTTTGGCGTCATGGTGCGCCAGACGCTGGGCGACCGTGAGCGGGAACGGGATGCACTCGAGGGTCCGGCCGCTGAGCATGCCGAGGGCACGATCCTCTCGGCTGTGGGCTCCATCGAGGACATCCTTGCCACGGGCCGAGGGCGTTCCCCGGTGGTGCTCATCGGTGAGCGGACGGGGATGGGTCTCGTCGACCACATCGGCATCGATGACACGGCGGCGGCCGCAGAAGCGACCAGGCACCTGGTCGAGACGGGCCGGCGGCGGGTGGCATTCATCGGCGCCGACCCGGCCGACTCCCTGCGCATGGCGGAGCTCCGCCTTCGGGGCTACGAGCAGGCGTTGACTTCGGCCGGTCTGCCCTTCGACGAGACGCTCGTCGTGCGCACGCGCTCGTACCACCGCAAGGACGGCGAGGAAGCGATGGCGGCGCTGCTCGCGCTCGGCCCTGACCGCCGTCCCGACGGCGTGTTCTGTGCGACCGACCTTCTCGCCCTCGGCGCGCTCCGTACGGCCCGCACCAGCGGCGTCGCCGTGCCGACCGAGCTTGCGCTGGTCGGCTTCGACGGTCTGGAGGAGGGGGAGTACTCCGCCCCGACGCTCTCGACGGTCGCCCCGGACAAGGCGGAGATCGCGCGCGTCGCCGTCGAGACCCTCCTGGCGCGTATCGCCGCGCGCGCCGGCGTGGAGGACGAGCCGCCGGCGCAGGACCTGCTCATCGCGTTCGACCTTGTCGTGCGGGAGTCGAGCCGGGCGGTTTGACCAGCGGATGGCCGTGGGATCTCGGTTGGGTAACGGTGCTTGCCACGTAGCATGCTACGTGGCAACACTGTACCGGGGCACCCACGAACCAAAGGAGATTCAGATGGGACTGCGGAAGAAGGCCTTCGGCATCACCGCTGCGGCGGCGTGCCTGGCCCTGCTCGTGGCCGGCTGCACCGGCGATTCGAGCACTGAGGACGAGGGCGACGACGATGGTGCTGCCACCGGCGACGTGGAGCCGGCGACGGTGCGCGTCATGCTGTGGGGCAACGACGCCGACATCTCCTCCATCAAGGACGCGGCGGCAGGCTTCTCGACGGCTCGCCCCGAGATCACGATCGAGTGGGAGAGCGGGGACTGCGGCGTGGACTACGCCGCGTGCAAGACCCTCGTGGCAGGTGGCAACACTCCCGACGTCTTCGTGATGGGCAGCTGGAACTACTTCGAGGCCGCGCGCGACGGTGTCACGGCGGACCTGACGCCCTACCTGGAGGAGTCCGGGACCACGACCGACGACTTCACGCCGGCGATCATCGACGCCCTCACGTCGCCGTCCGACGGCAAGCTCTACGGCCTTCCGATGGGCTACAACATCCAGTCGCTCTTCTACAACAAGGACATGTTCGACGCGGCGGGCCTGGACTACCCGCCGGCCGATGGCTCCTACACCTACGACGACCTGCGCGAGTGGGCCGCCAAGCTGACCCTCGACGGCTCCGGCAACGACGCGACCGCGGCCGGCTTCGACCCGAACGCCATCCAGCAGTACGGGTACTTCAACTTCGCCGCCGCGCCCATCGAGCCCGGCTACGCGCCCGTCCTCGCCGCCTTCGGTGGAGGGATCCTCGGCGGTGACGCCCGCAACGAGTGCACCGCGGACTCCGAGGGCACGATCGAGGGCTTCCAGTGGCTGCAGGACCTGATGTGGACCGACCACTCGGCCATCACCCCGCAGCTGCAGCAGGAGGAACCCGGCTACGCACGCTGGGTCCGCGGCCAGGTCGCCATGCAGCAGGGTTCTCACGAGCAGGTGCTCGCCGTCCAGCAGCAGAACCCCGAGCTCAACTACGGCATCGCCGCCCTGCCCGAGGGTCCGGCCGGCAACGCGACGCTGGCGCAGATCCACGTCTGGGTGATGTCCGAGGCGTCGGAGCACAAGGACGCGGCGTGGGAGTTCCTGCACTACATGGCCACCGAGGGCGCCGGCAAGCAGATGGGTCTGATCCCCGCGTACCAGGACGTCGCGCAGGGCCCGGCGTTCGCGCAGGCCGAGGGTGAGCCCGAGGGCCTCGTCGAGGCGCAGATCGACCCGGCGGGCTGGGACCTGACGTTCACCAACGTCGACCCGTCGGTCGTGTGGAGCGCCGTGTCCAGCCAGGACGGCATCGCCCCGGCGATCGAGGACATCATCATGAACCGCGCGACCGCAGCCGAGGCTCTGGACGGGATCTGCGCCTCGCGGATCGACGCCCTCCTCGACGCCGCCAAGTAGCCGGGACGAGGACGAGGAGTCGAGCGGTGCCACCACGCACGCAGCGCGGCGCAGCGACGCCACGCCGACGGACCAGCCTGGCTCGCAGGCGCTCACGCACAGCTCTGCTGTTCGTGCTGCCGCAGGTCATCGGGCTGCTGGCCTTCACCGCCGTGCCTCTGGTGGCATCGCTCGGCTACTCCTTCACCAACTGGGACCTGGTCGCACCGTCGCCCACGTTCGTGGGCCTGGACAACTGGCAGCACCTGCTGGGCGATGACCGGATCCCCGCGGTGCTGTGGAACACGGTCCGCTTCATCCTGGTCGGCACGAGCACCCTGCTCGTCTTCTCGCTCGTGGCCGCGTTGCTGACCTTCACCCCGCGCCGTTTCGTCGGCGTCTACCGGGCGGCTCTGTTCCTGCCGTACGTGCTCTCGCAGATCGCCGTGGGCGTCGTCTGGCGGTGGATGTTCAACAGCCAGTCCGGGCCGATCTCGGGTATCTGGGAGCTCTTCGGAGGCACCAGCCCCGACTGGCTGCTCGACCCGGCGACGGCGATGCCCTCGATCGCCATGGTCACCACGTGGCAGACCATCGGCTACGGCATGACGCTCTACGTCGCAGCGCTGCAGGGGGTGCCCGTCTCGCTGCTGGAGGCGGCGACCATCGACGGGGCGAACCGTTGGCAGCGGTTCCGGAACGTGACGGTCCCGATGATCTCCCCGACGGTCTTCTTCCTCACGGTGACGTCCCTGATCGGGGCGTTCCAGCTGTTCGACCCCGTCGTCGCCATGACGTCGGCCAGCGCCGGCCCGGCCACCGCGGGCGGTCCCTCCAACTCGACTCGGACGATCGTGCTCTACATGTACAACCAGATGTTCAACTACAACGAGCAGGTCTCCGGCCTCGGGTACGCCGCGGCGATCGCCTGGATGCTGGCGCTGCTGATCTTCCTGGTCACCGCGGTGCAGTTTCTGGTCAGCGGCCGCTGGGTCCACTACGAGGACCCGACCGCGTCCGGTGGCCGGCGCCGACGTCGGGCGCGTCGATGAGCGCCGTGACCGCCCCGCGCGCCTGGGCGCGGGCCACCACCAAGGAGCGGGGCCAGACGGTCCTCTACCACGGCTTCATGATCGTCATGGTCTTCGCGTACATCTTCCCGGCCCTGTGGGCGCTGTCGATGTCGCTGCGGACCGACGAGAACATGTACGCCGCCGACCAGCTGATCCCGCACCCGATCACGTTCGAGCACTACCACCGGCTCTTCGAGGCCCTGCCCGAGCTCGGCCGATACTTCGGCAACACGTTGCTCATCGCGGTGATCGGTACGGCCGGCACTTTGCTGTCGAGCTCGATGGCCGGGTACGCGCTCGCCCGGTTCCGGTTCCCCGGCCGCGGCACCCTGCTCGCCACCATGCTGCTGACGCTCATGGTGCCGGTGCACGCCACGCTGATCCCGCAGTACGTCATCTTCCGCGAGCTCGGCTGGCTCAACTCGCCGCTGCCGATCATCGTCCCGATGCTGTTCGGCACGCCGTTCGCCTCGTTCTTCTTCCGGCAGTACTTCATCACCCTGCCCGGCGAGCTGGAGGACGCGGCCGCGATCGACGGGGCGGGCCCGTGGCGTTGCTTCTTCCGCATCATCGTGCCGCTGTCCGGGCCGGCCTACCTGGCCCTGGGCCTGCTGACCTTCGTGTCGCTGTGGAACAGCTTCTACGTCAACTCGATCTACCTGACCAGGCAGGACAGCTGGGTCCTGACCCAGGCGCTGCAGTCCCTCATCGGCCGGTACACCGCGCAGTACGGGGCGATCATGGCCGGCGTCACGCTCGTCTCCCTGCCGATCCTGGTCGCCTACCTCTTCTTCCAGCGCTGGATCGTGCGCGGCATCTCCATGACCGGCCTGGCCAACTGACCACCGAAGGAAACCCCCTGTGCGTGCACCCCTGACGAGCGCCACCGTGCGCATCGACCCGACCGCCCTGGTCGACCACCCGCTGTCCAAGGAACGGATCGCGATCTACAACTCCGGGCTCGTGCCGATCGAGCGGTACCGGCGCGACGCTGCGCACATCGCGGCGGTGCGAGCGGAGTCTCTGCGGATCGACCTCGGCTGGGGTGCGGAGTGGATGCCCTGGACCCGCGAGGTCGTCACCCGCGACGAGCGCGGCGAGCTGGCCTTCGACTTCGAGGAGACCGACCACATCGCGCGGGTCCTCGCCGAGACCGGCACCCGCCCCTACTGGTCCTACTGCTACGTCCCGGCGGCGGCGCGGGAGCCGGGCGACGACTGGCGGACGATGGCCCGCGACGACTCGGCTTGGGTGCGCACGGTGGCGTCCTACGTGTCCGGGCTGCGCCAGCGCGGCACCGCCGTCGGCTATCACGAGGTCTACAACGAGCCGGACCTGCGCGACGAGCGCACCGCGGAGCCCACGTTCTACACGGGTGACCTCGAGGACTACCTGGAGCTCTACCGCGCGACTGCGGCCGCCATCCGTGCCGCGGATCCCGCGGCCCGCGTGGGCGGACCGGCACTGGCCGTCGCGGCCGTCCACGCCGACTGGCTGGACGCCTTCTGCCGGGTGGTCACGGACGAGGGGCTGCCGCTGGACTTCCTGTCCTTCCACCACTACGGCCACTTCGGGCTGGAGGCCACGCTGCGCACCGTCGGCGACGTGCTGGCCGCGTATCCGACGCTGCGCGACGTGGAGTGGCACCTGAACGAGTACAACGCGTTCAGCATCGACTACCCGCGCGGCGGCCTCCAGGACACGCACCTGCTCGCCTCGGCCTTCGCCGCGGACATCCCGCGGCTGCTCGCCCACCGCGAGTTGACCCGGACACACTGGGCCCAGTTCCTCGACAGCGGCCAGGGCAACTTCTCCGGCATGGTCGACATCGACGGGGCCCCGAAGCCCATCTACGCCGTCTACCGCTTCTACCAGCACATGCCCGTCGACCGTGTCGCCGTCGGCATCGACGGCCCGCGCGGCGTCGGCGCAGTCGCCTCGGCGTCCGGGTCGGCCGTCTGCGCCATCGTGTGGAACCGGCACTTCACCGACGTCGACGTCCACCTCGCGCTCGGCAGCGCGCCGGGCGCGGGGACCGTCTGCGTCATCGGCGCCGACGGCGTCGCCCCGGAGCGATCCTTGGCCCTCGCGTCCGGCCGCGCGTCCGTGATGGTGCCCGCCGGAGGCGTCGCGCTCATCCGCATCGGCGACCCTGAGGACGAGCCGGGTGGCAGGCGTGCGTGGGGGATCGCGCTCCGCAGCGACGGCACGGGATGGGCGGATCTCGACGAGGCGACCCTCACCTTTCGCTTCGGTGGCGGGACCGCCTGGTCGGCCCACGCCGCCGACGTGCCCGACGACGCCGTGCCCGACGGCTGGGACGTCCACGCCAGGACGGCAGACGGAGCGCCGGCCGACGCGACGGTCGTCCTGGAGATCGACGGCGTGCAGCACGTCGTCTCCGGTTCGCCGCAGGCTCGTTGGACCGGCGGACGCGTCAGCCGCCCGGCCCCCGCAGGCCACCGCCGGATCGTGATGGCGGCCACCGCTCCCGCCGGCACGTTCGTCACCGTCTCGCCGGTCACCGGGGCGGGACGATGACGCCCGACCACCCCCGTCCGACCCTGGTACGACGCGAGTACACCCTGCTCGACGGGCCATGGGGCTTCGCCGCCGACACCGCCGACAGGGGCCTCCCCGACCGGTGGTTCAACAGCGCCGAGCCGTTCGACCGGACCATCCAGGTGCCGTACCCGCCGGAGGCTCCCGCGTCCGGCATCGGACAGGACATCGACGCACCGCTCTGGTACCGGCGCGACTTCGAGCACCGGCCCACGCCGGGACAGCGGCTCCTGCTCCACTTCGAGGGCGTCGACCACCGCACATCCGTGTGGGTCAACGGCACCCACGTCGGAGACCACGAGGGCAGCCAGGCCCGGTTCAGCTTCGACGTGACCGACGCCGTCCGGCCGGGCGCCAACGTCCTGGTGGTGCGCGCCGTCGACGACGCGCGCGACCTCGAGCAGCCACGCGGCAAGCAGGACTGGTCCGACGAGCCGCACGTCATCTGGTACCGGCGCACGTCCGGCATCTGGCGCACCGTCTGGCTCGAGCCAGTCCCGGCCGCACGCATCGACCGCCTCGCTCTGCGGCCCGGGGACGACCTCGCGTCTGTAACCGTGGAGGCCAGACTCGTCGGCGTCCACGGCCCGGCGGCGAGCCTGGGTCTCCGGTTCGCTGTCGGCGGCCGGCTCCTGGCCGACGTCACTGTCGCGTGCCTGTCCTCAACCGCCCGGGTCGTCGTCCCTCTGGACCACGAGTGCCTGGACGTCGAACCGGGGGAGCTCCTGTGGAGCCCGGAGTCGCCCACCCTCATCGACGTCGACGCCACACTGCGACTGAACGGCGAGGTCGTCGACCAGGCCGAGTCGTACCTGGGGTTGCGCACGGTCGGCACGGACGAGGAGAACGTGCTCCTCAACGGCCACCCGTACTTCCTGCGTCTTGTCCTCGAGCAGGGGTACTGGCCGCAGACCCACCTCGCGGCGCCGTCATTCGAGGCCCTCGAGCGCGAAGCCGGCCTCATCAAGGAACTTGGCTTCAACGGGCTGCGGATGCACCAGACGAGCGCAGATCCCCGGTTCCTCGCGTGTTGCGACCGGCTCGGCCTGCTCGTGTGGGCCGACACCGCGGCCGCCTACCGGTTCTCCGACGTCGCGCTGACCCGGACGGTCGCGGAGGCGGTGAGCCTCGTCGAACGCGACGCAGGCCACCCGAGCGTCGTCGCTTGGGTGCCCTTCAACGAGAGCTGGGGCGTCCCGCGACTTGCCGACGACCCCGCCCAGCAGCACGCCGTCACCGCACTGCACGCGCTGCTCAAGGCGCTCGACCCGACCCGCATCGTCATGGGTAACGACGGCTGGCAGTACACCGCCGGCGACGTCTTGGGAGTACACGACTACGCCCAGCAACCCGGCACGCTTGAGGACCGCTACGGCTCGCGCGAGCGCGTGCGGTCCACCGTCGCCCGCGGTCACACCGGAGGTCGCCGCATCGCGCTCGAGCGCTCGGTCAGCCGTGCAGCGACCGTTCCGGTGCTTCTTTCGGAGTTCGGCGGGCTCAGTGTCCACGAGGACGCCGAAGCGTGGGCGGCGTACGGGGACGTCATCGACCCTGAGGCGCTCGGGGAGGCGATTGCCGGCCTGGTTGCCACCATCGGCCCGGGCCGCGGCCTCGCCGGCTACTGCTACACGCAACTCACCGACACGGCGCAGGAGAAGAACGGCCTGTTCACCGAGGATCGGGTCCCGAAGAGCTCCCCGTCCCGCATCAGGGCAGCGCTGCTCGGGATCCCGGTGACGGCCTGACGTCCGCCATCGCGATGGATCGGGTAGCGGACGACTGCCGTCCGACCTTCTCGGACGCCGTGCTCGGCGTCCCGGAGCGACGTCGAGCCATGGAGGTGCTGATTCGCGTGCGAGGTGTGCTCACCGTCGCCGACCTCGCGGCGGAGTTCCGAGTGTCGAGAGTGACGGTTCGCAAAGATCTCCGCGCACTCGTCGAGGCCGGCTCAGTCCATCGGTTCCATGGCGGAGCGGCTCGTCGGCGCAGGCCGGGGTGAGGCGCACCGGTCCGGACGGGACGGCGAAGGCAGGGGTCGGCGACACCCCTGACTCACGCACCGATCAGGGGTGTCCCAGGCGCGTGGTTGGATCGCACCGGGAAGAGAGGGGTGTGCAGATTGCCATGCACGAGCTGCTGACCTGCGAAGACGCCAGGCGCGCGAGACGCAGAACGCCCGTCTCGGTGATCCCCCCGCTACAAGTGAAGTACCAGGTCAGAGGCCCTTCCGATCGAGAGATCGGGAGGGCCTCTGGCGTTGGTGTCAACGAGATGTCAACGGACGCTGCCCCGTGGACGGGCACGCACAGCCGCGAAAGTGCTGCTCCATCCGGCGGCATCACCGATCGTGGTCCGCTCGCGGAACGAGGTGGTGAGCGCCGTCGCGGATCTCCACGCGCATCTCGGCATCGGACGTGACTCCCAGGCCGTGGAGGCCCGGCGCTGGATAAAGGCGGCGACGGACGTCAGGGACAAGGTGTTCGAGACAGGTGAGGACGGCGTCGACGCCGCGCGAAGGTTGGGCAGTGAAGCGGTCGATCAGGCCAGGGCGGTGTCTGACCGAGTCGCCAAGGAGGTCGTGCAGCGCGCCCGGCGGCAACGCGGTGATCGAGAATCTCCCGAGAACTAGACCACCGAGATCGACTCGACCGGCACCTCGACGAACGGATGGCCGGTGGCCTGCGGCGGGGGGCTGCTGATCGGGTGCGCCGCGACCCCGGTGTACATCGCGGCTACCGCCCGGAGGATCTCCGTGGGGGCAGGCACCGTCCGGCCGCTGAGCCGGGCCGCCACGACATCGGGGCATGGCGGCCGAGCGCGGGCTCGCGGGGGACTGAGCCCGCCGTCAGCGCGCCGGACGTGCGGCGGCCGCGGGCCGGGCGCTGCGCCGGGCCACGATGTCGTGCATGTGCTGCTCGCCCCAGTCCCCGAGGGGGCCCAGCGCCCGGTCGAGCTGCACACCCACCTCCGTGAGGTGGTAGACGACCTTCGGCGGGACCTGCGCGAAGACCTCCCGCCGGACGACGCCGTCCTCCTCGAGCTCGCGCAGCTGGGCGATGAGCACCTTCTCCGAGACGCCGTCCAGCTCGCGCCGCAGCTCCCCCGTGCGGCGCGGGCGCTCGCTCAGCGCCCAGAGGATGAGCGGCTTCCACTTGCCGCCGACGACGGCGACAGCGGCGTCGAGCCCGCACAGGAAGGTGCCCGTCCCGGCCATTCCGGCCTCCACACTCACCTCGGGGTAGGTACCGCACACGGAAGTAGGTACTTGTCGGGACGACGGTACCGGTCGGAGGGTGTGCGGGTCGAGACCGTGCCCGAGACCGAGGAGGACCCCATGTCCCGTCAGCACACGCCCCCCACCGTCGCCGTCCTGGGCCTGGGTCCCATGGGCTCGGCCGTCGCCTCCGCCCTCGCCCGTGCGGGTCTGGCGACGGTCGCCTGGAACCGCACACCGTCCCGGGCCGAACCCTTGCGCGACCTGGGGGTCGTCGTGGCCGCGACGCCGGACGACGCCGTCCGGGCGGCCGACGTGACGTTCGCCGTGCTCCGCGACCACGCCACCACCCGGGCGCTCCTGGCCTCGATCGACCCGTCCGCACTCGCCGGCTCGGTCGTCGTCAACGCCGCGTCGGCGACCCCGATGCAGGCGAGGGAGACCACGCGGTGGGCGACCGACCGCGGGATCCGCCTGCTCGCTGCGGCGATCATGGTCCCGACCCCGCTGGTCGGCACCGAGGACGCGCTCGTCCTGTACTCCGGCGACCCCGACCTCTTCAGCGCGTCGCACGACGCGCGGGCGGCCCTCGGCGGCGAGGGCAGGTACGTGGGTGACGACCCCGGCGCGGCATCCCTGCTCGACGTCGCCATGCTCGAGGTGTTCTTCACCGGGATGACCGGCTTCCTGCACGCGGCGGCGATGGTCGGGGCGTCCGGCGTGAGCGCGGCGCGGTTCCTGCCGCTCGCCCGGTCGATGGTCGAGATCCTGCCGGCGACCCTCACCGAGCTGGCGCGCGACGTCGACGCCGGGGAGCACCCGGGCGCGCAGGACCGGATCGCGATGGAGCTCGCCGCGCTGGAGCACGTCCACGCGACCGCCAGCGACGCCGGGCTCGACCTCCGGCTGCCGTCCCTGCTGCGTGACCTCGCCGCCAGTGCGGTCGAGGCCGGTCACGGGGACGACGGCTGGTCGCGTGTCGTGGACCTGCTGCGCGACCCCCGGGCTCGGGACGACCGGGCCCGGGGCCGCGCGACCGACGGTCAGCTGACCGTGCCGCCCTCGTCCGTGCAGTAGATGACGTGGCTGAGGTTCTTGCCGGGGTGGTGGGAGACGGTGGGGGCGGTGACGTCCGTCATCGCAGCGAGCTCGCCGGCCGACACCTCCCCGGACGGTGCGGTGGCCAGCGCCGAGAGAACGCGCACCCGGATGGGGTCGGAAGCCGCCGTGAGCGCCTCGGCGACCGGCCGCGCCACGTCATCGGCCATCGCTCGCTGCCGCGCTTCCATCAGACCACTTCCGAGTTCGCCCCATCGCAGGCCCGTCTCGATCGCGGTCATGACGAGCGGCTTGAAGCGGTCCGGGATCTCGGCCAGCACGCCCGCGAACTCTTCGGGGGTGAGCGTCCTGGCCCTCCTCGTCACGACCTTCGGCGGCTCGGTGTGCTTGCAGGGGTTGGAGGCGACGAGCCGGTCAGGAACCGCCCGGGCGAACCACCGAGTGCAGCATCACGTGGTACTTGGCGATGGAGCGTGGCGACAAGCCCTTGGCCACGGCTGAGGCCCACGGCGCTTCCGTACCGCCCGCACGGGTCCAACGGGAGCATCGAGTCATCGAGTCCGCGTCCCAGACCGCTCGCGCTTCGAACCATGGACGGGCCGCCTCACCCCTCCGCTTCTACGTCGGTCAGCCGGCCGTCCTCGGTGAGAGTCGCCGTCAGGCGCTGGCTCGTGATCCAGGTCGTCGTCGCGGGGTCGTAGGTGTCGGGCGAGACGCGCAAGTACAGGACGAGCTCGTAGTCACCGGCTGGAAGGTCGGTGGTGTAGGTCCCGTCGCTGTTGGGGACGCAGTAGTCCGTGCGGGTGGCCGAGGCGTGGACCGCGCGTGGCTGGTCGGGCGGGAGGGCGGCGATGGAGGCGCTCTCGGCGTTGTTCGGTCCCAGCCCGACGATGCGGCCGTCCTGCACCCAGGCGACGGCGGCCAGGTCGGGTGCCCACAGGTCCACGGTGGACGTCGCGGCGGATGTCAGGGTGGCGTCGAAGGTGTAGAGCCACGTCCCGTCGGGCGTCTGCTCGGAAGTCGCCGTGCCGGCGGCCCGGAGGGCGACGACGGTGCCGGCCGGTTGCGGGGCGACCGCGTCCGCGCCGCAGGCCAGGCCGGAACCCTCGAGCCAGGCCGGCACATGCCCGTCGACGAAGCCTGCGGGCAGTGCACCCGTGGGGCCCGGGGACTCAGCACCTGGACTGGTGGCTGCGGGCGACGGGGCTTGGGTGCTCGAGGTAGTGGGTGCGCCGGTGCTGGCTGGTGGCACCGAGCGGGTCGGGAGCAGTGAGGGTGCGAGCAGGACTGCGCCGGCCGTCAGGGCAAGGCTTACCGTTCCAGTCGCCACTCGCCCGGTGGTGCGTCGGCGGCGACTGCGGGTCACGACCTGGTCGGTGTCCAGGGCTGAGGTGAGTTCGTCGAGGTGTGCGCCGGCGCGCAGCCGCGCGGCGAAGTCGTCGGGGGCGCTCATGAGGATGCCTCTTCTCCTGGGTCGGTCATGATGGTGCGCAGCTGGGCCAGGGCGCGCGAGGAGGTGGACTTCACGGTGCCGATCGGCAGGCCGAGCTCGGCGGCGACGTCGGCCTCGGACATGTCCAGCAGGTGACGCAGCACGACGATGCGGCGCTGCTTGACCGGGAGCAGCAGCAGGGCGCGGACGACGGCGTCGCGTTCTGCCACGGCGACCGCGGGGTCGCCGACATGTGCCCGATCGTGGTGGTCCAGGCCGGTGAGGACCTCGCGGCGAGTGCGTCGCCAAGTGTCGATGCGCAGGTTCGCCAGGATGCGGCGGGCGTAGGCCAATGGGTCGCCGTCCCGGGCCGAGCTCCACGCCCGCCACGTGCGCTCGAACGTGGCCTGGGTCAGCTCGTCAGCACGCACGGCATCCCCGCACAGCAGGAACGCCATCCGGTACAGGGGGTCCTTCGCGGCCTCGACGAACGCACGGAACTCCTCCACGCGTGTCGCACCCGTGACGACCCTGACCGCCTCGCCAACACCCGGCCCGCTCGCGCGTCTCGTTCTCGTGCCCATGGCGGCCGCCCAGCTCCCCGCATCGGGTGGGTTCTCGATCCTTCTCACGCCCCTACACGCAACACAAGGCATCCAGGGTTCCATCGATGCCCAGCCCCTGACGGCGATGAGTCGGACATCCGGGCAGGTCGAGCATGTAAGGCTGCGCGAGCTCGCTGCGCCTCGAATTCGCCCCGGCTCGCTGACCCGGCACGTCGCGCGGTCCTCGCCAGGTCGGCCGAGGCTCGGCCATGGTGGCTGCCTGCGCAGTCCGAGTCGCTCGATGAGGGCTCGGTCCGGGGGGAGGAGGAGTGCCGCGAGCGAAACCCGTATCGCCCCCGTGCTCCCGACGCTCGCGTGCGGACCATGAGGCCGGACCTTCAGGGACGAGCACTCAGGAGGTGCGGCGGTGCACCTGGCGCATTCGCGGCGGGCAAGACCGACCGGAACGGTGCACGGCGATGCCCTCGGTCGACGCGGTCTGCCGCCCAGTGAGCCGCTACACCGGGGCCGGGTTGCGCCGGGCGAAGCCTTCCTGTCGCTGGTACGGGAAGTGGGGGTATGGGTGCTCCACCTGGCTGACCGCGTCGAGGCGAGCCATCTGGTCGGCCGTGAGGTCCCACCCCACAGCGCCCAGGTTGTCGAGCAGCTGCTCCTCGGTGCGCGCCCCGAGGATGACACTGGTGACGGTGGGTCGGTTGAGGAGCCAGCGGATTGCGACCTGCGGGACCGACCGGCCGACCTCGGCTGCGGTCTCGAGGAGAACGTCGACGACGTCGTACATCAGCTCGTCGTCGACCGGGGGGCCGTACGCGGCCGTCGTGTGCAGGCGGCTGTCGGGCGGGGCGGGTCGGTCGCGGCGGATGCGCCCGGTGAGCCGCCCCCACCCCAGCGGGCTCCAGACGAGGGCCCCGAGTCCCTGGTCGAGCCCGAGGGGCAGGAGCTCGGCCTCGTAGTCGCGGCCGACGAGGGAGTAGTACACCTGGTTGGCGACGTACCGGGGGTAGCCGTAGCGGTCGGCGACGGCCAGGGACTTCATGATCTGCCAGCCCGCGAAGTTCGAGACCCCGATGTACCGCACCTTTCCCGAGCGGACCAGGGCGTCGAGGGTCCAGAGCACCTCCTCGACCGGGGTGAACGCGTCGAAGGCGTGCAGCTGCAGGAGGTCGATGTGCTCCGTGCGGAGCCGTCGGAGTGCGGCGTCGACGGAGTCGACGAGACGGGCTCGTGAGGTGCCCGCGTCGTTGGGGCCGTCCCCCGTCGGCAGGCCGACCTTCGTCGACAGCAGGACGTGATCGCGCCGCCCCCGCAGGGCTTCGCCGAGGATCTCCTCGGACCGGCCGTCGGAGTACACGTCTGCGGTGTCGAAGAGGGTGACGCCTGCGTCGAGGCACAGGTCGACGAGGCGCCGGGCGCCGGCAACGTCGGTGTTCCCCCAGTTCGAGAACAACGGTCCCGAGCCGCCGAAGGTGCCAGCCCCGAAGCTGAGCACGGGGATCTGCAGGCCTGACCGTCCGAGTCGTCGCGTCTCCATGCCGGCGATGATGCGACGACGGTTTCCAGAAGACAAGTAGTCACCTTCTGGTAACCTCAACGCCATGGCCGACCAGGACGTCGCTCCCTACGGGCCGAGGTACCCCGCTCGGCGGCTGCTCGAGCTCGTCGGTGACAAGTGGACGCCCATCGTGCTCTTCAGCCTGTCCGACTCGACGAGGCGCTTCAGCGAGATCCAGCGAGCCATCCCCGACGTGTCGAAGAAGATGCTCATCCAGGTCCTGCGGGCGCTCGAGCAGGCTGGGCTGGTCGAGCGGACCGTGTACCCGGTGGTGCCGCCAAAGACGGAGTACCGGCTCACGCCCGACGGACGTCGGCTGCACGAGCCGGTCGCCGCGTTGTGCACCTGGGCCACCGAGCACGAAGCGTTCCTGGACGAGCTGCACAGGCGCCGAGCCGACGGGTGACGACGGGCGCGTGCGGCGGTGGCGTCCCGCGAGCAGCGCGATCAGCCCTCAGGGTGCGACGCGGCCGCCGTGCGGCGAATAACTCGATGCACCCGTGTCCCGCCCGGGCATACGTTCGTCAGGTGACCGATCCTCACGAGCCCTTGGATCCGGTGCTGCTCGAGGACGTCCGGGTGGCCGTCTATGCGGCCCTGGCGTCGACCGGTCGGCTGCCGGCCGACTCGGAGCTGGCCCGACTCGCAGGAAGCCCCGCCCGCGCAAGGGCCGCGATCGAGCAGCTGGCCGAGCAGCGCGCGTGGGCGCTCGGCGCGGACGGGGAGATCGTGCTGGCGCACCCGTTCGCGACCCGGTCGTTCGGCTACAGCGTGATGAGCGACACGACGCTGTGGTGGGGTGGCTGCGCCTGGGACTCCTTCGCGATCCCCCATCTCGTGCCCGACTGCGGGCCGGTGGTCGTCGCGGGGGCGTGTCCCGCGTGTGATCGGCCGCTCGCCTGGCGCGTCGACACCACGTCGCCGCCCGAGGGCCGGGAGCGCGCGCACTTCCTCGTCCCCGCGGCTCGGATGTGGGACGACGTCGTCCACACGTGCAGCAACCAGCTGCTCTTCTGCGACGACGCCTGCATCGACCGCTGGCTCGCTCGCACGGGCCATCCGGAGGGCTACCGGATGGACCTCGATACGCTGTGGCGCTTCGCCGCGGGGTGGTACGAGGGCCGGCTCGAGCGGGGCTATCGCCGGCGAGAGCCTGCTGACGCCCGCGCCTACTTCCGACAGGTGGGGCTGCAGGGCCCGTTCTGGGGCCTCAGCTGACGACGCTCCCGCCGGCGAGGTGCGCATCGAAGGCCGCTGCTCGTTCGGTGTCCTCGTAGTCCTCCTGCCGCTGGATCCTCCCCCATCGGGTATCGATCATGAGGACGACGCGGTTGCTGTAGACGTCACGGCCGACCTCAGGGCCCGGTACCCAGACGTGGGCCCGCACGGCGGCGCGCAGGGCCCACGGCGGTCCGTTCACGAGGATGTCCTCCACGGCCATCTGGATGCCGTGCCGCACGTAGCGACGTAGGAACGCCTCGATCTCGTCGCGTCCCTGGTGCGACCGGTGGGCGGAGCGCCCCAGGGTCGGTTCCCGGAACTGCCCGCTCCACGCGTTCCGTCCGGGGAAGCACAAGGTGGCGCTGCCGGCGAACATGGCCAGCGCCGGCTCGTGGCGCCCGGCGTTGAGGGCTGCGATGTTGCGTCGAATCATCCAGCGCACGGCGGCCTTGATCACGGCGCGACCTCCGCGAGGTCGGACTCGGCCGCCGGCTGCAGCAGCGCCCGGCCGATGAACGTGAGCGCAGTCCGCTGGAGCTCCGCCATGCCGGCATCCATGTGACCGCCACCTGCGACGACGAGGTACTGGTGGGACACGTCGGCCGCCAGGAGCTGGGCGTGGAGGTGCTCGCTCCCGTCGCGCAGCCCGAACTCGTCTCGTTCGCCCACGCCGAGGAAGAGCGCCATCCTCCGCTGTCGGATCGCGTCGAGGTTCGCGAACAGCCGCTCGTGCACACGCTCCCCGGGGAGCTGGTCGAGGGCTGCGAGGAGTTGGCCGAGCACCGCCTGGCGGTTGCGTTCCGGCACCTCCGCGGTGGTGCTCCCCGGGAACACGGCAGGCGCCAGTGCCGCGGCCGCGACGTATCGATCCGGGGTTCCGAAGGCCAGCTTCAGCGCACCGAAACCGCCCATCGAGGCACCTACCACCGCGAGTCGCGAGCGGTCGATGGGGTGGATCTGGCTGACGAAGTCCGGCAGCTCGTCACCGACCACCGATCCCCACCGGGGCCCCTGCGGCCAGTCGAGGTAGAAGCCGCCCTCGGTGGGGGTGCTCGCGCACGCGACGACGCACGGAGGCAGTGCGCCGGTGGCCCACAGCCGGTGGATGAGGGGAGCGTGCAGGTCGAGCGACTGCGCAGACGACATCGCTCCGTGCAGGAGCAGGATCAGCGGGAGCGGCTCGTCCGCCGGGCCGGCGGCGAGGACCCGGACCTCGACCCCGGCCGAGGCGCTGGTCGACGGCATGCGGTGTTGCTCGATCTTCGGTGACATGAGGGAACCTCCTCGTGACGCGGCACGACCGGCCGTCCTCCGGGGGAGGGCCCTAGGGGTTGGCGGAGAAGGGGGCGAGCGCGGCGTCGACGGCCGCCCGGAGGTGGGCTGGTTCGGGCGTGACGCGCGCCAGCACATGGAGGCCTTGCATGAGCGCCACGAACATGCGGGCGGCGCCCTCGGGCTCGACGGCGGGGGCGACTTCGCCCTCCCGCTGCGCCCGTGCCAGCGCCTCGGCGATGCTGCGCTCCAGCTCGAGCAGCGCGTCACGCACGATGGCTGTGGCGGCGGGGTCGTCGGACAGCTCGGTGGCCGTGTTGCCGAGCATGCAGCCCCGTGGATGGTCGCTGGAGGCTGCGGCAGCGATCTGTTGCAGCACGCTCCGGAGGCGGGGTAGCACCGGACCGGGATCCTGCAGCGATGTACCAAAGGCGCGCTGGCGCTGGGCGTAGTGCTCCAAGGAGCGGAGGAAGAGGCTGCGCTTGTCGCCGAAGGCGGCCTGCAGGCTGCCGGGCAGGAGCCCGACGCGCTCACCGACGCGCCGCATGCTCGCAGCGCCATAGCCGTGCTGCCAGAAGACCTCGGTCGCGGCGTCTACGACCTCGGACTCGTCGAAGCTGCGCGGCCGTCCCGTGCGGACCATGCGTCGAGGCTACGACTTCTTGACTGGTCGTACAAGAATTTGTACGATTGGATTTCTTGTTCGGCTGACCAAGAATTCGAGGAGAAGGTCCATGGGATCCGTGTTCGCGCACATCAGCGTCTCGGTCGACGGCTACGTCGCCGACGCCGCCCGCGGGCTCGGCTGGTGGTCGGCGGACGATGAGTTCGACCGCTACATCGACGGCATGCTCGAGTCGATCAGCGGCATGGTCTTCGGCCGCGTCGCCTTCGACGCGCTCGCCCAGTTCTGGCCTACCGCCGGGCCGGAGGTCTCCCTGATCCAGCGGCACCGGATGCACGAGCTGCCCAAGTACGTCCTCAGCCACGCGCCGCTCGACACCACCTGGCACAACAGCCACCGGCTCGCGGGCGACCCGCGGCGGGCAATCGAGCGCGCGGCCCAGGATGCAGCCGGCGACATCGCCGTGTTCGCCGGTGCGGGGGCCGTCAGGGCGACCCTCTCGTCCGGTGTGCTCGACGAGCTGCGCCTCGTCGTCCATCCCGTGCTGCTCGGATCGGGCCTGCCGCTGTTCGACGGCACACACCCGGCACAGTCGCTGCGGGTGCGTGAGACGACCTCGTTCGGCTCGGGAGCGCACGTCGTCCGCTATTCGTTGCCCGCACCGGCGCAACGGCTCCCTGCCGCGACCCCTGCCACGGTGGGCTCGCCATGGTGATCGTGGCCGGACACCTCATCGTCGACCCCGGAGCACGCGCCGCGTACCTCGAGGGGTGCGTTCCGATCGTAGAGCAGGCACGGCGCACCGCCGGCTGCCTCGAGTTCACTCTGGCTCCCGACCCCCTCGACCCCTCCCGGGTCAACGTCCTCGAGCGCTGGGAGTCGCGCATCGCGCTGGACCGGTTCCGTGGCGAAGGGCCCGACGACGACCAGCGGGCCGCCCTCAGATCCGTAGACGTCGCGGACTACGAGGTCGACGGGCCGGTTGCCGACCCCGGTGGAAGGGGCGCGGCGCGGTGATGCCGACATGGAGAGGGAGACCGATGGACGACGTCAATGCTGAGGTGATCGACGAGTTCCGGGCCAACGGTGGCTCCGTCGGCGGCGCGCTCGCCGGGGTTTCACTGCTCCTCCTCACCCATCGTGGGGCCCGCTCGGGGGTTTCCCGGACGACTCCGCTCGGATACTACGAGGATGGCGAACGTCTGATTCTGTTCGCGTCGAACCGGGGCGCGGCACGCGCTCCTGACTGGTACCACAACATCGTGGCGGACCCGCGGGTGACGGTCGAGCTCGGCGAGGAAACGTTCGAAGCCGAGGCGAGCGAGCTGGTGGGTCCAGATCGAGAGGCTACGTGGGAGCGGGCCGTCGCCGTTCGACCATTCCTGGCGGAGCACCAGGAGAAGGCCGGGCGCCAGATCCCCCTCATCGCTGTGCGACTCGTGTGACGGACGAGTGACGTACCCGGTCAGAGGCCCTCCCGAGCGAAGATCGGGAGGGCCTCTGGGGCGGACGATGCGCCATCTCGCACGCGACGTCCGTGATCCGGCGGCTCCGCATCGCTCGCGGCGCGGTGGCCTGCAGCGGCGCTACGCCGTGGTGGCGTGGGCGTGCTGCAGGGCCTCGCCGACGAACCGGATCGCCTCGCGGGTCCTCGTCTCGGCAGCGGGACCGAGGTGCCCGGCCCCCTCGACGAGACGGAACGTGTGCGGGACTGCCAGCGCCGTGAGGACGCCGTGCAGGTGCTCCGCGCCCTCGTGGAGCAGGTACTCGTCGGCAGCGCCGCAGTCGAGGAGCAGAGGGGTCTGCGCTGCCCGGAGTGCTGCCGCGTTCGACCGGGCGCGCCCGTGGACGCTGTTGGCCGTGTACGACCCGGCATCGCCGGTCCCGCCGCCCATGGCGGCGTGGAGCTGCCCGAGGACGGAGGGGATGTTGCGGTCAGGGACCTCCTCCGGCGCCTCTCCGGGGAACACGGCAGGCGAGAGCGCGGCGACGACGGCGAACCGGTGGGGTGCCGCGAAGGCGATCTTCAGGACCGCGTAGCCGCCCATCGAGGCGCCGACCAGTCCGGTGGCGGAGAACGGACCGTACTGCGCGGCGAGGTGCTCCGGCAGCTCCCGGGCGGTGAAGGTCTCCCACGCCGGGCCGCCGGGCCAGTCGATGTAGAAGCCGCCCGTGGTCGGCACGCTCGGGCAGGCGACCACGGCGCGCGGCAGGGCGCCCTCGGCCCACAGCTCGTCGTACAGGGGTCGTGCGAGCTCGAGAGACGTCGAAGACGACAGCGCTCCGTGCAGATGCAGCACGAGGGGGAGGGTCTCGCCGGGCGTCCAGTCGGCCGGGCGCAGGACCCGGTACTCGACGCGTTGCTCGACCGTGCTGGCATCGAGGTGACTGACGGACATGACGGAGGTGGGGGTCATCGTGACGCTTCCTTCGACTCGGGTGGTGCGGGGTTGATGGTGGGGTGGGTGCGCCCGGCTGCCGTGTGCCGCCCTGCAGGCCGGGCTTGCGCACGGTGCGTGGTCGCCCCGGCGCTACGCGGCGGCGTTCACGCCTGCGCGGCCATCACGGGGCGATCCGTCCTCGGCGACTCGAGTGCCGGGTCTTCCAGGTGGACGGGGGGGAGCGCGCGGTCCAGCCACGGCGGGAGCCACCACGCCCGGTCGCCGAGGAGGTGCATCACTGCCGGCACGACGAGGCAGCGGACGACGACGGCGTCGAGCAGGACGGCGACGGCGAGCCCGAGCCCCATCTGCCCGAGCATCCGGGTGGGGCTGAGCAGGAACGAGCCGAAGACCACCACCATGATCGCCGCCGCGGCGGTGATGACGGCCCCGGTTCCCGCGAGGCCCTCGCGCACGGCCGTTCGGGCGTCACCGCCGCGCCGCCACTCCTCGTGCATCCGGGAGACGAGGAAGACCTCGTAGTCCATCGACAGGCCGAACACCACCGCGAACACGATCACGGGGAGGAAGGCCTCGATCGGTCCGGGTGACTGGCCGAGGGTGCCGTTGCCGTAGACGAGCTGCATGGCTCCCAGTGCGGCCCCGATGGAGAGCAGGTTCGCGATCGCCGCCTTGAGCGGCACGAGGACCGAGCGGAACACCGCCATGAGGAGCAGCGCGGAGATCCCGACCACGACGAGGACGAACCACGGCATGCGGTCGCGGACGCCTTCGGCGAAGTCGATCGCCGCTGCGGTCGCGCCACCCACCGAGAACTGTCCTTCCGTGGCGGGGGGCAGGACGTCGTCCCGGAGGCGGTGGACGAGCTCGATCGTGGCGCGGTCCGACGGCCCGGTCTCCGGGACCACGACAAGGGTGGACGCGCCGTCGGCAGTCAGGGGCCCGACGACGTCCGCGACGCCCGGGGTCCGCCGGACGGCCTCCGTCACCCGAGCCACCTCGTCGGCGGGGGCCTCGGCGAGCACAACGAGCGGGCCGTTCACCCCATCGCCGAAGCCCGCAGCGAGGAGGTCGTACGCCTCGCGGGTCGTCGAGCCGGCCGGGTCGGTGCCGGCGTCCGCGAAGCCGAGCCGGATCGAGAGCGCCGGCGCCGCGAGCACGAGCAGGACGAGAACGCCACCGACGAGGGCCGGCCAGGGGTGCCGGGCGACGGTGTCGGAGAGGGCGCGCCACGACGAGCCTTCGGCCCGGCCCCGTTGCCGCGCGCGGCCCGCGCGTCGGCGGACCGAGCGCTCGATGCGCCCGCCCAGGAGCGTGAGGAGGGCCGGGAGGAGCGTCGCCGAGGCCAGGAGCGTCATCAGCACGGTGACGGCGACGGCGACGGCGAGCCCACGCAAGGAACCCAGGCCCAGGACGACGAGGCCCAGCAGAGCGACGACGACCGTCACGCCGGCGAAGACAACCGAGCGCCCGGCGGTGCGCTGGGCGACGACCGCCGCCTCGGCGCGGGGTCGGCCGGCCAGCAGCTCGCCGCGGTAGCGGGTGAAGATGAGGAGGGCGTAGTCGATCCCCACGCCGAGGCCGACGAGCATCATCATCGGCGCGGCGTAGGACGGCACGGACGTCACGTGCGAGACCAGGGCGGCCGCCGCGATGCTCGCCCCGACGGCCAGGACCGCGCTCAGCACGGGGAGGGCCGCCGCGACGAGGCTGCCGAAGAGGAAGACCAGGATCACCAGCGCAGCCAAGATGCCGACGCCCTCGGCGGCGCCGCCCGTCTCCTGCGCACCGCGGACGGACGCGCCGCCGACCTCGACCTGCAGGTCGCCCGTGGCGTGGGACTCGGCTGCCTCGATGATGCGTCGCACGTCGGCGGCGTCCGTCGCCAGGGGCTCGGTGTCGAGGGTCACGGTCGCGTACCCGATGCGGCCGTCGGTGCTGATCGAGTGCCCGTCGGTCGTCGGGGCCTCGACCGAGGCGACGCCCGGGAGCGTGGCGATCTCGTCGACCACGGCGCGCAACGAACGCGCCACGGGTTCCTCTGTGAGGCCGGCCGCTGCGTAGAAGACGACCTGGACGGTGTCCAGGCCCTGGTCGCCCGACTGCTGCAGCCGGTCGGCGACGCGCTGCGACTCGGTCCCGGGCAGCGTGTGGTCGTCGAAGTAGGCGGACCCGGCCGCCGCGGCGGCCGCGTTCAGGCCGGCCACCGCGAGCACCCAGAGGGCGATCGCCCACCACGGTCGTCGCATCGCCCACGTCGTCCTCATCTTGCCTCCAGTCCTCGTCGTCGCGGCCGGGCAGCCCAGCCGTCGCCCGGACGGTACGGACGAGGGCGGGCCCGGCCCATCCGTCAGGGAGCGGCGTCTGGGGCCGGTCGCGTACGTCAGCGTGCGACCGGCGTTGTCGCCCGCGGGCGTACCGGGCCGCTGCGGCGTCGGGGAGGGCCGCGCTCAGTGGCCGGCGGCGTGGGACCGGGCCGGCTCCTCGCCGTCGGTCACGACGAACTGCGCCATGAGGCCCTGGTCCTCGTGCAGGAGGAGGTGGCAGTGGACCATGTACGGGGAGTCGGGGTCCGCGTAGTCCTCGAACCGCATGAGCAGGCGGTAGGTGCGGCGTGGTTCGAGGTAGACGGTGTCCTTGCGGCCGGCGAGCTCCGGGGATGGGGGCGCGCCGTCCACGTCGAGCACGTGGAACTGCACGTCGTGGACGTGCCAGTTGTGCGGGAACCGGTCGAGGTTCGTGACCTCCCAGATCTCCGTGTCACCCACGTGCACGGTCTCGTCGATGCGGTCCATGTCCATGGTCCGGCCGTTGATGCTGCGGTCCTGGACCTCGAACCTCCGCGTGACCGCCGCGTCGTCCGGATCGACCGCGTCGCCCGGCTCGACCGCCTGGCGCTGGGGGACCGGCGCGGACTGGCGCAGCGAGGCACCGGCTGCGAGGCGCAGCACCGGGAAGGTGTCGTTGCCGCCGAAGGCGAACGGGGCGGCGACGTCCCCGAGGTCGGGCGCTCGGGAGACGAGCGTGGTCTCCGAGCTTGGCGCCATGGCGACGACGATCTCCGCGCGTTCGCCGGGTGAGAGACGGACGTGGTCCGTCTCGTGGGGCTCGGGCAGCAGCCCGCCGTCGGTGGCCACGTGCCAGAAGCTCCGGCCGTCCTCGAGCGCGAAGTCGTACACACGAGCCGTCGAGCCGTTGAGCAGGCGGAGGCGCACCAGCTCGGTGGTCACGTCGAGCATCGCGCCGGCGACGCCGTTGGTGAGCACCGTGGAGCCGAGGAGGCCGACCTCGTTCCCGTCGGAGTCGAGCTCGAGCCGCCCGTCGGCGTCGAGCCGCTTGTCCTGGACGACGACGGGGACGTCGTCCACGCCGTACTCGGCGGGCAGCCCCGAGGGAACGCCGTCCTCCACGAGGAAGAAGCCCGCCAGTCCGCGGTAGACGTGCTCCTCGGTGCTGCCGTGCGGGTGGGGGTGGTACCAGAGGGTCGCCGCCGGCTGGTCGATGGTCCACTCGGGGCGCCATGTCCCGCCGGGCTCGATCATCTGGTGGGGGCCGCCGTCCATGGCGGCCGGGAGGTGCATCCCGTGCCAGTGCACGGTGGTGGGCTCCGGCAGGGCGTTGGCGACCTTGACCGCCACGCGCTCCCCACGCGACGCCCGGAGCGTGGGACCGAGCATGTCGCCGTTGAAGCCCCAGGTGGGCGTCCGGACGCCGGGGAGGAGCTCGGAGGTGCCCTCCTGCGCGGTGAGCTCGAAGACCCGGATCCCGTCGACGACGGTCGAGGGGGCGAGCGGCGGGATGGGGAGTGGGACGTCGAAGGCCGCGGGCGCCTCCACCGGCGACAAGGACGACGGCCCGACGACGTCCTGGGCGGAGCACGCCGCGGCACCGGCCAGCATGCTCGCCGCCACCAGCGCCGCCGGGAGGGCTCGGCGGAGATGGGTGCGGCGACGGTCGGACGGGTGTCCGCCCGGCGAGCCGCTGGCATCGATCCGCGCGGGCGCGCCGGTCACCGGCGCGCCCGCGAGTTCTGGAGCTGTCGGGCCAGGACCCCGGCCAGCGCCCCCAGGCCGGCCGAGCGGGCGATCTCCACGATAGCGACGACGGCGGCGATGCGGCCGTCGACGGACGGCCGGACGTCGAGCGCGAGGGACAGGCCCAGGAGGAGCACCCCGTAGACGACGCCGGCGAGGGTCAGCGTCGCGACAGGTCGGGGGACGCGCCCGAGCCCGGCACCGAGCACCCATGCGAGCCCGACTAGCCCCAGGACGAGCAGGGCGGTGGCCGGTTGGCCCAGTGCCTCGTCCAGGCCGACGACGTCGACCAGTGGCCAGAGCAGCGCGAGCGAGCCGAAGCCGACGATGAGCGGCCAGCTCAACAGCGGCTGCGGGCCCCGCGGATCGAGGACGGGATCTGGGGTGGAGGACTCGTGTGACATGCCGGGACGGTACGGAGCGGCTGCGCCGACCCGCGTCGTGCTCGTGTCGTCACCTGGTGTCGCCCGTCGGCGACGTCGAGGTCGCCTGTCGGCGAGCGCCGTCGGCGGCCCGGACGAGCGCGTCGCGAAGCGGGATGCCGCGCTCGAGGGTGGACGCCCGGTTCGCGAGGCGGGCGAGCCGCACCAGGCGCCGGGTGGCCGGCCTGCGCTCGCGGTCGTAGCGGCGCAGCGCCGTCTCGACCCGGTGCTCCTCGCGCACCGCGCGTGCGAGCGCCACGGCGTCGAGGATCGTCTCGCACGCCCCGCGGCCCAGGTTCGGTGCCATGGCGTGTGCGGCGTCGCCGAGAAGTGCGACGTTCCCGCGCACGTAGGGCCCCAACGCTGGGACGTCCGAGAGTCGGCGCCTGTCGACGGTGCCGGGTTCCACGGCCGCGAGCACGGCCGAGACGTCCTCGTGCCAGCCGGCGAAGAGGGCGTGGAGGTCGTCCGTCATCCGTACGGGGTCATCTCCGGCGGGCGCCGACCCGGCGCGCACGCAGGCGAACCAGTTCGTCGTGCCGTCCCCGTTCGGGGTGATCCCGAAGAGCCGGCCGGGTCCCCACGTCTCGGTGATGCGGTCGACGGCACCTGGCACCGTGCCGCGGAAGGCCACCGTGCGCAGGACCCGTGGGCCTACCGCCCAGTGGGCGGAGCGGACGCTCGAGTGGATGCCGTCGGCGGCCACCACCAGGTCGGCCGCAGGTAGCATCCGGGGGTCCGTGACCTGTACGCCCCACTGCACGGTGCCCGCGGGCAGGCTGCGGGCGAGGACGTCCAGCAGGTCACCGCGCGACACGAGCTGCACGCCACCGGGGACGCCGACGCCGGTGAGGGTGCGGCCGTCCGGCCGGAGGATCTCCGCACGCGTGCACATGACGGAGCGCCGTCGCACGTCGTCGCCCAGCCCGAGCGCGTCGAGCGCTCCCATCGCCGCGGGCCACATGCCGAGGGCGGTGCCCCGGCGGGGCGGCGCGGGGGAGCGTTCGAGGACGACCGCCTCCCATCCGGCGAGGTGGAGCGCCCGCGCGACAGCCAGGCCTCCGATGCCCCCGCCGACGACGACGGCAGAACCGCGCACAGCACCTCCTCTGGTCGGGCCGCCGACGGTCAGGCCAGCCCGGACCGGTGGGCGATGATGGCGAGCTCGGTCCGGTCCCGCGCGTCGAGCTTGGCCAGGATCCGGCTGACGTAGGTGCGGGCCGTCGCCGGGCTGATGTACAGGACCGCGGCGATCTCGTCGTTGGTGTCGCCGTGACCGACCCGCTGGAGCACCTCGAGCTCGCGCTCGCTGAGCGTGTCGAGCCGGGGATGGGGCTGCGGCTGCGGCGGGCTCGCGGCAACGAAGTCCATGAGGCGACGCGTGATCGCCGGTGAGAGCAGGTTGCCTCCGGAAGCGGCGGTGTGAACCGCCTGCCGCAGGTCGGGTCCGGGGGTGTCCTTGAGGAGGTACCCCGCCGCGCCGACACGCACCGCCTCGATGACGTCGGCGTCGTCATCGAACGTCGTGAGGATGAGGACGCGGGTCGCCTCGAGGCGCACGTCGGCCCGGATCCGCCGCGTGGCCTCGATCCCGTCCGTGCCCGGCATCCGGATGTCCATGAGCACGACATCGGGCCGGTGCCGCACCGCCAGCTCCACGGCACGGGCACCGTCCGTCGCCTCGGCGACGACGGTGATCGTCGGGTCGCTCGTGAGCAGGGCGCGCAGGCCGGCGCGCACGAGGTCCTGGTCGTCGACCATCAGAACTGTCGTCATCGCTCCTCCCCGAGGGGCATCGTCGCCGCGACGACGAAACCGGTGGCTGTCCAGCCGGCATCGAGCGTCCCGCCGAGCGCCTCGGCCCGCTCACGCATCCCGGCGATCCCGTGGCCCGCCGACGGTTCCCCGTGCTCGGTGGGCGGGCGGCTGCCGTCGTCCTCGACGCGGACGTGCAGCATCCCGGCCGCCGTGTGCACGGCCACGCGGATCCGACGGGCGTGGGCGTGGCGGACGACGTTGGTCACCGACTCCTGGACGATCCGGTAGGCCGCCGCCTCGACGGCCGCCGGGATCGGCTCGCCGAGGGTGACCTCGTCGACGACCTCGAGCCCGGCGACGCGCGCCGGCCGGACCGCCGAGGCGAGGGCACTCAGGCCTGGCACCTCGCGCGACGTCTGGCCCGGCCGCCGCAGGAGGGCGACCGTGCGCCGGAGGTCCGCGAGCGTGCTGGTCGTCGTCTCCTGGATGACGGCGACCGCCTGCGCCACCGCGGCGTCGTCGCGCCCGACGGACTCGGCGGCCACCTGCGCGTGCAGGGCGACGACGGTCATCGCGTGGCCGACGGAGTCGTGCACGTCCCGCGCCATGGTCAGGCGTTCGGCGGTGAGGCGTTCCTCGGCCTCGCGGCGGTAGCGCTCGGCCACGAGGTCCGCGATCTCCCGTGCGCGCGCTTGGAGCGCCCGACGGGAACGGACGCCGTCCCCCAGCGCGACGGCGGCGGCGAGCATGAGGGCGTTCCAGACGAGCTCGTACCCGAGGACGAAGTCGGCCGCCTGGCCGACGGCGAGCCGGTACCCCGTCGAGATCGCCAGGACAGCCACGGATCCGAGGACCGCGACGGCGGTGCGGCCCACCTCGGCCGCGGAGAAGACGGCGGCGGCGACGGGCACGGCAACCCCGACGGGCGGGTAGCCGGCGGCGTAGTAGGCGAGCAGGCCGCCGACGGTGAGCGCCACGACGAGGGCCGGATAGCGTCGGCGCACGAGCATGAGCGCCCCGAGCCCCGCGGCCCAGAGGTAGGGCATGGCCCCGGGCCGCGACCCGTCGACGTCCGCGGTGATCACCAAGGACAGCGTCAGGGCGACGGACGCCGCCAGGATCGCGTCGGCGACCCAGGGGGCGGTCTCTGCGACGGCGTCCTGGGCAGCGGTGTCGGCAGGCATGCCGCCAGGGTAGGCAGCGTCCGTCGGCGCCGGGAGTCGCCACGGGGCGACTCCCGGCGTCGCCCTGGACCGTATGGAGGTCCTGATCCCGGACCGACGCGGCGCAGTACGAGAATTTCTACGGTCGGCGCCATGACTACTTCGACTCCTCCCGTTTCCCGTCAGCTCGGCCCGTCAGCCGTCGACCACACGCCCCGACGGGCTGGCCCCGTGCGGCGGTTCCTCGGGCTCCCCACGACCGCCGTCGTCGGTCTCGCCGCCCTCGGGCTGCCGCGGGTCGTCCTGCACGACTTCGGTGTTCTGACCGGTAGCTCGGTCACGTCCTTCCTCCTCGCCGTGCTCCCGCTCGTCGCGTGGGTCGTCGTCGCGACGCGGCCCGTCGTGCGGGCGCCCTTCCTCGCCCTCGTCGCGACCGGCGCGGTCCACGGCGTCCTCCTCGCGGCGACCCACCAGCTGCTCTGGACGCGCGCGTTCGACGGCGCGCCCCCTCGGCTCGGCGACAACCTCGCGGGCATCGACCCGGAGCTGCAGGACGTGGTGCTCCGCGGCGCCGCCGTGTTCTCCGGGATGCACACCGGGCTCGCGCTCGGCGTGCTGACGGGCGCCGTCGCCTGGGCGATCGTGCGCCGGCAGCGCCGGGCGGCAGTCCAGTCGTCCTCCCGATGACACGGGGGCCGGGCACCCGGGCTGCCACCCACCGCCCGACGGTGGCCTGGCTGACCGGGAGCGCGCTCCTGGTACCCGTCCTCAGCGGCGCGACGCCGGCCGCCAGCCCAGGTGAGGGGCCGGTCGTGCCCCGGGGGTCGGCGCACCTGCTCGTCCTGGGGGTCTGGGTGGCGGTCGTCGTCTTCGGACGGCGACCGTCACCCCTGCGCACACTAGCCCTGTGCGGCGTCCTGGCCGGGCCGCTCGTCGTGATCGCCGATGCGGCCCTGGCGACGTACACCGGTGTCGCGTCACACGTGGCGGGGCGCGACGCCTTCGCCGTCATCGCGGAACTGTTGCGGTGGGCCGGGGCCGGTCTGGCGGCCGGTGTCGTCGCGCTGGTGATCCTTCGGCTCGGGCGATCTTGAGCGGGTCAGGCCTGCGGCTCGTCTGGGCGAGGTTCGGTTCGTGCACCACAAGGGGAGGTGCACTCATACCCAGAGGTCGCAGGTTCAAATCCTGCCCCCGCTACTCATCACGAAGGCCCGGACCATGAGGTCCGGGCCTTCGTGATGAGTAGCGGGGGCAGGCAGGGCCGCCCGGGTACCGACCCGTGACCGCAGGGACTCGTGGCGCGCGTGCACAACGTGACGGCCACGGCTCCGCCAGACTGCTGCTCACGAAGCAGTTCTCGTACGTCCAGTGCCGGTGCAGCACGGGAGGCGCCCAGATGTCCGTCGCACCTGACGACAGAGACGTCGCGTGGCGGTCGGCGGCGGATCACGTGGTGCAGGACGAGGACGGCACCGCGATCGCGCAGTCCCAGGCGTTGTGGGCTGCGGCGGTCGCTGCGTCCTTCCCCCTGGGAGGGGACATCCGGTGCGACGGCGCCGCGTTCGGTCCCGCGCGGCTTCCAGATGGCCGGGTTGTGCATCGACCCGTGGTTGCCGTCGTCGCGGAGGACCCCGTCCGCGCTCTGAAGGCCTGCCGTGCGGCATGGGGTCGCTTCCAGCGCGTGGACGTCGATGGCATCGAGGATCCCGACGACGGCGAGGGTGAGGCGCCCGACCCGTTCGGTGACCCAGCGCTGGTGGGCGGACAGGTCCTGGTCGGCCTCGACACCCGTAGGGACCTGGAGCCGCTGCCGCACCGAGCGTGGGCGTGCCTGTTGATCCTTGCCGAGGAGCTCCGGGCGTACGGGTGCGCGCCCTGCTCGATCAGCTCGGTGGTGATGTTGCCCGGGGACGAGCCCGAGGCCGTCGGCAGGGACGGCCGCGGGACGCCGGCGTCTCACCGGCGTCCTGAGCCTGGCGAGGAGGTGCAGGAGAGCATGGACCCGCCGTCATGGCTGCCGGCCTTCCACCGGGTGGAGCGACCCCGCGTGGGGCTTCCGGCCGGTCCGGTGCCGTTCGTGATGGTGGTTCGCGGCTGGGTGTTCGCCTGGGACCCGCAGGAAGGGCTGCTCACGCTGCCGGGACGCGAGGAGGAGGTCTTCGGACGCGTCACGATCACCTGGGAGTGCCTGTCGGCCGACGGGACCGTGCTGCACTACGAGCGGGCTGCCCGACCGGACCACGGCGACCCGCCGGCGGGATGCGTCAGGTACGACCTGGCCACCGGCCAGAAGCGGCTGGTCTCCTCCGGCCCGGATGTCGCGGTGGCGGTCGGCGGATGGCCGCGGCTGCGGCATGACTGGCGCTCGGAGCCCCAGCGCCTGGTCATCGTGCGGTCGGCCGATGAGGACCCGAACGCCGCGCGTGCCCTGCCCCTCACAGATCAGCTGATGGGGGACCTGAGCGGGCCGGGGGCGCAGTTCTCACCGGACGGGACGGCGTTGCTCACGAGCCATGCTGGAGCAGAGGGCCACCATGTCGCGGTCACCGACGCGGCGAGCGGCACGACCCATCGCTTCGAGGGCGTCCAGGCGAGCGGGTCCGCCTCCTGGAGCCCGGACGGGACCAGGTGTCTGGTCTCGTGGGGTCCGCAGCAGGTGCTCGACGTCCGAACAGGGCAGCGGACGTCGCTGAACGGGCACAGGTTCCGATCCGACGACGTCCCCGGTCGGGGGGAGGCACGGGCACTGGGGTGGCTGGACGACGACGGCGTCCTCGTGCGGCAGAGCTACGGCAGGCGCGTCCGGCTGTCCTACCAACCCCTGCACGCCGGGGTCCGGTTTCCGATCCTCGACCTTCCCACGCCCGGCGCTGCGGCGTACGACGCGCCCGTCTACCTGGCATCCCAGATCGTGCGGAGCACCCCGGAGTCCGTGGGGTTCCTCGGGCCCTGACCGCCGGGGCTGATCGGACCGGCACCGGTCTGGCAGATGACGGCGCCCGACGGGTGGGTCAGAGATGATCAACGACGAGGGTCACGCCTCACCGTTCGCCGCCGACCTGCCGGGCCCCGGCGCCGGTGCGGGTGCGGCAAGCACCCGTGTCGCAGGCCCCGTCACGGCGAACGGCCCGGGCACGAGCTGGTCTCGTGGCGCCCCGAACACGTCTGTGGTCAGGTCCAGATCGGACCCGTCGGGATTGGTGTAGGGCATCTCGGCCTGGTAGCTCCGACCGAGCCGCGCCGTCGTCACCGCAGCGACGACGGCGAGCTCACCCGCGTCGCTCACGTCCACACGGACGGTTCCGGCCTCGGCGTCGACCACCTCGACGCGCACCGGTGACGTACCGATCACGACGGCCCCGGGCTCCGCGCGGAACGGCTCGGCGCCGGCCGCGTAGAGGTTGCCCTCGATCCAGACCGGGAGCCGTGGCCCGGCCAGGTCGCTGCCACGCTCGCTGGGGTACTCCTGCGCCGTCGGGTACGCGTCGTACTGTGACGTGCCCACGGGCGTCGGCACGAAGGTCGCCCGGCCGGGCACGCCGTCCATGTCGATCGCGCCGGACCAGAAGCTGGCGAGCGCAGGCTCCGCCTGCGCGTCTGCTCCGGCGGGTTCGCCGGTCGCGCGTTCGCCGACGAAGAGGTTGTTGTAGAACCGGTTGTCGCCGCCGAGGATGTTCGAGACGCCGTAGACGGCCGTCGAGTGCGGGACGTGGTACGGGGTGTACCGCTGGTGCTCCGTGCAGTTCGCGATGCGACCCGCGACGTAGTTGTGCACGTAGGCGCCGCCGGAGGACATGTCCTTGACCGCCCACGGCGACAGGAAGAGGTTGGAGTCCACGAGGTACGGGCCGTGGCAGACCTCGACCATGAAGTCCTCGGCGGTCGAGGCGTAGAACACGTTGCGCCGCACGAGGGTGCCCTGCGCCTGCCAGTCGAGCCACAGCGCGCGGTGCGTGTGGTGGATCGTGTTCCCGCTGATCACGGTGTCGATGGCGGCGTGCAGCTTGATCCCGGCCACCTCGGCGCCGTGCCACTGTCGCTTCACGTGGATGCGTGAGATGTGGTTGTCGGCGATGGTCGAGAACGCCGCCCCCAGGTGCCCGACGACGCCGGCCTGCTCGCAGTCCCGGATCGTGTTGCGGCGCACGGTGTGCGAGCCGACGTGGTCCCGGTGCCACGGGTGCGGCTCGCCCGCGTCCGGTCCGCCCAGGACGAGCGCGCGCTGGATCACCTCGCGCTCGCGCTGCGTGCCGCCCTTGTCGCCGGCGGACCCCGCGGTCCACTCGTTCTGCCCGGTGCTGGCTTCCTTGCCGAGCGAGATGCCGACGTTCTTGGAGTCGGTGATCGTGTTGTCCTCGATCACCCAGCCCTTCGACCAGTGCGGGCCGATCAGGCCCTCCTGCAGCGCGGTGGGCGGGGCCCACTGCGTGGCGGCCTTCGTCAGGGTGAACCCGCGCACCGTGACGTGGTCGACGCCCGTCGTCGCCGGCCAGAAGACGAAGGTGCGGACGTTGATCTCGATCTCGTGCTCGGCCGGGTGCGCGCCCCCGAAGTTCGCCCAGATCGTCGTGACGTCGTCGCCCACCTCGCAGTACCAGGTCAGCAGCGAGCCCTCCGGGTCGAACGAGTCCGGGGTGACCTGGGGGTGCTCGACGCCGCCGAGCGTCTGGGACTCGTACATCGACGTGCCGTCGAGATACACCTCGCCCGTGTGCCAGGTGTTGACCTGGTCGAAGAACCAGTCCCCGCCGATGCGCTCCGCGTACGGGTTGCGCTCCCCGAACAGGGTGTTCGGCACCTGCGTGAACCAGACGCGGCCCTCGGCACCGGGGTGGGGGTGCCAGTCGGTGATCACCTCGGCACCGGAGATCGTGACGGGCTCGAAGCGCCCGTCCGGGCCCACCGCGGCCTGGTAGGTGATCGGCGCGTCGACCGTGCCGCCGCGCGGTGGGTTCACCCACTCCCGGTACACGCCTTCATGCACGACGACGGTGTCGCCCGGCACGGCCGCCTGAGCGGCCCGGTTGATGCTCCGGAACGGGGCGTCGGCCGACCCGTCCCCGCGGTCGGAGCCGGTGGTGGTGACGTGCAGGACGGTCACGGCAGTGCCTCCTCCGGCTGCGGGTTCACGTATCCCCGGGCGACGAAGAACCGCTCGAGCAGGTAGCACCACCACACGAGGATCAGGCCGGGGACCACGAACACCGCCGGCATGGCGTTCCAGATGGCGGTACCCCCGACGAGCACGGCGATCCCGAGCAGGAACGTCAGGCTGGGCGTCGTCAGCCCCAGGGTGAACCCGTTGCGCACATGGCGCCAGGTGGGGTTGGTGAAGCGGGCCACGAGGGGGAGGCACCAGAAGACCAGGAGCAGGAGGAAGAGTCCGATGACGAGGAGCGGCACCAGGACCTCGGCCAGCCCGAGCGTGGGCAGGTAGGAGAGCGTGAGGATGCCGACGGCGGCGACCCCGACGGCCAGCAGACCGACGACGGTCGCCTGCTTCCAGCTCTGTCGCCAGGCTTTCGTGGCGACGCCCCACGGCCCAGCGTCCTTACCCAGGACGTACCGCCGGCAGAGCTCGTAGGAGATGACCGTGCCCACTCCCGCGGTCACGACGAGGCCGACGCTCACGAGCCAGAACAGGCTGATCAGGATGACGGAGCCCAGCGCGTCGAGAATGCGCCACAGCATCGACGCGGGGTTGAAGCGGAAGATGGCCGGGACCTCTCGATATGCGACGCGGGGCGCCGTCGGCCTCCCGCGGAGCGCGGGAGGCCGAACGCGCCATCAGCCCTTCACGGAGCCGATCATGAGACCGGACACGAAGTGCTTCTGCAGGAAAGGGTAGACGAGCAGGATCGGGACGGCCGCCACCATGGTGATCGCCGAACGCAGGGCGATCGGTGTGGTGAGCTGCCCACCGGCTCCCACCGCGGCCTGGTTGGCCGCGGAGTTCGCGGAGTTCGCGCCGGCGTTCATCGAGCTCGCGAGAAGCTTCTGCAGCTCGTACTGCAGGGTGGTCAGCGCCGGGTCGCCCGAGTTGTACAGCAGCGTGTCCAGCCAGGCGTTCCAGCTGCCGACCGCCACGAACAGGCCGATCACGGCCAGCACGGGCTTGCACAGCGGCATGATGATCTGCCACCACGTACGGAAGTCGCCCGCGCCGTCCATGCGTGCCGACTCGGTGATCTCCTCGGGGATCGACTTCATGTACGTGCGCAGGATGATCAGGTTGAACGCGCTGATCATCACCGGCACCCAGTAGGCCTGGAAGCTGTTCAGCATGCCCAGGTCCTTGATGAGCAGGTAGTTCGGGATCAGGCCGGCGTCGAAGTAGAGCGTCAGGACGAAGATCAGGGTGATCGGACGCCGGAAGATGAACTCCTTGCGGCTGAGCGCGAAGGCGAGCATCGAGGTGAAGAAGAGGTTCGTCGCCACCACGACCACGGTCTTCAGGGTGCTCATGATGAACGCCTGGTAGATCGTGTCCATGTTGAGGACGATCTCGTAGTTCCTCAGTGAGAAGACCCGGGGCCAGATGCCGATCCCGCCGCGGACGGCGTCCATGCCGTCGTTCAGGGAGATGGCGAGCGTGTTCAGCAGCGGGTAGACCATGATCACGGCGAGGGCCACGAGGAAGGTCGTGTTGAGCGACGTGAAGACGACCCGCTCGGTCGTCCACCGCCGTCGGCGGCGGGCGGGCCTGCCCTGTGCGGCGCTCGGCGCCAGAGGCTTCGCGACAGACGTGCTTGACATGAAGTCCTCCTAGACCAGCGTCTCTTGGTTGAGGCGCTTGGCAGCCGCGTTCGCCGAGCCGACCAAGATGATGGCGACGATCGTCTTGAAGATGCCCGCGACGACGGCGAGGCTGTAGTTGCCGAGCTGGTAGCCGTAGCGCAGCACGAAGACGTCGATGGTCTCGGCCTTCTCGGCGATCAGGCCGTTGCCGAGGAAGTACGGCAGCTCGAAGTTCGTGGACAGGATCCAGCCGCTGTTGATGATGAGCAGCACGACGATCGTGGGCCTGATCCCTGGGAGCGTGATGTTCCACATCTTGCGGTAGCGCCCGGCCCCGTCGACCTCGGCGGCCTCGTACTGGCTCGGGTCGATCGCGGTGATCGCAGCCAGGTAGAGGATCGTGTTCCAGCCCAGCTCCTTCCACAGGTTCGTCCCGGCGACGATCCCCCAGAAGTAGTTCGGCTCGGTCAGGAACAGGACCGGTTCGTCGACGAGGCCCACGTTCATGAGGACCTGGTTGATGAACCCGCCGGAGGAGGGCATCGAGAGCGCCACCGAGGCCAGGCTCGCCACGATCACCCAGCTGAGGAAGTGGGGCATGTAGGTGATGTTCTGCAGGACTCGCTTGAACGGCAGGTTCTTGACCTCGTTCAGCAGCAGCGCGAGGACGATGGCCCCGACCGTCCCGACGAGCAGGGACAGGACAGACTGCCCCACCGTGTTGACCACGACCCGGCGGAACCGTTCACCGTTGACACCGGTGAACAGGTCGACGAAGTTCTCGAAGCCGACCCACTCCTGGTTCCAGATGCTGCCGCGACCCGGCTTGTAGTCCTGGAAGGCGATCGACCAGCCGTAGACCGGGACGTACTTGAACAGGATCTGGTACATCAGCAGCGGGACGGCCATCAGGAGAAGGACCCGCTGCGCCTTGATCCTGTCCCACGTGATCTTGGGCTTCGGGTCCTTCGTCTTCTTCTTCCGGGCCTTGCCGCCTGGAGCACGCGAGCTGATCGCGGGCACCAGGGCCGGTTCGACATCGGAGGCGGTCACAACGGTGCTGACCGGGGCTTGCGTCATCTGTCCAACCTCGCCGTCAGGAGCAGTGGTGGTCACCGGGAGCGGGTCGTGGTGGGGGGCGGTGTGCGCCCCCCACCACGACCGGTCGCTCGCGGGCTGTTACCAGTTGGCGATGCGGTCCTGGATACCGGCGTTGATCGCGTCCTCGTAGACCTGGACGTCGATCCGGCTGATGGCGTCGACGAAGGCTTCCCAGTTCGCGTCGAACTCACCAGGGTCACCGGCGATGATCTTCGGCAGGTTCTGCACGCTGGCGTCGGTGATCTGCTGGTTGACCTGGTTGGCGTCGTCGGAGAGCGTGATGTTCCACGCCGGGTAGTACACGGGGTTCTCCGGCTGCGGGTTCATGAACTCGAGCCAGGTCTGCTTGCCGTACTGCTCCATGAAGCCGCGGTCGTACTCGGTCAGCGTCGCGAAGAACTCGGTGGGCTGGTCGTCGGGGCTGTAGGCGTTGCCGTCGGAGAACTGACCGTTGTGCTTGGGCAGCACGTCGAGCAGCGCGTCGAGACGGTTGGAGGCACGCCAGGTGAGGTCGCGGTAGTTGGCGCGCTGCTCCTCGGTGCGGGTGAACATGCCGTCGTCGCCGACCTCGTAGTCCTCGCCCGCGATGCCCCAGGAGAGCACCTTCTGCCAGGGCTCGCTGAGCATCAGGTCGAGGAACTTCAGCGCCGCCTCAGGCTGGTCGCTGGAGACGGAGACGCCGAATCCCTGGTTGGTGTTCATGACGGGGCGGTCGGCGTACCAGGGCTCGACGCCGTCGTAGACGGGCATCAGGGGCACGTAGGTGTACTCGTCCATGCCGGCGCTCTGCAGCGACTGGGTGGCGGTCTGGAAGTCCCAGCCCTGGTCGTGCATGCCGAGGACGGCGCCGGTGGCCAGCTTCGCGACGTACTGGTCGAACGTCAGGGTGAAGGACTCGGGGTCGACGAGACCTGCGGCGTACTGCTCGTTGAGGACCTCGTAGTAGTCCCGAGCGATGTCCTTGTCGGCGTAGATCTCCGCGTTGCCGTCCTCGTCGACGATCACGCCACCGTTGTTCGGCGAGCCTGCCAGCAGCGCCGGCGGGTTGGTCATGCCCCACTCACGGCCGGTCGACGCCAGGACCTCGAAGCCGACGGTCGGGATGCCGTTCGTCTCGGGGTTCGCCGCCGCGTAGTCCGCGATGAGCTCGAAGTAGCGGTCGAGCGTCATGTCGCTGAGGTCCGGGTAGCCGGCGTCCTCGAGCACACGCTTCTGGATCCAGAACGCGGGGCCGAAGTAGGTGCCGCCCGTGGGCTCGCCGTAGAAGCGGTTGTAGTTCGGGAAGATGTACAGGCCGTCGTCGACCTCTCCGCCCGTGTAGCTCATCTTCTTGATGTCGTCCTCGACGTGCGTCGCGAGGTTCGGGTAGTCCCCGGTGGCCAGCATGTCGTCCAGGCGCAGCAGGGCGCCGCCCTCGAGGAGACGCATCTTCAGGTCGGTGGTGCCGATGAGGTCGGGGTAGTCGCCGCCCGCGAGCATGACGCCGATCTTCTGGTCGACGTTGTCCGGCGTGACGATCTCGTACTCGAGGGTGACGCCGAGCTGCTCCTTGAGCAGCTCGGTGATCTTGTTGTCGGCGGCCGGCGCCTGCTGCGCCGTCGTGATCCAGACCGAGAGCGTCGTCGGGTTGCTGGGGGTCAGCGTGCCCGACGCGTCCGCGAGATCGCCCTCGGGGATGACGGGCGCCGACGACGGGCCGTCTTCGGCTTCGCCCGAGTCGCAGGCGGCGAGGCCCGCGGACATGACTGCTGCCACGAGGACAAGAGCGGACAACTTCCTTCTTGCGGTACGCACCGAGGTCTCTCCCTTGAGATCAGTTCCGGTCGGCCTTGACTGGAACCTGTGCAAAGCGGACGCACGTTGGAGACCGGGCGTCCTCATCCCGGCGGGATTTTAGCGTTAAAGTAGAGACGCCCTCGCGACGACGTCAAGGCCTCGCGCATCTCGAAAAGGTCACGGCCGCGTCCGGGTGCGACCGTTCGGGTGCCGGAGGTACGGAGCGCCTGCACCTGCACCTCGACAGGCGGTGGTCCGGCGGACCCGCGAACCGGGGGTCGCCTCCGGGGGTGGGGTTCGCCCACCGGCTGGTTCGCGATCCGGCCGGCCCCGCCCACCTCTGCCCGGACGGAGATCGGGGTCTGGCGCTTCCGCGTTTTATCGATATATTGAGCGCGCTCCGGCAGCGTGGCCGAGGCGCGTGGGTCGGCGGACTACGCTGGACCGGCGCGATGAGCGAGGAGAAGGACGCGCATGGTGAGGATGGCGGACGTGGCCCGCGCGGCCGGCGTCTCGGTGATGACCGTGTCGAACGTCCTCAACGAGCGGCTTCCCGTCGGCGAGTCGACGCGCGCCCGCGTCATGGAGGCCGTCGAGGCCCTCGGGTACGAGGTCAACCTGACCGCGCGGCACCTGCGGGCCGGACGGACCGACACCGTCGCCTTCGTCGTTCCGAGCTTCCACGACTACTTCGGCGAGCTCGCCGACCAGGTCGCCCCGCTGGTCGAGGCGGAGGGCCGTCACCTCGTCCTCGAACGCACGAGCGCCAACGCGGAGCAGGAGATGGAGGCGCTGAGCGTCGCGCGGCTCCGGATCTACGACGGCGTCCTGCTCTCCGTCGCCGGGCTCGACCTGGAGACGCTCGCACGGGTCCGCACCGCCAAGCCGATCGTGCTGCTGGGCGAGCGCGACGTTCCCGAGCACTTCAACCACGTGCGCCTGGCGAACGAGTCGGGCGCCCACCTCGCCACGGCACACATGATCGAGCGCGGATCGCGCCGCATCCTCGCGCTCGGGTGCTCGCCCGACGCCACGCACATGATGACGGACCGCCGCGTCGGGTGGGAGAACGCGTGCCACGAGGCCGGCCTCGCGGCCGATCCGGCCTACGTCGTGCCCGTCAGCGACTACACGTCCCTCGGTGGTCGCGAGGCGATGCTCAAGGTGATCGCCTCGGGGCTGCCCTTCGACGGGGTCTTCGCCGTCACCGACATCGTCGCGCTCGGGGCGCTGTCCGCCCTGGCGGACAGTGGGCTGCGCGTCCCCGGCGACGTCCAGCTCGCCGGCTTCGACAACCTCGACATGTCACGCTTCATCCCTCCGGGCATCACGTCGGTCGACGTCAACCGCGAGGGCGTGGCCGAGGCGGCGGTCGGACTGCTGCACCGCCAGATGTCGGGCTGGACCGGTCCCGCCGAGCACGTCGTCGCACCCGTCCGCCTCGTGGTGCGTGGATCCACCCGGGGCGGCGCCTAGCCCGATCGGGAGCCGCGCGCTCGACGGCCGCACGCTCGACGGCCGCCCGCTCGACGGCCGCACCCAGGCGACCGTCCACCGGCCCTGCACCCCTGCGCGACGCGCGTCACGCCTCGGGGTCCCGGGCCGGCGCGTGCAGGTCGAACCGCACGCCGAGCATCCTGATCGCGAAGCACAGGACGGCGCCGACGACCGCCGCGGGCGCGGCGGCCGCGGCCGAGCCGCCCGCGAGCACGGCCACCGCCGCCCCCGCGAGCGCGGGGATCGCGTACAGCTCGCTCGTCAGCACGCTCGGCACGTCGCCCACCAGCACGTCGCGGATGGTGCCCCCGCCGACGGCGGTGATGGCGCCCAGGAGGATCGCGGGGGCGGGCTGGAGCCCGAGCTCCACCGCCTTGTGCGCGCCGGTCACGCAGAACACCGACAGGCCGATGGCGTCCAGCACCACGATCGCCCGGTGCAGGCCCCGCGGCGGCCGGGCGATGACCCACGCGGCCGCCGCTCCCGCGAACGCGGCCGCGAGGTAGTACCAGTGCTGGAACGCGGCCGGCGGGGTCGCGCCCAGCAGCACGTCGCGGATGAGGCCGCCGCCGATCGCCGTGATCACCCCGAGCGACAGCACGCCGACGATGTCGAGCCGCACCCGCCGCGACGCCGTCATCGCGCCGTTCAGCGCGAACGTCACCGTCCCGAGCAGGTCGAGCGTCAGGACGACGTCGGCGCCGGTCATCGGGTCCCTCCTTCGCAGCGTGCGGACGTGGGGGACGCGGCCCGTCGGCCACGTCCCCCACGTCGCTGTGGTCCGTCGCGACTGTGGTCAGTCGCTGTCAGTCGTCGTAGTACTTCCGGCCCTTGGGGACCGTCGCGAGGATCGAGATCACCGCGATCAGCGACAGGATCAGGTTGAACATGAACGTGATCATCCCGGCCTGCCGGATGGCCTCGTTCTCGTGCATGCCCTGGGTGACGAGCAGCTCGCCGAGGACCGAGACCCCCGAGCCGAGGAACGAGGTGAAGATCGTCAGCGAGAGCGCCGCGCCGATGGCCCCGCCGAGCGAGGATGCCATCTTGTAGATGCCGGCGCCCGCGCCGGCCTGGGCCGGCGGGAGGTTGGACAGCGCGGCGTCGGTCGACGGCGTCGCGTAGAACGCGAGCCCGATGCCGAACAGCGAGTAGGCGATCACCGCGAGCACCTCGTACTGCCCGACGAGGACGTTGGTCGGGACGAGGAAGGCGCAGGACAGCGCGACGATGCTCGCGCCCCAGACCATCGGCTTGCGCGGGCCGAACCGGCGCAGCAGCTTCTCGCCGACCCGGATGAACCCGATGATCGTGACGGCGTAGCCGATGGTCAGCAGGCCGGCCTTCCACGGGTCGAAGAGCTCGGGGCGGGCCAGCTGCAGCATCTGCTGGCTCACGATCAGCAGGCCGATCGTGGCGTTGAGCAGGAAGTTCGAGAGCGTCGCGCCGGAGAACGTGGGGTTCCTGAAGAGCTTGAAGTCGATGAAGGGCGCCTCCTTCGAGCGCTCCACCAGGAAGAACACCACCCCGCCGACGACGGCGACCGCCGCCAGGCCCAGCGTGGTCGCGCTGGTCCAGCCGATCTGGCGGCCGAAGATGAGCACGACCATCAGCGCCAGGACCGTCACCATGAAGATCAGCAGGCCCGGCAGGTCGAAGCGGCGGTGCGTCGACGCGTCCGCCTTGCTCTCCGGCGTCCCCCACATCAGTGCGATCGCGACGGCCGACACGGCGATCGACACGTAGAAGATCGTCTGCCAGGTGAGGTTCGACGCGACGAAGCCGCCGAAGATGGCCGCGACGCCCGAGCCGCCCCAGGAGCCGATGGACCACATCGACACGGCGCGCTGGCGGCCGGCGCCGTCCCAGTACGCCTTCAGCAGCGCCATCGTCGACGGCATGATGCAGGCCGCCGACAGGCCCTGGAGCGCGCGGCCGGTGAGCAGCATCGGCAACGTCGCGCCCGTGCCTGCGAGGACGAGCAGGAGGGAGCCCGCCATCCCGAGGAAGTTCCCGGTGATGGCGATGCGCACGCGGCCGACCCGGTCGGCCAGGCCGCCCATGAAGACGATGAAGAGCCCGGAGAACAGGGCGGTGATCGACACCGCGAAGTTCATCTGGTCCACGGTCACCAGCGGGTTCGCGACCTCGTCGATGGCGCCGCCGTTGAGGTCGGTGAGCATCGTCCGTGCGACGGTGCCGACCGTCCCGGCGAACATCCAGAACGTCAGGACGCCGAGGACGATGCCGATGAGGAGCTTGTCGTTGCCCTTGAAGGTGGGCGTGGCCGGTGTCTCGACGGCCTGCGTGGCGTTCACGAGAGGTCCTTCCCGAAGTAGGCCATGGCGGCGACGACGACGGCCTGCGTGCCGGCGTCGAGCGTGGGCTGGATGAGCGGTGCGAAGAAGGGCGAGTGGTTCGGGACGCCGGTCCCGGGCGCGAAGCCGCCGAGGCCCCAGTACGTGTACGGGGTGCCGAACGCGTCGGGGATCCGGCTGAAGTCCTCGCTCGCGGGCACGCGACCGAGCGGGATGACGCGCTCCGTGCCGAAGTGGGCCCGGAACGCCTCGGTGACCGTGCTCGTGACCTCGGCGTCGTTGTCGGTGAGCGGGAACTGGTCGTAGTACTCGAAGGTCGGCTGGTGGGGCGAGCCGGCGGCGGCGCACTCGCCGCGCACGATCCGCTCGACGGCCGCGACCACGCGCTCGCGGGTCCGCGTGTCGTAGGTGCGCAGGTTGACGAGCAGCGTGGCCCGGTCCGGGATGACGTTGCTCTTGCTGCCGGCGTTGAGGGCGCCCACGGTGACGACGGCGAACTCCCCGGGTGCGACCTCGCGCGAGACGATCGACTGCAGGCGCAGCACGATGGCCGAGGCGAGGACGACCGGGTCGACCCCGAGGTGCGGCATGGACCCGTGCGAGCCCTTGCCGAACACGGTGATCCTGATGCTGTCCCCGGCCGAGAGCACCGGCCCGGTCTGCGTCGCGAGCACGCCGGCCTCGTGGCCGAGGACGTGCTGGGCGAACGCCACGTCGGGGCGCGGGATGAGGTCGGTCAGGCCGTCGTCGACCATCGACCGGGCGCCGGCGGCGGTCTCCTCGGCCGGCTGGAAGAGCGCGAGGAAGGTCCCCGACCACGCGTCCCGCTGGGCGGCCAGCAGGGCCGCGGCGCCGAGCAGGCAGGTGATGTGCGCGTCGTGCCCGCACGCGTGCATGAGGCCGACCGTCTGTCCCGACTCGTCGACCGTGGTGTCCGTCGAGGCGTACGGCAGCCCCGTCTCCTCCTTGACCGGCAGCCCGTCGATGTCCGCGCGGCTGAGGACGACCGGCCCCGGCCCGTTCGCCAGGACCCCGACGACGCCACCACCTGCCGTCCGGACCTCGTAGCCGAGCTCGGCGAGGCGCTCGGCGATGAGCGTGCGGGTCTTCTCCTCGCGCAGGCCCAGCTCGGGGTGCGCGTGCAGGTGCCGGTAGAGCTCTTCCTGCCAGGTGCGGGTGGTGCCCAGGTGGCTGAGCACCTGGTCCAGTGCGGGCACGGTGACTCCTCTCCGATGAGGCCGCGACGGGTCCACGCGCGGCGGTCCTCGCCGGCCGGCGGGAGCCGGACTCGGCTCGGATGGATTCGGCTGCGGCGAACGATTTCAGGCTAGAGAGAGCACTACGATGGCGGCTGTGAGTGAAGGAAGTTGTCCACCTGGAGAGCCGTGATGAAGGATCCGGAACTCGACGAGGATGATCGGCGCCTGATCGCCGCCCTGCAGGTTCGGCCGCGCGCGTCGTGGACCGAGCTCGGCGCCGTCCTGGGGCTGAGCCCGGTCACCCTGGCCCGACGCTGGGCACGGATGTCGGCGGCGGGCGTTGCCTGGCTCACCGCGGCGCCGAACCTGCAGGCCGGGACCTCCGGCATGGGGCAGGGCGTCGCGCTCGTCGAGATGCGGGTGCCCCCCGGCCTGGTCCTGCCGATCGCCGCGCAGCTCGCGGCGGTGCCGGAGATCGTGACGATCGACCTCACCGCCGGCAGCCGCGACCTCGTCCTCACGGTGATCGCGGGGAGCGACGAGTCCCTCGCACGGCTCCTCCTCGAGCAGCTCCACGCCGTCGGCTCGGTGACCACGGTCCACTCGCACCCGGTGACACGCACCTACGTCGACGGCGGGAGCTGGCACCTGCCGGGCCTGACCGAGACGGAGCGTGCGCGCCTTGCCGCCCACCGGAGCCAGCCGAACCGCGCCCGCGTCACCCCGCTGATGGAGGCGGCCGCCCGCGAGATCGCCCGCGACGGGCGCGTGACGGCCGCGCAGCTGGCGGAGGCGCTGGACCTGCGTCCCCGGCGCGCCCGCGAGCTCCTCGGTGAGGTCGTCGGGACGGGGCGGCTCCGGTTCCGGACCGAGATCGCGCGGCGCCACTCCGGGTACCCGCTGTGCACCTGGTACTTCCTGCGCACCCCCGCGTCCCAGCGTGACAAGGTCGCCCAACGCATCGCCACGGTCCAGGAGGCGCGGGCGGTGGTCGCGGTCGTCGGGCAGTACGACCTGGCGATCGACGTGTGGACCAGGAACCTCGACGACGTCCACCGGCTCGAGGCGACGATCGAGGACCGGATGCCCGGCGTGCAGATCGTCGACCGCGCCGTCGTGCTCCGCACGGTCAAGCTGATGGGGCGGCTGCTCGACGACACCGGCGCGGCCACCGGCTTCGTCCCGCTGCCCGCCTACCTCAAGGGCGGGCCGATCTGAGATGCCCGCCCGTGACGACGCGCTCCGCGCGCTGCTCCTGCTGCTCGCGGCCGCCGGCCTGTGGATCTTCCTCCAGCCGGTGGTCGTCGCCGGGATCTGGAACGCCGGCAACGCGCTGGGGCTCGCGGCGAGCGCGGTGCTGGCCGCCGTCGTCCTGGCCTGGTCGACGCTGGCGCGGGGGCTGCGCGCGCTCGCGGGGACGCGACGCGGCAAGGCCCTGCTGGGGGCGGGCGCCGTCGCGCTCGGCGCGGGCGTCGTCTGGTGCGGCGTGCTCTCCGCGTGGATGCTGGCCGACGTCGGCGAGCCGCCCGACGCCCCGGCCGCCGTCGTCGTCCTCGGCTGCCGCGTGGAGGGCGACACCCCGAGCCAGGCCCTCCAACGTCGGATCGACACCGCCGCCGACTACCTCCTGGCGCACCCCGGGGTCCCGGTCGTCGTCTCCGGCGGCATGGGCGACGGCGAGCGGATCAGCGAGGCGGAGGCGATGCGCCGGGGCCTCGTGGAACGCGGCGTCGCGGACGACCGCATCCTCCTCGAGGACCGCTCGACGTCGACGCTCGAGAACCTCACGAACTCCGCCGCGATCCTCGCCGAGAAGGGCCTGGGCTCCTCGGTGGTCGTGGTCAGCGAGGGCTACCACCTGCACCGGGCGCTGGGGATCGCCGACCGCGTCGGGCTCGACGCGGACGGGCTCGCCGCGCCGAGCCCGGGCTGGCTCCTGCCCACCTCCTGGGTCCGCGAGTGGGTGGCCCTCACGCTCGACACCGTGCGCCGGTAGCTCGCTGGGAGGCGGGCCGTGGAGTGGCCGTGGTGTGACCGGGCACACGGTAGAGCGCGCCTCGTGATGCTCACCGGGGCCGGTGCGTCGCCGATCGGTCTGGTGACCATGAAACGACGAAAGGTATGTCGGTGACGCAGCACGGCGGATCCCAGGGTTCGACGACGGTTCACGAGGGCGGGGTCCGCGGACGGAGGAGGTTCCGGGATCTGCCCGTGGCGCTGCGCATCGGCTCGGCAGTGGGTGCGCTCGCGGTCGTCTCCGTCGTCATGGGAGTGCTCGCGATCAGCACCGCGCAGGCGCTGAGCGACGGCCAGGACGACATGTACCAGACGCACGTGCTGCCGATGGACCAGCTCGACGAGATCCAGCGCACGCTGCAGGGCAGCCGCGTGCGCGTCAACTCCTACGCGTTCGAGCAGGAGGAGCGGCGCCCGGCCCTCGAGGCGGAGATCGCCGAGCGCGAGGCGACCCTCGTGGCGCTCGTGGAGGAGTACCTGCCGAACGCGGCGGACCCCGAGCGCGCCGCCGCCGGCCTCGCCTCGGCGAAGGAGTTCCACGCGGCCTTCACGTCGCAGTTCGTGCCGGCGGTCGACCAGGACGACGAGGCGGAGGTCTCGGCGATCTACGACGACGCCGTCTACCCGGCGTCCGACGCCGCCCTCGACGCGTTCTCGGCGGAGGCCGAGGAGCAGGCGGCCGCTGCCGCCGAGGAGAACGACAAGGGCACGGCGCTCATGGCCTCGCGCCGGACGCTGCTCATCGCCGCGCTGGTCGCGGGCCTGAGTGCAGCGCTGGTGCTGGCCTGGCTGGTGGTGCGCGGCATCACCGCGACGGTCGTCGAGGTCAAGGCCGCGGCGGACGCGCTGGCCACCGGCGACCTGACGCGGGAGCCGCGCGTCGACTCCCGGGACGAGCTCGGTCAGATGGCCCGGGCGCTGGCGGACGCGCAGGCGTCGTTGCGGAGCACCCTCGCCCAGGTCGGGCAGGCCTCCGGGACCATCGCCGCGGCGTCGGAGGAGATGTCGGCCGCGGGCACCCAGGTCGCGGCGGGCGCCGAGGAGACCGCGGCCCAGGCGGGCGTCGTCGCCGCCGCGGCGGAGCAGGTCTCGCGCAACGTGGAGGCCGTGTCGGCCGGTGCCGAGCAGATGGGCGCCTCGATCCGGGAGATCGCCCAGAACGCGCACGAGGCCGCGCGCGTGGCGGAGCAGGCGACGGGCGTCGCGGCCGCGACGAACGCCACGGTGACCCGGCTCGGCACGTCGAGCCAGGAGATCGGCAACGTCGTCAAGCTCATCACGACGATCGCCGAGCAGACGAACCTGCTGGCGCTGAACGCGACCATCGAGGCGGCGCGGGCGGGCGAGGCGGGCAAGGGCTTCGCGGTCGTCGCGGGCGAGGTCAAGGAGCTGGCGCAGGAGACCGCGAAGGCGACCGAGGACATCGCGCGCCGGGTGCAGGCGATCCAGGCCGACAGCGCCGACGCGGTGACCGCGATCGGCCAGATCACCGAGATCATCAGCTCCATCAACGACTACCAGATGACGATCGCCTCGGCGGTGGAGGAGCAGACCGCGACGACGACGGAGATCTCGCGCGGGGTCACCGAGGCGGCGACCGGGTCCAGCGAGATCGCCACGAACATCACGGGGGTCGCGACCGCGGCGTCGACCACGACCGAGGTCGTCTCGCAGATGGAGACGTCCACGCGGGAGCTCGCGCAGATGTCCGCGGACCTCAAGGCGCAGGTGGACACCTTCACCTACTGAGCGCGTCACCTGCTGGGCGCGTCCGGAGGTGGCCACGTCCTGAGGTGGCCACCTCCGGGCGGGCTATTTCAGCAGTTGCTGAAATAGCGAACTGCTGGACCAGTGATACCGTCCTGCCGTGCAGGCGAGTGGAACGGGAGATCGAGGCGCGATGACCGCCCCGCACGTCCAGATGAAGGCCGACCTGTTCAAGGCGATGGGTCACCCTGCTCGCATCCGCGTGCTCGAGCTGCTGAGCGAGCGGGCGTGGGCCGTCGGTGAGATGACGGCGGAGCTCGGCGTCGGCGCGTCCGGGCTCTCCCAGCACCTGGCGGTGCTGCGGTCGGTCGGCCTGGTCCAGGCGCGACGCGAGGCCTCCACCGTGTACTACTCGCTCACGACGCCGCGGACCGCGGAGCTCCTCACCGTGGCCCGGCAGCTGCGCGCCGACCTGCTCACCCAGCAGATCGAGGTCCTCACCGACCTGCGCGCCGATGACGAGCAGGCCGTCGAGCGAGCGGACGGCTGAGGGTGCACAAGCTCCTGCGCACGATGCTCCGGGTCGGTCGGATCGCCGAACCGGCGGGCACCGCGCCCGCGCCCTCCGAGGCGGCTCTCGCGCCCACCGGCTCCGTGCAGGTCCGGCACGTCGACGCCGGCTCGTGCAACGGCTGCGAGATCGAGATCGGCGCCGCCTTCGGCCCGGTGTACGACGCCGAGCGGTACGGCGCACGGATCGTCGCCTCCCCGCGGCACGCCGACGCGCTGCTGGTCACGGGCCCGGTGACGCGCAACCTCGCCGAGCCGCTGCAGAACACGTACGAGGCGATGCCCGCGCCGCGCCGCGTCGTCGCGATCGGGGACTGCGCGCGGGGCTGCGGCGCGTTCGCGGGGGCGTACGGCGTCGTCGGGGCGGTCGGTGACGTCGTGCCCGTGGACCTCGAGGTGCCCGGTTGCCCGCCCCGGCCCGAGGACGTCGTGGCGGCCCTGCGGGAGCTGACCGGCCGATGATCCAGACGGGACTCTGGCTCGTCGCCCTCGGGGCGCTCGTCGGCGCCGCGGCGGTCGTCGTGGCCCCCGAGCGGCGCCGGCACGTCGTCGCCGGATCGGTCACCGCGCTCGTCGGCGTGGGCGGGGTGCTCGCGGGGCTCGGCGGCCTCGGCGGGTCGACGTGGACGGCCGTCGCACCCGGACTCCTCCCGCTCGGGGAGGCGCGCCTGGCGGTCGACGCGCTCTCCGGCGCGTTCCTGCTGCTCATCGGCGCGGTCGCGGTCGCCGCCGGGGTGTACGGCATCGGGTACACCGCGCCGGGCGGCCGGCACGCCCAGGACCTCCCGGCGGCCCACGACCAGCACCTGCCCGACGCCGCCGCGCACCACGCGAGCCCGGCCGCGTCCCGCACGGCGCAGGCGACGGTGCCGCTGTTCGTCGCGGCCATGCTCCTGGTCCCCGCGGCCGCGAGCGTCACGACGTTCCTGGTGCTCTGGGAGCTCATGGCCCTCACGTCGCTGCTCCTGGTGCTCACGGAGCACCGGCTGCGCGCCTCGGTCCGGGAGGCGGGCCTGTGGTACGCGGGCATGACGCACGCCGGCCTCGTCGCGATCATGACCGCCTTCGCGCTCGTCGCCGCGAACGTCGGCGGCGAGAGCTTCGACGCGATCCGCGCCGGCGCCGCCGACCTCTCGCCGACGGTGCGCACGGTCGCGCTCGTCCTCGTCCTGCTCGGCTTCGGCTCGAAGGCCGGCATGGTGCCGCTGCACGTGTGGCTGCCGCGCGCGCACCCCGAGGCGCCGAGCCACGTCTCCGCGCTGATGTCCGCGGCCATGGTCAAGCTGGGCGTCTACGGCCTGATCAGGGTCGCGTTCGACCTGCTGGGCGGCGCGCCGCGCTGGTGGGGTCTGCTCGTGCTGGCCCTCGGCTGCCTCTCGGCGCTCTACGGCGTGCTGCAGGCGAGCGTCGCCGTCGACCTCAAGCGCCTGCTCGCCTACTCCACCAGCGAGAACGTCGGCCTCATGCTCATCGGCCTGGGCGCGGCCGCGGTGTTCGCCGCCGACGGCAACCGCGTGCTCGCCGGCGTCGTCATGGCCGCCGCGGTGCTGCACGCGTTCAACCACGCCGCGTTCAAGACCGTCCTCTTCCTCGGCGCCGGCTCGGTGCTGCGCAGCACGGGCCTGCGCGACCTCGACGCCCTCGGCGGCCTCGTCCGTCGGATGCCGGTCACGACGGCGCTCGTCGCGGTGGGCACACTCGGCGCGGCCGCGCTGCCGCCGGGCAACGGCTTCGTGTCCGAGTGGGTGCTGCTGCAGGGTCTGATCCACTCCGTCGGGCCGGGCGGCTCACCCGTGGTCGCCGTGAGCATCCCGGTCGCCGTCGGCGTCGTGGCGCTCACCGCCGGCCTCGGCGTCGCGACCTTCGTCAAGGCGTTCGGCGTGGGCTTCCTGGCGCTGCCGCGCTCGACGGCGGCGGCCGAGGCGACCGAGAGCCCGCTGCCGATGCGCGTCGGCATGGGGCTGGCCGCCGGCGTCTGCCTCGCGCTCGGGCTCCTGCCCGCGGTGGCGGCACGGCCGCTCGACCGCGTCCTCGGCGTGCTCCCGGAGGTCCGCAGCATCGACCCGCTCGCCGACAGCGCCGTCACCCTGCGCCTGAACGGCATCGCCGGCTCGATGTCGCCGCTGGTCATCGCCGTGGGGCTGGTGCTCGCCGGCACGGCGGTGGTGGCCCTCGTGCGGCGCCTGAGCCGCGGCGTCCCGCGCCGCGTCGCCCCTGCGTGGGGGTGCGGTGCGATCGAGCGCGACCCGCGCCAGGAGTACACGGCGACGTCGTTCGCCGAGCCGCTCACGCGCGTGTTCGACGACGTGCTGCGTCCCGAGCAGGACGTCGACGTGACCCCGCTCGCCGAGTCGCGATACCTCATCGAGTCGGTGACGTTCCGGCAGCGCGTGCCCGACCGGCTCGAGGCGCGGATCTACCCGCCGCTGCTGGCCGCGGCGACCGCGTGGGGCCGGTGGTCGCGGCGGCTCGCCCGCGGCAGCGTGCACACCTACCTCGCGTACGGCTTCGTCGGCCTGCTGGCCGCCCTGCTCCTGGCGGGGGTGACCGGATGAGCGCCGGCGAGGTCGTGGGCGCCGTCGTCGCGTCGCTCGTCCAGGTGGTGGTCGTCGTCGTCGGCGCGCCGTACCTCACGGGTCTGATGCGCCAGGTGCGCGCCCGGATGGAGGGGCGCGCGGGGGCCGGCGTCGGGCAGCCAGCCCGTGACCTGCGCAAGCTCATGGCCAAGGAGGCCACGAGCCCGGAGGGCGCCAGCTGGGTCTTCCGCGCGGCGCCGCTCGTGCTGATGTCCACGGTCGTGGTGCTCGCGGCGGCCGTCCCGTTCGTCACCACCGTCACGCCGGTGTCCGGGGCGAGCGACCTGTTCGCCGTGGTCGCGGTGCTCATGCTCGGCACCGTCGCGCTCACGCTCGCCGGCCTGGACACGGGCACCGCGTTCGGTGGCATGGGGGCGAGCCGCGAGGTGACGGTCCTGGCCCTCGCCGAGCCGACCATCCTGCTCGCGATCTTCGCGCTCTCGGTGCGCGTCGGCTCGTCGGACCTGGGGGACATCGTCGAGGGCGCGCTCGCCACGCCCAGCCAGCTGTTCTGGCCGGCGAGCCTGCTGGCGGCGGTCGCGTTCGCCGTCGTCATCGTCGCCGAGACCGGGCGGCTGCCCGTGGACAACCCGTCCACCCACCTCGAGCTGACGATGATGCACGAGGCGATGGTGCTGGAGTACTCCGGCCGCGACCTCGGCATGGTCGAGCTCGCGTCGTGGTCGCGCCTGGCGATCCTGCTGGGCCTCGGTGTGAACCTCTTCGTGCCGTGGGGCGTGGCCACCTCGCTCGCCCCGGCCGCCCTGGCCCTGGGCGTCCTGGCCCTGGTCGTGAAGGTGTGCGTGCTCGGGGCTGCGCTCGCCGCCTTCGAGGTGTTCATGGCCAAGCTGCGCCTGTTCCGCGTGCCCGAGCTGCTCGCCGGGTCGCTGCTGTTCGCCCTGCTCGCCGTCACCGCGTCCTTCTTCCTCGCATGAGCGCCGCCATGACCACCATCGCCGCCACCGCCGCCGGCCCGACGGGCGTCGCGTCCGTCCAGCTGCTCGACCTGCTGTGCGGCGGGGTGCTGCTCACCGCCGTGCTGATCCTGTGGCGGCGCGAGCTCGCCGCGATCGTCCGGCTGCTCGCGCTCCAGGGCGTCTTCATCGCGGGCCTCGCGGCCCTCGTGGCCGGCGCCGAGGGCGGCGTCGCGGGCTACCTCGTCGCGCTCGGCGTGCTGGCGCTCAAGACGTTCGTCATCCCCGCGGTCCTGCGCCGCGTGCTCGCCGACAGCGGCGAGGCCCGCGAGACCGAGCCGCTCGTGAACGTCGCGGCGTCGCTCCTCGCGGCTGCGCTGCTCACCCTGCTCGCGTACGTGGTGAGCCAGCCGCTGGTCGCCCTCGCCCCGTCCGCCGCGACCCGGGCGCTGCCGGTGGGGGTCGCCGTCGTGCTGCTGGGGTTCTTCGTGCTGGTCACGCGGCGGCGCGCGCTGTCCCAGGTGGTCGGCTTCCTGCTGCTCGACAACGGCATCACGACGACGGCGTTCCTCGCCGCGTCCGGCGTGCCGCTCGTGGTCGAGCTCGGGGTGTCGCTCGACGTGCTGCTGGTGGTGCTGGTGCTGCAGATCCTCGCCGCGCGGATGCGCACGACCTTCGGCGGCACCGACCTCGACGAGCTGAACGAGCTGCGTGACTGATGACCGCCACCCTGATCCTCCCCGTCCTCGCCCCGGCGCTCGCCGCGCTCGCCGCCGCCGTGCTCGGCTGGCGTCGATGGGTCGCGTGGGCCGGCGTCGCCGCGTCCGGCGTCGTGCTCGCCGTCGGTGTCGCCCTCGCGGCGGCGACGGTCGACGGCTCGGTCCTCGAGCTCGCCGGGACCCTGCGCGCCGACGCGCTGACCGCCGTGATGCTGCTGGTCATCGGCGCCGTCTCGGTGATCGCCAACTGGGTGGGCGTCGGGTACGTCGACCGCGAGCTGGCCACCGGGGAGACGACGGCCCGCGGCGCGCGCCGCTACCAGGTGCTCGTGCCACTCTTCGTCGCGACGATGGCGGGGGCGGTGCTCGCGAGCAACCTCGGCGTGCTGTGGGCGGCGGTGGAGGCGACGACGATCGTCACCGCGTTCCTCGTGGGGCACCACGGCGGCCGACGCGCGGTCGAGGCCACGTGGAAGTACGTGATCATCTGCTCCGTCGGCATTGCGCTGGCCTACCTCGGCACCGTGCTCGTCTACTACGCGTCCCAGCACACCGGCGGCGCAGGCGCGGGGGAGGGCTCGCTGGACTGGGCAGTGCTCGTCGCGCGCGCCGGCGAGCTCGACCCGGGCGTGATGCGGATCGCCGTCGTCCTGCTGGTGCTCGGGTTCGGCACGAAGGTCGGCCTGGTGCCCATGCACTCGTGGCTGCCCGACGCGCACAGCCAGGCGCCCGCGCCCGTCTCCGCGCTGATGTCCGGGGTGCTGCTCTCGGTCGCCGCGTACGCGCTGCTGCGGTACCGCGTCATCGTGGCCGCGGCGCTCGACCCCGACTTCCTGCGGGTGCTGCTGCTCGTCGTCGGCATCGGCTCGGTGGCGCTCGCGGCGTCCATGCTCATCGTCCAGCGCGACTACAAGCGGCTCCTGGCGTACTCGAGCATCGAGCACATGGGCCTGGTGATGATCGGGCTCGCCGTCGGCACCCGGCTCGCGATCGCTGCGCTGCTGCTGCACGTGCTCGGCCACGGCCTCGCGAAGGCCGTGCTGTTCTGCGCCTCCGGCGAGATCCTGCACGAGACGGGGACCACCCAGGTGGCGGGCATGCGCGGGCTGCTCGCGCGCCGGCCGGCGCTCGCGGGCGCCTTCGGGCTCGGCGTCGCGGCGCTGCTCGGGCTGCCGCCGTTCAGCCTGTTCGCCAGCGAACTCGCCCTGGCACGGGCGGCCGCGGGGGAGGGGCTGGCCTGGGTGGTCGGGGTCGCGCTCGTCCTGCTGCTCGTGGTCTTCGTCGCCGTCGCGCGGCCGGTCGCGGGGATGCTCCTGGGCGAGGCCCCGGCGTCCGACGCCGAGCGCGGCGTCGCCCCGGAGGCGGGCGCGGACGCCGCGACGGCCGGTGCGGAGGCCGCGACCGCCGTCGCGCGGCGCGTGGTCGTCCCCGTCGCGCCGCTCGTCGTCGGCCTGGTCGCGCTGGCGGTGATCGGCGTGCTCGCACCGCTGGACGGCCTGCTCGAGACCGCTGCGACGATCGTGGGGACCCGATGAGCGCGACCGGACGGACCACGCGGCCGGTGACCGCCGCGGAGCTGCCGGGCGAGCTGTCCCGGCTGCTCGACGACGGGTACCGGCTGACCCTCGTCGCCGCGCACGAGGATCCGGACGCCTTCCGCGTCGTCTACCTGCTCACCGCCGCGGGGCCGGACCGGCGCGTCGAGCTCGAGCTGCGCACGGACCTGGCCGAGCCGCGGCTCCCGAGCATGGCGGGCCTGTCCTTCCCGCTCGGCCGGTTCGAGCGCGAGATGCGCGACCTGTACGGCATCGTGCCGCTGGACCACCCGCTGCCCCGCCGCCTCGTCCGCCACGCGCACTGGCCGACGGGCTGGTACCCGGCGCGGTCCGACGCCGGCCCGCCGCCCCCGTTCGCCCCCGAGGCCGCCTACCCGTTCGTGCGCGTCGAGGGGCGCGGGGTCTACGAGATCCCGGTGGGCCCGATCCACGCGGGGATGATCGAGCCCGGCCACTTCCGCTTCTCGGTGGTCGGCGAGACCATCCTCAAGCTCAAGGCCCGCCTGTGGTTCACGCACAAGGGCCTGGAGAAGCTCGCGGAGGGCTGCACGCCCGAGGAGGCGTTCGCGCTCGCGGAGCGGGTCAGCGGTGACACCACCGCCGGTCACGCGGCGGCGTTCGCGCTGGCCGTCGAGGAGGCCCTCGGCTGGCAGGTGCCCGAGCCCGCGCAGGCCGCGCGCGCGGCGCTGCTCGAGCTCGAGCGGCTGTACAACCACGTCGCCGACATCGGCGCGCTCTGCAACGACGTCGGGTACGGCGTGCTGAACACGCACGCCCAGCGGGTGCGCGAGGGCCTGCTCCGGCTCAACGAGGAGGTCACGGGTCACCGGCTGCTGCGCGGCGGCGTCGTGCTCGGCGGGGCGCGCCTCGCTGCGGTGCCCGACGCCGCGCGCGTCGCGCGGATCGGGGACGAGATCGCGGAGATCGTCGACCTCGCGCTGCGCAACAGCGTGGTGGTCGACCGGTTCACCGGCACGGCCACCCTGGCCGCCGAGAACGCGCGTGAGATCGGGGTGCTCGGCTACGTCGCCCGCGCCAGCAGCGTCGACGTCGACGCGCGCCGGGACCACCCCTTCTGCGAGGCGACGACGGCGGTGCGGTCCGCGGTGCGGACCGAGGGCGACGTGCTCGCGCGGTTTCTCGTGCGAGCCGAGGAGGTGCGGGCGAGCGTCGAGCTCCTGCCGACCCTGCTCGCCGGCCTGTCGGCGGGCGACCTGGTCGCGCCGCCCCCGCGCGTCGGCCCGGCCCGCGCGGCCGGCGCACGAGCCGGGGTGGGGCTGGTCGAGGGCTGGCGCGGCACGATCGCGCACCGCGTCGAGCTCGGCGCGGACGGGCGCCTCACGCGCCTCAAGGTCGTCGACCCGTCCTTCTTCACGTGGCCGGCGCTCCCGGTGGCGTTGCGGCAGACGATCGTCGCCGACTTCCCGGTGACCAACAAGAGCTTCAACCTGTCCTACGCGGGCAACGACCTGTAGCGCTCGCCGGGGACGAGGCTCGCGCGCCGGAGGTCCCCCGGTCGGGACCGAGGGACCACCGGCGCGTCAGCTCACCGGCGAGTGGCGGCTCACCGGTGAGCGTCAGTTCACCAGGCGGCGTTGCGGGCGAGCTCGAGCGCGATCTCCTGCCACCACTGCCCGGCGGCGGGGCCGCCGTTGCAGGTGCCGTCGGACTCGCCCGGCAGCTTCACCCACAGCAGGGCGTCGAGGTTCGTGCCGTCGTCGACCAGGCGCGGACGCTCGCCGAGGGCGCGCCCACGCGGGTTGCACCACTCGCCGTTGGAGCCGTTGCCGTTGCGCGAGGTGTCGACGACGAAGTCGCGCCCGCCGACGAGCGCGGAGATCCGCTCGCCGTAGGCCCGCGACTCCGTGGTGGTCCGGTAGTTCGACGTGTTCAGCGCGAAGCCCACCGCGTGGCTGAAGCCGACGAGGTTCAGCCGGCGCGCGGCCTCCTCGGCGGACAGCCAGGCGGAGTGGCCGATGTCGAGGTAGACGCGCCCGCCGGCCTCGGTGAGGGACTGCGCGGCGTAGCGCAGGTAGCCGACCCGGTCGCCCTGGCCGCTGCAGTCGCCCAGCTGTGCGAGCGCGTCGGGCTCGAGCACGACGATCGGGTTGCCGACGATGGCGTCCGCCACCGTGTCGACCCAGCGTGCGTACTCGGACTCGGCGACGCCGCCGCCGGAGTAGGAACCGCAGTCACGGCCGGGGATCGCGTAGATCACCAGGGTGCCGGTGGCGCCGGCCTGCTGGGCGCGGCGCGTGTAGTCACCGGCCGCCGAGGCCGCCGCCGACGGCGACACCCAGCTGCCGATCCAGGTCGCGGCGGGCGTCGTCGAGATCTTCTCGATCAGCCGCTTCGTCTCGCCCGTGGCCGTGGCCGCCGCACGGGCCGCCTGGGTCGTCGGGTCGACGTAGAGCGCGCCCGACGGCGTCGGGTCCGGGGTGGGGTCGGGCGTCGGGTCCGGGGTCGGGTCGGGCGTGGGATCCGGGGTCGGGTCGGGCGTCGGCCCGGGGTCCACGACGCCGGTGCACGCCACGCCGTCGAGCTCGATGCCGGAGGCCGACAGCGTGCTCTGCCCGCGCGTGCCCTGGAAGCCCACGCTGATCGTCTGGCCCGTGCCGAGGCGCGCGTTGTAGCCCGCGTCCCGGACCGTGACCTCCCCGCCGGACTGCCCGGCGAGCGTCGCGTTCCACGCGTTGGTCACCCGGGCGTCGCCGGCGAGGTCCCAGCCCACGGTCCAGCCGTCGAGGGGGTCGCCCAGGTTCGTCACCGTGACGGTCGCGGTGAAGCCGCCGGGCCACTGCGACGTCGGGGCGAAGGTCGCCTGGCACCCCGCCGCGGCCTGGGCGGGCGTCGCGGCGACGAGCGCGATCCCGATCAGTGCCGCGGCGGTGCCGGCGGCGGTGGCCGTCCGGGTCCGTCGTTGCGTCGTCATGAGTCTCCTTGAGGTCGTCGTTGCATCCGCTTTCACGGCCGGTGGTGCCCGGGGTGGCCCGGTCCGCCACCGGACCGGGCCACCCCGGGGGTCGTCACGGCGTCGTGCAGGTCACGGCAGGCCCCGTGGTGGGCGCCGAGCCGGAACCGATGAAGCCGTAGCTGGTGGACGCCCCGGCCGCGAGCGCGCCGTTCCAGGCCGCGTTGGCGACGGTGACGGCGGAGCCGGAGCCGGACTGCGTGCCCGACCACAGGTGCGCCACGGTGGAGCCGGACAGCGAGAACGCCGTCGTCCAGCCGGTGATCGCCGACGTGCCCGCCTTCACCTCGACCGTGGCCTGGTAACCGCCGGGCCAGCTGTTGGCGACCGTGAACGTCGCCGTGCACGCACCCGTGCCGGTGCTCGGCAGGGTCCGGAACGAGACCGTGGCGGACGGGACCGACACGTTGCCGGCGGCGTCCGTCGCGATCACCCGCACCGCGTACGCCGTGTCGGGCGTCAGCGAGCCGAGCGTCACGCTCGTGGTCGTCGACGTCGCGAGCCGCGTGCCCGTGGCGGACTGCACCTCGTAGCCGGTCACCCCGACGGCGTCGGTGGACGCCGCCCAGGTGATCGTCGCCGACGTCTGGGTGATGCCCGAGATCGCCGGGGTGCCCGGCGCCGTGGGCGCCGTCGTGTCGCCACCCGCGGCCGTCCGGAACGTGACGGTGCCCGACGGCACCGAGACGTTGCCGGCCGCGTCACGGGCGACGACCCGCACCGTGTAGGACGTGTCAGCGGTGAGCCCGGTGAGGGCCGCGCTCGTGGTGCTCGACGTCGCGAGCCGCGTGCCCGTGGCGGACTGCACCTCGTAGCCGGTCACCCCGACGTCGTCCGTCGAGGCGGCCCAGGTGAGGGTGGCCGACGTCGCGGTCACGGCCGACGCCGTCGGCGTGCCCGGCGCCGTCGGGGCCTGCGTGTCCGGGTCGCCGGGGTCCTCGCCGCCGAACATCCGGTCGTAGTCCGCGAGCGCTTTGGCGATCTCGGCCTGTGCCCAGAACCGGTGGTAGCGGAACTCGGGCGCGGCACCGCCGTCGAGGTAGGCCTGGACCTTGGACCAGTCGGGGTCGTCCTCGTAGAACGACCGGATGTCCAGGAAGCTCACGCCCGGGGTGATGACGTCGCCGTTCGGCATGGTGCCGGACCAGCCCTGCGGCACGTAGACGCCGTCGCCGCTGGTGCTCGTCATGACGTCGTCGAACCGGCGGTAGTCCTCGCGGACCTCGGGCGCCGAGACGCCCTTGTCGTCCTGGTTGTTCGCCCAGATGGAGTCGAGCAGGTCCTTGGCGTTGGCCTGGGCCTCGTCGTCCCCGGACGCGGCCGCCCAGTAGATGAGGGTGCGGGCCAGGGAGCCGGCGACGCCGACGTCCTGGCCGTGGTCGCGGACGGTGACGTGCAGGTTCGCGTTGGCGCCCGGGTTCGCGGGGTTCCACGTGTCGGGCGCCCCGCTCCACGCGAGGGTGCCGGGCACGCGCCAGTCCGCGCCGGAGAAGGTCGTGTTCGCGGTCACCCACGGGACCCACGTGTCGAGCAGCGCCTCGGCCCGCTCGTCGCCGGTCTCGTAGTACAGCTCGGCGATGCGCTCCATGCCCCAGACCTGCATGCCGAACCACTGGTTGCTCGGCGGGTCGTTGTAGACCGGGGCCACCGTGTAGGCCATGCCGTAGAACGTCGGCGTGCCGGCCGGCGGCGTCGCGTAGGCGCCGTCCCAGCTGTTCGTCGCGCCGCCGGCGATGGCGCCGTCGGCCGACTGCAGCCAGCGGTAGAACTCGAGCTGCCGGTCGAAGCTCGCCGTCCAGTCCGCGACCGCCGTCGCGCCCTCGGGCTGCAGCGCCGGGACGGTCGACAGGGCGTAGGCCGCCATCGGGTTCTGGTAGCCGAAGTGCGCGTGGCTGGAGCCGATGCGCCAGGCCCAGGCCGAGCTCGTGTCGACCGCACCGCCCCAGGCGTAGTACCAGGACAGCAGGTAGTGGGCGCTGTCCTTGCCGGAGCCCGCCGCGCAGCTCGGCGACGTGCAGCCGATCGTCTTGAAGTACTTGTCGAACAGCGCGTACCGCAGGTAGTCGCCCATCCGTGCGGCCTTGGCGACCGTGCCGGCGATCTCGGCGGCCTTGCCCTGGTCGGTGGCCCACTCGTTCGCCCAGTAGATGGCCTGGATGGCGCGGGCGTCGGCGTCGGGCGCGTTCGTGTACTTCCACTGCTTGGCGTAGCTGCTGTCACCCGTGAAGAGGTCGAGGTAGCCGTTGCGGCCGCCGAACTCGAACTCCTCGCAGGACGGGTGCGGGATCGTCTCCCACACGGACTCCTGCGGGCCGCGCTGGAACGTGTTGATGTACGACGTGCCCTCGTAGTCCGGGCCGAGCGTGCAGCCGGCTCCCGGCGCGGCGCCGAAGCCGTAGACGTTGTCGACGTCGGCGAGCCAGTGCATGCCGTAGATGTCGCTGGTGCCGTAGGCGGACCGGAGCTCGGCCGCGATCGGGTCGCGGCCCACGGACACCCCGGAGCTCAGGGCCGACGGGTAGCGGCTCGGGTGGTTGTACTCCGACGCGTAGGTCGCCGGTGACGACGGGTTGTACGCGGCGTTGGTCGGCTGGTCCGCCTGCTGGGGGATCATGTACCGCTCCATGGTCGCCCACGCCTCGTTCAGCGGCTCCCACTCGCCGGTCACGTACCCGTAGACGGCCTCGAGCTCGATCCAGTAGCTGTAGGCCTCCGACGTGGTCTCGTGGCCGTAGTCGGGAGCCTCCACCATGAGGGTCTCGACGGCGTGGTACGGGATGCCCTGGTCGCTGAAGTAACCGTTGGCCGGGTCCTTGATCGTCGAGTACAGCGCCAGGAAGCGGTCGCGGTACTCACCGTCCACGGCGTCGGGGTCGGCGGCGGTGGCGACCGTCGTCGGTGCGGAGACCGGTGCCGCGACCTGCGTCGCGGGCGAGCCGGTCGCCGCGGGAGCGGCGGTGGCCGGTGCCCAGGCCGCCGCGGTCACGAGGCTGCCCAGTGCGCCGATGGCGATCCAGGCGTGGCGTCGTCGTCTCGGACCTGACATGTGTTCCCCCATCTCGGTGCCCGGCCGCGCTCGCGGCCCGGCCGAGCCAGGGGACGCGACGGTGCGGCGTGTGGTGGCGCCGTCGTGCGCTGACGACGGCGCTGCACCGACGGTGCGGCAGTGGGAGCGCTTCCGGTACCGCCTGAACCGTTTAGCCCTCGACGTTGCCGCCGGTGCCGCACGCCCGTCCGCCAAACGCACGAGGCCCTCCCGACGGTCGTCGGGAGGGCCTCGTGGTGGGGTGGCCGTCAGGCGGTGGTCACCGCCGCGCGGTACTGCCGCCAGCCGCCGTGCTCGGTGATCTCGGGGTGCTGCTCGGCGAGCTCGCGCCGGTAGAGGATGCCCGGGACCCTCCGGCCGTCGGCCAGCTCGACCGGGCCGCGGTAGAGCCCGGCGGGCTCGCCCTCGATGACCCGGAGCAGGACCTCGGCGGGCACGTGGTACAGCTCGCCGTGGATGGCGGCGCCGCCCTCCTCGTCGTCGGCCACCTGGTACATGCCGGGGTGGACGTCCCCGATGGTGTGCACCCGGTAGCGCGGCGCCGTGGTGGTCTCCTCGAGCAGCTCGGCACCGTCGAGGTTGCCGTGCAGCTCGAGCCCGCGCATGAGCGTCCCGTTGACGAACAGCAGCTCGTCGTCGAGGGTGTCGTCCTTCTCCCTGCGCAGGTACCAGCCGAAGGCCGCGAGCAGCGCCGCGAGGAAGAGATAGCCGAGGGTGACGCCCGGGGAGGCGTTCACGGCGACCTCGACCGCGTTGATCAGGCCGAAGAACGACAGCACCGCGGCGATGACGGCCGTCAGGGCGGCCGCGTACATCTTGCGGTCGATGACGAAGCAGGCGACCGCACCGAGCAGGATGCCCACGAGCACGGCGCCCTGGCCGAGCAGGTGGAGCCCGTCGTAGATCACGCCGTTCGCGATGAGGGAGTCGTGACCCACCTCGGCCGCCGTCGTCCCGGCCGCAGCCAGGGCGTTGTTGATCTGGCCGGTCGCCCACTCCGCGATGCTCGGGATCATCGCCAGCACGATGGCCGGCGCGTACCGGCGCGCGTTCACGTTGAACGCCTGGCCGCCGATGACGAGGCCGATGTAGAGCAGCACGGGCACGAGGGCCTGCATCGGGAAGACGGCGAGGAAGGTGCCGACGAGGCCGGTGAAGCAGACCACCGCGACCACGATGCCCGTGGCGAGCGAGTAGCCGACGCGACCGCCGACGGCCTTCCAGCCCGGGTGACCGATGTAGACGGCGGGCGGGAACGGCGAGCCGAGGAAGGAGCCGACGACGGCGCCGAGGCCGTCCGCGGCGAGCACCTGGCGGGTCGAGTACCGGTCGCCGGCCGCGGCCGCCGACTCGACGTTCGTCATGCCCTCGGTGAAGTTGTAGATGCCGAGCGGGATCGCCGAGGCGAGGAGCGGCGCGATGTCCGCGAGGCCGGTGACGACGTCCGTCGTCGGGAACGGCAGGTGCAGCGCGAGGTCGCTCAACGACTGGGAGACCGCGCTCGGCTCGAGGATGCCGGACCAGCCCAGCGCGACCGCGACCCACGCGATGGCCGTCGAGACGAGGACCGCGACCAGCCCGACGGGCGCGTCGAACGGCATCCGCCGCCCGCCGAGCCAGCCCACCAGGATGAAGCCGAGCGCCACGAAGGCGATCCACGGCGCCTGCCACATCTGGGCGGCAGGGCTCATCGAGATGAAGGTGATCGAGATACCGGCGAGGGCGCCCAGGAGCGCCGCGCGCGGGGTCCAGCGGCGGATCCACGGCCCGAACACGGCCCCGAGCAGGACGATGCAGCCGATGATGAACGCCCACGCCAGGCCGGCGCGCCAGGCCGCGATCGCGTCCTGCCGCTGCAGGTACACCGGCAGCATGACCACGAACACGACGATGAACGTGTGCGGGACGCTCGGCCCGTAGGGGAGGGCCGTCACGTCGGTGCGGTTCTCGCGGCGGGCGAGCCGGCGCGCCAGGATCGCGTACCAGATGTTGCCCAGGGGGAGGGCGATGCCGAGCGCCGGCAGGATCCGGCCGTAGACGGTGTCCGACGGGATCTGCACCACGGTCAGGCACAGACCCGTCAGGACGATGACGTTGAGCAGGACGTTGGTACCCAGGCCGAAGAGGCCGTTCCAGTCGCCCTTGGTCCACCAGGCCAGGCGGACCCGGGGCTCGGTGGAGCCGGTGGCGGCGGGCGCCGCCGGTGCTGTGGTGCTCACTGCCCGACCTCCTCGTCGGTCGTGACGGTCCCGGCCTTCGCCGGGGCGTGGGGGATGGCGTCGAGCAGGGCGTCGGACGTGCCGACCCAGCCGACGATCGCGCCCTGGGCGGAGAACATCGCCAGGGCGGACTCGTGGAACTCCGGGAAGTACGACCCGGTGCAGTCGGCGAGGATGAGCGACTCGAAGCCGCGGTCGTTCGCCTCCCGCACGGTCGACTGAACGCAGACCTCGGTGGTCACGCCGGTGACGACGAGGTGCGTGATGCCGCGCGCCCGCAGGATCGTCTCCAGGTCCGTCGCGTAGAACGAGCCCTTGCCCGGCTTGTCGAGCACGACCTCGCCCTCGACGGGCGCGAGCTCGGGCACGATGCCGTGGCCCGCCGAGCCGCGGACCAGGAGCCGGCCCATGGGTCCCTCCTCGCCGATGCGCAGGCTCGGGTTGCCCCGGTCGCGCTTGCTCGGGAAGAGGTCGGTGAGGTCGGGGCGGTGGCCCTCGCGGGTGTGGATGACCGGCCAGCCCTGGCTGCGGAACAGGTCGAGCACGCGCTTGGTCGGCTCGATCGTGGTGCGCAGGCGCGAGACGTCGTTGCCGAGGGACTCCCCGAAGCCGCCGGCCTCCATGAAGTCCCGCTGGAAGTCGATGCAGAGCAGCGCGACGTGGTCGGGGTCGAAGGTGAACGGGAACGGGTCAGCTGTGACGGTGATCATCGGTCCTCCTGTGTCCTCATCGGTGAGGCTGGCGCGGTCGGTGCGGTTCCGGGAAGCCCCCGGGCGGTCAGATGGGTCCCGGTGCGTCCGGCGAGCGCGTCGCGCAGGCGGGGCAGGGACGTGATGACGGCGTGCCGTCCGCCGTCGGCGACGAACTGCAGGGCGGACTCGACCTTGGGGCCCATCGATCCGGCCGGGAACTCCCCGGCGGCCAGGTGGGCACGGAGCTCGTCCGGTCCGACGTCGCGCAGCGCGCGCTGGTCCGGCGTGCCGTAGCCCACGTAGACCTCGTCGACGCCGGTCACGAGCACGAGCGTGTCGACGCCCGCGGAGGCGGCCAGGAGCGCGGAGGCGCGGTCCTTGTCGATGACGGCGTCCACGCTGTGCCAGGCGTCCTCCCGCTGGACGACCGGGATGCCCCCGCCGCCCGCGGCCACGACGACGGCACCGGACTCCATGAGCGAGCGGATCTGCGCCGACTCGACGATGAGTCGCGGGCGCGGGCTCGCGACCACCCGGCGGAACGTGCCGGGCGTCGTCTCCGTCACCGACCAGCCCTCCTGGGCCTCGCGCAGGCGGGCCGTCTCGGCGGTCATCGTGGAGCCGATCGGCTTGGTGGGGTGGGCGAAGGCCGGGTCCGCCGGGTCGACCTCGGCGTGCGTGAGGACGACGACGGCGCGCGTGGCGAGCCCACGTCGCTCGAGCTCGCTGTCCATCGCGAGGGCGAGGATGTGCCCGATGCCGCCCTGGGAGTCGGCGACCGCGAGCCACAGCGGCAGCTCGGGCAGCCCCTCGAGGGTCGTCTCGGGCGCGACGAGCTCGCCGCGGCGCAGGATGAAGCCGACCTGCGGGCCGTTCCCGTGGGTGACGAGGATCGTCCAGCCGTCCGCGACCAGGTCGGCGACCTGCTCGGCGAAGCGCGCCGCGCGCTCCTGCTGCCGGACGATCGAGCCGGGCTCGCCGTCGAGCACGAGCGCGTTGCCGCCGATGGCGACCAGCGCGGTGCGGGACGCGCCCGCCGGGGCGAGGGGGGTGGCGGTCATCGGGCGACCCTCGCCTGGTGCAGCGCGCGGACGGCCAGGACGAACACCTCGGACGGCGCCGTGACGATGCCCGCCCCGATCTGCCCGACGCCGGCCTCCTTGTGCGCGATGCCGGTGTTGATCACCGGCAGGACGCCGGTGTCCAGCACCTTGAGCACGTCGATCCCGCTGGGCGAGCCGGCGAAGTTCAGGGGCGGCAGCGGGAACGCCGGGTGCGGCCCGGTGGTGATGCGGCGCATCCGGCGGGTCGTCTCGACCGCGTCGTCGGGGGTGCCGCCCACGAACTGGGTGATGGCGGGGGAGGCGGCCATCGCGAAGCCGCCGATGCCGAGCGTCTCGGTGATGGCCGAGTCGCCGAGGTCGGGGTTGGCGTCCTCGATGCCGTAGCCGGGGAAGAAGAGACCGTCGGCGGGACCCACGGGCGCCGTGAACCACCGCTCGCCGGTGCCGGCCACGCGCAGGCCGAACTCCACGCCGTTGCGGGCCATCGCCGTGACGACGGTCGAGCCCTCGACGCCGACGGCGGCGTCCATGGAGAGCTTGGCGCCCGCCATCGACAGGTTGAGCGCGAAGTGGTCGTTGCCCGCGAGGAAGCGCAGCGCCTCGACGCCGTGCTCGTGCTGGGCGACGAACGGCGCGAGCCGACGGGTGAGCAGGCTGGTGGCGGCCATGTTCCGGTTGTGGCCCTCGTCGCCCATCGCCAGCGCCTGGCCGATGAGGGAGGTGACGTCGACCGGCCCGGCCGCCGCGAGGGTGGCGTCCAGCACCGGCCCGAGGACGTCGCGCATCCAGCGCAGCCGGGTCACGACCTCGTCGTCGAACGCGCCGAAGCGCAGCACCTTGCCGAGACCCTCGTTCAGGGAGGCGTACGCCTGGCGACCGCCGTCCTCCACGACGAGCACCGGCATCGACGGCGCGACCACGCCCGCCATCGGCCCGACGGCGCCGTGGTGGTGGCACGGGTCGACGGCGATCTGGCCGGTGTCGAGCAGGTGCTCCGCCTCCGCGGGCGTCGCCGCCCAGCCCTCGAACAGGGCGGCGCCGACGAGGGCCCCGCGCATCGGGCCGCACATCCGCGCCACCTCGATGGGCGGACCCGCGTGCAGCAGGGTCCGGCCCTGGTCCATGCCGGGCACGACCTCGCGCGCGGGCCGGATCCGGACCAGCTGGGGTCGCACCGCGTGCACGGCCGCCATGGCGCGCCGGTTCGCCTCGCGCGTGACGTCGTCGTCGAGCGCCACGGCGAGCCGCGCGGCCTCGGCGTCGCCGAAGGCCGGGGGACGCCAGTCCAGCTGGACCACGTCCTGTGCCGGGACGCCCTCCACGATGACGGGCAGGCCCACGTTGAGGACCCGGATGCCTCCGGTGATCATGCGAGCTCCTTCCGGGTGGCGACGGCCGCTGCCGTGCGGGCCGCCGCGGCGTTCGAGGGGTGGACGACGACGCCGGCCGCGGCGAGGGCCCGGCGCGCGGCGTCGACGTCCTGCGGGTCGGCGTCGGTGCCGCAGACCGAGCCGACGACGAGCAGCTCTCGCCCGTCGGCGCGCGCCGCCGCGACGGCGGCGGCGACGGCCTCGGCGAGCGGGGTGGCGGGGTCCGCGGCGGCCCCGTGCCCGAGCACCAGGTCGACGAGGAGGATGCCGATCTCGGGCCGGCTGCCGGCCTCGACGACCATCGCCGAGCGGCCGCTGGGGTCGATCATCGGATGCGGTCGGCCCTGCGTGTACTCGTCGTCGCCCAGGTCGAGGATCTCGGGCGTGACGCTGGCGCGGCCGAGGACGACCTTGGCCTCCGAGGCGAGGGTGCCGCCGGTGTACAGGCCGAGCACGCCGCGCGCGGCGGGCAGGGCCACGCCCTCGGGCAGGCGCGGCTGCTCGTCCCCGAGGTCGAGCTCGGCGCCCACGAGTGCGGCGGCGGTGCGGGCCCCGGCCTCGAGGGTGCCGCGCACCGGCACGGGGCCGTCGGCGTCGTCCTCGCCGAGCAGGCAGGCGACGGCGGGCTTGCCGAGGGTGGCCAGGCGCGCGAGCAGGCGCTCGGCGACCTCCGCGGCCGGCGGCTTGGAGACGACGACGACCACCTGCGTCGCGTCGTCCTCGGCCAGCAGGTCCAGGGCCAGGTGCGTCATCGTGCCGCCCACCGCGAACGAGAGGTCGCGGCCGCCGACGCCGACGACCTGGGACACGCCCGTGCCGGCCCGGTGCAGCAGGCAGCTGACCTCCTGCGCACCGGTCCCGGAGGCGGCGACGATGCCCACCGGCCCGCGCCGGACGACGTTGGCGAACCCGAGCGGGACGCCGTCGAGGATGGCCGTGCCGCAGTCCGGCCCCATGAGCAGGAGCCGTCGCTCGGCCGCCATGGCCTTCAGCCGCACCTCGTCCTCGAGCGGCACGTTGTCCGAGAAGCAGAAGACGTGCAGGCCCGCGCGCAGCGCCTGCTCGACGACGACGGGCGCGTACGTCCCGGGGGTCGACACGGTGGCGAGCGTGGCGCGGTCGCCGGTCGCGAGCCCCTCCGCCACGGTCTGCGGGGCCGGTGCCTCGTGCGCGCTGCGCGCCGACTCGACGGCGGTCAGGCCGGCCTCGGCGGCGTCCAGGGCGGCGGCGACGGTCTCCTCGTCGACGGCGCGCACGACGACGACCAGGTCGTCCGGCGCGGTGGCGAGATCGGCGGGTCGCATGTCGGACCGGTCGAGGATGTCGAGGTTGCCGGGGGTGCCCATCACGGCGCCGACCCGCACGACGCCGTCGCGCTTCTCGATCGTGGACGCGAGCGCCATGAGGGTCACGGAGTCGCGGTAGAGCCGCGGGAAGACCCGCGCGGCGAGAGTGGTGGTGGCGCTCATGCGCTGCTCCTCATCAGGAACGGGACGGTGGACGGGGAGGCCGTCGCGGCGGTCCCCAGGACGGCGGCGGCGGCGCCTGCCGCGAGGTCGAGGCCGGAGCTCGCGCCCCAGGTGCGGGCCTGCCGCACGACGGCGGGCACCAGGTCGGGGTGGGCGGTCGCGTCGAGCAGGCGGTGCACGCGCTCGGCGACCTCGCCGTGCAGGGCCGCCCGCAGGTCGTGCTGGGAGACGAGCGTCGTGCGCCGCAGGAGGGCGGGCAGCGCCTCGCGCACGCGCTCGGCGGCCGCGCGGGACCCGTGGTCGCCGCGGCGGTCGAGGCCCGCCAGCACGCCCACGACGACGTCGTCGCCGCTGGGGGTCGACCCCGGGCCCACGCCGACGAGGTGGCCGAGGGCGGCGTCGAGCGCCGTGCCCGGGCCCGTCACGGCCGCCGCCACGAGCGCGGGCGCCTGGCGCCGGACGGGCCGGGGGTCCATCGGGCCGCCGGTGCCACCCGGCGTGTCGCGCGGCGCGCGGACCGCCTCCGCCCACAGGGCGCGGGCGGCGCGGACGTCGGTGGCCCCGGGACGCACGACGAGATCGGTCCGCCGGGCGGCGGCGAGGACGGCGGACCAGGCGGTCAGGTCGAGCACCGGCAGGCGGCCGGCCGCCCGGGCGAGGTCCGCGGCGTCGTCGTCGGTGGTCAGGCACAGCCCGCCCGGGACGAGGCCACGGGCGGGTGCGGTGATCGGGAGCAGGCGTCCCGTCGTCGTGCGCAGGAGGATGCCGGTATGTCCGACATGGACGGTGGACAGCGCGGCCAGGTCAGCGGCGACCGGGCCGGTCGTCGCTGCGCGCAGAGCCCGAGGGCTCGCGGGCTGCCGTGTCGTCATACTGGGAAGGTACGAAGGTGGGGCGCTCCGGCGCTGCGTCCGCTTCGGACGGCGTTTGAGACGGGCATTGTCCTGAAAGGACAACAGGAGAGGGCCATGGCGACAGTCACGGTGCGCGAGATCATGACTCTCGCCCCCTTGCACGGGACCTACGTCCTGGCGGGTGCGAGCGGTCTGGACCGGGTGGTCACCGGGGTCAACGTCATGGAGGTCCCGGACATCGAGCGGTACGTCAAGGAGGGCGAGCTCCTCCTGACCACCGCCTACCCGGTGCGGGACCGGCCCGAACGCCTCGTGGAGCTGCTGCCCGTCCTGCACGCGCGGGGCCTGGCCGGCCTGGCCATCAAGCCCCTGCGCTACCTCGAACGCCTGCCGGACGGTCTCACCGAGCGCGCGGACGAGCTCGGCTTCCCGGTCCTCGTCGTGCCCGACGACACGTCGTTCAACGAGGTCATCGGCGCCGTCCTCGCCGTCGTGCTCGCCGAGTACGGCGCGGAACCGGCGCGGACGGAGGCCATCCGCGAGCGGCTGACCGGCATCGCCCTGTCCGGCGGCGGTCTGGAGGAGATCGCCCGGACCCTCTCCGCCGCGCTCGACCGCTCCGTGACGATCGTGGACCACGACGCGATCGTGCTCGGTGGGCAGGCCGGCCCGGTCGCGGGTGGCGGCGACGACGGCGACGGCGACGGCGACGACGCCGCGCACGGGCGCTGGCAGTTCCCGATCACCGTGGCCGGGGTGCCGCGCGGGCGCGTGCTCGTCGGCGGGCAGGACGAACCGACGCTCGGGCAGCGGCGCCTCATCCGCCAGGCGTGCTTCGCCGCCGGGATGCACATCGCCCAGGCGCTCGCGAGCATCGAGCTCGACCGGCGGCTCGGCGTGGTGTTCCTCGAGGAGCTCGTGGCGGGGACCCGCCTGGACGACGCGGCGCTCCGGCGTCGGGCGCGGCTGTTCGGCTGGGATCTCGAGGGGGCGACGGTCGTCGTGGTCGCCGCCTGCTCGGCCGAGCCCGCCGAGGCGGAGCTGCAGGCGGTGGTCCGTCGCGTCCTGGGCCCGCGCGCGGTGGCCTGGCTACGCGGGACGCAGGTGGTGGCGATCGCGCCCGTCGCCGACGCGCGGTCCGCCGTCACGACGCCGGAGGAGGCGCTCGTCGGGGCGCTCGAGGGGACGGGCGCGGGGCGCGCCGTCGTCGCGTCGGGGGCACCGGCCGCGGACCTGACGCAGCTGCCCGTGAGCCACGCGACGGCGCAGGAGGCGCTGCGGATCGCGCACGTGACGCACCGCACCGCGGCCCGGCACGCCGACCTCGGCTTCGAGCGGCTCGTGCTGAGCCTGCCGCGGGCCGAGCTGCTCGCGTTCGTCGAGGACCAGGTCGGGCCCCTGCTCGCGCACGACGAGCACGGCGACGGCGACCTGTGCCGCACGCTCGACGTGGTGCTGGGTCTGGGCAACGCCGCCGAGGCCGCCCGGCGGCTGTTCGTGCACTACAACACGATGAAGCACCGGCTCCAGCGGATCGGCGACCTGCTCGGGGCGGACCTGCACGACCCTCGCACGCGACTCGCGCTCGCCCTCGCGCTCGAGGCGCGGCGGCTCGTGGCGGCCGCGCACTGACGGCGCCCGGTGGACCGTGGGGTCCCCGGGCGCCGACGGTGCGGGTCTGCTGACTCTCAGTGCTGGGCCGTGCCCGCGCCGCGGGGCCGGCGGCGGGACGCCGAGGAGGCGGCGGCGTCACCGGCAGCCTCCGGCGGGGTGTGCGGGAGCGCGAACGTGGCGGCGAGGCCGATGAGCAGGACGCCCGCGGCGATGCCCGTGGTGATCCGGCTCGCCTGCACCAGGGCCTCCTCGGCGTCGACGGCGGCGTCGGCGGTCGCGGGGTTCGCGACGAGCGCCGGGATGCCTGCGCCGGCCGTGTCGTGCACCAGCGTGACCACCTGGTCCTGCTGCTCGGGCGGGAGGCCGGAGTCGGCGAGCCGGTCGCTGGTCTGGGACGTCGTCGTGGCGATGAGGAGGCCGCCGAGCAGGGCGACGCCGAGGGCCGAGCCGAGCTGACGGATGGTGGTCTGGAAGCCCGACGCCTGGCCGCTCTCGGCGACCGGCACGTCCACGAGGATGACGCTCGTCAGCTGTGCGGTGGCCATGCCGACGCCGACGCCGTAGAGGAAGAGCCAGACGGCGAGCAGCACGCTCGAGATGGACGTGCTGAGGGTGACGGCCAGCCCGGCGATGGCCAGGGCCTCGAGGCCGAGACCCACGCGGACGACGGCCGTCTGGCCCATCCGGGCGGCGAGGCGGGGGGTGGCGCCGGAGACGAGGAAGGTGCCGAGCGCCAGCCACAGGAGGAGCCACCCGGTGCCGAGTGCCGTGTAGCCGAGCGCGCCCTGCAGGAGCAGCGGCAGGGTGAACAGCAGGCCGAACTCGCCGAGCGCGACGATGAGCGCCGCGATCACGCCGAACCGGAACGAGCGGATGCGCAGCAGGCCGAGGTCGACCAGGGCGACCTTCCCGGCGAGCACCCGCCGCTTCTCGACGGCGACGAACGTGGCGACCAGGGCGACGCCGATCACCAGGGCGAACGGGACGGGCGAGAGGCCGCCGGAGGCGCTCGTCCACCAGCCGTAGTAGTCGCCCTGGATGAGGCCGAAGACGATGCCCGCGAGGCCGAGGCTCGACAGCAGCACGCCGGGGACGTCGGAGCCGCGGACCAGTGTCGTGTCGCGCGTCTCGTCGAGGGTCTTGACGATGCCGACGAGGGCGAGCAGCCCGAACGGGATGTTCAGCCAGAACGCCCAGCGCCAGCTCACGTCGGTGGCCAGCCACCCGCCGACGAGCGGGCCGACGGCGGCCATGCCGCCGATGGTCGAGCCCCAGATGGCGAAGGCGATCCCGCGGGTGCGGCCGTGGAACATCGCGTTCAGCGTGGACAGCGTGCTGGGCAGCACCATCGCCGCGCCGAGCCCCTGGACGAAGCGTGCGGCGATGAGCATGGCCGGGCCGGTCGCGGCTCCGGCGAACAGGCTCGCCGCCATGAAGACCACCAGGCCGATGCCGTACATCCGCCGCCGCCCGTACAGGTCACCGAGCCGCCCGACGGTGAGCATGAGGGACGCGAACACGAGCGAGTAGATGGCGTTCATCCACTGCGCACCCGAGGCGTCGAGCCCGAGGTCCTCGATGACCACCGGGAGCGCGACGTTGACGATCGTCGCGTCCATGATCACGAGGGAGACACCCAGGGACAGGGTGCCCATCGCCAACCAGTGACGACGAGGGATGGGGGCGTTCTCCGACATCGACGTGCTCCTCGAGGAAGACAGGAACGGCCGGGCGCGATCCCGACGCGACTGACGGTAACATGCCGACACAGGTGTCGGGAAATTGCCAGGTGGCGCTTCGTTGGACACAATGGCCAGATGCCCCGGATCGAGGCTCCCACCGTCGCGGAGCACCACGTGATGCGCCGCAGCGCGCTCGTGGCCGCCGCGCGGGAGCTGCTCGCCACCGGCGGTGCCTCGGCCGTGACGCCCGCCGCGGTCGCCGCCCGGGCCGGCCTGGCGCGCACGAGCGTCTACCAGTACTACCCGTCGACGGGCGCCCTCGTCGCCGCGGCGGTCGAGGCGACGTTCGCCGAGGGGAACGAGGCGCTGGCGGCGGCCACCGACGACGGGGACCCCCGGGCGCGCATCCACGGCTACGTCCGCCAGGCGCTGCTCCTGGCGGCGCGCGACCACGGCCCGTTCCGTCAGCTCTCGTTCGTCGACCTCCCCCCGGAGTGCGTCGCACGGGTACGCGAGCTGCACGCCGCGATGCTGGCTCCGCTGCGCTCCGCGGTCGAGGACCTGGGCGTCCGCGACGCCGCCCTGGGCACGGCCCTGGTCTTCGGCGCCGTCTCGGCGGCCGCCGAGGTGGTCGAGCGCGGCGCCGACGCCGAGGAGACGGCGTCGCGCGCTCTCGCGTTCATCGACGCGGGACTCGACGCCGCCCGCTGACCTCCCGCCGGGCCGAGGAACCGCCCGAGCACGGGCACCTCGGTCACGCCCTCGGCGCCGGCCATCACCAGCGCCTGCGTGGCGACGAACTCGACGGCGTCGACGACGACGAACCTCGGCTCCCAGCGGGGACCGAACTTCTCGTTGAAGGAGGACAGCGAGGCCATCTGCGTGCGCTCCGACATCTGCAGCAGCATGGAGCGGAGCTGGGCCGACCAGGGTCCCGTCGGCGCGCCCTCGAGCCGCTCGCGCAGCACCGCGAAGTTCAGGCTGAGGCCGTGCTGTCCCCGGCGGGCCACCTCGGCGATCGTCGCCACGACGCACGCGTCCATGACGCCGTTCGGCACGTCGTCGGCGATCCGGCGGCGCATGACGTCCAGGGACCAGCCGTCGACGCCCGGCGCGGGCACCCACTGGCAGAAGGCCTCCACGCGGCCCGCCGGGTTGCGTGTGACGGCGAGCAGGAGCCCGGTGTCGGCCGGGTCGAAGAGCCGCGACAGCGTCATGGAGAAGCCGCGCTCGGCGCCGCCGCGACGGCTGTCGTCGCACATCGCGAGGATCTGCGCGCGCAGGTCGGCATCGACGGCCGCGGGGTCGTGGAACGTCGTCGTGCAGCCGGCGCGGGCCACCCGGTGCACCGCCTGGCGGAGCGCGCGCCGCGCCCGCCCGTCGAGCGAGAAGTCGGGGCAGTCGACGACGGCCTCGTCGCCCAGGTAGACGGCGCGCAGGCCGCTGGCCTCGTACATCGGCACGGTCGCCGCCGTCGCCCCGAGCACCGCGACGGACCAGCCGTGCTCCTCGGCGTGTGCGAGGAAGTCGACCCAGGCGCCGAGCCGCTCGTCGGGGGGCCCGACGGGATCGGGGGAGACCAGGCAGACGCCCGACCGGACCGTGTGCGCGACCAGCGTGTCACCGGAGAAGTACCAGTCCTTGTCGTCGCGCAGCGCGAAGTAGTCGAGCGTGCCCGCCGACCATCGCTGCACGACGCCGCGCGCCCGCTCCCGCTCCTCCCGGTGCTCGGCGGCCGTCGGGCGCCGCGGCGGGTGGGGCGACGCGAGCACCCACAGCGTGGCCCCGGCCAGCGCGAGGACCGTCGCCGTCGCCATCGGTGTCGCGAGGTGCTCGCCGAGCAGCAGGCCGCGCGGCGCCTGGCCGTGGTCGTGGCGGACCAGCATGCTCAGCCCGACGGACACGCCGACGACGACGCCCGTCACGGGCAGACCCCAGGCGAGCACCCGTCGCACGACGGCGCGTGCGGGACGCACGGGGAACGCCTCGCGCCGCCGGGCGAGCCACGCCGCACCCAGCCCCGTGGCGATCGCCTCCGCGAGGTCCGGGCCCTTCGTCAGGTGCAGGATCGTGGACGCGCCGAGCAGGGCCAGCGTGACCGCCCACGCGAGGCGCTGCCCCCGGCGCAGCCCGCGGGAGGTCAGCAGCAGTCCGACGGAGACCCACACGAGCGTCGTCCCCGCGGTGCGCGAGAGCAGGTGCGGCTGACCCGGGACGAGCGGCAGCAGGGCGTCGACCGCCCGCAGCTCGCGCCAGGCGGGCCGGGACACCGCGGAGACCAGGCCCAGGACGCCGAGCACGCCCATGACGCGCGCCGTGAGCGCACGCGTGCGCACCCGGCGGCGGTGCGCGCGGATGCCGGACGGGAGCTGGCTCGGCCCGATCGCCCGCGTCATGCCCCCGACGGTCGCGGGCCTGGCTGAGCGGACGCTGAGGATCCTCTCAGCGTCCGCCAAGCGCACGCTGGGCCGACCCGACCTAGCGTCGCGACGTGACGACTGGATCCGGGACGCTGCCGCCGGGCTTCTCGACCACCCACGGGGGCTGGGTCGCCTCGATGCCGGTCGCCGTCGTGGTCGTCCTGGTGGCGATCGCGCTCGCGGTGGTCGCCGTGCTCGTGCGCCGACGGGCGCGTCGTCGTGGGGGGCGGGCGCGCTCGCCGTGGCTGCTGTGGCCCGCCGCCGTCCTGGCTCTGGTGGTGGGCGTCGCCGTCGGGGTCAACGCCTGGGCCGGCTACCTGCCCGACGTGATGGCGGTGCGGACCTGGCTCGCCGGGCAGGGCATCGGGACGTCGCCCCTGACGGCCGCTGCGACGCGCGAGGGCTCCACGACGTCGGGCGCCGTCCAGCGGGTCGCGGTCGACGCCCCCGCCGGGCTGGGCGTGCAGGACGACCCGATGTGGGTCTACACGCCGCCGGGCTACGACCCCGACCATGCGCGCTACCCGGTGGTGTACCTCATGCACGGCTCGCCGGGGACCCCGGCGGACTGGTTCGCGGGCGGGGACGCCGCAGCCACGCTGGACGCCCTCATCGACGCCGGCAGCATCCAGCCGGTGCTCGTCGTCGCCCCGGACCTCGACGGCACGCACAGCACCGACACCGAGTGCCTGGACTCCACCACCGGCGGGCCCCAGGTGGAGACGTACCTGCTCGACGTCGTCGTGCCGTACGTCGACGCCCACTACGCGACCGTCGCCGACCGGTCGGGCCGGGCCGTCGGCGGCATGTCGTCCGGCGGGTTCTGCGCCGTGGACCTCGGCCTGCACCACCAGGACGTCTTCTCGGCGATCGCGGCGATCGAGCCGTACACCGAGCCCGGCGACGGCGGCCGCGCGATGCTCGCGACGCAGGCCGAGTTCGACCGGCACGACGCCGCGCACTACCTGCCCGGGCTGGAGTTCGCGCACCCGATGCACGTGTTCGTCGACATCCCCGGCGCGGCGCGCGACACCATCAGCGGACGCGAGTCCGCGGCCCTGGTGCGGATGCTCGAGGACGCGGGCCAGGACGTGCACGTGCGGACCGAGCCCGGCCAGGGGCACACGTGGACGACGGCGCGGCTCGCGCTGCCGTACGCGCTCGTGGACCTCGTCCCGGACCTCGCGCCCGGTCCGGCCACCACGGCCGGGGCCGCGAGGTCGGCGTCCCCGCCGTGAGCCGGCCCGGCTGGTCAGGCGTCCCGCGCCTCCACGGGCTCCGGGGCACCGGCCGCACCGGCGGCCGTGGCGGCCGCGACCGCCGCGTCGATCCGGGCCTGCACCCGGGCCGCGCTCCGTCGCCGCGCCCGACGGGCGAGGAGCACCCCGGCGACGAGGGCGAGCAGCAGGGCCAGCTGTGACCACGGCACGGTCCAGACCGTGAACGACGCCGTCGCCGGCGACAGGGCCGCGCCACCGAGGTCGTCCTCCCCGACGACGACGGGCGTCACCGTGACCTCGCCCCACGCCATGACCAGGGGCGGGACGGCGACCTCGACGGTGCTCGTCGTCGTCGTGCCGGGCAGCACCTCGCGCTGCTCGTCGGCCGCCGAGGTGGGTGCCACGCCCGCGGGCCCGGCCAGGGACGTCGTCGTGCGCGCGCCCAGGCGCACGTTGCCGGCGTTGGTGACGGTCGTCGTCACCGTCAGCGTGCCCGGCGCGAAGGGGTTCCAGGACGGTGTGTAGGAGGCGGTGACCGTCTCGGGTGCCAGTGCGGCGGCGACGTCGCCGGACACCCGCAGGTGCACCCGCACACCGACCCGGGACGTGAGCTGGACCGCGCTGCCGGCCCCCTGGACGAGCTCGGCGACCACGCCGGCCGGGTGGTCGCCGGGGGTGGCCTGCGCCGGGACGGCGATCCCGACCGGCACCAGGGCGGTCGCGCCGGCGGCCAGCTCCAGGACCAGGCCGCCGCCGTCGCGAGCCTGCGCCCCGTCGACCGGCCCGACGGTGATCCAGGCGCCGCCGTCGACGGGCGCCTGCCCCGAGGCGAGGACGTCGAAGCTGCCGTCGGCGGTCACGACGCCGTCGCTGGCGTACACCGCGAACGTCGCGGGGCGGTCGCTGAAGTTCGTCAGGGCGACCAGGTCGTCGGCGCGAGCCCCGCCGTCGACGACGTGGCGCAGCGAGATCCGTCCGTCCGGGCCGTCGGCGGTGGCCGGCTGCAGGGCCCAGGTGGTCGACGTCGCGGGGTCGGGTGCGACCGCCGCGGTCGCCGTCGGGGCCGCGGCGACGGGCAGGCCCAGGACGGAGCCGAGAACCACGGCGAGCAGGGACAGGGCGCGGAGCGGCACGGCAGCCTCGATCCTCCTCGGGCGGGCCGAGTGGCCGGCCGGCGGGTGCCGGCCGGCCACACGGACCTGCAGGGGTGGGTCTCCCGTCGACGGGTCAGTCGACGGGGAACAGGGACAGGGTGAGCATGCCGGTGTAGGTGCCCGGCTGGGTGTCGGTGGGGACCTCGAGGGTGAGGTCGGCACCGAGGGTGGCGGTTCCCCAGCGTCCTTGGGTGTCGGCGGAGGCGAGCCGGGCCGGGGTGGCCAGGCCGGGTCCGCCGTCCAGGACGGTGGTGATGGTGGCGCCGGCGTTCAGGCCGGGTCGTGGGGTGAGTACCTTCGGGGTCCAGCCGAGGTGGTCGGCGGTCAGTGGGCGGCTGGCCGAGGTGAAGGTGTCGGCCTGGCCGGAGACGGCCCATCCGCCGGTGCCGGCCTGGGTGGCGGTGCGGGAGTCGGTGATCTTGACCTCGGGCAGGGTGCCGGTCATGCGCAGGCGGTCGCCGACGTTCTCGGGCGCGGACAGCTGGACGGCCTCGCCGAAGTCGGCGACGGTGAGCGCGAGCGCGCCGTCCTCGCCCTCGGGGATCTCGGCCTGGATCGGCACGCCGTCACGGGTGTCGGCGTTCGCCCACAGGTAGTCGCGGGCGTAGATCGTGAACAGCTGGCCGGCGGTCATGCCGTCGTGCGCACCCGGCACCTGGGCCGTGGCGGCCGGGATGCCGCGCGACCGGAAGTTGTCCGCGATGGCGTTCGCGGACGCGAGGGTGCCCTCGAAGACGCCGTTGCCCAGGAACACCGACATCCCGTTCTCGCCGACGGCGGCCGCGATCGCGTCGAAGTTCGCCTGGGTCAGCGACGGGTTGCCCGAGAAGTGCCCGTAGTACCCGAACGTCGTCGGGTAGGAGTTCATCACGAACCCGCCGGTCGAGCCGCCGTAGGAGAAGCCGCCGTAGGCGCGGCCCTCGCGCTCGTCGGCCACGTTGTAGTGCTCCTCCATGTACGGGAGGATCACCTGCACCAGGTTGTCCGCGGCGTTCTGCCGGTTGTACGAGGCGAAGTTCAGCCCGGTGCCGGTGAAGTGGTTGCCCATGGTGACCACGACGGTCGGCTCGATCTCGCCCCTGGCCTGCATGTTGTCCAGGATGTTGGGCACGTTCGCCGGGACCATGAAGTCGGTCTCGTCGCCGAAGATCCCGTGCGAGAGGTAGACCACCTTGTAGGGCTCGGGCCGGTCGGCGTCGTAGCCCGGCGGCAGGTAGATGCCCAGGTAGTGGCCGTCGTCGCCGAGGATGGTCGTGTACTCCTCGTAGTGCACGGAGCCACGGTCGGCCGGGTCGGCGGCGGGCAGCTCGTACTGCGCGCGCTGCTCGAGCACCGGGTCGGCCTGCTTGGGGTCGTACGGGACGTAGACGGCGCCGAGGACGTCGTTGTTCCGCACGCGGAACGACGCGTCACCCGGCGGGCGGGGGTGCGACGAGGCGGGGTCCCAGATGCGCTTGTTCACCCAGCCCTGCGTGGGGTCCCAGACCCGGTACCAGTAGCTGAGCGCGCCCGCGTGCAACGGCAGGGAGACCGACCAGTTGCCGTCGGCGTCCTTGGTCATGTCGCGCAGGAACTCGGTGCCGCCCGACGCGTACCGGCCCGGCTGGAACTGCTCGGGCTGGTACCGCGTCGTACCCGTGCCGATGCCGAGCAGGGTGAGGTCGCCGGCCAGGCGGACCTGCGTGGCGTCGGGGTTGTGGTAGACGAACGTCACGGTGTACCCGGTGGGGGAGTCGGGGTTCGGGGTGACCGTCGCCCCTTGCGCAGGTGACGTGTCTGCGAGTGCGGGCGGCGCGAGCGCCATCCCGGCGGCCCCCAGGGAGAGGGTGGCGACCAACGACGCGAGGGCACGGCCTCTGCGCCTTCCGACGGGCATGTTCATCTGGCTACTCCTTCGTAGTCTCACTGCCTGGTCGTCGCGCGTCTGCGTAGCGGCAGCCTCGGGGGCCGGTGCGCCTCACCTCCGTTCCTGGGGTCCGCCCGCATCCACGGTTCGACGGCGGCGCGGGCCGCCGTCGGGTGCCTGACGGTGTGCGGTGGCGTCGGTCGTGGTGAGGGCCGCGTCGTGGGGGATGGGTGTGCACGCGGATCTCCGTTGATCGTCGGCCAGCCGCCCGGGCGTCAGTTCTGGGCAAGGTACAACGTTATATCGCCGAATGGAACCCTTCCGTGGCATCTCGTCCGGGCGGTGCCGATGTGCCCGATGGGTCCCACGGGAACCCTCCGGACTCTGCGCGCGCGAGTGCGGCCCGTCGGGACCGGCCGCGGCCTACGATGACGGTTCTATGGCCCAGTCCCAGCGTCCGGCGGACCGGCCGCACGGGAGGCAGGCGGCGCGCGTGACGCTCGCCGAGGTCGCCAAGGCGGCCGGGGTGTCGGTGGGCGCCGTCTCGCAGGTGCTCAACGACAACCCGAACAGCCGCATCTCGCCCGAGGCGCGCGCCCGCATCGTGGCCGCGGCGCGCGACCTCGGCTACCGGCCGAACATGATCGCTCGCACGCTGCGGACGTCCCGGAGCCACACGTTCGGCTTCGTCTCCGACGCGGTGACGATCACGCGCTTCGCGAGCGGCATCCTGCGAGGCGCCCTGGCGGCCGCGCGCGCGGAGGGCTACTTCCTGCTCATCGCCGAGACGGCGGGCGACGCGCGGCAGGAGGAGGAGGCGATCGCCTCCCTCGCCGACCGCGGCGTCGACGGCATCGTGTTCGCCGCCATGAAGTCCCGCTCCTCGGGCACCCACGCGACGCGCGGCATCCCGACCGTCAACGTCAACCTGGCCGGGGACGGCGGCGCGACGTCGATCCTGCCGGACGAGCACGCAGGGGGCCGCACGGCCGTCCGCACCCTCGTCGAGGCGGGGCACCGCGGCGGCATCGCGCTCGTGGGCCACGACTTCCGGCTGCCGGTCGACGGCGGCATCGCGCTGACCGCCCGACGGCGGTTCGCGGGCATCGCCGACGAGATGGCGGCGCACGGGCTGGACTTCACCGACCAGCAGGCGTGCGCGGACTGGCAGCCCGAGCAGGGGTACGCGGCCGCGCGCCGGATGCTCCGGCGCGGATCGGTCACCGCCCTGCTGTGCCTGAACGACCGGCTCGCGTTCGGGGCCTACCAGGCCGTCACCGAGGCGGGTCTGCGCATCCCCGAGGACGTCTCGGTGATCTCCTTTGACGACGACGAGCTGGCGACGGCGCTGCGCCCGGGGCTCACCACCGTGGCGATCCCGCACGAGCGCATGGGCGCGCTCGCGATCGAGGCGCTGACCTCGCCTGCCGAGCCTGCGGTCGAGGTCCTGGTCCCGATGCCGATCCACGTCCGTGCCTCGGTCGCGGCGCCTCCCGCCGCGCGCACGTGACGCGGGTCGCGCCGCAGGTGGGCGGCTAGCATCCGCGCCATGAGCGCTCCGTCCGGCGTGTCCGGGTCCGCACCTCGGGCCGTCCTGGGTCGCCTTGCCGACGGTCGTGGCCGGACGGCCGGCGAGCTCGCCGCCGAGACCGGGCTGGCGCGCAGCACGGTGGTGCACGCCCTGAACCGGCTGGTCGCCGCCGGCACCGTGGAGCCCGGGGCCGCCGGCCTGCGCGGGCGCGGTCGCCCGGCCCGGACGTGGGCCCTGACCGCCCGCCCGGGGCCCCTCGCCGTCGTGGTGGCCGCCGCGCACGGGTCGCTGGCGGCCGTGGTGACGAGCGAGGGCGACGTGCTCGCGCTGCGCGACGCCGGGCCGATGGTCGTCGAGGTGGACGGCCTGCGCCCGGAGCCGGTGCTGGCCGCGCTGGACGAGGTCCTCGCGCAGGCGGGCGTCGCACCGGCGGACCTGTCGATGGCCGTGGTGGGCGTGCCGGGGCAGTCCGCGTTCGGCGCGACGTCGGCGGCGGCGGCGCCGTCGCCGAGCGGCCACCTGCGCCGCTTCGGGACCTGGGCGGGCCGCCCGCCCGCCCAGGTGCTGGGGGAGCGGCTCGGCTGCGCCGTGCACACCGAGAACGACGCGAACCTCGCCGCCCTGGGCGAGGCCGTCTTCGGCGCCGCCCGCGGCATGCCGACGGTCCTGCACGTCAGCCTCGCGTTCGGCACGGGGTCGGGCCTGGTGCTGGACGGGCGGCTGCACCGCGGGCGCTCGGGGCTGGCCGGCGAGATCGGTCACCTGCACGCCGACGACGACGGCCGGCTGTGCCACTGCGGGGCGCACGGCTGCTTCTGGCAGACCCAGAGCGTGCCCGCTCTGCTCGAGGCCCTGGCCGAGGCCCACGGCCGCCCGTTCACCCAGCCCGACGTCGCGCGCGGGGTCGACGACGACGACCCGGACGTGGTCAGGGCGCTGCTCGGCTTCGGGCACGCGCTCGGGCGGCGCCTCGCCGACGCGATCGTGTTCCTCGACCCGCACGCCGTCGTGGTGGACGGCAGTCTCGGGCCCGCCAGCCGCGTGGTCGCCGACGGCGTCCGGGAGGCGATCCGGCGGTACGCCCCGCCGACCATGGCCCGGGGGGCGACGGTGCTCGTCGGCGCCTTCGGGGAGCAGGCGTACGCGCTCGGGGCGGTGGCCCTGGCGCGCTCGGAGCACCTCTTCGCGCGCCGGTAGCCGGCGCTCAGGGTGCGGTCCGCCTGAGCTCGACCGCGCCCTCCTTTACGACAAGATCGGCGAATATCCCCACCTCTGACGGCACGTCTTTCGTCTATTGACACGGTCATGATCGGGTCAATACGGTCCGGATGGGTCGCCACGCAGGGCAACGACGCCGGGCCGGCCCAGAGGGAGGTTCACCCATGTCCACACGACTGACGTCCGCCCGGGCCCGAGGGGTGGCGGTCGGCGCCGCCGCAGCCGTCTCGCTCCTGGCGGTCACCTCCGCCTCCGCCGGAGCAGCGGGCCAGCCCGAGTCGGGGATCCGCAACGTCATCCCCATCACCGAGATCCTGTCCTACGGGCAGAAGGTGACGGCCGTCGCCGTCGAGTACGCCGCCGACGTGAACCCGCGCACGCTCGATCTCGACACCTTCACGGTCTCGGACAGCCTCTACAACTTCCGCTTCAACCCGATCGCCGACCTCACGGACCCCGCGAAGCGCGGGGACCGCACCGTGACCGCGATCTACACCAACGACACGCCCTCGCTCGAGCCCGACCAGCAGTCCGACCGGGGCCGGTACGTGATCATCGAGCTGGACCCGATGGATCCGGGCGGCAGCACCGTGATCGCCTGGAACGGTGGCGTCAAGGTGAACCCCGACCTGCAGACCCGCGTGGTCCAGAACGCGGACGTGCGCGCGCAGGCCGGCAACGGCCAGGGCAACGGCCCGCTGCTCGCCAAGGCCTCCGCCACCGAGCTGACGCCCACCCAGCCCGCGGTGAACCTGCTGTACGACGACTTCACCTTCGAGCGGTTCATGACCGCCTCGGGGACCGACGTCCCCTACGCCTTCTGGGTGCCCGAGGACTACGACCCGGCGCAGCAGTACCCCGTCGTCGTGATCCTGCCCGGCCAGGGCCAGGGCCTCCTCCCGAACGCCGCCGGCGAGGACAACGAGGGGGTCCAGGTGGCCTCCGACATCCCCGCCACCGCCTGGCTGCAGGAGGAGTGGACCGGCACGGACGAGGACGTCATCGTGCTCGCGGTGCAGAACCGCCGGGTCGGCAGCGCCACCCAGCAGTCGGAGCTCATGGTCGAGCTCGTGACCTGGTTCACCGGCCAGTACTCGATCGACCCCGACCGCATTTACGCGTCGACCGTCTCCTACGGGTCCACGCTCGCCTGGGCCGCCCTGACGAACCACCCCGGCCTGTTCGACGGCGTCCTCCTGACCGGAGGCTTCGCCGCGAGCCAGGCCCAGGCGGACGCGATCGCGGCCTCGGGCACCCCGGTCTGGATCACGCACGGAACGGGTGACCACCTGCTGCGGGTGACCACCACCGGGCAGGCGTCGTTCAACCGCATCTGGAACGCCTACATGGCGCTCGGCAAGACCCCGGCGCAGGCGACCGCGCTGGTCAAGTACACCGAGTACCCGCTGGCCGCCTTCTACGAGCCGGACCAGCACCTCGCCGCCGCACCGACCTACGAGGACTCCTCGATCCTGCGGTGGCTCCTGGCGCAGTGACGCGCGCCACCCCGTGACACGGGCCCCCGGTCGCCTCGGCCGGGGGCCCGTTCCACGTGTCCGGCACTGGCGACCCGACCGATGTCGAGAACCGCGCGCCTGCACCGTCCCAGGGGTGTGCCGCCGACAATGGCGCCACGCGTCGATCGACCGGAGGACCCACGATGGCCAAGTACCTGCTGCTCAAGCACTACCGCGGCGGCCCGGAGCAGATGCCCAACGCGCGCACCCCGATGGACCGGTGGACGCCGGACGAGGTCGGCGCGCACATCGCGTTCATGGAGCACGTCGCCGACGTGCTGCGGGAGCGCGGGGAGTTCGTCGACGCCCAGGCGGTCTCGCCCGAGGGCGCGTTCGTGCGGTTCGACGGCGCGGGCCGGCCGCCCGTGACCGACGGGCCCTTCGCGGAGACCAAGGACCTGATCGCCGGCTGGATGATCATCGACGTCGAGTCCGTCGAACGGGCGCACGAGGCGGCGGCCTTCCTGTCGTCCGCTCCCGGACCGGGTGGCGCCCCGCTCCAGGAGTGGATCGAGGTGCGCCCCTTCCTCGAGATGCCGCCCACGGTGACGGACTGACGCGCATCCCGTGGACGACCTGGTCCGGGAGCTGATCCCGCAGGTGATCGGCCTCCTCGTCCGCCGCGGAGCAGGCTTCGCGGCGGCCGAGGACGCCGTCCAGGAGGCGCTCGTCGAGGCCGTGCGCCGCTGGGACGACGACCCGCCCACGGACCCGAAGGGCTGGCTGGTCACCGTCGCGTGGCGCAAGCTCGTCGACGCCGGACGGTCCGAGGCCGCCCGTCGCGCCCGCGAGGAGCGGGTGGCCGACGAGCCGCCGCCCGGCCCTGCCGAGCAGGCCGACGACACCCTGCTGCTGCTCTTCTGGTGCTGCCATCCGGCACTGACGCCCGCCTCCGCGGTGGCGCTCACGCTGCGCGCCGTCGGCGGCCTGACGACCCGGCAGATCGCCGAGGCGTACCTGGTGCCGGAGGCGACGATGGCGCAGCGGATCAGCCGCGCGAAGCGCGCGCTCGCGGACGAGGAGCTCGGGCGGCCAGGCGACCTCCGGGCGGTCCTGAAGGTCCTGTACCTGATCTTCAACGAGGGCTACACCGGCAAGGTCGACCTGGCGGCCGAGGCCATCAGGCTGACCCGGCTGCTGGCCCGGGCCAGCGACGAGCCCGAGGTCGCCGGGCTGCTCGCGCTGATGCTGCTGCACCACGCCCGGCGTGCCGCCCGGTGGTCCGCGGACGGCGCCCTCGTCCCGCTCGCCGAGCAGGACCGCGCGTCGTGGGACACCGGGCTCGTCGCCGAGGGCGTGGCCGTGCTCCAGGCGGCGCTGGCCCGTGACCGGCTGGGCGAGTACCAGGCGCAGGCCGCCATCGCGGCGCTGCACTGCGACGCCGCCTCGGCCGAGGAGACCGACTGGCCGCAGATCCTGCAGTGGTACGACGAGCTGCTGCGGCTGACGGGCTCGCCCGTCGTCGCCCTCAACCGCGCCGTCGCCGTGGGCGAGGTGGACGGCGCGCTCGCGGGCCTGGCCGCGCTCCGCGGGGTGCCCGACGGCGTCCCGCGCCGCGCTGCCGTCGCCGCCTGGCTGCACGAGCGGGCGGGCGACGTCGGGAGGGCCGCGGCGCTGTACGCGCAGGCGGCGGCCGCCGCGAGCAACGCCGCCGAGCGCGACCACCTCACGCGGCAGGCGGCCCGGCTGGCGACCCGCTGACGGGCCGCCGTCGGCGCACGCGCCCGCCTTCACCGGCTGACGAGCGAGAACGGCCCTCCCGGTCCTGGGACCGGGAGGGCCGCGTCCGTACGGCTGCGGCGTCCTCAGACCCTGAAGCGCCCGACGAGCTCGTCGAGGTGCTGCGCGCCGCGCGCGAGCTCGTCCGCCGAGGACCGGACCTGGTCGATGGTGCCGACCATCGTCTGCGACGTGCCCGCGATCGACAGCACGTTCTCGGCGATCGTCGAGGCGCCGACGGCGGCCTCGGAGACGCTGGCAGCCATCGCGGTGGTCGTCGCGCTCTGCTCCTCGACCGCACCGGCGATCGAGCTCTGGTGGTCGTTGACCTGGCCGATCACCGTCGTCGTCGTGGAGATCGCGGCGACCGCCGTGTCGACGTCGGCCTGGATCTGGCTGATCCGCGACGTGATCTCCTCGGTTGCCTTGGCGGTCTCCTGCGCGAGCTCCTTGACCTCGCCGGCGACGACGGCGAAGCCCTTGCCGGCCTCGCCCGCGCGGGCGGCCTCGATGGTCGCGTTGAGGGCCAGGAGATTCGTCTGCTGCGCGATCGTGTTGATCAGGGCGACGACGCCGCCGATGGCGGCCGACGACTCGCCGAGGCGGCCGATCGTGGTGTTCGCGTCGTCGGTGCTGGCGACGGCGGTCTGGCCGGCGTTGCTCGCGTCGCTGGCGCTGCGCGCGATCTCGTGGATCGAGGCGCCCATCTGCTCGCTCGCGGCCGCGACCGTCTGCACGCTGGAGGACACCTGCTCGGCCGCGGCCGCGGCCATCGACGCCTGCTGGGCCGCGTCCGCGGACTGGCGCGTCATCTCGGCCGCGATGACGGACAGCTCCTGCGCAGCAGCCGACGACGTCGCCGCGCTCTCGCTGATCTGGCGCACGAGCGTGGCGATGTTGCCCACGAAGCGGTTGAACACGGTCGCCAGCGCGCCGATCTCGTCCCGTCGCGAGTCGTCGACGCGCTGGGTCAGGTCGCCGTCGCCGTCCGCGATCTCGCGCAGTCGTGCGGTGAGGCTGTTCACCGGCCGGGTGATGCTGCGGGTCAGGAACAGGGCCAGCACGATGACGATCAGGACGACGGCCGACGTGCCACCGAGCACCGCGACCGACGTCGTCGCCGCGCTCTGGTCCGCGCTCTCGGCGCGCTCGGCGAGCAGCGCCCGCTCGGCGCCGACGATCTCGTCGATGATGCCGCGGATCTGGTCCATGACGGCCTTGCCCTGGTCGGTCAGCACGATCTCCTGGGCCGCCTCGAAGCCGTCCTGGTCGCGGACGTCGATCGTCTCCTGCATCTCGGCGAACTTGGCCTGGACGAGGGGCTCGAGCGCGTCGAGCCGGGCCTGCTGCTCGGCGTTGTCGATCGTCAGCTCGCGGACGCTCGCGACCGCCTCGGCGAGCGCGGCCTGCGCGGCGGTGTAGGGCTCGAGGTAGGAGCGCACGCCCGTGATCAGGTAGCCGCGCTGCCCGGTCTCGGCGTCCTTGAGCGCCGAGGTGATCGCGTCGGTGCCGTCGAGCACCTCGTGCGTGTGCTCCACCCAGTCGCTGTTCTCGACGAGGGCCTGGGTGTTCGTGTAGGACACGGCGCCGATCGCCGTCATGAGGACCACGACGAGCGCGAACCCGGCCGCGAGGCGGCGTCCGATCGTCCAGCTCCAGCCGCGCGCCGGCGGCGCCGTGGTGGGGGTGAGGGCGGGGGCGTTCTCCGGCACGGGGTCTCCCTGGTTGCGCTGATCGACTTCCCGGGACATCGGCCGACGTCGACGGCGTGTGAGCGTTAAGCACGGGTGAACGGCGGGAAACGCGCGGGCCGCCGAGCCCGGCGAGCAGGCCGACGAGCCCCCCGCCTAAGGTCGTGGCATGGCCCGCACCATCGCGACGTCGCGCACCGTCGACCTCCCCGAGCTCCTCGCCTTCGTCCGCCCCCGGCACCACCTGCTCCTCGTCACGACGCGCGGCGACGGGCGACCCCAGGTCTCGCCGGTGAGCGGCGGCGTGGACGACGCCGGGCGGATCGTGGTCTCGACCTACCCCGCCCGGGCGAAGGCGCGCAACGCCGAGCGTGACCCGCGGGTGTCGGTCGTCGTGCTCTCGGACGACTGGGACGGCCCCTGGGTGCAGGTCGACGGCGAGGCCGAGGTGCTGCACATGCCCCAGGCCGAGGACGCCCTCGTCGACTACTACCGGTGCATCGCCGGCGAGCACCCCGACTGGGCGGAGTACCGCGCCGCGATGCGCCTGCAGGGCAAGAGCCTGATCCGCGTCACGCCGACCCGGTGGAGCCCGATCGCCACGGGCGGCTTCCCGGCCGATGTGGCCGCGCGCCTGGACGGCTGAGCACCGCGAGGCGCTGCGTCGCGCGGGTCATCGACACGTAGCGGTCGACCGCGCCCGCGACGTCGTCGGCGCCCGCGCGGAAGGACTCGGGGTCGACGAGCACGACGAGGTCGAACTCGAGCCCCTTGACGAGCTCGGGCGGCAGCGAGCGGACGCGCTCGTGCTCCTCGAACGACGCGTCGCCGACGACGCACGCGACCCCCTCCGGGTGCTGCGCGAGCCACGCGGCGAGCAGCTCGTCGCGCTCGTCCGCGTGCCCGTGGTGCACCGGCACGCCCGTGCTGCGCACGGAGACGGGCACGTTCGCGTCGGGGACCACTGCACGGATCACGGCCTCGGCCTCGGCCATCACCTCCGCGGGCGTGCGGTAGTTGACGGTCAGCGTCGACGTGCGCACACCGGTCAGCCCCGCGCCCTCGAGCCGCTCCTGCCAGGTGCCGGCGAACCCGTGCCGTGCCTGCGCGCGGTCGCCGACCACGGTCAGGCTGCGCGACGGGCAGCGCCGCAGGACCATCGCCCACTCGGCGTCCGTGAGCTCCTGCGCCTCGTCCACGACGACGTGCGCGAAGGGGCCCGCGAGCGCGTCGCGGTCGTCGGGGGCGGCGTCGTCGACGAGGGCGTCCTGGAGGTCGCTGCCCCTGAGCATCGACATGAGGAGGAGGTCGGAGTCGTCGGCGGCGATGAGGTCCGCCGCGACCTCGGCCCGCCGCTCGCGCTCGGCCGCGGCCGCCGCGCGGCGACGCCGGTCGCGGCGCGCGGCCTCGGCGTCGCCCAGGCGGGCTCGTGCCGCGTCGAGCAACGGCAGGTCCGCGACGGTCCAGGCCGCGGGGTCCGCGCGCTGGAGGCGGGCGACGTCGTCGGGCGCGAGGTGCGGCGCGCAGAGCCGCAGGTACGCGGGGACCGTCCACAGGTCACCGACCAGGTCCGTCGCCTCGAGGAGCGGCCACGCGCGGTTGACCGCGCCCGCCAGGTCGCGGTCGCGGGCGAGCGCACGGCGCAGGACGCCCGCGTCGACCTCCTCGTCGCCGCCCAGCCGGTCGAGCACGATCTCCACGAGCGCGTCCCACACCTGTTCGCGCGCCTCGTTGTGCGGCGTGCCCGGCTCGGCTGCCTCGAACGCCTCCGCCCAGTCGGCCGGCCCGAGCTCGACGTCGGCCCACGGCGTCTCCACGGTGCACGGCTGCGTCGGCGGGCGCTCGTAGAAGGCCACCGCGCGGTCGATCGCGTCGACCATGCCCCGCGAGCCCTTGAGCCGCGCGACGGCGAGGTCCGGTTCGGCGGCGGCTGTCGCGCCCTCGGGCACCAGGTCGCGCAGCGTGCACGTCCGCACGCCCTCCTCGCCGAGGCTCGGCAGCACGTCGGCGACGTACGCCAGGTAGGGCTCGTGCGGTCCGACGACGAGGACGCCCCCGCGGCGGTGGCCCAGCCGGGGGTCGGCGTAGAGCAGGTACGCGGTCCGGTGCAGGGCCACGACCGTCTTGCCCGTGCCCGGCCCGCCATCGACCACGAGGGTGCCGCGCGAGCTCTCGCGGATGATGGCGTCCTGGTCCGCCTGGATGGTGCCGAGCACGTCGCGCATGCGGTCGCTGCGGCTCGCGGCGAGGCTCGCGACGAACGCCGACTGGTCGTCCAGAGCGGGGTGCGACGCGAGGTCCAGGCCGTCGGCGGAGAACACCTCGTCCCAGTAGTCGGCCACGCGCCCGTCCGCCCAGCGGTACCGGCGCCGGCTCGCGACGCCCATCGGGCGCGCGTGCGTGGCTCCGAAGAAGGGCTCCGCGGCGGGCGAGCGCCAGTCGACCAGCAGGCGCCGGCCGTCACGGTCGGTCAGCCCGACGCGACCGACGTACACGGGCTCGCCGCCGCCGTCGGGCACGGTGCGACCGAGGCAGAGGTCCAGGCCGAAGCGCCGCAGCGTGCGCAGGCGGGCGCTCAGCCGGTGGATCTCCTGGTCGCGTTCGAGCGCGGCGGTGCCGGCGCGGCCCGGGGCCAGGCGTGCGGCGTCGAGGCGCGCGGTCAGGTCGGCGACCGCGTGCTCGAGGGTCGTGGCGATGGCGGCGAAGTGCCGCTCGTCGTCGGCGACGAGGGCCGGGTCGGCCTTGGCGGCGAGGGCGGTGGGCAGGGCGAAAGCGCTGGCGGGGTTCACGACGCGCGGCTCCCGTGGGTCGGGGTGAGTGGGCGAGGCCGGCGATTCTCCGCGGGGAGGGGGGCCTTGCCGCAAGACCCCGGGTCGGCTATACGTTGACAGTGGCAAGGAGCGGTCGGCTCCTTGCCTTCGTCGTCTCCCCCTCCCGCCACCCGCCGAGCTCCGGTCTCGCGTGGGATGGGCGGGTGGCCGGCCGCCCGGCTGGCAGAATCCCCGCGTGACCGCGCTCGCGTCGACGCCCCTGTTCACCGCCGAGATCCTGCTCGGCCCGGTCGTCGAGGTCGGACCGACGCCCACCGGGTTCCGGCGGGTGATCCCGATCGTCGGCGGCACCGTGTCCGGCCGCCTGGCGGGCGAGGTGCTCCCGGGCGGGGCCGACTGGAACCTCGAGCGCCCCGACGGGTCCACCGAGCTCTGGGCCCGGTACGAGCTCCGGCTGGTCGACGGGACCGTCGTCTCGGTCGTCAACACCGCGCTGCTCGCACCCGGGGCGGACGTCCCGTTCCTCACGCACCCCGTCTTCGAGGTGGGCGACGACGGCCCGGTCGCCCTGCGCTGGGGCCTGTACGTGGGCGTCCTGACGCCGGCCGCCGACGGCGGTTCGGTGCACCTGGACGTCCTGCGGATGGCGCCGCCGGCGTGATGGCGCGGGCGGCGACCAGTGCGCGCCGCCGGCTCAGGAGCGGGGCGGAGCCACCGACTCGCGGGCGCGCAGCGGCATCGGGAGCCGGTGGACCCCGGCGGGCGCCGGGCCGCCGTCGCGCCGGGCCGCGATCGTCTCGAGGAGCAGCTCGACCGCGCGGTGCCCGAGGTCGTAGTGCGGGATCGCGAAGGTGGTCAGCCCCGGCCGCAGCCACTCGGCGACCGGTGCGTCGTCGAACGACACGAGGGACATGTCCTGCGGCACCCGGAGGCCGGCCTCGTGCAGTGCCTGGTAGGCGCCGAAGGCGAGGCGGTCGTTGAACGTGATGATCGCGGAGCCGGCGCCGTCGGCGGCGAGGATCCGCTGCGTGGCCGCCCAGCCGTGCTGCGGCAGCCAGTCCTCGTGCAGGTAGCCGCTGGTCGGTTCGAGCCCGGCGTCGGCGAGCACCTCGAGGATGCCCTGGAGGCGCTCCCGGCCGGCGACCGTGCCGGGCGGGGTGTCCTCGCGCCGGGGACCCGCGCCCACGAGGTGGATGGAGCGATGGCCCGCCTCGAGGAGCAGGCGGGCGGCCGCGCGTCCCGCCTCGAGCTCGTCCGGCACGACCGACGGGATGGTGGGGTGCGGCTCGCGGGGGAGCGCGTTGAGCAGGACGGCCGGACCGTGGTCCAGACCCGACGGGAGCCGCCGCGTCTGGGTGAACATCGAGGCGAGGACGACGCCGTCGACCTGCCGGTCCAGGAGCGCGTTGAGGAGCCGGCGCTCGACCTTCGGGTCGCCCTCGGACTCGGCGATGAAGAGCATGAGCCCGCGCTCGTGCGCGGCCTCGAGGGCGCCCTTGATGAGGTCGCCCGCGAGCTGGGAGGTCGCGACGGTGTCGGACACGAAGCCGAGCGCGAGGCTCGAGCCCCGGCGCAGGCCGACGGACAGGATGTTCGGCCGGTAGCCGAGCGACTCGGACACCTCGCGCACACGGTGCTGCACGGTGTCGGAGATGCGCAGCTCGTCGCCGCGCCCGGAGAGCACGAGCGACGCCGTCGTCGAGGAGACCCCTGCCGCGAGCGCGACGTCGGCGAGTGTGACCCTGCCTCGACCCACCTCACACCCCCTCGTCCGTGCGCATCGTAGTGGGGGAGCGGCGGCGCTCCGCCGTCGATCCCACCCCGCCGAGTGGAACGAAAGTGCGGTGGTTCGGCGTCGAGTGGAACGACGGTGGAGCGCGGCGTTCCACTCTGCGGGGATGGGGGGTCGCCGCCGGGGAGAGGACGACGCGCGGGGCCGTGGGCGGGAGCGTGACCATGGCCACGATTGGGTAACGAAGCCCGCGTGCGCTTCGATCCCGGCTTGACACCGCATTCGGCATCTCCCCAGACTGCAGGTGCTAAGACGATTTAGCAACCGTCGGGACGGGGGGCCCGGCGAACCCCCGGACGGCTCTTCGACGAAGGGAGACACTGGTGTCTCGACGTGGTGGATCAGCACGACGGACGGGCCTGGCGGCCACCGTGGTGGCGAGTGCGCTGGTACTCGCCGCCTGCAGCGCGCCCGGTTCGAACAACGACGCGGAGGAGCCGGAGGAGTCGGCGCCCGCGACCGAGGACGCGAGCGCGCTGGACTGCGGCACCGAGCCCGTGACGCTCAAGGCGTACATCGAGACGGGCTTCCCGCTCGCCACGGAGCTCTTCGACGAGTTCGAGGCGCAGTACCCGAACGTGACCTTCGACGTGCGAGAGGACCAGTTCGCCGTCCTCACCCAGAACGCGCCGCGCGTCCTCGTCGACGACCCGCCGGACCTCATGCGCCTGCCGCAGATGTCCGAGCTCGCCAGCGACGGCCTCCTGCTCGACCTCGACGAGTACGCCGCGGCGTTCGGCTGGGACACCTGGCCCGCCTCGCAGCTCGAGCAGATGCGCGTGGACGACGAGGGCCGGCGCGGCAACGGCCCGCTGTACGCCATGGGCCTGAACTTCTCGATGACCGGCGTCTTCTACAACAAGGAGCTCGCCGCCCAGATCGGCATGGAGGAGCCCCCGGCCACGCTGGCGGAGTTCGACTCCTACCTGCAGGCGGCCAAGGACGCCGGCCTCGTGCCGATGGCCCAGTTCAACGGTGGCGCCACCGGTGGCCTTGCCTTCCCGCTGCAGGGGCTCATGGCCTCCTACGGTGACGCGGGCGAGATCAACGACTGGATCTACCAGCAGCCCGACGCCACGATCGTCACGGACACCAACGTCCAGGCGACCGAGCACCTGCAGTCGTGGATCGAGGCCGGCTACTTCGCCGACGACATCAACTCGATGGACTACGCGATGATGATGAGCCGCTTCATCGAGGGCAACAGCGTCTTCATCTTCAACGGCGACTGGGAGTCGGGGAACCTCGACGCCCAGATGCCGGGCAACGTCGGCTTCTTCCTCATGCCCCCGGTCGAGGAGGGTGGCTCCTTCGGTGCGATGTCCGCCCCGCTGACCTACGGCATCTCGGCGAACGCCGCCAACCCGGCCTGCGCCGCGTTCTTCCTCGACTGGATCGCCACGAACGACGAGGCCCGCACGATCGCCGTCGAGATCGGTGGCTCGCACCCGATGGGCCCGGCCGACGCCTTCATGCCGGCGGTCGCCGAGGGCTCCGTGACCGCGGAGACCCTGGCCGCGGGCGCGGCGATCGGCGCGCAGGACGGCGCGATGGACTTCATCGCCAACGCCACCGGCTCGGTCTACGCCGAGGGCTGGACGCCGAACCTGCAGAAGCTCGTCGCCGGCGAGATCGACCCGACCGCGCTCCTCGAGGCCGTGCAGGCCGAGTACGAGTCCTCGGTCGGCTGACATGAACCAGCGGCTGACCGGCCGAGCGTCGGCCCGCCGCGAGGACACCCCGGCTCTGGGTAGCCCGGAGAGCAGGCGCCGCGCCATCAAGGCGCGGCGCCTGCGCCGGGGCGGGCTGGCGCTGCTCCTCGTGGCTCCCGCAGCGCTCGCCTACATCGTGTTCGTCCTGCGCCCGATGGCGCAGTCGATCCAGTTCTCGTTCTACGAGTGGAACGGCGTCACCGAGTCCACCTGGGTGGGCCTGGACAACTACGCCGCCATCCTGCGCGAGCCCGAGATGTCGGGCTCGATCCTCAACGCGTTCCAGCTGATCATCTACTTCAGCTTCATCCCCGTGCTGCTCGGCCTCTTCACGGCCAACACCATCCGCGGCTTCGCGACGAGCCGGCTGGCCATCGTGTCCCGCACCGTGCTCTTCCTGCCCCAGATCATCCCGCTGGTGGCCGCGGGCATCATGTGGAGCTGGCTGTACGCGTCGAACGGCATGGTCAACCAGGTGCTCGAGGCGATCGGCCTCGGCGGCGTCGCCCGCGCCTGGCTCGGCGACTTCGACACCGCGCTGCCCGCCGTCGGCCTCATCGGCGCGTGGGTGGCCCTGGGTCTGTGCATGCTCCTGCTGCTCGCCGGCATGACGAAGATCGACCCGGCGCTCTACGAGGCCGCGCGCATCGACGGCGCCGGCCCGTGGCGCGAGTTCTTCGCGATCACGCTGCCGAGCCTGCGCCAGGAGATCGCCGTGTGCGTGACCGTGACGGTCATCGCGGCCCTGGCCAGCTTCGACATCATCTACATCTCCACGCAGGGCGGGCCCGGCAACCGGACCCTCGTCCCGGGCCTGGAGATCTACCGCCTGGCGTTCTTCAACCGCGAGATCGGCCAGGCGTCCGCCCTCGCCGTCGCCCTCATGGCGCTCGTGCTCCTCGTCGTCCTCCCGCTGCAGCGGCTGAACCGGGAAGGTGACTCGTGATCGTCTCCCGCCGAGAGACCTGGCTCGGCCGCACCATGCTCATCCTCCTGATGGCGGTCACGATCCTGCCGTTCATCAGCCTCTTCGTGACGGCGCTGCACCCGTCGGGCACCTACCCGTCCGGCCTCGAGTGGCCCGAGTCGCCGCAGTGGTCGAACTTCGTCGACGCCTTCAAGGTCGCCGACATGGGCACGCTGCTGTGGTCCAGCTTCCTCATCGAGATCGCGGTCGTGCCCGTCTCGCTGTTCATCGCGACGCTCGCGGGCTTCGCGCTCGGGCACCTGCGCCCGCCGGGCGCGCGAATCATCCTCGTCGCGTTCGTGCTCGGCCTGACGCTGCCGCGCGAGGGCGTCATCGTGCCGCTCTACTACCAGATGCGCGACCTGGGTCTGCTGAACACCCGGTGGGCGATCATCCTGCCGCTCATCGGCCTGTACATGCCCTTCGCGGTGTACTGGATGCGTGCGCACTTCGTGAACATGCCCGAGGACATCTCCGAGGCGGCGCGCATCGACGGCGCCTCGACCTGGCAGATGTTCTGGCGCGTGCACGTGCCGCTGTCGATGCCGGCGCTGTCGTCCCTGGCGATCCTGCTGTTCCTGTGGACGTGGAACCAGTTCCTGCTGGCGGTGGTCCTGGTGTCCGACCCGGCCCAACGGACCATGGCGGGCGCCCTCGGGGCCTTCCAGGGCCAGTGGGGCACGGACATCCCGCTGCTGTGCGCGGGATCGCTGCTGATCCTCGCGCCGACGCTGATCGTGTTCCTCGTCTTCCAGCGCCAGTTCGTCAGTGCGCTGCTCCAGGGCTCGCTGAAGGGCTGATCGACGTTGCGTCCACCGTTCGACCCTGAGCTGGAGGCTGCCCTCGTCCGCCGTCGCGACGAGGTGGTCCGTGCGCTCGAGGCCCACGAGATCGTCGGTCTGCGTGACCGTTCGACCACCCCGGCGGCCGTCGAGGAGGCGGCCGCCGGGCGGTTCCGGACGTCGGTCCTCACCGCCGTCCGCGACGGCCGGCCCGGCGTCGAGGTCGTGCTCCTGCGCCCGGCCGAGGCGGCCGGGCCCGTGCCGTGGCTCCTGCACCTGCACGGCGGCGGCCTCGTCACGGGCACGGCCTGGGACGACGTCGTGCCCCTCCTCGACCTGGCCGCCGACGCCGGCTGCGCCATCGCGTCGGTGGGCTACCGCCTGGCGCCGGAGCACCCGTACCCGGCCGCGCTGCACGACGCGGAGACGGCGCTGACCTGGCTCGTCGCGCACGCGGGGGAGCTGGGCCTGGACCCGGCGCGCGTCGTCGTCGAGGGCATCAGCGCCGGGGGCGGGCTCGCCGCGGCGCTCGCGCTCCTCGTGCGCGACACGGGCGGCCCGGCGCTCGCCGGGCAGCTGCTGACGTGCCCGATGCTCGACGACCGGAACGACTCCGGGTCGGCCCGGCAGATGGCCGGCCACGGCGCCTGGGACCGGACGGCGAACGCCACCGCGTGGCGCGCCTACCTGGGTGACGCCGTCGGGGGTGCGGACGTCCCCGCCCACGCCGCCCCGGCCCGCGCGTCGGACCTGAGCGGCCTCCCGCCGGCGTTCCTGGACGTAGGCTCGGCGGAGACGTTCCGGGACGAGGTCGTCGACTACGCCCGGCTCCTGTGGCGCGGCGGTGGCGCCGCGGAGCTGCACGTGTGGCCCGGCGGCTTCCACGGCTTCGATTACTTCGAGCCCACGGCGACGCTGTCGCGGCAGGCGCGCGAGGCGCGGCGGCGCTGGGTGCACCGGCTGCTCGCGCGTACGGCACCCGCGGTGGCGCCGCGGATCGTGGAGGGACAGCGATGAGGGACGTCGTCGGGGCGCTCCGGGCGTGCCTGCCGTGGCGGCCGGTCGAGGTGCCGGCCGAGATCCCGACTGGTGACATGCCGGGGGACCGGGTGAGCATCGGCCCGGCGCACGTCGCGAAGGCGAACGCCCTGCTGCCGATGGTGGTCGACGCGCTGGTGCCCGCCGTCGCGGCGAACCCGTCCGCGCGCGCGGTGGTCGCGGTCGCCGGCGGTTCGGGGGTCGGCAAGTCGGAGATCGCCTCGCTGCTCGCGTTCTTCCTGCGCAGCGCCGGCGTCGGGGCGTACACCCTGTCCGGCGACAACTACCCGCGGCGGATCCCCGCCCAGAACGACGCCGAGCGCCTGCGGGTCTTCCGCGACGGCGGCGTCCGCGGCCTGGTCGTGGACGGCCTGGTCACCCCGGAGCGCACCGCAGCGCTGCGTGCGCTGCAGGCCGACGACGCCGACGCCGACCCCGCGCACGTGGCCCAGCACCCGTGGCTGGCCTCCTACCAGCGCGCGGGGCGCTCGGCCCTGGCCGGGTACCTCGGCACGCCGGCGGAGATCGACTTCGACCACCTGTCGGCGATCCTCGGCGAGTTCAAGAACGGGGCGTCCCGGCTGCACCTGCGGCGGATGGGGCGCGGGCCGGCCGACCTCTGGTACGAGGCGGTGGACGTCACCGGCGTCGACGTCGTCGTCGTGGAGTGGACGCACGGTGCGAGCCGGCACCTGCGTGGGGTGGACGTGCGCATCCTGCTGAACAGCACCCCGGCGGAGACCCTGGCGCACCGGCGGGCGCGCGGGCGGGACGGCGCGACCGACAGCCCGTTCACCGCCCTGGTGCTGGGCCTGGAGCAGGAGATGCTCGACGCCCAGGCGCCCGACGCGGCGATCATCCTCGCCAAGAGCGGCGAGCGGCTGACCTTCCCGCAGTACCGGGCGCTCATGGCGCGCGCGGAGGAGGGGACCGATGGCTGACGCCGCGGGCGTGCCGAGCGCGCGCCCTCTGCTCAACGCCTACCCGGACAGCCTCGGGGGGCGGCTCGCCGACGCCGTCGCGCTGCTGCGGCGGCCGGAGCTCGCCGGCGTCTTCGACGGCTTCTACGTGCTGCCGAGCGTGTTCAACACGGACCTGGACCGTGGCTTCTCCGTCATCGACTACGGGCTGGACGAGCTGGTCGCCACCGAGCAGGACCTGGCGGACCTGCGCGGGCTCGGGGTCGAGCTCAAGCTCGACGTCGTGCTCAACCACTGCTCCGTGCTGTCGCCGCAGTTCCAGGACCTGCTGCGGCGCGGTGAGGACTCGCCCTACCGGGACTTCTTCATCGACTGGAACCGGTTCTGGGACGGCCACGGCACGATGACGGACGCCGGCTACGTGCAGCCGGACCCGGAGCTGCTGGAGCCCATGTTCTTCCGCAAGCCGGGGCTGCCGATCCTCATGGTCCGGTTCCCGGACGGGCGCGAGGTGCCGTACTGGAACACCTTCTACCAGGAGGTCGTGCACCGGCGCCCGGACGTGCCGGAGCTCGTCGGGCTCGGCCTGCAGTACCGCACGGCCGTCGCGGTCGCCGCCCTGGTGGGCCGCGCGCTCGACGACGGCGTGGCGCCCGGCGACGCCGACTGGGGCCGGCTCGCGCGGCACCGGGAGACGGTCCTGGAGCACCTGGCGTCGACGCGCAGCTACCTCGGCCAGATGGACGTCAACATCGCGTCGCCGCTGGTCTGGGAGTTCTACGACGAGACCCTGCGCACGCTCGCCGGGTACGGCGCGCGCATCGTCCGGCTCGACGCGTTCGCGTACGCGCCGAAGGCCCCGGGCCGCCGCAACTTCCTCAACGACCCCGAGACGTGGGAGCTGCTCGCGCGCGTGCGCGGGCTCGCCGACGCGCACGGGCTCACGCTGCTGCCCGAGATCCACGCGAGCTACGCGGAGGGCACGCACGAGCGGATCGCGCGCGAGGGCTACCTGACCTACGACTTCTTCCTGCCCGGGCTGGTGCTGGACGCCCTCGAGACGGGCAGCGCCGCGACCCTCGCCGGCTGGGCCCGCGAGGTGCAGGGCAAGGGGATCCGCACGGTGAGCATGCTGGGCTGCCACGACGGCATCCCCCTGCTGGACCTGAAGGGACTCGTGCCCGACGCGCGGATCGAGGCGCTCATCGAGACGGTCGTGGGCCGCGGCGGGTACGTGAAGAACCTGCACGGCAGCACGCAGATGTACTACCAGGTCAACGCCACGTACTTCAGCGCGCTCGGGGAGGACCCGCGCGCGATGCTGCTGGCGCGGGCGCTGCACCTGTTCATGCCGGGCAAGCCGCAGGTCTGGTACCTCGACCTGCTCGCGGGGACGAACGACCACGACGCCGTCGCGAAGGCCGGGCCGGGTGGTCACAAGGAGATCAACCGCACCAACCTCACGGTCGAGGACGTCGTGGCGCGGCTCGGCCAGGACGTGGTGCGCGACCAGCTGACGCTGCTGCGCTTCCGGTCCGCCTCGCCCGCGTTCGGCTTCGACGCGCACCTGGACGTGCACGCGGACGGCGGACGGCTGGTGCTGCGCTGGACGAACGCCGGTGCGACCGCGGTGCTCGAGGCCGACCTGGCCACGCGGTCCTTCACCGTCACCGACGGGGACGGGGTCGTCGTCCTCGCGCGGTGAGGCGGGTCAGGGCGCCGGCGCCGTCGAGTCCCGCACGGTGAGCGTCGTGACGAGCTGGACCTGCCGGGAGGCCGGCTGGCCGCCGTCGGCCATCGCGAGGACCGTCTCGACGGCCATCCGGCCCATGCCGGTCAGGGGCTGGTGCACGGACGTGAGCGCGGGTGTCGTCCACAGCGCCTGCGGGGTGTCGTCGAACCCGACGACGCTCAGGCGCTCCGGTACCGGCACCGCGAGCTCGTGCGCGGCGGCGAGCAGGCCGACCGCGATCTCGTCGTCGCCGCAGACGACGGCCGTCGGCGGGTCGGGCAGGCGCAGCAGCTCCTGGCCGAAGGTGACGCCCGTCTCGACCGAGAACAGGCCGCCCCGCACGATGGTGCGGTCCAGGCGCAGCCCGGCGGAGTCGAGCGCCGCGGTGTAGCCGTGGAACCGCTCGCGCGCGGCGGCGGACGCCTCCGGGCCGCCGATCCAGCCGATGCGGCGGTGACCGAGGCCCAGGAGGTGCTCGGTCGCGGTCCGCCCGCCGGCCCAGTTGGTCGAGCCGATGGTCACCACCGTGGGGTCGTGGATGTCGACCGGGTCGACCATCACGAACGGCATGCCGACGTCCTTCGCCGCCTGCAGCACCGCGGCGGGCTCGCCGAGCGTGAGCCCGATGATCCCGACGACGCCGGCCTGCTGCTGCTCGGCGACCCAGCCGCGCGCGGCGGCCCGCGTGGCGCGGACCGAGCGGTCGGGTGGGAGGCGGACCAGCAGGTTCGTGTCCGCGGCGGTGGCCGCGGCGAGGATGCCCTGCAGCACGTTGGTGAGGTAGGGCGAGTCGAGGGCCTCGAACACGACGGCGAGGGTGCGGGTGCGCGGCGCCTCCCACTGCGACCGTGGCGGCCGGTACCCCAGCTGCTCGACGGCGGCGAGCACCCTGGCGCGCGTGTCCGCGGCGACGTCGCTACGGTCGTTGAGCACCTTCGACACGGTGCCCTTGGTCACGCCCGCTGCGCGAGCCACGTCGACGAGCGTCACGCGGCTCGGGGACCGTCCGGCCATCCACCCTCCCTCCTCGAAACCAGTTTCGAGGATAGCGCCGTGCCTGTGGCCGCTCCATCTCGGTTCGCCGCGCGGCGTTTCGGGCTCTTGACGCGCCGTCGCCCCCGTGGCTACCCTCGCCGCCTGAGCAGAAGGTAGCGAAACTGTTTCGACCGGTGGCGAAGGTGCCGGCCGGGCGGATCCGGTACCGGACGCAGCGCCTGCGTCGCGCAGGCTCAGCGTGGTGGCGGGCATCATGAACGGCGCCTTCAAGGGCTGGCAGGGGACGGACGTCGACGCTCGGCCGGTGTCTCCTCGGCCCCGTGGCGGGTTGCCGCCACCGCCCGGCCTCCGCGTCCCTGCCTCGGGGGGCGCGGAGGTCGGCACGTGCCCCGCCCGGGCGCGTGCGCGGCGCCGTCGCGGGTACCCCCTGCGTACCCGCGCAGCCCGCGGCGACCCGCGCTGCGCGGCTACCGCGCCCGTGCGTGCACGACGACGACGCGGTCGGGCGTGAACGTCGGCACGTCCAGCCCGACCGTCGACAGCAGCCCGCCGGCGTACCCGGGCGCGTCGGCCCGCGCGTCGGGCTCGCCGAGCGGCGGGGCGGCGCGCAGCCACGCCGGGACGAGCCACGGCGGCGCGACGTGGGACCACGCGGCGGCGAGCCGGTACGACCGGTCGGGGTCGAGCCCGGGCAGCCGGACGCGGCGCCGCGAGTCGGCCGACAGAGCCGGCGTGACCACGGCGAACACCCCCTCGCTCCCGTCCCGCGCGACCACGCCGCGGACCGACGGTGTGTCGTCCTCGTCGCCGTCGGTGACCACGTGACCGGACGCGAGGAGGCCGCGCAGCCCCTTGTGCACCGCGACCCACCGGGCGAGCTCGGCGCGCTCGGCCACGTCGGCCTCGGCCAGGTCCCACTCGATGCCGAAGTGCCCCAGCAGCGCCGCCGCGCAGCGGGTGTTCAGGTCGTGGGTGCGGCCGGTGCCCTGTGACCGCGGGGACGCGACGTGCGAGCCGAGCATCTCCGGCGGCACGAGCAGCCCGGTCCAGCGCAGGATGCGCACCCGGTCCAGGGGGTCGTGGTTGTCCGACGGGTGCACGCGGTCGGTGCGCTCGAGGATCCCGAGGTCCACGCGGCCGCCGCCGGACGCGCAGCTCTCGATCTCCAGGTCCTCGTGCCGCGCCCGCAGCTCGTCCATGAGCCGGTAGGTGGCGAGGGTCTGCTCGTGCACGGCGGCCGAGCCCGTGCCGGGGTGCCCGGCGTCGACCAGGTCGCGGTTGTGGTCCCACTTCAGGTAGCGCAGGCCCAGCTCGCCGACCAGCGCGTCGAGCGCGCCGAGGATGTGCGCGAACGCCGCCGGGTTGGTGAGGTCGACCACCTGCTGGAAGCGCCACCGGTCCGGCAGCTCCGGGCGCGCGCGCAGGATCCAGTCCGGGTGCGCTCTGGCCAGCCCGGAGTCCTCGTTGACCATCTCCGGCTCGACCCACAGCCCGAGCTCCATGCCGAGCGAGGCGACGTGGCGCGCGAACGGTGCGAGCCCCTCCGGCCACACGGTGGGATCGACCGTCCAGTCGCCGAGGCCCGCGCGGTCGTCGCGCCGGCCCAGGAACCACCCGTCGTCGAGCACGAAGCGCTCGACGCCGAGGGCCGCCGCCGCCGTGGCGAGGTCCGCGAGGGCGGCCGGGTCCTGGTCGAACAGGACGGCCTCCCACACGTTGTAGGTCACCGGCCGCGGCCGGCGCCCCGCCCGCGACCGCTCGCGGAGGAAGGCGTGGTACCGGTGCGCCGCGGCGTCGAGCCCGTCGGCCCAGCTCCCGTACACCCACGGCGAGACGTACTCCTGCCCGACGCCGAGGCGCACCTCGCCGGGGAACAGCAGCTCGGCGCCCCGGAAGGCCTGGTGGCCGTCGGTGCGCTCGACCGCGTGCTCGTGGTTGCCGCCGATGCCGACGTGGCAGAGCCAGACCTCGCCGGCGCGCGAGTCGAAGCCCGGGACGCCGACCGCGAGGGTGCCGGTCGCGTCCAGGCCGGTGCGCCCGCGGCGCGACTCGCGGGTGTAGGTGCCCACGGTGACCGCGTGGCGCTGGGGCACCCTCTCCGTGCCCCAGCGCCCCCCGAAGTCGAGGACCTCGCGCGCCCGCGCGGGGACGGCGAGCGAGGGGCTCACCTTGGCCACCTCGAGGGGCGCGACGGTGGCCCCGCCGGCGTCGGCGCCGCCCGGCTCGTTGCGCACGGTGGCGCGCGTGCGGAGCAGCCCGTGGGTGGTCAGCTCCACCTCGAGCGTGACCGTGACCCCGGCGTCGTCGTCGCGTGCCCGGACGCTCAGCAGGCCCGGCCCGGTCTGCGCCACCTCGCCCGGGCCGACGGCGCGGCCGTCGACCGTCACCGAGGTCACGGTGAGCCGGGGGGACCAGCCGGCGCCCGCGCGGTGCAGCTCCAGGCCCGGCCGACCGGCCCAGCCGCGCGTGTGCTCCGGGAGCATGCTCGGCTCGTACGGCACGTCGGACCCGCCGTCCATGCCCGGGCGGTGGCCCGCGTCGGCGAGGGCCACCAGCTCGGCGTCCGACGCCCGGACGCCCCGGCCCCAGTGCGCCAGCGTGGGGAGCAGGCCGCCGCGCTGGACGAGCAGCACCGAGACGCCGTCGGCGGCCAGGTGGATCAGTCGGGCGGGGTCCATGTGGTCATCCCTCGGTCAGCGGGTCGTGGGCGGGGCCGGTCCAGGTCAGGTGCACCGTCGTCGGCTCGGCGGACAGGTGCAGGTGCGCGCCGGCGAGGGCGCGGCCCGCCGCGGTGAAGGGGCGGCCCGCGCGCAGCCGGGTGCCGCCCGCCGGCGCGAGCCACCGCGCGTCGGGCAGGCGCCGCAGCGTGAGGGCGCACCCCTGCGGGTCCCACGCGAGACGGTCGACGACGACGCCGCCGCGCGCCCGCAGGCCGGTGACCTCCCCGCGCGGCCACGCGCCGGGCAGGGCGGGCAGCGCCGTCAGGTCGTCGCCGGTGGAGCCGAGCAGCATCGCGGCCACCAGGGCCGGCAGGCCGCCGCTCGCGTCGACGTTGAAGACGGCGCCGGCGTCGTGCGTCGTCGTCAGCGCCGGGCGCCAGTGCTCGAGGGCGAGCCACTCGACGCACTGCAGCGCCGCGTCGGCGTCGCCGAGGGCGGCGGCCGCGAGCCCGAGCTGCACGAGGCCGAAGGCCATCTCCATCCGACCCGGCGGGGGCGTGGGGTCGGCGGCGCGCCAGGCGATCTTGGCCCGGACGGTGGCCGCCGCGGCAGCGCGCAACGGCGCCCCCGCCGGGCCCAGGAAGGCCGGGTCCACCTCGTACCACAGCGGGTAGAGCTGGGACGCGTGCCGGTGGGCGATGTTCTCGCACCACGGCGCCGCGATCCACTCCGCCAGCGTGCCGTCGTCGGCCACGCGGTAGCCGGGCAGGGCGGCGGCCAGGGCGGACCAGCGGGCGTCGAGCGAGTCGTCGCCGCGGGCCGTGCCCAGGAGCCTGGCGGCCCGGGCGGCGTCGCGCAGGATCGCCACCTCCATCGTGGCGTCCGCGGTGATCGCCCCGGCGGCCCCGGTCGGGGTGTTCTCGGGGGAGTAGCCCGGGACGAGGTGCCGGCGGCCGCCACCCGGCACCGTCGCGGTCTCCGCGAAGCGGAGCACGCCCTCGACGAGCGACCACAGGCGGTCGTCGACGAGCGAGCGGTCGCCGGTCGTGGCGACGACATCGGCCGCGACGCGCAGCACCCAGCCGCCGCAGCCGGTCCAGAAGACGTGGGGGTAGGCGGCCGCCACGTGGTTCGCGCGGCCGTGCGTCGACATCCGCGCCGGGAGGAGCATCCCGTCGGCCCCGAACACGCGGCGGGCGTTCTCGCGGTAGTCGCCGAGGTGCGCCAGGACGAGCGTGAGCAGGGACGTCGCGAGCTCCGGGGTGCCGGTGGGCACCAGGCTCGCGAGACCACCGTTGAAGAGGTTCCCGTTCGTCGTGTAGTCGGCCGACCAGGCCGGCCGCCACGTGCCCTGCCAGACGCCCTGCAGGGTCGGGGGAAGCTCGCCGGTGGCGGCGATCGCGTGCGCCCGGCCCGCCAGGTAGGCGATCTCGACGGCGCGGCGCCGCGCGGCCGGCTCGCCCGCCCGGGCAGCGGCCCAGACCTCCTCGGTGCAGGCGTCGAGGTCCTCGTGCCCGGCGAGGTCGAGCACCGACGCGCGGACGAGGCGCCCGTGCGTCGCGCGCTGGCGTTCCCGCACGCCCGCCCAGTCCACCGCGGCCGTCGCGGGTGGGGCCGCCCGGCCCGGTGCGGCGCCGGAGGTGACGTGGACGTCGACGCGCAGCGTCGTCGGCGTCCCGCCGCGCACCTGCAGGCGAGAGCTCAGTCCAGGTCCGTCGGGTGTCCACGGCGCACCGGTGCGAGCCACGACGAGCGCGGTCGAGTCCGCGGTCACGGCCCGCAGCCGGCCGTCCAGCCCGGCGGCGAGGTCCACCCGGATCGCCGTGGAGCCGTCGGGGACCCCGGTGTCGAGCGCGGTCTCCTGCGCCCCGCCCAGGGCGAGGTGCCAGGTGACGGCCAGGTCGCGCTCCGTCTCGAGCCGGACCAGCACCGCCGGCTCGTCCCGGGGCGCGACGACGCGCAGGACGCAGCGGCCGCCGGCCTCGTCGTCCCAGAGGGTGGCGACCTCGCCGTGGACGAGGTCCACCTCCCGCTCGAGGCTCGCGTCGGCCGCGCCGCCCGTGCGCAGGGTGAGCGTCGCGCAGATGCCCAGCGGATCGGTCCAGATCAGGCCGTCGGGGTAGCCGCTCGCGCGGATGGCGGCGGTGAGCAGCTCGCTCGCTGCGCCGGCGTCCCCGTTGGCCACGGCGCGACGGATGTCGGCGAGCACGGGGCGGACGTCGGGAGCGGGCGGCCGTGGGCCCGTGGGCACGAAGAAGCGCTCGTGCGCGAGCGTGAGCACCTGCCGGCCCGGTGGCCCGTGGAGCACGACGCCGACGCTCCCGCCGCCGCAGACGAGGCCGTCCTCCCAGGTCCGCGCGGCCGTGCGGGTCCGGAAGCGCGAGCCGACGGACGGCGCCGCATCTCGAAACCGTTTCGACGGTCGTGACCGGACCATGGCGGGAAGGATCGCACGCGTTCGAACCCTGCCGCCAGGCTGGAACGCGCGTGGATCTCACCCTTGGCCGCCTCCTTGACCCGTCGTCAGGTCGCCGGTAGCGTCCCGCCATCGACGAACGGTTGCGAAACTGTTTCGACCATGCCGACCGGGAGCGCAGACACGGTGAACGACACGCAGGCCGTCCGGCCACTGACCGTCGACGGCCAGCGGCCCGACGACGCCCCGCTCCGGCACGTCTGGAACGCATGCGTCGGCGCCGGCCGCGCCAACGAGGCCCTCCGGGCCGACTGGCAGGAGCACTTCCGCGAGGCCGTCTCGGTGCTCGGCGCGCGCTACGTCCGCTTCCACGGCCTGTACCACGACGACATGTTCGTCTACCGCGCGACCTACGGCGGCGGCTTCGGTCCGCCCACGGTCCTGGCCGAGCCGCAGCACACCTTCAGCTACGTGGACAAGGTCTTCGACGCGGTCCTCGACGCGGGCGCGCGGCCGTTCGTCGAGTTCGGCTTCATGCCACGCGAGCTCGCCACGCAGACCGAGACGCTGTTCTGGTGGAAGGCGCACTGCAGCCCACCGACCGACATGGCGCGCTGGTCCGCGCTCGTGACCGCGACCGTCGAGCACTGGGTCGAGCGCTACGGCGTCGACGAGGTGCGGCAGTGGCGGTTCGAGGTCTGGAACGAGCCGAACCTCGTGCCGCACTTCTGGACCGGGACGCGGACCGAGTACTTCGAGCTCTACGAGGCGACCGTCCGGGCGGTCAAGGGCGTGGACCCCGCGCTGCTGGTCGGCGGGCCGGCCACCAGTGTCTTCGTGCCCGACTCGCGGTACGCGGGCGAGGTCGAGGACCGCTCGGCGCAGGCCGCGACGGCCGCTGCGGACGACGTCGACGCGCTCGACTGGCGCCCGGTCTGGGTGGAGGAGTTCATCGCCTGGTGCGCGGAGCGAGGGCTGCCCGTCGACTTCCTCTCCACCCACCTCTACCCGACGGACTACGCGTACGGGTCCGACGGCCAGCCGCGCGACATCCGCCGCCACGTCGACGCGACGGAGGACGACCTGCGTCTGCTGCGGTCGATCATCGCGGGCAGCCCGTACCCGGACGCCGAGCTGCACATCACCGAGTGGTCGACCTCGCCGTCGAGCCGGGACTTCGTGCACGACACGGTGTTCGCCGCCACGTACATCACCCGGGCCTTCCTGCGCTGCGCGGCGCTCGCGGACTCGATCTCGTACTGGACCTTCACCGACGTGTTCGAGGAGGGCGGGGCGGGTCTCGGGCCCTTCCACGGCGGGTTCGGGCTGGTCAACGAGCAGGGCATCCACAAGCCGACGTTCCACGCGTTCGCCATGCTGGCCGGCCTGGGCGACCGGTTGCTCGCGGCGACGCCGGACGGCGTCATCACGCGGCACAGCGGCACGGACCGCGTGGCCGCCGTCTTCTTCAACTACCCGACCGAGATGGGCCGGGCGGCCGTCGGCTCGGAGGTGACCTACGAGGCGACGCGGGCGCTCGCCGAGGTGGGCACCGCGCGCCGGGTGCGGCACCGCGTCGAGGGCGTGCCGGCCGGCGCGGCCTTCGACGTCGAGCTGATGGACTGGGACCACGGCAACGTGACCGAGGCCTGGCACGCGATGGGTCAGCCGCTCAACCTCACGCGCGCGCAGGAGGCCGAGCTGCGTACGGTCGCGGACGGGCTGCGGCGGTGGCGGCTGGAGGCGAGCGCCGACGGCGTCCTCGAGATCGACCTGGAGCTGCCGGCCTGGGCCGTGGTCGGGCTGCGACAGGCGTCCTGAGAGGCCGGCCCGTGGGCACGTGACCACCGGCCGGATCGTCCCCACCCGCGCGGCACGTGATCGGGTAGATTCACTGACCGCCGCCCCCGAGGCAGGTCGCGGACGGAGTGTCGGCACCAGTGGGACGAGCGAAGGGGAAGCCCGTGGCGACGATGGTGGACGTCGCTGCCCTCGCCGGGGTCTCGGTGAAGACCGTGTCCAACGTGCTCAACGGCTACCCCTACATCCGCGACACGACGCGGGACCGGGTCCTGGCGGCCATCGACGAGCTTGGCTACCAGGTCAACGTGACCGCGCGCAGCCTCCGCTCGGGCCGCACCGGGATGATCGGCCTCGCGGTGCCCGAGCTGGGCCAGCCGTACTTCGGCGAGCTCGCCGACGACATCCTCGCGGCCGCGCGTGAGCAGGACGTCCAGGTGCTGATCGAGCCGACGGGGTTCACGCGGGAGGGTGAGCTCGCGGCCTTGCGGGAGCCCGGCCGCGGGCTGATCGACGGGCTCCTCTTCAGCCCCGCCGCGCTCGAGCAGACGGACGCCTCGCTCCTCGAGGTGGACTACCCGCTGGTGCTCCTCGGCGAGCAGATGTTCTCCCCGCGCGTGGACCACGTGACGATGCGCAACACCGAGGGGGCGCGGGCGGCCACGGACCTCCTGCTCGACCATGGCCGCCGGCGCATCGCGGTCATCGGCATGCTGCACGCGCAGGGCGCCGGCTCCGCCGCGCTGCGCTACGCGGGCTACCGCCAGGCGCTCGAGAACCGCGGCCTCGCCGTCGACCCCGCGCTGTTCGGGTGGGCGGACGACGGCTGGCACCGCGGCAACGGCGCGCTCGCGATGGCGGCCATCCTGGACGCCGGCGTGGACGTGGACGGCGTCGTGGCCTTCAACGACGCCCTGGCGATGGGCGCGATGTTCGAGCTGCAGGTGCGCGGTCGGCGCATCCCCGAGGACGTCGCCGTCATCGGGTTCGACGACATCGAGGACGCCCGGTACACCGTCCCGTCGCTGACGACGGTCGACCCCGGCCGCCGCGAGATCGCGCGGGTCGCCGTCGAGCTCCTCTGCCGCCGCGTCCGTGAGCGCGGCGATCGCGACGGCGTGCGGCCCGAGGCCGTGCTGCACCTGGCCGACATGCGGATCGTCGAGCGCGGCAGTACCCCGGCCCGCGCCTGAGACTCGTCGCGGGGACCTGCCTGCCCGCATCGCCACGCATGGGCGCAGAGGCCCCGGAGCCGTCCGGAGCCCCCAAAAACCGGTCCAACCAGTGTCTTGACGGCATGGTGCGCGAAGGCCACGATAGGCCGCATCCCCGCGTTCTACGACGTTGTAGAACCGCTGTCGTCTACAACGATGCAGGAAGGGGAGCGGGGGGCCGCATCGCGCTGGGGGGAACAGCTTCTCCGGGGGGCGGCGGGCTCGGTGTCGCGTGGCGGCGTGGCACGCCGGGCCGACGACAAGGAGGAATCGATGACGATGACTCATCCCGTACGAGCGGGCCGGCGGTCCGTCGGCCGGCGGATCGGAGCGTTCGTGGCAGGAGCTGCAGTCGCGCTCGGGACCGCCGTCGTGGCCACGCAGGCCGTGGCAGCGGAGGCCCCGGCCACCGACTCGTGGGTCACGACGACCCCCGAGGGGTACTACCGCTTCACGGTCGCGCAGGCGACCGTCGAGCAGATGCTCGGCGCGAAGCCGTCCGTGCTGGAGCTCGAGGGGAACATCGGGCCCGCCGGCACCTGGTCTGCGGTGGCGATGGACCCGAGCGGCGCGAACTACGAGGCGATGTGGGGCCCGGTCCCGCCCGGCCTGTACTACTACCAGTACACCGCGACGATGGCCGACCGGACGAAGATCTCCTTCCGGAACCCCGACTCGCCGGTGACGGTCACGTCCCAGCCGAACTGGAACACGTTCTTCGTCCCGGGTCCGGGCGTCGAGTGGATGACCGACGTCGCCGAGGGCGGTGGCACGGTCAGCGAGCTCGCCTACCAGAGCGTCGTCACGCACGAGGAGCGCACGGCGCTCGTCTGGACGCCCGCGGACTACCAGGCGAACCCGCCCGCTCCCGGCCCCGGCCGCGGCCCCGGTCACGGTCCGGGTCACGGCCCGGCCGCCAAGCCGCTGCCGGTGCTCTACCTGCTCGCTGACGAGGGTCAGAGCGCCCGCGAGTGGGCGGAGCTGGGTCGCATCCCGCAGGTCCTCGACAACCTCGTCGCGGCCGGTGAGATCGAGCCGATGGTCGTCGTCATGGCCGACGTGAACGTCGCCGACCCCCGGGCCGAGCTCCTGCGCTCGCTGGTGCCGGCCGTGCGGGACGCGTACCGCGTCGCGCGCGACGGTCGTCAGCAGGCCGTGGCCGGCATCGGCACCGGCGCCGGGACGGCGCTGGACCTCCTGGTGCACCAGCCGGGCACCTTCCGGTCGGTCGGCTCCCTCTCGGGCAGCCTGGACGACCTGTCGATCCGCCGGCCGGACGCCCACCGCATCAACGGGCGGACCGACCTGCTCCGGCTGTACGTGGGCAACGTCCTCGACCCCGCCTACAACGGCACCGAGGCACTGCTGCGCGCCTTCGAGCGCGCCGGCGTGCGGCACCAGTTCGACGGCGTGGACCCGGACCAGGGCGCGACCTGGGACACCTGGCGTGAGGCCGTGCGCGACTTCGCGTCGCGGGTCTTCACGCGCGGCACCGCCCCCGGCCCGCGGGACGGGAACCTGCCCCTCGACGAGCCGTACGTGGCGCCCGCCACGGGCTCGATCACGACGCCGCACATCGACGAGAACGGCATCGTCACCTTCGAGACGGGTACCCAGTGGGCGGACGCCAAGGACGTCACCGTCTGGGCGAACTGGGCCCCCAACGGTGCCTGGTTCCGCATCCCGATGACGAAGGTGGACGACCGCTGGCGCCTCGCCCTCGGTCCGCTCGACGGCTTCTACTACTACCGGTACGTCGTCGACGGGGTGGACGTGAAGGACCCCGAGGACACGGTGAACACCCTCACGGGTGTCAGCCCGCTCTTCGTCCCGGGCGAGACGGACCTGCTGCTCGCCGACGCCCCCGAGGCCGACCGCGGCAGCGTGGACGTCCTGACCTACGCCAGCGCCCTGACGGGCACCGACCGCAACGCGTACGTCTGGACGCCGCCGGACTACGACCCGGCGCGCGCCGAGCCGTACCCGCTGTTCGTGCTCAACCACGGCGGCGGCCAGAACTGGGGCGACTGGGTCGAGGTCGGCCGGGCGCCGCAGATCCTCGACAACCTGTACCGCCAGGGCGAGATCGAGCCGATGGTCGTCGTGATGCCCGACGGCAACGTCTCGAACTACCAGGTCGAGCTCCGGGAGAACGTCATCCCGGCCGTCCAGGCGGGGTACCACGTGAGCGAGGACCCGCAGGAGCGGGCGATCGCCGGCCTCTCGATGGGCGGCATGAACTCGCTGGCCACCTGGCTGATGTACCCGGGCGAGTTCGCGTACGTCGGCGCCTTCTCCGGTGGCCTGTTCTGGTGGCCGACGGTGGACGCGGCTGCGGTGAACGAGGGCACGACGCTCGCGCGGATCTACGTGGGCGACGTGAGCGACTTCGCCGCCGGCTGGGTCTACGGCACCATGGCGGGCCTCGACGAGCGCGGCGTGGAGTACGAGTTCGCGGGTCCGTCGGTCGGTCCGCACGGCTTCGACGTGTGGTCGGCGAACCTGATCGACCTCTTGCCCCGCCTGTTCCAGGAGGCGCCGCAGGGCTGACCTCCTCGCGCCGCGGACCTCGGCTGCCGCGGCCTGCACGACGGCTGCGGCCGGTGGGACGTCGACCCCGCCGGCCGCAGCCGCGCACGGCCACCGCGGCGGAAGCGCTCCCGCCCGGCGGTGGTGGCGAAGCCGTGACGGAGCGGTGCCGAAATCGTTATCTGCCGCGATTGACGCGCTCCCGCCCCCGCTGAGAGGGTGCCTACATCGTCGTTGTACAACGATGGAGAAGTGGCGACTGCCCAGCAGTGCGGCTGGCGTCGGTCCCGGCGTGGTCCGTTCCCCACGTGCCGGGGACGAACCGGGGCCGGCCGGACGGCGGCGCGGTCTGCAGTGAGCGGCCTCGAGCCGCAGCGGATGTCCCGCGACACGGCGTCGTGTCGCGAAACTCAACGAGGAGAAAGAGGACACATCGCATGAACACGAGGAAGGTGTTCGCGGCCTCGACCGCGGCCTTCGTCCTGGTCGCGGGTCTCGCCGCGTGCTCCAGTGACGACGAGGGCGACACCGGCACCGACACCGGCACGGACGAGGGCACCTCGACCGACGCCGAGCCCGTCACGATGACGTTCTGGCACAACGCCACCACCGGCCCGGGTGTCGAGTTCTGGGAGGCCACCGTTGCCGCCTTCCAGGAGGAGAACCCGAACGTCACGATCGACATCCAGTCGATCCAGAACGAGGAGCTCGACGGCAAGCTCCAGACGGCGCTGAACGCCGGCGACGCCCCTGACATCTTCATGCAGCGCGGTGGCGGCAAGATGGCCGCGATGGTCAACGCCGGCCAGCTGATGGACCTCACCGACCTCATCACCGACGAGACCAAGGCCCTCATCCCCGAGGGCTCGTTCGCGGCGAACTCGCTCAACGGCAAGGTCTACGCCATGCCCGTCGCCGTGCTCCCGGGCGGTATCTGGTACAGCCAGGACCTCTTCGCCGAGGCCGGCATCGACGAGGTCCCGACCACGATCGACGAGCTCAACGACGCCGTCGAGGCGCTCAAGGGCACCGGCGTCGCGCCGATCGCCCTCGGTGCCAAGGACGCGTGGCCCGCTGCGCACTGGTACTACCACTTCGCCCTGCGCGCCTGCAGCCCCGAGACCCTCGAGGCCGCCGGCCAGGAGATGAACTTCGACGACGAGTGCTGGATCGACGCGGCGCAGAACCTCGCCGACTTCGCGGCGACCTCGCCGTTCAACGAGGGCTTCCTGACGACCTCCGCCCAGCAGGGTGCTGGCTCGTCGGCCGGTCTGCTGGCGAACCACCAGGCCGCCATGGAGCTCATGGGCGCCTGGAACCCCGGCGTCATCGGCTCGCTCACGCCGGACCAGCAGCCGCTGGCCGACCTGGGCTGGTTCCCGTTCCCCGAGGTCCCCGGTGGCCAGGGTGAGCCCGGTTCGATGCTCGGTGGCGTCGACGGCTACTCCTGCTCCGCGGACGCTCCGCCGGCCTGCGCCGACTTCCTGAACTACATCGCGCGCACCGACGTCCAGGAGGCCTACTACGTGGCCTTCCAGGCTCCGGTCGTCAACACCGAGGCCCAGGCCGTCATCGAGGAGCCGTACCTGCAGTCCGTGCTCGAGGCCTGGAACGCGGCCCCGTACGCCTCGCAGTGGCTCGACACCGTCTACGGCCAGAACGTCGGCAACGCGCTGAACATCGCCGTCGTCGACATGCTCGCGGGTGCTCGTGACGCCGCTGGCATCGTGGACGCGGTCAAGGAAGCCGCGGCCCGGGGCTGAGGACTGACTGACACATGACATCCATCAGCGAGAGCTCACGCCCCGCGAAGGGCTCGCGCGTGGATCTCACGGCCGGCGGGGGCGACAACGCGTCGCCCCCGCCGCGCCGGCGGCGCCGCGGCCTCGGATGGGCCGAACGCCTCGAGATCGCGGCGCTCACCGGTCCGGCCACGCTCGTCTTCCTGACCTTCGTCATCTTCCCGGTGGCGATGGCGGCGTACTACGGGTTCTACAAGTGGTCGGGCTACGGTGCTCCCACCGACTTCATCGGGTTCCAGAACTACATCACCATCCTCAAGGACCCGCTGTTCCACGACGCCTTGAAGCACAACGCCTTCATCGTCGTCATGTCGCTCGTGCTGCAGGGCCCGGTGGCCATCGGCCTCGCCCTGCTGCTCAACCGGAAGATGCGCGGGCAGTCCCTGATCCGCGTGCTCATCTTCGTCCCGTACGTCATCGCCGAGGTCGTCGTCGGGACCGGCTGGGGCCTCATGCTCCAGAGCCGCGGCGCGGTCAACGACCTGCTCACGAAGATGGGCCTGGACCAGTTCGTCACGGAGTGGCTGTCCGACCCGGACATCGCCATCTGGACCCTGATGGGCATCATCACGTGGAAGTACGTCGGCTTCGCCGTGATCATCTTCCTCGCCGGCCTCCAGGGGATCCCCGACGAGCTCTACGAGGCGGCCTCGATCGACGGCGCGTCGTACTGGCAGGTGCAGCGGCGCATCACCCTGCCGCTGCTCGGCCCGACCACGCGGATCTGGGCGTTCCTGTCGATGATCGGTTCGCTCCAGCTCTTCGACCTCGTCTACATCATCTGGGGCCAGTACATCGCCTCCACGGCGGGCACCTCGACGATGGCGACGTACATGGTCTCCTACGGCCGTAACGCCGGCAGCTTCGGCTACGGCAACGCGGTCGCCGTCGTGATCTTCCTGATCTCGATGATCGCCGCCCTGTTCTACCAGCGATTCGTGCTCCGTCGGGACACCGAGGGTGCGATCACGGGAGGTGCACGCTGATGGCCGCCCAGACCGTAGCCCCGCCGCCCCTGAGCAGCGACCGGCCGTCGGCGAAGCCCGCCCGCAAGCCGCCGCGCGGCGGCCTCAAGCGGGCCAACCCGGGCGTGTACGCGGTCGCGGTGCTGCTCATCCTGATGATGCTGGCGCCGGTCGCCTACATCATCATCGGCGGCTTCCGCACGAACGCCGAGATCACCCAGGACCCCTCCGGGCTGCCCTCGCCGTGGCAGGTCGGCAACTACGTCGACATCCTCAAGGGTGACGTCTTCTGGCGGCAGGTCTGGAACTCCACCATCGCGGCGGTCACGACGACCGTCGGGGTCGTGGCGCTGGGCCTGATGGTGAGCTTCGCCATCGCGCGGTACAACTTCCGCGGCAAGGCGGCGCTGTACTCGCTCTACGCGGCCGGTCTGATGTTCCCGATGACGGTGGCCATCACGCCGCTGTACATCATGGTGCGCAGCCTCGGCCTCATGAACGAGATCGGCGGCGTGATCCTGCCGCAGATCGCCTTCGGCCTGCCGATGACGGTGATCATCCTGGTGCCGTTCCTGCGGGCCATCCCCAACGAGCTCCAGGAGGCCGCCGCCATCGACGGCTGCAGCCGCCTCGGGTTCTTCTGGCGGATGGTCCTGCCGCTGTCGCTGCCCGGCGTCATCACCGTCGGGATCCTGGCGTTCATCGGCAGCTGGAACAGCTACCTGCTGCCCCTGTTCATCCTCAACGACGACGCGGCCTACACGCTGCCCCTGGGCGTGCAGGCGTTCGCGTCGCGCTACTCCGTGGACACGGCACGCGTGCTCGCGTTCACGTCGCTGGCCATGCTGCCGGCGCTGGCGTTCTTCAGCCTGTTCGAGCGCCGCATCGTCGGTGGTCTGACGGGAGCCGTGAAGGGCTGAACGACCGGCGTGGCCCGCCCCTCGGGG
>NZ_BJYK01000011.1:0-77937 GCF_007991475.1 Actinotalea fermentans | reverse complement strand
GTGGCCCGCCCCTCGGGGCGGGCCACGCCGCCGGTCCGGCGCCGTCCCCTACGCGCGCCGGGCGTCGCGCGGGGTCGCCGCGCACCTCCGGAACCACTCGAAAGGCCTGTCGTGTCCGACGCCACCGTCATCGTCAACGCCGACATCCCAGGTCCGCGCATCTCGCGGCACGTGTACGGGCACTTCGCCGAGCACCTCGGCGCGTGCATCTACGGCGGCTTCTGGGTGGGCGAGGACTCGCCGGTCCCCAACGTCGGTGGGATCCGGGCCGACGTCGTCGAGGCGCTCCGCGAGCTCTCGATCCCGAACCTGCGCTGGCCGGGCGGCTGCTTCGCCGACGAGTACCACTGGCAGGACGGCATCGGCCCGCGCGAGGAACGCCCGCGCATGGTCAACACGCACTGGGGCAACGTCGAGGAGAACAACCACTTCGGCACGCACGAGTTCCTCGCGCTGTGCGAGCAGCTCGGGACCGAGCCCTACGTCGTCGGCAACGTCGGGTCGGGCACGGTCCGCGAGATGAGCGAGTGGGTCGAGTACCTGACCCGGTCCGGGTCCTCGCCGATGGTCGACCTGCGTCGCGAGAACGGCCGGGACGAGCCGTGGCGCGTGCCGTTCTGGGGTCTCGGCAACGAGCCGTGGGGCGGCGGCGGCAACATGCGCCCGGAGGTCTACGCCGACCTCGCGCGCCAGTACGCGACCTTCTGCAAGAACCACGGCGACAACCGCCTCTACCGGATCGCCGCCGGGGCGTCGGAGGACGACTACGCCTGGACCGAGGCGCTCATGCGCGCGGTCGCCGACATGAAGGCGGCGCAGTTCCCGAGCCTGCCGTTCGAGGCGCTGTCCGTGCACTACTACACGATCGGCGGGACCTGGACCGACAAGGGCCCGGCGACCGGGTTCGACGAGGCGTCCTACTGGCGCACGATCCGCCGTGCCCAGGCCGTCGAGCCGCTCCTGCGCCGGCACATCGCCGTCATGGACCGCTACGACCCCGACCGCGAGATCGGCCTGGTCGTCGACGAGTGGGGCACGTGGTGGGACGTCGAGCCCGGCACCAACCCCGGGTTCCTGTTCCAGCAGAACACGATGCGCGACGCCCTCGTCGCGTCCCTGCACTTCGACGTGTTCCACCGGCTGGCCGAGCGCGTGGTCATGGCGAACATCGCCCAGACCGTGAACGTGCTGCAGGCGATGCTGCTGACCGACCCGGCGGACGGGACGCTCGTGCGGACGCCCACCTTCCACGTCTTCGAGATGAACAAGGTGCACCACGACGCGACGTCCGTCCCGGTGCACCTGCGCGCCCCGGGCGCGGTGCGCGAGCTGACCGACGGCGCCGTCCCGACGCTCTCGGCCTCCGCGAGCGTCGCGGGCGGCGCGTGCCACGTGTCGCTGACGAACACCGACCTCGAGCGGTCGCAGGACGTCACCATCGAGCTGCGCGGCTCGCGGGTCGGCGCCGTCGCCGGGCGGCTGCTGGCGCCGTCGTCGGTGGGGGCGTTCAACGCGGGCGCGCACCCGGCGGACGTCGCCCCGACGGCCGTCGACGAGCTCCCCGTGACGGCGAGCACGGTGCGGATCACCCTGCCGCCGCACTCGTTCGCCGTCGTGCGGGCGGAGCTGCCCGACCTGCCCTAGGTGCGGGACCTGCCCTCGCTGCCCGACCTGCCCTAGCTGCCCGACCTGCCCTAGCCGCCCGACCGAGTCCAGGCCCGACACCGAGAGGCACCCGTGGTCACCACCGTCGTCGTCCCCGCCACGCCCACCGGCCCTCTGCCCGACGCCTGGCGCACGTGCGTCGGCACCGGCCGCATGAACCTGGCGCTCCGCGCGGACTACCAGGACTCGCTCGCACGGGTGCAGCGCGAGATCGGCTTCACCTACCTGCGCGGGCACGGTCTGCTCAGCGACGACATGGGCGTGGTGCGCGAGTCGACCGTCGACGGCCGCACGTACCGTCGGCACGCGTTCACGTACGTCGACGAGGTCCACGACCGCCTGCTCGCCCTCGGCATCAAGCCCTTCGTCGAGCTGGGCTTCATGCCGACGGCGCTCGCGTCCGGCGACCAGACGATCTTCTGGTGGCGTGGCAACGTGACGCCGCCGCGCGACATGGGGGAGTGGTCGGCGCTGGTCACCGACCTCGTGCGGCACCTGGTCGACCGGTACGGCGTCGACGAGGTGCGGACGTGGCCGTTCGAGGTCTGGAACGAGCCGAACCTCGACATCTTCTGGGAAAACGCCGACTCCGGCGCGTACTTCCGGCTCTACGAGGCGTCAGCGCGCGCCATCAAGGACGTCGACGCGTCGCTGCAGGTGGGTGGCCCGGCGCTGGCGCCCGGCCCGACCGTGGACGGCTGGTGGGGTCCGTTCGCGGACTACGTGACGTCGCGCGACGTGCCGATCGACTTCGTCAGCCGGCACGCGTACGCGTCGCACGAGCCGCAGGAGATCCCGTTCGGGGTCTACCAGGGCTTCCGGGCGCCGTCGGACCTGCTGGAGCAGTTCGCCGAGCCGCGCCAGTCCCTCGCGGGGACCCCGCTGGCCGGGCTGCCCGTGCACATCACCGAGTTCAACACCTCCTACATGCCGACGAACCCGATGCACGACACGGCGTACAACGCCGCCTACCTCGCGCCGGTCCTGGCGGCGGGCGGCGACCTCGTCGACTCGTTCTCGTACTGGACCTTCTGCGACGTGTTCGAGGAGCTCGACGTCCCGACCTCGTTCTTCCACGGCGGGTTCGGCCTGCTCACGCACCGGCAGGTCGCGAAGCCGACCTACCACCTCTACGCCTTCATGGCCCGGATGGGCGCCCAGGTGCTCGCGCGCGGCGAGGACCACCTCGTCTGCGCCGACGCCGACGGGCGCGTCACCGTGCTGGCCTGGCAGCCGGTGGAGGGCACGGCGGCCGACCCGGCCCCCGAGCGCCACCACCTGCGGCTGTCGCTGCCGGTCGCGGTCGCCGGGGCGGCGTGCCCGGACGGGACCGGCGTCTTCGCGCTGCGCGAACGCGTCAACGAGTCGGACGGCAACGCCTTCACCGCCTGGCGCGAGCTGGGACGGCCGGCCTCGCCGACGCAGCGCGAGCTCGACGTCCTGCACGCGCTCGAGCGCCCGGCCGTCGAGCACGGCCGGCTGACGGTCGCGGGCGGGCGCGTGGAGCTCGACCTCCCGCTGGCCCGGCACGAGGTGACCTTCGTCGAGCTCGTGCCCATCCGGGACACGCACCACGAGGGCCTGGACGACCGGCGGATCCTCGGCGCCAGCCACGAGGAGTTCGTCCTCCCGCACGAGCGGACGGCGCCCGCCCGCTGACCCGGCGGGCCTCCGGACGGCTGGGCCCGGGGCGCGCGCACGGCCCCACGGCACCTACCCTGACCGGGTGGCCGGCGCTCGATCGGCGGACGGCGGCGGCGCACCACGTCGCCCGGGGAGGACGGTGACCGATGCCGGGTGGGCTCGCGGCGCTCCTGGACGACATCGCGGCGTTCGCCAAGCTGGCGGCCGCGTCCATCGACGACGTCGGCGCGGCTGCGGGCCGTGCGAGCGTCAAGGCGGCGGGCGTCGTCGTCGACGACACCGCGGTCACGCCGCGCTACGTCCACGGGTTCACGCCCGACCGCGAGCTGCCGATCATCCGGCGGATCGCCGCGGGCTCGCTGCGCAACAAGGTGCTCATCATCCTGCCGGTGGCGCTGCTGCTGAGTCAGTTCCTGCCGTGGCTGCTGACGCCCGTGCTCATGATCGGCGGCACCTACCTCGCCTTCGAGGGTGCCGAGAAGCTCTACGAGGCCCTGACCGGGCACCACCAGGAGAAGCGCTCGGTGCCCGCCGCCGCCGTCGGCCCCGAGACCGAGAAGTCGATGGTCAGCGGCGCGATCCGGACGGACTTCATCCTGTCCGCCGAGATCATGGTCATCGCGCTCAACGAGGTCGCCGACGAGGCCCTCCCGTCGCGGGCGGCGATCCTGCTCGTCGTCGCCCTCGTCATCACCGCCCTCGTCTACGGGGTGGTCGCGCTCATCGTGAAGGCGGACGACGTCGGGCTGCACCTCGCCCAGCGCCCCGGTCGGGCCGTCGCCGCGACCGGGCGGATGCTCGTCCGTGCCATGCCCCGGGTTCTCGCCGTGCTCTCCACGGTCGGCATCGTCGCGATGCTCTGGGTCGGCGGGCACATCCTCCTGGTCGGTGCCGACGAGCTCGGGTGGCACGCGCCCTACGAGCTCGTGCACCACCTCGAGGAGCTGCTGCACGACGTCGCGGGCGTCGGGCCGTTCCTCTCCTGGCTGGGCGGGACGCTGGCGTCGGCCGTCGCGGGGGCGCTGGTGGGCGCCGTCGTCGTGGCAGTGCTGCACCTTGTCCCGCGTCGGCGGAACCTGGGCGCGGACGCGGCCGGGGGCGAGACGGTGGGCGCCGGGCACTGACGCGGGCGCGCCCTGGCCGGTACCGTCCCCGCGTGGAGAACCGCGCGGTCAACGCCAACGACCTCCTCGCGTTCCTCGTCGAGCTCGCGGCGCTGGCCGTGCTCTGCGCGTTCGGCTTCCAGGTGGGCGGCCCGACGGCGGCGCGCGTGGCCCTCGGGGTCGGCCTGCCGCTCGTCGCCGCGGTGGCGTGGGGCCTGTTCGCGGCGCCGCGTGCGCGGTACGACGTACCCGCACTGCGGCTCGTCACCAAGGTGGTCGTCCTCGGCGGGGCGGCGGCCGCCTCGTTCGGGGTGCTGCCGCTCGGCGCGGCGGTGGCGTTCGCCGTCGTCGTGGTGGTCAACCTGACGCTGATGTACGTGGGGCCGTTCGCACGCTGAGCGGGTGCGGGTGGACCGCCTCGTGACGGGGCGGGTCACCCGCGCCCGGCCGTCAGGGGCTTCACCGCCCGGACGATCGCGCCGTGGAGGCCGTCCGCCACCTCGTGCGTGAAGGTGACCTCCGCGTCGGCGAAACCCGCGGCGGCGAGGAGCCCCAGGTACTCCGTGCGGGACAGTGCGCCGGCGATGCAGCCGACGTAGCTGCCGCGCTCGGCCCGGTCGGCGGGTGACAGGCGGTCCTCCGCGACGACGTCGGACACCCCGAAGCGCCCGCCGGGGCGCAGGACGCGGAAGGCCTCGCGCAGGACCGCGGGCTTGTCGACGGACAGGTTGATGACGCAGTTGGAGATGATCACGTCGACCTCGGCGTCCCCGAACGGCAGCTCCTCGATGCTGCCCTCGCGGAACTCGACGTTCGTGGCGCCCGCCTTGGCGGCGTTCGTCCGGGCGAGCTCGAGCATCTCGGGGGTCATGTCGACGCCGTAGGCGAAGCCCGTCGCCCCGACGCGGCGCGCGGAGAGCAGGACGTCGATGCCGCCGCCGGAGCCCAGGTCGAGCACGACGTCGCCCTCGCGCAGCTCGGCCACGAGCAGCGGGTTGCCGCACCCGAGGGAGGCCTCGACCGCCTCGGCCGGGAGGTCGGCGACGTCCGTCGCGTCGTACAGGCCCGCCCCGAAGATCTCGACCGCCTGCGGCCCGGACGGCGCGCAGCAGCTCGACCCGGCCGCGCCCGCGTCGACGACGTCGAGGGCGCCGGCCGGTCCGCAGCAGCCCTCGCCGACCGCGGTCGCGGCCCGGGCGTAGCGCTCGCGCACCTGGACCTTGAGGTCGTCGGCGTGGTCAGGCACGGAATCCTCCAAAGATTGACGAGCGTCGATGCCCTATCCTCACGCAGACATCGGCGTTCGTCAATGTATTCGTGACCTTGGTCCCTCGGAGCCGGGCGGCGCCGGCTCTACGTTTCGAATGTGACTGGTTCAAGCACCGTTGATGTGTCGGCCGCGGACGTGCTCTCCCGGGAGCAGCGGATCGAGCTGCTGCAGGCGCTGGCGGACCCGGTGCGGTGGGCCGTGCTGGAGGAGCTCGGCGCGGCGACGCGCTGCGTCTGCGACCTGCGTGAACGCGTCCCGGTGCCGGCCAACCTGCTCAGCTACCACCTCAAGGTGCTGCGCGACGCCGGCCTGGTCACCGCGACGCGTCGCGGTCGGTGGGTGGACTACGCGTTGGCCGACGACGCCGGTCGGCTCATGCGGGCGTCGCTGCCGGGCGGCGCGGGGGAGGGGTCGGCGTGAGCGTCGCCGAACGGCTCCGTGCGCGCACGCCGGTCCGGCGCTGGGTCGGCCTCGGCGTCGCCGCCGCGCTGTGGGTCGGGCTCTACCGGGCCAACCGTCCCCTGTGGGACTGGCTCCTGGGCGACGTCGTCGGCCTGGACCTGGAGAGCCGCCTGGGCTCGGGCGTCCACTTCTTCTTCTACGACTCGGTGAAGATCGCGCTCCTGCTCGTCGGGATCATCTTCCTGGTCACCGTGCTGCGCTCGTTCATGAGCGTCGAGCGCACGCGCGCGCTCCTGGGCGGCCGGCGCGAGGGGCTCGGCAACGTCATGGCCGCCGGGCTCGGCGTCGTGACGCCGTTCTGCTCGTGCAGCGCCGTGCCGGCGTTCATCGGGTTCGTCGCCGCGGGTGTCCCCCTCGGCGTGACGATGAGCTTCCTCATCGCCAGCCCGCTGATCAACGAGGTCGCGATCGCGCTGCTCTTCGGTCTCTTCGGCCTCGGCCCGACGCTCATGTACGTCGGGGCCGGCCTGGTGATCGCGGTCGTCGCCGGCTTCGTGCTGGGCCGGCTGCGGATGGAGCGCTGGGTCGAGCCGTTCGTCTTCGAGACCCGCCTCGGCGGGAAGGTCGTCGACTCGACGGTCGGCCTCACCTGGGACGACCGGATCCAGATGGGCGTCGAGGAGGTCGCCACGATCCTGCGGAAGATCTGGCCCTTCCTGCTCGTCGGCATCGGGCTCGGGGCGGTCATCCACGGGTGGGCGCCCGAGGACTTCTTCGCCACCTACGCGGGCGCGGACAACCCCCTCGCCGTGCTCGTCGCCGTCGCCATCGGCGTGCCGCTCTACTCGAACGCCGCGGGCGTCCTGCCGCTGGTCGACGCGCTGTACGACAAGGGCCTGCCGATGGGCACCCTGCTCGCCTTCATGATGGCGGTCGTCGCGCTCAGCCTGCCCGAGCTGATCCTGCTCCGCCGCGTCCTGGCGCCCCGGCTCATCGCGACCTTCGTCGGCGTCGTCGCCGCCGGGATCGTGGCGGTCGGTTACCTGTTCAACGCCGTCCTCTGAAGGGAACCCTCGTGAAGATCAAGGTCCTCGGCCCCGGCTGCGCGAACTGCGTCAACCTCGAGAAGGCGACGCGCGAGGCGGTCGCCGCCCTCGGCATCGACGCCGAGATCGAGAAGGTCACGGACTACGCCGAGATCGCCGCCTACGGCATCATGCGCACGCCCGGCCTGGTCGTGGACGAGGAGGTCGTCCTCTCCGGGCGCGTGCCGACGGCCGCGTCCGTGCGCGAGCTCCTCGAGCCGCTCGTCGCCGGAGGTGCCCGGTGAGCGGCGCGACCACGGCCCCGAGCGTCGGCTTCGTGGGCGCGGGCCGGGTCGCCCGCATCCTGCTCGGCGGCTGGGCGCGCGCGGGCGTGCTCCCGACGGACGTCCGCGTCGTCGACCCCGACCCCGCGGCCGTCGAGCGGCTCCTGGCCGCCGAGCCCACGGCGCGCGCGGCCGACCTGGCGGAGGTGGCCGCCGCGGACGTCGTCCTCGTGGGCGTGCACCCGCCGGCCATGAGCCAGGCCATGGCCGACCTGGCGCCCGTGCTCGGCCCGGACACCGTCGTCGTGTCGCTCGCGCCGGTCGCGCGGATCGCGACGCTCGCGGCCGCGCTCGGGGACCGGCAGCTCGCGCGCGTGATCCCCAACGCCCCGTCGATCGTGGGCGCCGGCTTCAACCCGGTCGCCTTCGCGCCGACGGCCACGCCGGGGACCCGGGCGCTCGTGCTCGGCCTGCTCGCGCCGCTCGGCGAGGCGCCCGAGGTCGCCGACGAGGACCTCGAGGCCTACGCCGTCCTCACCGCCATGGGCCCGACGTACCTCTGGAAGCAGCTCTACGCGCTGCTCGACGTCGCGGACGGTGCCGGCCTGGCGCCCGACGCCGCCGCGCACGCCCTGGCGGCGATGGTCACCGGCGCGCTGCGCACGATGGCGGACGCAGGCCTCGCGGCCGACGCCGTGCAGGACCTCATCCCGGCCAAGCCGCTCGCGGAGCCCGTCGCCACGATGAGCGCCGCCTACGGCGAGGTCCTCCCCGCCCTGCACGCCAGGCTCAGCGGTCGGGTGGCCGCGTCGGCCTGACGTCGCGGCCGCGCCCGGCGCGGTGCGGGAAGGGGTGTCATGGACGCCGGGACGCTGGTCGTCGTCGCGGTCGGGCTGCTGGCCCTGGCCGTCGCCTCCGGGATGCTCGGGCTCGGGGTCGCGTTCGCCGCGGTGCCGTTCCTGGGCTTCTTCCTGGGCGACCTGGTGCACGAGGTGCAGCCGCTGAGCCTGTTCCTCAACGGGGTGACGGCGATCTTCGCGGCGGTGGGCTTCGCGAAGAGCGGCCTCGTGGCGTGGCGGCCGGCGCTCCTGCTCACGGGGGTGACGGCCGTCGGCGCGCCGCTGGGGTCGTGGCTCGCGCAGGGCACGGGCCAGGCGTGGCTGTGGGGTCTGTACCTCGTCGCGGTGGGCTACCTGGCGGTGCGGATGTTCCGCGGCGGCGGCTCGGCGGGGGAGGGGCCGGGGCGGCCACGGCTGGGACTCGCCCTCGTCCTGGCGGTGCCGATCTCCGTGCTCGCCGGTCTCCTGGGCGTGGGGCCCGGCTTCCTCCTGATGCCGGTGCTCGTGCTGGCGGGCTACGAGCCCAAGCTGGCCGCGGGCATCAACGCCGTCGCCGTGACCATGCCCTCGTTCACCGCGCTCGTGCCGCACCTGCGCACCGCCGAGGTGGACCTGGGTGTGGCGGCGGTGCTCGTGGTCGTCGGGGCGGCGGGCTCGTTCCTCGGCGCGCGTCTGACCAGCCGTTTCGTCTCCGGGCCGACGCTCAAGCGGGTCTTCGGGGTGCTGATCGTGGTCATGACGGCGGTGAAGGTCGTGACGCTCGTGACGGCGTAGCGCGCTTGGGGGTCACGTCGTCGGGCAGGCCTGACCGACGGTGCTGCGCCGGCGCGCGAGCCCGGCCGCGGCCACCGCCAGCGCCACGAGGGCCGGGCCCAGCGTGTGGGGGGCGGAGGCGACGAGGGCGACGGCCGCCAGGACCGTCAGCGCGGGCATCGCGGCGCACGGGGCGCAGCCGAGGGCGTCGCGTGCGCGCCCGCCGCGCGTCGGCACGTAGGTCGACACGGTGGAGGCGCCGACCACCGACGTCAGGGCCACGGCGACGAGCCAGGTCCCCGGTGCGCGGGACCACCCGCCGCCCGCCGATGCTGCGAGGAGGAAGACGGCCGGCGCGAGCGCGGCGGTCGCGCCGAGGCGTCGCCGATCAGGGCGCCGGGGCCGGCGCGACGTGACGTGCGCGCCCCCCGTCGCGACGGCGTCGGTCACCGGCGGACCGGGCCGCCGGCGCGCTGCCACGCGGCCATGCCGCCGGAGATGCTCGCGGCGTCGAAGCCCAGGGCGCGCAGCTGCTTGGCGCCCGCGCGGGAGCGCATGCCGCTCGCGCAGACCACGAGGACGGGTCGGTCCGTGCGCAGGCGCCGCGGCGCCCGGTCGATCTCGCCGAGGGGCACGTGGACGGCCTGCGGGGCGTGCCCCGCGCGCCACTCGTGCGCCTCGCGGACGTCGACGAGGGCGGCGCCGCCGCCCACCAGCTCGAGCGCGCGGCCGGCGGAGACGCTCGACCCGAGCCGGCCGTCGCCGCCCGCCCCGAAGAGCCCACGGAGACGGTCGCGGAGTGAGGGGGACTGCTCGGTCATGGCGGGGCTCCTGGGGTCGGGATCGCTGACGAGAGGATACCCCGGGGGGTATCTGTTCCGCCAGGCCGACCTCAGGTCGCCGTCGTCGTGGGCCGATCGTCCCGAGCGACGTCGCCACGGCGCGGCCGCACCGCCGTCTTCATCGGAACTTCATGGTTCCTCAGTCGGTTCTCGTGGCGCCGGCCCGACGCTCCTGGTGGCGCCGGAACCGGTCCGGCCCGGAGGGAGACCTCCGAACCGAGAGGACCGTCATGGTCGCCACCGCCCCTTCGCCAGCCGGGGTGCCCACCGAGGCGCCCGCCCTGCCCGCGACCGCGGTCGTCCGCGGGCACGCGTTCCGCGTCGCCGCCGTCGCCGGCGTGAGCCTCGCGATCGCGGTCGCCGCGCTCCTCCTGCCCGCCTGGCCCGCCGGGGAGGACATGGGGTCGACGCACTACATGGGCCTGCTCGCGGCGAACCAGCCGTGGAACCTGCTGCTGTTCATGGCCGTCCCGGTCGTCCTGGCGGAGACCATCGCCGTCAGTGAGCTGGCGATCCTCTTCCGGCGGACGGTCCACCCGGTGGTCGCCGGCCTGAACCGGTACGCGGGGCTCGTGGCGGGCTTCTACTTCCTGGGCGTGCTCGTGTACCTGACCAAGCACGCGGTGATCCCGCTGACCACCGGGTTCGCCTGGCGCGGGGTCGCGGACGTCGTCGCGGTCGGCTTCTACCTGATCGGCATCGTGCCCCTGTACGGCATGTCGTTGCTGGAGACGCGCGTCGTCGGTGCGGCCTGGGACGACCAACGGCGGCTCAAGGTGCACGCGACGCTCGTCGGGCTGTTCCTCGTGGTCGCCCACATCGCCATGATCGCCGGCATGCTCGACCCGTCGGTCCTCGGCTGGGACGCGACGCACCTCATGGACGACGGCGCCCGGATGGACGGGGTGACCCACTGAGCGCACCGCGGAGGACGGCCGGACCCTCCCCGGCCGTCGACGCCCCTGTCGGAGCGGACCAGGTCGCGCCGACAGGGCGTCGCCCGTCGTCTACGGTTGCTCCCCTATGACTGCGAAGAACGTCCCCGGCCTGACCGCCTGCGCCCTGTGCGCGGGCGAGACGCTCGGCGACCGCGACCCGCTGGACGGCGGGCAGCGCGCCCGCCTCGACCGGCTGGCCGCCTGCGGCGTCGCGCGCCTGACCTACGTCGACTGCCTCGACGAGTGCGAGCGGGGCGACGTCGTCGTGGCCCGGCCGTCGTCCCGGCACCGCGCCCAGGGGGTGGGGCCCGTGTGGTTCGAGCGGCTGGCGGGCGACGCCCTCACCGACGAGCTCGAGCGGTGGCTCGCCGACGGCGGCCCCGGTGCGCGCCCGGTGCCGACGGCGCTGGCCGCGGTCGCGATCGCGCGCACGGGTGAGCCGGAACCGGCGCCCGAGCCGCACGCCCATCACCACCACGAGGAGAGCGAGGACGCCATGAGCGGGACCATGGTCATCGACCCGGTCTGCGGGATGAGCGTCGACCCGGCCACGGCCGCCGCGACCGCCGAGCACGACGGTGTGACGTACCGCTTCTGCGCGAAGGGCTGCCAGAAGGCGTTCCTCGCCGACCCCGCGCAGTACGTCTGACGGTCGGGGTGCCGCCCCGGCTCAGCGGATCGCGTCGAGGACCGCGGTGCACGCGGCCTCACAGGCGCGGCACGCCTCGGCGCAGACCCTGCAGTGCTCGTGCATGCCCGCGTGCGCCTCGCACTCGTCAGCGCACGTCCGGCACGCGGTGAGGCACGCCTCGAGGTGCGCCCGGGTGACGTTCGCGTCGTCGCCGGTGTGGCGGGACAGGATCCGCTCCGTCGCGGTGCAGCTGTCCGCGCAGTCGAGGTTGGTGCGGATGCACGTGCGGAGCTCGGCGACCATGTCCTCGGACAGGCAGGCGTCGGCGCACGCGGTACAGGCCTGCGCGCACTCGGCCAGGGCGTCGATCGCCGCGGCGATCAGGCTGCGGTCGAGCGTGAGGGTGGCGGGGTAGGTCTCGAGCATCGCGGTCGACTTCATGGCATCTCCTCGCTCGGTGGCGGGAGCCACCCGGCGGGGCGGCCCCCTCGCTGCCCTCTCGACGCTAGGTGGCGCCCCCGCCCGGGGCATCCGGGGAGAGGTCCCCTGCTCGGTCTTCATCGAACCTTCATCACCGCCGGGTATGGCCCGGGGGCCCCCGGTGGTTGCATGAGTACCCCCCAGGGGTATCGCTTCGACGAAGGGTGGTCCCGAGATGGATGCACGACGCACGGTGCTCAGGGTGGGTGGGCAGCACTGGGCCACGTCCACGGCCGCGATCGAGCGCGTCCTGACCCGGCGCCCCGGGGTCCTGACGGTGGAGGCCAACGCCGTCGCGCAGACGGCGACCGTGTCCTACGACGCCGAGGTCACCTCCGTCGCCGACCTGGCCGGCTGGGTCGAGGCCTGCGGGTACCACTGCAGCGGACGTTCCGTCCCGGACCACGTGTGCGACGCGATGGCGGAGCCGGCCCCGGCGGGCCACGCCCACGCTGTCTCGCCGCACGAGGCCATGGGCCACGGTGGGCACCACGGCGGGGGCTCGATGGCCGACATGGTGCGCGACATGCGCAACCGCTTCCTGCTCGCCGCCCTCCTGTCGGTCCCGGTCACGCTCTATTCGATGATCGGTCGGGACATCCTCGGCTTCACCGCGCCCGCCCCGTTCGGCCTCCGCGACGACGTCCTCATGCTGCTGCTCTCGCTGCCCGTCGTCTTCTACTCCGCCTGGATCTTCTTCGACGGCGCCTACCGGGCCCTGCGCGCCCGCACGCTGGACATGATGGTGCTCGTCGCCGTCGCGGTGGGCACGGGGTGGCTCTACAGCGTCCTGGTGACCCTCACCGGTGGCGGCGAGGTGTTCTACGAGGCGGCGGTCGTGCTCACGACCTTCGTGCTGCTCGGGCACTGGTTCGAGATGCGCGCCCGCGGCGGCGCGAACGACGCCGTCCGGACGCTCCTCGAGCTGGCGCCGCCCCGGGCGACCGTCCTGCGCGACGGCGTCGAGCGCGAGGTGCCGACCGCGGACGTCGTCGTCGGCGACCTGCTGCTGATCCGGCCGGGTGCGAAGGTGCCGGTCGACGCCGTGGTCCAGGACGGCGAGTCCGAGGTCGACGAGTCGATGGTCACCGGCGAGAGCCTGCCCGTGCGCAAGGAGCCGGGGGCGCCGGTCGTCGGCGCGTCGATCAACGTGAGCGGCACGCTGCGGGCCAGGGCCACGAAGGTGGGCGAGGACACGGCGCTGGCGCAGATCGTGGCGATGGTCCAGGAGGCGCAGAACTCCAAGGCCCCTGGGCAGCGGCTCGCGGACCGGGCCGCGTTCTGGCTCGTGCTCGTCGCCCTCGTCGGCGGCACGGCGACGTTCCTCGTCTGGTGGCTGGCCGGCGCGGGCGTCCCCGCCGCGCTGCTGTTCGCCATCACGGTCGTCGTCATCACCTGCCCCGACGCCCTCGGGCTCGCGACCCCGACCGCCATCATGGTCGGGACGGGCCTGGGCGCCGGGCGCGGCGTGCTCTTCAAGAACGCCACGGCGCTCGAGGCCTCGGCGCGCGTCGACACGGTCGTCCTCGACAAGACCGGCACGCTCACCACGGGCACGCCCGAGGTGACCGACGTCGTCGTCGCCCCCGGGGCGGACGAGGCGGAGGTGCTCGCGCTCGCCGCGGCGGTCGAGAGGGAGTCGGAGCACCCGCTCGCGCGTGCCGTCGTCCGGCGAGCCGAGGACGCCGGCGTGCGACGGCTGAGCGCCACCGGGTTCCGGTCGGTCGCCGGGCACGGCGCGACGGCCGTCGTCGACGGACGCCGGGTCGTGGTCGGGAACCGTCGCCTCATGGCGGCGGAGGGCGTCGCGGTCGGCGACCTCGCCGCCGACCGGGCGAGGCTGGCCGACGCCGGTCGCACGGCCGTCCTCCTGGCGGTCGACGGCCGGGCCGTCGCCGTGATCGCCCTGGCGGACGCGGCCCGGCCGACGGCCGCCCCGGCCGTCGCGGCCCTGCACGGGCTGGGCGTCGAGGTCGTCATGCTCACCGGCGACAACGAGGCGACCGCCAGGCGGATCGCCGCCCAGCTGGGCATCGACACGGTGGTCGCCGAGGTGCTCCCCGGCGACAAGGCGGAGAAGGTCGCCGAGCTGCAGCGCGCTGGCCGCCGCGTCGCGATGGTCGGGGACGGGGTGAACGACGCCCCCGCCCTCGCGACGGCCGACGTGGGCATCGCCATCGGCGCCGGGACGGACGTGGCGATCGAGACCGCCGACGTGGTGCTCATGCGCTCCGACCCGCTCGACGTGCCGACGGCCCTGACCGTCGGGCGCGGCACGCTGCGCAAGATGCGGCAGAACCTCGGCTGGGCGATCGGCTACAACGCGGTCGCGCTGCCCATCGCGGCAGGCGTGTTCGAGCCGTCGTTCGGCCTGTCCCTGAGCCCGGAGATCGCGGCGCTGTCGATGTCGGGCTCGTCGGTGATCGTGGCCGTGAACGCCCTCCTGCTCAAGCGCCTCCGGCTGCCGGCGAACGCCGCGACCACCGCGCTCGACGTGCGGCCCGCCGCCGACCGTCGCAGCATCGAACACGCAGGGACGACGGCACACCACCACCGGGAGGACGGTGCCTGAATGGGGGCAGCGAAGGCGTCGCGGGACCAGAGGCGGGCGGCCGTGGAGGCGTTGCGCGCCGAGCAGGCCAGGGCCGAGCGACGGCGCACGCGGATCCTTCTGGTGACGGTGGTGCTGGTGGTCCTCGCGCTCGCCATCCCGGTGGCCCTCGTGCTGGTGCGGGAGACACGCGAGCAGGAACGGCTGGCCGCGGCGGCGGAGGAACCCATCGAGGGCGAGGAGCAGGTCGAGGTGGACTCGGCCGGACACGTGACCGAGGACGTGCCGTACGAGCCGCCGGCACCCGTCGCCGAGGGGACGAGGCTGCCGCCGGTCGGCGGCGACCACGACCCGACGCCGCAGAACTGCGGCTTCTACGACCAGCCGGTCCGGGACGAGCACGCCGTGCACTCGCTCGAGCACGGTGCCGTCTGGCTCGCGTACCACCCGGACGCCGCCGAGGGGGACGTCGACCGGCTGCGCGAGATCGCGCAGACCACCCCGTACGTGCTCGCGAGCCCCTACGAGGACCTCGCGGCGCCGGTGGTGGCGACGGCCTGGGGTGTGCAGCTCGAGCTGGACACGACCGACGACGAGCGGCTCGACGCGTTCCTCGCGCGCTACGTCCAGGGTGAGCAGACGCCCGAACCGGGAGCGGCCTGCAGCGGCGGCGTCGGCGCGCCGCTCACCTGACCGCCCCCGCGATCAGAGCGCGTTGCGGAGGTTCGTCATCTCGGTGATCTCGGCCGTCTGGTCGTCGATGATCGCGCCCGCGAGGCGGACCGCCTCGGCGTTCTCGCCCTCGCCCCGCTCCTGCTCGGCCATCACGATGGCGCCGCGGTGGTGCTCGATCATCAGCTCCAGGAAGCGGCGGTCGAACTCGGCACCGGTGAGCCCGGACAGCTCGGCCATGGCGGCCTCCTGGTCCATGCCCTCCATCTGCATGCCCTCGTGGCCCATCCCGCTCATGTCCGCCTCGGCGGGCAGGTCCTCGCCCCAGGCCTCCAGCCAGCCGGACATCGTCGCGATCTCCGGGCCCTGGGCTGCGGCGATGCGCTCGCCCAGGGCGCGCACCTCGGCCGAGGCCGCGGTCGCCACGGCGAGCTCGGCCATCTCGATCGCCCCCTCGTGGTGGACGATCATCATCTGCGCGAACTCGGTGTCGGCGGCGTTGTGCGCGTCCGCGGCGACCTCGTCCGTCGCGTCCTGCTCGGTCGTCGCCCGGTCCGTCGCGGGGCCGGTCCCGGTGGACGTGTCGGCGTCGGCGCCGCACGCGGCGAGTGCGAGGGCGGCGGCCGCGGTGAGGGCGGCGGCCGAGAGGGTGCGAAGGCGCATCGGGTCTCTCCCAGCGGGCTGGTCGGCGGTGGGCGCCGGTGGGCGGCCCGGGCGAGGTGTCATCGTCGGGCGCCCGGGGTTGAGGGACGGCTGAGGTTCCATCAAGGTTCGCTGAAGGCGACCGGGACGGGCGTCGTCGCCGGGTGTCGTCGATGGCCTTCAGCGACTCTTCATCGTTCCGGCGTCGCTTCTTGACCCTGCCGGGGGAGCGTTGCACCCAGGCGCCGAGAGCCGGCGCCGTGGTCCGCGCAAGGGTCGGAGGTCGCCATGGGGCCGTGGTGCGCGCAGATGGGCGTCGGTGGCTGGGCGGGGACGGCGGCGTTCTGGCTGGTCGTGGTCGCCCTTGCCGTCTGGGCCCTGACCCGGTTGTTCCCGGCCCGCCCGGCGGACGGCGCCCGAGCGACGCTCGACGCCCGCCTCGCGCGCGGGGAGATCGACCCCGAGACCTACCGCCTCATCCGCGAGGAGCTCGACGGCCTCGGCTCCGCCACGAAGGGACCTCGATGAACGACCACCTGCGTACCCACGGCCGGCACATGCTCGTCGGGGGCGCCGCCGTCGCCGTCCTCCTCGTCGTGCTCGGCGCCGGCTGGCAGCAGGCGGTCAGCTGGGGGCTCCTGCTGGCCTGCCCGCTCGGCATGCTCGGCATGATGTGGTTCATGGCGCGCGGCCGCGGTGACGGCCAGCACGGTCACCAGCACGGTCACCGGGACGGTCACCAGGACGGTCACCAGCAGCCCGTCAGCGCGCCGCCCGTCGCGGGGGCTCGACCGGGAGCGTGACGGTGAACGTGGCGCCCGAGCCCCGGCCGGCGCTGGCCACGCCCACTGAGCCGCCGTGCGCCTCCACCAGAGCCCTGGTGATGGCCAGCCCGATGCCGGATCCGCCGCTCGCGCGGTCCCGCGCCGTGTCGGCGCGGTAGAAGCGCTCGAAGACGTGCGGCAGGTGCTCCGCGGCGATGCCCCCCCCGGTGTCGGCCACGGTGAGCGTCACATGCGTCACGTGCGTCCCCGTGCGGCTCGGGTCGCGCCGCGCCGCGATCGTCACGCGGCCGCCCGCCGGGGTGTGCCGCAGCGCGTTGTCCACGAGGTTCCCGAGCACCTGGGCCATCCGTTCGGGGTCCGCGGCGATGGGCGGCAGGCCGGGCTCGACGTCGGCCGTCAGCGCGATCGCCGCGGCCTCGGCCCGTTCCCGGGCCGCGAGGTGGGCGAGGTGCACCAGCTCGCCCGGGTCGGTCGGCACCGGCGAGAGGGCCAGCTCGCCGGACTCGGCCTTCGTGACCGCGGCGAGGTCCTCCGCGAGCCGGGTGAGCCGCGCGCTCTGGGCCCGCAGGACGGCGAAGGTCTCCGGTCCCGCCTCGACGACGCCGTCCTCGAGGCCCTCGAGGTGCGCGTTCAACGTGGCGACGGGCGTGCGGACCTCGTGCGCGACGTCGGCCAGCAGCCGGTGCCGCAGGTTCTCGCTCTCCTCCAGCCGGGCGGCCATCTGGTTGAAGGCGAGCACGAGCTCGTCGAACTCCCGGCCCATGTCGGGCGCGGGCACCCGGGCGGCGAACCGGCCGCCGGCCACCTGGCGGGCCGCCGTCGTGAGGGCGGCCAGGGAGGCGCCGATGCGACGCGTCAGCACGACGCTGACCGCGAGCGCCACCAGCGCGGCGACCGCCAGCGCGATGCCCAGGGCGAGCCCGGAGGCCGTGCGGAAGGCCTCCTCGGCGTGTGCCACGGCGTCCTCGGCAGTGCGCATCCCGCCGACGCCCAGGTGCTCGTGGAAGATCGCCGGCCCGACGGCGCCGGCGACGAGCCAGGCGGTGACGCCGGCGGTCGCCAGCACGAGGGCGAGGGCGACGAGCAGGCGGCGGCCGAGCCCACCGCCGCTCGCACCGCCCCGGCCGGGGCCGCCGTCGGCGGTCGTCACGCGCCGGTCCCGATGCGGTAGCCGACCCCGCGGACGGTGCGGACGTACTGCTGACGGTCCGCGGAGTCGCCGAGCTTCTGGCGCACGTGCAGCACGTGCACGTCGACCAGGTGCTCGTCGCCGACCCAGCTGCCGCCCCACACCGCCTCGATGAGCGCGGCGCGGCTGAGCACCGCTCCGGGCCGGAGCGCGAGCGTGACCAGCACGTCGAACTCGGTGCGCGTCAGGTGGACCAGCTCGCCGCCGACGCGCGCCTCGCGGGCGGCGACGTCGATGGTGAGGTCGCCGATCGTGATCGGCGGGGCGGCCGGCGCGGCCTCGGTCGCGTCCACCCGGGCCGAGCTGCGCGGGCGGCGGAGCATCGCCCGGATCCGGGCGACCAGCTCGCGCGGGCTGAAGGGCTTGGTCAGGTAGTCGTCCGCGCCGACCGAGAGCCCGACGAGCGTGTCCAGCTCGTCGGCCCGGGCGGTGAGCATGATGACGTAGCAGTCCGAGAAGGTGCGCAGCTGGCGGCAGACCTCGAGGCCGTCGATGCCCGGCAGACCGAGGTCGAGCACGACCACGTCCGGGTCCAGCGAACGGGCGCGCTCGAGGGCGTCCTCCCCGCGGTGCGCGACGGCGACCTCGAAGCCGTCCCGCGTGAGGTAGCTGGACACGACGTCGGCGAGTGCGGGCTCGTCGTCCACGACGAGCGCCCGGAGCGGCACGCTGCTGGGTGCGGTCACCCGGCCATTGTGCGCGACGCCGCGCCGTCCGCCGGGTGGCGGACGGCGGCGGGGACCGGTCTTCATCGAACCTTCGTCATTCCTCGACCGGCATCGCTGGGGGAGGGGCCGACAGTGCTCGGGTCACCACTGCGAAGGAGATCCCGTGACGACGTCCGACGCCATGCCACCGCCCGGCACCCCCACCGCCGTGACGGTGGTGCACAGCCAGGCGTGCCACTTCTGCGACGACGCGCTGGACGCGCTCGCCGAGCTCGGGTCGCGGCACGCCCTCGAGGTGTCCGTCGTGGAGATCGACTCCCCGCTCGGGGCGACGCTGGTCGCCGTCCACCGGCCGGCGATGAACCCGCTCGTGCTCGTCGACGGCGCGTTCTTCAGCTCGGGCCGGCTGCCGCGCCGCAAGCTGGCACGGCTCCTCGAGGCGCGCGAGGCCGCCCTCGCGACGGCGGGACGCTGAGATGGGCTCGGAGCTCCTGACGACCGGCAGCATCCTCGCCGCGTTCTTCGCCGGCGGCGTGGCGCTGTTCGCGCCCTGCTGCATCGTGTTCCTCGCGCCGAGCTACCTCGCCGGGGCGATCAAGAACAGCCGGTGGCGGCTGCTGCCCCTGACGTTCGTCTTCGCCGCCGGCCTGGGCCTGGTCCTGGTCCCGATCACGCTCGGGATGAGCCTGCTGTCGGGCGCGATCGCCAAGTACCACCAGCCGCTGTACTGGGCCGGCGGCACCCTCATGTTCGCCCTCGCTGCGCTCGCGCTGTCGGGCCGGATGTGGTCCATGCCGTCGATGCTCCGCGCCCCCGACACGACGCGCGGCGACACCGCGAGCTTCTTCGCCCTGGGCGTGTTCTCGGGCATCGCGTCGAGCTGCTGCGCCCCGGTGCTCGCGGGCGTGATGACGCTCTCGGTGCTGTCCGGCTCGCCGATCGGTGGGCTCGCGCTCGGCGTCGCCTACGTCTTCGGCATGGTGTTCCCGCTCTTCGCGATGGCCCTGGTCTGGGACAAGGCGAGGCTCGGTGAGAAGCGCTTCCTGCGGGCGAAGCCGGTCCGGTTCCGCGTCGCGGGGCGGCTCGTGGTGACGAACACCGTCAACGTGGCGGTCGCCGCCGGGTTCGTGGTCATGGGCGGGTTCGTCCTCGCGCTCGCCGGATCCAAGGACATGACCGGGGGCACCGCCGCCCAGGCCTGGGCCAGCGAGCGGCTGACCACCCTGTTCGCCGAGGTGCAAGACGTCCTGAGCCCGGTCCCGGAGTGGCTCCAGGGCCTCGGGATCCTCGCCCTGGCCGCGGTGTTCGTGTGGGCGACGCTCGCCGAGCGCCCGATGCCGTGGCGCCGCACCCCGGTCCCGGTCGACGCCGCGCCGGATCTCCCGCACTGCCACGCCCCGGCCGCGCCCGCGGCCCTCGACGAGAAGGACTGAACCATGACCTCCGGAACCGCGATCCGGCGCCAGGCCGAGCGCCGTGAGCTCGACGACGTCCGCCAGGTGCAGGCGGCGGCGCAGCGCCGTCGCGCGCTGCTCGCCCGCGTGGCCGGCCTCGCGGCGCTGCTGCTCGTCGTCGGCGTCGTGGCCGCGATGCTCGCCTCCGCGCGACCGGAGACGAGCAGCACGGCGGTCGAGGCCCCCGGCTTCACGCTGCCGATGAGCGACGGCTCCACGGTCTCGCTCGCCCAGTACGCCGGGCGACCGGTGATCCTCTACTTCAACGAGGGCGCGGGCTGCGACTCGTGCCTGCTGCAGATGGCCGAGATCGAGAAGGAGCCGGGCTTCGCCGAGGCGGGCATCGAGGTGCTGCCGATCGTGATGAACACGGCCGACCAGATCAACGCCGACCGGGAACGGCTGGGCGTCCGGTCGGCGTTCGCGCTCGACGACGGCACGGTCGCCGCGGCGTACGGGACGCTCGGCACGGGCATGCACGCCGGACTGCCGGGCCACGGCTTCGTCCTCGTCGACGCCGACGGCGTGCAGCGCTGGTACGGCAGCTACCCGTCGATGTGGCTGGACCCGGCCGAGCTCCTGGACATCGCCCTCGAGCGCCTCGCGGACCCCGACGTGCCCTGACGGTGCCGACCGGGACGGCGCCCGGGAGGCACCCGGTCAGTCCGCGGGCGGCGCGGCCAGGCGCGCGACGCAGAGGCTCGGAGCGACGAACGGCTCGAGGCTGACGGCGTCCCACGGCGCCCGCAGCTCGGCCAGCGCTCCCTGCATGAGGCCGAGGTGGATGGCGCAGACGACGTCCGTGTGCTGCGTGGCCACCTCGAGGAACGGGCAGTGGTGCAGGTCGACGGTCGCGCCGTCGTCGTCGGTACGGACCTCGGGCTGGAAGCCGATCTCACCGAGCAGCCGGCCGACCCTCGCGAGGCCCTCCTCGCCGCTCACCGGCTGCGACGGCAGCCCGCGCTCGACGAGGTGGCGGCCCCACGCACGTCCGGCCTGGATCGCGGGCGCGCCCGCGCCGTCCATCGAGGCGACAAGGCCGGTGAGCATCTCGGCGAGCAGGCCGTAGCTGCGCGCGCCCTCCGCCGCCGCTGCCGCGTAGACGACCCGCCGGCGGCCGGGCGTCGTCCGCGCCTCGAGCTCGCGGCGGGCCTGGCCGCCGGCCACGAGCCCGTCGAGGTGGAACCGGGCGGTGTTGGGGTGCAGGCCGGTCGCGTCGGCGACCTCCTGCACCCCGAGCGGCCGGCCGGCGTCGCGCAGGGTCGCGAGCACCTGCGCGCGGCGGGTCCCGAGCGGCGTGGACTCCTGCGCGTCCGCCAGTCGTCGGGTCACTCGGGCCCACCTCCCGCCTCGGGATCGCGTCCCGGCCGCGCCGTCGGCGGCCGAAAACACGAAGATCTCGGCCCTACGATACGGCGACCCGGCCGATCCGGACCTGCCACACCTCGGGGCCCTGCTCCAGGTAGTCCCAGGTGAACCGGCCGGGCTGCTCGGCGCTCAGCTGGTGGAAGAGCGGCTTGGGGTCGTGGTCGTTGACGAGCACGAACGCGCCGCCGTCGGCCAGCCCGTCGAACGTCGAGAAGATCAGCTGGTGCCGCGTCCGGGGCAGCTCGGTGCGGACGTCGAGGACCTGCTCTGCCTGGCTCATCACTACCTCCGATTGTTTTTACTATCGAGTTAGTGAAAACTACACCCATGAGCCCCGCGAACCACACCCCCCCTAGCGGGCGGGTGCCTCGATGAGCCGGGCTCCCCTCTCGGTCACCGGGCTGCTCGACGCGACCGAGGTCGACCAGCTGCGCGAGCAGCTGCACGCCGTCATCGACCCCGAGCTCGGCATCGACATCGTCTCCCTGGGCCTCCTGTACGGCCTCGAGCTGAACGGCCGGGTCGCGGCCGTGACCATCACGACGACGACGCCGGCCTGCCCCCTCGGGGAGTACCTCACGGACGAGGTCCGCCGGGTGCTGCTGGGCAGCGGCGCCGTCGACCGGGCCGAGGTCGTCGTCACGCACCGGCCCGCGTGGTCGCCGCAGATGATGAGTCCCGACGCGCGACGGGCGTTCGGATGGTGACGGCGGTGCCCACGGCGGCGCCCGTGGAGCCTGCGCCGACGGCCGCCCCCGCCGTGCCGTGGCGCCGCATCCCGGTCTTCCTGACGGCGGTGGTGTGCCTGGTCGCCGGGCTCTGGGGCGGGCTGCTGCTGCTGGGCCTGCCCGTCCCCGCCGTCACCGGCGCGACCGCCTCGGAGCACGGGCCCCTCATGGCGCTGGGCTTCCTGGGCACGGTCATCTCCCTCGAGCGCGCGGTCGCCCTCGGGCGGCCCTGGGGGTTCCTCGCGCCCGCGTGCGCCGGGCTCGGGGGCGTCGCGGTGCTGCTCGGGCTGGCCATGCCGGGCCGCCTCCTGCTCACGACGGCGTCGATCCTCCTCGTGGTCGTCTACGTCGTCGTGCACCGCGTGCAGCCGGCCCTGCACCTGCGCGTGATGGCCCTCGGCGCGGTCTGCTGGTACGTCGCCGGCGTGCTGTGGCTCGGCGGCTGGCCCGTCCCGCGGCTCGTGCCCTGGCTCGCGGGGTTCCTCGTCCTGACGATCCTGGGGGAGCGGCTCGAGCTCGCCCGCGTCGGGCTGCTCCGGCCGCGGTCGGGGCGCGTGCTGGCGGCGGTGACGGGCGCGTTCGTCGTCGGCGTGCTGCTCGCCACCGCGCAGGGCGCGGAAGGGCCGGCCTGGCTGCCGGGCGGCGCAGGGGTCCGCCTGGCGGGGCTGGCCCTCCTCGCGCTCGCGGCGTGGGGCGCGGTGCACGACGTCGCGCGGCGCACCGTGCGGGTCCCCGGTGTCACGCGGTTCATGGCGGTGTGCCTGCTCGCCGGATACGCGTGGCTCGCGGTGGCCGGCACGGTCTGGGTCGTCGCGGGCGACCTGGGCGCGAGCGTGGCGGTGTACGACGCCGCCCTGCACGCCGTCTTCCTCGGCTTCGTGATGTCGATGATCTTCGGCCACGCGCCGGTGATCGTGCCGGCCGTGCTGCGCGTCCGCCTGCCCTTCCACCGGTCGTTCTACGCCCACCTGGCGCTGCTGCACGGCGGCCTCGTCGTCCGCCTGCTCGGCGGCGACGCCCTTGGGTCGCCGGCGGCGTGGCGGGTCGGCGGGGTCGCCACGGAGGTGGCCGTGCTGGCGTTCCTCGCGGCGTCGGCCGTCGCGGCGAGGAGTGCGCGACGGCGCGCGCGCCGCGCGGCGGGGGTGGTCGCGTGAGCGGGGCGCAGGTCGGCGACCGGCGAGGGCTGCTGGGTGGGCTGGCGCTCGGGGCGGTCATGCTCGCCGTCGCGCTGGTCGTGGCGTTCGGCGGCGGGGCCGGCCCGGCCGCGCAGACGCTCGCGCTCGCGGGGGGCTCGGGCACCCAGACGGTCCAGGTGACCCTCGCGGGGATGCGGATCACGCCGTCCTCGGTCGAGGTCCCCGCCGGTACGCACCTGGTGCTGGAGGTCACCAACGCGGACGGCATGCGGCACGACCTCGTGCTCGACTCGGGCGAGCGGACGCCGCTCCTGGCGGAGGGTGAGTCGGCGACCCTAGACCTCGGAGCCGTCGACGCGGCGCGGTCCGGCTGGTGCACGGTGGCCGGCCACCGGGTCGCGGGGATGACGATGAGCGTCGTCGTGACCGGGGCCGCCGCCGAGGCGGACGCGCCGCCGGCGCACGCCACGGACGGCCCCGCGGACCCGGAGGTTGTCGTCCTCGACCCGCTGGCGTCGCCGGGCCCGGACTGGCGCCCGTACGACCCGCACCTGACCCCGCTGCCGGGCGGGACCGAGCACACCCTCCGGCTCGCGGTCACCGACTCCGACGTCGAGGTCGCCCCCGGCGTCCGGCAGACGCTGTGGACCTTCAACGGGACCGCGCCGGGCCCGACCCTGCACGGCCGGGTCGGCGACCTCTTCACGATCACCTTCGTCAACGACGCGAGCACCGGGCACGGCATCGACTTCCACGCGGGGTCGCTGGCGCCGGACGAGCCGATGCGCACGATCGACCCGGGCGAGGAGCTGACCTACCAGTTCGTCGCGCGCGGCTCGGGCGCGTGGCTCTACCACTGCAGCACGATGCCGATGGCGCTGCACATCGCCAACGGGATGTTCGGGGCGGTCGTCATCGACCCGCCGGACCTGCCGCCGGTGGACACCGAGCTGGTGCTGGTCCAGTCCGAGCTGTACCTCGCCGCGCAGGGCGGCAGCGCCGACGAGGCGGCGCTCGCGGCGGAGCGGCCGACCGCGGTCGTCTTCAACGGCTACGCCGACCAGTACGTGCACGCACCCGTGACGGTGGGCGTCGGCGACCGCGTGCGCATCTGGGTGGTCGACGCCGGCCCCCAGCGCGGGACGTCCTTCCACGTCGTCGGCGCCCAGTTCGACACGGTCTTCAAGGAGGGCGCCTACCTGCTGCGTCCGGGGAACGCCGAGCACGGGCTCGCGCAGGCGCTCGACCTCGCCCCCGGGCAGGGGGGGTTCGTGGAGCTCGTGCTCCCCGCGCCGGGCCACTACCCCTTCGTCGACCACGCGATGGTCGACGGCGAGCGGGGTGCCCGCGGGATCCTGGAGGCGGTCCCGTGAGCGTCTGGTCCCTCGTCCGGTTCGTGCACGTCGTCGGCGCGGTGATGTGGCTCGGCGGCCAGCTCACGGTCTCCGCGCTCGTCCTGCCGGTCGCGCGCCGGCGCCTCGACGAGCGCGTCCGGGCGGACCTCATGCGCACCCTGGGCACGCGCCTCGGCATCGCGACGGTCGTGGCGTTCGTGCCGCTGCAGCTCGCCACCGGTGTGCTGCTCGCCGCGCACAAGGGCGTCACCTGGGCGTCGCTGGCCGACCCCGGCTACGGGCGACTGCTGGCGGGCAAGCTCGTCGCGTTCGTCCTCGTCATGCTCGCCGCCGGGCTCCACGGCTGGGCGAACGGCGTCGGGCGGCGCACGCTGGCCCGAGCGCTCGCCGTCGGCTCGCTCGCGGGGTCGTTCGTGGTCGTCCTGCTCGCCACGGCCCTGCCGGCGAGCTGAGTCGGCGCCCGGGCCGCGGGCGCCGCGTCCAACGAGAGGAGGAGCCGTGACCTACGTCATCGGGGCACCGTGCATCGACGTCAAGGACCGTGCCTGCGTGGAGGAGTGCCCCGTCGACTGCATCTACGAGGGCGAGCGCTCCCTGTACATCCACCCCGACGAGTGCGTCGACTGCGGGGCCTGCGAACCGGTGTGCCCGGTCGAGGCGATCTACTACGAGGACGACCTGCCGACGGCGCTGATGCCCTACCTGGCGGACAACGCCGCGTTCTTCGAGCAGACCCTGCCCGGCATGCCCGCGCCGCTCGGGTCTCCGGGCGGCGCGGCGAAGCTCGGCACCGTCCCGTCCGACACGCCGCTCGTGGCCGGTCACGTCGTGCGCTCCGGGCTCGCCGGAGACGTGCACACCGAGTAGCGGGGCCCGGCGCGACGGCCCCGCGTTCGTGAAGGTTCTTCGAAGATGGCCGCCCCAGTTGCCCGATCGGCGGACTCTCGGGTTACCGTGTGCCCACCCCGCCACCGTTGGTGGGGCGTCGAGACGGCACGCCGAGTCCTGCCGCCCGTCTCGTCCCTCCACGTCAGTGCGGCAGGAGCGGGGGACCCAACTTCCGGGCGCGCAAGCGTCCTCGGGGTGAAGCCGGGGTCCTTCTCGAAGGGCCCGGCCGGGTGTTCTCCCACCCGAATCCGACAGCTCACCTCGTAGGCGGCAGGAGAGGTACTGCGTGTCCGAGTCGACCTCGCACGCCCGCCACCGCGCGGCGTGCCGTCCCCGAACGCCCCTGCAGGACGCGGTGCGCACCGCTGCGCGCGTCGCCGTCGCCGGTCGGCGCTACGGCATCGCCGTCGCGTCCTCGGGTCTGGTCATGTCCGTCACCCTGCCGGCGTCCGCCGCCGTGCCGGCCGACCACCCCGCCGACAGCACCCAGACCGTGCCCGGCGGCGCTGCCGCGGCCGTCGACGTCACCCAGCTGACGGCCGAGGCCCGGTCCGCGCTCGCGACGTCGCCGGTCGTCGAGGTGCCGACGGAGGTCGCCGCCTGGACGTTCGAGGCGCCGGCCATCACCGTCACCGCCAACCCGAAGCCGGAGCCCGTCGTCGAGCGGGCCACGTCGACGTCGCGCTCGCAGGCCCGCGCGACGGGCGGCGCGATCCCGGCGTCCGCCGTCGGCAGCGCGGTCATCGAAGTGGCTGCCCGCTACGTCGGAGTGCCGTACGTGTACGGCGGGACGACGCCGGACGGCTTCGACTGCTCGGGCTTCACCTCGTACGTGTACGCCCAGCTCGGCATCACGCTGCCGCGGACGTCGGGCGACCAGCGCTACGCCGGCGTCGAGGTGCCGCGCGACCAGGCCCAGCCCGGGGACCTCGTCTGGAGCCCGGGGCACATCGGCATCTACGCGGGCGACAACATGATGATCGACGCCCCGAGGCCGGGGAAGACGGTCCAGTTCCGCACGATGTGGCAGAGCAACCCGATCTTCATCCGCGTCGGCTGAGCGCCGCCGGCCCGGCCGGTCGCGGGTCGGGTCAGGCCGGCGCGTCCTGCGCGTGCGGCTCGACGTGCACGAGCGTCACGCACCGGGGGAGCGCGGCGGCCATGGCCGCCTCCAGCCGGTCGCTGAGCTCGTGCGCCTCGTGCACCGTCCAGGTGCCGGGGACGGCGATCTCGAGCGCGACCAGGCGCTGCCGGCCGGACTCGACGCTGCGCACCGAGCGGACCTCGACGCCCTCCTCCCGGAACTGCGCGAGGACGCCGTCGACGAGCTCGAGGTCCGCCGCCGGCAGGCGCGCGCTGAGCAGGCCGGCCAGGGACCGGCGCGCGAGCCCGTAGCCCGTCACGAGGATGTTCACGCCGACGGCCAGGGCGACGATCGGGTCCAGCGGCGCCCAGCCGGTCACCGCGACGAGCACCATCCCGACGAGCACGCCCGCAGACGTCCAGACGTCGGTGAGCAGGTGCTTGCCGTCGGCGATCAGGGTGATCGAGCGGTGCCGCGTGCCGACGCGCACCAGCAGCAGGCCGACCGCCAGGTTGATGAGCGACGCCCCGGTGGTGAGCACCAGGCCGATGCCGGCGCGCTCGATCGCGACGGGGTGGATGAGGCGGTCCACGGACGTCCAGACGATCGCGGCCGCGGCGACGAAGATCATGGTGCCCTCGACGAGGGCGGACAGGTACTCGGCCTTGCCGTGGCCGAAGTCGTGGTTGTGGTCCGGCGGCTTCTCCGCCACGCGCAGGGCGATGATCGCGACGATCGCCGCGACGAGGTTCACGCCCGACTCCAGGGCGTCGGACAGGAAGCCGACGGAACCCGTGATGAGGGCGGCGAGCGCCTTGAGCCCCATCGTGATCAGGGCCGCCACCAGGGACAGCCACATGTAGCGGGCGAGCTTGACGTGCTCGTCGTGGGCCGGGCCGGTGCCCTGGCTGCGGTCGCTCATCGTCTCCCGTTCGTCCTCGGCGGGCTCGCGCCCGCGCGGACGATCCTGCCACCGCGCACCCGGTGCGGTCAGGGACCCGGGCCGTCAGTCGTCCGTCGCCCCGGCGGGCACGCACACCGTGATCGAGGCGGGGTGCACCTCGATCTCCAGGAGCCGCGCGGGGTCGCGCTCGCCGCCGTCGAGCTCGTACGGCACGGCCCGCCCCAGCTGCACCACCACCGACGCGCCGTCCGACGTCGTCAGGTGTGGTGACGCGTCGGCGCTGCCCAGCAGGGCGCGGGCGGCGGTACGCACGAGCTGGAGCGGTCCCTCGGCGGTGACCACCCCGACCTCGAGCACACCGTCGTCGGCGCTCGACGACTCCGACAGCTCGAGGCCACCGACGCCCTCGGGCAGGTTGGCGACGAGCACCGACGTCGCCCGCCCCCGGAAGGCGCGCTCGCCGTCCACCTCGACGTCCGCCTCGAAGGCCTCCTCGCCCAGGTGCTTCAGGCCGGAGTACACGTACGCGGCGCGGCCGATGCGCCCCTTGAGCTCACTGTCGGCGTCGGCCACGAGGAGCGCGTCGAGACCGGCCCCGGCGACGACGGCGAAGTGCTCGCCGTTGACGCTGCCGGTGTCGAGCCGTCGCCGGGCGCCGTCGAGGGCGACCCGGGCGGCGTCGGCGGGGTCGTCCGGCAGGCCGAGCGCCGTCGCGAGGAGGTTGCTGGTGCCCGCGGGGATCACGGCCAGGGCGGCGTCCCGCCCGGCGAGCGCGTCGACGCACCGCTGGACCGTGCCGTCCCCGCCCCAGGCGACGACGACGTCGGCGCCCTTCTTGACGGCCTTGCGGGCCTTCTTGCGGGCCTTGCGGCTCTTCGGCACCTCGTACCAGAGCAGGTCGACGCCCGCCGCGAGGAACACCTCGCGGACCACCTGGCGACCACGTGCGCGCCCCGTGCCGTTCTTCTTCCCGCGCACCTTCTTCCGGTGCAGCACCACCGCGACAGTCGGCACCTCGGCTCCCTTCGTCCCCGCAGCCCTCGCGGGCAGCGGGCCCGGGCCCATCATCATCGGGGCGGGCCGGGCGCGCGCGTCGAGACGTGGCGTAGGTCACAAGGCCCGTGCTCGCGGGGCCGGGCGTCACTAGCGTCGCTGGGGGACTCGTGCACCTCGCCGACGGAAGAAGGTGGCCATGCCGGGCATCGCCGGCGCGCCGCAGCACGTGCTCGCCGCGGGTATCACCCGGGCCGCCAGCAGGCAGTCGTACCTGACCATCCGGTGGCTCGCGGACCCGCGGTACCGCGCGGACGCCTTCGCGCTCTACGCCTGGTTCCGGTGGCTCGACGACATGGTCGACGAGCGGCTGCCCGGCGGCGGCAGCCGCCTCGCGTTCGTCGCCCGGCAGCGACGCCTGCTGGCGCTCGCGACCGACGGCGCCCCGCTGCCCGACGCGCGGGACGGCGCCTGGGCGCCCGTGACGCCCGAGGAGGGGCTGCTCGTCCGGCTCGGTGCCGCCGGGGCGGCGCTCGGCGTCGACGGCGAGCCCTTGCTGGGTTCGCTGGGCGCGATGCTCGACGTGATGGAGCTCGACGTCCGTCGCCGCGGCCGACCGGTCACCCAGCGCGAGCTCGACGAGTACACGCGCCTGCTCGCGGTCGCGGTCACCGAGGCCCTGCACCACTGCATCGGGCACGGGTGCCCGAGCCCGCACGACGACACCCGGTACGCGGCCGTCACGGGCGCGCACGTCGCCCACATGCTGCGCGACCTCGTCGAGGACCTCGACGCCGGATACGTCAACGTGCCGGCCGAGGTGCTCGACGAGCCGGGTGCGTCGCTGGCGGACCTGCACGCGCCGGCGATGCGCGCGTGGGTCCGCGACCGGGTCGAGCTCGCCCGCGCGTGCTTCGCCGTCGGGCGGCAGTACCTCGAGCGGGTCGAGGACCCGCGGTGCCGCGTCGCCGGGCACGCGTACACGGCGCGGTTCGAGTGGGTGCTCGACGCGATCGAGGCGGACGGCTACCGCCTGCGCGCCGGCTACCCCGAGCGCGCGACGCTGCGCGGCGGCCTGCGCATCGCCGCCGACGCCGCGCGGTCGCTGCTGGCGAGCGACGCCGTCGGGCCCCGGCAGGCGCCGCGCGCGCTCGCGGTGGCCCGATGAGCGCGCCCACCGCCGTCGTCGTCGGCGCCGGCATGGCGGGGCTGTCCGCCGCGACGCACCTCGCCCGCCGCGGTCTTCAGGTGACGGTGGTCGAGAAGAACGGGGAGCCGGGCGGCCGGGTGGGCCAGTTCACGCGCGAGGGCCACACGTTCTCGACCGGCCCGACGCTGCTGATCATGCCGCTGCTCTACCGCGGGGAGCTCGAGCGGCTGGGCGTCGACATGGACGCGGCGCTGGCGCCGGTCCGCGTCGACCCCACCTACGACGTCGTGTTCGACGACGGCACGCGGCTGGCCATGACGTCCGACCTCACGGCCATGCGGAGCCGGCTCGAGGCGATCGAGCCCGGCTGCTTCGGCGGCTTCCTGCGGTACGTCGAGGAGGGTCGGCGGCACTACGAGCTGGGCATGTCCGGCCTGGTCGACCGCGACTTCCGGCGCGCGACGCAGTTCTTCACGCCCGCGAACGCGGTCCTCGCCCTGCGGATCAAGGCGCTCGCGCCGCACTACCGGCACATGGGTCGCTTCTTCGACTCCGACCGGCTCCGCGCGGCGTTCACCTACCAGGACGTCTACATGGGCCTGAGCCCGTTCAGCGCCCCGTCGACGTTCTCCCTCACGCCGTACAGCGAGCTCGCCCACGGCGTCTGGTACCCCACGGGCGGCATGTACCGGATCGCCGAGGTGATGGCCGACGCGGCGACGGCGGCGGGCGCCGCGATCGAGTACCGGGCGCCCGTCGGCGCGATCGAGGTCGCCGGGAACCGCGCGACCGGCGTCGTGCTCGAGGACGGCCGGCGGCTGCCGGCCGACGTCGTCGTCGCCAGCGCGGACCTCCCCTACGTGTACCGGCGGCTGCTGCCGGACCGGCGCCCCGCGCAGCGCCTGGCGCGGCGCACCTACTCCGGCTCCACCATCAGCTTCTTCTGGGGGACCGACCGCGAGTACCCCGAGCTCAGCCCGCACACCCTCTTCCTGGCCGACTGCTACCGCGAGAACTTCGACCGCATCGAGCGGAACGAGCCGCTGCCCGACCTGCCCTCGGTCTACGTGCACGCGCCGACGCGGCTGGACCCGGCGACCGCGCCGCCCGGGCGGGACACGCTCATCGCCGTCGTGCCGACGGGCCACATGGTCTACGACGGCGACGACCCGGAGCTGCGCGCCGCCGAGGACGCGCAGTGGGCGGTCCAGCTGGACCGTTCCCGGCGCGCGGTGCTGGCCCGGCTGGCCCAGCTCGGCCTGACCGACGTCGCCGACCACATCACGGTCGAGGCGACGGCCACCCCGCCCACCTGGCGCGCGCACCACAACCTCGAGCGCGGCGCGACGCACGGGCTCGCGCACACGCTGTTCCAGCTGGCGTACCTGCGCCCGCACAACCGGCACGCCCAGTACCGGAACCTGTACTTCGCGGGGGCCAGCACGCACCCCGGCACCGGCGTGCCGACCGCGCTCGTCTCCGGACGGCTCGCCGCCGAGCGCGTCGCCGACGACCTCGGCCTGCGCCGGCCGGGCCGCGGGGCCTAGCCGGCGAGTCCGGGCGCGGCCCCGCCCGCGTGCTCGAGCGGGTCCGTCACGGCCAGCCCCCGGCCGGACCAGCGCAGGTGCTCCAGGTCCGCCACCACGACGTCGCAGCCCTGCCCCAGCGCGGAGGCCCCGATCCCGACGACGGCGCCCACCCCTGCTGCGCGGGCCGCCCGGATGCCGCTCGCGCTGTCCTCGAGCACGACGCACGCGGCGGGCGCGAGGTGCAGGCGGGCCGCCGCGGCGAGGTACGGGTCGGGCGCGGGCTTGCCCCGCGTGACGTCCTCCGACGCCACGATCGTCGCGGGCACCGGGATCCCTGCGGACCGGAGCCGGGCGACGGCCAGGGCCTGCGGCGCGGAGGTCACGACGGCGCGGGCCGGCTCCGGGAGGGTGGCGACGAACGCCGCGGCGCCCGGGATCGCGACGGTCCCGGCGGTCGACGCCAGCTCGAGCCCGTCGATCTCGGCCGTCGCCGCGTCGACCTGCTCCGGCGGGACGAAGCGTGCGACCGTCTCGCGCGAGCGCACGCCGTGCACGAGCGCGATGACGGCCTCGGGGTCGAGCCCGTGCCGGACCGCCCACGTGCGCCACGCGACCTCGCCGGACTCCTTGGAGTCCACCAGCACGCCGTCGTTGTCCAGGAGGACGGCGGCGGCGGTCAGGTGCAGCGGGTCGGTCACGGCGGGGTCCTCGTCAGCGGGCGGCGGATGCGCCCGCGTACGCGGTCGCGTCGTCGGCCGCGTCCCCCGGCGCGATCGCGTCGAGCAGCACGCCGCCGTCGGACGACTCTCCCACGACGACCACGACCGGCGGGGCGTGCCGCGCGTCGGCGGCCGGCCGCGCGTCGGGCGCCGGCTCCTGCGTCGGGCGCAGGTCGTCGAGCCGCCGGTGCGCACGCCGGTAGGCGGGCACCAGGACGGCGACGGCGGCGAGCCACGCGAGCGGGTTGCCCCACACGAGACCCTGGTAGCCCCAGACGGCACCGAGCGCGATGGCGGCGAGGACGCGGCACGCGAGCTCGAGGGCACCGGTGATCGTCGGGACCGAGGTGTAGCCGAGGCCCTGCAGCGCACCCCGGAGGGCGAACAGCACCCCGAGCACGACGTACCAGGAGCCGTTGACGTGCAGGTAGTACGCCGCCATGTCGACGACGGTCTCCTCGCCCGGGCCGACGAAGAGCCGGACGAGCGACGGGCCGGCGAACGCGATGAACGCGCCGAGGAGGGCGGCGCCGCCCGCGGTGATCGCCACGGCCTGGCCGATGCCGGTCCGGATGCGGTCGGGCAGGCGCGCGCCCAGGTTCTGCGCCGCGTACATCGACGCCGCGATGCCCATCGAGCCGAGGAAGGCGATCGTGAAGTTGTCGACGCGCGTGGCCGTCGTGTACGCGGCGACGGCGTCGGGGCCGAGGTCGTTCAGGCGCACCTGCACGGCGAGGATGCCGATCGCGATGATCGACGCCTGGAAGCCCATGGGCAGGCCGAGGCCCAGGTGCCGGCGCAGCTCCTCGCGGGTCACGTGCCAGTCCTCGCGACGGACGTGCAGCGTGGGGACGCGCCGGCGGATGTGGACCAGGCACATCGCGACGGCACTGGCCTGCGAGAGGCCGGTGGCCAGCGCCGCGCCGCCCACCCCGAGGCCGAGCCCGGGCACCGCGCCGAGCACCAGCACGATGTTCAGCACGCAGCTGACGACGAGGTAGATCAGGGGCGTCCGCGAGTCGCCGATCGCCCGCAGGATCGCGGACAGGAAGTTGAGGAACATCATCGTCGAGCCCGCGAGGAAGCTGACGACGGCGAACGTGGTCGCCTCGTCGAGCAGCTCCGGCGGGGTGCGGAGCAGGCGCAGCGCCGGCTCGGCGAGCAGCGGCGCGACGATGGTGACGACCACGCTCACGGCGCCGGTGAGGATCGTGCCGGCCGCCACCGAGCGGCGCACGGCCCGCGCGTCGCCCGCGCCGAACGCCTGCGCCGTCGGGATGGCGAAGCCCGAGGTCATGCCCCAGGCGAAGCCCAGCAGCAGGAAGATGAAGCTCCCGGTGGCGCCGACCGAGGCGAGCGCGTCGACGCCGAGCACCCGGCCGACGACCATCGCGTCGGCGATCTGGTACGCCTGCTGGACCACGTTGCCCAGCAGGAGCGGGACGGCGAACGCGAGGATGACGCGCCACGGTCGTCCGGTGGTGAGGGCCTTGGCCATGCGTGGGTGCTCCGGGATCTGGGGAAACGGTGGGGCGCGCGTCGCCGTCGACCGCTCGCCCCTATCGAATCGTTCCGACCCCCCGGAACGCAAGCGGAAACCGCGGGTGATCCTCGTCACCCCGGGGTGCGCGGTGCGTCGTGTGGCGGGCGATGATGGAGGCATGGCGGACGAGCTCGCGGGCAAGCTCCTCGTCGCGACGCCGGGCATGCTCGACCCGAACTTCCGGCGCACGGTCGTCCTCGTGCTGCGGCACGACGACGACGGCGCGCTCGGGGTGGTGCTCAACCGCCCCGTCGCCGTGCCGACCGGGGAGGCGCTGCCCGCGTGGCACGACGCCGTGACGCCGCCCGCGACGCTCTTCCAGGGCGGGCCCGTGGGCCTCGACGGCGCGCTCGGCGTCGCCACGCTCGTCCCGGGCGCCTCGAGCGAGGCGGTCGACCCCCTCGTCGGCCCCTTCGGGCTCGTCGACCTGGACGCGGACCCTGCCGACGCGCTGTCCGGCGTCACGGGGGTGCGGGTGTTCGTGGGGTACGCGGGGTGGTCCGGCGGCCAGCTGGAGGCCGAGGTGGCAGCCGGCGACTGGTACGTGCTCGATGCCCGCCCCGGCGACCTCACGACGCCCGAGCCCGGGCTCCTGTGGCGGCGGGTGCTGCGCCGCCAGGGCGGGGCGCTCGCCATCGTGTCGACGTTCCCGGAGGACCCGAGCCTCAACTGAGCGTCCGGGGGAGGCGGGCGGTCGGCGAGGGCGTGACGGGCGCCTGCAGCGAAGTGGTCCTACGTTTGCACTGAGTGCAAGGATGCACTTAGTGTCATCCCCATGTCCGATGTCGTCCCGATCGACCGTCGCGCCGCCCTCAAGCAGCGGTCGCGGCAGGCCATCGTCGACGCCGCCGCGGCGCTCCTGGAGGAGCACGGCGGCCTGCGGTTCACCGTCGACCAGCTCGCCGAGCGTGCCGACGTCTCGCGGCGCACCGTCTTCAACCACTTCGCCACGCTCGACGACGTCGTGACCGCGGTGTGCAGCGACGTGCTCGGCGGACTCGTCGACACGTTCGTCGAGAACGCGCTCGCGGTGCCGGCGGTGGACGACACCCCAGCGGCGATGTTCGCCGAGGTGGCGAGCGCGCTGCGCAGCACCGAGCTCGTCGGGCCGATGGCGTACCTCACCCAGTCGCTCGGCGGCGTGGAGATGCGTGTCGACCTCGAGTCCCCGTGGGCGGCCACGCTGCTCCTGCGCTCGTTCAACGAGGTCAGCCGGCGCTTCTCCGTCGCGATGGCGGTGCGGCACCCCAGCGCCGACGAGCTCGAGGTGCACCTGCTGGTCAACGCCCTCACGAGCGGCCTCATCGTGCTCTACCACCACTGGCTCGCCGCCACGGGAGCCACCGACGACGAGGAGTCCCGCACCGTCTGGGACGGCTACCTCGAGCGTCTGCTCACCGCGGTCGGCACCGGCTACGGCGCCGGGCCGACCATCTGACCGCAGCATCCCTGCTCCGCACCTCGAAGAAGGACGACATGGCCGAGCTCCTCTACCGCCTGGGCCGCTTCAGCGCGCACCACGCCCGCATGGTCGTCGCCGCGTGGCTCGCCGTGCTGGCGCTCGCCGGCGGCGCATACCTCGTCGCAGGCGGCACGCTCGCCAGCGGGTTCTCGATCCCGGACACCCCGACGGCGGAGGTCACCGCGCGGCTGGAGGCCGAGTTCCCGGAGGCCGCCGGCGCGACGGGCACCGTCGTCATGAGCACGCACGACGGCGCCGCCTTCACGGCCGAGCAGCAGACGGCCATCAGCGAGCTCGTCACCCAGGTCGGCCGGCTGGACGGCGTCGCCCGCGTCGTCGACCCGTTCGCCACCGAGGCCGAGCGTGCGGCGCAGGCCGAGCAGATCACCGGCGGTCGCGCCAGCCTCGAGGAGGGGCGGGCCCAGCTCGAGCAGGCCAGCGCGCAGGTGGAGGCGGGCCGGGCCCAGCTCGACGCCGGTCAGGCCCAGCTCGACGAGGGCCAGCGCCAGCTCGACGACGCGCAGGCCCAGCTCGACGCCGCCCGGGCGCAGGCGGAGGCCGCGGGCATGACCGCGCAGGTCGCGCCGCAGCTCGACGCGCAGCAGGCCCAGCTCGACGCCCAGCGGGCCCAGCTCGACGCCCAGCAGGACGCCGTCGACGCCCAGCGGGCCGAGCTCGACCAGGGCGCCGCGGACGTCGAGACGAGCTACGCGACCCTCGACCGCGAGGAGCAGCGGCTCGAGCTCGGGGCCGGGCTCCTGGAGATGGCCGAGCAGATCCGACAGGTCTCGCAGGACGGCTCGGCCGCCGTCGTCACCGTGGTCTTCGACGACGCGACCTTCGAGGTGCCCGAGGAGGTCCAGCAGTCGGTCCTCGACGAGTTCCGCGGCGCCTCGATCGACGACGTCGACATCGACTTCACCTCCGGGATCGCCATGGAGGTCCCGAAGATCCTCGGGTTCGGCGAGGCCGTCGGTGTCCTCGTCGCGGCCGTCGTGCTGCTGGTCATGCTCGGCACCCTCGTCGCGGCCGGCCTGCCGATCCTCACGGCCGGCATCGGCGTCGCCATCGGCGCGCTCGGGGCCCTGGCGTTCTCCGGCGTCGTGGACATGGTCTCGGTCACGCCGGTGCTCGGCGTCATGCTCGGCCTCGCCGTCGGCATCGACTACTCGCTGTTCATCCTCAACCGGCACCGGCGCCAGCTGAAGCAGGGCTACGACGTCGACGAGTCCATCGGCCTGGCGAACGGCACGTCCGGCAACGCCGTGGTGTTCGCCGGCTCGACGGTGCTCATCGCGCTGCTCGCGCTGAACGTCACCGGCATCCCGTTCCTCGGGCTCATGGGCACCGTCGGCGCCGCGAGCATCGCGATCGCCGTGCTCGTCGCCATCACCCTCACGCCCGCGCTGCTGGGCCTGCTCGGCACGCGCGTGCTGCGCCGTCGGGAGCGGGCTCACCTCGAGACCGCCCCGGCGCCCGCCACGACCCCGCTGCGCCCGATGTCGACGGGCCGGGCCATCGTCCGTGCCCTCGTCGGCGTCGCGGCCCTCGGGCTGCTCGCGCTGCCCGCCACGAGCCTGCGCATCGGTCTGCCCGACGGCTCGTCGGAGGCGAAGTCGTCCACGACCTACCAGGCCTACCGGACCATCGAGCAGAAGTTCGGGGCCGGCCAGAACGGCACGCTCCTGGTGATCGCGGACCTGCCCGCGGGTGCCGACGAGAACGAGTCGCTCGCCGCCCAGGCGGCGGTCGCCTCCAGGCTGTTCGAGGTGCCCGACGTCGCGGCCGTCGCGCCCGTCGCCACCTCGCAGGACGGCTCGCTCGCCGCGTTCCAGGTGGTGCCGGAGGAAGGCCCGAACGCGGAGTCCACGGAGGCGCTCGTCAACGACCTGCGTGACATGTCGCCCCTCGACGGCGACATCCCGATCGCCGTGGCCGGCCAGACGAGCGGCGCGATCGACGTGTCGGCGAAGCTCGCCGAGGCGCTGCCGACCTACCTCGCGGTCGTCGTCGGGCTGTCGCTGATCATCCTCATGCTGGTGTTCCGCTCGATCCTCGTGCCCCTCATCGCGACCCTCGGGTTCGTCCTGTCGTTCTTCGCGGCGCTCGGGGCCGTCGTCGTGATCTACCAGTGGGGCTGGCTGGGCGGGCTGTTCCAGGTGCACGCGCCCGGACCCGTGCTGAGCTTCCTGCCGACGGTCCTGGTCGGCATCCTGTTCGGCCTCGCCATGGACTACCAGCTGTTCCTGGGCTCGGGCATGCGCGAGGCGTACGCGCACGGTGCCTCGCCGCGCATGGCGATCGTCCAGGGCGTGCGGGCCGGCCGGGCCGTCGTCACCGCGGCGGCGCTCATCATGACCTCGGTGTTCGGCGGCTTCATCTTCGCCGAGTCGACGATGATCCGGCCGATCGGCTTCGCGCTCGCGTTCGGCGTGCTCGTGGACGCGTTCGTGGTGCGGATGCTCGTCGTGCCGTCGCTGCTGCACCTGGCCGGCGACCACGCGTGGTGGCTGCCGCGCTGGCTCGACCGTCTGCTCCCGGACGTCGACGTCGAGGGCGCCAAGCTCGAGCGCCGGCACCCGCACGTCGAGCACCACGAGGTCGCGTAGCGCGCCACGGCTCGCCCGTCAGTCGGGTCTGCGGAGGATCCGTCGCGGAAAGCGCGACGGATCCTCCGCAGAGGGCGGGCGTCAGAGTCCGCGGGGGTCCACGTGCGTCTTCGGGCCCGCGCCCGCGCCGTCCGGCGTCCGGCCCGCGAGCACGTCCGCGACGTCGTGCAGGCCGACCGTGGCCGCGACCAGCGGCCGAGGGTCCACGCGGCCGGCGGCGTAGAGGTCGACGGCGCCCGCGAGCCCGCCTGACCCGGACAGGATCCCGACGGCGGTGACGTCGGCGAGGACGAGGTCGCGGCTGTCGACGACGCTGGGCTCGCCGGAGATGCCGATGAACACCGCGCGGCCGCCCGGCTCCACGCGTTCGACGGCGAGCCGCGGCATGTCGGGGTGGTTGGAGGCGTCGACGACGGCGTCGAAGGCGAGCGCGGGCAGCGTCTCGCGCGTCCAGACGCTGGCGACCCCGAGCGAGGCCGCGAACGTCCGTGAGCGCTCGCTGCGGCCGAGCACGTGCACCTCCGCGCCGTCGGTCGCGGCCATCTGGGCCACGAGCAGGCCGATCGTGCCCGCGCCGAGCACGAGGACGCGCGCACCCGGCCGCGCGTCGGCGGCGCGCACCGCCCGGAAGGCGTTGCCGCCGGGCTCGACGAGCGCACCCATCGCCTCGTCCACCGCATCGGGTAGCGGGACGAGCGCCGACGCCGGGACCGCGAGTCGCTCGGCCAGCGCGCCGGGCCAGCCGCGCCGGATGCCGATCTCGTACCGGTCGGCGCACAGGTGCTGGCGGCCGCCGGTGCACCGCGCGCAGCGCCCGCAGCCGAGCATGGTGTCGCCGGTGACGCGCCGCCCCAGCCACTCCTGCCCGACGCCGTCGCCCACCGCGCTCACGCGACCGCACCACTCGTGCCCGATGCGGATGGGATAGGCCGCGTCGCCGGTGCGCAGGTAGGCCATGTGCCCGGAGAAGAACTCGGCGTCCGTGCCGCAGACGCCGGCGCGCTCGACGTCGACCACCACCTGGCCGGGCGCGGCCTCGGGCTCGGGGACGTCCTGCACCTCGCCGTGGCCCGGGCCGGTGATGACGAACGCACGCATCGGTCCTCCTGTTCGGCGACACTGCCGCGCTCAGGCTAGCCGTGGCGGACGGGGCCGCCGACGACGCCGCAGGCGGGCCGCGCGGGGCCGCCGCCTGGCCCTGTGTGGAAGGTTCCCCGCGGATATCGCGGCGAACTCTCCGCGCAACGCCCGACGAGCCCGTCGCCTACGCCCCCGGGTCGGGATCCTCCTGGGCGACAGGGCCGCGTGCTGCCAGGGCCCGGACGGTATCGATCGTGTCGGCCTCGGCGGCCGCCTTGTCGTCGCGGTACCTGACCACGCGCGCGAAGCGGAGCGCGAGGCCGCCGGGGTATCGGGTCGACCGTTGGAGGCCGTCGAACGCGATCTCGACCACCTGCTCGCGGCGCAGGGTGACCACCCACCCGTCGTCGGACACCTCGAGCTCGCGGAAGCGCGCCGTCTGCCAGGCGAGCATCTCGTCGGACATCCCCTTGAACGTCTTGCCCAACATCACCCAGCCGCCCGCCGGGTCGCGCGCCCCGAGGTGGATGTTCGACAGCAGGCCGCGGCGTCGACCCGAGCCGCGCTCGACGGCGAGCACCACCAGGTCGAGCGTGTGCCGCGGCTTCACCTTGACCCAGGCCGCACCGCGGCGGCCCGCCTCGTAGGGGGCGTCGGCGTCCTTCACGACGACGCCCTCCTGGCCCTCGCGGACCCAGCGCTCGAACGCGTCCTGCGCGGCGGTGGCGTCCGCGGTCGTCACGCGCCCGACGACGTGCGCGGCGCCCGGCCCCCCGAGCACCGCGTCCAGCGCCGCGAGCCGTGCCGACAACGGCTCGCCGAGCAGGTCGCGGCCGTCCAGGTGCAGCACGTCGAAGAAGAACGGGGTGAGCGTCACGGCGGCGGCGAGCTCGGCGTCGCGCGTCGCGGACCGGGACGCGGTCTCCTGGAAGGGCCGCGGACGGCCGTCGGGCCCCAGGGCGAGCGCCTCGCCGTCGAGCACCGCCGTGCGCACCGGCAGGGCCCGGACGACGGCGACCACCTCCGGCACGCGCGCCGTGATGTCGTCGAGGCTGCGCGTGAAGACGCGGACGTCGTCGTCGTCGCGGTGCACCTGGATGCGGATGCCGTCGAGCTTGGCGTCGACCACCACGGGCCGCCCACCGAACCCGGCCACCGCCGCCGCGACGTCGGGCGCGGACGCCGCGAGCATCGGCCGCACGGGCCGGCCCACCGTGAGCCCGAAGGCTCCGAGCACTGCGAGGGCAGCCTCCGGCGACGCCGCGCCCAGAGCCGCCGTCGCGACCGGCTCCGTGGCCCCGGCGAGCATCGCGGCCCGGCGGACGGCGTCGGCGGGCACGCCCGCGGCCTCGGCGACGGCGTCGAGCAGCAGCGCGTCGAGCGCCCCCTGGCGCAGCTCCCCGGTGACCAGGCCGCGCAGGAGCGCCTGCTCGGGCTCGGTCGCGGCGGCGAACAGCTCCGCGGCCAGGGCCGTGCGCGCGGTCGCCGAGCCGGGCCCGGCGAGCGCCGCCATCCGCTCGAAGGCCGCGTCGACGTCGAGCACCTCGAGCGAGGGCTCCGCAGCCGGCCCCGGCAGCCCCGCGAGCGACCGCCAGCCGAGGCCCGTGCGGCGTTGACGCAGCTCGCCGCCCAGGTACCGCGCCACCACCGGCACCTCCTCCGGCGCGGCGCGGCGCAGCAGCGCGGCGAGCAGCGCCCGCTTGGCCAGCCGTGAGCGGGTGGCGGCCAGCGCGGCGGAGGTCGCGGCGACGTCGGCGAGCAGCACCTGCCCATCCTCGCGCGCCCCACCGACGCGGCCACCCGAGCCGACACCTCAAGTGGAGCATCGCGGCGGGGAATCGGCCCACCTGGTGCACGGTGGCGCCACCGCGCTCCAGTTGAGGGGGGAGGGGGGCGGCTCGCGTACGGTGAGGCCGTGCGTCTCGGCATCGTCGTCGACTACTCCGACGACTTCCGCGCGGCCGTGCCCGCGGTGCAGCAGGCGGAGCGGCTCGGGGTCGACGTCGTCTCCGTCGCGGAGGCGTACTCCTTCGACGCCGTGAGCCGGCTCGGGTACCTGGCGGCCGCGACGGAGCGGGTCGCGCTGCAGTCGGCGATCCTGGGCGTGTTCTCGCGCACGCCCGCCGCGCTCGCGATGACCGCTGCCGGGCTCGACGACGTCTCCGGCGGCCGGTTCGAGCTTGGGCTGGGCGCGTCAGGCCCGCAGGTGGTCGAGGGGTTCCACGGCGTCCCGTACGCCGCCCCGCTCACGCGGATCCGCGAGACCGTCGAGGTCTGCCGGATGGTCTGGCGCCGCGAGCCCCTCGCGTTCGAGGGGCGCCGCGTGCGCGTCCCGTTGCCGCCCGACCAGGGGACCGGCCTGGGCAAGCCGCTCAAGCTGGTCAACCGGCCGCGGCGGGAGCGGATCCCGATCGCCATCGCCGCGCTGACGCCCAAGAGCGTCGCGCAGACCGCCGAGATCGCCGACGGCTGGATGCCGGTGTTCTACCTGCCCGAGCGCGCGCACCTGGCCTGGGGCGACGCGCTCGACGCCGGACGCGCGGCCCGCGACACCGCGCTCGGCCCCCTGGACGTGCAGGTCACGATGCCGCTGCTCATCGGCGAGGGCCCCGCGCTCGACGCCGCCCGGGCGGCCTACCGGGACCGCCTCGCGCTCTACGTCGGCGGCATGGGCGCGCGGGACGCGAACTTCTACGCCGACCTGGCGGCGCGCTACGGCCTGGGCGAGGCGGCCGCCGTCGTGCAGGACCGGTACCTGGCCGGCGACAAGGCGGGCGCCGCCGGCGCCGTCCCGGGCGAGCTCGTCGAGGGGACGGCGCTCATCGGCGACGAGGCGCACGTGCGGACGCGGCTGCAGGCGCTGGCCTCGAGCGGCGTCACCACGCTCACCGTGCAGCCGCTCGCCCCCACGCCCGACGGGCGTCTGGAGCAGTTCGCCGCCGTGCGCGCGCTGCTGGACGAGCCCGCGCCGCCGCGCGCCTGAGCGCCCGCCGCACCCGTCCCGGGGACGTCCGGCGCGGCGACCGACGGGAACGTACGCTGGCAGCATCGTCGGGCAGGGGAGCGCATGGGATACGTCGTCACGATCCTGCTCGTCGCCGTGCCGACGTTCTTCGCGGTCGTGGCCCCGCGCCGCACGCCGCTGCAGGCGCGGCTGAGCTTCGTGGGCGGGCTCGTGGTGAACGAGATGCCGCTGTGGCCGGCGCTCTGGGTGGCGGGTGCCACGGTGCTCGCGGCCGTCGACGGCACCCTGCGGACCGCGCCCGGCGTCGTCGGGGCGGGACTGGCGGCCCTCACCCTGATCGGGCTCGGCGTGATCCTGCGGCGGGGCCTCGCGGCGCGCCCGGTCCTGGTGCGTGCGCTCGCCGACGCCGGGCTCACCCGCGCGGCCGACGCCAGCCGCCGCGGCCCGTGGCGCGACCTCGCCGCCGGCCTGTTCCCGTTCGTCGTGCGCAGCCCGCGCGTCGTGCGGCGACGGGACGTCCCCTACGGACCGCACGGGCGCCGGAACCTGCTCGACGTCTACCTGCCCCGCCGGGCCGCCCGGGCGTCCTCGCCCGCCCCGGCGCCGGTCCTCGTGTACTTCCACGGCGGCGGGTACGCCTCCGGGCGCAAGGACCGCGAGGCGCGCCTGCTCATGCACCGGGCCGTCCGCGCGGGCTGGGTGGCCGTGAGTGCCGCGTACCGCCTGCGGCCCGACGCCGGGATGGCCGAGCACCTCGCCGACGCCGACGCCGCGATCGCCTGGGTCCGCGCGCACGCGGACGAGCTGGGGGCCGACGCGGACCGCGTCGCCGTGGCGGGCAGCTCCGCGGGCGCGCACCTGGCCTCGGTCCTGGCCCTCCGGCGCCCCGGCGCCCCCCTGGCCGCCGCCGGTGCCGACGGGGGAGTCCGGCCCGTCGCCGTCGTCGGCCTGTACGGCTGGTACGGCGGCTACTTCGGCGGCGGGACCGCGTCCGCGAACCCCGGCGACCTCGCCCACGCGGGCGCTCCGCCGTTCCTGCTGATCCACGGCGACCAGGACACGTACGTGCCGCCGGCGATGGCGCAGCGCCTCGCCGAACGCCTCCGCTCGGTGTCCCGGGCGCCCGTCGTGCACGCCGAGCTGCCGGGCGCGCAGCACGGCTTCGACCTGCTCCGCTCGCCGCGTTTCTCGGCCGTCACCGACGCCGTGCTGGCGGCTCTGGACGAGCTGCTCGCCAGCTGGGACGGACCGTCCACTACCCAGGGCGTCGTGGACGTGCGGAAGGCGCCGTCGAACGGCCCCACGACAACGGATCTCTACGCCACGGAGCCTCCCGGCGAATCACCCGGTCGATCTTCCTGACGACCCTCGAAAAAAGCCTCTGACCAGTGGGAACATAGGTCACGTGAGGCCGCGAGGCCTCGCCGGCCGGCGGGCCACAACCCGGCTCCGGCGGCCGCCAGGGTGGCCCACTCCCGCCACCTGCCCGACGTCGTGCAGGAGGATCCCATGCACCCGGACCTGTATCTGCGGGTCTACCAGCAGCAGGAGCGCGAGCTCACGCAGCGCCTCGCCAACCGCCTCGCGGCACGTAGCCGGACCGCCGGCGCCCGCGGCCGCGCGGCGCACCGCCTGCACCTGCGCTCCCACCGCACGACGTCGCACAGCTGACCTGACCCTCGCGGGCCCCGGGCGGCGCGGATCTCCGCAGCCGTCCGGGGCTGTCGCGCGTCCGCGCGTCGGCCGCTCCGGGTGACCGCGCGTCGGCCGCTCCGGATGCCGCCCGCGCCCTCGCGACGCAGACTGGCCGGGAAGGGAGGCTGACGATGACTGACACCGACACGATGCGTGACCCGGTCTGCGGCATGGACGTCTCGCCGGTGACGTCCGTGACCAGCACCGAGTACGACGGCACGACGTACCACTTCTGCTCGGAGGACTGCTACCACACGTTCTCCGAGAACCCCGCGCAGTACGCGAGCGCCTGAGGAGGGGAGTGACTGTGGACGACAAGATGGAGCACAAGGCCGAGGAACTCGGCGGCAAGGCCAAGGAGGCGCTCGGCAAGGCGTCCGACGACGAGAAGCTCGAGGCGGAGGGTCGCGGCGAGCAGACGAAGGCCAACCTCAAGCAGGCCGGTGACAAGGTCAAGGACGCCTTCGACCACTGACCGTCGCCGATTCACGCTCGAGTGGAACGAGATGCCACCATCTCGTTCCACTCGAGTCGTGTTCACGACCGTGTCGTTCCACTCGAACGGGGAGCCACCTCATGTCGGACACCCACCGATGGGTCGAGATCGAGCGGGTCGAGCCCGGGGTGTTCCGGGCGCGCAACGCGCGAGGCGGTGAGCTGCACGTCGCCGGGGATGGCGGCGAGCTGTTCACGCCCGTCGAGCTGCTCATGGTGGCGATCGCCGCGTGCTCGGCCGCCGACGTCGACGTCATCACGAGCCGGCGCGCCGAGCCCGAGGAGCTGCGGGCGCGCGTCGACGCGCACAAGGTGCGGGACGAGACCGGCAACAGCCTGCGGGACATCCAGGTGACGTTCACCGCGCGCTTCGCGGAGGGCGAGGCCGGCGACGCCGCGCGCGCCGCGCTGCCGCGCGCGGTGCAGACGTCGCACGACCGGAGCTGCACGGTGTCGCGGACGGTCGAGGCGGGGACGCCCGTCCAGGTGCTGCTCGCCTGACGCCGGGGCGCTCCGGGGGTCGCTCCTCCGGCGCGCCCGCTCACCGAGCCGTGCGGGTGTCGATGCTGTTCACCGCTTTCTCTGCTCCTTATACTGAGGAGCGAGGAAAGTGGGCCCAGTGAGCGCTGGCACGTCGCGCGGCCTCCGGGTCGCGAACCGGGGGGCGGTGCTGCGCGCCCTTGTCGCGGCCGGCGAGCTCAGCCGTGCGGAGATCGCCGACGTCTGCGAGCTGTCGGCCGCGGCGGTCGCGACCATCGTCGCCGACCTCCTGCGGGCGGGCCTCGTCGAGGGCCGCGGGTCCGTGCCGTCCGACGGCGGTCGCCCGATCGGCCGGCTCGGGGTGCGCGCGGGTGCCGGTCATCTCCTCGGGGCCGAGGTGGCGGACGACGGCGTCGTCGTCGAGCTCGTGGACCTCGCCAGGCGGCGCCTGGACGTCGAGCGCATGCCGGTCGACCCGGCGCAGGCCAGCGCCGTCGCGGTCACGGCCGCGCTGCGCCGCGCCCTGCGCGCGGTGCGCTCGCGTCATCCGGCCACCGAACCGAGCCTGGTCGGCCTGGGGCTCGCCCTGCCGCGCGACCTGCTCGACGGCCCGCTGGTCGACGTGCTCGAGGAGCCTGGCCACGCCGGCGAGCTCCCCGTGCACGCGGTGGCTCGGGCGGCTGCGCTGGCGGCGGCCCAGGTGTGGCACGACGCCGCGGGGGCGCCGGCCGCGTCCTCGGCGGCCCCGGCCCTCGTGGTGTCGCTCGGGCGCGACGTCGACCTGGCGGTGGTGACCCTCGGGCGCGTCGCCGCGGTCCCGGGCCGGTGGGGGCACACGACGGTCGTCCCCAACGGGCGGCGGTGCGCGTGCGGTGGCCGGGGGTGCCTGGTGGCCTACGCGGGCGCGGACGCCTTGGTCGAGGCGTGGCGGACCCGGGGCGGGGAGCCGCCCGAGGGGGACAGACGCGCGCTGGAGGCGCTCGTCGCGGCCGCCGACGCCGGCGAGGCGGGGGCGGCCACCGCGCTCGAGCTCGGCCTGGACCTGCTGGCCATCGCGATCGGGACGGCCCTCACCCTGACCGGTGCCGACCGGGTGGTGCTGGCGGGCTGGGCGGGCGAGATCGTCGCGCGGACGCGCGGTGCCGTGCTGGCCACCCGCGCACGCGAGGCGGCCGCGTCCCCGGACGCCCACCTGGTCGGTCTGACGGCGTGCCGGGTCCCCGACGCCGGCGCCTACGGCGCGGCCCTGCTGGTGCTCGACCGGGTCCTCGACGCCGGTGGTGCGGTCCCTGCCCGTCGACCCTGAGGGCCGGCATCCTCCTCGAGACGGAGGCCGGCAGTGAAAAATCCACCCCTAGGTCCCCGCGCGTCGTCGGCGGTTGCTGGTACCAATGGGCACGTGCCCATCCCTGCTGCCTCGGACGCCCCCACGTCCGAGCCTTCCGACACCGCGCTCGCGGACCCCGCACAGGCGGAGACCACGCTCGCGGAGACTGCGCTCGCGGAGACTGCGCTCGCGGAGGACGTACTGGTCGAGCCCGAGACCGCCGTCGTCGTCGCCGAGGCGTCGGCCCCGGCGTCGGGCCGCCGGACCTGGCCGGGCTGGCTGCGCGAGCTCGTCATCGTCGCCGCGGTGTACTTCACGTACTCGATCAGCCGCAACCTCATCCCCGACCAGGTCGAGCAGGCCCAGCGCAACGCGCGGTCGATCCTCGACGCGGAGAAGCTGCTCGGGCTCGACATCGAGCTCGGCATCAACCACTGGGGCGCGGACCGGCTCTGGCTGATCATCCCGGCGAACTACTACTACGCGACGCTGCACCTGTCGGTCACGCTCATCGTGATGATCTGGCTGTACCGGCGGCGCAAGGCCGTCTACGCGCGCTGTCGCAGCGTCCTGCTGACGATGACGCTCATGGCGCTCGCCTCGTACTGGCTCTACCCGCTCGCCCCGCCGCGCCTGATGGCGGGCGCCGCCTACATTGACACGGTCAAGGAGCACGTGCTCTGGGGCTTCACGCCCTCGGACGACATGGTCTCCCTGTCGAACCAGTACGCGGCGATGCCCTCGATGCACGTGGGCTGGGCGCTCTGGGTGGGCGTCATCCTCGTCGCCTACGGGCGCCATCGCCTGGTGCGCGGCCTGGGCGTCGCGTACCCGCTCGCGACCGTCTTCGTCGTGATGGTCACGGCCAACCACTTCATCCTCGACGCCATCGCGGCGGTCGTCTTCTTCCTCGTCGCCATCGCGGCGGTGGACGTCGTCGGGCGGGTGACGGGCCGGCGGTCGTGGGTGGCCGAGGCACCAGGCACCGTCCTCGAGTCCCGCTAGTCCTCTCCGCTCCGACGGCGGCGGTCCCCGGTGGGGCCGCCGCCGTCGTCTGCGTGCCCGCCGTCGGGCACCGCTCCGACACCCGCTCGCCCGGGACCCTTGCGCAGACATTGATGATCGTCTATGTTCTCGTGCTGCAAGACATAGATGAACTTCGATGAGTGGAGAAGGTCATGGGCGACGTGCTCGGTGCCGTGGTGAGTCAGGTGTGGCTCTCCGTCGTGCACAACTGGCCGTTCCTGCTGGCGAGCGTCGTGGTGGCCTCCCTGGTCCAGGTGTACGTGGGCCCGGACCGGCTGGCCGCGTGGCTCCGGCGGCGGGTCTGGGTGGCCGTCCTGGGTGCCGTGGCGCTCGCCTCGTTCACGCCCTTCTGCTCGTGCGGCACGACGGCCGTCGTGCTCGGGGCGCTCGCGTCCTCGGTGCCGTGGGCGCCGGTGGTCGCCTTCATGGTGTCCTCGCCCCTGACCAGTCCCTCGGAGTACGTCCTGTCCACGGGTCTGTTCGGGAGTGCGTTCGCGACGACGTTCTTCGTGGCGGCGATCGTCATCGGACTCGGGGCAGGGGTGGTGACGCACGTGGTCGAGAAGGCCGGTCTGCTGGTCGGTCAGGCGCGGATGGCGCAGGGCCTCGCGGCCGGGGCGCCGGCCCGGGCGTCGGCCGCCGCCGTGGGCGCGCCGGCCGCCGAGGGTCGCACGTCGTTGGCTGTCCTCGAGGCGCCGGCCCCCGTGTCGTCCTGCTGCGGGCCGGAGGGCGGGTCCGCGGGGGCGTGCGGGGCGGCGGACGTCGTGGTCGACCGGCGACGCCTGTTCGTCCGGGCGCTGGTGGAGAACGGCCGACGCCTCGCGCTGTACTTCCTCGGTTTCGCCGCGGTCGGCTACCTCATCATCGAGCTGGTGCCGACGGAGGCGATCACGACGGCGCTCGGCGGCGACTCGTTCTGGTCGGTCCCGCTCGCGGCCCTGCTGGGCATCCCGGCCTACATCAGCACCGAGGGCTCGTTGCCGATGGTCGCCTCGCTCATGGACGGGGGCATGGGCGTCGGTCCGGCACTGGCCTTCCTCGTCACGGGCGCCGGCACGAGCGTCGGCGCGATCTCCGGGATGCTCGTCATCGCCCGGGCGCGCGTGGTCGCGCTGGTGGTGGGCTCGTTGGTGGTGGGTGCCGTCGTCCTTGGCTGGTTGGCACCACTCTGGCTGTGACGCCGCGCGGGTACTAGAGCGAATGCACTAATCTCAGCGTCAGCCCGCCGCGCGCTGGCGGGCCACCCAGGCGCTGGTCACCATCTCGGTGACAGAACCCGACGGGGCCCAGCCCAGGTCGCGCCGGGCGAGCTCGCCGGAGGCGACGATGCGCGGCGGGTCGCCCGGGCGCCGGGGCGCGACGCGCGGCGTGAACGCGATGCCCGTCGCCTCGGCCACGGCCGTCATCACCTCGCGCACCGAGGTGCCGGCACCGGCACCCAGGTTGTAGACCCGCTCGAGCGGGCGCCCCTCCTCGAGCGCGCGCGCGGCGGCGACGTGCGCGGCCGCGACCTCGGCGACGTGCACGTAGTCCCGCACGCAGGTCCCGTCGGGCGTCGGGTAGTCGTCGCCGTTGATCTGCGGCGTGCGGCCCTCGACGACGGCGTCGAGCACCAGGGGGACGAGGTTGTGCGGGCTCGTGTCACGCAGGGCCGGGTCCCCGGAGCCGACCACGTTGAAGTACCGCAGCGACGTGTGCCGCAGCTCTGAGGCGCGGGCCTGGGACGCGATGAGCCACTCGCCGATGAGCTTCGTCTCGCCGTACGGCGACTCGGGCGCGGTCGGCGTGTCCTCGGTGACCACGTCCACGTGCGGCGTCCCGTACACGGCAGCGGACGAGGAGAAGACGATCGCGCGCGTGCCGGCCTCGGCCATCGCGCGCAGCAGCGAGACCGTGCCGTTCACGTTCTGCTCGTACGTGTGCAGGGGTCGGCGCACGCTCTCGCCGGCGTACTTGAAGCCCGCGAGGTGCACGACACCCGACGCGTCGTGCTCGCGCAGCGCGGCCGCCACGGTCGCCGTCTCGCCGATGCCCGCCGGCACGAACGGGACGCCGTCGGGCACGAACTCCGCGTGCCCGGACGACAGGTCGTCGAGGACGACGACGTCGAAGCCGCCCGCGCGCAGTGCGTGCACCACGTGCGAGCCGATGTAGCCCGCGCCGCCCGTGACCAGCCAGGTGCTCATGCGTCCCCCTCGGATGTGCCGACGTCGTCCACGCGGCCGGCCGCGCCCGCGGGCTCGGCGACCAGGAAGGCGGGTGCGGCGAAGCCGGCCGCCGCGAAGGCGGCCGCGACGGCCGTCGCCACGGTCTTCGCCGCGGGCCGCGGCACCAGCGCCAGGACGGAGCCGCCGAACCCGCCGCCGACCATGCGCGCGCCGAGCGCGCCCGCCGCGGTCGCGGTGTCCGCGGCCAGGTCGAGCTCGGGGCACGTCACCTCGTAGTCGTCGCGCAGCGAGGCGTGCCCCGCGGTGAGCACCGGCCCGACGTCGGCCGGCCGGCCTTCCTCGAGCAGCGCGGCCACCTGGCGCACGCGCGCGTTCTCGGTGACGACGTGACGGACCCGCCGGACCAGGACCTCGGCGTCGGGGTCGCCCGCGGCGCGCAGGCGCTCGGCGACGCCGTCGAGGTCCGCCAGGACGCCGAGCGCCGGGACGCCCAGGATCTCCGCGGCCCGCACGCACGACCCGCGGCGCGCGCCGTACTGGCCGTCGACCAGCCGGTGCGGGGCGCGCGTGTCGATGACCAGCAGCGCGAGGTCGCCCAGGGCCGCGGCGACGTGCCGCGCGGCGCCCCCGCGGCCGAAGTCCACGAGCAGCGCGTGGTCGGCCCGGCAGCGGAGCGCGGACGCCTGGTCCAGCCCGCCGGTCGGGGCGCCGGCGATCTCGTTCTCGGCCCGGACGCACAGCGAGGCCAGCAGCGCGCGGCCCTCGTCGTCGCCGCCCAGGCCGGTGCCCGTGAGCTCGTCCAGGGCCACCGCCACCGCGCACTCCAGCGCCGCGGACGACGACAGCCCCGCGCCGAACGGCACGCACGAGTCCACGGCCGCGTCGAACCCGGGCATCTGAGGGCCGGGCGCCTCGGCGCCGGACCCCGGTGCGCCGTCGGCCCGCAGGTGCCCCGCCAGCGCCCAGGCGACGCCGACGACGTACCCCGCCCAGCCGTCGACCCGCCCGGGCCCGACGTCGGCCAGCTCGCCCTCCCACGGCGTCGGCTCCTGCGCCGAGACCAGGCGGACGCGTCCGTCGTCGCGCGGGCGCAGCGCGACGTACGTGCGGTGGGGGAGCGCCACGGGCAGGCAGAGCCCACCGGCGTAGTCGGTGTGCTCGCCGATGAGGTTCACGCGGCCGGGAGCGGCCCAGACGCCCGCCGGCGCACCGCCGAACGCCTCGGCGAAGAGGGCCGACGCGCGGGCCGCGCCGTCCGCGGGCCCCCAGGCCGGGAACCACTCGAGCGGGGCGGGGTTCGCGCCGTCGTCCGCGGCGCCGTCCGCTGCCTCGTTCACCGGCCCACCTCCTGCAGCCGGGCGGCGATCCGCTCGGGGGTCGTGTCGCTGATCCACGCGCCCATCCCGGACTCGACGCCCGCGAGGTACTTGAGCTTGCCCGGGGCCCGCAGCACCGAGAACACCTGCAGGTGCAGGCGGCCGAGCTCACGGCCCTCGCCGACGACGGCCTGGTGCCAGCCCGCGATGTAGGGGAGCGGGATGGGGGCGCCGTCGTCGGTCACGAAGAAGCGGTCGAGGCGCCGCAGGAGCTCCGGGTAGACCGCGGCGAGGTCGTCGCGCTCGGCGTCGTCGAGCGCGGGCAGGTCGGGGACGTCGCGGTGCGGTGCGAGGTGCACCTCGACCGGCCAGCGTGCCGCGGCCGGCACGTAGGCGGTCCAGTGCTCCGAGGTGAGCACGACGCGCGTCCCGGCGCGGCGCTCGGCGTCGAGCACGTCACGCAGGAGGTTCCGCCCCGTGCGGGCACGGTGCTCGGCGGCCCGGTCGAGCATCAGGCGCGTACGCGGCGTGACGAACGGGAAGGCGTAGATCTGCCCGTGCGGGTGGGGCAGCGTGACGCCGATCTCCCGGCCGCGGTTCTCGAAGGCGAACACCTGGCGGATGCCGGGCAGGCGGGAGAGCTCCGTCGTGCGGTCCGCCCAGGCCTCGATGATCGTGCGCGCGCGCCGGGGCGACAGGTCCGCGAACGACGCGCGGTGCTCGGCGGAGAAGCAGACGACCTCGCAGCGCCCCGCCGCCGTGCGGGCCGGCCACAGCGGGTCGCCGTCGACGGACCAGGCCTCGCCGGCCGTGCCGTCGGGCGGCGCCAGCAGCGCCGGGAACCGGTTCTCGAAGACGACGACGTCGTAGTCGGTGTCCGGCACCTCGCCGTCGGAGTACGCGGCGCCGGGGCGGGCGGGGCATAGCGGGCAGGAGTCCGCGGCCGGCAGGAACGTGCGGTTCATCCGGTGGGACGCCATCGGGATCCACTCGCCGGTCAGCGGGTCCTGCCGCATCTCGGGGAGCGAGGGCTCCGGGCCGAAGCGGTCGGGCAGCGGCCGCGGGTCGTCCAGGCGCCGCGTCGCGCCGCCGGAGACGTACGGCTCCGAGTCGTCGAAGTAGATGAGCTCGCGGCCGTCGGCCATCCGGGTGGCGGTGCGGCGGGTGATCACGTGACGGCTCCGAGGTCGGTCGGCACGCGGTCGCGTGCGGGGACGAGGACGAGGTCCACGGCGTCGGACGCCGCGTCGGCGGCGTCGGCCGGGACCTCCTGGTCGGTGATGACGAGGTCGACGTCGGACAGTCCGACGATCCGGGCCAGGCCGACGACGCCCCACTTGGAGTGGTCGGCGACGACGACGGTGCGCCCGGCCGCGGCGACCAGGGCCCGGTCGGTCTCGGCCTCGAGCAGGTTCGGGGTGGTCAGGCCGGCCCGCAGGTCGATGCCGTGCACGCCGAGGAACAGCACGTCGACGCGCAGCGTCTCGAGCGCGTGCGTGGCCACGGGCCCCACGAGCGCGTCCGACGGGGTGCGCGTGCCACCGATGAGGACGACGTTCAGCTCCGGCGCGCCCGCCTGGTGCAGCACCTCGGCCGCAGGCAGGGAGTTGGTCACGACCGTGAGCGGGCGCAGCGCGGGCGTCTCGGCGATGAGCCGGGCGACCAGGTGCGTCGTCGTGCCCCCGGAGAGGGCGACGGCGCCGCCCGGGGAGATCTCCTCGATCGCCGCCGCCGCGATGGCGGCCTTCTCGGGCGAGAACAGCTCGGCCTTGACGTGGAACCCGGGCTCGTCGGCCGCGCGTCGGGCGTCGACGGCGCCGCCGTGCACCCGCAGCACGAGGCCGCGGCGGGCGAGCTCGCCGATGTCGCGGCGCACCGTCATGTCGGAGACGCCGAGGGACTCCACGAGGTCGGCCACGCGTGCGGCGCCGTACCGGCGGATCGCGGCCAGGATGGCCTCCTGGCGCTGGCTCGCGAGCATGTGAACAGGATCGTTCGAATTCGAACATAAGTCAACACAACCCGACACGCGGCGGGGCGGAGGGGGTCCCGGTGGGGGGCGGCGGGCGCTCGTCTAGGCTCGAACCCATGAAGGTGGCGCGGCTGCACGGGGTGACGGACGTGCGGGTGAGCGAGGAGCCGGCGCCGCAGCCCGGGCCCGACGAGAGCCTCGTCCGCGTGAGCGCCGTCGGCATCTGCGGCTCCGACCTGCACTGGTTCACCGCCGGGACCATCGGCGACGCGGCGCTGGACCGTCCGCTGGTCCTCGGCCACGAGATCGGCGGAGTGGTCGAGGGCGGCCCGCTCGACGGGCGGCGCGTGGCGGTCGACCCGAACCGTGCCTGCGGCGTCTGCGAGACGTGCCTCGAGGGCCACCGCAACATGTGCCCGCACGTCCGCTTCGCCGGGCACGGCCACAACGACGGCGGGATGCGCGAGCTCATGGCCTGGCCGACGGCCCTGCTGAACCCGGTCCCGGACGCGCTGTCCGACGCCGACGTCGCCATGCTCGAGCCGCTGGGTGTCGCGCTGCACGCGCTGGACCTCGGCAAGCCGCGCGTGGGGTGGACGGTCGTCGTGGTCGGTGCCGGGCCCATCGGGCTGTGCGCGGTCCAGCTCGCGCGGGTCGCGGGCGCGGGGCGCGTGATCGCCGTCGAGCCGCTCGAGCACCGGCGCGCCGCCGCGGCCGCGCTTGGTGCCGACGTCGTCCTCGACCCCGGGGACCCGGACCTGCTCGCCCGACTCGCGGACGCCACCGCGGGCCGCGGCGCGGACCTCGCCCTGGAGATCGCGGGCACCGACGACGCCGTGCGCATCGCGTGCGAAGCCGTCCGGCCCGCCGCGACGGTCGTCCTGGCCGGGATCCCGGACGAGGACCGCACGACGTTCCCGGCCTCGACCGCGCGCCGCAAGGGCCTGACCCTGCGGCTCTCGCGCCGCATGGGCGAGGTGTACCCGCGGGCGACGGCGCTCGTCGCGGACGGCGCGGTCGACGTGCGTGCCGTGGTCTCCCACACGTTCGGCATCGACCGCGCGGGCGAGGCCTTCGCCGTCGCCGCGGCGCGCACGGGGCACAAGGTCGTCGTCACGCCGGGCGCGTCGGCTGCGCCGGGTACGCCCGGTGCACCCGGGGCGGTGACCGCGTGAGCGCGCTCGTCGTCGCCGTCGACTGCTCGACCACCGCGGCGAAGGCGGTCGTCGTCGAGGCCGACGGGACCGTCGTCGGGCAGGCCGCCCACCCCATCGCCACCGCGACGCCGCACCCGGCGTGGCACGAGCAGGACCCGGGCGAGTGGTGGACGGCGACGCGGGCCGCCATCGCGGGGGCCGTGGCGGCCAGCGGGCGGGCGGCCGACGTCGCCGCCGTGTGCCTCACGCACCAGCGGGAGACGTTCGTCTGCACCGACGACGCCGGGAACCCCCTGCGCCCCGCGATCCTGTGGCTGGACGGGCGGGCCCACGCGGAGATCGCCGAGCTCGGCTCGACGCAGGTCCACGCGCTGTCGGGCAAGCCCCCGGACACCACGCCGGCGATCTACAAGCTCGCGTGGCTCGCGCGCCACGAGCCCGACGTCCTCGCCCGGGCGGCGCGCGTGGGCGACGTGCACGCCGTCCTCGCGCACCGGCTCACCGGGCGCTGGGCGACCGCGACGCAGTCCGCGGACACGCTCGGCCTGTTCGACCTGCGGCGCCTCGACTGGTCGCCCGAGCTGCTCGCGCTCGCGGGCGTGCGCGCCGAGCAGCTCCCGGCGCTGGTCCCGGCCGGGGAGGAGATCGCGCCCCTGCTGCCCGACGTCGCCGCCGACCTCGGCCTGCCCGGTCCGGTCCCGCTGGTGGCGGGTATCGGCGACGGGCAGGCGGCCGGGCTGGCGCTCGGGGCGACCCGGCCCGGCATCGCGTACCTGAACCTGGGCACCTCGATGGTCATGGGCGTGCAGTCCCCGCAGTACGCGACCGACGACGCGTTCCGCACGCTCGCCGGCGTACCGACGGGTGAGTACACGCTGGAGACGGTGCTGAACGCCGCGGCGTACCTGGCCACGTGGACGCGGGAGCGGTTCGGCGGCGGGCGCACGACGGTGGCCGACATGGAGGCCGCGGCCGCGCAGGTCGCGCCCGGTGCCGAGGGCCTGCTCGTGCTGCCGTACTGGAACGCCGCGCAGACGCCGTACTGGGACCCGTTGGCGCGCGGCGCCGTCGTGGGCTGGCACGGGCGCCACACGCCGGCGCACCTGTACCGCGCGGTGCTCGAGGGCGTCGCGTTCGAGCTGCGGCTGCACCTGGAGCGCCTGGAGGCCGCGACGGGCCGGCCCGTCGAGCACCTGCGTGCGGTCGGCGGCGGGGCGCGCAGCGAGCTGTGGGTGCGCATCGTGGCCGACGTCGTGCAGCGGCCGGTCCGGGTGTGCTCGGCGGGCGAGGTGAGCGCGGCGGGCGCGGCGCTGCTGGGTCACGCGTTCCTCACGGGCGGCGACCCGACGGCCGTCGGCGAGCCCCCGGGCAGCGAGGTCGCGCCCGACCCCGCCGCCGGGGACGCCTACGCCCGGCTCGCCGGGGTGCACCGCCGGCTCTACCCGCAGCTGCGGGACGTCTTCGCGGACCTGTCCGCGCTCGCCTGACCCGGCTCAGCGGCGGGGCGGCTTGCCCGCCCCGCGGTCCTCGCCGGCGCGCGGGCTGCGCGGGCCGCGGTCGGTGGCGGGGTTGCGCGGGCCGCGGTCGACCGCGATGCGCAGCGGGCGGCCGGCGACGCGCGCGCCGCCGATGCGCCGGAACGTCTCGGGGGAGAGGTCCCCGGCGATCTCGATCAGGCTGAACGAGGCGAAGATGTCGATCTTGCCGAGGTCGGCGCCCCGCAGGCCGCCCTCCTTGGTGATCGCGCCGACGATGTGCTCCGGCCGTGCGCCGTGCGTGTGCCCGACGGCGACGCGGTAGCGGGTGCCCGCGACGGCGCGCGACGCGCGGCGGCGCGGCTCCTCGGCGAAGCCGACCTTGCCGTCGCCCGAGCGCGCACCCCGCGCCTGCTGCAGCGGCGTGGCGGTGATGTCCTCGGGGATCGGCCCGACCGCGGCGGCGAGCAGCGCGGCGGCGAGGCCGGCGGCGTCGGTCCCGGTCGCGGCGCAGTGCTCGGCGACGGCGCGGCGGAACAGCCCCTCGGGCTCCCGCCCGGCGGCCTCGGCGAGGAGCTGGCCCACGCGGTGCGCAGTGACCTGCTCGCCCGTCGGGATCGAGGTCTCCTCGAGGGTCGCGCGGATGGTGCGCTCGATCGCCCGCAGGCGTCCGCGCTCGGCGGGCGTGACGAACGTCAGCGCCTGGCCCGCGCGACCGGCGCGACCGGTACGGCCGATGCGGTGCACGTAGCTCTCGGGCTCGGTCGGCACGTCGAGGTTCACCACGAGCCCGATGCGGTCCACGTCCAGGCCGCGCGCCGCGACGTCGGTGGCGACGACCACGTCGACCGTCCCCGCGCGGAGCCGCTCGACGATGCGCTCGCGGTCCTTCTGCGCGACGTCGCCGGACAGGGTCGCGGCGGCGATGCCCCGCGACACGAGCGCGGCGCCGGTCTCCTCGGCGCCCGCCCGGGTGCGCGTGAAGACGAGCGTCGCCTCGGCGTCGGTGGTCGCCAGCACCCGCGTGAGCGCCTCGACCTTCTGCTTGAAGGGCACGACGGCGTACGACTGCCGCACCCCGGCGGCGGTCGTGGCCTGCCGCGCGACGGCGACCCGCTCCGGGTTGCGCAGGTGCCGCTCGGCGACGGCGACGATGCCGGGGGGCATGGTCGCGGAGAACAGGGCGACCTGGCGCTCGGCCGGCGCGGACGACAGGACGCGGTCCACGTCCTCGGCGAAGCCCATGCGCAGCATCTCGTCGGCCTCGTCGAGGACGAAGGTGCGGACGTCGTCGAGCACGAGCGAGCCGCGGTCGAGGTGGTCGATCACACGGCCCGGCGTCCCGACGACCACCTGCGCGCCGCCCGCGATCGCGCGCTGCTGCGGCAGGTAGGGGGCGCCGCCGTAGACGGCGACCACGCGCACGCCGGGCAGGTGCTTGGCGAAGGAGGCGACGGCGTCGGCCACCTGGAGGGCGAGCTCGCGGGTGGGGACCAGGACGAGCGCCTGCACCCCGCGGACGCTCGGGTCGACGCCGGCGAGAAGGGGGAGGCCGAAGGCGGCGGTCTTGCCGGTGCCGGTCTGCGCGACGCCGATGAGGTCGCGGCCGGCGAGCAGCGCCGGGATCGTCTGCTCCTGGACGGGCGTCGGGCGCACGAAGCCGAGGTCGCCCACGGCGCGCAGGAGCGGCTCGGGCAGGCCGAGGTCGGCGAGGTCGACGCCGTCGGCGCCGGGGATCACAGCGGTCTCGGGGATGGTCTCGGGGATGGTCTCGGAGACGGTCTCGTGGAGGGTCTCGGGGGCCGTCTCCGCCGCCGTCCCAGGGGTGTCGAGGGCAGCAGAGGGCGCGGACAGGGCAGCAGTCATCAGGGATCCAAGTCGTCGGTGGCGTCGTCGCCCATCCCGAACACTCGGCCGGTCGTCCGGCTGCACACCCGCGCGTTTCCCGCAGAGCGGGGGCGCGACACAGGGGAAAGCGACGGCCCTAGTCTACCGGAGCCGCGCGGCGACCCCGTCCAGGAGCCGTTCGACGCCGTAGCGCATCGAGAGCTCGGGGTCGTCGGCGGCCTGCACGGCCTCGCCGACGGCGCTCCCGACGCGCTCGGCGAGGGGGAACGAGCGGCCGCCCATCGCCGCGCCCAGCGCGGGACCCACCGTCTCCCACCACTCGAGCTCGGTGAGCGCCGTCTCGGCCCGCACCCGCTCCACGCCGATGGTCCACCGCGCGGCGTGGCCGACCAGGCCGAGCACCGAGGACAGCACGTGCTCGATCTCGAGGTCGGACAGCCCGATGCCGTCGAGCGGCGCGAGCTCGAGCTCGTACTTCGAGGTGACGCCCGGGCCGAGCACGGGGCGGGCGGGCGGGACGTCGATGGTCCACGGGTGCCGCAGGTGGTGGGCCCAGTTGGCGTCGACGACGCGCAGGACCCCCGCGCGCCACCCGGCGGCCTCGCGCACGTCGCGCGGCAGGTCGCCGCCGTCGTAGACCTGCGCGGCGACGCGGTCGAGCATGAGCTCGACGAGCTCGGCGCGGCCGGGCACGTAGGTGTACAGGGACATCGCGCCGACGCCGAGGGCGTCGGCCACCCGGCGCATCGTGACGGCGGCCAGGCCCTCCTCGTCGGCCAGCGTGACGGCGACGTCGACCACCCGCGCCGTCGACAGCCCGGTGCGGCCCGGGGCCGCGCCGGACCCGCTCGCGGCCCACAGGAGACCGACGAGCCGGGCGGGGTCCCCGCTTCCGCGCGCTGCCATGGCCGCATCCTAGGGTTGCCGAGCCGTACGCCGTACCGTACAGTGTACGATCCAACCCATCCGGAGGTGCCATGAACCCCAGCCCACCCTCGAACGCGGGCGTTGCCGCTGCCCTCGCCACCGACGCCCTGGCCATCGACGCCCGCGGCGTCCACAAGACCTTCCCCGGCATGGACCGCCCGGCGCTCGACGGCGTCGACCTCGCCGTCGCGCGGGGCCGCATCTGCGCCCTCCTCGGCGCGAACGGCGCCGGGAAGACCACCCTCGTGCGGGTGCTCACGACGCTCACCCAGCCGGACGCGGGCGAGGTGCACGTCGCGGGACGCGACGTGCGGCGCGAGCCGGCGGCCGTGCGCGCGGCGATCGGCCTCGTCGGCCAGAGCGCGGCCGTCGACGAGGTGCTCTCCGGCCGGCGCAACCTCGTCCTCTTCGGTCGCCTGAGCGGGCTGACCGGCGACGACGCGCGGTCCCGCGCCGACCAGCTGCTCGCGTGGGCGGGCCTCGTGGACGCGGCCGACCGGTCCGTCGCGACCTACTCGGGCGGCATGCGCCGGCGGCTGGACCTCGCCGCAGGCCTCGTCACGACGCCGGAGGTGCTGTTCGTCGACGAGCCGACCACCGGGCTCGACCCCCAGGCGCGCCGCGAGATCTGGCACGCCGTCCGGGCGCTCGCGGACGACGGCGTGACCGTCCTGCTGACCACCCAGTACCTGGAGGAGGCGGACGAGCTCGCGGACGACGTCGTCATCCTGCGCGACGGCCGCGTCATCGCGACGGGCACGCCCGCCGAGCTCGGGCGGCTGGTGGGTGAGCCGCAGATGGTGCTGCGCCCCCCGACCCTCGAGGACGTCTACCTGCACCTGCACGCGGAGGTGGCCCGATGAGCCAGTCCCTCACCCACCTGCCCCTCGTCGGCGCGTCGGGCGGCCCGGCCGTGCGTCGAGCGCCCACCCTCTGGCGCGACGCCTGGACGCTGACCGGCCGGACCTTCGACCACTGGCGCACCCGGCCGGGCGCGCTGGCGGTCCAGCTGCTCTTCCCGGTGCTCATCGTGCTCATGATGGGCGGCCTGTTCGGCGGGGCGATCGCCGGGACGGCCGGCGCCTACATGCCGTTCGTCGTGCCCGGCGTGCTGACGCTCACCATGCTGTTCGGCGTCGAGGCGACGATGACGGCCGTCGCGACCGACGCGGCCCGCACCCTCACCGACCGGTTCCGGTCGCTGCCCATCTCCTCGGGCTCCGTGCTGCTCGGGCGGGTGATCGCCGACCTGGCGGCGTCGGTGCTCGAGCTCACGGTGATGAGCCTGGCGGGCCTCGCGCTCGGCTGGCGCCCGGAGGGCGGGTTCGGCGCGGCCGTGCTGGCCTACGTCCTGCTCCTCTGGCTGCGGCTGGCGGTGCTCTGGCTGGGGCTGCTGTTCGGTCTCCGGGCGTCGGGGCCGGAGTCGGTCGCCGCCGTGCAGATCCTGGTCTGGCCGGTCGGGTTCCTCTCGACGGTCTTCCTCGACCCGGCCACGATGCCCCGCTGGCTCGGCGTGGCCGCGGAGTGGAACCCCCTGTCGTCGACGGCGTCCGCGGTCCGCGAGCTGTTCGGCAACCCCGGCGTGACCGGGCTCACCTGGGCGAGCGAGCACGCCGTCGCGCTGGCCGTGGCCTGGCCCGCCGTCCTCCTTGCCGTGGCGGTGCCGCTGGCCACCCGCGCGTTCCGGCGGCTCGGCGCCTGAGCACGGGCGGCGGCGTGCGGGGGGCGCCCGCACGCCGCCGCCCGCGGTCCAGGTCGGTCCTGGGCGGTTCAGCCCTGCGCGGCGGCCACCGCCGCGGCCCGCGCGTCGCCCGTCGCGTCGAGCACCAGGCGGACGCCGAGCTTGCCGAGCGTGTGCTGCATCGGCGGGCCTATGTGACCGGTGACGATCACCTCGCCGGCGTTCTCGCGCACGAACCGCACGATGCGGGCGTGGTGGGACCCGTGCTCGCCCTCGTCGTGCAGGCGGTCCCACTCGACGTCGTGCTCGGTCCAGGCGGTCACGGCGCCGTCGGTGACCTCGGCGACCGCGATGCGCGGGGCCTTGCCCCAGCCGCCGCCGACCTGGCCGTCCGGGGTGACGTTCACGAGCACGATCATGGGTCTCTCCTTGTCCGGGAGGTCCACCGTAGGCAGGTCGTCGGCCCGCGGCACAGGACCGTCGGCCACCGCTCGACGCGCGGGCACCGGGGAGCGCGATCATCCTGGGACGATGCGCGCGCGTCGGCGGGTCGTCCGGGCGGTCGTCGCCCTGGTCGCAGCCGTGGGCCTGGCATCGGGCTGCGCCACCCACGACGGCGGCACGCCGGGCGCGTTCGCGCGGGCGGCGCAGGAGGCGGCGTCGGCCGCCACGAGCGGCGCGCTCGCCGTGGAGCTGACCGGCGAGGGCCGTGCGACCACGAACCTGCTCGACACGGTGCTCGCCGACGGGTTGGCCGACGTCCTCGCGGCCGAGACCGCCGTGGCCGGCCGCCAGGTCACGACCGGGGCCGACGCCGACGACCAGCAGCGGGTGCTCGCCGCGACCGACGACGCGCGGGCGGCCCTGGTCGAGGCCCGCGCCTGGGCGACCGGCGGGCGCGACGGCGACGGCGCGGGCGTCGCGCGGGCCCTGCGCGACGCCGCCGACGCGCTCACCGCGCTGGCCGACGAGATCGAGCCGGCATGAAGCGGCTGCTCGGCGTCGCCCTCGGGATCCTCACCGCGATCGGCGGCTTCCTCGACATCGGGGACATCGTCACCAACGCGGTCGTCGGGGCGCGGTTCGGCATGTCGCTCGCGTGGGTGGTGGTGCTCGGCGTCGTGGGGATCGTCCTGTTCGCGCACATGTCCGGTCGGGTCGCGGCGGTCAGCGGGCGGGCGACGTTCGAGATCATCCGCGAGCGGCTCGGCGCGCGGGTGGCCCTCGCGAACCTCGTCGCCTCGTTCCTGGTGACCCTGCTCACGCTCACGGCCGAGGTCGGCGGCATCGCCCTCGCGCTCCAGCTCGCGACGGCCGTCGAGCCGAGGCTGTGGATCCCGGTGGCCGCGTTCGCGGTGTGGCTGGTGGTGTGGCGTGCGGGGTTCAAGGTCATGGAGAACGTCACCGGCCTGCTGGGTCTGGCGCTCGTCGTGTTCGCGGTGGCCCTCGTGCAGCTCGGCCCGGACTGGTCGGCCCTGCTGCAGGACGCCGTCGCCCCGGCGATCCCCGCGCAGGAGCACGCGAGCACGTACTGGTACTACGCGGTCGCCCTGTTCGGGGCCGCGATGACGCCGTACGAGGTGTTCTTCTTCTCCTCCGGCGGCGTGGAGGAGGGCTGGACCGAGAAGGACGTCGCGCAGTCCCGCGCGGACGTCCTCGTCGGCTTCCCGCTCGGTGGGGTGCTGTCGATCGCCATCGCGGCCTGCGCCGCCGTCGTGCTCCTGCCGGCAGGCATCGAGGTGACGTCCCTCTCCCACGTCGCGCTGCCGGTGGTCACCGCGGGAGGCGTGCTCATGCTGGCGTTCCTCATCGTCGGCGTGGTGGCCGCGACGTTCGGCGCGGCACTGGAGACGGCGCTGTCGAGCGGCTACATGGTCGCGCAGTACCTGGGCTGGTCGTGGGGCAAGTTCCGCCGGCCCGCGCAGGCGGCCCGGTTCCACCTCACGATGATCGTCGCGCTGCTCGTCGGCGTCGGCGTCCTCATGACGGGCGTCGACGCCATCAAGGTCACTGAGTACTCGGTGGTCTTCTCGGCGGTGGCCCTCCCGCTGACCTACCTGCCGATCCTCGTCGTCGCGAACGACCCGCAGTACATGGGGGACGAGGTGAACGGTCGCGTGGTCAACGCCCTCGGGCAGGTGGTCCTCGTCGTCGTGCTGGCGGCGTCGCTCGCGGCGATCCCGCTCATGCTCTGGTCCGGGGCGGGCGCGTGAACGCGGCCCGGCGCAGGGAGCGGGCGCGGCGCCGTCCCGCGGCGCCGTACCCGCTGGACGAGCCGAGCACCGGCCGCCTCCTCGACGCGCGACTGCACCTGCTCGACCGTCAGGTGCTCGACGTGGACGGCACCCCGGTGACGGTGGTCGACGACGTCGAGCTCACCGACCCGGGGCCCGACGACGGAGCGCCGCGCGTCGTCGCGCTGCTCAGCGGCTCGGTGCTCAACACGCGCCTGCTCGGCGGCCACCAGCCGGGCGCCCGCTGGTACCGGATCCCGTGGTCGGCCGTCCGGCGCGTGGGCGTCACGCTCGAGCTGGAGGTGCGCGGGGAGGAGCTCGACGTGACGTGGACCGAGCGGTGGCTCCGCGACCACCTCATCGCGCGCATCCCCGGGGGACGCCATGATCCTCGGTGAGCTCCTCGGCACGCCGGTGCACGACGCCGCCGGCCACCGGGTGGGCCTCGTCGTCGACGTCCGATTCCTGCTGCCGTCGGGCGAGCGCGGTCCGGCTCGGGTCCACGGCGTCCTCGTCGGTGACAGGCGCCGCGTCCCGTTCCTCGGCTTCGAGCGCAGCGGCGCGCGCAGCCCGTGGCCCGTCGCCCAGTGGCTGCGCCGGGGGAACGCCGGCGCGTTCCTCGTCCGCTGGGCCGACGTCGTCGAGGTCCGGCCGGACCGGGTCGTGCTCGCCCGGGGGGCGCGCCGGTGGTCCACCGACCTGCCGGAGCGCAGCGCCTGAGGTCTCCCGGGGCACGGCCCCGTCGATGAGCGCTGTTCTCTCCGCGTGGACCGCTTAAAAGGGCCGCGCGCCGGTCGATACCCACGGCGACCGGCAGCAGCGGCCGGTGTGCCGCACCCCCCGCGGCGCGAGCACGACCCGGAGGTGGGCCATGGAGGCGACCAGCACGACGACGACGGACATCGGCGCGGTGATCGACGCGCGCGCCGTCACTGTCGTGTTCCAGCCCGTCGTCGACCTGCGCACGATGCAGGTCGCGGGTCTTGAGGCCTTCGTGCGCGGCCCCGAGGGAACGGAGATCGAGCGCCCCCGGGAGCTCTTCGCCGCGGCGGCCGCCGCGGGCCGCGTCGCCGAGCTCGACTGGGTGGCCCGAGCGGCTGCCTTCCGCGCCGTCCTCGACGCCAACCTTCCGCCGTCGCTGTCCGTCTTCGTGAACACCGAGCCGGGATCCCTCAGCACCGAGTGCCCGGCCGACCTGCATGCGGAGGTAGCCCGCGCCGAGGCGCAGCTGCGGGTGTTCGTCGAGGTCAACGACCGAGCGCTCGTCGCCGACCCCGCCGGGCTGGTCGCCGCCGTCGACCGGGCCCGCGCCATGGGCTGGGGCGTCGCCGTCGACGACGTGGGTTCGAGCCGTGCCCCGATCGTCGTGCTGCCGGTGGTGCACGCCGACGTGGTCAAGGTCGACCTCGGCCTGCTCCGTGAGGCCCCGCAGACCGATGCGTCGGCCGTGCTCGCGGCCACCTTGCGGCACGTCGAGCGCACGGGTGCGGCGCTGTGCGTGGAGCGCATCGAGACCGACGCGGACCTGCGGTGGGCCCGCGCGATGGGCGCCGCCTTCGGCCAGGGCCGCCATCTCGCGCCTCCCGGTCCGCTGCCCGAGGCGGTGACCGCCCCCTGGTCCCCGATCCCGCTCGTCGCACCGTCCGCGGAGGACGCGCCGGTCAGGTCGCCGTTCGACCTGGTCTGCGACGGGCAGCCCCGGCGCGTCGAGCGCCGGCACTTCCTGGAGCTCGCGCGCATGCTGGCCTTCGGTTCCATCGCGCCGGGTGCCGCGCCGGTGGTGCTCGTCGGTGTGGGCCGCAGCGGCTTCGACCCCGCGGTCGCGGCCTCGTTCCCGGACGGGGCGATGCCCGTGCTGTACGTCATGTTCGGCACCGACCTGCCGGCCGAGCCGCTGCCCGGTCTCCGGGCGGTGTGCCTCGACCACGACGACCCCCTCGCGGAGACCGAGTTCCTGGTGCAGATCAACGAGAAGGGCGCTTCCGCCCTCCTCGCCCGCTCGTTGCCGGACGGTGAGCTGGAGGTCGTGCTCACGCAGGACCGGGAGGTGGCCCACGGGATCGCGCGCCACCTGGCGCGGCGCATCCCACCGCTCGGCGGGGACGGCCGGGCGCTGCCCCTGCCCGAGGTGTGGGAGGTCGCCGAGCCGGAGCCGGACCTGCCTGAGGCCCCCACGCCGGAGCCTCGCCGCCGGGGCGTCTTCGGGCGACGCCGGTGACGCCGCCCTCCGCCGGCCGGCCGCGGACCTAGAGCGTCGCGAGCTCCCGCTCGAGGTCGGCGAGCCCTAGCGAGCCGAGCCCCAACGCGGCCGTGTGCCACGCCCGGAGGTCGAACGAGCCGCCCGTGGCCTCGCGCCGACGGCGCGCGGCCGCGCGGCCTGCGAGCCAGGCGCGCTCGCCGAGCTTGTAGCTGATCGCCTGCCCCGGCCAGCCGAGGTAGCGCACGACCTCGCTGTGCACGAACGCCGCGGGCGACCCGCTGCGTGCCGCGAAGAACTCCTCGCCCAGCTCGGCGTTCCACGTGGCCCCCGGGTGGAAGCCCGCCGCCTCCGCGGACGCCGGGATCCGCAGCCCCAGGTGCATGCCGATGTCGATGACGACGCGCACCGCGCGCATCCGCTGGTTGTCGAGGTACCCGAGCCGCACGCCGGGGTCCTCCAGGTAGCCGAGCTCGTCCATCAGCCGCTCGGCGTACAGGGCCCAGCCCTCCGTGGTCGCGGAGATCGAGCCGACCGACGTCTGGAAGCGGGAGAGGGCGCCGGAGCGGTACGCCCAGGTGCCGAGCTGCAGGTGATGACCGGGGACGCCCTCGTGGTACCAGGTGCTCACGAGGTCGTGCAGCGGGAAGCGCGTGCGGCCGAGCGTCGGCAGCCAGGTGCGGCCGGGGCGCGCGAAGTCCAGCGACGGGCGCGTGTAGTACGGCGCGGCGGCGGCCCCGGGCGGGGCGATCATCGCCTCGACCCGGCGCACCGGCTCCGCGACGTCCACGACGCGCCCGTCCAGGTCCCGGATCGCGTCGTCCATCAGCCCCTGCAGGTAGGTGACGACCTCGTCGACCCCCTCGATGGCCGCGCCCGCGGCGTCGAGGTACGCGAACGCCTCGGCGGCGCTCGCGCCGGCGCGCACGCGGTCGGCCTCGGCGACCATCTCCGCCTCGATGCGCGCGAGCTCGCCCCAGCCCCACGCGTAGGCCTCCTCGGGGTCGACCGTCGTCCCGAGGAAGGACCGCGCCGAGCGGAGGTAGCGGTCCCGCCCGACGCCGTCGGGCACGTCCGCGACCGCCGGCAGGTAGGTGGCGGTGAGCCAGTCGCGCAGCTGCGCGACGCCGTCGGCCGCCGACGCGGCCGCGCGGGTCAGCTCGCCCTCGAGGGTGGGTACGCCCGCCCGGGCGACGAAGTCCGCGAACCAGCCCGCGCCGTCGGCTGCCGACAGCCACTGCGTGAGCTGCTCGGCGACGGCCTCCGCCTGCCGGGGGGCGCTCCGCACGCCCGTCCGCAGGCCCTCGGCGAGCGAGGCCTGGTACGACGCCGCCGCGTCCGCCACCCTGGCCATCCGCCGCGCGACGACCGCCCAGTCGTCGGGGGTCGCCGTCGGCATCATCAGGAAGATCGACTGCAGGTTGTGCACGGGGCACGCGACCGGCCGCAGGGTCGCCAGGAGCTCGCCGGCGTCGTGCAGCGCCAGACGCGTCTCCAGGCGCTCGCGCAGCAGGGCGGCGCAGCGGCGGTCGTCGTCGTCGAGGACGCGCGCGGACGGCAGCGCGGCGAGGACGGCGCGCTCGGCGTCGGCGAGCGCAGCCAGGCCGTCGGGGCCGAGGTCCGGCAGCCGGTCGTCGCCCGGGCGGACGCCGAGGGAGGTCGCGACGACCGGGTCGAGGTCGGCGAGGGTCTCCACCCAGGCGTCGGCGAGCTCCCGGACGGTGGGGGTGGGCTCGGGGTGGTCGCTCGCAGTGCTCATGCCGCGACCGTAGTCGCCCGCGCGCCCGTGCGGCGGGGCCGTCGCGCGCCGCACCGGGACGAACCACCACGTCGGGACCATTGACCCGTCGTTCACGCGGTACCTCGTCCGGAGAATGAGGAGTCCTGGGCTGCGCCGCCGGAGCGACGGTGGCCACGCCCCGCGCTCGACGACGAGAGGCGCCGCCCTGATGGCTCCCTTCCCGCACCTGCTGGCCCCGGGGGCGTTCGGTGCGCTCGAGCTGCCCAACCGCATCGTGATGCCCCCGATGCGGCTGCGCCTGGCGCACCCCGACGGGACGCCGAGCTCGCGGGACCGCGCCTTCTTCGCCGCCCGGGCGCGCGGCGGGGCGGCCCTCGTCTTCGTCGGCGGCATGCTCGTCGCGACCGAGCACGAGGCTCCGGGGCGCTCGGCGACGCGCGTCGACGCCGACTGGTACGTGCCGCACCTGCGCTACCTCACCGACGGCGTGCACGACGCCGGCGGCCGGATCGGCGCCCAGCTCACCGTCGGCGCCGGTCGGGCCGGTGGGCCGGAGCCCGGCCGGGACGTCCCGGTCTCCGCGTCGGACAACTCGTGGACGGCGAACCCCGTCGAGACGTGCCGCGCCCTGGGCGCCGACGAGATCCGCGCCCTGGTGGTCCGCTTCGGCGAGGCGGCCGCGCGCGCGGCCGAGGCGGGCTTCGACGCCGTCGACGTGAACGCGCGCGGCGGGCACCTCGTGGACCAGTTCCTGTCGCCGGTGTGGAACCGCCGCACGGACGCCTACGGGGGCTCCGCGGAGAACCGCGCGCGGTTCGCCGTCGAGCTGATCCGGGCGGCCAAGGAGGCGGCTCCCGGCCTGCCCGTCAGCGTGCGGCTCAGCCTCACGCACCACGTGCCCGGTGGGCGCGAGCTGCCGGAGTCCATCGAGATCGCCCGGCTGCTCGTGGCCGCGGGCGCGGACGTCCTGGTGACGGACGACGGCGCCGCCGAGTCCATGCACTGGTCAGTCCCGCCGATGTACCTCAGCCCCGCGCCGTCGCTCGGGGACGCCGCCGCGCTGCGCGCCGCCGTCGGGGCGCCGGTCATGGCGACCGGCTCCCTGCACCCGGAGATCGCCGAGAAGGCGCTCGCCGACGGCGAGATCGACTTCGCCGGCATGGGGCGCTCCCTGGTCGCCGACCCGCAGCTGCCGCGCAAGCTCGCGGCGGACGCGCTCGGCGCCGTGCGTCCGTGCGCCCGCTGCAACGTCTGCCTCGGGCACGTCCAGGGCGGCATGCCGATCATGTGCGCGATGAACCCGCAGGCGGGCTACGAGACCCTGCGCGCGGTGACGCCTTCGTCCCGGTCCAAGCGGGTCGTCGTCGTGGGCGGCGGGCCGGCGGGGCTCGAGGCGGCGCGCGTGGCGGCGCTCCGCGGGCACTCCGTGCACCTGTACGAGCGGTCGGAGCGCCTGGGCGGGCTGCTGCGGCGGGCCGCCGAGCCGGACTTCAAGGCCGAGGCCCGCGCGACGGTCGACTGGTGGGCCGGGCAGCTGCGGTCCCTGGGGGTCACGGTGCACCTGGACCGCGAGGTCAACCCCGGCTCGTCCGTGCTGCGCGACGCCGACGAGGTGGTCCTGGCGACCGGTGGTCAGCCCGTGCACCCGCGCGAGGTGTCCGGTCTGGACCGCCCGGGCGTCGTGGACGTGCTGCGCATGGGCGACGACGTCGCTGGGCCGCGCGTCGTCGTGGCGGGCGGCGGGTCGTCGGGCGCGGACGCCGCGCTGTACCTGGCGACCAAGGGGTACGACGTGACGGTCCTCGAGGCGGGCGACGAGATCGGCGCCGACATCTTCGAGGTGAACCGCAACGCGCTGCTGCGCGGCCTCGTCGAGGCGGGGGTGGGCGTGCTCACGGGCTGGCGCGTGGTCGCGATCGAGGACCACGGGGTGCTCGCGGAGGGGCCCGACGGCCCGGTGCACCTGCCGGCGGACACGGTCGTGACGGCCTTCGGCACGCGACCGGACACGGCGCTGTCCGGCGCCGCATACCGCGAGGACCCGCGGGTGCACGTCGTCGGCGACTGCGTGGAACCGGGCGACGTGGGGGACGCCGTGCACAGCGCGTTCGAGGCGGCCGTCACCCTCTGAGAGGGCCGGCCGCGCTCCCGCGTCACCGCTGGGTGACCGCTGGGCGGAAGGGGCCGTCTCGCGGGCCGGGCGCCGCACTATGCTCGCCGCGTCATCCTCCCCGTGACCCCAAGGACGGCGTCCCGTGACCAGTGCAGCGACCCCCGCACCCGCCCCTCGTGGCATCGAGCCCCTCGGGGTCGACGTCCCGGCGACGGTCCCCACGCACTGGTACAACCTCAACGCCGACCTGCCGGAGCCGGTGCCGCCGCACCTGCACCCGGGCACGCGCGAGCCGCTCGGGCCGCAGGACCTGGCGCCGCTGTTCCCGATGGCGCTGATCATGCAGGAGGTCTCGACCGAGCGGTACGTCGAGATCCCGCAGACCGTCCGCGAGATCTACGCCCAGTGGCGGCCCTCGCCGCTGGTCCGCGCGCACCGGCTGGAGCGCTCGCTCGGCACGAAGGCGAAGATCTACTACAAGTACGAGGGCGTCAGCCCGACGGGTTCGCACAAGCCGAACACCGCCGTCGCGCAGGCGTACTACAACGCGGTCGAGGGCATCACGAAGCTGACCACCGAGACCGGTGCGGGGCAGTGGGGTGCCTCCCTCGCGATGGCGTGCGCGCTCATCGGCATCACCTGCGAGGTGTGGCAGGTCCGCGCGTCGTACGACGCCAAGCCCTACCGCCGCTACCAGATGGAGGCGTACGGCAGCGTCTGCCACCCGTCGCCGTCGGACCTGACCGAGGCCGGTCGCGCGATGCTCGCGAAGGACCCGGAGACCACCGGCTCGCTGGGCATGGCGATCAGCGAGGCCGTCGAGGTCGCCGCGCAGGACCCGAACGCGCACTACTCGCTGGGCTCCGTGCTCAACCACGTGATGCTGCACCAGAGCGTCATCGGCCAGGAGGTCCTCGCGCAGCTCAAGGCTGCCGGCGAGGAGCAGGCCGACATCGTCTTCGGCTGCGCCGGCGGCGGCTCGAACCTCGGCGGCCTCGCCTTCCCGCTCATCGGCCAGAACCTGCGCGAGGGCACGACGACGCGCGTCGTCGCGTGCGAGCCGGCCGCCTGCCCGTCGCTCACGCAGGGCGAGTACCGGTACGACTTCGGTGACGTCGCGGGGCTCACCCCGCTGCTCAAGATGCACACGCTCGGTCACGACTTCGTGCCGTCGGCCATCCACGCGGGCGGTCTGCGCTACCACGGCATGTCGCCGATGGTCTCGCACGCGGTCGAGCTCGGGCTGATGAGCGCCATCGCGATCGAGCAGGACGACACGTTCGCCGCCGGCCTGGAGTTCGCGCGGGCCGAGGGCATCGTGCCGGCGCCCGAGTCGACGCACGCCATCGCGGGCGCGCTGGACTACGTCCGCACGCAGGCGCGCGACGGCGAGGTCGTCGTCATCGGCGTCTCCGGCAACGGCGTCCTCGACCTGGTGGCGTACGAGGCGTATCTCTGAGCCCGGGCGGGGTCATATCGTTTCGGCATGACCCTGCGCGTCCTGTTCATCGGCGGTACCGGCACCATCAGCTCGGCGTGCGTGCGCCTGGCGGTGGAGCGGGGCATCGCGCTGACCGTGCTCAACCGTGGCGCGACCGCGACGCGGCCGTTGCCCGACGGCGTCGAGGTGCTGCACGCCGACGTCCGGGACCCGGCCTCGGTGCGTGGCGCGCTGGGTGACCGCGAGTTCGACGCGGTCGTCGACTGGGTGGCGTTCACGCCCGAGCACGTGGCCACCGACGTCGAGCTGTTCGCCGGCCGGACGGGGCAGTTCGTGTTCATCAGCTCGGCGTCCGCGTACCAGACGCCTCCGGAGCGGCTGCCCGTCACGGAGTCCACGCCGCTGCGCAACCCGTACTGGCAGTACTCGCGGGACAAGATCGCGTGCGAGGACCTGCTGGTGCGCGAGTACCGCGAGCGGGGGTTCCCGGTCACGATCGTGCGGCCCTCGCACACGTACGACCGCACGAGCGTGCCGCTCGACGCGGGCTGGACCGCGATCGAGCGCATGCGGGCGGGCAAGGCGATCGTCGTGCACGGCGACGGCACCTCGCTGTGGACCCTCACCCACCACACGGACTTCGCCCGGGGCCTCGTCCCGCTGCTCGGCAACCCCCGCACGGTCGGCGAGGCGTTCACGATCACCGGCGACGACGTCCTCACGTGGGACCAGATCGCGCGCACCCTCGCGCGGGCCGCCGGGGTGGCCGAGCCGCGCATCGTGCACGTGCCGAGCGACGTGCTCGCCGCGGAGGACCCCGAGTGGGGGCCGTGGCTGCTGGGGGACAAGGCCCACTCGATGGTGTTCGACACGAGCAAGCTGCGCGCGGTCGTGCCGGACTTCACGACCCGGGTGCGCTTCGAGGAGGGCGCGCGCGAGATCGTCGCCTGGCACGACGCCGACCCGGCTCGCCGCGTGGTGGATCCCCGGTTCGACGCCCTGTTCGACCGGATGGTCGAGCGCTTCCGCGTGGGCTGAGCGGGGCGGCTCCGGCCCACGCGCCGCGCGGGCCGGGACCCGTACTGGCCTGCGCGTCCCCGTTCCGTCGTCTCCGGTCACCCGCCGCCGCTCTTGTGACGGGGGTGACGTGAGGGACGGATGGTTCGCCTCACCCGGCACACGAGCCCCCTGCGTCCCAAGCGCGGCGGCTCGTGCTCGCCGAGGGGTGTTGCCTCGCCGTCGGTGGGCTCGTGTGCGGTGTGGTTCGAGGCTGCGGCATCGCGCACCGTGCGCCGCTGTGGCGGAATAGACGGTGGGGGCCTTGTGTTCTGTCGCCAGATGGTTGAAGATTGAACAACCACAGGACAGCGGGAGCACTCATGATGCAGTTCGGCGTCTTCACGGTCAGCGACATCACGCGCGACCCGACCACGGGGCGCATCCCCACCGAGCACGAGCGCATCCGCGCCGTCGTCGAGATCGCCAAGAAGGTCGAGGAGGTCGGGCTCGACGTCTTCGCGCTCGGCGAGCACCACAACCCGCCGTTCTTCTCGTCCTCGCCGACGACGACGCTCGCCTACATCGCTGCGCAGACGCAGCGGGTCATCCTGTCCACGGCCACGACGCTCATCACCACGAACGACCCGGTGAAGATCGCCGAGGACTACGCGATGCTCCAGCACCTGGCGGACGGCCGCAACGACCTCATGCTCGGCCGCGGCAACACCGGCCCGGTCTACCCGTGGTTCGGCCAGGACATCCGCAACGGCCTCGGCCTCGCCATCGAGAACTACGCGCTGCTGCACCGGCTGTGGCGCGAGGACGTCGTCGACTGGTCCGGGAAGTTCCGCACGCCGCTGCAGTCGTTCACCTCCACCCCGCGCCCGCTCGACGGCGTGGCGCCCTTCGTGTGGCACGGCTCGATCCGCACGCCGCAGATCGCCGAGCAGGCCGCCTTCTACGGCGACGGCTTCTTCCACAACAACATCTTCTGGAACATCGAGCACACCCAGGCGATGGTCCAGCTCTACCGCGAGCGGTTCGAGCACTACGGCCACGGCAGCGCGGACCAGGCGATCGTCGGCCTGGGCGGGCAGGTGTTCATGCGCCCGAACAGCCAGGACGCCGTGCGCGAGTTCCGGCCCTACTTCGACGTCGCGCCGGTCTACGGCCACGGCCCGTCGCTGGAGGAGTTCACCGAGCTCACCCCGCTGACGGTCGGCAGCCCGCAGCAGGTCATCGACCGGTACGCGGGCATGCGCGACGCCGTCGGGGACTACCAGCGCCAGCTGTTCCTCATCGACCACGCCGGGCTCCCGCTGGAGACCGTGCTCGAGCAGATCGAGATCCTCGGCACCGAGGTGGTCCCGGTGCTGCGCCGCGAGCTGGCCGTCGGCCGGCCCGCCCACGTCCCGGACGCCCCCACCCACGCCTCGCTCGTCGCGGCGGCCGGCGGCCCGCAGGACTCCACGGTCTACGCCGACGCCGACGGTGTCACCGGCCGCTCGCCGAAGGTCGAGGCGACGGCATGACCGGCCGGCGAGAGGCGACCATCGCCGTCGTGAGCGCGGGCGTCAGCGAGCCCTCCTCGACGCGGCTGCTCGCGGACCGCCTCGGCGAGGCCGCCGTGGCGTCGCTGGCGGCCCGCGGGATCCCGGCGCAGGTCGCGCTCGTCGACGTCCGGCTGCTGGCCCAGGACCTCACGACGATGCTGCTCACGGGCGTCGCGTCGCCGGCCCTGGGTGCGGCGATGCGCGCCGTCACGCACGCCGACGGGCTCGTGGCCGTCTCGCCCATCTACTCCGGGTCCTACAACGGCCTGTTCAAGACGTTCTTCGACCTCGTCGAGAAGGACGCGCTCGCGGACGTGCCAGTGCTGCTGGGTGCCACGGCGGGTACCGCGCGGCACTCGCTCGCGATCGAGCACGCGCTCCGCCCGCTGTTCGCCTACCTCGGCGCCGTGGTCGCCCCGACGGGCGTCTTCGCGGCCACCGACGACTTCGGCCACTCCGCCGGCGTCCGCGCCGACGACGACGTCGCCCCGCTCGCGGACCGCGTCGCCCAGGGCGGTGCCGAGCTGGCCCGGCTCGTCGCGGCGAGCGAACGTCGGCCGCCCGCGGACCCGTTCGCGCTCACCGAGAGCTTCGAGGACCTGCTCCGAGGGCAGTGAGGGCGTACTAGCGTTGTCGGGCGGTCCCGGTCGCGGGGCCGCCCGAGCGTCATCCGAGGAGCCCCTCATGTCCTACGCGTACGCGCCCGTCGGGCCCGTGAGCCCGTGCAGCCGTACGGCCGCCGCCCTGCTCGCCTTCTTCCTCGGCGTGCTCGGCGTGCACCGCTTCTACGTCGGCAAGGTCGGGACCGGCGTCCTGCAGCTCCTCACCGGGGGCGGCCTCGGCCTGTGGACGCTGATCGACTTCATCGTGATCCTCGTCGGCGGCTTCCGCGACAAGAACGGCCTGCTGGTCGCCCGCTGGTGACCTGCCCCTGACCCCGGCGCGCTACGGGTTCTGGACGTCCAGGATCAGGCGCGTCGGGCTCTCCAGCAGGTACGCGCGGAACGGCGTCTCCGCGGCGACCCCCACGAAGATCTCCATCGTCCCCTCGAACACCGAGTCGACGACGACCTCGCGGATCGCCCCGCCGGGCGGCGGCGCGATGACGTCCGGGCCGGTGTAGTCGGCCGCGCCGTCCTCGCCCGGGTACATCACGCCCTGCACGTCCATGCGCAGGACGGCGTCGCCGCTCAGCACCACGAGCTCGCCGGAGGCCTGGCCGCGCGCCTCGCCGACGTACTCGACGCGCCACGACGGCTCGCCGGACCCGCCGAGGTCCAGTACGAGGCGGTCGTAGCCGTCGTGCCGGCCGAAGCGCAGGTTCGTCGCCTCGACGAGGCCGGACCCGCTGTTGGTGTCCGGCTCGGTGTTCGCGACGAACGGTGCGTCGTCGGCGCCCGGCTCGTTCAGCGGCTCCGCCGCGGGGCTCTGGGTGACGGGCGTCGACGGCTCGGCGGAGGGCGTCGGCGACGCGCTCTGACCACCGTCGTCCTCGCCCTGGTCGGGGCCGACGGTCACGGTGACCGTCTCGGGAGGTGTGTCGCCGTCGTCGCCGGTGCAGGCGGCCAGCGGCAGCGTCAGCGCCATCGCGGAGAGGAGGGCGGGAACGGGTGCTGACCTGCGAGTGCGCATGGTGGCCTCCGTGGGCTGATGAGCCCGACGCTACGCCGGTCGGTACGGTCCGGGAACGGCTTTCGGGGCCGGTGTCGGGCGCCGGTGCCAGGATGGCGAGCATGATCAGCGCGGACCTCGCCGACACCTTCCGCCAGCAGAGCGCCGTCACCGACCCGGGTCCGCACGCGGCCGCGTTCAGGGCGCTGCCCGACGACGTCCCGGGCCTGGTCAGGGCGGTGCAGGGCGTCATGGTGCACGTCTTCTGGGCCGGCCGCTACGGCGTCGAGCTCTCGCCGGAGCGCCAGGGCGAGGTGAACCTGCGCACGGTGCGGCGGATCGTCGACCGAGCGCTCGAGCTCGACCCGGGCGCGCTCGGGGCGACGCGACCGCCGGGGCGCCGGGTGGTCGGCAACTGCCGCGACCACACGGTGCTGCTCACGGCGGCGCTGCGGGCTGCGGGCGTGCCGGCCCGGGCGCGGTGCGGGTTCGCGACGTACTTCGTGCCGGGGCACTACGAGGACCACTGGGTGTGCGAGCGATGGGACGCGGCCGCCGGCCGCTGGGTGCTGACCGACGCCCAGCTCGACGAGCTCCAGCGCGAGGCGCTCGGCCTGGACTTCGATCCGCTGGACACGCCGCGCGACAGGTTCGTCGTGGCCGGCGAGGCGTGGCGGCTGTGCCGCACCGGCGCGGCGGACCCCGACGACTTCGGGATCCACGACATGAAGGGCCTGCCGTTCGTGCTCGGCGACCTCGTCCGTGACGTCCTCGCCCTGACCGGCGAGGAGATCCTGCCGTGGGACCCCCGCGCGCTCATGGTGCCGCTCGAGGCGGAGGTGCCCGCGGCGGACCTTCCGCTGCTGGACCGGCTCGCCGAGCTCTCGTCCGCGTGCGGCTCGGCGGACGTCACCGCCGGCGAGGCCGCGTGGCGCGAGCTGCGGTCCGTCGTCGCCGCGGAGCCCAGGCTCCACGCCTGAGCGCTGTCGTCAGTCCGCGGCGTCCGCGAGGGCCAGCCAGCGGTCCTCGAGGTCGGCGATCTCCGCGGTGAGCGCGTCGAGCCGCCCGTGCAGCGCGACGAGGCCGACGTGGTCGGTCGGGTCGTGCTCGGCCATCGCCGTCTCGAGCTTCGCCGCGTCGGCGTTCAGCCTGGACAGGCGCCGCTCGACGGCGGCCAGCTCCTTGCGCGCCGCGCGCTGCTCCGCCGCGGTCGGGCCGGCGGCCCCGCCGCCCCCGGGGCGGTCGGGCGACGCGCCCGGGCCCGACGTCGGTGCCGCGGCCCCGCGCGTCGCCCCCGCGGCGTCCCGCCTGGACAGCAGGCGCAGGTACTCGTCGACGCCGCCCGGGACGTGCCGCAGGTGGCCGTCGAGCACCGCGTACTGCTGGTCGGTGACGCGTTCGAGCAGGTACCTGTCGTGCGAGACGACCACGAGCGTCCCCGGCCACGTGTCGAGGAGGTCCTCGATCGCGGCGAGCATGTCGGTGTCCATGTCGTTGGTCGGCTCGTCGAGGACCAGCACGTTGGGCTCGTCCAGGAGCGTGAGCAGCAGCTGCAGGCGGCGCCGCTGGCCGCCGGAGAGGTCGCGCACCGGCGTCGCGAGCTGGGCGTTCGTGAACCCGAGGCGTTCGAGCAGCTGCCCGGGCGTGAGGTCGCGGGCCGAGCTGCCCGAGCCCGTCGCGTAGGTGGTCCGGTAGCGCGCGACGACGTCGCTCACGCGCTCGTCCGCCACGTCGGCGAGCTCGGCGAGGTCCTGGGTGAGGGCGGCGACCTTCACGGTGGTGCCGCGCTTGACCCGGCCGGTCGTCGGCGCCACCTCGCCCGTGACCAGCCCGAGCAGCGTGGACTTGCCGGCGCCGTTCGTCCCGAGGATGCCGGTGCGCTCGCCGGGCCCGACGAGCCAGGTGACGTCGCGGAGCACGGGGTGCTCGGTCGGGGTGCCCGGCTCGCCGTAGCTGACGGACACGTCGACGATGTCGATGACGTCCTTGCCGAGCCGCGCCGTCGCGAGCCGCGCCAGCTCGGTCGGGTTGCGCAGCGGCGGCACGTCCGCGATCAGCGCGTTGGCGGCGTCGATCCGGAACTTGGGCTTGGAGGTCCGCGCGGGCGCGCCGCGGCGCAGCCACGCGAGCTCCTTGCGCATGAGGTTCTGCCGCCGCGCCTCGGTCGCGGCGGCCATCCGGTCGCGCTCGACCCGCTGGAGCACGTAGGCGGCGTACCCGCCCTCGAAGGGCTCGACGACGCCGTCGTGCACCTCCCAGGTGGCCGTGCAGACCTCGTCGAGGAACCACCGGTCGTGCGTGACGACGAGCAGGCCGCCGGCGTTCGGCGCCCACCGCGCCTTCAGGTGCCCGGCGAGCCACGTGATCGCCTGCACGTCGAGGTGGTTGGTCGGCTCGTCGAGGAAGAGCACGTCGTGGTCACCGGCGAGCAGCGCGGCCAGGGCCACGCGCCGGCGCTCGCCGCCGGAGAGGTTCCCGACGAGCCCGTCCCAGGGCAGGTCCGCGACCAGGCCCGCCAGCACGTCGCGCACCTTCGCGTCGCCGGCCCACTCGTGCTCGGGCCGGTCGCCGACGACGGCGGCCCCCACCGTGAGCGCCGGGTCCAGCACGTCGCCCTGCTCGAGCACGCCGAGGCGGACGCCGCCGCGCACGGTGACCCGTCCGCCGTCGGGCTCCAGGCGTCCTGCGAGCAGCCGCAGCAGGGAGGACTTCCCGTCGCCGTTGCGCCCGACGACGCCGATCCGGTCGCCCTCGGAGATGCCGACGGTCACGGACTCGAACACGAGCGTCGTCGGGTACTCCAGGCGGAGGGACTCGCCGCCGAGCAGATGGGCCACGGTGAGAAGGGTAGGTGCCGGGCGAGGGGTCGGCGGAACGCGGTCGGGCCCCGACGGTCGTAGAGTGGCCGCCCGTGACCGAACCCGCCCTCGACGGCGCCCCCGCCGGTCCCGCGCTCAGCCGTCTCGTGCTCGTCGGCCTGGCCGGCGGACTCCTCTCCGGGACGTTCGGCGTCGGCGGCGGCATCGTGATGGTCCCGCTGCTGCTGCTCGTCGCGCGCCTGGAGGACCGCCGGGCGGCCGCCACGTCGCTGGCGGCCATCGTCCCGGCGTCCCTCGCGGGCGTCGTCACCTACGCGGTGCGCGGCGACGTCGCGGTCGGCGTGGCCGTGGTCGTCGCGCTGGGCGCCATGGCGGGGTCGACCATCGGGACGCGCATCCTGCGCCGGGTCCGCGTCGACGTGTTCCGGTGGCTGCTGGCCGCGCTCCTGGTGGCCGCCGCCGTGCAGCTGTTCGTGTCGCTGCCCGAGCGCGACGGCTCGATCGCGCTGACCTGGGCGCTCGCGCCCGCGCTGCTCGCCCTGGGCCTCGTGACGGGCATCCTGTCCGGCCTGTTCGGCATCGGCGGGGGCATCGTCATCGTGCCGGTGCTCATCGCCGTGTTCGGGGCGAGCGACCTCGTCGCCAAGGGCACGTCGCTCCTCGTGATCATCCCCACCGCGATCACGGGGACGGTTGCGAACGCGCGGGGCGGCATGGTGGACGTGCGCAGCGGCCTGGCCGTCGGGGTCGCCGCAGCGGTCGCGTCCGCGCTCGGCGCGAGCCTCGCCGGGCTGCTCAGCCCACGGCTGTCCAACGTGCTCTTCGGCGTGCTGCTGATCGCCTTCGCCGGCCAGATGGTCCAGCGGGCCCTGCGGGGCCGGCGCCGCTGACGCGTCCGGCGGCTCAGCCGGCCTGGAAGACGGCGAACGTCGCCCCGGCGGGGTCGCGCAGCACCGCGTAGCCGGAGCCGCCGTCGCGCTGCGGCCCGGCGACGACGACGCCGCCCGCCCCGGTCGCGGCGCTCACGGCGGCGTCGAGGTCGGTGACGGCGAAGTAGGGGATCCAGACGGGCGGCAGCCCGGCGTTCTCGCCGCGCGCGTAGCAGATCCCGGCCGCGGCCTCGCCGTCGGCGCTCGCCATCGTCCAGTCGTCGTAGCCGTCCATGGGCGCCGGCTCGGCGGTCCAGCCGACGACGCCCGAGTAGAAGTCCCGGATCGCCGCCGCCTCGGGGACCGACAGGTCCAGCCACGCCATGGTGCCCGGCGTCGGGCCGTGGTCGTGGTCGTGGCCGTCGTGGTCGTGCGCGTGGTCATGCGCGTGCGCGTGGCCGTCGTGCGCGTGGCCGTCGTGGTGGTGGTCGTGCTCGGGCATGGTGTGCTCCCAGGTCGCTCGGCGGTTCCGGCCAGGGCACCAGCATGGTCGGCGGGCGCCGGTGCGGCCAACGTGGACGCGCAGGCCCGCGCGCGCCGTCGCCGGACGCGAGCCGGCGGCAGACCTCGACGTGCGGTACCGCGCGCGGGCATCATCGGCACTTGAGACGGTCACCGGCGGTGCAAACAGGGGACGGTGCGGGCGATGGCGTGGATCAGCGGGCCGGACGAGGCCGAGCCGGACGTCCAGGCCCTGTTCGAGGCGGACCGGGAGGCGCTCGGCTTCGTCCGGGAGTACACCCGGGTGTTCGCCCACCGGCCCGCCGTCTACGCCGCGTGGGCGCAGCTCAACGGCGCGGTCAAGGCGTCGATGGACCTGCGCACGTACGAGCTCGCCACCGTCGCGGCTGCGCGCCGGCTCCGGTCGAGCTACTGCTGCCTCGCCCACGGGCAGGTGATGCTGCGTCGCGGGATGCTCGACGCCGACGGCCTGCGCTGCGCCGTCGCCGACGAGCCCACCGACCAGCTCTCCGAGCGCGACCGTGCCGTGATGGCGCTCGCCGACGCGGTGGCCGCCGGCGCGGCGGACATGACGGACGAGCACCTCGCGCCCCTGCGGGCGCTGGGCGTGCCCGACGACGAGATCCTCTCGGTCGTGCTGGCCGCCGCGGCGCGGTGCTTCTTCAGCACGGTCCTCGACGCCGTCGGCGCGCAGCCCGACCGCGACTTCCTCGAGCTGCCCGACGCCGTACGCCGCGCGCTCGTCGTCGGCCGCCCGATCGCCGGCGAGGTCGCCCCACCGGCGTGACGCCGCCCGTCGGTCGCCTCCCGGCACGTGTGCCGCCCATCCCGCCGAGGTCGAAGGTTTCGATCGAGGTCGAGGGTCCGAACCTTCGACCTCGATCACAAAGCTCGACCTCAGGGCCCGGTGGGTCGATGCCC
>NZ_BJYK01000010.1:0-57438 GCF_007991475.1 Actinotalea fermentans | reverse complement strand
GGTGGGTCAGGGGATGAGCCGGGGCTGGGCAGGGGCCCGGTGGGGCTGCGGGCGACCGCCGTCGGGCGTCAGCGCTTCTTCGGGCGCGGCGGGCCCTCGGCACCGCGCGAGGTCGCCCAGATGTCGATGCCGGCGTCGACGGCGTGCTGGTCGATCGCCGCGAGCTCCTCGTCGGAGAACTCCAGGTTGGCCAGCGCACCCAGGTTCTGCTCGAGCTGCTCGAGGTTGCGGGCGCCCATGACGAGCGACGTGACGCGGGTGTCACGCAGCGCCCACGCGAGGGCCATCTGCGCGAGCGTCTGCCCGCGGTCGCGGGCCATCGCGTCGAGCGCACGGATGTGCGTGAGGGCCTGCTCGGTGAGCAGCGTCGGGGCGAGGGACGTGCCGGTCGCGGCCCGCGAGTCGTCCGGCACACCGCCGAGGTACTTGCCCGTGAGCATGCCCTGCGCGAGCGGGGAGAACGCGATGACGCCGACGCCGAGCTCCTCGACGGCGTCGAGCAGGCCCTCGGTCTCGATCCACCGGTTGAGCATCGAGTACGAGGGCTGGTGGATGAGCAGCGGGGTGCCGAGGTCGGCCAGGATCGCGGCGGCCCGGCGGGTGTCCGCGGGGGAGTAGCTCGAGATCCCCGCGTACAGCGCCTTGCCCGACCGGACGGCCGTGTCGAGCGCGCCCATCGTCTCCTCGAGCGGCGTCGTCGGGTCGAAGCGGTGGCTGTAGAAGATGTCGACGTAGTCCAGGCCCATCCGCGCCAGCGACTGGTCCAGGCTCGCCAGCAGGTACTTCCGCGAGCCGCCGCCCTGGCCGTAGGGGCCGGGCCACATGTCGTAGCCGGCCTTGGTGGAGATGACCAGCTCGTCGCGGTACGGCGCGAGGTCCTCGCGCAGGATGCGCCCGAAGTTGCGCTCGGCCGACCCGTAGGGCGGGCCGTAGTTGTTCGCCAGGTCGATGTGGGTGATGCCCGCGTCGAAAGCGCGGCGGATCACGGCGCGCTGGGTGTCCAGCGGGCTCCGGTCGCCGAAGTTCTGCCACAGCCCGAGGGACAGCAGCGGCAGGTCCAGCCCGCTGCGGCCGGTGCGGCGGTAGGTCATGGCGTCGTAGCGGGCGTCGTCGGCGAGGTACGTCATGGGTGCAACTCTGCCACCCGGGCGTCGCCGGGCCGTGACGCGCGGCGTCCGGTCCGGACGCGCGGTGGCGCCCCGCGCGGGAATGCCGTTGACGCGGCGGCGAGGATGCGGGGATGCGGACCTTCGAGGAGCTGGTCGACGAGGCGGAGCGCGCGGACGTCACCGGGTGGGACTTCGGCTGGCTGGACGGCCGTGCCACGGAGGAGCGTCCGCCCTGGGGCTACGCGCGGCTCGTCGCGGGCCGGCTGGCGACGGCGCGGTCCGCGCTCGACCTGGACACGGGTGGCGGTGAGGTGGTCGCCCAGATGCCGGTGCTCCCGCCCCGCATGGCCGTCACCGAGGCGTGGCCGCCCAACGTCGCCCGGGCCCGCGAGCTCCTGGCGCCGCGCGGCGTGGACGTGGTGGCCGTGGAGCAGGGTGCGCCGCTGCCCTTCCCGGACGGGATTTTCGAGCTGGTGACGAGCCGCCATCCGGTGGCGCCGGCGTTCGGCGAGATCGCGCGCGTGCTCGCCGACGGCGGGACGTACCTCGCCCAGCACGTCGGCCCCGGGTCCGCGTTCGAGCTCATCGAGTGGTTCCGCGGCCCCCTCGGGGACGACGCGCGCCAGGAACGCGACCCGCGCCGGGAGGCGGCGGCCGCCGCCGCGGCGGGGCTGGACATCGTCGACCTGCGTACGGCGCACTGCCGGATGGTGTTCGGCGACGTCGGCGCGGTGGTCTGGATCCTGCGGCGCTGCGTCTGGTGGGTCCCCGACTTCGACGTGACCAGGTACCGCGAGGCGCTGCTCCGGATGGACGCGCACATCCGCGCGCACGGCAGCTTCGTCGCGCACTCGACGCGGACGCTCATCGAGGCCCGCCGAGCGCCCGCGCGGTAGCACGGGGCGGGCGCGCAGGCCGCCCGGGCGAAGTGTGCGGGTGGTGTGCGGGTGCTGCCCGTGGTCGCGGGCCGCTGCCCGCCGGGACGCTGGGCGTGGCATGGCGACCCGTGACCGGGGCCGTGCCTCCCTTCGACCCTGAGGACCCCCGTGCCTGCTGCTGCCCGCGCCCGACGACGGCGCGCCCCCCACCTGCTCGTCTCCGCCCTCGTCGGCGGCCTGATCGGCGTCGGCATCCCGGCTGCGGCCGCGCCGATGCCGGCGACCGCACCCGCGACCGCCCCGGCGACCGCACTCTCGACCGCCGCCGGACCCGCCGCGTACAGCCTGCAGCCCGTCAGTGGCGACTACCCGGGTGAGGGCGAGATCCTGAACACCGTCGTCGACGTGAGCGCGTCGGGGACCGAGGTGCTCTACGCGACGTACGGCCTGCCGGGAGCCCGCAGCGGCCTGCTCCTGCGTGACCGCGTCGCAGGCACCACGCGGCTGGTGGACCACGTCGCGGGGGCGCCTGACCAGCCCGCGGGAGCGTTCGGCGCCCAGCGGGCTGCGCTGTCGGCGGACGGTGGCACCGTCGTCTGGGTGACCCTCGACGACGAGTCCGTCGCCGAGCCGGGCGCGGCCGCCGAGGAGGCCTTCATCGCCCGGCCGGACGGGTCGATCGCGCGCCTGCCGCGCTCCCCGGAGGCGGGAGAGACGCCCGCCCGCGCCGTCGACGTCTCGGGTGACGGCTCCCGTGCCGTCGTGCTCCTCGGCGATCCGTGGAGCGAGGAGCCGAGCCACCGCGTCGAGGTCGTCGACGTCGTCGCCGGCACGGTGGAGGCGTCCCTGGCCCTGCCGGACTGGGCGAACGACGTCACGATCAGCGACGACGGCAGCACCCTCGCCTGGGTGGAGCTCGTGCCGGGCCCGCTCGACGAGAACGGCGAGCCGACGTCCGTGCGTGCGGTCGCGGTCGCCGCGGCCGACCTCACGCGCCGGGCGGGGCTGACCGACGCCGCCTACGGCACGCAGCCGTCGCTCGACGCGGACGGGTCGACGGTCGTCTACCAGGCCGAGGACGGGCTCGTCGCCGTCGACACCAGCGCAGCCGTCCCCGTGCGCACGCCGGTCCCCGTGGCCGAGGGCGTGTCGTCGGCCGCACGCCCCCGCATCAGCGGCGACGGCACCGTCGTCGTGTACGACGACGTCCAGTACGACGAGGGCTCGCTGCCCGGTCGCGTGTGGGCGGTCACCCTGCCCGACGGTGTGCCGGTGAAGGTCGCCGGATCGTCGGAGGACGAGCCGTGGGAGGAGCCGGTCGAGGGCCAGCCCACGTACCCCTTGGGCGAGCGGGCCTGGCGCGCGGCGCCGTCGTACGACGGCTCGGTGGTCGCCCTGTGGGTGGGCGACACGGTGGTCGCGGCCGTCCGCAACGAGGGCCCGGCGGACACGACCGCACCCGTGTGGCCCGACGGCGCCGCACTGACCGCGACGCCCCTGGCGCGCGACGCGCTGCGGCTGGCCTGGCCGACCGCGACCGACGACGGTCAGCTGCGCGGCTACGAGATCGTGGCGGACGGGCGCCCGTTGGCGGTCGTCCCGCCGTCGGCCCCGTCCTACGACGTGAGCCTGCTGATGGACCGGGCGCACGTCTGGACGACCTACTCCGTGCGGGCACTGGACGCCGCCGGGAACGCCGGGAGCCCCCTGACGGCCGAGGCGCGCGGCGGCGCGCAGGTATTCCTCTCCCGGCAGGGTCCGGACACGATCGTGCTCTCGTGGGAGGCCGCGGACGACCGCGTCGGCGGCACCGTGGCGGCCTACCGGGTGCTGCGCCGTGACGGCGGCCAGCTCGCGAGCGGTTCGGTCGGCGACACGTCGGCGTGGGTCCCCGTGGCCGACGTCGCGGCGTCGGCGGCGACCGAGTTCACCGACGCGGGCCTGCCGCTCCTGACCTGGTTCGACTACCGCGTCGACGTGGTTCTCGCTGACGGGTCCACGCGTGCGTGGTCGGCCCCGACGACGGAGCGCACCGACCTCCCCGAGCGCGGCGATCTCGTCCCCGCCGAGGTGCGCGCCGTCGACGTGCGGATGGAGTTCGAGGGTCTGCCCGCGGGTGTGCCCGTGGACCACTACCGGCTCGAGCGCCAGATGTGGTCGCCGACGCGTGAGACGACGTGGACGGCAGCCGGGACGACGGGGCCCGGTACGGGCATGCTGAGCATCTCCGCAGGCGACCTCGTGCCCCGCGCGACGTACCTGTGGCGAGTGGTCGCCGTGCTGGGCCTCGACTGGCCCGAGCGCGAGCACACCGGGACCCTCCTCACCACGACCGCGAGCGAGGGCGTGCAGCGGCTCGCCGTCGAGGCGCCGCGCACGGCCGACGGCGCCGCCCTGGTTCTCGGCAGCGACCTCACCGCCGTGGCGGAGGGCGAGCCGGGCATGACGGCCGCGCTGCGCATCTGGGCCGACGCGGGCCAGCGCACCGTCGCGGCCCCCGACGTGACGATGCCGATGGCGGAGACCGCGCCCGGTGTGTACGCGATCGCGCCGTACCGCCTCGACGGCGAGCTGCCGGCGGTCGGGTGGGCCGAGGTGGTCCTCGCCGACGGGGCGCGCGCCCACACCCGCGGTGGGACGGTGGGGCCGGTCAGCGGTCGCCTCGACCTGTCCGTCGCCGCGAGCGAGCACGACCTGCCCGGGCTGGAGCTCGTGCTGGCCGGCCCGCGGGGTACCCAGCGTCAGTCGGCGACGGCTCCCGGTGAGGCGGCGGTGCCGCTCTCGCCAGGGACATGGACGGCGAGCCTCGTGACAAGCGACGGAGACACCGTCGCCCGCTCGACGTTCAGCGTCCGCGCGGCGACGCCCGTGGCGCTGGACCTGACCCCGGTGCGGCACGCGGTCGTCACGGTCCGGGTGCTGCCGCCGGACGGCCAGCCGGCGCCGGCGCAGACGGTCCGGGTCCACGACGCGGAGGGGACCCTCCTGGCGACCCGGCGCCTTGCCTCCGGGGCCACCGACGTCGGCGTCGACGGGCTCCCGCACGGGACCGAGGTCGTCGTCAGCACGCGGCTGGACGACCAGTCGCGAACCGTCAGCCAGCCCTCGGTGCGCACCGTGCTCGAGCCGGGCGCTCAGACGGTCGAGCTCCGCTCGGAGGTGCTGCCCGCCTCGTCGGTCACCGCGAGCGTGCGGGCCGACGGCGCCGCGCTGCCGGGGGCCACGGTGACCGTCCGCCAGCGGGTGGACGGGCGCGACTGGGTGTTCAACGCGGTCACGGCCGCCGACGGCGTCGCGGCGATCCCCGCGCTTGCGGGCGCCGCGGACGTCACCGCGACGGCGCCGGGCCGGCTCTCCGGCGGTACGCCGGCGCGCCTCGCACCCGGGGACGCGAACCGGGTCGCACTGGACCTGCTGCCGGTCCCGGCGTACGTGGTCCGGCCCCGGCTGTTCACGACCAACGCGGGTGGCGAGCCGACGGAGCAGCCCATGGACTGGGCGACCAACACCCACCTGCGGGTCTCGCTCACGGTCGCCGGGCGCTACGTGCCCGCCGGTCCGCTCGTGCCCGTCGTGGGCGCGGAGGGTGACGTGGTCGAGCTCTGTGCCTACGGCCTGGAGCGCGGCCTCAGCCACGGCTGCGCCCGGGTGACCCTCGGCCGCGAGGCCGACGTCGAGCTCCGGCTGGACCTCGTGCAGGCCGGCGGGGTCACGGCACGGCTCGTCGACGGGTCCGGCGTCGGCGTCGCCTCGTGGACGGCGACGGTGCTCCGCCAGTCGACGACCGGGACGTGGGCCCCGGCGGGCACCGCAGGCGGCTACGGCGCCGAGGCGACGCTGGGCGTGCCCGAGGCCGGCACGTACCGGGTGGTGTTCCGGTCGGGCAGTGCCCTGTCGGCGCCGGTCGTGGTGTCCGTCGCGGACGGTCGCCTCGTCGACCTGGGCACGGTGCCGCTCTCCCCGGAGACCACCGGCACGGCCACCGTCATGCAGGCGCTGCCGACGCCGGTCATCCCGGGCGGGCTCCTGACCTTCCGGGTCGAGCTGCCCGCGGGCGGCGACGGCCGGTCCGCGCTGCGCGCGACGATCCCCGCGGGGACGACGCTCGAGGCCGCGTCCGTCACCGTCGACGGCGCGCCCGTGGCGGCGACGTTCGCCGGCGGCGAGGTGCGGGTGCCCCTGACCGGCTCAGCCGCGACCGTCGTCCGGTACTCCGTGCGGGTCGACCCGGCGGCGCCGTCGGGCACCGTGCGGTCAGCGGTCGCCGTGGTCGAGGACTTCGGCGGCACGCTGCGGCAGCTCGGCGCGGTCGTCGGCCAGGTGGCCGGGGTCACGTTGACCGGGCCGCGGACCGTCGTCTCGGAGTCCTTCCGGCTCACCGGGACGGCTCCCGCGGGCGTGCCGGTCGAGGTGCGCCAGGGCGACGTCGTCGTCGGTGGTGCCACCGCCGGACCGGGTGGGCGCTTCACGGTCGACGTCACGCTGCCCATCGCCCAGCGCGGTTCCCTGCACGAGCTGCGGGCGTACGCGAGCGCCGACGGCGTCGCGCTCTCCTCGGGCCCGTGGACGGTCCGGTACGAGCCGACGTTCGTCCAGCCGACGCGCATCGTCGTCGACAACGCCGGCGTGACCGCGGCGGGCTCGCGGAGCATCGCGATCGACCCGAGCCAGGGCGTGGCCGCGTTCACGATGGTCTACGTCCCGAGCCGACCGGTCACCGTGACGGCCGAGTTCGCCGACGCCTCCCGGGTGCACGACTACGTCGCGCACGTGGGCAACGCCGTGGCGACGGGCACCTGCACGGGGAACGCCTGCACGGCGGTCGTCCACCCGGCGTCGTCGGCCGAGGTCGGGGACATCTGGGTGGACTACGAGGTCGACGGCGTCCCGGTCGCCACGATCGACGACCTGGACGTGCCGACGGTCACGGAGCTGCGGCACCTGACGCAGGCCCCGTTCAACGACCCGCGGGAGGCGGTCGTGGAGGGCTCGGGCGACGAGCGCGCCGTCGGCTTCCTGCTGGGCGGGACGGGTGTCCCGGTCGAGGGCACGGTGCGCACGACGCTCGTCGAGGAGTACGAGCCCACCGCGGCGGACCAGCTGTTGCAGCGGGCGAGCGGTGTGCCCGCCCACGGCTTGTCCGTGACGGGCACCGAGCACTCCGACGGGTACGAGATCCGGATCCGCGGCACCGTCCCGGTGTCCTACCTGGCGCCGGACTCGGCGCTCGTGCCGGACGCGGTCGCCTTCATGCCGCTCGGCTGGGTGGACAAGGCGGGGGTCGCGATCGACATCGTGCTCAAGCTGAAGTCCGCGGGCGGCATCACCGTGAACCAGCTCAAGTCCTGGCTGGGCACCGGCGACGAGGAGTACAAGCTCGCGGAGCTGGAGACCTACATCAACGAGGAGATCCGGCCCTGCTCGCCGGACATCGCCGACCAGATGCAGGAGCAGGTCGACTACAGCCGCGCGACCGTCGTGGTCTACCGGACGGGCAGCGACCTGCTGAACCTCCTCGGCCTCCTCGGCGGCTCGTGGGTCGGTGGCGCCCTCGGCGGCATCGTGGCGCTCGGCGCGGACACGGCCATCTCGGAGACGCTCGACCTCGGCATCGGTCAGATGGTCAACGACGAGATGGCGCAGATCACCGAGTACGTGATGGCCCGCGAGAAGAAGTGCGACAAGCGGATCCAGTGGATCCCGCGCGAGCCCGGCAACCCGCCGGCCGCACGGCCGACCTGGATCTTCGACCCGAGCGGCTTCGTCTACGAGGCGCTGGAGAGCCAGCGGGTCGATGGCGTGACGGCCACGGTGCTGACCGGCCCGGGCCCCGACGGCCCGTGGACGCAGTGGGACGCGGCAGCCTTCGGGCAGTCCAACCCGCAGGTCACGACGTCGGACGGCCGGTACGGCTGGGACGTGCTGCCGGGCTGGTGGCTGGTGCGGTACGAGAAGCCGGGCTACCGCACGGCGTACAGCGAGCCGCTCCAGGTGCTTCCGGAGCACTACGACGTCAACGTCGGCCTGCACCGGCTCGCCGCCCCCGCGGTCGCGTCGGTCGCGCTGACCGAGGGCGCCGACGACGTCGACCTCACCTTCGACGAGTGGATGTCGGTGGCGTCGGTGCAGGCGGGCGTGCGCGTCACGTCGGCCGGTGCGCCGGTCCCGGGCACGCTCGAGGCGGTGGACCCGCAGCAGTCGCCCACGGGGGAGCTGGCGCGTTCGTTCCGGTTCCGTCCGTCGGCGCCGCCGGCGCCGGGGTCGGTCCTGCAGGTCACCGTCCCGGTGACGGTCGTCGACCACGGCGGTGTCGCGCTCGAGGCCGAGGCCGTCCGCGAGGTGACGGTGCCGGGACGGGTCGGGTTCGTGGGGTCGGTCGCGGCGGTCGGCGCGTACGTCCAGGGCGGGCGCGCGGGGAGCGTCGCGCTCGCGGTCACGGCGCGGGCCGACGGCTCGGTCGCGGGGCTCACGACGCTCGGGCTGCCGCGCCTGGGGACCCTGCGTTCGACGGGCCACGACCTGGTCACCGTCGACGGCGCGCGGGTGGTGGTCACGGGCCGGGGGACCCTCGGCGGCCGGGGCGACTACGCCTTCACCGTGACGCTCGACCGCGGGCGCACGTTCCTCGGCGACCGCGTGCGGCTCCAGGTGCGCGAGCGGGCGACCGGGCGGGTCGTCTACGACACCCAGCCGGGTGCGCCCGACGCGGCGGCCGCGACCACGCGGCTGGTCGGTCTGGTCGCCGTCGTGTGACGCGTCAGCCCAGGGCGGCGTGGACGGCGCCGGCCGCGTCGAGTGACCGGCCGGCGTCGGCCGCGTCCTCGTACGCGTCCTCGCCGAGGGCGTCGCGGGCGGCCGCCACGGCGGCGCGGAGGAGCCGCTCGTCCGGCTGGTAGTAGCCGTAGACCCGGGCGCCGACCTCCTCGCGCAGGCCCTCGGCCGCGCCCAGCAGGAGCGCGACCCGCTCGTGCCGCCCGGCGGCCGACTCGACGACCGCGAGGGCCTCGAGGAAGAACGCGAGGTTGGCGAGGTCGCGCGTCTCGCCCGAGAGCCGGATGCCCTCGTCGAGGTGGGCGCGGGCGGTGTCGTGGTCGCCGTCGCCGATCGCGGCCTGGGCGAGGGTGAACAGCGCGATGTAGGCCGCCAGGCGGTCGCCGCGCTCGTCCGCCGAGGCCAGGCCCACCCGGGCGGCCTCGCTCGCGCCGGCGCGGTCGCCGCCCAGCAGCAGCGTCGTGCCGAGCCAGGCGTGGCACAGGCCCTTCAGCCAGCGCGTGACGAGGCTCCCGGACGTCGGCAGCGCGGCGGCCGTCCGGAACGAGGACTCGGCCCCGGCGAGGTCGCCCGTGGCCAGCCGCACCAGGCCCTCGCCGGCGTGCGCGTGCGCCGCGACGTCGACGTCGTCGTGCTCGCGGGCGTACCGCCCGGCGGTCGCCCAGCGCTCGGCGCTGTCCTCGTACCGCTCGGCGGCGAAGCTCATCGCCGCTGCCGTGAGCGAGGCGTAGGCGTGCACGCGCGGGGGAGCGGGGAGCTCGAGCGCGGCCAGCGCCCAGCGCAGTCCCTCGTCGAGCTGCCCGCGCAGCCACCAGTAGAGCCACATCGCCCACGTCAGGCGCCCCGCGACCAGGCCGTCGCCGGCCCCGACGGCGCGCTCGAAGGCGGCGTCGACGTTCGCCTCCTCCGACTCCATGCGGGCCAGCCACGCCACCTGGTCGTCGAGCATGTAGCCGTCGGCGGCCCGCTCGGCCAGGCCGAGCACCCAGGCGGTGTGCGTCGCGACGGCGCGCTCCCGCTCGTCGCCGGTGAGGATCGACCGCGCGTACTGGGCGACGGGCTCGAGCATGGTGAACCGGCGCCGGCCGTCCGACCCCGGTCGGACGACCACGAGCGACTGCTCGACGAGGGCCTCGAGCGTGGCCAGGGTGTCGGTGCCGTCGGGCAGGACCCGCGCGGCGACCGCCTCGAACGCCTCGAGCGTGGCGCCGCCGTGGAAGACGCCGAGGAGTCGGAACGCGGCCTGGCTGGGCTCGTCCAGCAGCCGGTAGCTCCAGTCGAGCGTCGCGCGCATCGTCTGGTGGCGCGACGGCAGGTCGCGCGCCGTGGAGGTGGGGGCCTCGTCGAGGCGGCGCAGCAACGTGCGCGGGTCGAGGAGCCGGGCCCGGGCCGCGGCCAGCTCGAGGGCGAGCGGGAGGCCGGCGAGGCGCCGGCACGTCTCCGCGAGCGCGGCGACGTCGTCCGGTCCGAGCGGGAGGTCGGGGGCGACCGCGCGGGCGCGCTCGAGGAGCAGCGCGCCGGCGGGCGACGCGACGAGCCGGGCGAGGTCGTGCTCGTCCGCGGCGGGCAGGGCGAGGGGCGCGACGGGGTACTCGTGCTCCCCGCGCACGCGCAGCGGCGACCGCGACGTGACGAGCGCGACGAGGTCCGGGCACTGGGCGACGAGCCGGGCCACGTCGGGGGCGGCCGCCAGGAGGTGCTCGGCGTTGTCCAGGAGCAGCACGGCCCGCCGTCCGGCGAGGTGGCCGGCGACGGCGGTGACGAGGTCGCCGTCGGCGCGCAGCCCGACGGCCCGGGCCAGGGCGGGGAGCACCTGGGTGGCGTCCGTGAGGTTCGCCAGGCCGACGGCGAACGCCTCGCGGGTGTCGGCCGCGGCGTCGAGCACCGCGACGGCGAGGCGCGTCTTCCCGACGCCGCCCGGGCCGGTGAGCGTCACGAGCCTGGCGCCGCCGGAGGTGAGCAGGGTGCGCAGCGCGGCGAGGTCGGCGTCGCGCCCGTGCAGGGCCGTCAGGGGGACCGTGACGGACGTCGCGACCGGCTGCTCCGCCCGCGGTGCGGTGTCGGGCTGCGCGGGGCCGGGGACGAGCGAGGCGGCGGCGCGGCGTCGCACGGCGGCGATGAGCGCGGCCCGCGCCTCGGGGTCCAGGCCCAGGGCGTCCGCGAGCGAGCGGACCGTGTGCGGGTACGGCCGGGTGCGGACGCCGCGCTCGAGGGCGCTGACGCCGTGCGGCGTGAGGTTCGCCCGCGCGGCGAGCTCCTCCTGCGTGAGCCCGGCGCGTTCGCGCAGGTCACGGAGCAGTACGCCGAAGGTCGGGTCCGCGACGGGCACGGTCGCAGTGTAGGGGTCACGCCCGTCGACAGCTCCGGCCGCCCGGGTGACGTCGGCGGCTCAGGCCAGGCTCAGGCGCGGCCGAAGAGCTCTGCGACCGCCGTCGAGAACAGGTCCGCACCCTTGATCTGGCTGGTCTGCTCGGGGCCGACGACCTCGCGGCCGCCCCCGGGCACGCCGAGCTGCGACGCGCCGCCCTGCGGTCCGAGCGGCAGGACGATGCGCTCGTCGGCGGCCCGGTAGCGGGCGCTCGGGCGGCGTCCGGCGATGAGGTCGGTGATGTTCTGGGCGACCACGAGGGCGTGCTCGGCGGCGGCCGACGCGCGCTTGCTCTCCGGCACGTCGGTGATGTCCCCGACGGCGAAGACCGTGTCCTGCCCGACGACCGTGAGGTACTCCGTCACGCGCAGGCGCCCGTCCGGGCGCCGGGCCGCGGCGAGGTCCTCGTCGACGTAGCCGGTCTGCGGCCGCGAGCCGAAGCACCGGAACCACATCTGGGCCCGCACCTGGCTGCGGTCGGTGGTCTCGACGGTGAACGGCTCGTACGTGCCGACGTCGATCGGGGGCAGGTAGGCGAGGCGGGCGCCGGTGAGGAAGTCGACGCCGCGCTCGGCGAGCTGACCGCGGACGGCGGTGCGCAGCTCGGGCAGGAAGTCGCCGGCCGTGAGGACGTCCTCGGCCTCGTCGACGACGGTGACCGCGAGGTCGGGAAAGGCCGAGGTCAGCTCGCCGGCCAGCTCGAGACCGACGGGCCCGCCGCCGACGACGAGCACGCGCTCGCACCGGGCCAGGTCGTCGCGCAGGCGCTGCAGGCGGGCCACGGCGACGGCCGACTCGTCCTCGAGGAACTTGGCGGGGAAGGGGTACGCCGTGCCCGTGGCCAGCACGAGGTAGTCGGGTCGCACGGACTCGTACGGCGAGAGGTCGACGCGCGTCGGCGACACCCGGCGGGCCCAGTCCCGCACGACGCGCCCGCGGGTGAGCAGCTGGTCGTAGGGGTAGAAGACGCGGTCCTGCCAGGCCGGGTCCACGACGGCGCGCAGCGCCGCGCTCGAGTGGACGAACGCGTCCTTGGGCTCCACCAGCACCACGTCGGCGACGTCGTCGAGGCGCTTGGCCACACTCGCTCCGCCGTAGCCGCCCCCGACCACCACCACGCGTGCCATCGGTTCCCCTCGCAGTCCGCCGTCCACCGGCCGCGATCGTTCCCGGCCATCGTTCCCGGCCATCGTGCCACGCCCGGGTCCGATGCCGGACCCACCGCCCACGCGCGGCGGCGTGCCGCGTGGCAGGGCGCACCCGGGCGCCGGCCGCGCGCGCCTCAGGCGGGGGTGGGCACCGAGCGCAGGGCGGGCGTGACGATCTCGACGACGCGGCGGGCGACGTCGCGGGCGTCGTCGAGCGGGACGCCGACGAGCGCCCCCTCGAGCATCGAGAGCACGAGCATCAGGTCGCTCGCCGACATGTCGGGGGAGACGATGCCCGCCTCCCGGCCGCGGGCGAGCGTCGTCTCGAACATCGCAATGATCCGGGCGATGAGGTGCTGGATCCGTGCCTCGCCGTCGGACTCGCGGGCGAGCACCATGGCGACCCCGCGGGCGTGCGCCTGCACCTCGGCCATCCGCTCGAGCAGCCGGAAGACGAGGTCGGGCTCGTCCTCGTGCTCCGCGACGAAGGCCTCGTGCTCGGTGATGTGCCGCTCGTAGATCGCCACGGCGAGGTCGACGCGCCCGGCGAAGTGGCGGTAGAGGGTGCCGCGGCCGACGCCGGCCCGGCGGACGACGGCGTCGAGCGGGACGTCGGGGCCCTCGAGCGCGAACTCCACCTCGGCCGCCGCGACGAGGGCGGCTCTGTTGCGTCGCGCGTCGCGCCGCAGGGAGACCTGGTCGTCGGTCACGTCGTCGGTCACGTCGTCGCTCACACTGCGAGCGTAACCGTGACGTGCGTCACACGTCTGCCCGACGATGTGGCGGCTCGTGGTGGTTCGGCTCCGGTCGCGCGCGCGTGGATCGTCGGTAGCGTCGGACCGGTGACGAGGGTTGTCGGCACCGTCCGTCGCGCGCTGCTCGGGGCTGCGCGCGACGTCCTGCTGAACGCGGTCATCGGGTCTCCGCTCCTGCCCACGCGTGCCCGCTGGGTCGCCCTGCGTGCGGTGGGGATGCCGGTCGAGCGGTGCGGCGTCGCCTCCCGGGTGTGGTTCGGGTCGCGGGACGTGCGCATCGGCCGCGGGACGTACGTGGGGCACCACTGCCTCTTCGACACCTGGGCGCCGGTGACCATCGGGGCCCGCTGCGCCATCGCGATGCAGGTGTCCTTCGTGACGAGCAGCCACGAGCTCGGCGGCCCGGACAAGCGCGCGGGTGCGATGACGGCACGGCCGGTCACGGTCGAGGACGGCGTCTGGATCGGGGCGCGGGCGACGGTGCTGCCGGGCGTGACGATCGGGACCGGCGCGGTCGTGGCGGCGGGCGCCGTCGTCACGGAGGACTGCGCCCCGCACACCCTCTACGCCGGCGTGCCGGCCCGCGCCGTGCGCGCCCTGGACAACGCCCCGGCCCGGTAGGGCGCGACGCGGACGGTCTGGAGTTCCTGGCACGGACGTGGCAGACTGTTGTTAGTAAGTTTTCCTAACAAATACGATGCGCGGGCCGGGTCCGACGACGCCTCCCGCGCAGACGGCCCCGCAGCGGCAGGAGAGTCATGGCCAGCGATCCCCGAGCCCCGTCCGAGCGCCGGTCCAGCCGCGCCGCCGTCGTGCTCGCCGCGGGGCAGGACGACGCGTCGCGCGACCTGCTGACCAGGCCGCTCGGCGACTCGACCGTCGCGCAGGTCGCGCTCGCGAACGTGCGCGCGCTGGTCCCCGCCGAGCGGATCGTCGTCGTCGTCGCGCAGGGCGACACCGCGCTCCCGGCGCTCCTGGGGGACGACCTCACATACGTGGAGCAGACCGAGCGCCTCGGCACCGGCGACGCGGTGCGCGCCGCCCGGGGCGCCGTCGGGCCGGGCGTGGACCGCGTGCTCGTGACGTACGCCGACACGCCCCTGCTGCGCGTCGAGTCGCTGCTGGGCCTGCTGACCCGGCACGAGCTCAAGCAGGTCGCCCTCTCGCTCCTCACCGCCTCCGTGCCGCACCCCGACGCCGCGTACGGCCGGATCGTGCGCGAGGCGGGCCGCATCGTCGCCATCGACGAGCAGGTCGAGCGCGAGCCGGGCGACGGGGTCGTGGAGGTCAACGTCGGCGCCTACGTCGCCGCCCCGGCGCTGCTCTTCGAGGAGCTCGACCACATGGCCGCGGCCGGCGAGCACCGGCTGACGGACCTGGCGCGGCGCGTCATCGGGCGCGGGCTGGAGATCACCGCGTACCGGATCCGCGACACGGACGAGGTGCAGGGCATCAACACCCCGGCCGAGCTCACTGCGGCCGAGGACATCGTGCTCAAGCGGCTCTTCGTCCCGCGCAAGAACACCGACACCCGGATCGTCTTCGGCACGGGCGGGTGGCGCGCCGTCATCGGCGAGGGCTACACGCTGGCCAACGTCCGCCGCCTCACCCAGGCGATCGCCAACGAGGTGGTGCGCCAGGGCCTGGAGGACAAGGGCGTGGTCATCGGCGGCGACCGGCGGTTCCTGTCGCGCGACTCCGCGATCGCGGCGGCGGAGGTCTTCGCCGGCAACGGCGTCCCCGTGCGCCTGCTGCCCGACGACGTCCCGACCCCCCTGGTCACGTTCGCCGCCCCGCACCTGGGCGCGGCCTACGGGATCATCGTCACCTCGAGCCACAACCCGCCGGAGTGGAACGGGATCAAGGTCTTCCGCTCGGACGGGTCCCTGCCGCTGGACGAGGAGACGGACCGGTACACCGACGAGGCGAACGCGATGCGCGTCCGCGACGTCATCACGCTCGACATCGAGCTCGCGCGGTCGGCCGGGATGATCGACGAGCGCCCGCTCACCGAGCCGTACATCGACGCGATCGAGCAGATCATCGACGTGGACGCCGCCCGCGGGTCCGAGCTGCGCGTGGTCGTCGACCCGATGTACGGCACCTCCCAGCTGACCCTCGGCACGATCCTGTCCGACATGCGCGTGCGTGCCGACTTCATCCACGCGGCGCACAACCCGCTGTTCGGCGGCGTCGCGCCCGCGCCGGACCTGCAGCGGCTGTCCGCGCTCATCGGGATGATCCGCGACGAGCCCGGGCGCTACCAGCTGGGCCTGGCCACCGACGGCGACTCCGACCGGATCGGCATCGTCGACGAGCGCGGCGAGTACGTCTCGACCAACGACCTCCTGCTGCTCCTGTACTGGTACCTGTGGGAGGTCCGCGGCGAGCGGGGCGGCGTCGTGCGCAACCTCGCGACGACGCACCTGCTGGACCGCCTGGCGGCGCACTACGGCGAGCCTGCGCTCGAGGTGAAGGTCGGCTTCAAGCACGTGGTGGCCGCCATGGAGGAGATCGGCGCGGTGCTCGGCGGGGAGTCCTCGGGCGGCCTGACGATCCGCGGCTGGCTGCTCGGCAAGGACGGCATCTTCGCGTGCGCCCTCGTGGTGGAGATGCTCGCGCGCACCGGGAAGACGATCTCCCAGCTGCTCGACGACGTCCGCGCGATCACGGGCACCCTGCACACGCTCGAGGCCGCGGTGCCGTCGACGCCGGAGATGCGCGTGGCCGTGCCGCGGCGCCTCGCGGCCGAGCCGCTCACGCACATCGGGCCCTACCCGGTGCTGCGCGTCGGCCACCTCGACGGCGTGAAGCTCTACCTCGAGAACGACAACTGGGCGCTCCTGCGCTTCTCCGGCACCGAGCCGCTCCTGCGGATGTCGGTCGAGGCGGACACGCCCGACAAGGCCCGCGAGATGCTCGCCTGGCTCGAGCGCTTCGTCACCGCCGGCGTCTGAGGACGCCCCGCCCGACCCCCGCCCGCCCGACCCGACAGGACCCCCATGCGCTACGGCCACTTCGACGTCGAGGCCGACGAGTACGTCATCGAGCGTCCCGACGTGCCGGTCTCGTGGACCAACTACCTGGGCACCAAGAACCTGTGCACGGTGCTCTCGCACAACGCCGGCGGGTACTCCTACTGCCGCTCGTCGCAGCAGGGGCGGATCACGCGGTTCCGGCCGAACGGCGTCCCGCTGGACCGCCCGGGGCACTACGTCTACCTGCGCGACGACGCCGACGGCGACGTCTGGTCGGTCAGCTGGCAGCCGGTCGGCAAGCCGCTCGCGGCCGACGGCGTCCCGGACGGCGCCGAGTACACGGCGGCGCACGGCCTCGGCTACACGCGCTTCGAGTCGGCCTACCGCGGCATCCGCGCGACCCAGACGGTGTTCGTCCCGCTGGACGACGACGTGGAGGTGTGGGACGTCGTCGTGCACAACGACTCCGACGCGCGGCGCGAGCTGACGGTCGCGGGCTACGTGGAGTTCAGCTTCCACACCATCACGATCGACAACGAGAACCTGCAGATGTCCCTGTACGCGTCGGGCTCGTCCTACGCCGACGGGATCATTGAGGAGGACTTCCACTACGAGCCGTGGACGTTCCACTTCTTCGCGTCCTCGCGCACGCCCGACTCCTACGACTCGCTGCGCGAGGAGTTCGTCGGGCCGTACCGCACGGAGGCGAACCCGATCGCCGTCGAGCGCGGGCACGGCTCGAACCGCTCCGGCACCACCCAGAACCAGTGCGGCGCCCTGCTGCACAAGGTCGCCCTCGAGCCGGGGGAGTCCGCGCGCCTGGTCTTCCTGCTGGGCTACGGCTCGCGCGACGCCGTCGGGCGGGCGATGCGGGACAAGTACGCGGACCTGGCGACCGTGGACGCCGAGCGCGCCCGGCTGCGGGCGCACTGGCGCGCGAAGCAGGACCGCCTGCGCATCCGCACGCCGCACGAGGGCATGGACACGATGATCAACACCTGGACGCTGCTCCAGGCAGAGACGTGCGTGCAGTGGTCGCGGTTCGCGTCGTTCGTCGAGGTGGGCGGGCGCAACGGCCTGGGCTTCCGCGACACCGCCCAGGACGTCATGAGCGTCATCCACTCCAACCCGACGAAGACCCGGCAGCGGATCCTCGAGCTGCTGCGCGCGCAGACCGAGGCGGGCTACGGCCTGCACCTGTTCGACCCGGCCGCGTTCGACCCCGACGCCCCGCGCCTCCCGGACGTGCCGAGCCCGACGATCGTGCCCACGCGCTCGCGCGGCGACCTCATCCACGGCCTGGCCGACACGTGCTCCGACGACCACCTGTGGCTGGTGCCGTCGGTGGTCGAGTACGTCAAGGAGACCGGCGACGTCGCGTTCCTCGACGAGGTGGTCCCGTTCGCCGAGGGCACGCCCGCGACGGTGTACGAGCACCTGCTGCGCGCGATCGACTTCTCCTCGGCGCAGGTGGGCGAGAACGGGGTCGCGCTCGGCCTGCGCGCCGACTGGAACGACTGCCTCAACCTCGGCGGCGGCCAGACGGCGCTGGTCACCTTCCTGCACGCGTGGGCCATCCGCGCGCTGCTCGACGTCGCCCGCCCGCTGGGCCGCGCCGACGTCGGGCGGCTGGAGGCCGAGCTCGAGCGGATCGCGACGGTCGCGGACGCGGAGCTCTGGGACGGCGAGTGGTGGATCCGCGGCTACACGCGCGACGGCGTGACGATCGGCTCGGCGGCCAACGAGGAGGGCAAGATCTTCCTCGAGCACCAGGCGTGGCCCGTCATCGCGGGGATCACGACGCCGGAGCGCGGCCGCGCGTCGATGGACGCGGTCCGGCGCCTGCTCGGCTCGCGGTACGGCAACCACCTGAACTGGCCGGCGTTCACCAAGGTCGACGACACTGTGGGGTTCGTGACGCGCGTGTACCCGGGCATCAAGGAGAACGCCGCGATCTTCTCCCACCCGAATGCCTGGCCGATCATCGCCGAGGCGCTGCTGGGCCGCGGCGACGAGGCCGTCGCCTTCTACGACGCGATCCTGCCCTACCACCAGAACGACAACGTCGAGGTGCGCGGCGCCGAGCCGTACGCGTACGTGCAGTTCATCTACGGGCGCGACCACGAGCAGTTCGGCAAGGCCCAGAACCCGTGGCTGACCGGCACCGCCGGGTGGATGTACACCGCGGTGACCAAGTACGTGCTGGGCGTGCGGCCGGGCCTCGACGGGCTCGTGGTGGACCCGTCCATCCCGCGCGACTGGGACGGCTTCGAGATGCAGCGGGTGTGGCGCGGCGCGACGTACACGATCGAGGTGCGCAACCCCGGCCACGTGAGCCGCGGCGTCGTCGCGCTGGAGGTGGACGGCGCGCCGCAGGACCCGGCCGCGCCGATCGCCCCGCGGCCCGACGGCGCCCGCGTGCGCGTGGTGGCGACGCTCGGCTGAGCAGGCCCGCGGGCGTCAGGGCTTGAGGTCCTCGCGGACCTTGACGTTGGCGTCGGGGTCCTCGCTGCGCAGGCCGTCGGCCAGGGCGGCCAGGAACTGCTTCAGCGTGTGCAGGGCCAGCACCTTCGGCTCCTTGAGCCGCGTGAGGCGCGACGGCGCGACGAGCACCGCCTCCTCGACGTCGAGCCGCACCTGCGTGCGCCCGTCTTTGACCTCGGTGACCAGCCGGAACGACATGAGGCGCCGGCTGCCCACGAGGTCACGGATCTCGTACACGTCGGACTTGGGCGCCGTCGTGACGCGGGTGACGCGCTGGCGGCCGTTCCACAGGTCGCCCTTGGCGGCCTTGGCGGCGGCCAGGCCGCGCTGCTTCACCTGGGCGGTGGTCAGCGACGTGGTCGCGCGCAGGCGGCTGCGTACGGGCTCCGACAGCTGGGGCATGGGCGAACCCTACCGACCGGCGCCCTACCGGCCGGCGCCGGTCTCCCAGGCGACCTGCGGCGAGCGGTACCAGGGCAGCCCGGCGGCGTCCCACGTGGGCGCGTAGCGCGCCACGCGCACCGCGAAGTCCGGCCACGACCGTCGCGGCGGCACGGACCACGCCACCTCCGCCACGGCGGCGAGCCTCGGCAGGAGCAGCGTGAACAGCTCCTGCTCGTCGTGCACGTACTCCGTCCACACGGCCGCCTCGACGCCGGCGATCGAGCCCGGCAGCAGGCCGAGCACCGACTCCATGGGCTCCCACTCGTAGGCGTCGCGCAGCTCGGTGGTGCCCACCCAGTCGGAGCCGATCGGGGTGTCGGCGTCGTACTTCATGTCCAGGTAGACGTGCTGCGCGGGGGAGAGGACGACGCGGGCCCCCTGCCAGGCCGCGTCGACGAGGTCGCTCGTGTCGGCCCGCGGGTCCCAGAACTGCACGACCGTCGAGGGGGCGAGCGGGGTCTGGGTGATCTCCTGCCAGCCGACGAGCGTCTTGCCGGCGACACGGACCTGCTCGGCGATCGTCGCGATCATGCGCGAGTACTCCGGCCGTTGCATCGCGAGCGCCTCGTCGCCGCCGATGTGCAGGAAGGGGCCGCGGGTCATGGCGGCGACCTCGGTGACGACGTCGCGGATGAACGGAAGCGTGGCGGGCAGGTCGGGGTGCAGCCGGCTGAAGCCGACCTCGGTCCCCGTGTAGGCGGGGACCGGTTCGCCGCCGGGGTTGAGCTCGCCGTAGGCGTGCTGCGCGGCGTTGACGTGCCCCGGCATGTCGATCTCCGGGATGACGGTGATCCCGCGGGAGCCGGCATGCACCTGGATGCGTGCGTAGTCGGCGGCCGTGTAGAAGCCGGCCTGCCCGCCGTCGACGGCCGTCCGGCCCGAGATCTGCGTGAGGAGCGGGCGCGAGGGGAGCTCGAGGCGCCAGCCCTGGTCGTCGGACAGGTGCAGGTGCAGCACGTTGAGCTTGAGGGCGGCGGCGACGTCGACGACCTTCTCGACCGTCTCGACGGGGAAGAAGCTGCGCGCGACGTCCAGGTGCAGGCCGCGCCAGGTGAAGCGCGGCGCGTCGACGACGAACGCCGGCCGCAGGCCGCGCCCGCCGTCGGTCGTCGGGACGAGGAGCTGGCGCAGCGTGACCGCGCCGTGCCGCAGGCCGTCGAGGTCCACCGCGGTGACCAGGGCCCGCACCGAGTCGACCTGGATGCGGTACGCGCCCGGCGACGAGGCACCGGCCCCGCCGCTGAGCAGCCGCAGGACGATGGCGCCGGGCCGCCCGTCGTCGTGGGCGACGGGGACCTCGCGGTCCAGCAGGACGGAGAGCTGGGCGGCGGCGATCGCGCCCACCGCCTCGGCCTCGCCGACGGCGACGACGCGCGTGCCGGCGCCGAGCGGCATGGGGGCCCCTGGACGCCCGACGGCGTGCAGCGGCGCGGGCAGGATCGGTAGGGCGGGGGGCCTCACTGGTACAGCCACTCACCTGCCCGCATCACGCGCAAGGGCCTCATGTCCCCGTCGACCTCGAGGACGTCCGCGCGCAGGCCCGGCGCCAGCGCGCCGATGTCGCTGCGGCCGAGGACGGCGGCGGGGGTCGCGGTCGCGGCGGTCACGGCGTCGCGCAGGTCGACGCCCGCCGTCACGGTGGTCCGCAGGACGTCGAGCAGGTGCGCGGTCCCGCCGGCGATCGCGCCCGCCTCGAAGGGCTCGCCGGGCGCCGTCGCCAGCCGGGCCACGCCGCCGCGCACGACGACGTCCGCGGGGCCCAGCACGTAGCGCCCGTCGGGCATGCCGGTGGCCGCCATCGCGTCGGTGACCAGGGCCACGTTCGCGGCGCCGACCAGGGCGAACACCGCGCGGATGGTGCCCGGGGCGAGGTGCACGCCGTCGGCCACGAGCTCGACGACGGCGTCCCCGCGGGCGGCCGCGGCCAGCGCGGCGGGCACGGGGCCGGGCGCGCGGTGGTGCCAGGGGGCCATGCCGTTGAACAGGTGGGTGACGGTCGGCCGCCCGGAGCGTGCGGCGGGCGCCGCGCGCAGCTGGGCGCGGGCCTGCGCGAGCGCGCCCGCCATCACGGCCTCGGTGGCGTCGGTGTGCCCGAACGACGGCAGCGCGCCCGCGCTCCCGAGCGTCGCCGCGACGCCGTCGGGCCCCAGGACGCCGGGCACGTCGGGGGCGACGGTCATGGTCGCGAGCCAGCCACGGGCGGCCTCGGCGACCTGCCGCACCGCGTCGGGGCGGCCGTCGGTCATGAAGGCCGGATCCTGCGCGCCGCAGCGCGCGGGGGCCAGGAACGGGCCCTCGAGGTGGATGCCGGCCAGCTCGCCCGTGTCGGCGAGCTCGGCCAGGGTCGCGGTGCGCGCGAGGAGCGTCGCCAGGTCCGCCGTCACGAGGGACGCGACGAGCGACGTCGTGCCGTGCCGCAGGTGCTCGGTCGCGGCGACGTGCGCGGTCGCGACGTCGGGGGAGTCGGGGAAGCCCGCGCCGCCGCCGCCGTGGCAGTGGAGGTCGACGAGTCCCGGCAGGTAGGTCCGCGGCTGCGGCGCGGGCTCGGGCAGTGCGACGCCGTCGGGCGCCTGCGCGGCCGGGCCCACCCAGGTGATCCGGGCGCCGTCGGTGACGACGACGCCGTCGTCGAGCACCTGGTCCGGGGTGACGACGCGCCCGCGCAGGACGACGCCGCTCACGCCGCCGCTCACGCCGCCGCCCCCGTGGCGCGGCGGGCTGCTGTCACGTCTGGGCTCGGCATGCCTCGGCTCGACATGCCTCGATCCTCGACCCTTGACACGAGTTTGTAAAGAAGGTTCACTAACAAACGTGGCGACGATGACGCGGTCCCTCCGGCCCAGCACCAAGGTGCTGCCCGGCGACGTGCGGGCGAGGCATCGCTCCATGGTGCTCCAGCACCTCTTCCACTCCGGTCCCGGCTCGCGCGCCGACCTCGCGCGCAGCACCGGCCTGACCCGCGTCACCGTCTCCGACCTCGTCGGCGAGCTGCTCGCCGAGGGCCTGGTCGCCGAGCTCGGCCAGGAGGCGGAGGAGGGCAAGGTCGGCAAGCGCGGCACGCTCGTCGGGCTGCGCACGGACGCCTTCCAGATCGTCGCCGTCGACCTGCGCGACGACGAGCTGCTGCACGGCGCGCTCGTCGACCTGGCCGGCGCCGTCGTCGAGCAGCGCACGGCGCGGTTCACCCAGCCGCAGGGCGAGGTCGCGCTCGCCGACCTGACCACCTTCTGCCGCGAGCTCCTCGCCGCGGCCACCTGCCCGGTCCTGGGCGTGGGCGTGGCCTCGCCCGGCATCGTCGACGCCGATGGGCGGGTGCTCGAGGCCCCCAACCGCGAGTGGTACGACCTGCCGCTGGCCGCGACCCTCACCGCCGCGCTCGGCGTCCCCGTGCACGTGGGCAACGACGCCGACGCCGCCGCGCTCGGCGAGTGGACCTACGGCGGCGCGCTGGGCGGCAGCCTCCTCGTCCTGACCGTCGGCCAGGGCGTCGGCGCGGGCATCGTCGTCGACGGCGCCCTGGTCCAGGGGCACGGGCACGCCGCGGGCGAGCTCGGCCACGTCACCGCCGTCGACGAGCGCGACGCGCCCGACGGCCCCGTCGGTCCTCCCCGGCCGTGCGCCTGCGGGCGCACCGGCTGCCTCGAGACCGTCCTCGCGCTGCCGGCCCTGCGCCGCCGCGTGGCCGGGCTCGACCCTGAAGCTGCCGACGCCGCACTGGCGTCGGTCGGCCGGCGCCTGGGCATCGTCCTGGCGCCGGTGGTGTCCGCACTGAACCTCGCCGAGGTGGTGCTCAGCGGCCCCCCCGAGCTGCTCGGCGGGCCTTTGCGCGACACGGCCCTGGCGGTCATCCGCGAGCGGACCATGCCGGTGACCAGCCGGGGTCTGCAGCTGCGGGTGACCACCCTGGGCGAGGCGGCCCCGCTCTCGGGGGCGGCCGTGCTCGTGCTGTCCGGTCAGCTCGGAGTCTCGTGAGGACTCCGAGCTGACCGTCCTGGCAGGTCCTCAACCCTCCGACGACGCCATGGCGGCGCCGTCAGCGCACCGGGAAGGAACCCACGTGAGAATGGTACGGAAGACGGGAAGGCGGGGTGCACTCGCTGCGGCAGCTGTCGGCACGATGCTCGCCAGCCTGACCCTCACCGCGTGCAGCGGTGACAGCGACGAACCCTCGGACGAGCCGGCCGGTGACGACGACGTCGCCGCCGAGGGCGCGGAGATCACCCTGTGGCTCGCGGGCGGCGACACGCCCCAGGAGCTGCGGGACTACCTCATCGACACGTTCGCCGCGGAGAACCCTGGCTCGACGCTGACGATCGAGGAGGTGGGCTGGGGCGACCTCGTGACGCGCCTCACCACCGCGCTGCCCGACGCCGCGAACACCCCCGACGTCGTCGAGATCGGCAACACCCAGTCGCCGACCTTCACCACGGTGGGCGCGTTCCGCGACCTGTCCGGCATCTACGACGAGCTGGGCGGGTCCGACCTGCTGCAGTCGTTCGTCGAGGTCGGCTCGGTCGACGGCAAGCAGTACGCCCTGCCGTACTACTTCGGCTCGCGCTACATGTTCTACCGCAAGGACATCTGGACGGCCGCCGGCCTCGAGGTCCCGACGACGCTCGGTGAGTTCGCCGACGCCGTCGCGCAGCTCAAGACCGACACGCAGTCCGGCTTCGCCATGGGCGGCCAGGACTGGCGCAACGGCATCTCGTGGGTGTTCGCCCACGGCGGCGAGCTCGCGACCGTCGACGGGGACACGTGGACCTCCACGCTGTCCGACCCGAAGACGATCGAGGGCCTGGAGGCGTGGCAGTCGATCTACCAGACGGCCTCGAACATCCCCGCGACCGAGCGCGACGTGGCGTACTGGGACTTCCTCAACGACGGCACCGACGGCGCGGCCCCGGCCGCGGCGACGATCATGGCGCCGGGCTGGGCCCGCTGGTCGCTCGGCGACCTCACGACGAACGACGCCGGCGAGGAGGTCCGTGACGGCATGGCCGACACGAACAAGTGGGGCATCTTCGGCCTGCCGGGCGTGGACGGTGGCCTGGCCCCCGTGTTCGCCGGTGGCTCGAACATCGCGATCTCGGCGCAGTCCCAGAACCCTGAGCTGGCCGAGAACCTCCTGCGGATCATCTTCTCGGAGGACTACCAGACGATGCTCGGCCAGAACGGCCTCGGCCCGGGCAACACGCAGTACACCTCGTCCCTCGGCGACGACGAGTTCGCCCAGACGATGATGGACACGGCCGCCGCCTCGAAGCTCACCCCGGCTGCTCCGGGCTGGGCCGCCGTGGAGGCAGCGTTCGTGTACGAGGAGCTGTTCCAGAAGATCGCCGAGGGTGGTGACGTCGCCGCTCTCGCCGCCGAGTACGACGACATCATCACGCCGATGCTCAACGGCTGACGCTCTGCCCGGTCGCGGGGGCACGTCACCCGCCCCCGCGACCGGGACCGGCCCCATCCGTCGGCCACGTCCGCCGCCGACGCCCCCGTCCCGCACCCCTCACCCTTGGACCTGGAGGCCCACCATGGCGGACACGCTCGTCCGTGCTGCGCCGGTGCAGGCGACCGGCCCCCGCCGACGCGCGGGGTCACGCACCCGGCCGCGTTCCGGCCCCGCGTACCTCCTCCTGCTGCCCGCCGTCGCGATCCTGCTGCTCGGCCTGGGCTACCCCGTGTACTGGCAGGTCGTCACCTCGCTGCAGGAGTACGGCCTGGCGCAGCAGTTCGGCCAGCCGCCGGAGTTCGTCGGCCTGGAGAACTACGCGCGCATCTTCGCCGAGGACGACCTGTGGGCCGTCGTCGTGCGCTCCCTGATCTTCTGCATGGTGAACGCGGCGGCGACGGTCGGCATCGGCCTGGCGCTGGCGCTGCTCATGCGCGCGGTGCGCCCGTGGGTGCGGCTGGTGCTGCAGAGCTGCCTGCTGCTGGCCTGGGCGATGCCGATGGTCGCCGCGGTCACGGTGTGGCGCTGGCTGTTCGACTGGCGCACCGGCGTCGTGAACTGGCTGCTGGTGCAGATCGGGTTCGACGGCTACGCGGGCCACAACTGGCTGGCCCAGCCGCTGTCCTTCTTCTTCGTGGCCACGGTGATCATCGTGTGGATGTCCGTGCCGTTCGTGGCGCTGTCGATCTTCGCGGGGCTCACGCAGGTGCCCGACGAGGTGCTCGAGGCCGCGCGCATCGACGGCGCGGGCCCGGCCCAGACGCTCCGGCACATCCTCGTGCCGATGGTGCGGCCGGTCATCGCGATCGTGCTGCTCCTGCAGGTGATCTGGGACCTGCGGGTGTTCGCGCAGATCCGGCTGCTGCAGGACTCGGGCGCGCCGGTGTCGGAGACGAACCTGCTGGGCAACTTCATCTTCGAGCTCGGCATCGGGCGCCAGGACTTCGCCGGCGCGGCCACCGTCTCGATCCTCGTCCTGCTGCTGACGGTCCTGCTGAGCTGGCCGTACGTGCGCAGCCTCATGAAGGAGCTGTCATGACCGCGGCCAGCACGCGCCGCCGCGTCGGCCGGGGCGCCCTCGGTGCCCTCGCCCTGCTCGTCGCCGCGCTGTGGGTGTTCCCCGTCTACTGGATGGTCCTGTCGGCCGTCACCCCCGACGCGTACCTGCGCACCGCGACGCCGTCGTTCCTGCCGACGCACTTCACCACGGGCAACATCGAGGCCGTGGTGAGCGGCTCGGGCTTCCCGACGGCGCTGCGGATGAGCCTGGCGGTCACGCTCGTCACGGTGCTCGCCGTGCTGGTCTTCGCGTTCCTCGCGGCGCTCGCGATCAGCCGGTTCCAGTTCCGCGGCCGGCGCTCGTTCGTGCTCGCGGTGCTGTTCGTGCAGATGCTGCCGGCCGAGGGCCTGTTCATCGCGCAGTACAAGATGCTGTCGACGGCGAGCCTGCTGAACTCCGTGCTGGGCATCTCGGTGCTGTACACGGCCGCGATCGTGCCGTTCACGATCTGGATGCTGCGCGGCTTCGTGGCGAGCACGCCCGCCGAGCTCGAGGAGGCCGCCATGGTGGACGGGCTCTCCCGCTTCCAGGCCTTCCTGCGGATCACGCTGCCGCTGCTGGCGCCGGGCCTGGTCGCCTCCGGCGTGTACGCGTTCCTGCAGGCGTGGAACGAGTTCACAGTGGCGCTCGTGGCCCTGCCGTCGGAGAGCGCGCAGACGCTGCCGCTGTGGCTGCGGACGTTCCTCGCGGCGTCGATCAACCGCGGCGTGAACTGGGCGGAGGTCATGGCGGCCTCGAGCCTGCTCGCCGTACCGGTGATCATCTTCTTCCTGGCGGTGCAGAACCGGATGACGTCCGGCCTGGTCTCCGGGGCGGTGAAGGGCTGATGACGATCACGGGAGCGGACCTGCGGGTCGGCCTGGACCTGGGCGGCAGCAAGGTGCTCGGCGTGCTGCTCGAGGGCGACACGGTGCGCCGGACCCTGCGGGTGCCGACGGACCTGGGTGCCGAGGGCGTCGTCGGGAGCGCGGCCGGAGTCGTCGCGGGGCTGTGCGAGGCGGCGGGCGTCGAGCCCACGCAGCTCGCCGGCGTCGGGATGGCGCTGCCCGGGATCGTGGACCCGGCGACGGGCACGGTCTCGCACGCGGTCAACCTGCGCATGGACCTGCCGGACGTGCCGGTCGGCGCCCTCCTGTCGGAGCGCCTGGGCGGGCTGCCGGTCACGGTCGAGAACGACCTGAACGCGGCGGCGCTCGGTGCGGGGGAGACCCTCGGCTACTCGGACATGGCCTACCTCGCGCTCGGGACGGGCCTGGCGGCCGGGCTGCTGCTCGACGGCCGTCTGCGCCGCGGGCACGCGGGCGCGGCGGGGGAGGTGGGGCACCTGCCCTACCGGCCCGGTGGCCTGCCGTGCGCGTGCGGCCAGCTGGGCTGCCTCGAGATGTACGCGTCGGGCTCGGCGCTCGACGTCGCGTGGCCCTCGCGCACGGGCTCGCCGTCGCCGGCGGAGGTCTTCGCGGCGGCGGCCGACGGCGACGCCGCGGCCGTGGCTGTGCGCGACACGTTCGTGGACGCCGTGGCGACGGCTGTGCGGTACCTGGTGATGACGTTCGACGTCGCGCACGTGGTGCTGGGCGGCGGGGTGGCGAACCTCGGCCCGCAGCTGGTGCAGCATGTGCGGGACGCCGTCGAGCGCCACGTGGCGGTCTCCCCGCTGCTGGCGGGGCTGGGGATGCCGGAGCGGATCGAGCTGACGCCCGCGGGCGTGCCCGTGGGCGCGGTCGGGGCGGCGCTGGCGACGCGCGGCGCGGTGGACGTGGAGGTGGTGGGCTGATGGAGGTCGTCATCGGTTCGGCGGCGCAGGTCGCGCGCTGGGCGGCGGACGCGGTCGAGGCGCTGCTGCGCGCGCGGCCGGACGCCGTGCTCGGCCTGGCGACGGGCTCCTCGCCCCTGGCGCTGTACGACGAGCTGGCGCGTCGGCACGCGGAGGCGGGGCTCTCGTTCGCGCGCGCCCGCGCGTTCCTCCTGGACGAGTACGTGGGCCTGTCGCCGGAGCACCCGGAGCGCTACCGCGCGGTCATCGAGCGGGAGCTGGCCAGCCGCGTGGACTTCGCGGAGGGCGCGGTCCACGCGCCCGACGGCGGCGCGGCGGACATCGCGGCGGCCTGCGCCGCGTACGAGGCGGCGATCCGCGAGGCGGGCGGGGTGGACCTGCAGATCCTCGGGATCGGCACGGACGGGCACCTGGCGTTCAACGAGCCGGGCTCGTCCCTGGCGTCCCGCACGCGCATCAAGACCCTCACCGAGCAGACCCGCCAGGACAACGCGCGGTTCTTCGACGGGGACGCGGACGCGGTGCCCCGGCACGTGCTCACGCAGGGCCTCGGCACGATCATGGAGGCCCGGCACCTGGTGCTCCTGGCCACCGGCCGGGCCAAGGCGGAGGCCGTGCACCGCATGGTCGAGGGCGGGGTCAGCGCCATGTGGCCGGCGTCGGTGCTGCAGCTGCACCCGCACGTGACGGTGCTGCTCGACGACGCCGCCGCGAGCCGCCTGCAGCTCGCCGACCACTTCCGGCAGACCTGGGCCCACAAGCCTGCGTGGCAGGGTCTGTAGGGCGTCTTCCCGGAGGTGCGGGTCAGCCGCGCAGCGCGCGGACCAGGCTCGCCGTCGCCTCGCGCACCTGCGCGAACGCCTTCTCGTAGGCGGCGTCGCCGCGCTGGTACGGGTCGTCGATGTCGTCGTCGGCCGGGTCCACGGGCACGCGGCCGCGCTGCGCGGCGGCCAGGGGCAGCAGGGCGGCGAGCCGCTCGGCGGGCGTGCCGGCGGGCAGCTCGGGCGCGACGGCGTCGGCGAAGCGCGCCAGCTCCCGGTAGGTGAAGGTGCGCCGGACGGCGGCGGGCAGCAGCTCCACGACGTGCCCGCGGTGGCGCCGCGTCATGGCGACGACGACGCTCGCCTCGCGCACGTGCGCGGGCGTCAGCTGGCGGGCCAGGAACGCGTCGTACGGCGTGCCGGTGGCGGCCAGCAGTCGCGCCATCGGGGGATGCACGCCCGCGCCGACGACGGCGTGGGTACCCGCGCTCGCGACCTGCACCCCGGCGTCCGGCCCGAGCGCGTGGGCGAGCAGCAGCTCGGCCGCGGGGGACCGGCAGATGTTGCCGGTGCAGACCATGAGGACGGTTGTCACGCGGACAGTGTGCGGGGTGGGGACCGGACGAGCCCAGGACGATCGGGGTGGCGCGCCGACGCTTCACCCGGCCCGGGTAGGCTCGCGCCGGTGTCGGGCGAGGAGGGGCGAGTGCCAGTTCGTGACGCCGCGGCGGGGGGCTCGGGCCACGGTCCGGCCCACCTGAGCGGACGACGCCGGGCCCGGCACCGCGGCCGCTGGCTGCTGGTCGCGGGTGTCGTGGTGCTCGCGGCGCTCGGCATGGCCTGGTGGCTGTTGAGCGACGCGCGGACTGCTCGGGCCGAGCTCTTCGAGGCCGCCGCACTCGTCTCCGAGCTGCAGGCCGACGTGCTCGCCGGCGACGACGCGAGTGTCGACTCCGCGGTCGCCGCGCTGCAGGCGCACGCGGAGGCGGCGCTGGACGCGACGGACGGCCCGCACTGGGCGATCGCCGCCCGGGTGCCGTGGGTGGGCCCGAACGTCGAGGCCGTCCGGACGGTCGCGGTGGTGATGGACGACCTGGCCCACGACGCCGTCCCGACGCTGCTCGAGGCGACGGACGTGGTGGACCCCTCGGCCCTCGCGCCGGTGGACGGGCGGATCGCCCTCGACCCCTTGGTCGAGGCCGCGCCGCGGGTCGTGGCCGCCGACGAGGCCGTCCAGGCCGCCGTGGCCAGGATGGACGCGGTCGACGCCGAGGCGCTCTGGCCCTTCGTCGCCGACGCCTTCGAGGAGGCCCGGCAGGAGGTGGACGAGGTCTCCGTGACGACGGCGACGGCGTCGCGCGCGGTGCGCCTGCTGCCCCCGATGCTGGGCCGGGACGGGCCGCGGACCTATCTGGTTCTGGTGCAGAACAATGCGGAGCTGCGCGCCACCGGGGGAATTCCCGGGTCAATTCTTCTGCTGCGTGCCGACAACGGCGGCGTGGAGATTCTTGATCATCGTTCCGGCGGATCCCTCGGCGATCTTCCGGCCCCGGTGACGGAGCTGACGGACGCCGAGATGGCTTTGTTCGGCGAGGACCTCGCGGCCGACATGCGCGACGTGACCTTCACACCCGACTTCCCGCGTGGGGCGTCGATCGCACGGCAGATCTGGGCACAGGAGGTGGGCGGAGAGGTCGACGGCGTCGTGTCGGTGGACCCCGGGACGCTCGCGCTGGTGCTCGGTGCCACGGGGCCGGTCCCGATGCCGCCGGGCGCGGTCGCCGACGTGACGGGCGGTCAGCTGACCGCCGACAACGCGGTCGAGGTGCTGCTCAGCACCGTGTACCTGACGCTGCTGGACCCGCGCGAGCAGGACGAGTTCTTCGCGCAGACCGCGGCGGGCGTCTTCGGTGCGCTGGTGGGAGGCGCGGGCGAGCCCTCGGCGACGATCGAGGCGCTCGCGCAGGCCGCACGCCAGGGCCGGCTGCTCGTGTGGTCGGCTCGGGAGGGCGAGCAGGCCTTGCTCGCGGACACCGTGCTGAGCGGTGCGCTGCGCGGGGAGGCGGGCGACTCGCCGGTGATCGGCGTGTTCCTCAACGACGGCAGCCAGGCGAAGATGAGCTACTACCTGGACGTCTCGACCGAGGTGGGGGGGCAGACATGTGCCCCGGACGGCTCGCGGCTGGTCGAGCTGGACGTGACGCTGACGAACACGGTGGACCCCGCGCTCGTCGGGACGCTGCCGACGTACGTGACGGGTTCCGGGACGGTCGTCCCGATCGGTGAGGTGCGCACGAACGTGCTCGTCTACGCACCGACGGGCGGTCAGATCGAGGACGTGACGATCATGAATGACGTGCCAGGCGTCTCCTCTCAGGTGCAGAACGGGCTCCCGGTCGTGGGCAAGACCGTGCAGCTGAAACCTGGTCAGAGCGTTTCGGTCGTCGCTACCATCTCCGTGGATCGGGTGCACAGGGGGCCTGTCGTTCTTCGAACTTCACCCGGACGAGTGGTGCAAGACGTGCCATTAGTCGGGGTCCAGTGCTCATGATCCGGCATAGGGTTGCCGATGCCCGGGGGTGTCGTTCGTGTTGCGGCACGCATGTGGCACGTGACCGGCACTGACTGCGCAGACCAAGCAAGGGGCTTACCGCTATGAATCTCCGTCGCACCCTCCTCACCTCCGTCGGGACGCTCACGCTCGTCGCGCTTCCCGCCGTCGCCATGGCGTACGACGCGCCGGGCTACGACACGACGGTCAACGACTCGACGCCGGCCGTCGGCCAGGCCATCACCATCAACACCCTGGGCCAGACGCCCAACGAGCAGCTGACGCTGACGATCACCTCGAACCCCGCGACGATCGGCAACGACCAGATCCAGGTGGCGGGCACCAAGAGCCTCGCGAAGACCGCGAACGCCTCGGGTGACGCCTCGTGGTCCGTGACGTTGAACGCGGCCGGCACCTACACGGCGCGCGTGACCAACGCGGCCGGTGCTCTCGTCGGCGACGAGGTCCTGACTGTCGCCGCCGCGCCGGGCTCCTCGCTGAGCGACACGGGCTTCGACGGCATGGAGCTCGCGCTCGGCGCCGGCGCCCTGATCCTCGCCGGTGGCGCTGCTGTGGTCGTGGCGCGTCGCCGCCAGGCCGTCCGGGCCTGAGCCCAGTCGCCTCGCCTGACACGAGGGCCTCGCCGCTGGAGCGGCGGGGCCCTCGTGCTGTCTGGCCTGCGAACGGCCTGCCGGCCGTGAACATGGAGGAGGCCCGCTCAGCCGTGCGGCTGGGCGGGCCTCCTCAGGTTCGGGCGGCGGGCGTCAGGCGATCGGGCCGCCGGGCCAGCGTCCGGGACGGACCTCGTCGGGCTCGGTCTGCAGCAGTGCGTCGAAGCTGCCGGTGGGCTGTGGCTGCGGCGCGGCCTCGGGGGTGTGACGGGTGGTGACCCGGGGCGGGGTGGCGCTCGGCGGTGGGGTCAGGCGCGTGACGGGCGCGTTGGCGTGCCCGGCCGCCCGCGAGGAGCGTGCCTTGGGCGCGGGGCGTCGGGCGCCGCGCCGCTGACGCGGGGCGTTCTCGTCCGAGCCGTAGTAGTGGTAGGAGTACCCCTCGCCGTGCTTGCGGGCGAGGTGGTTGACGACGACGCCGAGCACGCGGGCACCGACGGCCTCGAGCGAGCCCATGGCGTCGGCGAGCTCGTGCCGGTGCAGCCGGTTGGCGCCGGTGACGACGAGGGCGCCGTCGACGAGCCGGGCGAGGATCGCGGCGTCGGTCACGGGCAGCAGCGGCGGGGTGTCGATGATGACCAGGTCGTAGCGCTTGGTGAGCTCGTTGATGAGCCACGCCATGGCGGCGGAGCCGACCATCTCGCTGGGGTTGGGTGGCACCTGCCCGGACGGCAGCACGTGCAGGTTGCCGGTGCCCCAGGGCTGGACGACGTCCTCGATGCTCGCCTTGCCGATGAGCACGGTGGTCAGGCCGACGCTGCCCTCGACGCCCATGTACTCGGCCACGGAGGGCCGGCGCAGGTCGGCGTCGACGATGACGACGCGCGAGCCCGCGTCGCTGAGCGTGATGGCGAGGTTCACGGCGACCGTGGACTTGCCCTCGGTGGGCAGTGACGAGGTGACGACGATGGCGGAGAGCCGCTCGGCGACGTCGAGGAACTGCAGGTTGGTCCGCAGCCGGCGGAACGCCTCGGCGCGCGGGCTGTGCGGGTCCGTCTGGACCACCAGGGACTTGCCGACGGACTCCTCGTCGTGCGCCATCGAGGTGAGGATCGAGGCGGTCGTGACGGAGCGGACGTCGTCGACGGTCCGGACGCGGGTGTCGAGCACCTCGCGCAGGATGGCCAGGCCGAACCCGGCCGCGAGACCGAGGAGCAGGCCGAGCGCGACGTTGAGCTTGAGGTTGGGCGAGGACGGCTCGGTGGGCGCGCTGGCGGTGCGGACGGTGTTGATCTCGACCGGGGACGGGCCCTCGTCGGGCTCCTCGAGGGCGGTGACCTGCTCCGCGAGGCTCTCGGCGACCGCGTTCGCGATGTCGCTGGCGGTCTGCGGGTCGGGGTCAGACGCGCGGATGTTGATCAGCGACGTGTCGAGCGGCGAGTCGGCGCTGACGCTCTCCGCGAGCGTGTCCGGCGTGGTCGCCAGGTCCAGGTGCTCGATCACCGGGGTGAGCACCAGGGGGGTGCTCGCGAGGTCGGTGTAGGACTTCACCTGGCGCTGGCTGAAGCTGCTGCCCTGCAGCAGGTCGGTGGTCGTCTCACCGGTGCGGACGGAGACGTAGACCTGGGCGCGGGCGGTGTAGACCGGCGTGGTCGCGAGCGTGACCGCGACGGCGGCGCCGGTCAGCAGCACGGTGATCAGGGCGATCGAGATCCACCGCTTGCGGACGATGGCCAGGTAGTCGCGAAGCTCCATCTGCCTCTGGTTCTCTGTGTTTCGGCGTGTATCCCGCCGGTGCGACACGGGCTCGTCATGGTCTCACGCCGAACCCGGGCCGACGCCAGACATCGGACCCGGGTGAAAAGGATGATCGATTCAGCTTCCGCCCGAAACCGCCCAAGTGTCCCGTCTTTCGCGTGCGCCGCAGCGTCTACCCTTGCCGGGTCAGGATTGGGCCGAGGGGACTGGTAGTGAACAGTGTCGACGCACGGGGAACTGTGGCGGGCGAAGCATCCGCCGCACCGGCGCCCGCTGCTCTGCACCCCTGGTGGCACGGATATCTGACCCGGCTCGTCGTCACCGACGTGGTGGCTGTGGGTGTCGCCGTCTTCGGCGCCTATGTGGTGCGTTTTGATCCGGCTGGCGGAGCGACAGTGGACGGACGACTGTCCCCGTCGTATCTGCTCGTCTCCGTTCTGATCATGTGGCTGTGGGTGTTCGCTCTTGTGGCCGGCCGCACCCAGGACCGCAGGCTGGTGGGGAGCGGCCCGGAGGAGTACCAGCGAGTCGCGTCGGTGACGTGGCGCGTCTTCGCGGCGATCGCGATCCTCGCTTATCTCCTGCGCATGGAGATCGGCCGCGGGTACCTGGCGATCGCCTTCCCGTTGGGGCTCGTCCTGCTGCTGGTGGGCCGGTTCGTCTGGCGGCAGTGGCTGCACCGGGCGTGGGCCCGCGGCGACGGGTGGAAGCGGATCCTCGTCGTCGGACACCGAGGCAAGGTCGAGATGCTGCTCGCGGACCTGGCTCGTCGCCCGGGTGCTGGCTACCGTGCAGTCGGTGTGTGTCTGCCTGCCGGTGAAGCGGCTGACGGGCGCGTGGGTGACGTCCCCGTGATCGGCGCGGTGGAACAAGCCGCTGCGATGGCCCGCGAGCTGAGGGTCGATGCCGTGGCTGTCGTCGGCTCCGACAAGGTGACGACACACACCGTGCGCCAGCTCGGCTGGGACCTCGAGGGCAGTGGAATCGACCTGGCGCTCGCCATGTCCCTCACGGACGTCGCCGGGCCACGGGTGATCATGCAGCCGGTCAGCGGGCTGCCTCTCGTCTACGTCGACGAGCCGAGATTCACAGGGCCGAAGTACCTGCTCAAGTCCGTCGTGGACTGGGTCTCGGCCCTGCTCATCACCGCCGTCCTGTCGCCCCTCCTGCTGGCCATCGCCGTGACGGTCAAGATGTCGAGCGCAGGCCCGGTGCTCTACCGGCAGTCCAGGGTGGGCGTGAACGGCAAGGCCTTCCAGATGCTCAAGTTCCGCAGCATGGTGGTGGGGGCGCACGAGCGTCTCGCCGAGGTGTTGGCGGCCGAGGGTGTCGAGGAGGTCGGGCTCTTCTACAAGCCGAAGAACGACCCACGCGTCACACGCGTGGGACGCGTGCTCCGCAGGTACTCACTGGACGAGCTGCCCCAGCTCCTCAACGTCCTCCGGGGCGAGATGTCGCTCGTGGGCCCGCGACCGCAGATCGACGCGGAGGTCGCTCAGTACGACAGGCACGCGGGACGTCGGCTCCTGGTGAAGCCGGGGATGACGGGCCTGTGGCAGATCTCGGGCCGCAACGACGTGTCCCCGGAGGAGGGCATCCGGATGGACGTGTACTACGTCGAGAACTGGAGCCTCTTCGGGGACGCGATCATCCTCGCGCGCACCGCAAGGGTTCTCCTGTCCGGGGAAGGCGCGCGGTGAGGGCGTGGCGTGCCCTCCTCGGACGTGTGGGCGCCGAGCGGAGTGGTCACGCTATCGGCTCAGACCGCGGTGTTGGGGCAGTCCGTCACGGTGGGAACCGTCCGTGAGGCCGAACGCTGCACGGCCTTCACTGCGGAATTTTGCGGGCTTGTTGACAGCGCGAACAGTTGGGGCGGCCGCTCATGCCGTTGCCCTCCTCCTCGTTGTGCGACATACACCAGTTGAGGCCTTCGGCGGCCTCTCGATCACCATCTCGGTGCTCACCGCCGTGGCGGCCTTTCTCACCTTGGGCCTCCCAGGGTTCGCTCTCCGTGCCGCCGCCCTGAAACGGCCACATGCCGTCGCGTACGCACTCACCCTCAACCTGCTGAGCTCCAGCGGTTTCCTCATTGTGGGCGGCACGTGGGCCGTCTTGTCGGGGTACGTCGGAGCGAAGCCGGCGATCATGGTAGCCCTTGCTATTGCTTGCGAGAAGAACGCCGAGGCGCGCATCGCACTAGGTACACAGTTCGGCCGAGCGCGCCTCGTGAACCTCCTCATCTCTACTCGCGGCTTCCTCGCGTTGGGGAGCGCGCTTGCGGCCATCCAGGTGGGCCTAAGCGTGATGGACTGGTACGCCTACGGCAGAGCGGCTGGCGCGATTCTCTTGGGAACTGTGCTGGCGGCCGCAGTTCGGGACTGGCCGCTAACCTTTCGGCGCCCTCGCGATGGGTCGCTCGAATCGATGCTGAGTCTCGCGGTCGCGAGCGCCGCTGCGGCGATACGCCAGCTCGACGCGTGGATCGTTGGAGTGTTCGGTGGCGTCGGCGCTGCAGGCGTCTTTGGTGCGGCCTTGAGAATGATCACTCCGTTCGACCTGCTGTCGTCCGCAGTAAGTGTGGTCGTCATGGCGCCGAGTGCCCTCGGCGATCCCGAAGGGGTGAGACGAGCACTCCTGCGAATCGCGCGATGGAGTGCCGCCGCCGCGCTAGTGCTTGGAGCCGCCTGGCCGCTGCTCCTTGAAACCGCGCCGCTCATATTGGGTGAGGACTATCGAGCCGCGGGCCCTGCGCTCGCCTGGCTTGCTTTGGCATCACCCGCGCTCGTCGCGCTTCCGGTGACCGTCACGGCAATGCAGGGTCAAGGGCTCGGGCGTCGGGTCGCAGGAATCTCTGCTGTGTTCTCGGCGATCTTCCTGGTCGCAATCGCTCTCGGCACCGAACAGGCCGCCGCGGCAGGGGCCGCCGCGGCATATGCACTGACCACGTGGCTACGGTACGCTGGCCTCTTGGTCAGCTGCGCCAAAAGTTGGGAGACGCGGAAACGCGCAACGCTCGTAGGCCAAACAGGAGAGGCGCAGTTTGGTGAGTGATAGGACGTGCGAACGGTGGGTGGCATGAGACCGCTCGAAGTCGTGGTCGTCACCTACCGGTCGGCCATCGAGATTGGCGATTGCATCGATTCAGTCGTGCAATATGCGCCGGCTGGAACTATGGTCCACGTGGTTGACAACGCTTCTCCGGACGGGACCGTTGACCTCGTCAATAGCGTGTACCCTCAGGTACACTTAGTCGCCCGGACAGACAATGCCGGGTTTGCAGTCGCCAACAATGTCGCACTTCGCGAGGTGCGCTCCGAGTACGTTCTCCTTCTTAACCCTGACGCGCGGCTGATGCCCGGCACGGTTCAGCGCTTGATTGAGCGCCTCGACGGTGACGCCTCGATTGGACTGATTGGGTGCCGTCTCCTCAGGGAAGACGGGACAGTCGACCATGCGGCCAAGAGGTTCATTCCAAGCGCCCGCGAGGCGGCGGTGTACTTCTTGGGGCGCCTCGTTGGCAAGCGGGGCTCTCGGTATGTTGCCTCAGAGATCGGTGACCGCGAGTACGCCGAGGTCGACGCCGTTAGTGGCGCCTTTATGCTCATCCGTACGGCAGCCTTGCTGCGGGTCGGGCTGTTCGACGAGTCGTACTGGATGTATGGCGAGGATCTCGACCTGTGCTCGCGCTTCCGCGAAGACGGATGGCGTGTCATGTACGAGGGTGGCGTCACGGCCATCCATATCAAGGGGGCGAGTACAGGTATTCGGAGCCCTAAGCTAAACTACGAGTTCCATCGGAGCATGGTGCGCTTCTTCCGGCGCCACGGGGACGAGTCCCCCTTGGTCGCGGCGCTGACGCCGGTGGCGATCTGGTGCAGGTTCGTCCTTACCGTCGCGTATGACGAGGCGCGGCGTCTCGTCCGGACGGTCTCGCGATGAGGCTCGTGGTGGACGCGCTCGTCGCGAAGGGCGGGCAGGCTGGCCTGCGCACCCATGCCCTGGGCCTGACCCGTGGGCTGGCGGGCATGCAGGGCCTGCGCACGACGGTTGTCGTTGATGGTGCGGCAGGTCTGGAATGGGACGACAGGCTTGACGTCGTCGAGGCGCGCTTGCGACGAAACACGGCCGTGCACCGCGCAGCCTGGCGCGCCGTCCACATGCGCCGGCTTGTGCGACGGGCGCGGGCGGACGCGGTCTTGGTCACGTCCCCAGAGTGGCCGTGGACGCGAGGGACGCCGACGTTCATCTGGGTACACGACCTCGGCCCGGCGATGGCCCCCGGCCTTTACGGTCGGGCGCGTTGGCTGCGTTATGTGGCGACACTCGGTAGGACGCTTCGGCGGTGTGACGGCATCTTCGCGGTAAGTAACGCGACCAAGCTCGATGTATCGCGTTGGGCCGGGGTTGAACGCGGTCGAACGGTCCGTGTCGTTCCGATCGCCGGTCAAGTGCTGCCCGATAGCGGGCAGTTGCCGACACCGGTGCGCGGGATCGGCGAGTTCGCTCTCTATGTTGGCGCGTTCCTTCCGCACAAGAACGTGGCCACTCTGCTCGAGGCATGGAAGGACGGTGCGGCCGGGCTGCCTCTTGTCTGCGTTGGCCCGGACTACGCTGGGGAGAAGGCTCAGCTGCTCGATCCGCTCGTAGAAGGGGACTGGATTGTCAGCCCCGGCTTCGTGGAGCCGAGCGAACTAGGGGCTCTTTATAGAGAGGCGCGGGTCGTACTCCTCCCAAGTCTGTTCGAGGGCTTTGGGCTGCCATTGGCTGAGGCGCAGCAGTTCGGAGCGCCCGTGATCGCAAGCAGGCTGCCGCCTTACGCGGGCATTGCGCGCGAGAATGTTCGATTCGTGGACGATCCCACGTCGCCCGACGAGTGGGTTACGGCCACCCGAGATGTGCTCACAAGTCGTCTGCGCCGAAACGTGCCGGGACGTACGGCCCCGGAATTCTCGGGTTGGAGCGAAGTTGCTCGCGCAACAGTCGAGGGGATTCGCCTCACGGGCCGGGAGCCGAGGGCTGGGTCTGGAACAGGCCCATTGTGAGCGCGAACGGGATCACTGGGCAGATCAGTGAACCAGCTGCGGGCGAGCGGGCGGACTCGGCTGTTGTGCCCGTCAATTTCCATTGGCTCTGGGCACCCGGGGGTCTCATGGTCATTCTCGCTATTCCTGCGGTCGTCTGGACCTTCCTGCTTCCGCCGGACGCCTTTCCTGTTTTGTTCGGTCAGCCCGCCTTTCTCAATGCCAGTCTCCGTTCGGTCGCCCTGCTCTATTGCTCGCTGATGCTCGCAGTGTTCCTTGTCGGGTCACCCGCGCGGGGACGCTATCGCGGGAGCATCCGGCTTGGGCCTTCACATTTACGTTGGCTTGACCAGGCGGTTCGCTCAACGACGGCAGTGACAATCGGCGCATACCTTCTGTGGTTCGGAATTGCGGTCGCGCGAGGACTTCGTCCCGGCGACGTCATCGCGCTCCTTAGCGGTACGAGGGGCTCGATGTACGTACTCCGGAACAACTACTTCGAGTCGGTCGGTGGTGTGACGACCTGGATGCAGATCGGCGCGATCGTCGTGCCTTTGGCGGTACTCCGTGCCCGTGCTGGAGGGCGGTCGGCCAGGAATGTGATCCTAACGGTGGCCGCCCTGGCACTACTTCGGGCGGTGCTTAACAGTGAGCGCCTCGCCCTGATCGAAATCCTCGCGAGCTGGCTTGTGGCATCACTCATTCTGCGTAGTGCGCCGCCGCCGGTTCTTAGGCGGGCGTGGGGCGGGCCGGCTCTCATTGTGGGCACGTGGGTCTCGCTGTTTGCATTCTTCGGAGTCTTCGAGTTCTTCCGGTCATGGGCGACCGTCCGTGATTCCTACGGGGGGTCGTTCTGGGCGTACGTGCAGAACCTGCTGCTCGGCTACTATGCAACGGCCCTGAACAACTCCGGCTTCGATCACTACCTCCTCGGCCGGGAGAGGCTTCCATCCGCCTTATTTGATGGCGACATCTATGACTCAGTCTTTGGGCCATCGCCGATTGAGGGTGCTGCCCGGGTCTATGGGCTCGAGACTTACACGAATCGCTCTGGAGTCCTGAGCCCCTACGTCGCCCTGGGGCTACTCGGTGGGGCGCTGGTCGTTGTGGCGGTCGCATTGTGGTTCAACGTGCTTGCACGCCGTGCGGCGAGAGGGCGCGTCGTGGCGACGGTCGTCTACTGCGCTTCTGCGGTGGGGCTGCTCGAGTTCGCGCGCATCTTCTACTTCGGCTCGTCACGGTTTCTCCCGGTCGTTGTGGCGGGTGCTGTGCTATCCGTCTGGTTCCGCGTCGTTGATGCGCGAGCGCGCACGGCGTCGACGCTGGGCGCGGGCCAGTACCAACGTCTGGTCGGGCCTAGCGTTGACCGGCGCGGGGCGGGCCGGTTCTCTCGTGGCTGAGAAGGGGGCCTTGGCGGCGCGGACCGTAGTCTTCCTGAGCCACACCCATCGGCACGGTGACTTCGTTGTCGGGAGCCACCATCTGTCGCGGGAGTTCTCGGCCATGGGATGGCGTGTGGCGCATGTGTCGACGCCGTATTCGTGTGTGCATCTGGTGACCGGCCATGGCTCGCGCGGCCGGAGAGAGGGTGCCCTGGCGGGTCCGACACTCGCTTCGGATGGTGTTCTGGACTACGTACCCCGCGCGCTGCTTCCAGCGCCTGCTGGATCCGCTGGGCCGATTGTGCGTGTGCTCGCGCGGTACGGGTTCCGTTCTCCCGATGTGGTGCTCCTCGACCAGCCAAAGCTCGCTCGAGTCGCCGGCCTACTCGGGCGGCAAGGGTGCGTCGTATATCGCCCGACAGACATCTACGTTGGCCGGGCGGCGCGCGCGTACCAGAACCTGGCACTTCGGGTTGCCGACGCTGTGGTGGCGACTTCGAGGCCCGTGCTTCGGGACCTGGGGCCGCTCTCGATGCCCGCGATAACGATTGAGAACGGTGTGGAGTTTGACCGGTTCGCGATCAGAGGGGACGTTGAGAGGGGTGGTGTCGTCTACGTCGGCGCCCTTGACGAACGGTTCGCCTGGGAGGATCTGGCCGTCCTGGCGTCCGCGTTTCCTGCGGTCGATTTCCGGATCTACGGACCTGTACCAAGGTACGTGCCCGATGTCGCGGCGAACGTCAACCTTCTCGGCGCGGCCCCGTACTCGGCGGTCCCGCAGCTCCTCGCGGCGGCGAAAGTGGGCTTGCTCCCCCTTACCGCTCGGGCTGAGAACTCCGGCCGGAGTCCGATGAAGTTGTATGAGTACCTTGCCGCGGGCCTGGGCGTTCTCGCTTCGAAGACTCCCGTCACGGAAGCACTCGCTGGTGCAGTCGAGACTTATGACTCCCCAGCGCAAGCCGTCGCGGGGTTGTCCCGGCTGCTGCACGAAGGCGGACCCGCGGGCGGCGAGGAACTGGCCCGCCAGCAGGATTGGCGACAGAAGGCGGAGGCGATCGCTGAGTTTGCGCTGGGTATCGCGCGCCGGACGTGAGACGGCGCGGCCGGGTACCTATTCCGGTCTACGCCATACGGTGGTGGTCCCTGCCTGAGGTTTGAAGGGCGCTAGGCCTGTGATCACTTGGCTAGGCCATCCGGCGAGGAGGTTGTGGGCGCCCGCGTACCGGGGCCGCTCGGAGTCATCCAGGAGAAGCAGGCCGCCCGGCCGGACCTTGGCGGCGGCCTCAGCGGTGCACCTGACCCGTTCTCGGCCATCAACGACGATGACGTCGAAGTACTCGTCTGGGAATGCGCGGATTGCCTCGACGTAGTTGGCGTATCCGTCGGAATCGTCATGAACGAGTATGTTCGTGCGAGGGTTGCCGTCGGTGGCGGCAATGAGACTTTGGGCCCACGTGGGGTCGTGCTCCACGGTCACGACCGTGCCTACCCGATCGCTGAACCACATCGTGGAACCGCCGCCCCCAAACTCGAAGACCTTCGAGTCCGGGGAGACGTTGGCCTCGAGCAAGTTGATGACGTCGAACGGGAGCCAAGGCAGACGCTGTTCAACAGGGGAGCCGGATCGGGCGCGGATCCATTTGGCGATGTGCTTAAGCTGCCGTGGGGATCGCGCCAATTGCGAGGCGAGATAGCCGAGTCCGCGTAGGCTTGCCACGATGGGTCTCCGTCCGTGGGTCTCTTTGATAGAAGTCGTGACGTTACAGTGGATCGGGCGAGGTTGTTGCCGTCGCGACGATCTGTCACAGGCTCAACTCCGCCCCATCGCCTTGTAGGTCCACCCGGCGCTTCGCCACGCCACCGGGTCCAGCGCGTTCCGGCAGTCGAGGATCGACCGGCGCGCCGCCAGCGCGCCAGCCGCCACGGGGTCGAGCGCCAGGTACTCCCGCCACTCCGTCGCGAGGAGCACGAGCTCCGCGCCACTCAGGGCGGCCTCAAGTGACGGCTCTACCGGGAGCAGCGGCCGGACGCGGCGCACGTTCTCCAGTGCGGCCGGATCGGTCACCACGACGTCCGCACCCCGCTCGTGCAGCATCGACGCGACCGCCAGCGCGGGGGAGTCGCGCACGTCGTCGCTGTCCGGTTTGAAGGAGGCGCCGAGCACCGTGATCCGGCGGCCGCTCACGTCGCCGTCGCACGCGGCGATGGCCAGGTTCACCGCGTGCGCACGCCGCCGCAGGTTCACCGCGTCGACCTCGCGTAGGAACGTCAGCGCCTCGTCCGCCCCGAGCTCGCCCGCACGCGCCATGAACGCCCGGATGTCCTTCGGGAGGCAGCCGCCGCCGAAGCCCAGGCCCGCACGCAGGAACTTCGGGCCGATCCGCTCGTCGTAGCCGATCGCCTGCGCGAGCTCGGTCACGTCCCCTCCCGACGCCTCGCAGAGCTCGGCCATCGCGTTGATGAACGAGATCTTCGTCGCCAGGAAGGAGTTGGCGGCCACCTTCACGAGCTGGGCCGTCGCGTAGTCGGTGGTCAGCCGCGGGATCCCGCGCCCCAGCGCGTCCGCGTACACGGCATCGAGCGTCTCGCGCGCCACATCACCGGCCTCGCCCGGGGGCAGCCCGTAGACGATGCGGTCGGGGGAGACGGTGTCCTGGATGGCGAAGCCCTCGCGCAGGAACTCCGGGTTCCAGAGCAGTGTCGCGGCGCCACCGGTCGCCTCGGCGAGCCGGTCGGCCAGCCGCTCGGCCGTGCCCACCGGCACCGTGGACTTGCCGACGACGAGCGCCGGTCGCCCCGCTTCATGTGCCCGCAGATGGGGCAGCAGCGCCTCGAACGCGGTGTCCACGTACGTGAGATCGGCGGCGCCGCCGTCGGGCCGCTGCGGGGTACCGACGCACAGGAAGTGCACCCGCGCATCGGCCGCGTCCGCGATGTCGGCGGTGAAGCGCAGCCGGCCGCTGGCGACGGCCCGGGCGAGGAGCTCGTCGAAGCCTGGCTCGTGGAACGGCGCCCGCCCGGCCGCGAGCGCGGCCAGGCGCTCCGCGTCGGTCTCCACGCCGACGACGTGGTGGCCGAGGTCGGCCATGCACGCCGCGTGGACCGCGCCCAGGTAACCGCAACCGATGACGGAGATCGCCCCCATGCGCGGCAGCCTAGAGGCGGGCGGCGCGGGAGACCCGGCACCTACGTCCGCATCGCGTCGGCGCCCCCTCCCCGGGTCCCCTTTTCACCCCGCGACCTCGATCTTCACTCCGCTCACGACCTTCACTCCGCCGCCCCGGAAGCCGATGGCCAGGTATGAGGTGGAGGTGAGTCCGATGTGGCGGTGGCTGGCGCTCGGCGGCGTCCTCGTCGCCGTGGAGTCGGCGCTGCCCCTCGGCCTCGGACGTGACCTGCTCTACCTCGGCTTCTCGGTGGGCGCCGTCGTCATGACGGTGGTCGGCATCCGCCGGCACCGGCCCGTGCCCCGCGCGCCCTGGGTGCTCTTCGCCGTCGGTATCGGGCTGTGGGCCGGCGGCGACGCGCTGTGGGCGCTCTTCGACCACGTCCTCGACATCGACCCGTTCCCGAGCGTCGCCGACGTGCTCTACATCGCCGCGTACCCGGTGCTGGCCGCGGGCGTGCGCGCCCTCGCGCGAGCGCGCAACCCGCGCGGCGACGCCACGGCGATGCTCGACGCGATCCTCGTGGCCACCGTCGCCGTCGCGGTGCTCTGGATCCTCGTGATCGGGCCGACGTTCGAGTCTCCCGAGACCGACTTCCTCAGCGCCGCCGTCGCCTCCGCCTACCCGCTCGGCGACGTCGTCCTGCTCATGTACCTGGCGTACCTCGCCGGGGACACCCGGTTCCGCTCGCCCGCGCTGCGCATGTTCGCCCTCGGCATCGTCGTCACGCTGGCCGCCGACCTGCTGTTCGCCCTCGTCGACTACCTGCCGTGGGTCGGCGAGGGCGGGAACAGCCTCGACTTCCTGTGGCTGACCGGATACCTGCTCCTGGGCGGCGCGGCGCTGCACCCGTCCATGGCCGCGGCGGGGGAGCGGCAGCCGGGACTCGCCCTGACGGCGTTCGCCGGCCTGGGCAAGCTCGCCTTCCTCGGTGCCTGCCTGCTCGCGCTGCCCGGTACCGCGCTCGTCCAGCGGCTGCTCGGCGAGGACCCGGACTCGGTCGAGCTCGCAGTGGCCGGCGTCGTCGTGATCCTGCTGGTCTTCGTCCGGATGATGGTGATGACCCGCCAGCTGGTGCGGCAGTCCGACCGGCTCGCGGCGCTCGCGGCCTCGGACGCGCTCACCGGCCTGCCGAACCTGCGGCTGTTCACCGACGAGGTGGCCGTCCGGCTCGCGGACCCGGAGCAGCCGCGGGTGCCGATCATGCTCGTCAACCTCGACCGGTTCGCCGAGATCAAGGAGACGCTCGGCTTCCGCGTCACCGACGAGCTGCTCCGGGCCGCGGGCCAGCGCCTCGCGGGCGTCCTCGGCGACCGTGGCATGATCGCGCGCGTCGGCGGCGACGCGTTCGGCGTCGTGGTCTTCGACCACACGATGCGCTCCGACGACCTCGCCACGTGCGCCTCCCAGCTGCGCAGCGAGCTCAGCGAGCCGTTCACCCTCTCCGACGTCAGCGTCTCCATCGACGGCCTCGTCGGCGTCGCCGTCGGGCCCGACGACGGCGGCACCCCGACCGAGCTGCTGCAGCGGGCGGACGTCGCGCTCTCGGCCGCCCGCAGCCGGCCGGACCGCGTCGCCCGCTACTCCGGCCGCCTGCCCGCCGACGGCACCCTCACCCCCCATCTCATGAGCGAGCTCCCGGCCGCGCTCGCGAGCGACCAGATCGTGCTGCACTACCAGCCGCAGGTGGCCGTCGACACCGGGCAGGTCATCGGGGTCGAGGCCCTCGTGCGGTGGCAGCACCCCGTGCACGGGCTCCTGCCACCGGCGGCGTTCATCCCCGCCGCCGAGCGGACCGGCCTCATCCGCCCCATCACGCGCGCGGTGCTCGACCGCGCGCTGGCCTACGCCGCCGACCTCCACGCCGACGGCCGTCGCCTCGCCGTCTCCGTCAACCTCTCCGTGCGGGACCTTCTGGACGCGCAGTTCCCCCAGGAGGTCGAGCAGGCGCTGGCCCGGCACGGCGTCGACCGGTCGCTCCTCGAGCTCGAGGTCACCGAGAGCATGGCGATGGTCGACCCGAACCGGTCGCTGCGGGTGCTGCACGACCTCGCCGAGCTGGGCGTGCGGCTGTCCGTCGACGACTACGGCACCGGGTACTCCTCGCTCGCCTACCTGCAGCGCCTGCCCGTGCAGCGGCTGAAGATCGACCGGTCCTTCGTCATGGGCATGGTCCACGACTCCGCGAGCGTCGCCATCGTGCGCTCCACCGTCGAGCTGGCCCGCAACCTCGGGCTCACCGTCGTCGCCGAGGGCGTCGAGGACGACGCCACGCTCCTCGCGCTGCGCGACATGGGCTGCGCCGTCGCGCAGGGCTTCGGCCTGGGCAGGCCGGTCCCGGCGGACCGCCTGCTCGACGTCGTCGACGCCATCGAGCGCCGCCTGGCAGGCGTCCTCGCCGACACCCTCGTCCTGCCGCAGCAGGTGGGCTGACATGACGGACCGTTCGGCGACCCTCGGTCGCGTGTGGTGGCTCGTCGCCGGTGCGGTGGTCGTCGGCCAGCTGCTCCTGCCCAAGGGAGTCGGGCGCGACGCCGCCTACCTCGCCCTGGGCCTCGGCGCCGTCGGGATGACCTGGTGGGGCCTGCGCGCGCCCGACGCGCGGCCACGGGCCGCGTGGTGGCTCCTCCTGGTCGGTCTGCTGTCCTGGGTGATCGGCGACGCCGGCTGGGCCCTCGCCGGGCACATCGCCGGCGGTGAGGCGTTCCCACCCGTCACCGACGCGTTCTACCTCGCCGGGTACGCGCTCTTCACGGCAGCGCTGTTCGCGATCGCCCGCTCGCGCCGTTCGCGCATCGACATGGACGCCGTCGTCGACGGCCTCATCGTGGCCGTCGTCGTCGCGCTGGTCATGTACGTCTCGTTCGTCTCGCCCGTGTGGGAGTCCGCCGGGGCGGTGTCGATCGACAGCTACGCGACCCTCGCCTACCTGGCGTTCGACGTGCTCATCGTGTTCCAGGTCGGCTACCTCGCCCGCGTCGAACGGCACCGGCGGCTCGGCCTGAGCCTCGTCGGCCTCGCCTTCCTGTCGGTCTTCGTCGGCGACCTGCTGCAGACGCTCGCCGTGCGCTTCCCCGACATCGGCTCCGCGCAGCAGCTCATCCACTCCTGGTGGCTCCTCGCGTACCTGCTGCTCGGCGCGGCGCCCGCGTACCGGTCGATGTCCGGTCTGCGCCCGGTGCCGGGCGACGAGGCCGTACGGCCGATCAGCGCCCGGCAGATCGCCCTGCTCGGAGGCGCCCTCGTCGTCGTCCCGTCCGTGCCCGGCGTCCAGATCCTTGTGGGTGTGCCCGTGGACAGCGCCGCGTCGATCTGCGCCGCCGTCGCAGTCATCGCCCTCGTCTGCCTGCGCCTGGGCATCGCGGCCGCCCGGATGCGCGAGCAGGCCGCCCAGCTCGCGCGCGCCGCCCAGACCGACGGCCTGACCGGCCTGGCCACCAGCCGGCACTTCGCCACGCTGCTCGACCGCCGCGCCGAGGCCGCCTCCCGCCAACCCATCCTCGTGCTCATCGTGGCGCTGGACCGGCTCACCGAGATCACCGACACCCTCGGCTACCGCGTCGGCGACGAGCTGCTGAGCGCCGCCGCAGCCCGTGTCCAGGCCGAGGTGGGCGAGCTCGGGACCGCCGCCCGTCTCGCCGGGGACGCGTTCGCTGTCGTCGTCGACGCGGGCGAGGACCGCCACGTCGACGCCGTCGAGTGGGCCGCCCGGCTGCGCCAGTCCCTGACCACCGCCTTCACCCTCTCCGACGTGTCGGTCTCGGTGGACGCGCTCGTGGGGGTCGCCGTCGGGCCCGACGACGGCGCCGACGGCGCCGAGCTCCTGCAACGCGCCGACGTCGCGCTCTCCGCGGCGCGCAACCGGCCCGAGGGCGTCGCCCGCTACACCGGCCGCATGCCGTCGGACGGCGTGCTCGCGCCGCACCTCATGAGCGAGCTCTCCCGCGCCCTCGAGCGCGAGGAGATCGTCGTGTACTACCAGCCCCAGGTCGACGTCGCGACGGGCGAGGTGCGCGGCGTCGAGGCGCTCGTGCGGTGGGCGCACCCCGTGCACGGCCTGCTACCACCTGCCGCCTTCATCCCCGCCGCCGAGCGCACGGGGCTGATCCGGCCGCTCACGTTCTACATGCTCGACCGGGTGCTCCGTCAGGCGGTCGAGTGGCGCGAGGCAGGCACGCCACTGCGCGTCGCCGCGAACCTGTCCGTGCGTGACCTTCTGGACCCGACGTTCGCCAAGCGCGTCGAGCGCTTGCTCGCCCAGCACGGCATGGACCGGAACGTGCTCGAGCTCGAGCTCACGGAGACGATGGCGCTCGTCGACCCCGAACGCTCGATGGAGGTGCTCCAGGCGCTCGCCCACCTCGGCGTCGTGCTCTCCATCGACGACTTCGGCACCGGCTACTCCTCCCTCGCGCACCTGCAGCGCCTGCCCGTGCACCGGCTCAAGATCGACCGCTCCTTCGTCACCGGGATGATCGACGACGACGCGTGCGCCGCCATCGTGCGGTCCACCATCGAGCTCGCCCGCAACCTCGGCATGACCGTGGTCGCCGAGGGCGTCGAGGACGACTCCACCTTCATGAGCCTGCGCGACATGGGCTGCGACGTCGCCCAGGGCTTCGGGCTCGGCAGGCCCGTACCGGCGGACCAGATCGAGGCCCTGGTCGGGGTCATCGAGGACCGCGTGCCGCGGATCCTGCGCGCCGGGGTGGCACAGGGCCAGCGGATGATCTGACGCGTGGACGTAGGTCCCGCGCATCGGGCCGACCGCGGCCGGTAGACAGGGCACGGAGGGGGGCACCCGTGATCGTGACCACCGGTGTGTCCGCGGCCGTCGCCGCGGGGGACGTCGTCGGCGTGCGCTTCCACGGCCGCGGCGGGCAGGGCGTGCTCGCCCTCGCCGAGGGGCTGGCCCTCGCCGTCCGCCACGACGGGCACCCCGCGTCCGCCTGGTCCTTCGGCGCCCAGCGCACCGGGGCGCCGCTCGTCTGCTGCTGCCGCATCAACGACGCCACTCCGGGCACCGCGCCCCTGGCGGACCCGCGCGTCGTCGTCGTGCGCGACGTGAGCGTCATGGGCGCCGTCGACGTCCTCGACGGCCTGGCGCGGGACGGCTGGCTGCTGCTGGACACCCCCCACCGTCCCGCGGAGCTGGGCCTCGGCCCCGTCGCCGCCGCCCTGCCGCCGCACCACGCGGCCGCCGTCCCCGCCAGCGAGCTCGCCCGCACCCACCTCGGCCGCCCGATGCCGAACTCCGCGCTCCTGGGCGCGCTCGCGGCCCTGACCGGCGTGGCGAGCTTCGCGGCGGTCGAGCACGCCATCACCGAGCGCACCCGCCGGCACAGCTCACGCCGCGCCGTGCGCGGCGCCCTGGCCGCCGCGGAGGCGGCCTACACCCTGCTCGCCAGCGTCGAGCAGGCCGGCTGACCGCCACGGCGTCGGGGATCCCAGGCCCGGCGCCGTGGCCCCACCGTCAGGCCGACTCGCGGAGCACCAGGCGCGGGCTGAACAGCGCGGGCTCCGTCGGCACCGGCTCGTCGCGCAGCATCGCGGCCAGGAGCGTCCCGGCCCGGGCCGCCATGTCGGCCAGCGGCTGGACGACGGTGCTCAGCGGCGGGTCGGTGCTCTCCGCCACGCCGATGTCGTCGAAGCCGAACACCGCGACGTCGTCCGGCACGGACAGCCCGCGCGCGGTCAGCGCGAGCATCGCGCCCGAGGCCATGAGGTCGTTCGCGACGAACACGGCGTCCAGGTCCGGCACCCGGTCGAGCAGCCGCTCCATCGCCTCCGCGCCGCTGCGCGCCGTGAAGTCCCCGAACTCGACCGCGTCGTCGGGCATGCCGGCGGCCGCCAGCGCCTCGCGCCAGCCGACCAGGCGGTCCAGGCCCGCCGTCATGTCGCCCGGGCCGGCGATGGTGCCGATCCGCCGGCAGCCCCGCTGCACCAGGTGCTGGGTGGCGAGCCGGGCGCCGCCGGTGTTGTCCGTGTCCACGTAGTGCGACACCGGCAGGTCCAGCGGGCGACCGATGAACACGGTCGGCAGGCCCGAGGAGACCAGGGCCCGGTTGAGCCCGTCGTCCCGGTGGTGCGACGCGACGACCGCGCCGTTCACGTGACCCGTGATCGCGTAGCGCCCCGCCTTGCGGGCGCTCGCCGCGTCCCGCGCGATGAGGAGGACCATCTGCAGGCCCTCGTGCTCGAGCGCCATCGACAGCCCGTCGACGATCCCCGCGAAGAACGGGTCCGTGAGCAGCCGGCGGTTCGGCTCGGGCACGATGAGCGCGACCGAGCCGGTGCGGCGCGTGGCCAGCGACCGCGCGACCGGGTTCGGGACGAACTTCAGCTCGGCGATCGCGGCCTCGACCGCCTTGCGGGCCTCCTCGCTGACGAGGTGCCCGCCGTTGATCACCCGCGACGCCGTCGCGCGGGAGACGCCGGCCAGCGCCGCGACCTGCCGGATCGTCGGCGCACCCGTGCGACCGGGACGTGTCGACGTCGTCCCGGCGACCGGCGTCTCCATGGTCACGGACCGACCGTACCTGCCCCGCCGAGCCCCCCGGACCGGATGACCGCCGCGTAGGCGAGGGCGCTGCGCTTCGGCGTCCGCCGCTGCGTCGCGAAGTCCACGTGCACCACGCCGAACCGCTTCGCGTAGCCGTACGCCCACTCGAAGTTGTCGAGCAGCGACCACACGAAGTACCCGCGCACGTCCGCGCCGCGGGCCGCCGCATCCGCCACCGCGGCCAGGTGGTCCAGCACGTACGCGGTCCGCTCGGCGTCGTCCACGGAGCCGTCGGGGGAGACGACGTCGTCGAACGCGGCGCCGTTCTCCGTGACGTACAGCGGGATGCCGGCCGGGCCGGTGTACTCGCGGTGCAGGTACTCGAGCAGGCGGCGCAGCCCGTCGGGCTGCACCTCCCAGTCCATCGCCGTGCGCGGCAGCCGCCGCGACACGAGCGTCGAGGACCCGAGACCCACGTTCGGGTCCGACGTCGGCCGCGTCACCGCGGCCTGGGTGGGCAGGGCCTCGTCCTCGGGCACGTCGAGCGCGCAGACCGCGCCGCCGTTGTAGTAGTTCACGCCCACGAAGTCGACGGGGGCGGCGATCTCCGCCAGGTCGCCGTCGCGCACGGGGATCGTGACGCCCGCCGACGCGTACGCCTCGGCGGCGCCCTCGGGGTAGCGGCCGAGGAGGGCCGGCTCGAGGAACACCTCCTGCAGCAGCATCTCGGTGCGCCGCGCGAGCACGGCGTCCTCCGGGTGCCACGGGTGCGCGGCGTCGGACACCGTGCAGTTCACGGTGAAGCCGAGCGTGATGTCCCGGTCCACCGAGCGCAGGGCCCGGGCGGTGCGTCCGTGCGCGAGCAGCAGGTGGTGCATCGCCGAGACCGCGGCCTGCGGCTCCTGCCGGCCCGGCGCGTGCTGGCCGCCCGAGTAGCCGAGGAACGCCGAGCACCACGGCTCGTTCAGCGTGCTCCAGTGCCGCACCCGGTCGCCCAGACGGTCGTGCAGGGCCAGCGCGTACTCCGTCATCCGGTCGGCGACGTCGCGGTTGGTCCAGCCGCCCAGGTCCTCCAGCCACTGCGGCAGGTCCCAGTGGTAGAGGGTCAGCCACGGCTGGATGTTCCGCTCGAGCAGGCCGTCCACGAGCCGGGAGTAGAAGTCCAGCCCGCGCGGCTCGATCCGCCCCGGCTCCGGCACGATGCGCGGCCACGACGTCGAGAACCGGTAGGCCTGCAGCCCCAGACGGGACATCAGGTCCAGGTCCTCCGGCCAGCGGTGGTAGTGGTCGCAGGCCACGTCGCCGTGGTCCCCGCCGACGACGGCGCCCGGCACCCGGCAGAACGTGTCCCAGATGGAGGGGGTGCGGCCGTCCTCGGCAGCGGCGCCCTCGATCTGGAACGCCGCCGTGGCCGCCCCCCACAGGAAGCCCGGGGGGAAGACCCGCCGATTGCCGGCGGGGTCGCCCTCGGTCTCGGTCGCCGGGGAGGTCCGGGAGGTGCCCGTGGTGGGGCCACTGACCGTCATGGTGCTGCTCATCCCTTCACCGCGCCCTGCATGATGCCCGCCACCAGCTGTCGGCCCGCCACGATGAACAAGGCGATGAGCGGGATGACGGAGATGACGACGCCGGCCATGATCAGCGCGATGTCCTTGAAGAAGCCCGCCTGCAGCAGCTGGAGGGCGACCGGCAGCGTCGGGTTCTTCGTGCCGAGCACGATCGACGGCCAGAAGAAGTTCGTCCACGACGCGATGAACGTGAAGAGCCCGAGCATCGCGGCGGCCGGACGCGCGGCCGGGAGGGCCACGTTCCAGAACGTGCGGATCATGCTCGCGCCGTCGACGCGCGCGGCCTCGATGAGCTCGTAAGGGAGCGCCGCGTCCAGGTACTGCGTCATCCAGAAGACGCCGAACGCCGTCACCATGCCCGGCAAGATCACGGCCCACAGGCTCCCGACCAGGTCGAGCTCACGCATGACGATGAACAGCGGGACGACGCCGAGCTGGGTGGGCACCGCCATCGTCGCGATCACGAAGACCAGCAGCTGGCGGCGGCCGCGGAAGCGCAGCTTGGCGAACGAGTAGCCCGCGAGCGTCGCGAACATCACGACGGACACGGCGGTCGCCGTGGACACGATGATCGAGTTGAGGATCGCCTGCCACAGGTCGATGTCGGCTTCGAGCACGCGCTTGAGGTTGGTGAACAGCTCGCCGGAGGGCAGCAGCTTGGGGATCGGGTTCTGCGCGATCTCGGCCGAGGTGGACGAGGCCAGCTGGACGGCGAAGTACAGCGGGTACGCGGAGACGAGGATCGCCAGGCTGAGCAGCGTGTACGTGAGCCAGCGCGGACGCCGCTCCGAGCCGACGCCGGTCTTGCGCCGCCGGGCGGCGCTCCGGGCGGCGCCGGCACCGGCGGTCTGGCGGATCACGGGGATCGAGGGGGCGCTCATCGTGCGCTCCTTCCAGCGACGCGCTTCGCCCCACGCGTGGTGCGCAGGGTCGGCTCGGCGGCGATCCGCCGGGTGATCAGGTAGTTGCCGATCGCGAAGATCACGATGACGAGGAAGAGCAGCCAGGCGACCGCGGCGGCGCGGCCGAGGTTCGTGTTACGCCAGCCGAGCTCGTACAGGTAGAGCGTCACGGTCAGCCACTGGCGGTCGTTCCCGCCCTGGCCGAAGTTGTCGAACATCCGTGGCTCGTCGTAGATCTGCAGGCCGCCGATGGTGGAGGTGATGACCACGAAGATGATCGTCGGCCGCACCATCGGGATCGTGACAGAGAAGAACTGGCGGATGCGGGAGGCGCCGTCGATGACAGCGGCCTCGTACAGGTCCTGCGGGATCGCCTGCATCGCGGCCAGGAAGATCAGCGTGTTGTAGCCGGTCCAGCGGAAGTTGACCATCGACGCGATGGCCACGTGCGACCAGAACGGGTCGGAGTGCCAGGCGATCGGGTCCATGCCGACCTGGCCGAGGATCGCGTTGATCATGCCCGAGTCGTCGGCGAACATCTTGGAGAAGACGAGCGTGACCGCGACCGGTGCGACGACGTAGGGGAGCAGCACGCCCATCCGCCAGAAGGTCCGCGCGCGCAGGTTCGCGTGCAGCAGCGCGGCCAGCATCAGGGCCATCAGCACCTGCGGCACCGACGACAGCAGGAAGATCGAGATGGTGTTGCGCAGGGCCTTCCAGAAGAACGCCTGGTCGAGCACCGTCGTGAAGTTCTCGAGCCCCACGAAGTCGCCCTGACCGCCGAGCAGGTCCCACTCGTGCACCGAGACGAAGCCGGTGTACAGCAGCGGGAACAGGCCGGTGATCGCGAAGACGATGAAGAACGGCGAGATGTACAGGTAGGGCGAGATCTTCACGTCCCAGCGGCCGAGCGTCTGGCGGAAGCCGATGCGGCGCGGGGGAGCGGAAGGGGCGGTGGCCGCGGCGCCGCGTGCGCGCCCGGGTCGGGTCGGGATCTGCGTGGACATGCGGGTCCTTGGGGTGCTCGAGCCCAGCGGGGCTCAGGGTGGACGACGCCCGACGACGGGGTGCGCGCCGCCGTCGGGCAGGGGTGCGGCCGGGCCGCCGGCAAAGGGGAGCCGACGGCCCGGCCGGGAGAGTCAGAGCGCCTGGACGGCCTCGACCCACTTGGCCCACGACGACGCGGCGTCGTCGGTGCCGTCCACCTCGACGCGGTTGATGGCCTGGGCCATCGCGTCGTTGATCGCGAAGTAGTTCGGGCCCTTGTACGGCGCCACGGTCACGGCCGCGGCGCGCTCGGCGAAGATCGTGCCGATGGGGGCGTTGTTGAAGAACTCGTTCGTGATCGTGCCGAGCTCGTCGGAGTTCTGCGCCTCGACCTGGCTCGGGAAGTTGCCGGTGGTCTGGAAGGCGACGAGCTGCTGCTCGGGCGCGGTCAGCCAGTCGGCGAGAGCCTTGGCCTCCTCAGGGTGCGACGACTGCGTCGGAACCGTGAGGAAGGAGCCACCCCAGTTGCCGCCGCCGCCGGGGAAGACGTTGGCGATGTCCCAACCGGTCACGCCCTCGGCGTTGCCGGAGATGACGCCGAGCATCCAGGACGGCGCGAGCATCACGGCGAAGCCGTTGTTCTGGAACGAGTTGACCCAGTCCTCGTTCCACTGCTGCAGGCCGGCCGAGAGGTCGGTGTGCGACATGATCGTGTCGTAGATGTCCTTGACCTCGGAGTTGTCGACGGCAACGATGTCGTTGCTCTCGGGGTCCTCGTACGCGGCCTCGATCTGGTTGATCATGCCCTGGTAGATCGCGGCGCCCGAGTCGTAGAACGGGACGTCCGAGTTGGCCGTGAACTGGTCGCCGACGGCGAAGAAGTCGTCCCACGTGGCGCCCTCGCCACCGAAGAGCTCGGCGACGGCCTCACGGTCGGACGGCAGGCCCGCGGCCTCGAAGAGGTCGGCGCGGTAGGCGATGGCCTCCGGGCCGATGTCGATGCCGTAGCCGACGAGCTTGCCGTCGGGCGTGGTGGCCTGGCCGACCTTCCAGTCCTGCCAGCGACCCTCGACGGAGTCGGAGGCCAGGTCCACGAACTGGTCGGAGTACTGCATGATCTCCGGCATCCAGTCGACCTCGACGCCGACGACGTCGGCGAGGCCGGAGCCCGCGGCGAGCGAGGTGTTGAACTGGTCGCGAGCCTCGTTCGATGTGGCGAACTTGTTGTGCTCGATCGTGATGTTCGGGTGCTCTTCCATGTACTGGTCGAGCAGCGTGTCGTAGCCCCACTCGTTGAACGTGGAGATCGTGAGCGTGATCTCCTCGTCGGTGGTCTCGGTGCCGCCGTCGCCGGCCGGCTCGTCGGTCGTGTCGTCGCCGCTGCCGCCGCACGCGCTCGCCAGGAGCGCGATGGTGGACATGCCGGCGACGAGCGCGAACGCCCGCTTCCTCGTCGTGCGCACTGATGGACTCCTTCGTCTCGTCGACGACGCCGGTGCCTCCTGCGTCGCCTGTGCTGCCGGCGACGGGTCTGCCGCCGTCGGCCGTCTGTGCGCACGCTCTGGGACCGGTCTCAGTCACATAGGGACAAGACCCGTCTCGACGGTGAGACCGGTCTCAGTGCGTGTGTGGCAACCGTGCTGCCCGGCACCTACCGGTGTCAAACCTCGTAATCGAACTGTGACCCCCCGGCGCGCCTCTGAAACGCCCCGAACGCGCCGCGTTCGCGTCGCTCAGCCGTTTGGGGTGGTCGCGCAACCACGCCCGTCCCGCCCGGCTGGATGGTCGCGCGACCACGCAAGAACGGCCCGATCTGTGGTTGCGCGACCACCAAGACGGCGCTCCCGCGCCCCGACGCCGCCGTGCACGCCGTCGGACGCAGCCTGCGGCGCGTGGCGGGTGGGCCGCTGGGCGCCGTCCCAGGGCTCCCGGACCGCCTGGGGACGGCCGCTCGGCGCGCGCTGCGCGCGCCGCCGGGTGATCCTCGACTCGTGACCACGGACGACCCCGACCACCTCGACCGGTTCCGCACGCGCGGCGCGCACGCGGCGCCGGCCGACGGGCCGGCGAGCACGCCTCCGGCGGACCCGTCGGCGACGATCGGCGCCGCCGTCGACCGGGCGGACGCCCCGGACCCGGAGGACCCGCGCAAGCCGCCGTCGCCCCCGGACCTGACGCGGCCGTCCTGGCGGTACGCGCTGCGGATGACCGTGCGCGAGTTCCAGACCGACAACGCGACCGACCTCGCCGCAGCCCTGACCTACTTCGCCGTCCTGGCGCTGTTCCCGGCGGTCCTGGCGCTGGTCTCCGTGTTCGGCCTCTTCGGCGACGCGCAGGTGGTCGTCGACCGGGTCATGGCGCTCGTCGACGAGATGGCCGGCGACCTCGACCTCCAGCAGGTCCAGACGGTGGTGGAGGACCTCGCGTCGCAGGACCGCGCCGGCATCGCGCTGATCACCGGCCTGGTCGTGGCGCTGTGGTCGGCGTCGGGCTACGTCGCCGCGTTCTCGCGTGCGATGAACCGGATCTACGAGATCGACGAGGGGCGGCCGTTCTGGAAGCTCCGGCCGGTCCTGCTGCTCGTGACCCTCGTGACGGTGCTGCTCGTCGCCGTCACCCTCGCCGCGATGGTGCTCTCCGGGCCGGTCGCGGAGGCGATCGGCGGCGCCATCGGGCTCAGCGACGTCGCGGTCACCGTCTGGGACATCGCCAAGTGGCTCGTCATCGCGGTGCTCGTGGCCCTGACCATCGCCCTGCTCTACTGGGCCACGCCGAACGTGCGGCAGCCGAGGTTCCGCTGGATCAGCGTCGGGTCCTTCGTGGCGCTCCTCGTGTGGGCGCTCGGCACAGCCGGGTTCGCGTTCTACGTCGCCACGTTCGGCCGCTACGGGGAGACCTACGGGGCGCTCGCGGGCGTCATCGTCTTCCTGCTGTGGCTGTGGATCACCAACAACGCCCTGCTGTTCGGCGCGGAGCTCGACGCCGAGCTCGAGCGGGCCCGCGAGCTGCAGGCCGGCATCGCCGCCGAGGAGACCCTGCAGCTGCCGCCGCGTGACACGCGCGCGAGCGCCAAGCGCCGCACCAAGGGCGCGCAGGCGGTCGCCGCCGGCCGCGCCCTGCGCCTCGCCCGCGGCCGGAGGGCGGGCGCGGCGTCCTGAGCCCGACCGGGTGCTGAGCCCGACCGGGCCTGAGCCCGACCGGGGCCCGAGCCCGACCGGGGCCTGAGCCCGCCATCGTTTCCCCGACCATCGTGTCCCCAACCATCGAAGGAGAGCCGTGGAGCACTACACGATCGCTACCGTCGCCGAGGAGAGCCCCGACTTCCGCCGGGTGCTCTGGACGGGCGAGCACACGCAGCTGGTGGTCATGACCATCCCGCCGGGCGGCGAGATCGGCGAGGAGATCCACGAGGGGGTGGACCAGATCCTCACGTTCGTCAGCGGCGTCGGCGAGGCGGTGGTCAGCGGGCAGAAGCGCAAGGTGGCGGCGGGTGACCTCGTCGTCGTCCCCGCCGGGCGCAAGCACAACTTCCTCAACACGGGGGAGAACCCCCTGATCCTCTACACGGTGTACGGCCCGCCGGAGCACGCCGACCAGGCCGTGCACGCGACCAAGGAGCAGGCGGACGAGCTGGAGGAGGCGGGCAAGGACGAGCCGCCGGCGTCGTCGGACGCCTCCTGACCCCGCCGCCGACGCCCGGCCCATGCACCCGCGGCCGACGCCCGCCTCCGTGCACCCGCCGCCGACGCCCGCCTCCGCGCACCCGCCGCCGCTCTTGTGACTGATGTGACCAGTGCGCACCGTGGGGCGTCCCATCAGCCTCACCAGCACCAGCAGTCCCAAGCGCGGCGGTCTGTGCCCGCGGGAGCTGGTGCGACGGTGCGTGGAGGGCGTGCAGGCGCGCGGCGGTCTGTGCCCGCGGGAGCTGGTGCGACGGTGCGTGGAGGGCGTGCAGGCGCGCGGCGGTCTGTGTCCGCGGGAGCTGGTGGGTGCGGCGGTCCGTGTACGCGGGAGCCGGTGGGTGCGGCGTCAGCGGGGCAGGCCGAGGAAGCGGGGCGTCCGCGCGCGGTAGGCCTCGAAGGTCGGCCCGTAACGGGCGGCGAGGCGACGCTCCTCGCGCACGGCCTTCCTGGTCAGGACGGCGAGCAGCGCACCCCAGGCGAGCAGCGGCTCGGGCCGTCGGCGCAGCACGGCCCACCCGGACGTGCCGAGGAGCAGCCCGCCGTAGATCGGGTTCCTGCTGACGGCGTAGGGCCCGGTCGTGAGAAGCGGCGCGTCGTCGGGCGGCTCGACCCGCGGCGTCAGGCGGGTGCCGTGGGCGGACCCGGCCGCGACCGCGAACGTCGCGCCGGCCACCATGGCGGTGCCCGCGGCCGCCGCTGCGCCGGGGCCCAGCCGCCAGCGCGGCCGCCCGGGCCAGGCCAGGGCGGCGAGGCAGGCCGCCTGGGCGACGACGACGGCGTCGTCGGGCCCGATCCAGCGGCCCCAGCCCGGGCGCCGGGCGAGGGCGGCAGCGAGGGCGTGCGCGGGCGACGACGGCATGGCCCCAGCATCCCATAAGGCATTGACAACTGTCGATGGTTAGTCCACAGTCGAGCCATCGATGGTTGTCTATGAAAGGCAGAGCGTGATGTCTCCCGAGTCCCTCCTGCTGCTGCACCACGCCATGCACGCCGAGCTGCTCGCCGAGCTCCGCGCCGGACGGCGGGGCGGCTCACGCCGGCTCCGCCGCGCCGCCGACGCCGTCGCGCGGGCCTTCGCGGTGCGCGGGTCGGCCCAGCGACGCATCGAGCTCTCCGGCCGATCGATGGTGGGTTGCGTCGTCTGCGCGTGAGGCTCGCGCCCGCGGCACGTGCGAAGTCCGGCGTCGGCGGGCACATCCGCCGAGGTCGGCCGCCTGTGCTGCTCCAGCCGGGTGACAACGGACCGTGCAAAAGGGCCAAGGTCCCATCTATGCCCGTCGCGTCCCGGAAATACTTCAGAGCATGGGTGACCACCAGCTCCGGGTGATGA
>NZ_BJYK01000009.1:0-665556 GCF_007991475.1 Actinotalea fermentans | reverse complement strand
TGTCGTTCGTATCCGGATCCTTGTTCGCGCCGGGAGGGGTGGCGCGGGGGTGCGCCGGGAGGGGTGGCGCGGGGGTGCGCCGGGAGGGCCGGCGCCAGGTGTCTACTCCGGCGGAGGGCCGGCGAGGGGCGGCGTCGGGCCGTCAGTCCGGGACGACGATCGGGAACTGGATCTCCGTCAGGTAGTCGGCGGGGCTCGGCGCCTCCTGCGGGCCGTTCAGGTAGACCTCCCGGGGCGCGCCCGTCGCGGAGTGCCCGTGCTCGGCCACCCATTGCTCGACTGCCGCGTACGCCGGCCCGACCTCCTCGTACGGGCCGCGGTGCACCGTCGACGCGACCAGCTCGGCGGGCCGCTCCTCCCCGGCGACCTCGCCGATCCCCGGGAACGGCGTCGCCGTCGGGAAGGCGAGCTCCACCTCGCCCTCGCCGCCACCGTCGGCGTCGACCATCTCCGTCATGACCAGCGTCGGCGGCCCGGCGAACCCTGCCCCCGACCGCCCGACGGCGGCCGCGATCGTGGCGAAGCCCTCCGCCACCGCCGGCCCGACGTCGTCGGCCGTCACCCGCCTGCGCAGCACCGCCAGGTGCGTCGCGGGCAGCTCCTTGACCGTCACGTCGTACGTCATGGGTCTTCCCTCCTCCTCGATGAGCCGTCGGAGGTACGCGAGCATCCGGGTCTCGTGCTCCAGCCGGTCCTCGAGCCGCGCGCGGTGCCGGTCCATGACCTTGGCGACGACGTCGTCGTCGGCCGCGGCGAGCACCTCGGCGATCTCGTCGAGCGGCATCTCGAGCGAGCGCAGCACGCGGATCACCTCGGCTGACGTCGCCTGGGCGTACGTGTAGTACCGGTAGCCCGACGCCGGGTCGACCCACGCCGGCTCGAGCAGCCCGGCGTCGGCGTAGTTCCGCAGCGCCTTGACCGACAGCCGCGTGACGCGCGAGAAGCGTCCGATCGGGATCAGCGTGTCCATCGCTCGCGTCCCTCCCCTCACCTGCACGGTGGGGTCTCCCCTTACGGGAAAGTCAACACCCGCCGCCATGCGGGCGGGAGGCGCTCGTTGGAGGGATCGCACAAACGGCCGGGGCCGGTTTGTCGGCCGCCCGCAGGCGCTACCTACGCATCCGTAGCCTACGGTTTCGTAAGTCAGCACGTCCGTCCCCGGAGAGGACCTCCCCGTTGGTCGAGACTCCCCCACCGGTCCAGCTGCTCGCACCCGACGGCGTCCGCGTGGCCCATCCCACCTACGACGACGCGGTCGCCCGCCTGACCCCGGACCACCTCCGGGCGATGTACGGCGACATGGTGCTCGCGCGCCGCTTCGACACCGAGGCGACCGCGCTCCAGCGGCAGGGCGAGCTCGCGCTCTTCGCCCCGGCGCTCGGCCAGGAGGCCGCGCAGATCGGCTCCGCGCACGCGCTCGCGCCGCAGGACATGGTCTTCCCGAGCTACCGCGAGCACGGCGTGCTGCACACCCGCGGCATCGACCCGCTCGACGTGCTGAGCCTCTTCCGCGGCATCGACTACGGCGCGTGGGACCCCCGCGCGTCGGGCGTGCACCTGTACACGCTGGTCATCGGCTCGCACACGCTGCACGCGACCGGCTACGCGATGGGCGTGGCCCGCGACGGCGCCGTGGGCACCGGCGACCCGGCGCGCGACACCGCGGTCATCGCCTACTTCGGCGACGGCGCGACGTCGCAGGGCGACACCAACGAGTCGCTCGTCTTCGCCGCCGTGAACGACGCGCCGATCGTGTTCTTCTGCCAGAACAACGGCTGGGCGATCTCCGAGCCCACCAGCAAGCAGTCGCGCGTCCCGCTCGCCGACCGTGGGCTGGGCTTCGGGATCCCGACGGTCCGCGTGGACGGCAACGACGTCCTCGCCTGCTGGGCCGTGACCCGCGAGGCGCTGAACCGGGCCCGGTCCGGCGGCGGCCCCACCTTCGTCGAGGCCGTCACCTACCGCATGGGCGCGCACACGACGTCGGACGACCCGACCCGGTACCGGACGTCGGAGGAGGAGGAGTCGTGGCGGCGCCGCGACCCGATCGACCGGCTGCGCGCCTACCTCGAGGCTACCGGCGAGCTGCCCGAGGCGTACCTCGCGAGCGTCGAGGCGGAGGCTGAGGCCCTGGGTGCTCGGCTGCGCCAGGGCGTCCGCGCGATGGCGGCGCCCGACCCGGCGTCGATGTTCGACCACGTCTACGCCACGAGCCACGCGGGCGTCGCCCGCGAGCGCCAGGAGTACCTCGCCTCGACAGCGACCGGGAGCGACCGATGACGATGACCCAGACGCGCCCGAGCGGCGCGGCCCAGGCGAACGGCGCGGCCCGCGCCGGCGACGACGGCCTCACGACCCTGACCATGGCCAAGGCCATCAACCTCGGCCTGCGCGCGGCGCTCGCCGCGGACCCGCTCGTCCTGCTCATGGGCGAGGACATCGGCGCACTCGGCGGCGTGTTCCGCGTGACCGACGGCCTGGCCGCCGAGTTCGGCACCGACCGCGTCGTGGACACCCCGCTCGCGGAGTCCGGCATCGTCGGGACCGCGATCGGGCTCGCGATGCGCGGCTACCGGCCCGTGTGCGAGATCCAGTTCGACGGGTTCGTGTTCCCGGCGTTCGACCAGATCACCACCCAGCTCGCCAAGATGCACTACCGGACGCGCGGCAAGCTCTCGCTGCCCGTCGTCATCCGCATCCCGTTCGGTGGCGGCATCGGCGCGGTGGAGCACCACAGCGAGTCGCCCGAGGTCCTCTTCGCGCACACCGCGGGCCTGCGCGTGGTCTCGCCGGCGTCGCCCGCTGACGCGTTCACGATGATCCAGGAGGCCATCGCCTCGCCGGACCCGGTGATCTTCTTCGAGCCCAAGGGCCGCTACTGGGAGAAGGGCCAGGTCGACCTGGGCCGGCCGTACGCGACGCCGTCGGGCGGGCTGGACCGGGCGCGCGTGGTGCGGCGCGGGACTGACGCCACCGTGGTCGCCTACGGGCCGACCGTGCACACCGCCCTCAAGGCCGCCGACGCCGCCGCCGCGGAGGGCAGGTCGCTCGAGGTGATCGACCTGCGCTCGATCTCCCCGCTCGACACCGACACCGTGGCCGAGTCCGTGCGGCGGACCGGGCGGTGCGTCGTCGTGCACGAGGCGCCCGTGGCGTTCGGGACCGGCGGCGAGATCGCCGCCCGGATCACCGAGGCGTGCTTCTACCACCTGCAGGCGCCCGTGCTGCGCGTGGGCGGCTTCGCGACGCCGTACCCGATCGCCCGGCTCGAGCACGAGTACCTGCCGTCGGTGGACCGCGTGCTCGACGCCGTCGACCGCGCCGTCGGCTTCTGAGAGGGGCACCGCGTGCCGCAGTACCAGCAGTTCCGCCTGCCCGACGCCGGTGAGGGCCTCACGGAGGCCGACATCGTCGAGTGGCGCGTCGCCGTCGGCGACCGCGTCGCCGTGAACCAGCCGATCGTCGAGATCGAGACCGCGAAGTCGCTGGTCGAGCTGCCGTGCCCGTTCGACGGCGTCGTGACGGAGATCCTCGCGGCGGTCGGGGAGACCGTCGACGTCGGGACGCCGATCATCACCGTGGACGTCGACCCCGACGGGCCGCCGGCCGCGGAGCCGGACGCGCCGGCCGGAGCGGGCACCGACGTCGTGCAGGACGCCGAGGCTGCCGGGGGCGCGGCGGCCGGGGTCGAGCCGGTGGAGGCCGACGCCGGGAGCGGCGCCGTCCTCGTCGGGTACGGGACCGTGGAGTCCGCGCCGAGCCGGCGGGCGCGCCGCGCGTCGGAGGCGGCGGCCGAGCTCGCGAGCCCGCCGTCGCCGCCGGGGCCTGCTGGGCAGGGCGGCACCGCTGAGGCAACCGCTGCACAGGCCGGCTCCGCCGCGCCGTCGGGCGTGGGCGGCGACGGCGAGCATCCCGTGCTCGCGAAGCCGCCGGTGCGCAAGCTCGCGAAGGACCTCGGCGTGGACCTCAGCACGGTCAACCCGACCGGGCCGGGCGGCATCGTGACCCGCGAGGACGTCCTGGCGCGCGCGAAGGAGAACGAGCCGAAGGTGCTGGCCACGTACGCGAACGACGACCAGCCGTGGCTCGCCTCCGGCACGGTGTCGCCCGACGGGCGCTCGACGCACGTCCCCGTGCGGTCGGTGCGCAAGCGCACGGCCGAGGCGATGGTGGCGTCGGCGTTCACGGCGCCGCACGTGTCGGTGTTCCACACGGTCGACGTGACGAAGACGATGCGTCTGGTCGAGCGCCTGCGCGCGGACCGCGAGTTCGCCGACGTGCGCGTGACGCCGCTGCTCATCGCCGCGAAGGCGCTGCTCCTGGCCGTGCGGCGGCACCCCGAGGTCAACGCGTCGTGGATCGACGAGGACCAGGAGATCGTCTACAAGCACTACGTGAACCTGGGGATCGCGGCCCAGACGCCGCGCGGGCTCATCGTGCCGAACATCAAGGACGCGCACCGGCTGTCGCTGCACGAGCTCGCGACCGGCATCGCCGAGCTCACCGCCAAGGCGCGCGCGGGCACGACGTCGCCGGCGGAGATGTCCGACGGGACCATCACGATCACCAACGTCGGGGTGTTCGGCATCGACACCGGGACGCCGATCCTCAACCCCGGTGAGTCCGCGATCCTCGCGTTCGGCGCGATCCGCGAGCAGCCGTGGGTGCACAAGGGCCGGATCAAGAAGCGCTACGTCACGCAGCTCGCGCTGTCCTTCGACCACCGCCTGGTCGACGGCGGGCTGGGCTCACGCCTGCTCGCCGATGTCGCGGCGGTCCTCCAGGAGCCGGCCCAGGCCCTGGTCTGGGGCTGACGCGGGCGCCTGGGCCGAGTGGCCGTGAAGCCTTTGCATCACCTGGTGATGCGAAGGCTTCACCGCTCCGGCGTCACACCCTCCGCGCGGATCGCCTCCGGGGCGATGCCCTGCTCCGACGCCGCGACCGCCGAGGCCGTCTGCGACGTCGCCGCCACGTCCTCCCGGCCCTCCGCACCCGGCGCGCCCGCGGCGTCCTCGTCGAGGCGGCTCTGGATGCCGCTGACCTGGCGCAACGCGAGCTGCGGCAGCGTGAACGAGAGCGCGAACGCGACCACCAGCACGCACGCCGCCACGAGCATGACCAGCCCGATGCTCTGCGCGAAGCCCTCGAGGAAGGGCGCCGCGAGCCGCGGGTCCAGGTGGTTGATGAACGACGAGTCGTTCAGGGACGGCACCGCACCGCCGCCCGCGTCCCCGCCGCCCTGGAGCATCGCGATGACCGGCGCGTTCGCGGGGTCGCTCGTCACGGACTCGTCGGCCAGCGCGGCCTGGAACGCCGGCGTCCCGGAAGCGGCCTGGAACGCGGCGCCGATCTTGTCCCCGACGGTCGAGAACAGGATCGACAGGAACACCGCGGTCCCGAGCGTCCCGCCCATCTGCCGGAAGAACAGCGACGACGACGTCGCCACGCCCATGTCCCGCGGCGGCACGGCGTTCTGCACCGCGAGCACGAGCGGCTGGAAGCAGAAGCCGAGCCCGGCGCCGAAGACCGCCGACCGCCATCCGACGTCGAGCAGCGTCATGTCGGCGTGCACGCGCGAGAGCAGGAAGGCGCCGACGACCAGGAACGCCGTGCCCAGGATGGGGAAGGTCCGGTAGTGCCCGGTGCGGCCGATCGTCTGGCCGGATACCACCGACGTGACCATGATCCCGAGCGTGAGCGGCAGCAGGGCGAGGCCGGCCGCCGTCGGGCTCATGCCCTTGGAGATCTGCAGGAACAGCGGCAGGCCGGCGAGCGCGCCGAACATGCCCATGCCGATGACCGTGTTCACGATGGCGCCCATGCCGAACGTGCGGTTCCGGAACAGCCGCAGGGGCAGCAGGGCGTCGTCGCCGGCGCGCGACTCCGCGAGGACGAACAGCGCCAGCCCGACGACGCCCACGCCGTAGCAGGTCAGCGCGACGGGCGAGGCCCAGCCCCACTCGCGGCCCTGCTCGGCGACCAGCAGCAGCGGGACCAGCCCGGCGGCCAGCAGCAGCGCGCCAGGCCAGTCGATCCGGTGCGTCACGCGGCGCAGCGGCGGTAGGTGCAGCACCCGCCAGATGACGACGACGCCGGCCACCCCGAGCGGCACGTTGACCAGGAAGATCCAGCGCCAGCCGGTGATCCCGAGGAACGTCGCGGCGTCGGCGAAGAAGCCGCCGATGATCGGGCCGAGCACGGAGGAGACGCCGAACACGGCGAGGATGTACGCCTGGTACTTGGCGCGCTCCCGGGGGCTGAGCATGTCGCCGAGGATCGTGATGGCGAGCGACATGAGGCCGCCGCCGCCGAGGCCCTGGATGGCCCGGTACCCGGCGAGCTGGTACATCGACGTGGCGGTGCCGCACAGCAGCGAGCCGGCCAGGAACAGCCCGATCGAGATGAGGTACAGCGGCTTGCGGCCGTAGATGTCGGAGAGCTTGCCGTAGAGCGGCGTCGAGATCGTCGAGGTGATCAGGTACGCCGTCGTGACCCAGGCCTGCAGCGAGAGGCCGTTGAGGTCGTCGCCGATGGTCTTGATGGCGGTCGCGACGATCGTCTGGTCGAGGGCCGCGAGGAACATCCCCATCATCAGGCCGAGCAGGATCGTGAGGATCTGCCGATGGCTCATCGTGAAGGAGGCGGGGCCCTCGTCGGGAGGCGCGGCCGCTGCCGAGGTGGCGGGCGTGGGCGCGGGCGTGGCGGGCGCGGTGGTGCTGGTGGGGGGGTCACTCACCGGCACACGGTACGCCCGGAAACCGACACTTACCGTGGAAAATCCCCGGCGGCCCGGACGCCGCCCGCGCGGCCCCCGTCCGCCCCGACGACGTCTCGCCCGTCGCCACCGGCGACGACGCCTAGGCTGGCCGCGTGGTGTCCGCCGGTGCTGGTCGTGGGGTCGCGCCTGACGCCGTCCCCGACAGCCCCGCCGTCCCCGACAGCCCCGACGTCCCCGACGAGGCGCCGGCTGTCCCCGATGGGGCGCCGGCCGGCCCCGAGCGTCGGGCGCTGAGCCCCGTCGGCGCCGCTGCGGCCGCGCTCACCGCGCTCGCCGCGGCCCTGCTGGCGCTGTGGGTCTCCGGGGCCGCCGAGTCGCCGCTGCTGGGCGACCCGGGCGCCGTCGTGCGCTGGGGGCTGCCCGCCGTGACCGGGCTGGTGGACCTCTCCGCCGCCGTGACGATCGGCGCGCTCGCCCTGGGTGCGTTCGTCCTGCCCCGCGGCGGCGGCCGCGCGCGGTCCGACGGCGCCGCCTGGCCCGCCGCACTGACGCTCGCCGCGTTCGCCGCCGGCATCTGGACGGTCCTGGCGCTCGCGGAGCTCGTCCTGGCGTACGCGAACATCGCCGGCCGGCCCGTGGGCGGCGAGGGGTTCGACGCCGAGCTGGGGCTCTTCGTCACGTCGATCACGCTCGGCCGCACGCTGCTCGGCGTCGTCGCGCTCGCGGCCGTGACCTGCGTCGCTGCCGTGCTCGTGACGACCCCGCGCGGCGCGCTGCTCACCGGGCTGCTCGCCGCGACCGCCCTGGTGCTGCAGTCGCAGTCGGGTCACGCGTCGGGGGCGGTGAGCCACGAGCTCGCGATCTCCTCGATGTTCCTGCACCTCGGCGGCGTCACGCTGTGGGCGGGCGGGCTCGTCGCGCTCGCGGTCCTCTACCCGCGCCTGGGCGGCGACCTCCCGGCGGCCGTGGCGCGGTACTCGAGCCTCGCGGGCTGGTGCTTCGTGGCGGTCGGGGCGTCCGGCGCGGTGAACGCGTGGATCCGCCTCGGCGGGCCGGACGGGCTCGACTCCACCTACGGCGGCCTGGTCCTGGCGAAGATCGCCGCCCTCGCGACCCTCGGCGCGTTCGGCTGGGCGCACCGCCGCGCCGTCCTGCCGCGCCTGGCCGGGCGCCCGCGCCTGTTCTGGCGGGTGGCCGCCGGCGAGGCCGTCGTCATGGGCGCGACCTTCGGCATCGCGGCGGCGCTCGCGGCCACGGCCCCGCCCGTGCCCGACGACGCCCCCCTCACCACGGCCCTCACGCCCGCCGAGATCGTCACCGGCCACCCGCTGCCGCCGGCGCCGACCGCCGAGCTGTGGCTCACCAGCTTCCGCTGGGACCTGCTGGTCGCGCTCGGCTGCCTGGCCGCCGTCGTGGTCTACCTGCGGTGGGTGCGCCGACTGCGCGCGCGCGGCGACCGGTGGCCGCTCGGCCGGACGATCTGCCTGGTCAGCGGCATGCTCGTGCTGGCCTGGTCGACGTCGGGCGGGCCTGCGGTGTACGGGCACGTGCTGTTCAGCGCGCACATGGTCCAGCACATGCTGCTGGTCATGGTGGCGCCGGTGTTCCTGGCGCTCTCCGCGCCGATCACGCTCGCGGCCCGCGCCCTGCCGGCCCGCGCGGACGGGTCACGCGGCCCGCGCGAGTGGATCCTCGGCATCGTGCACTCGCGGGTGGCGACGTTCTTCGCCAACCCCGTGGTGGCCTGCATCAACTTCGCCGGCTCGATGATCGTCTTCTACTACACGCCGCTGTTCCCGCTGGCCCTGGAGACGTACCTGGGGCACCTGCTGATGGTCGTGCACTTCACGCTCGCGGGGTACCTGTTCGCGAACGCGCTCGTGGGCATCGACCCCGGGCCGCGGCGCCCGGCGTACCCGGTGCGGCTGATCCTGCTGTTCGCGACGATGGCGTTCCACGCGTTCTTCGGCCTGGCCCTGGTGGAGGGCGAGGTGCTGCTCGCGCCCGACTGGTTCGGCCTGCTCGGCCGGCCGTGGGGCCCGCCCGCGCTCGAGGACCAGCAGGCCGGCGGCGGCATCGCGTGGGGGGTCAGCGAGCTGCCGATGCTGGTCCTCGCCATCGTGCTCGCGTTCTCCTGGACCAAGGACGACGAGCGCACCGCCCGTCGCCGCGACCGCGACGAGGCGCGCACGGGCGACGCCGAGCTGGTCGCCTACAACGCGATGCTCGCGCGGCTGGCGCGCGGCGAGAAGCCGGACGACGCCGACCCGGACGAGCGACCGGCCGACTGACTCAGGCCTGGCTCACGGGCGTGACGGTGATCCCGAGCAGCCCGCGGACGATCGAGTCGCCCGAGTGCGCCGGGTTCCCGTCGGTGGGCTCGCGGGAGACGTCGACGACCGGGTACTCGGTCAGGTCGACGCCCGCCGGGACGAGGAAGCGACCCTCCTCGCCGTCGAGCAGGCCGAGGCTGACCAGCCCGGACACGTCCTCCTTGAGCAGCCAGACCTCGCGCAGGCCGTCGGTGTCGCCCGCGCCGCCGGTCTCGTCGACCGTCAGCACCAGCACGCGACGCCCGTCGGCGTCCTCCTCGACCTCCGCGTGCCCGACGGCGTCCCACCCGGGCAGCGCCTCGAGCTGGGCCTGCGCGACGACGGCGGGTGCGGGGGCGTCGTCGCGGTTCGCGAGCCATGCGCCGCCGAGCCCACCGACGACGACGCCGGCCGCAGCGGCCGACGCGATCCAGGCGGGCGTGCGGCGCCGGCGCAGCGGCAGCACGGTGGCGGCGGTCGGCCGGTCCTCGGCGGGCGCGGGTGCGGGTGCGGCCGGCGTCGGGAGCGGGGCGGCCGTCGAGAGGCCGAGCTCGGACTCGATCGCCGCCCACACGCGGGCCGGCGGCGCGACGAGGACGTCGTCCGGCCCGACCGCGCGACCGGCGCGCACCGCGCGCTCGAGCTCGGCGACCTCCTCGGCGCAGCGCTCGCACACGGCGAGGTGGGCCTGCGCCGTCGGGTCGGTCTCGCCGAGCGCGATCAGGGCGAGGACGTCGGGGTCCACGTGGTCCACCTACCTCACCTCCAACCGGTCGCGCAGCCGCAGGAGGCTGCGCCTGATGTGGCTCTTCACCGTGCCGAGGGGCAGGTCGAGCCGGGTCGCGATCGCCTCGTGCGTCAGGTCCTCGTAGAACGCCAGGGCCAGGATCGTGCGTTGTGGCTCGCCGAGCCGGGCCATCTCGTCGGCGACGGTCAGGCGGTCCGCGAGGTCGCCGGCCTCGGCGGGCGCGGGCGTGTCGGGGGCGGCCGCACCGGCGACGGCGAGCGTCGCGCGGGTGTCCCGGCTGCGCCGCCGCTGGACGTCGGTGATCGCGTTGCGGGCGATGCCGACCAGCCAGGCCGGCAGCGGTCCGCGCGCGGGGTCGAAGCCCGACCGGCCGCGCCAGGCCGCGACGAACACCTGCTGGGTGACGTCCTCGGCGTCGTCGGCGTGGCCCAGCGAGCGGAGGGCGAGCGTGTGGACCAGGGGCGACCAGCGCCGGTACGCCTCGGCGAGCGCCGCCTCGTCGCCGCCCCGGAAGGCGTCCGCGAGCACCGCGACGTCAGCCGCCTCTGCGGCGCCCGTCTCAGCCGGGAGGGACAGCGGCCGACTCCTTCGCTCGCCGGCGGCCGCCCGTGTCGGCGGTGCCAGGGTGGTCATCATCACCCGATCGGTTCGGCAGTGACAATCACGTTGTCCGAGTAGCTGCGGCGGTCCTGGTGCCAGACGCCGCCGCAGGTCACCAGCACGAGGCGGGGGCCGCCGTCGCGCAGGAAGACGTCGCCCCAGGCCACCTCCGGCTTGGCGACGCTCGACCGGCCCGTGACGGCGTAGGTGACCACCGCGCCGTCGGCCCTCGTGACGCTCACCGCGTCGCCGACGGCGAGGTCGCCCAGCTTCGCGAACGGCCCGAGGCCCGCTGAGGCGACCGAGTCGACGTGCGCGGCGATGACGACGGTGCCGTCCGGGTCGCCCGGCGCCGCGCCGAACCGGTACCAGCCGGCCACCTCGGCCTGGGGCGGGATCTCCATCTGGCCGTCGGGCTGGACGCCCACGGGCTCCACCGGGAGGGCGATGCCCAGCGCGTCGATGGCGAGGCCGGTCGGCGGGACCACCTGCTCGGCCGGGGGGAGCGTGGCGGCCGAGACGGGGACGTCGGGGACGTCGGCGGGCGGCGCGGGCGCAGGGGTCGGCGCGGTGCTGGTGGCCGGTACGCGGGTGAGCGGCGCGGCGTCGTCGGCCTCGGCGGCGCAGCCCGCGAGCAGGCCGAGGGCGAGGGTCGCGGCGACGGCACCCTGGGTGCGGCGTCGGCGGCGGCCGCCGGGGGCGGGCTCGGGGGTCATGACGGCTCCTCGCGGGACGTGCGGGCTGGTCGAGGGCGGGGTGCCTCGCAGGCAGGGGGCCGGGCGCCCGACGCGGTTGGCGCTCCCCGGGTGGGTGGGGACCGACGTCGGGCGCCCGGCCGGTGGCTGCGCCCGGCCCGACGAGGCTCGGGCCGGGCGCGGCCGGTCTCAGCGGTCGACGCTGACGGCGACCGTCCGGCGACGCGCCACGCCCAGGCCGGCGATGGCGGCGACGCCCACGCCCGCCATGGCGGCGATCAGCCACGGGGTGGCGGAGGAGCCGGCGTCGGTCGACGCGAGGCCGAGCTCACCGGAGGGGACGCCGGCCGGCGCGGAGTGCAGGCCGCCGATGGTCTGCGCGGCGATCGCGAGGTTCTCGGCCTCGAGGCTGCCCCACGCGTAGACGATCGTGTTGACGCCCTCGGAGATCGTGACGTCGGTCGGGCCGAGCACCGGGTCCGTGGTGCCGGTCGCGGCGACGGCGGCCGAGACGGTGCCGGCCGGGAGGTTGAGCACCTGCTCGTCCGGGTTCGCCAGGTTGGTGATCACCGGGGAGCCGCCGGCGAGGACGTCGACGGCCGGGGCCGCGGCGACGTGGCGGACGGTGAGCCGGCCCTGGCCGGCTGCGGTCTGCGAGATGTCGTTGGTGAACAGCGAGGCGGTGGGGTCGCCGTCGGCGTCGAGGTGGGCGACGGCGGTGTAGTTGCCGCCCGCCGCGAGCGGCAGGTCCACGGGCCCGATGGCCGGCGAGCTGGCGTCGGCGGCGTCGGACGCCGTGATCGCGACCGTGTAGGTGCCGGCGGGCAGGTCGAGCGGGCCGGCCAGCTCGCCGGGCTCGAAGTCGTCGAGAGTGCGCTCGCCGTTGACCCAGACGTCGACGGTGAGGCCGGGCACGCCGTGCAGGACGGAGAGCTTCGCGGTGGTCGCGGCCGTCGCGGGTGCGGCGGCGGCGATGGCCAGGCCGGCGGTGGCGCCCAGCGCCACGGCGGTGGTGATCGGTCGAGTGCGCATCGGTGTCTCCTTGCTGAGGCCCCGTGGGGGGCACCGAAACTGATTGACACCTCAACTACGTGGGTGGCCCCGGGTCTGGATGCAGCCGGATGCGACGTTTTTCAGCGGACCTCTGAACTCACCCGAACGGGTCAAACCCGGCGTTCGACGCGCGGGGTCGGCGTGCCTCGGTGATGATCGAGGGAGCCCGGACCCCCGTCCGGCCCGCACAGAAGGAGGCACGACCGTGGGAATCGGCAGCGGGATCTTCCTGATCGTCGTCGGCGCGATCCTCGCGTTCGGCATCGAGCCTGACGCCTGGAGCGTCGTCAACCTCAACGTGGTCGGCTACATCCTGATGGTGGGCGGCCTGATCGCCCTGATCCTGTCCCTGGTGGTGACGCAGCAGCGCCAGCGCAGCCACCACGTGGTCGAGCGCTACGACGACCGCTACCCGCCGCCCGCGGTCTGACCGCTCTCGTCCGGCGACGGCACTGGGCGGCCTGGCCCGCCCCTGCTCCGCTGCGCTCCGCATGCCCGAGCCGATCCCCGGCCGGGCCGCCCAGCGCCGCCGCCTCCCTGGGAAAACGTCGTCCACCGGGGCTAGCGGAGGCGGGCGTCGCCGATCTCGACCTCGATGGCGACCTGGCCGCTCGTCAGGCCCACCCCACGCACGACGACGCCCGTCGCCCGCGCGTCGACCGCCGCCTGGGCGTGGGCGACCAGGACCGGGCCGTCCTCGCCCGGGCGCAGCTCGACGACGTCGGGCGGCAGGCCCTGCGCGGCCAGCGCGTCTGCGATGGCGCCGGTCAGGTGGTTGAGCAGCCGGTCGACCGTGAGGCCGCGGGCCTGAGCCGCGAGCGCGAAGGTGGCGTCGCCGTCGGCGAACCCCAGGAAGCGCGCGGTGACGGTCACCTGGCCGGCCAGGGCGGCGCCGAACCGCAGGAGCCCGGAGGCGCCGGGTAGGAGCGCCGGGTCGAGATCGACCTCGACGGCGTCCCCGGCCTCGCCCGCGGCGCGGACGCCGAGCACCATCGCAGGCAGCGGCCGTGCGGCGCGGGCCAGCCGCACCGCCTCGTCGACGGTCACCTCGATGCGCACGCCTGTCTCCTCCGCTCGTCGGTCCGGACCGAGCCCCATCATGCGCGAGGTCGGGCCCGTCCGCCCGAGCCGACGTCCGGCAGCGGGTCAGCGACGGGACGCCGCGACGATGGCGGCGGCCAGGTCGGTCGGGCGGGAGAACATCGGCCAGTGGCCGGTGGGCAGGTCGACGTACTCCACGTCGGCGTAGGCGCCCAGCTCGGACGGCATCTGGCCCGAGCCGATGAGCTCGCGCAGCAGCGGCGACGGGAGGCTCGTGCAGATCGCCGTCACCGGGACGGCGAACCGCCGCGCGTCGTGCACGTGCACCGGCGCCGTCGCGACGCCGCCGGGGTGCGGCATGGCCCGCGCCCGCCACGTGGCCAGCGCGTCGTCGTCGACGCCCTCGAGGCTGCTGCCCTCCGCCTGGAGCTCGGCCCAGGTCGGCAGCGGGACGTCGGCGCCGGGGTCGCCCGGGCGGAGCGTCATCCCGTCGTTCAGCGGGCCGGAGTCGACGTAGACGACGCGGCGCAGGCGGCCGGGCCGCTGGTCGGCGACCATCTGCGCGACGAACGCGCCGCCGCTGTGGCCCACCAGCACGACGTCGCCGTCGAGCCCGTCGACGAGGTCGCGGACCGCCGCGACCTGGTCGTCGAGCGTGATGCCGGGCCGCGGCTCCTCGGGCGTGCCGGGCGCGCCCAGACCGGGCAGTGTCACCGGGTGCGGTGCGAGGCCGGCGTCGCGCAGCGCGGGCACGACGGCGTCCCAGGCCCAGGCGCCGAGCCAGAAGCCCGGGACGAGGACGACGTGCGTGGTGGTGCGGGGGGTCTGTGTCGTGGTCATGGCACCACCCTCGCGGGGCATCGGTGACACCCGTCTGTCACCGATGTGTCACGAATCTGTCAGCATGGACGACGTGAACCGCACCGACCGCCTCTACGCGATCCGCGAGGAGCTCCGGCGCGCCGGCCGCGCGGGCACGACGGGCGCGCGGCTGGCCCGGCTGTTCGAGGTCAGCGAGCGGACCATCAAGCGCGACGTCAGCGCGCTCCAGCAGGCCGGCGCGCCGATCTGGGCGCAGTCCGGCCCGGGCGGCGGGTACGTGCTGGACGCCTCGGCGAGCCTGCCGCCGGTCAACTTCACGCCCACGCAGGCCGTCGCGATGGCGGTGGCGCTCGCCACGCTGCCGTCCGGGAGCCCGTTCGCCGTCGACGCCGCCGCCGCGCGCGGCAAGCTCTGGGACACGCTCGGGGAGCGCGACCGTCAGCGCGCGCAGCGGCTGAGCGCGCGCGTGTGGACCCGCCCGACGCCGCCGCGCACCTCGCGCGGCCCGTTGCCCGACGGCGTCGCCTCAGGTCCTGCGGGCCAGGCTCCCGACGGCCTCGCACCGGTCGCCGCGGACGCGCCTGCGCCGGCGCCCGCCGTGCTGCGCGCCGTCGAGCAGGCGCTGGGCGACGAACGCGCCCTGGTCATCGCGTACGCCGGCCGCGACGGAGCGGTCACGCAGCGCACCGTCGAGCCGATCCTCCTGGCCCACACCGGCGGCCGCTGGTACCTCGTCGCATGGTGCCAGCTGCGGGTGGCGATCCGCTGGTTCCGCCTCGACCGGATCGCCGACGCCCACCTCACGGCTGAGCGCTACGTGCCCCGCGACGTCGCCTCGGTGGGCGAGCCGCCCGCGGGGTCCGCGCCCGTCGCCTGACGAGGCGCCGCTCGCGCCCCGCCGTCGAACGTGCGGCACCGTGTCGAACATGCGGCACCGTGTCGAACGACGGTTGCTCGTCCGGCGCACCGGTGTTCGCGCTCGAACACCCTGCCGGCCGCGAGGTCGAGGAGACCCACCGCGCCGCGGACTCCACACATGCGTGGGCCGGCCGCGTCTTGAGAGAGCACGCACCGACGAGCTCTCCCGGAGGAGACCGATGAACCCCAAGAAGACCGTGAACCGCCGTCGTCGCCTGGTGGCCGGGGGCATGATCGCCGCCTCGCTCTCGCTCGCCGGCGCAGGTGCTGCGATCGCGGCCGGCCGCGGCGCGGCGGACGACGTCCCCGACCCGGCGCTTGCCGGTGACCCCGTGGCGCAGGAGCCCGTCGAGGACGCCGCCGCCGCTGCCGCGTACGACGCCTTCTGGGCCGCCGGGTACACGAGCGATGACCTCGTGGCGCTCGCCGCGCTGTGGCAGCTGGACCAGGCCGAGACGAAGGTCGCCGCGGGTCAGCTGCTCCTCGCGGGCGAGGAGCTCCCGATCGCCCCGGGCAGCAGCCCGGTCACCGAGACGGACAGCGACGGGACCGACTGGTCGACTCTGCCCGACGGGTACACCCGCGAGCAGTACGAGGCGTTCTGGGGAGCCGGCTACACGGCCGACGACCTGGCCGCGCTTGTCGCCCTCTGGAACACCGACGAGATCCAGACCAAGGCGACCGCCGGGCAGATGATCCTCGACGGGCAGACTGTCCCCGTGGCCCCCGGCAGCACGACGGCCGCCTCCTGAGCCGAGCCCCGACCGTCCCCAGCCGGACCGACGAGACGAGGACCCACGTGGACGAGCTCGCGCTGCGCACGGGGTTCGAGGTCGAGCTGCTGGCTCCCGTTGGCTCCGACCGCCAGGACCTGGCCGACGCCCTTGCGACGCGGTGCGGGGGGTCGGTGCGGCGCTCGTTCCACCTGGACAGCCAGCTGTCGCCCGTCCCGGGCGTGGGGGTGTTCCGGCACCTGTCGCCCGCGTTCGACGTCGTGACGGCCGAGGGCCGTCCGGTGGCGCGGCTCGTCGACGACATCACGATCGAGGCGGACCTCGCCCCGGCGCCCGGGTCGCAGCCGGTGCGCGGGCGGCGCGGCTGGTACCGGGTCCTGTGCGACGACGCGCGGCTGCTCCGCCTCGTCGAGCGGCAGGCGGATCCGGAGGCGCCGCTCGAGGGTGTGCTCGAGCCGATCGCGCAGCTGTTCGGCGTCGTGACCGAGGTGATCGCCGGAGCCGCGCGGGTGAACGACGCCACGGGCGCGACGATCGCCGTCGCCATGCCGTTGCCCCCGGGCCGGGAGCGTCCCTGCGAGGTGATCACGCCGCCGCTCGCGACGGGCCACCGGGCGGCGCTCGAGGAGCTGCTGGCACCCGCGCGCGAGCTCGGCTTCACCGTCCCCCGCGAGGCCGCGGTGCACCTGCACGTGGACGGCGCGCCCTTCCGGCGACCGCACGCGTTCGCCAACGTCGTCCGGCTGTTCGCGCACTGGCGCGAGCCGCTCGGGGCGGCCCTCGGCACCAACCCGGCCTGCCGGCGTCTGGCGCCGCTGCCCGCGGCCCTCGTCGAGCTCGTCGAGCAGCCGTGGCCCGACGGCGCCGGTGATCACGACGGCGCCGACGCCGTCGGGTGGGCCGGGTTGCGCGCCGCGGTGCGCGAGGTGGGCATCACGAAGTACGCCGACGTCAACCTCACCCAGCTCGTGTCGGCGCGCCCGCTGCGCGACACCCTGGAGGTGCGCATCCTGCCCGGTGCGATCGACGCGGACGCCATCGTGCGCCGCACGGCGCTGGTGCACGCGCTGCTGCTGCGCTGCACCGCTCGGGCGCCGTTGCCTCACCCGGGCGCCGACGCCGTCGGCGACCCGTGGGGCGCGCTCGAGCGCCTCGCGGCCGGAGCGGGCCTGGCCGTGGGGGTCGCGCGATGACCGCCCCGCTGCGTGCGGTCGCCTCGGACACCGGCCCGATCCCGGTCGTCGCGCCCGCCAGGGCGAACGAGGCCGCCCGGCCCTCCGACGCGGGCCCCGCCGACCGCCCGTTGCTCGACGACGTCGCCCGCGCGCTGCTCCCCGGGCTGCTGCGGTACGCGACGGTCCTGACCGGCGACGGGCACGTCGCCGCCGACATCGTGCAGGAGGTGCTGCTGCGTGCCCACGTCCGGTGGGCGCGCATCTCCCTGCTCGACCGCCCGGACCTGTACCTCAAGCGCATGGTGACCAACGAGCACCTCTCGTGGCGGCGCCGGTGGCACGTGCGCACGGTCCGGCCGGCTCCCGACGACGTGCTCGCGGCGCATGCCGCACCGGCGGACGACCACGCCGATGCCGCCGCCGAGGACGCCGCGATGTGGCAGCGCCTGGCCGCCCTGACACCACGGCAACGCGCCGTGCTCGTGCTGCGGTACTACGAGGGCCTCGCCGACGCGGAGATCGCCTCCGTCCTGGGCACATCGAGCGCGACGGTGCGCTCGCACGCCTCCCACGCACTGGCCGCGCTGCGCCAGACCGATCTCACGATTGCCCCGGAGACACGATGAAGGAGCACCGCGGGGATCCCGTCCCCCAGGAGTCCGCACCCGCGCACGCGTCTGCGCACGAGCCGGACGACGAGCTCGCCCGCCGCATCACCCGCGCCCTGCGTTCGCGGGAGGCCCTCACGCCCGCGCCGGCGTTCGTCGCCCGGCGCGTCGAGGCGGAGCTCGCCCTGCGCGCCGGTCGCCCGACGTCGGCCGGCGCTCGCCGTCAGGACGCCCTCCGTCAGGGCGCCCGGCGTCACGGGGGAAGGATCGTCGCGGCCGGCGCCGCGACCGGAGCGCTGGCTGTCGGCGTCGCGGGCGCGGCGGCCGCCGCCGTCGCCGACCCGTACTCCGATGTCGCCCGGGCGGTGGAGTCGGCCGCGCAGGCGCTCGGCATCGACTGGTCCCCGATGCCCGCCGGCTACTCGCGGGACGAGTACGACGCGTTCTGGGCGTCCGACTACACGAACGACGACGTCGCGGCGCTGAGCGAGCTGTGGAACACCGACCTGATCCAGACCAAGGCGACGATCGGCCAGATGCTGCTGGACGGCGAACCGGTGCCGATGGTGCCGGGCAGCGCCCCGCAGGGGACCGATGAGGGCGTCTGGTCGACCTTGCCCGACGGCTACACGCGCGAGCAGTACGAGGCGTTCTGGGGCGCCGGCTACACACAGCAGGACGTGTCTGCGCTCGCCGCCCTCTGGAACCTGGACGACACGGAGACGAAGGCCCGCGCGGGCCAGATGCTCCTCGACGGCGAGCCCGTCCCGGTTGCCCCGGGCAGCACCCCTGCGGACTCCTGAGCGCGGCGGGCACCCGGCCCGGAGGCCGCCGTCCCTCGAACCTGAGGCATAGGTCCGGGCGGCGTCGTGTTCACTACCTCTGTGACCCAGACGAGCCCCGCCCGCCTGCCCCGCGTCCGCGCGTCCGAGCTCGTGGGCCGTGGCTGGCTGAACACCGGCGGCCGCGACGTGACCCTCGCGGACCTGCGCGGCAAGGTCGTCGTCCTCGACTTCTGGACGTTCTGCTGCATCAACTGCCTGCACGTCCTCGACGAGCTGCGCGAGCTCGAGGCGCAGTACCGGGACGTGCTCGTCATCGTCGGCGTGCACTCGCCGAAGTTCGTGCACGAGGCCGACCCGGTCGCGCTCGCCGCCGCCGTCGAGCGCTACGAGGTGCACCACCCGGTGCTCGACGACCCCGAGCTGACCACCTGGTCCGCCTACACCGCGCGCGCCTGGCCGACGCTCGTCGTGATCGACCCCGAGGGGTACGTCGTCGCGCACATGGCGGGCGAGGGGCACCGGCGCAACCTCGAGATCCTGGTCGCGGACCTCGTCGCCGAGCACGAGGCCAAGGGCACGCTGCACCGCGGGGACGGGCCCTACGTGCCGCCCGCGCCGACGTCGGGCACGCTCCGCTTCCCCGCCAAGGCGATCCGCCTCCCCGCAGCGGACGGGCAGCCAGGCAACTTCCTCGTGGCCGACGCCGGTCACCACTCCCTGGCGGAGCTCGCGCCCGACGGCGAGACGCTGGTCCGCCGCATCGGCTCCGGTGAGCGTGGCCTTGCCGACGGCGGTCCCGCCGACGCGCGGTTCTCAGAGCCGAACGGCCTGTGCCTGGTCCCCGACGAGCTGCGCGGCCGGATCGACGCGGACGTGCTGGTCGCCGACACGGTGAACCACGCGATCCGGGCGGTCCGCCTCGACACCGGCGAGGTCACGACGGTCGCGGGCACCGGCGAGCAGTACATGGTCGGCGGCGGGGAGAACGTGCTCCCGGACGTGCTCGGCGCCGGGGCCGACCGGTCCGGCGTCGGCTACCAGGGGCCGCCCACCTGGATCCGGCTGTCGTCGCCGTGGGACATCGTCTGGTCGCAGGACCTGGCCGCGTTCGTCATCGCGATGGCCGGCAACCACACGATCTGGGCCCTCGACCTGGAGCAGAACCAGATCCGCCGCGTCGCCGGCACGATGAACGAGGGCCTGCAGGACGGCCCGGGCGACGAGGCGTGGTTCGCGCAGACGTCGGGCCTCGCCGTCGGGCCGGACGGCCGCGTCTGGCTCGCGGACTCCGAGGTGAGCGCGCTGCGCTGGCTCCAGGTGGACCGGTTCGGCGGGGTGCAGGTGCGCACCGCCGTCGGGCAGGGGCTGTTCGACTTCGGCCACCGCGACGGGCCCGCCGACGCCGCGCTGCTCCAGCACCCGCTGGGCGTGGCCGTGCTCCCGGACGGGTCCGTCGCGATCGCGGACACCTACAACGGCGCCGTCCGCCGCTGGGCCCCCGCGCCCGACCGTGACGGCCCGGGCGAGGTGACCACCCTCGCGCGCGACCTCGCGGAGCCGTCCGGCCTGCTCGTCGACGTGCACGACGACGGCCGCATCGACCTCGTGGTCGTGGAGTCCGCGGCGCACCGGCTCACCCGGGTCGCGCTGCCCGCGCGTCTGGCGGGCGAGGTGCTCGACGCGGGCGCCCACCGCACGCAGCGGCCGGTCTCGGAGATCGGCAGCGGCGAGGTGCGCCTCGACGTCGTCTTCACGCCCGCGGCCGGCCAGAAGTACGACGACCGGTACGGCCCGTCGACCCGCCTCCAGGTCTCGGCGACCCCGCCCGACCTGCTGCTCGACGGCGCGGGCGACGACGTGCCGCTCACCCGCGCGCTGCGGGTCAACCCGCTGGTCCGCGAGGGTGTGCTGCACGTGACGGCGCAGGCGGCGTCGTGCGACGCGGACCCGGCCATCGAGTACCCGGCCTGCCACCTCAACTCCCAGGACTGGGGCGTCCCGGTCCGGGTGACCGACGGCGGCCCGAGCGTCCTCACGCTCCCCCTGCACGGCTGACCCCGGCGCCCCTCCCCTCCTTCCCTCCCTCACCTGGTGCACGGTGGCGCCACCGTGCTCCAGTTGGGCCGTTTCGCCGCCACGGTGCTCCAGGTGAGGAACGGGGCGGGCGGGCGGCGCCGGTCCCTGGCTAGGGTGGACGACGACGCGGGGTGCCGCTCGCGCAGAGCGCAGCGGCTGAGATCACACCCGTCGAACCTGATCTAGTTCGTACTAGCGAAGGGAACGTCGATGTCGGCCATGCCTGCCGCCGCTGACCCCACCCGGCCCACGCCCGCCCTGCCCACGCCCGACGACGTCGCGGCCGCCCTCGAGGCCGTCCGCACCCGCGCGCCGCTCGTGCAGTGCCTGACGAACATCGTCGTCGCGCAGTGGACCGCCAACACGCTGCTCGCGCTCGGCGCCGCGCCCGCGGTGGTCGACAACCCGCGCGAGGCCGCCGAGCTCGCGTCCGTCGCCGACGGGGTGCTCGTGAACCTCGGCACCCCGTACGCCGAGACGGTCGCGGCGATGGGGCCAGCGGTGGCGGCGGCGCGTGGCGCCGGCACGCCCTGGGTGCTCGACCCGGTCGCCGCGGGCGCCCTGAGCTGGCGCACCGACGTCGCGCAGGGCCTGCTCGCCGCCGGGCCCCCGGCGATCCTGCGCGGCAACGCCTCGGAGGTGCTCGCCCTCGCCGGCGGCGACGGCGGGCGCGGTGTCGACGCCGTGCACACCCCGGAGGCGGCCGCCGACTCCGCGCGCGCCACCGCCCGGCGGCACGGCACGGTCGTCGCGGTGTCGGGGCCGGTGGACCACGTGGTCGACGCCGCCCGGCTGGTCCGCGTCACGAACGGCCACCCGTGGCTGACGCGTGTGACCGGCGTCGGCTGCGCCCTCGGCGCGACGATGGCCGCGTTCGCGGCCGCCGTGGACGACCCGCTGCTGGCGGCCGTCGCCGCGACCGCCGTGGTCACGGTCGCCGCCGAGAGCGCCGCCGCGCGCACCGCCGGGCCGGGGTCCTTCGCCGTCGCGCTGCTCGACGACCTCGCGGCGTGCACGCCGGAGCACCTCGCGGCGCGCGTGAGCCTCGCATGACCGCGCGCACGCAGCCCGCCGGCGCGCACCCCGCCGGCGCGCACCCCGCCGCGTCGGCCACGACCGCCGTCGCCCGCCGTCGCGCCGTCGACCTCTCGCTCTACCTCGTCACCGACACGCGCCTGTGCGCGCGGCTCGGCGTCCCGGCCACCGTGGCCGCGGCCGTGGCGGCGGGGGTGTCACTCGTGCAGGTCCGCGACCCGCACGCCGACGACGCCGAGCTGGTCGAGCTCGGCCGCGCCGTCCGCGCCGAGCTCGCGGGCACGGGCGTGCCCCTGATCGTCAACGACCGCTGGCACCTCGTCGACGCGATCGGCGCGGACGGCGCGCACGTCGGCCAGCACGACGACGACCCGCGGGTGGTGCGCGCCGCGCTCGGCCCCGACGCGATCCTCGGCCTGTCGGTCCAGGAGCCCGCGCACGTCGCCGCCGCACGGGCTCTGGGCGACGACGTCGTCGACCACCTCGGCGTCGGGCCCGTGTGGCACCAGCTGGTGAAGCCGGACGCGGCGCCGCCGATCGGCGTCGACGGGTTCCGCGCCGTGGCGCGGGTGAGCCCGTGGCCGTGCGTCGCCATCGGCGGCGTGCAGGCGGAGGGGGTGCCCGCGCTGCGCGCGGCGGGTGCGGCGGGCGTCGCGGTGGTGAGCGCCATCTGCGGCATGCCCGACGTCGCCGCGGCCACCCGGGCGGTCCGCGCCGCCTGGGACGGCGCGGCCGGGGGCGTCCGATGACCCGGCCGCTGGTGGCGCTGACGATCGCGGGCAGCGACCCGTCCGGCGGTGCGGGCGTCCAGGCCGACCTGAAGACCTTCTCGGCGCTCGGCGCCTACGGCACGGCGGTGCTCACCGCGCTGACCGCGCAGAGCACGCGCGGCGTCACCGGCGTGCACGCCGTGCCGGCGGCGTTCGTCGCGGAGCAGCTCGCGACGCTCGCGGCCGACGTCCGGATCGACGCCGTCAAGATCGGCATGCTGGCGCGGGCGGAGGTGGTGGACGTCGTCGGCGCGTTCCTGCGCGACTGGGACCGCGACGGCGAGCGGGTGGTGGTCCTGGACCCGGTCATGGTCGCCACGAGCGGCGACCCGCTGCTGGCCGACGACGCCGTGGCCGCCATCCGCGCGCTCCTCCCCCGCGCGCGGCTCGTCACGCCCAACCTGCCGGAGGCGGCGCGGCTGCTCGACGAGCCGGCGGCGGCCGACGTCGACGCGATGCTCGCGCAGGCCGAGCGGCTGCGCGGGCTGGGGTCGGCGTGGGTGCTCCTCAAGGGCGGGCACCTGGCGGGGCCGTCGGCGGTGGACGTCGTCGTCGGGCCGGGCGTGGCCGAGGTGCTCACCGGGCCGCGGGTCGCGACCCGGCACACGCACGGGACCGGCTGCACCTTGTCCTCGGCGGTGGCCGTGCTCGCGGCGCGCCTGGGCGACTGGCCGGCCGCGGCGTCGGCGGCGAAGGCCTGGCTGACCGGCGCGCTGCGGGCCGCCGACACGCTCGCGGTGGGCGGGGGCAGCGGCCCGGTGCACCACTTCCACGAGCTCTGGCCGGCCGAGGGCTGAGCCGCGGTGGCCGGTCGGGGGCCGAGCCGGGTGGCGCCGCTAGGCGCCGGCGGACGCCCCGACGGCGCGCAGGACGAAGGCCTCGGTCGCCGCGGCCGGGTCGGTGCCGCGCTTGCCCGCGCCGACGGCGACCCGCGACGTCAGGCACGCGTGGACGAGGCCCGTCGCGACGTCGAGCGGCTGGGTGACGAAGGCGCCGGACGCCATGCCGTCGGTGAGGATCTGCCGGAGCGCGCCCTCCACGGGGGCGGCGTGCTCCCGCAGCCGCGCCTGGGTCGTCGGCGACACGGTCGACCGCAGGTCCGCGGGCATGTGGAAGGTGCGCCGCATCCTCAGCTGGTGCTGCACGTAGACGCGCAGCCGCCCCACCGGGTCGCTGACGCCCGCGAGCTGGGCCTCGAGCTCGGCGAGCCAGCCCTGGGTCTCGTGGGCGATGTACTCGATGAGCAGGGACTCCTTGTCCGGCACGTGGTTGTAGACGGCCGTGCGCCCGATCCCCGCCTCCTGCGCGATCTCGGCGAGCGTCACGGCGTCGAACCCGCGCTGCTCCATCAGCCGCGCGAGCGCGGCGAAGAGACGACGACGCGTCTCCTCGCGGTGCTCGCTGAGCGAGCCGCCGATGATCCTGGGCACGGGCCCATTGTCGCCGACGCCCCTCGGGGCGTTGCCGCCATCGGAATTCTTCCCTGCACTACCGTGCATTCATGGCGAGCCCCGACGAGATCCTGCCCGACACCAAGGACTGGACCTGGGTCCTCGAGCGCCGGTGCCCGGAGTGCGCGTTCGAGGCTGGCGCCGTCGCCGGCTCGGCCCTGCCGGCGCTGCTGCGCGGCTTCGCGGCCCGCTGGCAGGAGGTGCTGCTGCGGCCCGATGTCGCCCGCCGGCCCGCCCCCGCGATCTGGTCGCCGTTGGAGTACGCGTGCCACGTGCGCGACGCGTCCTGCATCTTCCGCGGGCGCGCGGAGGCGATGCTCACCCAGGACGACCCGGCGTTCGAGAACTGGGACCAGGACGCGACGGCGCTCGCGGAGCGCTACGGCGAGCAGGACCCGGCCACGGTGGCGGGCGAGCTCCGCGAGGCCGCGGAGGCGACTGCCGCGACCTTCGCGGGCGTGGCGCGCGAGCAGTGGTCGCGCACGGGCCGGCGCAGCGACGGCTCGGTGTTCACGGTCGAGACCCTCGGCCAGTACTACGCCCACGACATCGCGCACCACCTGTGGGACGTCCGCGGCTGAGGCGCGCACGCGCGGTGTGGCAGGCGGGAGTCGCACGCCACCCGAGAAGCACCTGGACGGAGCAGCGCTACGGGGCGTCGTGCACATCTTTTCTCCACAGGGGTGTGCGTCGACGCCGTTCTCCGCACACAACCTGTGGACGGATCTGTGAACTTCCGGTGGACAAAAACTGACCGTTCGAAGGGTCTTGCGTGGCTTTCCGGACCCCCACTAGAACTACGTCATCGGCACCGCAGGACAGCCGGAACGAACCGGGAAACCGGGGAGGCAGGAGCAGGGAAACCCGCTCTGACCGGCAAGAATGCAGTGTCGCACCGTCCGGTTCTCCGGGCGGACCCGCCCGAGGGGCTTCGGCCCGGAGGGTTCCGAGGTGGGGCAACCTGCCGAGGGCTGTGGATGACGCCACGGGGTCCGCGCGAGCTGGTCGGGGTGATCGATCAGGGACGCCGCCCAAGGGCAACCAGCGGGCTGTCGTTCCACCGCTCGTCATGGCGGGACCGCTGTTCCGTTCGGCTCGAGTGTGTCGGTCTCCGGTTCGCCGGGCACTGATCACGCGTCCGTCGGGACGGTCTGGTGTTGGGCGGTCGTTCCGGTTCGCGCCGGCACGGTCGTCAGGTGGGGACCTCGGTTCGCCGGGGCTTCATCGCACCGGACGCGCCGGTCGAGATCACAGCAAGGCCCCTCGGACGCTTACTCCGAGGGGCCTTTGCTGTGCCCCCAGGGTACCGGCGCGCCCGTGACCAGCCCGCCACCGACACGCGGCCGCCAGGTGAACGGTCGGGTCCCGACGGGCGGTCGAGGCGGGCCGTAGGCACCGACGGGCGCGGGTCCTGACGGGCGGTCGCCCGCCTCGCGGTGGGTGCCGCTCAGGCACCATCCGGGCCCAGGAACGCGAGCACCGCCTGGCGGATCGTCCGGTCGCCGGCGGCGGTCATGTGGCTCGCGCGCGGCGCGAGCACGAGCCGCGCGCCGAGGCCTGCGGCTGTCCGGGCGATGAGGTCGCCGTAGAAGCCGTCGCGACCGCCCCCGACGACGAGCGCGGGCGCCCGCACCTCGCCCAGCCGCCTGGTCACGTCGAACGCGTCCTCGGCGGCGACGGTGGCCAGGAGGTCGGCCGCGTCGTCGCCGGCCGGTCCACCGCCCAGCCAGCACAGCACCGACACCGCGGCCCGGCCGAGCGTCGTCCCGGCGAGCGGTGTCCCGAGCTGGCCCCACGCGGCGCGCGGCCGGCCGGCCCGGGTGAGCTCGGCGAGCCGCCGCTGCCGACGACGGCCGTCGTCGCCGAGCCGCGCGGCCGCACACACGAGGACCAGACGCGAGACGAGGTCGGCATGGTCCACGGCGAGCTGGAGCGCGATGGACCCGCCCGTCGACACCCCGAGCACCGGGACCGGCCCGCCGCCGAGGTCGTCCCTGACGGCCGCGGCGACGTCATCGGCCAGGTCGGCCATCGTGGTGCCCGGCGCGAGCCCGGGCCGTCGCTGGAGGAGGTGCACGCGGTGGTCGCGCCCGAGGGCCGCGCCCCCCGGCAGGGACCGAACCGCGAAGGCCCCGGGCGTCGTGTGCCGCGGAGTCAGGCCCGGCAGGACGACGAGCGGCGGCCCGGCGCCGAACGCCGCGGAGGGGAGCCCGCGCGTCGTCCGGCCCGGCTCGAGCGTGCCCGGGCGGCTCACCACGCACCGCCCTGCACCGCGCCGCCCTGCACCGCGCCCCGACCCACCGCGCTGCGACCCACCGCGCCGCCGCCCGTCGCGCGAGGCGCCCGCGGCGGGCGCACCTGGCCCGTGCCGCCCTTCGAGGAGCCGAGCGCGAGGACGTCGACGCGCGCGACGTCGTCGGCCAGGTCGTCGAGCCGGTGCAGGACGGCGAGGGTCGCGGAGGTCGCGAACGGTGACGGTCCGTCCTTGCGGCCGAACGTGTGCTGCTCGAACCCGCGAAACGTCGAGCGCGGGGTCACGCGGCCGTCGTCGTCGGTCGTGTAGGCGACCAGGCAGGCGGCGAGCTCGGCGAGGGCGCGCCGGTCGTCGTCGGAGGCGCCCGGCCCGCGCCACAGCGCCGGCCAGCGGCCGAGCGCGTCGAGCAGCGTGAGCGCGGAGTACCAGGTCGCGGGCCACTTGCCGGTCTTGAAGGTGGCGCCGTGCCCGAACATGTACGGCTTGGCCACGGCCCGGTCCCGCCACACCCCGAGCGCCACCCGCGCGACGGCGAGGGTCCGGGCCTCGTCCAGCGGTCGCCGCCCGGCCGGGACGAGCGACAGGACGCGCAGCGCCTCCAGCGTGACCTGCGGGCACATCTCGCCGCGGCGGCCCGGCCCGCGGAACCCGGTCACCGGGTCGGGCCGGCACGGCCAGGCGCGGCCCTGCGCGGTGTCGGCGAGGTCCGCGGCCATGCGCTCGAGCGCTCGCCCGACGCGCGGGTCGTCGCCCCGCCCGTAGCGCAGCAGCGTCTCGGCGATCGCGTGGGTGTCGCAGAGCAGCGTGCCCCACACCGGCGGGTCGTCGGCGCGGCGCCCGGCGAACGAGGAGAACCGGTCCTCGTCGTCGGCGTGCTCGAGCATCGCGTCGAGGACCGCGTCGACGCGCGGGTCGTCGCCGGAGCGCAGCCCCCGGTCGGCGAGCAGCGCGAGGAGGTTGGGCGCGAACGCCGGGGCGTTGTGGCCGCCGAGGGGCGCGCCCGCGTCCCACGGGGTGAGCCGGCTCAGCAGGTCGGCGGTGTCCGGGTGCGTCAGCATCTCGGCGCGCGCCGCACGGACGGCGGGGTCGTCCGCGTCCCGGTCCAGGACGGCGGTGAGGAGGAGCCAGCGGGCGCCCGGGTCGGGCGAGGAGGCGACCCAGTCCCGCGCGTCGGGCAGGACGGCGGCCCACGGGCGGTCGTGGCGCGGCACGGTGTCAGGTCCTCCCGGGGACGTCCCAGACCTCGACCGTCGCGTCGGCGAGGCTGGTGACGATCCTGCCGTCCGGCAGTGCGGCGAGGTGGGTGACGCGGTCGCCCATCCGCAGGGGGGTCGGCCCGGGCGTCGTGAGGTCGAGGACCCGCAGGTGCCGGTCGTGGCCGAGGGTGACCAGGCGGCCGTCGCGCAGCTGGGCGACCTCGCGCGGCGGCGTCGCGAGCGTGACGGTGACCTCGGCGGGCGCGGCTTGCGGAGTGCCGTCGAGGTGCTGCACCCGGACGGCGCCGCCGAACCGCCCGTCGTCGAGCAGACCCTCCGCGGAGGCGATGCGGCCGTCGGCGAGCACGGCGAGCGCGTGCACGGGTGCCGTGTGGTGGCCGTGCACGGTCGGCGGGGCGTCCGACGCGGGGTCGTACACGCGCAGGGCGTCGTCGTGGCCGCCGGCGACGAGACGCCCGTCGGGCAGGGCGACGAGCGCGGTGACGCCGCGCGCGCGGTGGCCGTGCTCGAAGGCGAGCACCCGATGGGACGCGGCCGGGGCGTCCGGGTGCTGCACGTGGATCATGCCGTCGCGCCCGCCCCACGCGAGGGCACCGCCGGGCAGGGCGGCGAGGGCGTCCGCGACGACGTCGTTGCGGGTGAGCACGATCGGCGGGGAACCGGCGAGGTCCCACACGCGCACCGAGCCGTCGCGCGAGGCGGAGGCGAGCCGGCCGTCGCTGAGGACCGCGAGGTGCTCGACGTCGCGCACGTGCCCGGTGAGCAGGCGGGCGTCCCCGTCGCCGTCGGGCGCGCTGGGGTCCCAGACGCGGATGGCGCCCCCGACGACGCCGGCCGCCAGCCGCCCGTCGGGCAGCGGCGCGAGGGTGGTGACGTGCCCGCCGGTCGGGACGGGGTCGGCGGGCCGGGGGCGGACGGCGAGCGACCGGCGGGCCTCGAACGTGCCCGCGCCGACGAGCCCCTTCGCGCCGCACGCCCGGCACCGCAGCGTGTACCCGCGCCGCAGCGCCGCGACGGCGGCCGGTGCGCCGATGGCGGCCCAGCCGACCACCCAGAGCAGGCTGTTCCGTTCGATGGCCTGCGGCCCGAGCGTCAGCGCGAGGACGCCGGCGACGGCGGGGACCAGCAGGAACCAGCTGAGCGCGGCGAGGAACGCGCGGTGCACCCGCCCCGGCGGCACGACGGTCCCGCACGTGGGGCAGACGAGCCCGCGCGGGTCGTCGGGGACGCCGGCCCACGGGGACGCCCGTCGCGCATCGGCGGCGCGGTGGTCGCCGGCGGCACCGCGTTCGGCGCGCGCAGGGGTCGGCGGGGACGACGCGTCGGCCATGTCGCTCACCTCCGAGAGCGTGACGCCGTGCCGGCCCGTCGGTCGCCCGCCGGCTCGGGGAGGGAGGTGTCGAGCCGCGACCGCAGGACCGCACTGCCGACGCTACTCGCGGGTACCGACACGAGTCGGGCGTTCCGGGACCGAAAGGGTGCCCGGACGGGGGCGCGGAAGGTGGGGCGCCGGACGCGGGCGAGCCGCGTCCCCGCCGGAGCAGCGCCGCGGCGCGGTCAGGCCTTGCGGCCGTACTTCTTGTGCACCGCCTGCTTGGAGACGCCGAGCGCCGCGGCGATCTCCAGCCAGGTCGCGCCGCGGACGCGCGCCCGCCGGACGAGCACCGCCTGCTGCCGCTCCATCTCCGCGTTGACCTCGGCCGCGGCGCGCAGCGCGCCCAGGGGGTCCGGGCCGTCGTCGGCCGCCGCCAGTCTGAGCATCGCCGTCACCTCCGTCAGGTCCACGGGTCAACAATGGTTGACGCGCGGAAGGCTGTCAACCTGTGTTGACTCGACCGGGACGGCGGGGTCGCTCGCCGGAGGCGGGCGTGGGACCCGGGGTAGTATCCAGCCCCGTCCGTCCCGCGACGCTCGTCACGCGGGACCTCGGGGGAATCGAGGGCGCTGGTGCTGCAGCCGATGGATGCCGCCCCGGCCGACGGCCGGCCGGAGGACGGCCGCACCGTCGGCGTGCGGGACGTCGCCGCGGCCGCGGGCGTCTCCGTGGGGACGGTCTCCAACGTGCTCAACAACCCGGACCGGGTGGGCGCCCGCACCCGTGAGCGCGTCGAGGAGGCCATGCGCTCGCTCGGCTTCGTGGGCTCGCGCGCGGCGGGCCAGCTGCGCAGCAGGCGGTCGAAGCTCATCGGCGTGGTGGTGCCCGACGTCGGGAACCCGTTCTGGGCGTCGGTGCTCCGCGGCGTCGAGACCGTCGCCGACGGGCTCCGGCTCACTCTCGTGGTCTGCTCGACGCACCAGGACCCGGCCCGCCAGCGGCGCCTGCTCCGGGACCTGGAGAGCCAGGGGGTGGACGGTCTGATCATCGCGCCGATCGTGGATCGGGCGGCGGACTGGAAGTCGTTCGAGGCACGCAGGTTCGGCGTCGTCACGCTCGAGCGGCAGCACCCGGGGTCCCTCGGTGCGTGGGTGAGCCTGGACAACGTGCAGGGCGCGCGGCTCGCGATGGACCACCTGCTGGAGCGGGGTCACCGGCGTCTTGCGCTCGTGAACGGGCCGTCGCGGGTCTCGTGGTGCGCAGAGCGACGCGCGGGCGCGGTGGCCGCCGTCGAGGCGCGAGGCCTCGACCCGGCCGAGGTGATCGTCGACGTCGTGGTGGACGACCTGACGGTGGTCGAGGGCCGGACGGCGGTCGGACCGCTGCTCGACGCCCGCCAGGTCACCGCAGTGATGTGCGTGAACGACATGCTCGCCCTCGGCGCGCTCCTCGCGATGCAGGACCGCGGCCTGCGCGTGCCGGACGACGTGGCGCTCGTCGGGTACGACGACGCCGACTTCGCGCCGGCGCTGAACCCGCCGCTGACGACCGTGCACCAGCCCTCCTTCGAGATGGGGATGGCCGCGGCGCGCCTGCTCTTCGACGACCGTGATCCGGGGGAGCACATCGACTTCGAGCCGCGGCTCGTCGTGCGAGGGTCCACGGTGCTTCCGTAACGATTCGATCTCGCCGTTTGACAGCCGCGCGAGATCGGGGGCACGCTGTGAACCGGTTCACTTCTGAACCGGTTCACAAACCGGGCGAGGTGGGCCACGTCGGTGGCGGATCTTCGCCGCCACGGCCGCTCCGCGATCCAATGGAGGATGCAGTGACCCGGACCTACGTGACCCGGCGCGAGTACGACGAGTGGCTGAACGAGGCGGCCTCGCTGGCCCGCGCGCTGCGCTACCCGATCACGCCCGACATGGTCAACGACAGCGCCGGCATCGTCTTCGGCGACGACCAGTACGCGGCCTTCGAGAACGGCCTCTGGTCGCGCGAGCCGTACGAGCTGATGGTGATCTTCGAGGCGCTCAACGAGCCGGCCGTCGACGGCCTGCCCGTCTCGGCGGCGCACGGGTCCGAGTACAGCGGCCTGTGCGACAAGCTCATGATCGTCCACCCCGGCAAGTTCTGCCCGCCGCACTACCACCAGCGCAAGACCGAGAGCTACGAGGTCGTCCTCGGCGAGATGGACGTCTTCTACGGCCCCGAGCCCGTGCGGGTCGACGACGAGGAGACGGTCACCTTCTCCCCGATGCCGGCCGGCTCCCCCTGGCCCGACGGCGTCGCGCTGCCCGCCGGTCGCGAGGACACCTACGCGGCGCTCACGAGCTACGTCCGGCTGAGCGCGGGCGACCCGAAGTTCGTCATGCACCGCAAGCACCTGCACACGTTCCGCTGCCCCGCCGACGCGACGACGCCGCTCGTCGTGCGCGAGGTCTCGACCTACAGCCACGAGCCCACGGAGCACGCGGCGGACAAGCCGGCGCCCCTGCCGACGTGGGCGGGCCTGCACGACAACGCCTTCCTGTCCCCGGCCGCCAACACCGGCCGGCTCGTCACCCACATCCGCTGAGCCACCCGGCCAGCGGCCACCCCAGACCGATCGACCCCATCACCACCCCGTCAAAGGAGACACAGTGCGCAACCTCACCAAGGCCGTGGCGCTCTCCGCCGTCGCAGGCCTCATGCTGACCGCCTGCGCGAGCGGCGCCGACGAGCCTGCGGACACGGCCGAGCCGACGACCGGCGGCGACACCGCCGCGACGTCGGAGTTCGAGGCCAAGGACCCGATCGTCATCGGTTACTCGGTGTACGACCTGCAGAACCCCTACTGGCAGTCCTACGCCGCGGGTGTGCAGGCCGGTGCCGAGGCCGCCGGCGTCGAGGCGGTCGTCGTCGACCAGAAGTCGGACCAGCAGCAGCAGGTGTCCGGCAGCCTCGACCTGATCAACCAGGACATCTCCGGCCTCATCGTCACCCCGGTGCAGCCGACCGCGCTGCCGTCGACGATCGACGCCGCGCACGAGGCGAAGATCCCGGTGGTCATCGCCGACATCGGCACCGCCGGTGACTACGACGCCTACATCCAGTCGAACAACGCCAACGGCGGTGCCCTCGCGGCCGAGTACGTCATCGAGCAGCTCGGCGACGTGCCCGGGCCGCACAAGGTCGGCGTCATCGAGCTGCACGCCGGCTCGGTCGTCGGCGAGGAGCGGGTCGCGGAGTTCGTCTCCATCCTCGGCGCGAACGACAACTTCGAGATCGTCTCGAGCCTCGACGGCAACGACACGGTCGACGGCGGGTTCGCGGCTGCGCAGGACATGCTCTCGGCCAACCCCGACCTCGAGGTCATCTACGCCGCCAACGACGACTCCGCCATCGGCGCCCAGCGCGCGATGGAGACGGCGGGCAAGTCGGTCGCCGACGGCTTCATCCTGATCGGCTTCGACGGTGCTGACGGCGCCCTCGACCTCATCGAGCAGGGCCTCATGAGCGCCACCGTCGCGCAGGACCCGTACGGCCAGGGCGTCAAGGCGGTCGAGACGGTTCTCGCTCTGCTGAACGGCGAGGACGCGGGCTACGACGACGCCGGGACGAAGACCATCTTCTTCCCGGTCGAGATCGTCACCGCCGACAACCTCGCGGACTTCCGCGCGTCCAGGGCGGCCCAGGACTGAGCCGATGATGGGTAGGGGTGGCCCCGGCCACCCCTACCCATCGTGCTGAACGGGATGGAGACAGGTTCATGACAGCAGTCCTGCAGGTCGAGGACGTGGTCCAGGAGTACCCCGGCGTCCGGGCCCTGAAGGGCGTGTCGCTCGACATCCATGCGGGCCAGGTGCTCGGGCTCGTCGGCGAGAACGGTGCCGGCAAGAGCACGCTGATCCGCGTCCTCGGCGGGATCGAGCAGCCGGTCCGCGGGTCGGTGACGCTCAAGGGCGTGCCCCAGCGCTTCCGCAGCTCCGCGGACTCGCAGGCGGCGGGCATCAGCGTGGTCAGCCAGGAGTTCCGTCAGGTCCCCCAGCTGTCCGTCGCGGACAACATCTTCCTGGGGCACGAGCTGACGACCGGCGGCGTGGTGCAGCGCGGCCGGACCCGCACCCGCTCCACCGAGCTCCTCGAGCAGCTCGGCATGGACCTGGAGGCCGACCGTCCCGTGAGCTCGCTCACCGTGGGTGACCGGCAGATGGTCGAGATCGCCCGCGCCCTCTCGCGCACGTTCGACGTGCTGATCATGGACGAGCCGACCGCGGCCCTCAACGGCGCCGAGATCACCCGGCTCCACGCGATCGTCCGCCGGCTCGCCCAGCAGGGCAAGGCGATCGTGTACGTCTCCCACCACCTCGAGGAGATCTTCGCGATCTGCGACGACGTGGCGGTGCTGCGGGACGGCGAGCTCGTCGCCCGGCAGCCGACCAGCGAGCTCGACGAGCCGCGGCTGGTCGAGCACATGCTCGGCCGCAAGCCCACCACGTACGAGCACGTCTCGACCGGGGAGGGCGAGGCCACCGACGTGCGCCTCGCGGTCCGCGAGCTCCAGGTGCCCGGTGTCGCCGAGCCCTTCAGCCTCGACGTCCGGCGCGGCGAAGTGCTCGGCCTGGCGGGCCTCGTCGGCTCCGGGCGCACCGAGCTGACCCGCGCCCTCTTCGGTGACCTGGTCGGCCTCGGCGGCGTCGTCGAGGTGGACGGCAAGGCCGTCCGGCTCAGGAGCAGCCGCGAGGCGGTCCGCCACGGGATCTTCATGCTCTCCGAGGACCGCAAGAGCGAGGGGATCCTTCCCCACCTCGACGTCACCGAGAACGCCATGGTGTCGCGCGACCGCCGGTCCCTGCCCTGGTCCCGCCGTGTCCTCCCGCTGCGCCGCGACGAGTCCGCCGAGTTCGCCCGGCTACGGGACGAGATGCGGATCCGCGTCCCGCACGGGCGCCAGCTGATCGGGAACCTGTCCGGCGGGAACCAGCAGAAGGTGCTCCTGGGCAGGGCCCTGCTCTCGGGCTGCTCGGTCCTCCTCCTCAACGAGCCGACCCGGGGCGTGGACGTGGGCGCGAAGGTCGACATCTACCAGCTCGTCAAGCAGCTGGCCGACCGCGGCGTCGCGGTCGTCGTCTCCAGCTCGGACGCCCCCGAGCTGGCGGCCATCGCCGACCGGTGCGTCGTGTACTTCGCGGGGCGGCAGGTCGCCGAGCTCCGCGGGCGCGACGTCACCGAGGAGAACATCGTCGGCGCGTCTGTGGGCCAGACCGCCCAGGAGGGCAGCCATGACTGAAACCGTCACCACGCTCACGGCGGAGGAGCTGGTCGCCGCCGAGCGGGACCGCTCCGCCGAGCGCGCACGCCGCGCCGACCAGCGCCGTCGCCTGCTGCAGAACTCGGGCGTGCTGGTTCCCTTCCTCATCGTCCTCGTCGTGGGCGTCGCCGTCGTCCCGAACTTCGTGTCCTCGTCGAACGTGACGAACATGCTCGTCAACGCCGCGATCCTGGCGATCGTCGGCTACGGGATGACCCTCGTCATCGCCGTCCGCGGCATCGACCTGTCGGTCGGCTCGGCGCAGGCCCTCGCGGCGTGCGTCGCCGCGTCGGTCGTGAACAGCGCCGGTCCGTTCGTCGGGGCCCTCGTCGGGATCCTCGTGGGCGCCGGCCTGGGTGCCGTCAACGGGCTCCTGGTCACCCAGGCCCGCGTCCCCGGGTTCATCGCCACGCTGAGCACGATGAGCGTGTTCCGCGGGCTCGTGCTGCTCTTCACGGGCGGTGCGCCGATCATGATCGCCTCGGCGGGCTTCAAGGACGTCGCCACGTCGTCCCTCCTGGGCGTCCCGACGCCGTTCGTCATCGCCGTGCTCGCCGGCGGCGGCATGTGGTTCGCCCTCGAGCGGATGCGCTTCGGCAAGCACGTCGTGGCCGTGGGGGGAAGCCCTGAGGCCGCCGTCGACACGGGCATCGGCGTGAACCGCGTGCTCCTGCGGGCCTACCTCATCGCCGGCGCGTCGGCGGGCGTCGGTGGCGTGCTCCTCGCGAGCCAGCTCGGCGTCGTCAACGGGTCGATCTCCACGGGGCTCGAGCTCCAGGCGATCGCCATCGTGGTCCTCGGCGGGACGTCCATGGCCGGCGGTCGCGGGAACATCGTCGGCACCTTCGTCGCGGCGCTCCTGCTCGCCATGATCAACTCCGGGCTCAACCTCCTCAACGTCCCGTCGTTCTACCAGTACGTCGCGCTCGGCCTGCTGCTGATCTTCGCCCTGAGCATCGACGGTGCGCAGCGTGCGGCGGTCCGCCGCATGCTGGAAGGAAGGCACTCGTGACCGCCATCGACACGACCCCCGCTCCGACGGGCGTCGCCAACGACCAAGGCCCCGGCCGCCTGCAGACGGTGCTGCACTTCGCGTCCCGTCAGTACCTCGTCGCCGTGCTCGTGGTGCTCGCCGTCGCGGTCGGCATCGCCAAGCCGTCGTTCTGGGGCGGCGGGAACATCGAGAACGTGCTCTTCCAGGCGTCTCTCGTCGGGCTGGCCGCCTGCGGCATGACCCTCCTCATCGCGGGCGGCCTGCTCGACCTGTCCGTCGGCGGCGTGATCGCGGTCAGCGCCATCGCCATCGGCACGGTGCTGCCGAGCACCACCATCGGCGGGGCGATCGTGGTGGCGCTGGCGATCGGCGTCGGGCTCGGGCTCGTGAACGGCCTCCTGGTGACCTACGTGCGGATCGCGCCGTTCATCGCGACGCTCGGCACGCTCTACCTCTTCCTCGGTCTGGCGTTCATCTGGACGTCGGGCAAGGTCGTGCCGATCACGTCGAGCAACTACCGGGCGGCGACCACCGAGACCATCGGCCGGGTGCCGTACGTCTTCCTCGTGTTCCTGGTGGTGGCGGTCGCGGCCTACCTGCTGCTCAGCCGTACGCACTTCGGCCGCACGGTGCGGGCGTTCGGCAGCAACGAGCGGGCCGCCGTCCTGGCAGGCCTGCCCGTCGCGCGGGCCAAGGTGCTCGTCTTCGTCGTGGCCGGGCTCTGCTTCGCCCTGTCGGGCGTGTTCATGGCGGGCCGCCTCTCCTCCGCCGAGGGCAACATGGCGATGGGCTTCGAGATGGACGTCATCGCCGCCGTCGTCGTCGGCGGGACGGCCCTGCGGGGCGGCCGCGGCACGATGTTCGGCACGGTCGTCGGCTCGCTGCTGTTCGCCGTCCTCGCCAACGCCCTGAACCTGCTCGGCGTCGCGTCCTACTGGCAGTACGTCCTCACGGGCACGGTGCTGGTCGTCGCGATCGCCATCGGCGCCCGGCGGTCGGCGGCCGCCGAGGTGCGGGGAGCCGGCTGATGGGGTTCGGCGCGGACTCCGTGGCCCTCGAGCCCGGCCTCCGCAGGCTCGTCGGGGCCGCGGACCAGCTCGTCGCGGTGACCCGGGCGGTCCTCGACGAGGGCCCCGGCCGGGGCACCCCGGTCCTGAGCGTGCGGAACCCGGGGGGCATCTCGTTCGACCTGCTGCTCGACCGGGCGATGGACATCGGCTGGGCGGACGCGGCCGGCCTGCCGCTCGCGTGGCGGTCCCCGCGGGGCACCGTCAGCTCCGACCGGTACGAGCCGCAGGGCGCCGGGTGGGTGCGCACCTTCGGGGGCGGCCTCCTGAGCACGTGCGGGCTGGCGTCCACCGGCGCCCCCGCCGACGTCGACGGCGTGCACCACCCCCTGCACGGGCGCATCGGGCACACCCCGGCCGAGAACGTGCGCTGGGCGCTGATCGAGGAGGACGGGGCGCTCGCCGTCGAGATCGTCGGCGACGTCGTCGAGGCGGCCCTCGGCCAGCCGACGCTCGTCCTGCGCCGTCGCGTCGTCGCAGGGACGGCGCAGGCGTGGGTCCGGGTCGAGGACACCGTCCGCAACGCGGGCTGGGGGCGAGCCGGGCACATGTTCCGCCACCACCTCAACCTGGGCGCGCCGGTCGTCGTGCCGGGCACCGTCGTCACGGCGACCGCCGACGTGGTGGGCGAGCGCGACCTCTCCGGCCCGTCCGGCGTGTCCCTCCCCTGGGTGCTCGACGTCGCCGACAGCCCCTCGCCCGAGGTCGTCGCCTACTGCCGCCCGCGGCCTGGCCCGGGGGTGCTCGTGGAGGTGCGCGCGCCAGAGGGCCCATGGGTGAGCATCGAGCAGGACGCCGCGACGTGGAACCAGACGGTGCTCTGGCGTGACGCGACGCCCGGAGTCAACGTGCTCGGCGTCGAACCGTCGACGTCCCGCGACTCGGGCCGCGCGCAGGCCGAGCGGGACGGTGAGGTGATCTGGCTCGAGCCGGGCGAGGAGCGCACGTACCGCACGGTGGTTCGCGCGGGTCGGTGACGCGACGCCCGGTTGTCGACCAAGGTCGACCATCCGCCGGCCGGGTGAACGTGATCGAGAAACCGGACAGCGCCGTTCCGGCCCGCGCAGCGCGCGCCTAGCGTGAGGACCGCGCAGGGGTGTTCCCTCTGGAGGTCGTCATGCAGCACATGTATTGCGACTCACTCGGCTCGGTCAGGCTCGTCGAGGCGGCGGACCCCGTCATCGAGGCGCCCACGGACGTCGTCGTCCGGGTCCGGGCCACGACCGTCTGCGGCAGCGACGTGCACCTCGTGCACGGTCACCTGCCGACGCCGTGGGGCTTCTCCCTCGGCCACGAGTACGTGGGCGAGGTGGTGGCCGTCGGCGCGGCGGTGACGCGGTTCGCCGTCGGGGACCGGGTCGTCGGGCCGGCGGCGCCGTGGTGCGGCAGCTGCGGCGCGTGCCGGCGCGGCCAGACGCAGCGGTGCGAGCGTGGCGGCGTGCTCGGCTCGGGCGCGCGCTGGGGCGGCTGGGGCGGCACGATGGCGGAGCTCCTCCGCGTCCCGTGGGCGGACATGGACCTCTCGCGCGTGCCGGACGGCGTCACGGACGCCCAGGCGCTCGCGGTCGGGGACGTGCTCTCGACCGGCTGGACGGCCGTGCGGCAGGCGGTGACCGACGTCGGGCAGGTGGTCGTGGTGCTGGGCTGCGGGCCCGTCGGCCTGTCCGCGGTGCACACGGCGACGCTGCACGCGCCGCGCGCGATCGTCGCCGTCGACGCGATGCCCGACCGCCTCGAGGTGGCGCGCACCCTCGGCGCCACGCACGCGCTCGCCGCAGGGGACGACGTCGCCGCGGCGGTCGCGGAGATCAGCGGTGGCGTGGGCGCCGACGCCGTCGTCGAGGCCGTCGGCCTGCCCGTGACGCTCGCGCTCGCGTGCGACCTCGTGGCGACCGGCGGGCGGATCGGCGTCGTCGGGATCCCGGCGGAGCCGGTGCCGCTGCCCTTCGCGCAGCTGCTGTTCAAGAACGTCACGCTCTGGACCGGCCTCGGCGACCTGCGGCACATGGACGACCTGCTCCGGTTCATCGCCGAGGGCCGGCTCGACCCGTCGCCGATGTTCACCACCACCCGCCCGTTCGCCGAGATCGAGCAGGCCTACGCGGACATGGAGCAGCGCACGCCGGGCGTGATCAAGACGCTCGTGACCGTGCCCTGACGGGGCGCGCGTCTGGCCCCGGGAGGGGCGGCACCGCGGCACCGGGCTGATGCCCTACGGTCGCGGCATGAGACGACGACGCGGCGGGCGACGGCAGCTGCTGCTGTCGCTCGTCGCGCTCGCCGTCCTCGTCTGGTGGCAGGTCACCCAGGCGGGTCCCGACGGCGGCACCGACGGCGCTTCGGGGAGCGCCTCCGACGCCGGCGCGCGCGCCGACGCACCCGGTGCGGCGCAGGCGGGCTGGCAGGTCACCCAGGTGATCGACGGCGACACGATCGAGGTGAGCCGCGACGGCGTCGTCGAGCGGGTGCGCCTGCTGGGCATCGACACGCCCGAGCGCGACCAGTGCGGGTATGCGGAGGCGACCGCGCTGGCGGCCGACCTGGTCACGGGCCGGGAGGTCACGCTCGTCGTCGGCAGCTCCGACGACCGCGACCGGTACGAGCGCCTGCTCCGCTTCGTGGAGGTGAGCGTCGACGGCGTCGTGGTGGACGTGGGCCTGCGCCAGCTCGAGGCCGGCCTGGCCGCGGAGGTGTACGACTCGCGGACCGGCTACGCCCGGCACGACCGCGAGGAGGCGTACATCGCCGCCGACGAGGCGGCTGCGGACGTCTGCCCGGACCTCCGCGAGCACTGACCGGGCGGCCCGCCCGGATCGTGAAGCGTTCCTGCCGGTGGGCGAACGGAACGCTTCACGGTGGCTGGCTCGTCAGCGCGCCTCCGCGGCCTCCGCCTCGGCGACCACCGGTGGTGCCTCCGGGGTCGCCGGTTCCGCGGCGGCCGGGGTCCGGCGTGACGCCAGCGCGGACCCGGCCAGCACGAGCACGAACCCGGCGGCGGTGAGCCAGCTGATCGGCTCGCCCAGCACGAGGGCGCCGGCCGCGACCGCGACCGCCGGGTTCAGGTACGTGACGAGCGTCGCGCGGACCGGACCCACCTCGGCGACCAGCGCGAAGAAGATGACGAACGCCAGCGCCGTGCAGATCACGCCGAGCGCGACCACGGAGGCCGTCACCTCCGCCGACGGCCACTGCGTCGGCGCGTACGCGATGCCGGGCACCGCGTAGACCACGGACGCCGTCGCCATGCTGAGCGCGATGACGCCGGTCGCGGGCGCGGCCGCGAGGTGCCGGCTCATGATCACCGGCCCGATCGCGTAGCAGACGACGACGATCGCGAGCTCGGCCACCGCCTGCGCCTCGCCGCCCCCGCCGGTCGCCCCGCTCTCGAAGCCCACGAGCAGCGCGACGCCCGCGAGTCCGACCACCAGCCCGACGGCGCCCCGCCCGCCCAGGCGCTCGCCGCTGCGCGTCACCAGCGCGATGACGACGCCGACGATCGGCACGCCCGCGATGAGCAGCCCGGTCAGCGAGCTCGGCAGGTGCTGCTCGGCGCGCGTGAGGAAGAACCAGGGCAGCACGATCTCGATCAGCGCGTAGACGACCACGACGCGCCAGTGCCGGAGCGCGCCGGCGAGGGCACCCTGCGCGACCGCCAGCGGCAGCATCAGCGCGGTGGCGATGAGCACCCGGCCGAGGACGAGCGTCGTCGGGTGCAGCTCCTCGACGGCGATCTTGATGAGCAGGTACGGGATTCCCCACGCGACGCCCAGGGCCGCGAGGAGCAGGTAGCCCCGGCGTCCGGGTCGGTGGGTGGCGGGCACCGGCCAACCTTGGGGACGCCCGACGCGCGGCGTCAAGCCGGATCGCGGCACGGGCCGGGATCGCCGCGGTGGGCCGCCCCGTCGCGCCGCCCCGTCGCGCCGCCGTGTTCGCCCAGCGCGAGCGGGCCCGCGCCACGTTGACCATGGCCACGCCGATTTCGTCTACTGGAGGCATGGACGACCCCTGCAGTCCCGGCCGCCCCCTTCGCCTGTCGGTGCGCGCGCACCGTGACCGTGCCGGGAGGGGGTGGACCTGATGGACCAGGGAACCCTGCTCAACATCGGCCTCGTGCTCGTCTTCGTGCTGGTCGGTGGCGTCTTCGCCGGCACCGAGCTGGCGCTCGTCTCGCTGCGCCCGAGCCAGGTCGACCGGCTCGAGCACCAGGGACGCCGCGGCGCACGGGTCGCCGCGGTCGCCCGCGACCCGAACCGCTTCCTCGCCGCCGTGCAGATCGGCGTGACCGTGGCCGGCTTCTTCTCGGCCGCGTACGGCGCCTCGACCCTCGCGCCCGACTTCGTGCCCGCCCTCACGGGCCTCGGCCTGTCCGAGGGGGTGGCCGAGCCCCTCGCGCTCGTGCTGCTCACGCTCGTCATCGCGTACCTGTCGCTCGTGCTCGGCGAGCTCGTGCCCAAGCGCCTGGCGCTGCAGCGCGCGGCGTCGCTCGCGCTCGTCGTCGGGCCGCCGCTCGACCGCTTCGCCTCCCTCATGCGGCCGGTGGTGCGGCTGCTGTCGGCCTCGACGGACGCCGTCGTGCGGCTGGTGGGCGGCGACCCGAAGGCGACCACGGAGGAGATGAGCGAGGAGGAGCTGCGCGACCTGGTGACCGGCCACCGCAGCCTGCCCGACGACGAGCGCCGCATCCTCGACGACGTGTTCGAGGCGGGCGACCGGACCCTCGGGGAGGTCATGCGCCCGCGCGGCGAGGTCACCTTCCTGCCGGGCGCGCTGACGCTCGCGGAGGCGTCCGACGTCGTCCGCGCGAGCCCGTACTCGCGTTACCCGGTCACGGGCGAGGGCTTCGACGACGTGCTGGGGTTCCTGCACGTGCGGGACCTGCTCGGCCGGCTCGACGAGGACGCGACGGTCGCCGACCTGGTGCGGCCCGTCCCGTTCCTGCCGGTGACGAACCGGCTGCTGCCCTCGATGTCGCTGCTGCGCGCGCAGGGCGCGCACATCGCGGTGGTCGTCGACGAGTACGGCGGGACCGACGGCATCGTCACGCTCGAGGACATGGTCGAGGAGCTGGTCGGCGAGATCCACGACGAGTACGACGTGCCGGAGCCGTCGGTGCACGGCGAGGGCGGCGCGCGCGAGATCGACGCCCGCGTGACCATCGAGGAGTTCGAGGAGATCACGGGCGTCCCGCTCGCGGACGGGCCCTACGAGACGGCGGCCGGGTACGTCATCCACCGGCTCGGCCGGCTGGCCGTGGTGGGCGACCGCGTCCGCGTGGACGGGCACGACGTCGTCGTGACCGCCGTGGCGGGGCGCCGCCTCACGCGTCTCGCGCTGGAGGCCGTGGACGGCTGACGCGCGGGCGAGGCGCGGGGTGTCGCGGTGGCGAGGGGCTCTGTCACCATCGGGTGACGGGGCGTGGTCGCCCCACGGAGGGAGCGCGCGATGGTCCCGCTCACGCGAAGCCGGGCGCTCGTGCCGGTCGTGGCGGGCATCGCGTGCGCACTCGCCGCCTCGGTGGTGGGCGGCCCGGCGTCGGCGGCTGTCGCGCCACCGCCGGACGGCCCCTCAGCTGCAGCCGTCCAGGCGACCGTCGTCACGGGCGAGCCCGTGCGCGTGGTCGCGGACTGGCCGGTACCGGCGGGCCGGGTGCGCTGCGCCACCGTCACGGGCGCCGGCGGGGTCGCGGCAGACGCGACCGGCGTGCTGGTGAACGTCACCACGGTGCGCCCCGGCGGCCCCGGGCACGTGGTGGTCTACCCCGACTCGACCGGCACAGGCGCCACCCCCGCGCCGGCCGGCTCCACCGTCAACTTCGAGCCGGGCAGGACGTCGCCAACAGCGCCTTCGTCGCCGTCCCCGCGAGCGGCCGGATCTGCTACCTGACCCGCGGTGCAAGCGACGCGGGCATCCTCATCGACGTGATGGGGTACACGATGCCGGGCTCCGGCGTCGTGACCCGGATGTCCCGGCGCCTGCTGGACACGCGGACGGCCGGCGGGCAGCTCGTGGGGGCGATCGCCCCGCGCCGCGTGCACACCGTCGACGTCGCCGGGCGCGTGGGCGTGCCCGAGGACGCCGCCGCCGTCCTCCTCAACGTGGCGGTGACGGGCGTGTCGAGCGTCGGGCACCTGCGCGTCTTCGCCGGCGGCACGCCCGTGCCCGGCACGTCGACGCTCAACTACGCGCCCGGCCGGGACAAGGCGAACGCGAGCGTCGTCCGGCTCGGTACCGACGGGTCGATCGCGCTGTGGTCGGACACCGGGACGCCCGTGCACGTCGTGCTCGACGTCGTGGGTTGGGTGGCGGGCGGTGCCGCCGTCGTGAGCACGACGCCGACGCGCGTCGTCGACACCCGGATCGGCCTCGGTTGGGACCGGCCCTTCGGGCCCGAGAGCCGGGCGCTCACCCTGCGCGGCGTGGGCCCGGTGCCCGCGGACGCGACGGCCGTCGTGGTGAACCTGGCGGCGGTCGGCCCGACCGACGTCGGAAACCTGCGGCTCGGGCCCTGGCTGGCCGGCGCGGTGCCGCGGACGTCGTCGGTGAACTTCATCGTCGGCCGGGACGTCGCGAACCAGGCGGTCGTGGGCCTCGGGCCCGACGGCCGCATCGTCGTGCACGGCGACATGTTCCCCGCCACGCGCGCGCACGTGGTGATCGACGTCGTGGGCTACGTGCACGCGGCCGAGCCGGTGCCGGAACCGGACCCCGACCCGGTCTACGCGACCGGCCCGATGGCGGACCTCGGGTTCCGGCCCTTCCCGGCGGACGACCCGTGGAACACCCGCGTGGACGGCGCGGACGTGGACCCCGGGTCCGCCGTCCTGATCGCGTCGATCGGCGCGAGCGACCGGCTGCACATGGACTTCGGCGCCGACTGGGACGGCGGCCCGTTCGGCATCCCGTACGTCGTGGTGGGCCCGGACCAGCCGCGCGTCGCGGTGACGTTCGACTACGACGACGAGTCGGACCCGGGGCCGTACCCGGTTCCGCCGGACGCCCCCATCGAGGGCGGCGCTGCCTCCGGCGGTGACCGGCACGTCCTCGTCGTCGACGCCGGCACGCGCACGCTCTACGAGCTCTACGCGGCCTACCCGCAGCCGGACGGGTCCTGGCACGCGGGGAGCGGTGCGGTGTTCGACCTGGTGAACGGCACGACGCGGCCGGCCGGCTGGACGAGCGCGGACGCCGCGGGCCTGCCGATCCTGCCGGGGCTGGTCCGGTACGAGGAGGTGGCGGCCGGCCGGATCGACCACGCGCTGCGGTTCACCGTCGCGCAGACCCGGCGCGCGTACGTCGCGCCGGCGCGGCACTTCGCGAGCTCGAACCCGAGCGACTCCCTGCCGCCGATGGGCATGCAGGTGCGGCTCCGGGCCGGCTTCGACATCTCCGGCTTCCCCTACCAGGCGCGCGTGATCCTGCAGGCGATGAAGGACTACGGGCTGATCCTGGCCGACAACGGCTCCGATTGGTACGTCTCCGGCACGCCCGACGCGCGATGGGACGACGACCAGCTCAACACCCTCAAGACCGTCCCGGGCAGCGAGTTCGAGGTCGTCGAGATGGGGGACGTCACGACCGGCTGAGGCGTCCACGGTCACACGGTCCGCCCGGCGGACGTGGTGGTCCGGAGCGGCAGGCCGATCAGTTCCGCCGACGGCCGCGGTCAGTGGTGGTGACGACCCGGCGCACCGCCGCCGCGAGGCCCCGAGGAGGACGCATGACCAGCGCACCGACCCCGCCCACCCCGTCCGGCCCGACGGCGGGCCGCCCGCCCGTCGTCGACCTCGCCACCTGGCAGGCCGCGCGCGACCAGCTGCTGGCCCGCGAGAAGGCGCACACCCGCGAGGGCGACGTGATCGCCGCGGCCCGGCGCCGCCTGCCGATGGTCGAGCTCGACCCGACCGTCGAGGTGGTCGGCGCGGACGGCCCGGTCCCCTTCCTGAGCCTGTTCCGGGGGCACGACGAGCTGGTCGTCTACAAGCACATGTGGCACGACGGCGCCCCGCACGCCGGCCAGTGCGAGGGCTGCACCTGGGCGGCGTGGCACCTGCGCGACACGAGCTACCTCGAGGCGCGGGGCGTGGCGTTCGCCGTCGTCACCACCGGGGTCTGGGACGAGGTGGCGCCGTTCGTGGAGTTCATGGGCTACCGCCAGCCGTGGTACTCGGTCCGCGGCGTGGCGTTCCCGGTCGGGCAGCACATGGGCTCGCTCACCTGCTACCTGCGCGACGGCGACCGCGCCTTCCTCACGTACGCGACGACGGGGCGCGGGAACGAGGTGGTGAACCCCCAGCTCGGCGTGCTCGACATGACGCCCTACGGCCGGCGCGAGGCGTGGCAGGACGTGCCGGAGGGCTGGCCGCAGGGCCGGGAGCCCGGCTGGTTCTGGCGCACCGACTCCGGCGGCAACGCCACCTGGGGCCCGACGAGCCGCCCGGCTGTGCAGTGGACGCTGCCCGGTGCGACGCCGGTCGAGGAGGGTGCACCCGCGCACCACCACTGACGGTGCCCGGTGGTCGAGAATGTGGTCACCGGGTCGGCGCAGGTGCCGGCGCGGGAGCCAGCACAGGAGCCAGGACGTGACCTTCGACATCGCCCGCGTCGCCGACCCCACCTACGTCGCGGAGAACCGGCTCCCGGCCCATTCCGACCACCGGTGGTTCCGCAGCCTCGCGGAGGCGGCCACCGGCGTGAGCGGGTTCGAGCAGTCCCTCGGCGGGACGTGGGCGTTCCACTACGCGCCTCGCCCGGCCGACGTCGTCCCGGGCTTCGAGCAGCCGGGCTTCGACCGGTCCGGCTGGGACGAGATCCCGGTACCCGGGCACCTGCAGCTCCACGGTTACGACCGGCCGCAGTACACGAACGTGCAGTACCCGTGGGACGGCCATGAGGCCGTCGAGCCCGGGCAGGTGCCCACCCGGTTCAACCCGGTCGGCTCGTACGTCACGAGCTTCACCCTGGACCGCCCGCTGGCCGACGGCGAGCGCCTGAGCGTCTGCTTCCACGGCGCGGAGAGCGCGGTGGCCCTCTGGCTGAACGGCGTCTGGGTCGGCTACGCGACCGACTCGTTCACGCCGTCGGAGTTCGACCTGACGCCCGTGTGGCGCGACGGCGAGAACGTGCTCGCCGCGCAGGTGGTGAAGTGGACCGCGGGGTCGTGGATCGAGGACCAGGACTTCTTCCGGTTCTCCGGGCTGTTCCGCGACGTCGTGCTCTACCGGCGTCCGCGCGCGCACCTCGAGGACCTGCGGGTGACCTGCGAGGTCGCCCCGGACCTGACGAGCGCTCGGGTGCGGGTGCGGGCCGCCGTCGTCGGGCAGGGCGCGGTGCGCGCCACCCTGGTGGGCCACGGCGACCTGGTGCCCGACGACGCCGGCGACCTCACGCTCACGCTCGAGCGGCCGCACCTGTGGAGCGCCGAGGACCCGTACCTGCACCGCCTCGAGCTCGAGGTGCTCGACGCGGACGGTGCGACCACCGAGGTGGTGGTGCAGCGCGTGGGCATGCGCCGGTTCGGCATCGAGGACGGGCTGCTGCGGATCAACGGCGAGCGGATCGTCTTCCACGGCGTCAACCGCCACGAGTTCGGGCTGAACGGCCGCGTCATGACCCGGGCGGAGATCGAGGCCGACCTGCGGCTGATCAAGGCGAGCAACATCGACGCCGTCCGCACCAGCCACTACCCGAACAGCACCGCGTTCTACGAGCTGTGCGACGAGTACGGCCTGTACGTGATCGACGAGATGAACCTCGAGTCGCACGGCTGGTGGGCGCGGGCAGCCGGGCTCATCGAGCCCGCCGACGCCCTGCCCGGCGACCGCCCCGAGTGGCTGCCCGCGCTGCTGGACCGGGCCGCGAGCATGCTCGAGCGCGACAAGAACCACCCGTGCGTCGTCATGTGGTCGTGCGGCAACGAGTCGTTCGGCGGGTCGACGATCGCGGCGGTCGCCGACTGGTTCCGCGCCGTCGACGACCGGCCCGTGCACTACGAGGGCGTCTTCTGGGACGCGCGGTACCCGCGCACGAGCGACGTCGTCAGCCAGATGTACACGCCCGCGGCGCAGGTCGAGGAGTACCTGCGCACGCACCGCGACAAGCCCTTCATCCTCTGCGAGTACGCGCACGCGATGGGCACCTCGTTCGGCGCGGTGGACCGCTACGTGGACCTCGCCGAGCGCGAGCCGCTGTACCAGGGCGGCTTCATCTGGGACTTCGCCGACCAGGCGCTGCGCCTGACGGACCGGCACGGTCGCGAGTACCTCGGCTACGGCGGGGACTTCGGCGACCGGCCGCACGACGGCGAGTTCAGCGCCAACGGCATCGTCCTCGCCGACCGCACGCCGACGCCGAAGCTGCAGGAGGTCAGGTACCTCTACCAGCCGTTCCGGATCGCGGTCGGCGACGCCGTCGAGATCGCCAGCCGTCGCCTGTTCACGGGGACCGACGACCTCGAGTGCGTCGTGACGTTGCGGCGCGAGGGTGCGGTGCTCGCGGAGGCGCCCGTGGCGATCGACGTCCCGCCCGGGGCAAGCCGTACGTACCCGATGCCGGTGATCGTCCCGGACGCGCCGGGCGAGTACACGGTCGACGTCGCGCTGCGCCTGCGCGAGGACGCCCGGTGGGCGCCGGCCGGGCACGAGGTCGCCTGGGAGCAGCGGGTGGTCGTGGTCCCGGGCGCGACGGCGCCGGCCCGGGTCGGCGCGGAGCCGCCCGTCCTGGTGCGGGGCCTGCACAACGTCGGCGTCCGCGGGCCGCGCTTCGAGGCCCTGTTCTCGCTCGCGGGCGGCGGCCTGGTGTCGTACCGCTTCGGCGAGACGCCCGAGACGGGCCGCGAGCTGCTCAGCGTCCCGCCGCACCCGAGCTTCTGGCACGCGCCGACGGCGAACGAGCGCGGGTGGGGCATGCCCGCCCGCGACGGGCAGTGGCTGCTCGCCTCGCGCTACGCCCGGCCGCTGCCCGGCCGCGAGCTGCCCGACGTCGTCGCGCACGCCGACCACGTGGAGGTCCGCTGCGCGTCGCTCCTGCCGACGACGCCCGCGAGCGAGTGCGACGTCACCTACCGGGTGTTCGCCGACGGGCGGGTCGAGGTCGCGCTGGCGCTGCGGCCGGGCGCAGACCTGCCGGACCCGCCCGAGCTGGCCGTGCTCTTCACGGCCGACGCCGACCTGCGGCACCTGCGCTGGTACGGCGACGGACCGGAGGAGTGCTACGTCGACCGCCGCCGCGGCGCGCGCCTCGGCGTGTACTCCGGCGAGGTCGTCACGCAGCTCACGCCCAACGTGCGCCCGCAGGAGTCGGGCAGCCGCACGGGCGTGCGCTGGGCCGAGGTGACCGACGGCCGCGGCGCGGGCCTGCGGTACGAGTGCCATGGCGCCGCCGACGCCGGGGGCACCGGGGGGATGGAGTTCTCGGCGCTGCCGTGGACGCCGTTCGAGATCGAGAACGCCCGGCACCCGAACGAGCTGCCGCCGGTCCTGCACACGATCCTGCGCCCGGCGCTGATGCGTCGAGGCGTGGGCGGCGACGACTCCTGGGGCGCCCGCACCCATCCGGAGTACCTGCTGCCTCGCGGCGACCTCACCTTTGAGTTCGCCTTCTCCGGCGTGCGGTGATCATGTGCAGGTCCCGTGGGCCCGCTGTGACGGGGCCCGGGCGCCGGGCCGCGCGTCGCTACGGTCGGGACGACCGGGGTGACCGGTCGGAACGGTCGGGAGGTCGACATGACCAGGGTGGGACGTCGCGTGGCCGCGGGGCTCGTGCTCGCCGGAGTACTGGCGACGGTCGCGGCGTGCAGGGGCTGATCGGCGGCACCCCGACGGGGCGCCGGATGATCATGGTCGAGGTCCGGCGCCCGGCTCCGCTTAACTACTCTGCGTGCGCACACCCCGGAACCCGATGCTGGCGTCGCTCGTCGGCCTGACGGGCAACGCCCGCGCCGCCATCTGGACGGAACCCATGTGGGGGCTGTCGATGGCGCTGGTGCTGCCGTACGCGTCCGTGTTCATGCTCGCCCTGGGTGTGCCCGACGAGCAGATCGGCCTCGTCGCGACCGTCGGGACGGTGTCCCAGGTGGGGTTCGGGCTGCTCGGCGGCGTCATCACGGACAAGCTCGGGCGGCGTGCGACGACCGCCGTGTTCGACATCGTCGCGTGGTCCATCCCGTGCCTCATCTGGGCGTTCGCGCAGAACTTCTGGTGGTTCCTCGTGGCGGCGGTCGTCAACGGGGCGTGGCAGGTCACCCAGAACTCGTGGGACTGCCTGCTCGTCGAGGACGCGGACCGGGCGGAGATCCCGCGGCTGTACTCCCTCGTCAAGGTCGCCGGCGACTGCTCGGCGATCTTCGCCCCGATCGCGGCGCTCCTCGTGGCGCAGTACGGGCTGGAGCCCGCGGTGCGGATCCTCTACCTCAACGCTGCCGTCATCATGACCGGCAAGGTCGCGCTCCTGTACCGGTGGTCGACCGAGACCAGGACGGGCCGCCTGCGGCTCGAGCAGACCCGCGGCGTGAGCACGTGGCGCCTGCTCGCCCAGTACCGCGGGGTGCTGGGCCTGATCCTGCGCTCGCGCGGGACGCTCTTCTCCCTCGCGCTGAGCGCCGTCGTCGCCGCCGTGACGCTGGTCAACGGCACGTTCTGGCAGGTCGCCGTCAACCAGCGCCTCGGCGTGGCCGACGCGTTGCTGCCGTTCTTCCCGCTGGTCCGCTCGGTGCTCTCCGTGGTGCTGTTCTTCACGGTCATCCCGCGGCTCACCCACGTGCTCAACCTGCGCCGGCCCACCCTGTGGGGCTTCGTCGTGTACCTCGCCGGGCAGCTGCTGCTCGTGGCGATCCCCGCGGGCGGCGACGGGCCGACCGCGTCGACCTACGTGCTGCTCGGGGTCTGCCTGCTGCTGGACGCGTTCGGCGCGGGCATCCTCTTCATGCTCACCGAGTCGCTCGTCGCCCTGCACGTGGACCGCGACGAGCGGTCCCGGGTCATGGCCATCCAGCGCACGTGCGTGATGCTCGTCGTCGCGCCGTTCGGCTGGATCTCGGGCTGGCTGTCCGGCATGGACCGCGCGTGGCCGTTCGTCCTGACGAGCGGCCTCCTGGTGCTCGGGCTCGTGCTGGCGGCGCGGTTCTGGGTCACCACGCACCACGAGGAGATGGCGGCCGCCACAGACGCTCCGTGACGAGGCCCGTCGGGCGTCGCGTGCCCCCGCGTCTCCGCTGAAGGGTTCCTACCGGTATGCGGGAGGAACCCTTCGCCCGACGGGGTCGGCGAGGACCAGGGCGAGCTCGAACCGCGCGTCGGCGTCGTCGAGGTCCGCCCCCAGCAGGTCGCGGAGCTGGCGCACCCGGTAGCTGACCGTCTGCGGGTGGACGCGCAGCTCGTCGGCGACGGCGGCGCGCGAGCCCCAGTGCCGCAGCCAGCTGCGCAGCGTCTCGAGGAGACGGCCGCGGGCGGGCTCGGGAAGCCCGGCGAACGGCGCCAGCCGACGCTCGCCGAGCAGGGCGAACGCCGACTGCTCGCCGCGCACGGCGAGGGTGGCGAGGTGGTCGTCCGCGAACACCGGGGGGTCACCGACCGGCCCGCCGTCGACCCCGCCGACGTCGTCGCCCGCGCCGGCCCGGACGAGCTGCGCGGCGAGCTCGGCCAGGCGGACCGACTGCGGCACCCGAGGCCAGTCGACGGTCACCCCGACGACGGCGCCCCGCCCGGCGAGCACGCGGGCCAGGTGCTCGCGCGTCGCGGTCCGGCCGTGCCGCACGAGCAGCACGGTGTCGCGCTCGCGCTCGAGCACCACCGCGTCGTCCCGGAAGCGGAACTGCGTCCGCCGCGTCTGCTCGGGCGGCAGCAGGACGGCGACCACCTCGCCCACCCCGCGCCAGCCGATGCCCTCGGCCGCGGCGAGCACCGCCCGCTCGGGCGCGTTCCCCCGCACGAGGAGCTCGGCGAGCAGCCGCCGACGCCGGTCGCGCTCGCCGGCGAGCTCGCGCAGCTGGAGCGTGAAGCCCTCGGTGGTCGCGGCGGCGAGCTCGTCGACGAAGGCCGTGACGGCGTCGGACAGGTCGAGGAGGGCCGCCGTCGTGAGCGACCGGGGGGCGAGCGCGTCCGTGAGCGCGTCGGCCGTCTCCCGCAGCATGACGCGCGCCGACGTCCGCAGGGCCGCGAGCAGGGTCTCGGGCGGCCGGTCCTCGCGGGCCTCGGCGGCGCCGAGGTCGACGAAGGTCTCCCGGACGCCGGCCGGCAGTGCGGGCTCGTCGGTGCCGACCAGGTCGACGAACCGCTGGAGGGCGACGTCGACGCCGCGCCGGACGTCGCGCGCGAGCGTCGCGTCGTCGTTCCCCGTGCCGATCGCCTCGGTGGCCTGGCGGGCGACGGCGTCGGCCACCGTGCCGAGGCGGGCGCGCAGCGCGGGTGCCGCGGCCGCGGGGAGCCGCTGCCACGGCGTCGGGGACACGAGGTGCTGGCCCATCGAGGCTCAGGTTATCAAGCCGTGATAGCGAACCACCGCCCGGATGGGCCTGCGCCGATGTAGTCCCCCGTGGATGCTGTTCGGAATGATAGAAGCGGCCCGCCGGGGGGCCGGCGCACGAGGAGGGGCCCGATGGAGCACGCGAGGACGCGTCAGCACGTGGTCGACATGTGCCGGACCATGCTCGACCGGGGCTTCCTCAAGGCGACCGAGGGCAACGTCTCGGTGCGCGTCCCGGGCCGGCGCCTGTACGCCGTGACGCCGAGCAACTACGACTACGCCAAGATGCGCGCCGAGGACGTCTGCATCGTCGACTTCGACGGCCGGCACCGGCCCGACGCGGGGGCCACGCACCTGGCGCCGTCGATCGAGGCGAAGATGCACGCGAACATCTACCGCCTGCGGCCCGACGTCAACGCCATCGTGCACACCCACCAGCCGTACGCGTCGGCGCTCGCCTTCCTGCGGCGCGAGATCCCGGCGCTCACCGACGAGCAGGTCCGGTTCCTGGGCCGTCGGGTCGCCATCGTCGACTACGCGCCGTCGGGCACCGGGTTCCTCGCGAAGAACGTGGAGAAGCAGGTCGCGAGCGGCGACAACGCGTTCATCCTGGCCAACCACGGCGTGGTGACCCTCGGCATCGACCCGGACCACGCCGTCTTCGCGATGGCGCTGCTCGAGAAGGTGTCGATCGCCTACCTGCTGAGCCTGCTCACCGAGCCCGAGAAGGTCTACACGATCCCCGGCTGGGTGCGGGAGATCGCCTTCACCAAGCTCCGCGCCGACGAGAAGCGCATCGGCGCCCAGATCACCGCCGGCGTCCCGCCGGTGCGCGTCGCCACCGAGGCGATCCTGCCCAGTGCCGACGCAGTCGCGGCGCACGTCTCCGGCGCACAACCCCCGGCGCCGGAGACGCGTGTCGTCGAGGTGCCCGGCAGCGAGGCGGCGCGGCTCGGGTACGCGATCAGCGACTACCCGGACGTCGACGACGTCATGCGGCGCCTGCGCGCGCTGCTCGCCCAGCCCGTGCGCGGGCTGCGCCACGACGCGCTGCTCGACGTCCTCGACTGGTTCGACACGCGGTGCCCGGCCAGCCGCGAGATCACCGACCGCGCCAAGCAGCGGATCCCCGGCGGCGTGCAGCACAACCTGGCCTTCAACTACCCGTTCCCGCTGGCGATCACCGGCGCCCACGGCGCGCACCTGACCGACCTCGACGGCAACACCTACGTCGACTTCCTGCAGGCCGGCGGGCCGACCATCCTCGGCTCGAACTACGCGCCTGTGAACGAGCGCGTGGCCGAGGTCATCCGCGAGTCCGGGCCGGTCACGGGCCTGTTCCACGAGTACGAGCTCAAGCTCGCCGAGTCGATCCACCGGTACATGCCGCACGTGGAGATGTACCGGTCGCTCGGGTCGGGCACCGAGGCCGTGATGGCGGCGGTCCGCGCGGCGCGGGCGTTCACCGGCAACTCGGTCGTCATCAAGGTCGGCGGGGCGTACCACGGCTGGTCGGACACGATGGTCTACGGGCTGCGCGTGCCCGGCACCTACCGGATGAACGCCAAGGGCATCCCGTTCGGCGCGACCAGCCGCACCCGCGAGCTCTTCCCGCACGACCTGGGCGCGCTCAAGCGCAAGCTCGTGGAGAACCGGGCGCGCGGCGGGACGGCGGCGGTCGTGGTCGAGCCGCTCGGGCCCGAGTCCGGCACGCGGCCCGCCCCGCAGGACTTCAACGCGCGGGTGCGCGAGCTCTGCGACGAGTTCGGCGCGCTGCTGGTCTTCGACGAGGTCGTCACCGGGTTCCGGGTCGGCATGGGCGGGGCCGCCGGGTACTTCGGCGTCGTGCCCGACCTCACGGTCTTCGGCAAGGCGGTGGCGGGCGGCTACCCGATGGCGGGCGGCGTCGGCGGGCGGGCCGACGTCATGGCGGTCTTCGGCTCGGGCCTGGACGGCAAGTCCGGCGCGCACATCCAGGTCGGCGGGACGCTCTCGGCGAACCCGCTCTCGTGCGCGGCCGGCTACTTCGCGATCGAGGAGATGGCGCGGACCAACGCGCCGGTCGTCGCCGGGCGCGCGGGCGACCGCCTGACGCGCGGTCTGCAGCGGCTGATCGACAAGCGCGGCCTGCCGTACGTCGTCTACAACACCGGATCCATCGTCCATCTGGAGTCGAGCGGCGTCATGCTTCTCGACATGCACAACCCCGTGAAGCTCCTCAAGGAGAAGGGGCCGCGCAAGGAGCTCATCGAGCAGATGGGCGCGGCCTACGCGGCGCACGGGATCATCACGCTCGCCGGCTCGCGGCTCTACACGTCGATGGCCGACACCGACGCCGTCGTCGACGACGCGCTGAGCCGGTTCGACGAGGTCTTCTCCCTGGTGGAGGGCGTCTAGTGGCGCGTCCTGTCATGCCGCAGCGGCGGCCCGAGGCGGCGGGGCGCGGATGAGCGAGGGGCGCTACGTCGTCGGGGTCGACCTCGGCACGGGCGGACCCAAGGTCGCCCTGATGACGGTCGGCGGGGAGCTCGTCGGGCACGAGCGGGCAAAGGTCGGGCTCATCCTTCTGCCCGGCGGCGGGGCCGAGCAGGACCCGCAGGAGTGGTGGGACGCCATCGTCGGCTGCGTGCGGCTGGCGGTGGAGCGGACGGGCGTCGACCCCGGCGAGGTGGCCGCGATCTGCATGAGCAGCCAGTGGGGCGGGCTGGTCCCGGTGGACGCGGGCGGTCGGCACCTGCACAACGCGCTGATCTGGATGGACGCGCGCGGGGAGGCGTACTCGCGCGCGCTGACGTCGGGCGGCATCACCGTGCCGGGGGCCGGCTACAACGTGCGGGCGCTGCGCGAGTGGATCACCAAGTCCGGCGGCGTGCCCTCGCGGTCGGGCAAGGACCCGGTGGGCCAGGCGCAGTGGCTGAGGCACCGCCGCCCGGAGGTCTACGCCGCGTCCGCGTACCTGCTCGACGTGCCCGAGTACCTGACCATGCGCCTGACCGGGCGCGCCGTCGCGGGGTTCGACACCGCCGTCCTGCGCTGGTGCACCGACAACCGCGACCCGGCGAACGTGCGGTACGACGCCGACCTCGCCCGGCGCGTGGGGCTCGACGTCGGCAAGCTGCCCGAGCTGGTGCCGCCGGCCTCCGTGGTCGGCACGCTCACGGCGGAGGCGGCCGCGGAGCTCGGGCTGGGTGAGCACGTGCGGGTGGTGGCCGGCACGGGGGACACGACGGCCGCGGCCATCGGCGCGGGGACCGTGGAGGACTACGCCGCGCACCTGTACATCGGGACGTCGGCGTGGCTGAGCTGCCACGTCCCGTTCAAGCGCACGGACGTCATCCGCAACGTCGCGTCGCTGCCCGCAGCCGTGCCGGAGCGGTACTGGGTCGCCACCATCCAGGACGTCGCTGGCAAGGCGATCGACTGGCTCATCGAGAACGTCGTCTACCCCGACGACGCGATGGGTGACGGCCGCCCGCCGCCCGCGGACGCGCTCGAGCGGCTCAACGCGCTGGCCGTCACGTCCCCGCCCGGGGCGAACGGTGTGGTCTTCGCGCCGTGGCTCAACGGCGAGCGGACGCCCGTCGACGACGCCCACGTGCGCGGTGGGTGGTTCGGCGTCTCGCTCGACACCAGCCGGGCCGACCTGGTGCGCGCCGCGTTCGAGGGCATCGCGCTCAACGCCCGGTGGATGAAGGAGGCCGTCGAGAAGCTCGTGCACGCCGAGCTCCCGGGCGGGTTCCGGGCCGTCACGTACGTGGGCGGCGGTGCGCAGTCGGACCTGTGGTGCCAGACGCTCGCGGACGTCCTCGGCTGCACCGTGCGCCGGGCCGAGGACCCGGTGCTGGCAAACGCCCGCGGCGCGGCGTTCCTCGCCGCGATCGGCATCGGCGAGCTGGCCTGGGCGGATGTCCCGGGCCTGGTCCGCATCACGCGGGAGTACGAGCCGGACCCGACGTCGGCCGCGCTGCACGACAAGAGCTACCGCACGTTCACGCGGATGTACCGCAAGGTGCGGGGGCTGTACCGGTGAGCGTCCACCGGGTGGTCGACGGCGGCGCCGGGTACCGGCTGTACGGGTACCGCTGGGTGGTGCTCGCGGTGTTCATGCTGGTCAACCTGACGATCCAGGTCCTGTGGATCTCCTACGCGCCGGTCACCGGGCCGGCGGCCGAGCTCTACGGCGTCTCCGACCTGCAGATCGGCCTGCTGGCGATGACGTTCATGATCGCGTTCATCCCGCTGTCGATCCCGGCGTCGTGGGTCATCGACACGTACGGCTCGCGCGTGGGCGTGGGGATCGGCGTCGCCCTCATGGGCGTGTTCGGGCTGCTGCGCGGGTTCGCGGGGGACAGCTACGGGCTCGTGCTCGCGGCGACCATCGGCGTCGCGTGCGCGCAGCCGTTCCTGCTCAACGCCTGGACCACCGTGCCCGCGAAGTGGTTCCCGGAGCAGGGGCGCGCGACGGCCGTCGGGCTGGTGACGCTGGCGAACCTCGTCGGGACGGCGCTCGGCATGGCGCTCACGCCGGTGCTGGCGGAGTCGATGTCGCTGCCGACGGTGCAGCTCGTCTACGGCGCGGCGGCCGCGGCGAGCTCGGCCGCCTTCCTTGCGCTGATGCGCGAGGCGCCGCCGACGCCGCCCGGCCCCGACGGGTCCGACGTGCGCTCGCTCGCGCTCGCCGGGCTGCGGCACGCGCTGCGGGTGCGGCCGTTCTGGTTCGTGCTCGCCATCGCGGTCGCCGGCCTGGGCATCTTCAACGGCGTGAGCACGTGGGTGGAGAACATCATCCGGCCGCGCGGGTTCACGCCGACGGACGCCGGGACGCTCGGCGCGGTCATGGTGGTCGGCGGGCTCGTGGGTGCCGTCGTCATCCCGGCGCTGTCCGACCGGCAGGGCAAGCGCCGCCGGTACCTCATGGTCGCGGTGGTCGGCGCCGTCCCCGGGCTGCTCGGCCTGACGTTCGCGACGTCGCCGGTGCTGCTGTTCGCCTCGGCCGCGGTGCTCGGGTTCTTCCTGGTCAGCGCGTTGCCGGTGGGCATGCAGTACGGCGCGGAGATCACCCACCCGACGCCGGAGGCGACGTCGAACGGGCTGATCCAGCTGTTCGGCCAGGGCGCGGTGGTCTTCGTCTACGTCATGGAGGCGATGCGGACCGCGGACGGGTCGTTCACCCCGTCGCTGCTGCTCGCCGTCGGGCTGCTGGTGGCGTGCGCGGGTCTGGTGACGCGGATGCGGGACCCCGAGCCGGCCGGCGAGGACGTGCAGCCCGTCACCGGATGACGCGGTACCGCACGTGCGTGGCGTACGGCGAGCTCCACGTGCCGAGCACCTGAGAGGTGACACCGGGGTAGACCGGTGGGCGACCCCGGCCTGTGCGGGGTGGCCCCTGCGGCCGACGCTCTCAGGGGCCGAGGTCCAGGATCGAGATCACGTCCACGCCGTCGTCGCGCCGGTAGGAGGGGCCGGTCGCCGTCACCACGGCGAGGGCGGCCGGCGGGGTCCGCATGGAGCGCGCGATCCGGATCAGGCCGGCAGCGGCGACATCGACGACCTCGGGTCGTGCGCCGAGCTTCACCTCGATGCCGATCCACTGGTCGTCGCGCGTCACCACGGCGTCGATCTCCGCGCCGCCGGCGTCCTGGTAGGCGTGAACGCCGGCTCCGGCCGCCTGTGCGTAGACGGAGAGGTCGCGGAACACGAGCGACTCGAAGTGCTGCCCGAACGCCTCGAGGTCGGCCAGCAACGCCCGCGGGCCTGCGCCGAGGGCCGCGACGGCGAGCGACGGGTCCACCAGGTGTCGCTTCGGGGACTTGCGGACCTGGGCAGAGGACCGCATGTGCTGTCCCCATGCCGGCTGCTCCACGGCGATCCACAGCCGGCACAAGGCGTCGAGGTAGGACCCCAGGGTCTTCGGTGACAGCGTCTCGCCGCGGCCGTTGACGTCGGCCTGGAGCGTCCTGTCGGTCACGTACGTCCCGTTGGAGCGGGCGAGCGCGTACAGCAGGGCACTCACCTTGCGAGGATCGCGGCGGACTCCGTCGACGGTGACGATGTCGGCGGCGGCGACGGTGGTCAGGTAGTCCCGGTTCGCGTTGATGGCGTCCGCGAGGTCGCGGCGCAGGTTCGCGGGCCACCCGCCCCGGCAGACGAGCTCGGCGATGTCGGCGAGATCGGCGTCGGCGCCGAGACTCGCCGGTCGGTCGCCGGCGAACAGCCCGGCGAGCGAGACCGCACCCGTCCCGTGCCCGGCCTCGTACGACGTCATCGGCGCCATCCGGACCCGGGCGACGCGACCGGCGCCCGTGTGCCGGGTGATGTCGTCGGCGGGTGTCGCCGAGCCGGTCAGGATGAACTGTCCGTCGGCCTGACGCTGGTCGACCTCGTAGCGAACGGCGTTCCAGATCTCCGGCACCAGCTGCCACTCGTCGATCAGGCGCGGGGTCTCGCCGTCGAGCAGGACGCGCGGGTCGGCCGCGGCGAGGGCACGGAGCTGCGGGGAGGCGTCCAGGTGCACCGTGGATCCGGCCTGTCGGTGCGCCGTGGTGGTCTTGCCGCACGCCTTGGGGCCCTCGACGACGACCGCGCCGGCGGCGCGCAGCCCGCGCGAGAGCTGGGCGTCCACGATGCGCGGGTGGTACGTGACCATCGCCGGCCTCGACTTCCGATATTAGTGGCAAGCAACTGCCAATAATATAGCACCTAGCGATGCTGGGTGGGCGCCTCGGTGGTGAAGAACGACACCGGACCGGCGACGAGCAGGCTGACCTGCGTGCCGACGTCGGGCAGCGGGCCCTGGGTGCGGCAGAGGACCGCCTGCCCGGCGGTGCCCGGCGCGCCCGGCCCGTCCGTCCCCGCGATCACCAGCCGCACCGTCGCGTCGTGGCCGTGGAACGTGACAGCGTCGACGGTCGCGATGGCGGCCCCGCGCCCCGCCCCGACCATGTGGAACTGCTCGGGCCGGACGGCGACCAGGCCGCGCCCGCCCGCGTGGTCGCCGCGCAGCAGCTTCAGCGTCCCGACGGGCGTGCGCGCGACGCCGTCGGTCACCTCGGCCGGGAGCAGCACGGCGTCACCGACGAACCGGGCGGTGTCCAGGTCCACCGGCTCGCGGTAGACGCGCGCGGGCTCGGCCGCCTGCACCACGACGCCGTCGCGCACCACGGCCACCAGGTCCGCGATGCTCAGGGCCTCCTCCTGGTCGTGGGTGACGAGGACGCCCGTCGCGCCGGTCGCCTTCAGCGCGGCCCGGACGTCCTCGCGCAGCGCGCTGCGCAAGGCGGCGTCGAGCGCGGAGAAGGGCTCGTCGAGCAGCACGACGTCGGGCTCGGGGGCGAGCGCGCGCGCCACGGCGACGCGCTGCTGCTGGCCCCCGGACAGCTGGGACGGCATGCGCTCGCCGACGTCGGGCAGCCCGATGAGCGCGAGGAGGTCGCGCACCCGCTCCCGCCGGTGACGCCGGGCCGCCGGGCCGCGGCCGGGGAGCCCGAAGCCGACGTTCTGCGCCACGGTCAGGTGCGGGAACAGCGCACCCTCCTGGGGCACGACGCTCACCCGGCGGCGCTCGGGCGGCGCGCCGGCCGGCCCGTCGACGACCGTGCGGCCGTCGATGAGCACCTCGCCCGCGTCGGCCTGCTCGAACCCCGCGACGATGCGCATCAGGGTCGTCTTGCCGCAGCCGGAGTGGCCCAGCAGCGCCGCGAGCGCGCCCGACGGGACGTCGAGGTCCATGCCGCGCAGCACCGGCGTGGCGCCGAAGGACTTGTGCAGCCCGCGCACCTCGAGCCGGCTCATCGCGCCTGCACCCGGCTGAGGACGACCGTCGGGACCGCGGCGAGCAGAACGAGTGCGACCGCGTAGGGCGCCGCGGCCGCGTACGCGCCGACGCCGGTGTGCGTCCACAGGCGCGTGGCGAGCGTGTCCATGCCGGTCGGCCGGAGCAGGAGCGTGGCGGGCAGCTCCTTCATCGCCGTGAGGGTCACGAGCGCGAAGCCGGCGGCCACGCCCGGCGCGGCGAGCGGCAGAGTGACGTGCCGCAGCACGCCGGCGGGCGTCCGGCCGAGGGACCGCGCCACCTCCTCGAGCCGGCGCGGGCTCTGGCTCACCGCCGCCCGCACGGACCCGACGACGGCGGGCATGAACAGCACCGCGTACGCGAGCACGAGCAGCGGGGTCTCCTGGTAGATCGGCTGGGCGTACCGGACGCCGAAGAACACGAGCGCGAGCGCCACCACGAGTCCCGGCACCGCGTGGCCGGCGAACGTGAGGTGCTCGAACAGCCGGCCCCCGCGGCCGGGGTGCCGCGCCGCGAGGACGCCCACCGGGACGGCGAGCGCGGTCGCGGCGGCGGCACCGAGCAGGGCGACCCAGACGGTCGAGAGCCCGGCCGGGCCGAGCACGGCCCAGTCCACGCCCGCCGAGCGCCCCTGCGACACCCAGTGCGCCAGCACCGCCGCGGGGTACCCGAGCGCGACGCCCGCCACGAGCGCGGCGCCGCCGACGGCGAGCGGCGTCGCCCGGCCGAGGCGGATCGGCCGCGTGTCGCGCGTGGCCCCGGCGCCGATCCGTGCGTACTCGGCCCGCCCGCGGGACCGGGTCTCCGCGATGGTGATCGCCACGGTCAGGGCGACCAGCACGAGCGAGAGGACGGCGGCCGGCGTCCGGTCGAAGGACGCCGTGTACGAGGTGTGGATGGCCCGCGTGAAGACGTCGTAGCGCATCAGCGACGGCGTCCCGAAGTCGCTGAGCGCGTAGAGCGCCACGAGCAGCGCGCCGGCGGTGGCGGCCGGGCGCGCCATCCGCGCCGTGACCGAGAGCGAGGTGCGCAGGGCCCCGCGGCCGAGCGACCGCGCGACCTCCTCGAGCGCCGGGTCGGTGCCGCGCAGGGCTGCCGCGACGGGCAGGTACACGTACGGGTAGGTCGAGAAGCTGAGCACGAGCCACGTGCCGAGGAAACCCGAGACCTGCGGCAGCACGGAGATCCACGTGTACGCGGCGACGAAGCTCGGCACGGCGAGGGGCAGCGCGGCGACCACGCCCCACGCGCGCCGCCCGGGCAGGTCGGTGCGCGTGGTGAGCCAGGCGAGCGGCAGCCCGATGGCGAGGGCGGTGGCCGTGACCGCGACGGCGAGGACCAGGCTGCGGGCGACGAGCGCGAGCGTGCGGTCCCGCAGCAGGATCTCGACGACGGCGCCCCAGCCTGCCTCCGCGGCACGGACGACCAGGTACGCCACCGGGAGCAGGGCGACCGCGGCCGCCACCACCGCGGGCAGCACGAGGACGCCGGCCGGGGTGGCGCCCGTCAGGCGCCCCGGCCGACGCCGGGTGCGGGGGTGGGTCCCCGGCTCGCTCAGGACGCTCAGGTCAGGCCCACCTCGCCGAGCAGGGCCAGGGTCTCCTCGAGGGACTCCAGGGCGTTGAGGTCGACGACGAAGCCGGTGAGCGCGGAGAGCGGCGCGAGGTCGTGCACGGTGGACGTGACGCCCTCGACGACGGGGTACTCGGCGGTCTCGTCGGCGAAGTACTGCTGCGCCTCGTCGGAGAGGAGGAACGCGGCGGCGGCGGTGGCGGCGTCGGGCATGTCCGTGCCCTCGAGGATGCCGACCCCCGCGACGTTCACCAGCGCGCCGGGGTCGTCGCTCGCGAGGAACCGGATGCGGGCGTTGACGGAGCCGGCGCCATGCTCCGCGACGCGCTCGAACCAGTAGTAGTGGTTGATGAGGCCGATGCCGACCTGGCCGGCGTCGACGGCGTCGAGGACCGCGTTGTTGTTGTCGTAGGCCTGCGGCTCAAGCGCCGCGAAGTCCTGCAGCCACTGGCGGGCGCCGTCCTCGCCGCGGTCGATGCGCAGCGCGGTGACGAACGACTGGAAGGAGGCGTTGGTGGGCGCGAAGCCGATCCGGCCGCGGTACCGCTCGTCGAGGATCTGGTCGATGCCGGTGAGGTCCGCGACCTCCGGGGCGGACGCCGGGTCGTAGGCCAGCACGCGGGCGCGCGCGGAGGTGGCGACCCACCGGCCGTCGGCGTCGCGGTAGTGCTCGGGCACCCGGTCGAGGACCGCGTCCGGCAGCTCGGCGAGCCGGTCGGCGCCCTTGAGGGCGCCCAGCGCGCCGGCGTCCTGGGAGAAGAAGAGGTCGGCGTCGGTGGCCTCGCCCTCCTCGAGGAGCTGGGCGGCGAGCTCGGCGGTGCCGGCGTAGCGCACCTCGACGGGCACGCCGACCTCCTCCTCGAGGCGGTCGAGCAGCGGGTCGACGAGCTCCTCGTTGCGGCCGGAGTAGATGACGAGCGCGCCCGTCTCGGCGGCGGCGGTGCTCGCCCCGCCCGCGGTCTCCGGTTCGTCGTCCGCGGCGTCCGCGCTGCAGCCGGCGAGGGCGACGACGGCGAACGTCGCCACGGCGCCGGCGGCGGCGGTCCGGGCACGACGAGTGGTGGCACGGGCGGGGCGGAGCGGGCTCATGACGTCCTCAGGGTCCGGGTGCGGGAGGCCCGCGAACGGGCCGGTCCGAACCCTAAGGTAAGCCTTACCTAAGAACCAACTCCAACGAGGTCAGACTCCACCCAGGTCAGTACAGGGCCCAGTCCACGAGGTCCGCCAGCTCCACGACGTCGGGGTCCCGGTCGACCGACGTCGGCAGGGCCCGCGCCGCCTCGCGCAGGTCGGCGGCGGAGACGTACTCCGACCACGGGCCGCCGGTCAGGTGGTCGGTCAGCATCGCGACGACCAGGTCCTGGTACAGCCGGGGCGACGCCTCGCGCGGCGACCGCGCGCAGTCCGTGGCGACGAGGGAGCCCGAGCGCTCGACCGGGCGGCCGGCGTCGTCGAGGTAGCGGACCGTCGCGGTGACGAACGGCTCACGCGAGCGCGACTCGCGCAGCGCGACCTCGTACAGCGCGGTGGTGGTGTGGCCCGCGAACACCTCGCCGCCGTCGACGGCGTCGTTGCGGAAGTCCTCGTCGGCCATGGCGCGGTTCTCGTAGCCGATGAGCCGGTACGCGGCGACCTGCTCCGGGTCGAACTCGACCTGGGCCCGCGCGTCGGTCGCGGCCACCACGAGCGAGCCCGTGAGCTCGGTGGAGAAGACGCGCTCCGCCTCCGCCTCGCTGTCGACGTAGACGTGCCAGCCGTCGCCCTGGTCGGCGAGCTGCTCGAGCAGGTGGTCGTTGTAGGTGCTGATGCCGACGCCCACCGAGACGAGGTTGATGCCCGCCTGCGCCTCGGTGCTGATCCGGGCGAGGATCCCGTCGGGGTCCGTCTCGCCGACGTTCGCGACGCCGTCGCTGATGAGGATGACGCGCGTCATCCGGCCCTCGCTGCGCATCTCCATGGCCAGGTCGTAGCCGAGCGTCAGGCCGGCGGCGGCGTTGGTGGAGCCCATCGGCTCGAGCTCGTCGATCGCCCAGAGGATGCTCTGGCGCTCCGCGACGGGCGTCGGCTCGAGGAAGACGTCGGCCTCGGTCGAGTAGCAGACCATGGCCACCCGGTCCGTGGGCCGCAGCGAGGTGACGAGCGTCTGCAGGGCGTCCTTGGTCATCCCCATCTTCCCGTACTCGGCCATCGAGCCCGAGCAGTCGACGACCAGCACCAGGTCGGCGTCCTCGCGCGCGGCGCTCGTGGCCGGTGCGCTCGCGACGCCGACCCGCACGAGGCGGTGCTCCGGGCGGAACGGCAGCACCGTGGCGTCGACGCTCACGGCGAGGCCGCGCTCGGGGGTCGGGTAGTCCTGCGTGAAGTAGTTGACGAACTCCTCCGTGCGGACCTCGGCCGGGTCGAGGTACCCGCCGTTGGTCACCGCGTCGCGGAAGCGCGTGTAAGAGCCGGTGTCGATGTCGAGCGCGAAGGTCGACAGCGCGTCGTCGGCCGGGTCGGTCATGCCGTTCCACGCCGCGTACTCCGGGTAGAGCTCCGGGTCCGTGCCGTCCGGCCCGGGGTAGGGCTGCTCGGGCCGGCCCGGGCCGGGCTCGACGTAGCCCGCGTCCTCGCGGGCGCCGTCCAGGGAGGCGCTGTCGCCGCCGTCGCCGCCGTCGTACCCCCCGCCGGAGCAGCCCGCCAGGGCCATCACGACGACGAGCGTCGCGCCCGCCAGACCTGTCGTCCTGCCGCGGTTGGTGCTCATCGCTGCCCCCGTCTACGCCGTCGCTGCCGTTGCCGGGAACGTAGGGCGCGGGGTGTGCGCGTGTGGTCGGAGTTGCCGGGTCGTGACCGGACTGATGGGGTTCCGTAGCCGAAACCGGCCTCTCGTGTCCGGCCCGTGACCTGGGCTTATGCAGTCCGAGACCTTGTCCGACGGGCCTCGTACGGTCCGTCGGCGCCCTCGCAGGCGCCGTCGCGGTGCCGTCGCCGTGCCGTCGCCTGGCGGTCAGGCGTCGCGGACGGTGAAGCGCCCGAGCAGGTGGTCGCGCCCCCGCGAGGACGGGCCGACGCCGACGACGAACTCGCCGGGCTCGACCACGCGGCGTCCGGTGGCGTCGACGACGGTGCAGTCCTGCACTGCGACCGCGAGCTCCACCTCGGCCCGCTCGCCGGGCGCGAGCGCGACCTGGCGGAAGGCCTTGAGCTCGCGCTCGGCCCAGGTCACGGACGTCACGACGTCGGTGACGTACGCCTGGACGGTCTCCAGCGCGGGGCGCGCACCGGTGTTCTGGACGGTGACGCGCAGGCGCACCGTGTCGGACGCGCTCGCGACGGGCGGGTCGACGACGAGGTCGGTGTACTCGACGGTCGTGTAGCTCAGGCCCTCGCCGAAGCAGTGCGCCGGCTCCTGCGTCAGGTCGGCGTAGCGCGTGCCGTGCTGGCCGCGGACCTGGTTGTAGTAGGTCGGCTGCTGGCCGACGTGCCGCGGCACGGACACGGGCAGGCGGCCGCTCGGCTCGACGAGTCCGAGCAGCAGCTCCGCGACGGCGCGCCCGCCGAGCATGCCCGGGTTGGCGGCCCAGACGACGGCGGCGGCGCGCTCGGCCGACGCCGGCAGCACCAGCGGCTTGGACGCCACGACGACGACGATGACGGGGGTGCCGGTCGCCACGAGCGCGTCGAGCAGCGCGGTCTGCGCGCCGAAGAGCTCCAGGGTCGCGGTCGAGCGCCCCTCGCCCACCAGCTCGATCCGGTCGCCGACGACGGCGACCACCCAGTCCGCGGACGCGGCGAGGGCCGTGGCCTCGGCGAGCAGCTCCGGGTCCGGCGCGGCGGGGGTGGCGATCGGGGGACGCGGCTGCCCGTCAGCGAACGTGGGGCCCTCCGGGTCGGGGACCAGGGTGAGGATGTCGGCGCCGCGCGCGTGCCCGACCTCCCAGCCGTCGGGGGCCAGCGCACGGAGCCCGTCCAGCACCGTGGTGATGGCTTCGCGCGGGTGCCCGTCGGGCATCCAGTCGACCTGGCCGGACGACCCGGCCCAGTCGCCGAGGAGCACCTGCGCGTCGTCGGCGTTGGGCCCGACGACGGCGATCCGGCGCGGTCCCGCGACGTCGGGCAGGGGCAGGGCCCCGTCGTTGGTCAGCAGCACGAGCGACCGTCGCGCCACCTCGAGGTTGAGGGCCGTGTGCTCCGCGCGGCCGACGACGGCGCGCTGCCGGGCGACGTCGGGCCGCCGGGGGTCCTCGAACAGCCCGAGCCGGAACTTCAGGGCCAGGATCCGCGCGACCGCGCGGTCGATGTCCGCCTCGTCGAGGAGCCCGCGCGCGACGGCGTCCTGCGCGCCCGCGAAGAACGCCGGCGTCGTCATGATCATGTCGTTGCCGGCGCGCACGGCCGCGGCGGCCGCGCTGGCCGCGTCGGGGAAGATGCGCTGCTCCCACACCATGCGGCCGACGTTGTCCCAGTCGGTGACCAGCGCCCCGGTGTAGCCCCACTCCCCGCGCAGGACGCCGTCGAGCATCCAGCGGTTGACGGTCACCGGCACCCCGTCGATGGCCTGGTAGCCGAGCATGAAGGCGGCGCACCCCTCGCGCGCGACCCGCTCGAACGGCGGCAGGAACCACGACCGCAGCTTGCGCTGCGTGAGGTCCGCCTCGCTGGCGTCGCGGCCGCCCTGGGTCTCGGAGTACCCGGCGAAGTGCTTCGCGGTGGCGAGGATCGCGTCCGGGTCGGCCGCGCCGCCGCCCTGGTAGCCGCGGACCATGGCCGCCCCGAGCTCGCCGACGAGGAACGGGTCCTCGCCGAAGGTCTCGTCGATGCGTCCCCAGCGCAGGTCGCGGGCGACGTCGAGCACCGGCGAGAACGTCCAGTGCAGGCCCGTCGCGGCGACCTCGGCGGCGGTCGCGCGGGCGACGCGCTCGACCAGCTCCGGGGACCAGCTCGCCGCCATCCCGAGCTGGGTCGGGAAGATCGTCGCGCCGGGCCAGAACGAGTGCCCGTGGATGCAGTCGTCGGCGATGAGCAGCGGGATGCCGAGGCGGGACGCGGCGGCGAGGTCGTGCGCCTCGCCGACGTCGTCGGGCGAGGTGTGCAGCAGCGAGCCGGCGTGCATGGTCACGACGGGCTCCCGGACGCCGTCGCGGGCGTCGAGCTGGAGCATCTGCCCGACCTTCTCGGGCAGCGTCATCCGCGCGACGAGGTCCGCCACGCGCTCGGGGATGCCGCGACGCGCGTCGCGGTAGGGCGCGTCGTCGGCTGCGGGCCGGGCGGGCGGGGTCGAACCGTTGCTCATGGAGCCCTCCTTCGCCGGATGCTCTCACAGTCCGCCGCGACACCCTTGACAGGTTTCTGTCGGATCATATTTTATAGTCGGCAAGAAGGTCCAGCGGGCGAAGAAGGCGCAGATGTGGGCTCATCCCGGCCCCGTCGTCGCCGGCCGCGTCAGCCGGGTCGTCATGATCGGGAAGGCATGGGCGCTCGTCCTCGAGGGAGGAGCGGCAGCCCACGCCGGGCCGGTCGAGGGGGGGCCCGCCGGTACCCAGGCGAGCCGGGTAGCCGCGCAAGAGGACTTCGTACTCAAGGGAGAGTGACTATGAACAAGCGTCTGTCCACGCGCCGCGTTCTCGCGGGGGTGACGTGCACGGCGCTCGCGGTCGGGCTGGTCGCCGCGTGCTCCGACTCGACTGACGAGGCCGAGCCCGACGCGACAGGGTCCGCGCCGGCCGAGTCCGGCCCGACGGGCGACATCCGCGTCCTCGCCGTCGAGGGGCCGGAGACCGACTCCCTCGCCGCGCACGCCGCGGAGTTCACGGACGCCACCGGCATCGGCGTGACCGTGGACAAGGTTGCCCGCGACGTCTGGGGTCAGCGGAAGGTCGCCGAGCTCGCGCAGGACGCCGGCACCTACGACGTCGTCTTCGCGGGCGGTGGCGACGACGCGCAGTGGCTCCTCCGGCACGCGCACGCCCGCGACCTGAGCCAGTACCTGGGCGACGACGTCGTCGGCGACCTCGTCAACGCGGACCTGTTCACGCGGGACGACGGCGCGCTGGTCGGGGTGCCGCAGTACTACAACTTCCCGGTGGTGCTCTACCGCACCGACCTGTTCGAGAACCCCGAGGAGCAGGCCGCGTTCGAGGCGGAGTACGGCCGCGAGCTCGCCCCGCCGACGACGTTCGACGAGCTGGTCGACGTCGCGACCTTCTTCAACCGGCCCCCGGAGATGTACGGCACCTGCCTCGGCGGCGTCGACTGGTCCGTGTTCCTCGACGACACGTACTTCACCTACGGCCAGGGCGCGAACTTCGGCGACCTGGAGACCGGTGAGCTCACCCTGGACACGCCCGAGCAGGTCGCGTCCATGGAGTACATCGACGCGCTGACGTCGCTGAGCGCCCCCGGCTGGGAGGCCCTGAGCTTCTTCGACTGCGACAACCAGATGGCGGCCGGCCAGATCGCCATCTACCAGAACTGGCTGTACGCGTGGCGGACCGTCGGCGACCAGATGGACGGCAACCTCGGCATCGCCCCGCCGCCCGGCGAGCAGACCCACCTGGGCGCGATGCTCGCGACCATCCCCGAGTCGGCGCCGAACCCGGACGCCGCGGGCGCCTTCGTCGCGTGGATGACCTCGGACGAGTTCCAGCTGCCGCAGACCGAGGAGACGGGCAACCTGCCCGTGCTGGCGAGCCAGCAGGACAGCGCAGACTTCGCCGCGGTGCTCCCGGAGCTCGACATGCTCAAGTCCGTGGCGAACCGCCTGACGTACCTGCACACCACGTGGTCGGGCGAGCTGAGCTCGGGCGTCTCCGAGGCGCTCGCCAAGGTCCTCTCCGGTGAGATGACCGCCGAGCAGGCCGCGGCCTGGCTGCAGGACGAGAAGTTCGCCGGGCGCGAGGCCATCGAGTGACCACTGTTGCTCAGTCCCGCCGCGGGGAGGACGCCCCGTCCTCCCCGCGGCGCGGGCCCCGATCCGGCCACGGTGTGAGGGGAGGTGCCGCTGTGCGGACCCAGTCGCCACGACGCAGGCTTGCGGGGATTCTCTTCACCCTCCCCTCGATGCTCTTCGTCGGCGCGGTCATGGCGTACCCGCTGCTCTACCTCGGGTACATGGCGCTGCACACGTACCGGCCGCTCACGTCGTCGGAGATCGAGCCCGCCGGGCTGAGCAACATCACCGCCCTGTTCACGGACTCGACGGTCACGAACTCGCTGCGGGTGACGCTGCAGTTCACGGTCGCCTCGGTGGTCATCGAGGTCGTCGTCGGCACGGCCTGCGCGATCCTCCTGGCCAACGTGATGCTGAACCTGAAGGGCCGCTTCGGCCGGCTGTTCTCGCGCGTGGTCGCGTCGGCGTTCATCGTCCCGTTCGCGGTGCCGGCCATCGCCGGGGCCTACGCGTGGCGGATGATGCTGGACGCGCAGTTCGGCCCCGTGAACGAGCTCCTCGGCACGTCGACGCCGTGGCTCGTGGAGCACCCGCTGGTGTCGATCATCGTGATCGACGCCTGGAAGATGATGCCCTTCGTCCTCTTCGTGATGCTCGCGGCGGTGATGTCGATCGAGCCGTCCCAGTACGAGGCCGCGGCGCTCGACGGCGCCGGCTCCGTGCGGATCCTGTTCCGGATCACCCTGCCGTCGATCCTGCCCGTCATGCTCATCACCGGCGCCTTCCGCGCGGTCGACGCGTTCACGAAGGTGTTCGACACCGTGTTCGCGACGACGGGCGGCGGCCCGGGCGACGACACGCGGGTGCTGCCCCTGGTGATCTGGCGGACCGCGTTCACGCACCTCGACTTCGGCACGGCGTCGGCGCAGGCGCTCCTGGCGCTGGTCATCTCGCTCGGCTTCGGCGGGGCGCTCCTGATCGTGCAACGGAGGAACCGCTGATGCGGCTCACCTACTCCGCCCGCAAGCGGCTCGGCGCCACCAGCGCCGGCGTCGTGCTCACCGTGATCGCGCTGGTGATGCTCGCGCCGATGGCGTGGATGGCGTTCGTCTCGACCAAGCCGGACGCGGACATCTTCAGCCGCACCCCGCTGAGTGCGCCCGAGGAGCTCACCGGCGGCCACTACGCGAACCTGTTCGACCAGTTCCACTTCGGGACGTCGATCACGAACTCGCTGGTCATCGCTGGTGCGACGGTGGTGATCAGCCTCCTGCTCGGAGGTCCCGCGGCCTACGGGTTCGCGCGGTACCCGTGGCGGGGGAGCGGCGTCGCCCTGGCCTTCCTCATCGTGGCGCGCATGGTGACGCCGGCGGCCCTCGTGGTGCCGATGTACACGATCATGCAGAACCTCGGGCTGCTGAACTCGGTGACCGGCGTGATCGTCGGGGTGTCGGTGCTGAACCTGCCGTTCGTGATCTGGATCCTCAAGCCCTTCTTCGAGCAGGTCCCGAAGGAGGTGGAGGAGGCGGCGGAGCTCGACGGGCTGACCCCCGGGTGGGTCTTCTTCCGCATCGTCCTGCCCCTGGCGCTGCCCGGGATCATGACGGCCGTCCTCTACAGCTTCCTGGCCGGCTGGACCGACCTGATCTTCCCGATGACGTTCATCACCGACGCGAACGTCATGCCGCTGACCTCGAGCCTGCTGCAGATGCAGACGGGCTACCGCATCTACTGGGGCGAGCTGATGGCCGGCGGGATCGTGCTGACCCTGCCGCCCGTCGTCCTGTGCTTCGCGCTGCAGAAGTACCTGCTGCGCGGCCTGCGCACCGGCTACTGAGCCCCCTGACGAGGAGAACGATGAACGAGCTTGCCGGGATCCGCTGGGGGAGCGCCGTCGCCGCCTACCAGGTGGAGGGCGGGGTGCGTTCCGGCGGCCGCGTCGAGAGCATCTGGGACACGTTCACGGCGCGCCCGGGTGCGATCACTCGCGGTGACACGGGCGAGGTGGCCTGCCGGGTGTACGAGGACCCGGCGAAGCTGCTCGACACCGTCGCCTGGCTGGGCCTGGACACCTTCCGGCTGTCGGTTGCCTGGGCGCGCGTGGTGGACGCCGAGGGGCGGGTCAACGAGGAGGGCGTCGCGTACTACCGGCGCGTCCTCGAGGGCCTCCGCGGCCTCGGCGTGCGGCCGGTCGTGACGCTCTACCACTGGGACCTGCCGCAGTGGCTCCAGGACCGCGGGGGCTGGTCGACGCTCGAGACGGCGACGGCGTTCGTCGCGTTCGCCCGCGTGGTGGTCGAGCGCCTGGGCGATCTGGTCGACGACTGGATCACGATCAACGAGCCGTTCTGCGCGGCGTTCCACGGGCACCTGAGCGGGCTGCACGCGCCCGGCCTGACCGACGAGGCGACGGCGCTCCGAGCGGCCTTCGTGCAGATGCACGCCCACGCTCTGGCGGTGCCCGTGCTGCGCGAGCTGGCGCCGTCGGGCCGGGTGGGTTTCGCGATCAACCTGTCCGACCTGGCCCCGGCCGGCGACCGGCCTGAGGACCTCGCGGCCTGGGCGCGCGCCGACCTCGTCGAGAACCGGCTCTTCGTCGACCCGCTCCTGCACGGGCGCGTCCCCGCCGATGCCGAGGGGTACTTCGGCGGGGCGGCGCTGGCCGCCGCGCTGGACGGCATCGACGTCGCGACCCTCGCGCCGCGCGTCGACTTCGTCGGCGTCAACTACTACGAGCACAACGTCGTGCGTGCGGACGAGCCCGGCACCGACCCGGTGGTCCGCGGCATCGACAAGCTGCCCGTCCCGGAGCCGCGGAGCGGGCACGGCGTCGCCGTGCACCCTGCGGGACTGACGCGCGTGCTGCTGCGTGTGGCGGAGGCCGCGCCCGGCGTCCCGATCTGGGTGACGGAGAACGGGATCGGGCTGTGGGACTACGTCGGGCCGGACGGCGCGTGCCGCGACGTCGAGCGGGTCGCCTACCTCGACGCCCACGCGCGCGCGGTGGGCGACGCGATCGCCGCCGGTGCGCCGGTCGAGGCGTACTTCTTCTGGTCGCTCATGGACAGCTTCGAGTGGGCCCAGGGCTACCAGCTGCGCTACGGGCTCTTCTTCACCGACTACCCGACCGGTCGGGTCGCCCCGAAGCTGAGCGCCGACCGCTACCGGGCTCTGATCGCGGAGAACCGGGCGTCCGCCGCGGCGGGCGAGGCTTGCGGGAGGACTTCTGTCACGCTATAAAATAAGAATGGAGGATGGCGCGAAGGGCCGTCGCAAGGCGTCCGTGCGGGACGTCCGACGCGCGAACCGCGCGCTCCTCCTGCGCCACCTCCTGCTCGCCCGCGACTCCAACCGCTCCGAGGCCAGCGAGGCGACCGGGCTGTCCCCGACGTCCGTGACGAACATGGTGGGCGAGCTCGTCGCGGAGGGCGTCGTCGTCGAGGGCGGGCAGCTGGACTCGGCGGGCGGTCGGCCGCGGACGATCGTCACGGTGAACCCCGACGCCGCGTACGTCATCGGCGCCGACGTCGGCGAGGCGGACGTCGTCACCGAGATCTTCGACCTGACCATGACGCGCATCGCCGCCCGCTCCCGGCGGTTCGAGGAGCGCCGCATCTCGCCCGAGGAGGTCACGCGCGTCATCGCCGACTCGGTCGCCGAGCTCCTCGCGGAGGCGGAGCAGGTGCGCGGGCCCGACGTCGCCGGCCGCGTCCTCGGCGTCGGCGTGGGCGTGCCCGGGATCGTCGAGCGACCCGAGAACCTGGCCGGCTGCGGCGACCCGACGCTCGAGCCGATCGTGCACGCGCAGGTGGTCGGGTGGGACGAGACCGACTTCGCTGCCCTCGCCGAGCGTCTGGACCTGCCGCTGATGATCGACAACGGCGCCAAGACGACGACGCAGGCCGAGGCCTGGTTCGGCGCCGCCCGGGGCGTGGACCACGCGATCGTCGTGCTCGTGGGCGACGGCGTCGGCGCCGGCATCATCACCAACGGACGGCTGTTCCGCGGGTCGTCGAGCAGCGCCGGCGAGTGGGGCCACACGAAGATCAGCCTGGATGGCCCGGTGTGCCGGTGCGGGGCGCGCGGCTGCATCGAGTCCTTCGTGGGCGCCTCGGCGGTGCTCGCCGCATGGCGGGGCCCCGACCCGTCGCGGGCCGGCCACGAGATGGAGGACGTCGAGGCCCTCCTCGCCGCGTACCACGCGGGCGAGGAGCGCGCCCTGGCCGCGATGGACCTGCTCGTCGCCCGCCTCGGCGTCGCCCTGTCGAACCTGGTCAACCTCTACAACCCGGCCCGGATCGTGCTGGCGGGCTGGTTCGGCGACCGGATCGCCGAGGAGCTCCTGCCCGACGTGCGACGGAGCATGGTTGCCTCCTCGCTCCCCCAGCCCGGGCGCGAGGTGGCCCTGGTGCGCTCGCAGCTCGGCCGGAGCGCCGTGGCGCTGGGGGCCGCCACGCTCCCGCTCGACCGCTTCATCGAGCAGGGCTGGCCGGCGCGGCCGCGGGCGGCGACGGACGGGCGCGTCAGGGGCTGGTCCTAGCCTGAGGCGATGAGGCGCTTCGTCATCGACGCTCCGACCCTGCTGCACCTCGTCGACGCCGCCGTGCCGGTGGCCGCGGACGTCCAGCTCGTCGCCCCGAGCTCGATCCGCTCGGAGGCACTGACGTCGCTGCTGCGCGACGTCGGGGCGGGCCGCCGCACCGAGAAGGAGGCGCTGGCGGCGCACGAGCGGCTCACCGAGTTGAAGATGCGCCTGCTGGGGGACCGCGTCTCGCGCGGGACAGCGTGGCGGATCGCCCGCGAGCACGGCTGGGACACCCTGCGCGACGCCGAGTACCTGGCGGTCGCGCGGCTGCAGGCCGACGCGCTGGTGACGGTGGATGCCGAGCTGGCGGCCAAGGCGGAGGGCGTCGTGCCGGTCGCGGCGCTGGAGGTGCTGGTCGGCGGGGAGTAGGTCCCAACGACGAGGGGCCAGGTCGAGAAACGCTCTCTGACCTGGCCCTTGACGCGGAGCGGGTGACGGGAATCGAACCCGCGCTCTCAGCTTGGGAATCGGACTCCGTCGCGTTTCCGGGACCTGGTAGGTGAGTAAAACTGCTGGTCAGGCGCTTGCGAGCCTACACGGAGATGAACCGAGAGGCACCGATCTGAACCCCCTTATGGCACGTTATGGCATGCCACTCGGGGCTGACTCCGCGCCTTGTCGTCGCGAGTTCGATTGGGAGGGCCCGGCACTCAGGCCGAGAGGTGCTTCCTCAGGACACAGTCCAGTGCTTGACGTTCGGCGAGAGGGTCCCCGTCGGACGCTATGCGCATCGTCGCTGCCAAGAGATCGTGCTCGAGTTCGTCGAATGAGAGCTCGTCGGGGATGAGGATCTCAAACGAGACGCCAGGCGGGGGCGCCGGCGCGGCGCGCTCCGCGACGTAGGACGCGATATCGCGCTCGATCCCGCGGACGTCTTCGGGGGTGATCTCTTCGCTGTGCTCTGTGCGAACGCCGTCATGCACCGTCACTACCCGCACGTCGTTGTACCGACGCGCCACGGTGCGGACACGTCCGGGACCGGCCAGGTATGCGATGAGCGCGCCCCAACCGTTGTCCGGGACTCGCACCCAGTGGCCGCCCGTGCTGGCGGTTGTCATGAGCACTTCGTGCCATGTGATCATCGTCAGACCTCCGAGGATCGGGGCTGGCTGGACGACGCTCGCTCGCCAGCCAGCCCCGATCAGTAGATCACGGGAAGTAGCAGTTGCCCGTGCCGAAGCAGTTGAAGTTCGGAACTCGAACGGTGGTCATCCCCCACGAGACGCTCGTATCGACGGCTGGTCCCAAGCGGCCCGTGAGGTCGACCCAGTAGTCGTCGGACTGGGTCAGGGGGGCGAAGCTCCTGAGTCCGCTGGTGTACCTGCCAAGGCTTGTGAGGTTCACGGTGCCGGACGTCGTCACGTCGATGTGCCCGCACGTACCGTCGAACGTCTGATCCTTGACGCAGTTGAAACTCTGGCTAGTGAATCGGACGGCGCCGCCGCTGTCAGAGTCGTACCACGCTTCGACCCTGGGCGAGCGTCCATTCAGGTTAACCCTGATCGCAACCGAGAATGCGGCATAGTTCTGCCCGTTGTAGACCATCAGCCAGTTGTTCTTGGCTTCGGCCGTGTAGTCGTTGATGATCCGAGTGCATGCCTGAGGCTTCGAGTCGCACCAAGAGTCCATGTCGGGACTGACGCTGTTGATGCCGATGCCCGGTTGCTGTCGTGAGGCGATGCCGGGCGGGGTTGCGGAACCGCTCCGGAAGTTGCCCCGAAGAGGCTCGGATCGCTGAACGTCCCGTCCGGTGGAGTCCTTGACGATGTAGAGGAACTCAGTGCCGGAGCAGAGGCCATTCTCGACGCCGGCGCGTGCGGCTGCGTCAGTGCACGACTCTTCCCATGTAGTGGTCGTCGCGCCGGGCCGCGGTGCTGCGGCGGCGGGGCCGGCACTTGCCACCAGCAGGGTAAGGACTGCTGCCGCTGCGAGAGCAGTGACTCGACTTAGTGAAGCGTTGCCCATTCTGGATCGCACCCCTTGTGTCTCGGTCGATGTAAGCATCTTCCGGGCAGGGGCCAGTGACGCCAGCCCCCTGCTAGGCGTTCGTTGATGCAGGCGCAGTCTCGCATCATGTATCGCCTCGGGCGATCGGCCAAGTGGGTGATGCTGCGCCTCTCGCGCCGGTCGATCGCCGGTAACACCGATGCCTGTTACGCAAATGTGAAATCGATACGAATGCTGGGCCGGGTGCCGTGGGGAGGGACCATGGGCCGCTCTCTGCGCCTCGTCATCGCTGTTGGGCGCGCGGAATGACGCGCGCCGGCTCGAGCGAGTCTTCAAGGTCGGCCCGGCGGATGCGGACGACGCGGGCGCCGACCTTCACGGCCGGCAGTGTGCCGTCGGCTATGAGCTTGCGGATGAAGCGCTCCGTGACAGCGAGCTCGTCGGCGGCCTCGGCGACCGTCAGGAACGGCCGACCTGACGGGCCGGTGGCGATGGCGGACATGGCGCTCCTTCGGGTGCTCGGCTGGTCACAGTGATCGAGTAGGTGGATCGAGAACAGGTGCGGCCGCGGCCGGCCGGTAGGCGGTGAGCCGTGAGCGCGCGGGCGGGCTTCTCGGGAGCCGGAGCCGGCTCGGGCGTGCTCGGGTGGTACGTCTCCCAGGTCTCGGTGGCGGTCGGCTCGGCGTGGGATGTCGCGAGGATCCCGTCGAGCACGTCCCGGTACGACGTCGCGGGCGTCGCCGCACCGGGCACGCACTCGTCATCGGGCCCGTCCGTGACGACGTACACGCGGTTGGCCTCCCGGCCGCGCGACATCGCGACGTACAGGTCCTCCCGTCCCATCCCTGGCGCGGCAACGGTGTGCGTCTCGTCGACCGTCATGCCCTGCGTCCGCGCGGTGCTGGTCGCGTAGCCGAGCTCGACGTGCTCGGCCACGTAGGCCGCTGGGAGCAACACCGGCCCGCCTTCCCGCCATCGGCTGCCGGCTGGCCGTACCCGCAGCGCGCCATCGCCCTCCACGGCGACGACGTCCCACAGGTTCCCGTTGCGCACGAACCCGTCGGCCGTGCGCAGCCGTCGGTGGTTCCGCCGCGTGACGAGGCGATCACCGACGCCGGCCACCAACCCGTCATGGAGCTCGACGCCGCTCTCCCGAACGGCGCCCGATCGCACGCCGTCGGCATGTGCCATCGCGTTCAGGTCGCGCACCGTCCGGTTGTCGGCGGCCTGGAGCACGGCCACCCGTCCCGCCGCACCGGCAGCCAGGTAGCCGCCGAGCGCGGCGTCGAGCATCTGCTCGCGCAGCCCGCCGACGCGCAGCCCGCCGACGAACGCGCCGTGCGCGTCGTAGGCGTCGAGCGCGGCCGGCTGGCCGCTGCGCAGCTGCAGGCTCGCCCGCGCCTCCCACGGATGCCGGAACCGACGCAGTGAGGTGAGCTCCGCCGTCGGGCCGCGGCGGGCGAGCATGCCGAACGCGCCGCCCGCGTCGACGGACCCGCGCTGGAGGTGGTCGCCGACCAGCAGCACCTTTGCGCCCGCCGCCTCCGCCTGGCCGACGACGGCGGCGAGGCTGCGGGTGTCGGCGAGCGAGGCCTCGTCGACGATCACGAGCTGGCCCGGCGCGAGCGACCACCGACCGGCCTCCCGGCGCAGGGCAACGGCCTGGTGGTCGCGCCGCCCGTCGCCACCGCTCGCCGCGCGCCTCACCTCCGCCGCCGCGTAGGCGCGACCGCGTGCATGGGCGCCTTCGCCCAAGGTCTCGTAGAGCCACTTGGCCGTCGTCTCGCACGGCACGCCGAGGGACGCCTCGAGCGCGCGGGCGGCCGTCGCCGACGGCGCGAGCCCGACGACGGGGCCGAGGTTCTCCGTCCAGAGCTCGGCGAGGCTGGCGAGCGTCGTCGTCTTGCCGGAGCCCGCCGGGCCGACGAGCGCGTCGAGCCGCCGGCCTGAGGTCAGCACCGCGCGGACGGCGGCCCGCTGGTCGAGTGCAAGCCGCCCGAGTTGGTGGTGCGCCCGGTACCGCGGCTCGTCGATGAGCCGGGCGTCGATGACGATCGCGCCGGGCGCCTCGCTCGCGTCGATGAGCGACTTCTCCGCCGCGAGCAGCTCGGTGGAGGTGTAGAGCGCCTCGCCGACGCGGACCCGCTCGGGGTCGCGGGTGTCGTCGAGGTGGACGCAGCGGGCGGCAGCCTCGGTGGTGATCCCGTTGAGCAACCGGAGCCGCTCTGCGGGTGACGCCATCCGCAGCGGCAGCGTCGCCCGGGCCGCGGCCGCACCGAGGTTCCAGGTGGTCCAGACCGAGCGGCGTGTGGCGACGTAGTCGAGCACCGCCGCGATGACGGCGGCCCGCACCTCTTTCCCGACGTCGTGGGCCCGCAGCCCGCGGGCGTAGGCGCCGGCCAGGGCTCGGGCGGCGAGGTCGCGCGGCTCGACGCCGGTCAGCGCGCGGGCACGGTTCGCCCACTCGGCGAGCAGGTCGCGGAGCGGTCGGACGATCTTGGGCGGGCGCGTCGCGCGGGTGAGGTGCTGGCGCGCCCGGCTGGTCTCGACGCGCGACGGGCTCCGGCCGTGCGAGGCGACGAAGCTCGCTGCCCACTGCTGCTCGGCGCAGTGGATCTGCTCGGCGCGCGTGGAGAAGGCGGCCAGGACGGCGTCGTCGATGCCCTCGAGCTCGAAGGCGGGGTTGCGCCGCTCGCCGCGCGACCGGTGGGACCAGCGCACGGGCAGGCGGCGGGTGAGCTCGTCGGCGAGGAGGGAGTCGTAGAGCGCCGAGACCGTGACCGTCGCGGCGTGGACGGTCGTGCCGTCGAGGGAGCGCCAGACGCCGTCGGGGCCCTGGACCTTGTTGGCGAGCACGACGTGCGTGTGCAGGTTCGGGTCGCCGGTGCGCGAGTCCCAGTGGTCGAACGCGGCTGCGATGACGCCGCGCGTGCGGACCTGGCGGCAGCCCGCGTGTCCGACGCGGGTGCGGGCGACGGTGCGCTCGACGAAATGGAGGGCCTGGTCGACGGCGGCGCGGTGCGCGGCGTGGACGGTGGCGCGGGTGGCGTCGTCGCCGAGCGCCCAGAGGACCGAGGCGGACTTGGGGACGGTGAAGGTGAGGTCGTAGCCGACGACGGCGCGGTCGGTGCGGTCACGATAGGAGCGGCCGAGAGGAGCGTCGGTCAGCGGGTCGTGACCGTCGCGGAAGAGCGCGGCCATGGCGGGTTCGGTCACCGCGGCGTTGGGGTGGAGGCGGTCCGACGCGTCATTGCCAAGGCCGGTGAGCCCGCGGCCGAGCCAGCGGCCGGGTGGGTTGCCGGTGGCCTCGTAGTAGGCGACGAGCGAGTCGGCGTGGCTGAGGCCGGCGTCGCCCGCCGCGACGTGCCGGGTGAGGTACGTGTAGCCGTCGCCGGCCATGAGCTTATGCATCGCCATCATCGGGAGCCGCCTCCTTACGTCGTCGACCGTCACCACCGGGAGGTGTGCAGCGGGAGCGAGGAGATGTCTCGCGCCCCGTTGCTGCCGGGTCGGGTCGTGCTGTGGCGGTCAGCCTGCTCAGGGGCCATAGCCAAACCGATGACGGAACCGCGCCGCCGGCGGCGAGGCGATGACGCGACGTACCCGGGCCGATCGCGTCATCGGTCGCGCGGCGTGCGTCATCGGGCGGGCGCAAGCGTCATCGGCTCCGCGCGCGCCCGTCATCGGACGTGGCAGAACGCGAGGCCGGTCAGGAGCCGGTGACGTCCCGCGCGGCGTCGACCATGCGCGTCGCCCACTCGACGGCCTTCGTCGCGTCCATCCGGCTGATCGGCCCCGCCTGGTACTGCGCGGCGGTCTTGAGCCCGAGGAGCCGGCGAAAGGTCGACTCGAGTGCCTTGCCCGCAGGTCCGGCAGCGGCGAGCTCCGGCACGGCGGAGCGGTGGTCCTCGGACTTGCCGGTGCGACCCGTCAGCTGAAGGCAGATCGCGTCCTTGGCGTTGATGCCGGCGAGCACGGCTGACGACGCCGCGGCGGTATTCAGGTCCATGTCCAGCTCCAGGACGGCTGCGTCGAGGAACTCGCGGGCCTTGCGGAGGTGACTGAGCGCGTCGTCCCGGGCGCCCACGTCAGGCCGCCCTAGAGGCCGGGACCAGGGAGATCGAGCCGACGATCGCTCGTCCGTCGCGGCGGATCTCGCTCAGGAGACGCTCACCCGCTGCGGCCATGGCTCGAAGCTCCTCGCGGGAGCGGTCGAGGATCTCGCACGGGTTGCCGGACCAGCGGGTGACGCGCGCGGCGAGGTCGGTGACGTTCGCGTGCCAGTCGGCGTCATCGGCGCCCACTTCGGCAGGGCGGATGACGAGGAGGTCGATGTCGCTGGCGGTGCCGCCGTCGCCCCGCGCGGCAGACCCGTAGACGACGACGCCGTCCGGAGGGTTGGCCCAGCCGCCGGCGTGCTCGGCGATCCTGCTCCACAGTTGCTGGCGCAGGGAGGTGAGCGCCTCGACGGCCGAGGCGGCGACGTGGTCTCGGTTCAGCGAGAAGAGCGATGCGGCCCCCGCGGGCGTCCGGTCGACAAGGCCGGTCTCGGCGAGTTCAGTGAGGATGCGCGCGACGCGCGCCTGGGAGACTCGTGGGCGGGTGAGCTCGGCGATCGCACGGCCGGTGAGCGGTGTCGAGGTGGAGGCCAGCACGGCGAGCACCGGGCCGTGGGCGGACGGCACCACGTCGGCGATCGGGTTCGAGACGTCCATCATCAGCTCCAGGTGAGTCGTGAAGTACTCACATGAAAACTATAGTACTCACTCGACTCCTTGGGTCCCCTGGTCCTACCGTCAAGCCATGCCATGTTCCGACGGCCTCCAGGGTCAGGTCGACGGTGGGGTGCCGCGGTTGGCGAAGCTCCGGGCGAACCGGGCCCGCATCCACACCATCGCCAGCGGCCATGGCGCCTCGAACGTCAGGTTCTTCGGCTCGGTGGCGAGGGGCGACGACGGGCCGGGGTCCGACGTGGACCTACTCGTCGACCTCGACGTGCACACGCGCGGCCTGCTGCCCCTCGCGGCGATGTCGGATGAGCTGTCCGTGCTTCTGGATGAGCGGGTCGACGTCGTGGCGTCGGGTGCCCTCGCGCGCGAAGTCCTCACCTCCGCTCTCTCGGAGGCGGTGCCGCTGTAGGCGGAGTCCCAGTCCCACCGAGGCGATGACGGGCCGTGACTCTTCTTGCACTTCGTGGCGCTGCCGCTCCGCAACGCCCGTGGCTGGCAGCGCTGCTGTCGCCGGGTCGCCAGACGCGATGCGATAGGTCCGCTTCGAGCCGAACCCTGGCGGCTTCAGCGAGCGCCCGAACCCAGTGGGCTCGGCCGTGGCGCGCCGCCCTGCCCGCCCGCAGGCGTTGGACTAGGGTCCGTCGCCGTGAGGCGCGTCTGGCTCGAGCTGCTCGCGGCTGCCGCGCGCGCCCCCTGGCTGGGGCCCGCCTCTGGTGGCCTGCTCGGCGTAGCGGGGATGCTCGTCGGACCTTGGCGCTGGTGGTCGGCAGCACCAGCAGCGCTCGGCCTCGGTGGACTCCTCTTGGAGGCGTACGCCAAGCAAGCGCTCAAGTCGAAAGCGGCCGAGCTGAAGGCGCTCATGGAGTCTTGCCTCCAGCCGCTGGTGCGGTGCCTCCTATCCCTCGCAGCGAAGACGACGAGGGCCCAACGTCAGCCGGCTCTACGCGACGTGCTCTGGGCAGCCCTCACCGCGGCCCTCACACTTGCCGATACTCACGGATCACGCGCGTCGATTTACAGGCGTCGGCGCAGCGACGCTGACGACGTCTTGGAGCCGGTTCCGGAACTGTCTGCTGGGCGGGGGGATGCGCCGGTCTCGTGTTTCACCCGGGGGTCAGGCGAGGGCAAGGACGTGTGGGCAGCCGCCGAAGCCGACATCGTGACGTTCTACGAAGATTTGCTGCGTGACGCCCCGCCGAACATGGACCGTTCACGGGCGCGCAAGTACCGCACGTTCATCACAGCCCCCATCAAGTCGAACGGTTCGGTGCAGGGCTTGCTCACGATCAACGCAGAGAACCCGGGAGACCTGACGTCAGACGATGCTGGCATCATGCGGGTGGTCGCGACATTGTGCGGTGTGGCGCTCACGCTTACGGGCGGCTGGCCCGGCGATGCGGCAGACTAGGGTGCGTCCAGAGGGAGGTGCGCGATGGCGAACGACAAGTGGGCGGCTCAGATGGACCGCAGGGTAGAGCAGATGCGCCGTGACCCAGTCCAGTACGTCGAGGCAGCAAAGCGAGAAGCCTCCAGGACGGTCCTCGTCGCTAGTCGGCCGTCGACATCAAAGGGCAAGTCCGGACGCCGCTGAGGCCCCACGGGGACTTGACCCGATGGCCCCACGTGGTGCCGCGTGACCACCCCGCGTCTGGTCGCCTGGGTGCGTCCGACGCTGGCAAGTCGAGCGTCTGCGGTCAGCGAGTCGCCGCTTCTGGTCTTGGTGGCGCGTTGAGGGCGGCGTCCAGGTTGCGAGCGATCCGCTGTTGCGCGTCGTCGGCGGCGTGCTGGTAGTGGAGGGCGGCGCGCGGCGTGGAGTGGCCGGCGCGCTGCATGAGCTCCGGCAGCGTCGCACCGGTGAGGGCAACGAGCGTCAGCGCTGAATGGCGTAGGTCGTGCCAGGTGAGGTCGTCGCGGCCGATCGCACGACGGGCGCGGGCGAACATCGTCGAGCGGCTGCCGCTCGTGAGCGGGCGGTCCGACACCGTGCCGAAGACGAGGGCGTCACGACGCTCCGGCGTGAAGCGCGCCATGTGGTCGGCGAGAGCCTCGACGGCGACCGCTGGCAGAGCGACCGTGCGGAGGCCTGCCCGGGACTTCGTCGTCGAGAACGGACCGGCGCCATCTGTGCCCGAGCGCGCGAGCGACTGCTCGACGCGGATCGTCCCGGCCCGGAGGTCCACGTGCTTCCGCTGGAGAGCGAACAGCTCGCCCGCCCGCAGCCCCGACAGGAACGACACCACCACCGCCGCGCGGTAGCGCTCAGGCATCGCGTCGGCGAGTGCCCACAGCTCGTCGGGCGCCAGCACGCGGCGCTCCGTCCGGTGCCGGGAATCGCGCTGGCTCGCGCCCTTGATCGCGCACGGGTTCGCGGGGATCAGCCCGTCGGACACCGCCCGAGCCATCCCTGTGTGCAGCAGGCGGTACGCCTGCGCGGCCTCGGTGCGACCGAGGTTTGGGCGGCTCTCGCGGGCGTCCACGACGACACCGCCGGTCGCCTCCAGCCACGCCTCGCGGACCTCGACCGGCATCCGCCCGGTTCCCGCCACCGCACGCCCGTTCTCGATCGCCCACGCCCGGATCGCCGCGTTGACCCGCTTCGGCGTCGACGCCGCCCGCGACCACCGCTCGCCCGCCCGCCGCGACGCCTCGGCCAGCACGGCCGCGTCCCACTCGCGCACGGCGGCCGGCGTCACCGACGCCAGCGACTGTGCCCCGATCCGGACCGCCCTCGGCCGCGCTCCACCCACCACCGGCACATCGGCATCGATCCAGCGCTCCAGCAGCTGCCCGTACAGCGCCCGGGTGCCCGGCGCGAGATCCGCCCGCGTCGCGATCCACCCGCGGAACCACTCCCCGAGCGGCTGCTCCCCGAGCCGCGGGTCCCGCCAGACCCCCCGCGCCATTCGCGAGACCTCGTGCGCCAGCTCCTGGTCGGCCTCGGCCTTGGTCGGGAACGTCCCAAGGGTCCGCAGCGCGCCGTCGGGCCCGGTGTACCTCGCCTGCCACCTCCCGGACGGGAGTCGGCGGACGGCGCCGGAGGCGCGGCGGTGGCGTCGGGCAGTGGTCGCAGTCGTCATGGTCGGATCCCACTTCGCTATGGCACGTTATGGCACGAGCCGACCAGCAGAAGGGTCCCAGGGAGGTCCGACAGAGCGCCCGCAACGCTCTGACCTGCGGAGACGATGGAGCGGGTGACGGGAATCGAACCCGCGCTCTCAGCTTGGGAAGCTGAAGTTCTACCATTGAACTACACCCGCGCGGCGCTCCGAGGAGCGCGCTCGACGATGATACCGGCATCCGGCGCGGCCCGGGCCAGCCGACCGTCATCGGCCCGCCGGAGCGGCGTCCGCGCTGGTCACGGCCCCGCGTCGGTCGAGCCGCGCGCCGAGGCCCGCCCCCCGCTCACCCGCACGTGATGACGTTCACCCCGGTGAGCTCGACCTGCGACGTCGCCGCGTCCGACCCGGACCCGTAGAACTGCACCCCGCCGGCCTCGACGTAGAGCATGTCGAGGCTCGCCAGGTACTGCGGCGTCGTCGCGCCCGGCAGGGCCAGCGCGTCCGAGAGCGGCTGGTACGGCGTCACGCCCGACGCGACCACGACGTCCGCCGACAGCGCGCCGCGGTGCGGGTTGATGTCCCAGCCCCACAACGCGCCCTCGAGCGTGCTCACCGACAGCGCCCCCCACGACAGCGCGTCGACGTCGCCGGGGCCGCAGGCGACGTCGTTCGTCTCCTGCTCCGCCGGCCCGAGCAGCGCCTCGAGCGCGGCCCGTGGGTCGGGCGTCCCCATCGCGATCCCGCCGACGCCGGCCGCGTCCAGCACGATGCCGGTCGCCGCCGGTGTCTCCTCGGCGGTCGCCTCCGCGCTCGGCTCCGCACTGGGCGACTCCGGCGGCTCGGGCGTGGGCTCGGCGCTCGCCGGCGCGGTGGGCGACGGCGAGGCGGCGGGTTCGTCGTCCCCGGTGCAGCCGGCCAAGGCAAGGAGCGCCAGCCCGACGACGGCGAGGGCCGCCATCCGGCGCGTGGACGACATGGGCCCGTGAGCGTGGGCGGACGGAGGAACGGGTGTGCTGCTGCGAACGGTGAGGCGCGACATCGTTGTCCCCTCCGGGGTGTGCACCCGCCGACCGAACGGCCCGACGGGACTCCCCTGGACCAACTGTGGCAGCGCTCCGGCCGCGCCCGCACCCCCTCGAGTGGAACGTCGTGCTCCACTTTCGTTCCATTCGGACCCCGATCACGGCCGTTTCGTTCCACTCGAGGCTGAGGCGGGCGTTCAGCCCCCGGACACCGGCCGTACACATCTTTTGTCCACAGGGCTGTGCGTGCTCTGAGCACGGAACGGCCAGACCTGTGGACGAGGGTGTGTACGGGGAACCTGCGCAAATCACACGTCACGAACCCCTTGCGGGGGTCTTCGGGGCGGGTCTAGAACTTCTCCAACGGCGATGCCGGGACACAGAGAACCGAGGGAACTCGGATCGGTGACCCACCAGGGATCGCTGGGCTGACCGGAGAACGGTGGACCGTCTCGGAGGGGCAACCCGACGGGCTGTGGCTGGCGCCGCAGGTGTCCGAACGGACCGGAAGGCCGGTCGTCATCGGTCGTCAGGCCCGGGCAACCGGGTGGTCGACCAACCGCACGCCAGAGCGGGGTCGTGGATGCCGGGCAACCGGCGCTTCGGCTCGACGGCCAGCGAGGCCCCTCCGACGCTTACTCGGAGGGGCCTTCGCTGTGCTCGGGGTCAGGTGCCGGCCTCAGTCGAGCCAGTCCTGACCACGGCCTTCGCATTCGCCCCACCCGCGGCTACGGTGACCAGCGTGCTGCTCTCCGACCGCGACATCCGCGACCAGCTCGACTCCGGCAGGGTCGTCCTCGACCCCTACGACCCGGCGATGATCCAGCCGTCGAGCGTCGACGTCCGCCTGGACAAGTACTTCCGGCTGTTCGACAACCACAAGTACGCGGTGATCGACCCGTCGGCCGAGCAGCCCGACCTCACGCACCTGGTCGAGGTCGAGGGCGACGACCCGTTCGTCCTGCACCCCGGCGAGTTCGTCCTCGCCTCCACCTACGAGGCCGTCACCCTGCCCGACGACGTCGCCGCTCGCCTCGAGGGGAAGTCCTCCCTCGGCCGGCTGGGCCTGCTTACGCACTCGACCGCGGGCTTCATCGACCCGGGCTTCACCGGGCACGTGACCCTCGAGCTCTCGAACGTCGCGACCCTGCCGATCCAGCTGTGGCCCGGCATGAAGATCGGCCAGCTCTGCTTCTTCCGCCTCTCGTCGCCCGCGGAGAACCCCTACGGCTCGGCCCGCTACGGCTCGCGCTACCAGGGCCAGCGCGGCCCGACGGCGTCCCGCAGCGCCCAGGGCTTCCACCGCACCCGCATCTGACGCCCGCGCGGCGAAACATCGGCGCCGCCGGGGAAACACTCGCGACGCACCCGCGTGACACGGCCGACCTAGTCTGGCGGGCATGGCACTGCCCCCGCTCGACATCGTCGAGGACCTCGACGACCACCACCTGCTCGTGCTGCCCACCGGCATCGGGCCGGAGTCCGTGGAGATCCTCGCGACCAGCCGGTTCCCGCGCGCCGCGTGGGAGCCGCCCGCGGCCACGCCGCAGGTGGGCGCCCGGGCGCCCCGCCTGGCGACGCCGCCGCCCGGCGTCCTGCGGCTGTCGCGCCTGACCACGCTCGCCGGGCCCTACCTGGTGGACCGTGGCACGGCGACCGAGCTGGGGCTGCCGGCCGGCGGGGGCACGGCGTACGTCCTCGACACCCCGACCGAGCGCGGCAACCCGCCGTGGTCCGGCACCACCGGCGACCGCGACGGCCTCGCCCGCGCCTTCCCCGAGGGCCTGCCCGTGCGCGACGAGGCGCGGATGCTCGAGTGGGCGATCGCCGTCGCGCGCCGCCTGGCCGGGTCGGTGCGGACCGCCGCAGGCCCGGGCGGGCGGGCGCCCGTCGTCCTGACGCCGGACCCGGCCGCCGCCGTCGACCTGACGATCTGGAGCGACCTGTGGCTCGACCCGGACGCCGCGCTCGCGGTGATGCGGCAGGCGATCCCGCGGGCGTACCTCAACCTGCCGGCGGGGACGTGGCAGGGGCCCGCCCACGCCGTCGGGCCGGGTGGTGCGGGGCACCCGCTGCCCGGCACCGAGCCCCTCACGCAGGCGCAGCGCGAGTACCTGCACGCGGAGGCCGACGCCTACGACCGCGCGATGCTCGAGGAGCCCGTCCCGATGGACTCCTACGGGCTGCTCGCGGACCTCGACCTCGACGGGTTCGTGGCCCTCGAGATCGGCGGGGAGACGAACCCGCCGCCCGTCGTCGCCGGGCTGCCGTGGGCCGCGCAGGGTGCGGTGGCGTACCGCGTGCGCTGGGAGCCGGTCGAGGAGGCCGACCTGGAGAAGGAGCGCGCGCCGCTCGCCCACCGGGTGGCCCGCGGCCGCGCGACGCCGCTCGTGGTGGCCGTCGCGCGCGCCGTGCACGCCAAGGTCGGCGGCGAGGTCACGGACATGATGGGCTTCGTCGTCGACCCCGCTGACCTCTGACGGATCTCACCCCGAACGCCAAGTGGAGCGCGGTGGCGCTACCGCGCTCCACTGGGGGCGGATCGGCGCCACCGCGCTCCACTTGAGGGGTGGGAGTGGGAGGGGTCGGGTGGGTGGGGGTGGGGGCCGGCCGTCAGGCCTGGCGGAGCACCTCGCCGAGCTTGACCCGGGCACCCGTGCGCAGCAGCGAGCGCTCGTAGATCTTCGCGCCGACGGCGATGACGCCCAGCGTCGTGACGACGAGCAGCGCGAGCGCGACGAGCGGCTCCCACCACATCGCGTCCCCGAGGAACAGGCGCATCGGCATCGCCACGGGCGCGCTGAACGGCACGTACGACAGCACGTTCAGCACCACCTCGTTGTCGTTGAAGAAGATGACGCCGAAGTAGGGGACCATCGTCAGCATCGTCGAGGGCATGACCACCGAGCCGACGTCCTCGACCCGGCTGACCAGGGACGCGCTCGCCGCGTACATCGCGGCCAGCAGCACGAACCCGATGAGGAAGAAGCCGACGAACCACACCAGCGGCGCGCCCAGCATGTCGAGCACGTCCTCCTGCCCGGTCACCACGAGGCCGATCACGGCCATCGCCGCGAGCCCCGCGGTCTGGCCGAACGCCAGCGCCGAGTTGCCGAGGATCTTGCCCGCGAGGAGCGCGCGGCTGGGCACTGCCGACAGCAGGATCTCCACCACGCGGCTCTGCTTCTCCTGGACGGTGCTCTGCGCGATCGTCGCGCCGTAGCCGGCCGCGGACATGAGGAACACCAGCCCGAACCCGAACGAGACCAGGTAGCGCAGGCCCTCGTCGGTGTCCGGCTCGTCGAGCAGCTCGACCTCGGGCGACACCGACAGTGCGGCGACGACCTCCTCCGGCGCCGAGTCGAGCGCGAGCAGCCGGAAGCCGAGGACGTTCTCCTCGTCCGGCACGACGGCGGCGCTCACGTCGCCGTCGCGCACCAGCTGCTCCGCGGCGGCGCGGTCCGCGGCGTCGACCGGCTCGAGGCCGTCCATGTCCGCCACGACATCCGCGGCCGTTCCGACGACGGCGACCTTGGTCGGGTCGTCGCTCCCGGCCAGGAGCGCGCCGGCGACGATCGAGACGAGCACGGCGGCGAACAGGATCGCCGTCGAGATGATGAACGACTTGGTGCGGACCTGGGTGACGACCTCGCGCTCGGCGACCATGAGCGCCAGGCGCGGGGTGGACGGGCGGGCCGGCCGGCCGGGCGCCGTCGCACGCGGCGGGGTGGGGGGCGTCGTCGTCGGGGTGGTGGTCGTGGGCGCGCTCATCGGGCGACCTCCAGCTCGGGCTCGTCGGCGACGACCTCACGGAAGATCTCGCCGAGCGTCGGGCGGACAGGGGTGAAGGAGCGGACGGCGTCGCGCGCCAGCGCGTCGCGCAGCACCGCCTGGGCGGCGTCCTCGGCCGCCTCGAAGAGCGCGTAGCCGCCGTCGAAGTCGACGACCTGCACGCCCGGCGCCGAGCGGACCCAGCCCACGTCGCCGTCGGTCACGAGCTCGAAGCGGGTGGTCCCGTGCGCGGCGCGCAGCTCCTCGCGGCCGCCCGCGGCGCGGATCCGGCCGCCGGAGATGATGACCAGGTCGTCGCACAGGCGCTCGACGAGCTCGAGCTGGTGCGAGGAGAACAGCACGGGCACGCCCGACGCCGCGTACTCCGCCAGCACGCCGACGACGACGTCCACCGCCAGCGGGTCCAGGCCGGAGAACGGCTCGTCGAGGACGAGCACCTGCGGGTCGTGCACCAGCGCCGCGGCGATCTGCGCGCGCTGCTGGTTGCCGAGCGAGAGGGTCTCGAGCGGGTCGTCGGCGCGCTCGGCGAGGCCCAGGCGGTCGAGGAGGTCCCGGGCCCGGTCCATCGCCGCGCCGCGGTCCAGGCCGTGCAGCCGGCCGAGGTAGGCGACCTGCTCGGCGACCTTCATCTTCGGGTAGAGGCCGCGCTCCTCGGGCATGTAGCCGAAGTCGACGCGGTCCGCCGCCGTCAGCGCGTGGCCGTCGAGCGTCACGCTGCCGGACTCGGCCGCGAGCACGCCGAGGACGATGCGCATGGTCGTCGTCTTGCCGGCGCCGTTGCCGCCGACGAAGCCGGTCAGCCGGCCGCGGGCGACGTCGAACGTGATGTCGTGCAGCACCTGGCGATCGCCGAAGGACCTGTTCAGGCCCTCGATCTTCAGCATGGTTCTCCCCACTCGGGACCGGTCACGATGGCGCTCCCCACGCTAGGGACGACGGCGCCCGCGAACCTCCGGCCCGAGGCCGAACCTTGCCCGCCGCCCGCCTCCGCCCCGAGGCGGACGGACGATGGTCCCGACCGGCCGGGCGGTCAGTCGCCCTCGTGCGGGCGGGCGACCCCGTGCTCGTACGCGAAGACGACGGCCTGCACCCGGTCGCGCAGGCCCAGCTTCATCAGCACGTTCGACACGTGGGTCTTCACGGTGGCGCGGCCCAGCACGAGCTCGGCCGCGATCTCGTCGTTCGACAGCCCGCGCGCGACCAGGCGCAGCACCTCGACCTCGCGGTCGGTGAGCACGTCGCGGACCGCTGCGGGGACGCCGTCGTCGGTGGCCTCGCCCGGCCCGGCTCCGTCCCCGGGCGGAGCCGGCGCCATCGCGCGCTCGATGACGGCGCGCGTCACCTCGGGCGCCAGCAGGGCGTCGCCGGCGGCGACCGCGCGGATCGCGTCGACCAGGTGCTCCGGGCGCGAGTTCTTCAGCAGGAAGCCGCTCGCGCCCGCGCGCAGCGCCTCGAGCAGGTAGTCCTCGCGGTTGAAGGTCGTGAGCATGAGCACGCGCGCGCACACGGCAGGGTCGGCGACGATCTGCCGGGTCGCCTCGAGGCCGTCCAGGTCCGGCATCTGCACGTCCATGCAGATCACGTCCGGCCGCAGGGTGCGCGCCAGCGCGACCGCCTCCCGCCCGGACCCGGCCTCGCCCACGACGACGACGCCCGGCTGGGCACCGAGGATCGTCGCGATCCCCGCGCGCAGCAGCGCCTGGTCGTCCGCGAGCATCACCCGGACCGGCCGCGCGCCGTCGTCGGCCGTCATGCCGGCACCTCCCGACGCTCGAGCGGCACCCGCGCGCGCACCAGGAACCCGCCCCGGGGCCGCGGGCGGGCCTCGAGCGTGCCGCCGTCGGCCGCCACGCGCTCGCGCACCCCCAGCAGGCCGAGGCCCGTCCCCGGGACCCGCGACCGGCCCCGCGCCGCCGCGCCGACGCCGTCGTCCGTCACCTCGAGCTCGACGGCGTCGTCGAGGTAGCGGAGCCGCACGTCCGCGTGCGCGTGCGGGCCCGCGTGCTTGCGGGCGTTCGTCAGGGCCTCCTGCGCGATCCGGTACAGGTTCAGGGACACCACCGGCGACAGGCGGGCCGGCTCGCCGACCACCTGGAACGTCGTCGGCAGGCCGGCCTCGCACGCGCCCTCGACCAGCTCAGGGATCCGGCTCACGTCCAGGGAGGCGACGGCCTCGGCGGTGCCCTCGGCGTCGGGCGCCGCGGCGTCGTCCGGCTCGTCGCGGAGCGTGCCGAGGATGCCCTGCAGCTCGGTGATCGCGTCGCGCGCCGACTGCTCCACCTGCTCGAGCGTCGCCCGCGCCTGGGTCGGGTCGGCGTCCAGCAGCGTCCGGGCGACCGCCGCCTGCACCCCCATCATCGACACGTGGTGCGCGACGGCGTCGTGCAGCTCGCGGGCGAGGCGCAGGCGCTCGATGGCGACGGCCTGCGCGGCCACCCGGCGGCGCTCCGACTCGAGCTGCCGCGTCCGCAGCTGCGTGCGGGCGCGCTCGCGGGCCGACGCCCACTGGCGCTCGCCGAACCAGTACGCCCCCGCGAAGTACAGGACGTTCGTGAGCAGCTGGATGACCAGGTACGCCACGAGCGGCGAGAAGGCGCCGGCCCGGGAGAGGTCGGGCAGCGAGTCGGGGTCGTTCGTCGTCATGAGGATCGCCACGATGAGCCACACGAACATGCCCGCGATGACGATGCCGCGCACCCAGGTGGCACGACGCCGGTCCGGCGCCCACGCGCCGACCGTGTACAGGGCGCAGAAGAGCGAGATGTTCGCGACGAGCGTCTCGGGCACCTCGAAGCCGACCAGGGCGACGAACGACGCCGCGACCACGACGAGGACCACGTTCGGCCACCGGCGCCGCACGGCCAACGGCCCGGTCACCATGGCGAGCAGGAGGACGCACGCCCACGCGGGCGCCGGGTCCTCGTACATGCCGGCCACGCGCCACAGCACCATGCTCAGCAGCGAGCCGAGGAAGAGCGCGCCCGCGGCCGCGGCGTCCTTGCGGACGTCCTCCGGCCGGACCGGGCTGCGCCGCCAGCCGGGGCGGTCCGGGTCGTCCTCGGCCGCGACCGGGGGCAGCGGCGGCGTCGTGGGCACGAGGACACGGTAGCGGCGCGGGCGGGCGGCGGAGCCAAGACCGCGGGGACCGGTCACGCTCCCAGGGAGGACGCTGTGATCATGGCCACCACACCTGAGTTCGACGCCTTCGGGCCGTGGATCGACGAGGTGCGGACCGCCGACCAGGTCCCGCCCCTCTACCGCGCGCACCCGATCGACCTCGAGGCCGCCCGGGTCGTGCTCAAGGTGCCCCGCCCCATCGAGCGCCGCAACGCGACGCCGGCCATGCACCTCTACGACCACCTGCTCGTCGCCGGCCCGGACGTGCTCACCGTGCTCAGCCGCGAGGGCGACACCTACCGGGAGCGCACCGTCCCCTACGACCGCGTGGGGGCGTCGCAGCTGAGCGTGTCCCTGCTCGACGGGCGTCTGCGGCTCCTCGACGCCACCCCGGGCACCGGTGGCGAGCTCCTCTCGCTCGGCTTCAACGGCGTCTCGCTGGGCACCGTGGAGCAGCTCGTCGACCTGATCGTCGCGCAGGCGCTCGCCCGCGGGCGGACGACGCCGGACGCCCCCGCGCCGCCGGGCGCCCCGGTGGGCGCCTGGAGCGTCGCAGGTCCCGACGTCGCACTGGTCGTCGCCTACCGCGAGCTGGTCGAGCGGAACCCGGGGCTCGTACGCCTGGCGGACCATGCACGCGTCCCCGTCGGTCGCCTGTCGACGTCGTGGACCGCGCGCCTGCTCGACCGCTGGTGGCCGGCGACCGTGCACGCAGCCGTGGTCGCCTACGCGCCGGGTCGCGTCGAGGTGCTGCACCGCCGTGAGCTGGTCTCCCAAGGGTCCAAGCCGACGCACTCGATCGCCCGGACGACGCTGCTCACCTCGGCGGTCACCGCGGTCACGCTCACCGCGCACCCGACGTTCGCCGGGGCCCTGAACTGCCGGGTCTCGGTGGGCGACGCCGTCGTGCCGCTGGTGCTGCCGGAGGGCGCGCCGACGGTGCGGGCCCTGCGGGAGGCGCTCGCGCTCGGGTGAACCGTCACCGAGTCGGTATCCGGGGACGGTTCCGGACGGGCCCGGGAGTTGCCATCATCGGATCGTGCAGCGTACGCCGGAGTACGACGCCTTCGGGCCGTGGACCTATCGCGTCCGCACCCCGGAGGAGGTTCCGCGTCTCTACCGCGAGCACGGGGTGGAGCTCGAGACGGCGCACCTCGTGCTCAAGGTGCCGCGCGCCATCGACCGGCGCGAGGCCAACCCCGAGATGCACCTGTACGACCACCTGGTGGTGGCCGGCAAGGAGACGCTGACCGTCCTCTCCCGCAAGGGGGACACGTACCAGACCGTCCAGCTGCCCTACCGGCAGATCGCCGCCATCGAGCACAGCGTCTCGATGCTCGACGGTCGCCTGGTGATCCACGACGTCGACGGCCTCCAGCGCGGGGGCGTCGCGGTCGCGCTGCGCTACAGCGCGGTGTCCCGCGGCGCGATGGCGGAGCTGCTGGACGTCGTGCGCACCGAGGCGCTCGCCGCGCGCGACCCCGCGGAGCGTCCCGGCCGCACGCCGCTGCCGACCTCCCGGCTCGCGGACCTCGACGACATCGACGCCGGGCTCGTCACCACCCAGCTGGAGCTCGCCGACCAGCGGCCCGGGCTGGTGCTGCTCGGCGCGCACCCGCGGGCCATCGTGCCCCGGCGCGGCGGGGCGCTGCGGCACTGGCTGGACCGGCACCGTCCGGTGACGCTGCACGCGGCGCTGGTCTGCGCCGACGCCGGGACGCTCGAGTTCGTGCACCGCCGCGAGTGGTTCACGAGCCACCCGCGCCCCGCGTGGTCGATCGCGCACACCGTGCTGCTCACGGCGGGGGTGACGGCCGTCGGCTCGCACGAGCACCCGAAGTACGTCGGCGCGTACCGCGTGCAGATCGCGTCGGGCCGCTCGCGCGTCGAGCTCGCCTGCCCCGACGGCGCGGAGAGCCTGGCCGCCATCGCCGGCGCCCTGGCCGGCGTCCGCGCCATCTGACCCGGGCCCGTCGCGCGTCCCCCGCCAGCGTCACCTGCCCTTTCCCCACGCGACGAAGGGTTCCTACCGCATATCGGTAGGAAGCCTTCGTCGGAGATCAGATCGGCCGTCAGAGGGCGAGCGAGCGGGTTGCGCACGTGGGTGAGCACGGGCGAGGGGTTCCCGGCCAGCCGCCGCGCCGCAGGGCGGCCGCCACCTGGGCTGCCGTCTCGCACGGGGTGACCGCGACGTGCCGCCAGCGGTAGCGCAGCGTGCGGTCGCCCGTCGCGAGCATGACCGCGTTGTCGCGCCAGGTGTCGTCATCCGTCCGACCGCCAGGATGGCCGACGTTCCCGTCGAGCTCTGCGCGCAGGCCGTACTCGTCGTACACCGCGTCCGCGCGGATCCACAGGCCGCGTACCACCTCGCGGACCTGGAGCCGGGCTGGCGGGAGCCGGTGCCGTCGTTCGACGTCGCGGTGATACCGACGCTCGAGCGGCGACTCGATGCCGACCGTCACCTCCGCGACGATCTCGCGGAGCAAACCGGAGTTCCGGAAGCGGCCGCGCACGTCAGCGGCGTCGAGGATCTCGGCCCGGCTGACGCCCGCCCGGCTGGCGGCGCACACCCAGCCGACGGCGTCGTCGGCGCACGCCGCCGAGGCGACGAGGTCGACGACCGTGTCCCCGCGCACCGTGGTCAGCGGGCGACCGGCCGCCCGTGGTCCTGGTGCTCGGAGATGGATCGTCAGCCCCGGCGACGGCATCACGCGCCGGCGGGCCGGGATCGTCAGGTCCACCTGCCGCGGGGGCGATGCGATGAACTCGTGCCGCATCGCGGCCGCCTCGTGGCTGAGCGCCGCTCCGGGCCCGGCGTACAAGACGCCCGCCCAGGCTCGTGAGCGCCAGGTGATCGGACCCGAGTACGTCAGCAGCACGCCGCGGTGCAGTCGACGCCAACGACCGGATGCCACCTGCCGGCCGATCCACACGTCGTCTGCGCCGGCGGTCCGGAGCTGCGCCGTCGTGACGACGCCCGCCTGCCTTGAGGCGAGCGCTGCCACGACGTCCGAGGTCAGCCGCACGGTGCGAGTGTCCGGGCGGCGGAGCGCGTGACCCGACCGTGCACGCCGCCCCTGTGTACGGCTGACCGTCCACAGGCGCAGGCGTGCCGGCGCGGTCGACTCCAGCCGGGGTCGAGTGCCACGGCGAACCGCGACGAAGGGTTCCTACCGCATATCGGTAGGAACCCTTCGTCCGGACGTCCGGACGGGTGGGCCGGTGGTGGGTGCGCGTCGGGGCCGGCAGCGCGCGGCGCCATGTGGGTCAGCGGGGGCGGAGCGACTCCAGGAGGAGGAGCGACACGTCCACGACCTCCGGGGCGGGGGTCGTCGTCGCGGTGGCCTCGACGCCCTGGGTGAGCATCGTCACGCAGAACGGGCAGCCGGTGGCCACGCGGGCGGCGCCCGTCGCGACCGCCTCCGCGCCGCGGTTCGTGGACATGCGCGTGCCCGGCGCCTCCTCCATGAACGCCCGCGCGCCGCCGCCGCCGCAGCAGAACGAGCGCTCCCCCGACCGCGGCATCTCCGTGAGGCTCAGCCCCGTCGCGGCGAGCAGCTCGCGCGGCGGCGTGTAGACCCCGTTGTGCCGGCCCAGGTAGCAGGGGTCGTGCCAGGTCACGGTGCCCGACGCCGCACCCTCGCCCGACGTCGCACCCTCGCCCGACGCCGGACCCTCGCCCGACGTCGCCCCCTCGCCCGACGTCGGACCCTCGCCCCGCGGCTGCGGCACGAGCCGGCCGTCGCGCACGAGCTGGTCGAGCAGCTCGGTGTGGTGCACCACCTCGAACTCCCCGCCGAGCTGCGGGTACTCGTTCCCGAGCGCGTTGAGGCAGTGCGGGCACGTCGCGACGATCCGCGTCGCCCTGGCCTCGGTCAGCGTCGCGATGGTCGCGCCCGCCTGCTGCTGGAACAGCAGCTCGTTCCCGGCCCGACGCGCGGGGTCCCCGCTGCACCCCTCGGCCTCCCCGAGCACGGCGAACCGCACCCCGGCCGTGTGCAGCAGCTCGGCGACGGCCCGCGAGGTGCGCCGTCCGCGCTCGTCGTACGCGCCCGCGCAGCCGACCCAGAAGAGGTAGTCGAGGTCCGCCGCGTCGGCCACGTCCCGCCCGATTACCGGCACCGGGAAGTCCAGCCCCTTGGTCCACGCGAGCCGGTCGCGCGGCGCCGCGCCCCAGGGGTTCCCGCGCCGCTCGATGCCCGCGAAGGCCTTGCCGAGCTCGGCCGGGAACGCCGACTCCATCAGCACCTCGTGCCGGCGCAGGTCCACGAACAGGTCGACGTGCTCGATGTCGACGGGGCACGCCTGCACGCACGCGCCGCACATCGTGCAGTCCCACAGCGCCTGCGGGTCGACGACGTCGCCCACCAGCGACAGCGCGTCCACCCCGCCGTGGTCGGCGGCCACGGGGAGCCCGAGCACGCCCGTCGCCGAGGTCCGCCCCGACGGCGCGGTGGAGGCGTTGGCGCCCACCCGCAGCCCGGGCGTCGTCGCGAAGGCGTGGTCGCGCAGCGCGAGCACCATGAGCTTGGGCGAGAGCACCTTGCCCGACGCCCACGCCGGGCACTGCTCCTGGCAGCGCCCGCACTCGGTGCAGGTCGCCAGGTCGAGCAGCCCCTTCCAGCTGAGGTCCTCCACGCGCCCGACGCCGAGCCGCGCGTCGTCGGCCAGGTCCTCCAGGTGGTCGAAGTCCACAGGCTCGCCCGACGCACGGACCGGCGGCACCGCGCGCAGCGCCGGACGCCCGTCGAGCTCGCGCCGCGCCCACACGTTCACGATGGCGGTGAACCGGTGCCACGCGACGCCCATCGCGGGGCGCAGCCCGACGACGGCGAGCCACGTCGACGACACCAGGATCTTCACCGTCGCGAGCACGACGACGGCGGTCTCGAGCGTCGCCGTCCCGACCCCCACCCACGACGCGCCGAACCACGCGGTGAGCGGGAAGTCCCACAGGTAGCCGATGTCGACGGAGCTGACGGGCTCGGTCGAGGTCATGACCAACGCGGTGGGCCCGGACCACGGCGGGACGCCGCCCGCGAGGTCGGTGATCCCCTGCGCGCGCAGGGCGAGCGCGACCTCGAGCCCGCGCAGCAGCAGCACGCACGCGACGACGACGGCGATGACCACCTCGACGAAGTACGCCTGCCCGGCGTTCGACCCGAAGAACCGCGACGCGCGCGACCCCCCGGCCGCGCCGTCCGCCGCCAGGGCCCCGACGGCCGTCGGCCCGCTGCCGGCCGCGGAGGGGCCGCCCGCGGCCCAACGCCCGCGCCGCTGGTGCTCGCGCTGGCGCACGAGCACCAGCCACCCGATCCCGACCAGCGCCGCCCACGCGATGGCCTCGGTCAGCCACCCGAGCCACCGCCAGCCGCCGACGACGGGCAGCACCGACCCGGGGTCGGCGATCTGCCAGTAGCTGCTCACGAGCGTGACGAACAGGACCGGGAACGAGACCATGACGGCCCAGTGCGCCGCGGCGACCCCGGGCCGGCTGCGGAAGCGCCGGTGGGCGAGGATCTGCCGGACCGCGAGGGCGGTGCGTCGCCACGGCTGCGCCCGCCGCGCGGGCGCCGGCCCGCCGCGCCGCACCACGCGCACGATCGCCCCGGCGCCGCGCAGGAACGACGCCGCGCCGACGAGCGTCGACGCCACCGCCAGCACGAGAGCCACCCACTGCAGTGCTGTCACGCAGGGCACGCTACCGGGGCAGGTCGGGGGCTTGCCCCGGGAGAAGCCGGGTCATCCTCCGGGGTCATGATCAACCCGACCCTGTAGAATCCGTCCATCCCGCGGTGCACCGGCCAGCTCCGGTCGCCGTCGCCTACCCACCGACGGACCTCCTCCCGCCCACCGACGACCGCCCTCGACCCAGGACGGAGCCGGACATGCTGCCGCTTCTCGCCGCGCACCTCGTGGCCGCCCTCGGCGCGCCCCTGGCGGTGCGCTGGCTGGGCCGGCGGGCGTTCCTGCTCCTGGCGGCCGTCCCGGCGGCGGCGCTCGTCTGGGCGCTGCGCTGGAGCAGCGACGTCATGGACGGCCGCGGCCCGGCCGAGAGCACGCCGTGGGTGCCGCACCTCGACATGGCGCTCGACTTCCGCCTGGACACGCTCAGCTGGCTCATGGTGCTGCTGGTCACGGGCGTCGGCACGCTCGTGCTCGTCTACTCGGCGGGCTACTTCTCGTCGAAAGCTGCGGGGCTGGGCCGGTTCGCGGGCGTCCTCATGGCGTTCGCGGGCTCGATGCTGGGCCTGGTCACCACCGACGACGTCCTGCTCCTGTACGTCTTCTGGGAGCTGACGACCGTCACGTCGTACCTGCTCATCGGCCACTACTCGGACCGCAAGGCGTCCCGGCGCGCGGCCATGCAGGCGATCGTCGTGACGACGTTCGGCGGCCTCGCGATGCTCGTCGGGCTCATCGCGCTCGCGGAGTCGGCGGGCACGTACCGGATCTCGGAGCTGATCGCCGACCCGCCGTCGGGCACCGGGGCGGCCGTCGCCGTCGTGCTCGTGCTGGTGGGCGCGCTGACCAAGTCCGCACTGGTCCCCTTCCACTTCTGGCTGCCGTCCGCGATGGCGGCGCCGACGCCGGTCTCGGCCTACCTGCACGCGGCGGCCATGGTGAAAGCGGGCGTCTACCTGGTCGCCCGGTTCGCGCCCGGTTTCGCCGATGTCGGGGCCTGGCGCCTGATCGTCCTCGCGGTCGGCTCGTGGACCCTCGTGCACGGCGGCTACCGGGCCCTGCGCCAGTACGACCTCAAGCTCGTCCTCGCCTTCGGCACCGTGAGCCAGCTGGGCCTGCTGGTGCTCCTGGTCGGCTCGGGCAGCGAGGCGGCCGCGCTCGCGGGCCTGGCGATGATCGGCGCGCACGCGATGTTCAAGGCGTCGCTGTTCCTCACGGTCGGCGTGGTCGACGCCGCCACGGGCACCCGCGACCTGCGCCGGCTCGACGGCCTCGGGCGCGCGCTGCCCATCACCGCGACGGTGGGCGGCCTGGCCACCGCGTCGATGATCGGCCTGCCGCCCTTCGCGGGGTACGTCGCCAAAGAGGCAGCCCTGGAGGCCCTCTGGCACGGCGGCGGCACGGCGGCGGGCGTGGCGGTCCTGGTCGCGATGGTGGTCGGCTCCGCGCTCACGGTGGCCTACGGGCTGCGGTTCTGGTTCGGCGCGTTCGGGCCCGCGGTGCGCGGCGCGGTCCCGCTCCCCGAGCCCGACGAGGGCGTGTGGCCGCCGCTCGCGGTGTCCCGGCCGAGCCTGCTGCTCGTCGCGCCGGCCGCCGTCCTCGCGGTGCTGGGGCTGGCCGCGGCGCTCGTGCCTGGGTTCGGCGAGGACCTGCTGAGCCCGCACGCCACGCTCTACCCGGGCGACCCCGGCCACCTGACCCTGTGGGCCGGCGTCGGGCCCGCGCTGATCCTGACCGTCCTCGTGCTCACGGCCGGCGGGCTGCTGTTCTGGCAGCGCTCCCGCGTCGAGGGCTGGCAGCACCGGGTGCCCGTGCGCGCCGACGCCGACCTCCTGTACCGGCGGATGATGCGCCGGCTCGACGACGTCGCGGCCGACGTCACCGGTGTCACCCAGCGTGGTTCGCTGCCCTTCTACCTCGGCACGATCCTCGTGGTGCTGGTCGCGCTCGTCGCCGGGCCGCTGTTCGCGCAGCCGCCGATGGCCGGTGGCTGGCGGCTGTGGGACAGCCCCGTGCAGCTCGTCGCCGGCGCGCTGACCGCCGGCGCCGCCGTCCTCGCGGCCCGCTCCCGCCGCCGGCTCAAGGCGGTGCTCCTGACGGGCGTGAGCGGCTACGGCATGGCCGCGTTGTTCCTGCTGCACGGTGCGCCGGACCTCGCGCTCACCCAGGTGCTGGTGGAGACCGTCACGCTCGTCGTCCTCGTCCTGGTGCTGCGCCGGCTGCCCCCGTACTTCTCGGTGCGCCCGCTCGCGGCGAGCCGGTGGGTGCGGCTGGCCATCGGGCTCGCCGCGGGCCTGGCCGTCGGGGCGATGGCCGTGCTCGCGCCGGCCGCGCGCACCGCCGAGCCCGTGTCGGTGGACTTCCCCGAGGAGGCGTACGTCTACGGCGGTGGCCGCAACGTCGTCAACGTGACGCTGGTCGACATCCGGGCCTGGGACACGATGGGCGAGCTCTCGGTGCTCCTCGTGGCCGCCACGGGCGTCGCGTCGCTCATCTTCCTGCGGCGCCGCAGCGGCGAGATCCCCCGCGTGCGCGACGCGAGCGCGGACCAGCCCGTCTGGGGCGGCACGCGCGACCCGATGGCGGCGCTGCGCCGTCGGGCCGGCGAGCACGGGGACGCGGCGTCGGCGGCGGCGGGCGCGCGGCCCGGGCGGCCGTCGGCGGAGACGCTGCGGGCCAGCCGGACGCTCGCGCCGCAGCGGCGCAGCGTGATCTTCGAGGTCGTCGTCCGGCTGCTCTTCCACTCGATGGTGCTGGTGGCGCTGTTCCTGCTGTTCAGCGGGCACAACGCGCCCGGTGGCGGGTTCGCCGCGGGGCTGCTCGTCGGCATCGCGCTCGTCGTGCGCTACCTCGCGGGCGGGCGGTACGAGCTCGGCGAGGCGGCCCCGGTGCACCCGGGCCTGCTGCTCGGCAGCGGCCTCTTCCTGTCCGCGGGCGTCGGGATGCTCGCCCTGCTCTTCGGCGGGTCCGTGCTGCAGAGCGTCATCGTCGAGCTCACGCTGCCGGTGTTCGGGGACGTGAAGCTCGTGACGTCGCTGTTCTTCGACATCGGGGTGTTCCTCGTCGTCATCGGGCTCGTGCTGGACCTGCTGCGCAGCCTGGGCAGCGAGATCGACGCCCAGGCCGAGGCGGTGACGCGATGATCGACATGAGCCCGAACCTGACCCTCGTCGCCGTGATCGTCGTGCTCGTCGCGGCGGGCGTCTACCTGCTCCTCGAGCGGAGCCTGACCCGCGTGCTCGTCGGCGTCGTGCTGCTCGGCAACGGGATCAACCTGCTGTTCATGGTCGCGGGCGGCCGGGCCGGCGGCCCGCCGATCGTCGGCGTGACGCCCGAGGAGGAGATGAGCGACCCGCTGCCCCAGGCGATGGTGCTCACCGCCATCGTCATCACGCTGGGGATCAGCGCGTTCCTCGCGGCGCTCGCCTACCGGTCCTGGCAGCTCAACCGCCACGACGAGGTGCAGGACGACCTCGAGGACCGCCGCGTCGCCGCGCGCGCCGCCGCCGACCGGGCCGCCTACGAGGACCTCGACGCGGCCAGCGACGTCACTCTCGACGAGGAGGCCGCCGAGGCGCACGACGAGACCGTGCACGAGGAGGCCCTCGCCGAGAACGCCGCGCGCGAGGCCGCTCACCAGGCCGCCCAGCGGTCCGCCGGACCCGAGGAGGGACGACGTGCCTGAGCTCGCCTGGGTCGTGCCCCTGCCCGTGGTGCTGCCGCTGTCCGCGGCGGGCCTCGCGCTCGCGATGTGGCGCAGCCGCCGCGCGCAGGGCGTGATCAGCCTCGTCGCGCTCTCCGCGGTGCTCGTGGCCGCGGTGACGCTGCTCGTGGCCGTCGACGACGGCCCGCTCGTGGTCGACGTCGGCGGGTGGGCCGCGCCCGTGGGCATCGACCTCGTCGCGGACCGGCTGTCCGCGCTGATGCTGACGGTGTCCTCCGCCGTCCTGCTCGGCGTCCTCGTCTACTCGCTGTCCCAGGGCGATCAGGAGGGCCGCGAGGAGACGCCCGTCGCGATCTTCCACCCGACGTACCTCGTGCTCGCCGCGGGCATCGGCAACGCGTTCCTGTCGGGCGACCTGTTCAACATCTACGTCGGCTTCGAGATCCTGCTCGTCGCCTCGTACGTGCTCATCACGCTCGGCGGGACGGGCGAGCGCGTGCGCGCGGGGACCATCTACGTCGTCGTCTCCCTCGCGTCGTCGATGGTGTTCCTGCTGGCGGTGGCCCTGGTCTACGCGTCGACCGGCACGGTGAACCTCGCCCAGCTCGCGGTCCGCCTGCCCGACGTCGACCCCGGCGTCCGCATGGTGCTGCAGCTGCTGCTCCTGCTGGCCTTCGGCATCAAGGCGGCGATGTTCCCGCTCTCGGCCTGGCTGCCCGACTCCTACCCGACCGCGCCCGCGCCGGTCACCGCGGTCTTCGCGGGCCTGCTGACCAAGGTCGGCGTGTACGCGATCATCCGCACGCAGACCCTGCTGTTCCCCGACGGCCGCGCGGACACCCTGCTCATGTGGGTCGCGCTCGCGACGATGCTCTTCGGCATCCTCGGCGCCGTCGCGCAGAACGACATCAAACGTCTGGTGTCCTTCACGCTGGTCAGCCACATCGGCTACATGATCTTCGGCATCGCCCTGTCCAGCGAGGCCGGCCTCGCGGCGGCGGTGTTCTACGTGGTGCACCACATCACCGTGCAGACGACCCTGTTCCTCGTCGTGGGCCTGATGGAGCGCCGGGGCGGCTCGACGTCGCTCGACAAGCTCGGCGGCCTGGCGAAGCTCGCGCCGGGGCTGGCCGTGCTGTTCTTCCTGCCCGCGATGAGCCTGGCGGGCATCCCGCCGCTGTCGGGCTTCCTGGGCAAGGCCGGCCTGCTGCAGGCGGGGGTCGACGCCGGGACACCGCTCGCGTGGGCGCTGGTCGGCGGCGCCGTCGTCACCTCGCTCCTGACGCTGTACGCGGTGGTCAAGGCCTGGAACAAGGCGTTCTGGCAGGGCTCTCCCGCCGAGCTCCCGACGACGTCGCTCCCCCGCGGCATGGTCGGCGCCACCGCGGCGCTCGTCGTGCTCGGCGTCGGCATCACCGTCGTCGCCGGGCCGATGTACGGCTACACGGAGCGGGCCGCGGAGACCCTGCGCGACCGCGACCAGTACGTCACGGCCGTGCTGCCCGACCGCGGCCGCGGCACCGGGGAGTCGGTGGACGTCACGGAGGACGCCGACGTCGAGGCGGAGGCCCGCCCATGACCCGTCGCGCCTCGCTGTCCTTCTCGGTCGCCGCCGCCGTGTGGCTGACCGTCGTCTGGGTGCTCCTGTGGGGCACGTTCGAGGTCGGCACCGCCATCGCCGGGCTCGCGCTGGCCCTCGTGGTCGGCGGCGTGTTCCGGCTCCCGACGCTGCGCGTCGACGGGCACGCGCACCCGGTCGCGCTGGCCTACCTGCTGTGGCGCTTCCTCGTGGACCTCGTCGTCGCCAGCGCCCAGGTGGTCGCGCTCGCGCTCAACCCGTGGCGGCGGCCGCGCAGCGCGGTCATCGGGGTGCAGCTGCGCAGCCGGAACGAGCTGTACATGACGCTGACCTCGGAGATCACCTGCCTCGTCCCCGGCTCCGTGGTCATGGAGGCGCACCGGACCACGGGGATGCTCTACGTGCACGTGCTCGACCTGCAGATCTCCCACGGCGTCGAGGCGGCGCGGCAGCACGTCCTCGACACGGAGGCGCGCGTGCTGCGGGCCCTGGCCTCCGACGCCGAGCTCGCCGACGCCGGCCTGGCGCGCAACCCCCGGCACGCGCCCCGGCCCCGTGCGGAGGTGACCCCGTGACCGTCGTCGTCGTCATCACGGCCGTGCTGCTCACCGCCGCGGCCGTGCTCGCGCTGTGGCGGGTGGAGCGCGGGCCGAGCATGCTCGACCGCACCATCGCCGTCGACGTGCTCACCTCGGTGCTGGTCGCCGCGATCGCGACCTACGCCGCGTGGACGCGGCGCGCCGATCTCGTGCCCGTCCTGCTCGCCCTGTCCCTGGTCGGCTTCCTGACCTCGGTGACGATCGCGCGGTTCGCCGCCGTCGAGCCGGAGGGCGAGGGCCGCGTGCTCACCCGCGAGGAGGCCGACGCCCTGGAGGCCGCCCGCCGCGTCGAGGAGCAGCAGGAGCTGTCGTTCGACGAGGAGCACCACGGCGGTCCGGCCGAGGGGGAGGTGGGTCGATGACCGCGGACGTGGTGCGCGACGTCGTCGCCGGTGCGCTGCTGCTCAGCGGCGCGGTCCTCGCGTTCGGCGCGGGCGTCGGGATCGTGCGGTTCCCCGACCTGCTCTCGCGCATGCACTCGGCGACGAAGCCGCAGGTGCTCGGCCTGGTGCTGGTCCTGCTGGGCCTCGCGGTCCGGCTGGGCGGGGTGCCCGTCGTGTGGATGCTGCTGCTCGTGGTGATGTTCCAGCTGCTGACGTCGCCCGTCGCGGCGCACATGGTGGCGCGCGCCGGCTACCGCACGGGCAAGGTGCAGCCCGAGCTCCTCGCGGTCGACGAGCTCACCCGCGACCTGCGGGAGGCCGAGCGCGAGCTGGCGGAGCGCGGAGAGGCCGCGGGCGCGGCGAGCGCCGAGCTGCGCGACGAGGAGACGGACGAGGACCTCGACGAGCGCGCCGGTGAGGGCCCCCACGAGGGCCCCGACGCGAGCGGCGGCGTCAGCGGCGCGTGAGGTACTTCGCGGCGCCGCGCGTCGCGAGGACGCGCGAGAGCGCGATGGCCGCGCCCGTGATCGTGGCGGCGGCGGCGATCTCGGCGAACCGCGCGTCCGTCTCGTCCTCGGGCTTCGGCGGCTTGTGACCGAGGACGCGCGTCCACACCAGGTCGATGAGGCGCTGGGCGAGCCAGGCGGCGGCGAGCGCCGTCACCACGCCCGTGAGCTTCGCGGCCAGCGACTCCTTCTTGTCGGTCATGACGCTCACGGTAGCCGGGCCCGGCGGCCGCCGCAGCGGCGAACGGTGCAGCGGCGGACGGCGCACGGAGGTCCCGGGTGCGGAGGGGTATGGTCGGCCACGAACGACAGGGGAGCGTCTTGGACGCTGAGAGTGCGGACAACCGCAGACCCTCGAACCTGATCCGGGTGATACCGGCGTAGGGAGTCGGGAATCTCAGGCCTGCCGCGGCCCAGGGCCGGGCGGGACCCCCTCGTGGACCACGCGAGGAGGAACGGATGGCAAGCAGCAGGGCAGGGAGCCGGGCCGGTGGGCCCCGGCGGCTGGTCGGCGCGGTCGTCGCCGCGACGGCGGTGGCCGCGCTGGGCGCGTGCTCGCTCGTCGGCGCGGACGACGGCGGTGACGCCGGCGACGACGGCGCGGACGACGGCGCGGCGAGCGGGGACGGCGGCGGGACGGTCGTGCTCGTCACGCACGACTCGTTCGCGCTGCCCGACGAGCTGGTCGCGGCCTTCGAGGAGGAGACGGGCTACACCCTCGAGACGCGCGCGCCGGGCGACGGCGGGGCGCTGGTGAACCAGCTGATCCTCACCAAGGACGCGCCGCTCGGCGACGCGGTCTACGGCATCGACACGACGTTCGCGACGCGCGCGATCGCCGAGGGCGTGCTCGAGCCGTACCAGGCCGCCGACGCCGTCGCGGACTACGCGGTCGACGACACCGGGTCGCTGACGGCCGTCGACATGGGCGACGTCTGCATCAACGTCGACCACGAGTGGTTCGCCGAGCGGGGGATCGCCGAGCCTGCGACGCTCGAGGACCTCACCGACCCGGCCTACCGCGACCTGCTGGTGGTGACGAACCCGGCGACGTCGTCGCCCGGCCTGGCGTTCCTGCTGGCCACGGTGGGCGCGTTCGGCGAGGACGGCTGGCTCGACTACTGGACGGCGCTGCGCGACAACGGCCTGAAGGTGGCCAGCGGCTGGTCGGACGCGTACTACGTCGACTTCTCCGGCCCGTCGAGCGAGGGCGACCGGCCGCTCGTCCTCTCCTACGCCTCGTCCCCGCCGTACGAGGTGCCCGAGGGCGCGACCGACGCGCCGACGGGCGCGCTGCTCGACACGTGCTTCCGGCAGGTCGAGTACGCGGGCGTGCTGGCCGGGGCCGCCAACCCCGAGGGCGCCCGCGCCGTGGTCGACTGGCTGCTCTCGCCCGAGGTCCAGGCCGCGATCCCGGAGAACATGTACATGTACCCCGTGACCGACGTCGAGCTCCCGGCCTCGTGGGCCCAGTTCGCGCCGCTCGCGACCGAGCCGTTCCACGTGGAACCGGACGCCATCTCGGCGAACCGCGACGCCTGGATCGAGCAGTGGACGGACGCCGTCGTCGGATGAGCGCAGAGGGCGTGGCGGCGGCCACCGGCACCGGGACGGGTGCCGGGGCCGCCGTCCGCCTGCGCGGGGCGGCCACCCGCCGCGGCCGGGCCGCCCGCGTCGTCGTGTGGGCGCTGCTCGCCGGACTGCCGCTGGCGTTCCTCGTCGTCTTCTTCGGGCTGCCGGTCGGCGTGATCCTCGGCCGGGGTTTCGTGACCGACGGCGCGCTCGACCTCTCGGGGTTCGCGGAGGTGTTCGGCCGGTCCCGCACGTGGCGCGTCGTCGGCCTGACGCTCGCGCAGGCGTCGGTGGGCACCGCGATCGCCGTCGTGCTCGGGGTGCCCGGCGCGTACCTGCTGTACCGGACGGCCTTCCGCGGCCGCGCGCTGCTGCGCGGCCTGGTGGTGGTGCCGTTCGTCCTGCCGACGGTCGTCGTCGGCGTCGCGTTCCGGTCGGTGCTGGCGCCGTCGGGGCCGCTCGGGTTCCTCGGCTGGGACGAGTCGTTCGCGGGCATCGTCGCGGCGCTGGTGTTCTTCAACTACGCGGTCGTCGTGCGGACCGTCGGCGCCTTCTGGGCCGACCTGGACCCGCGGGCCGAGCAGGCCGCCCGCGCGCTCGGCGCTCCCCCGTGGCGCGCGTTCGCCTCCGTCACGCTGCCCGCGCTCACCCCGGCCATCGCGTCCGCGGCCGCCGTGGTGTTCCTCTTCTGCGCGACGGCGTTCGGCGTCGTCCTCGTGCTCGGCGGCCTGCGCTACGGCACGGTCGAGACCGAGATCTGGGTGCTCACCACCCAGATGCTCGACCTGCGCTCGGCCGCGGTCCTGTCGGTGGTGCAGCTCGCCGTCATCGCCACCGTGCTGGCGCTCGCGGGCCGCGCGCGGTCGCGCCGCGAACGGGCGCTCGGGCGCACCGGCCCCCGGCGGGAGGCGCCGCGCCTCGCCCTGCGCGGCCCGCTGGCCCGACGCGCGGACCCCCTGGCCGCGGCCGTGACGGCCGTCGTCGTGGTCGGGCTGCTGGGGTTGCCGCTCGGCACGGTGCTCGTCCGCTCGCTGCACGAGCCGGGCGGGGGCTGGGGCCTGGCGAACTACGCCAACCTCGGCACCACCGGCGGGCGGAACGCCCTGTCCGTGACCGTGTGGGACGCGGCCGCCACGTCCGTGCGCACGGCCGTGGACGCCACGGTCCTCGCGGTGCTGGTGGGCGGGCTGGTCGCGCTCGTCGTGTCGCGCCGGCCGCGCGGCCGCGGCGCCCGACGCGCGGTGCGCGCCTTCGACGCGGCGTTCATGCTGCCGCTCGGCGTCTCCGCCGTCACCGTGGGCTTCGGGTTCCTCGTGGCGCTCGACGGCGGCCTCGGACCGGACCTCCGCTCGTCTCCGCTGCTCATCCCGGTCGCGCAGGCCGTCGTCGCGACCCCCCTGGTGGTGCGTACCGTGCTGCCCGTGCTCCGTGCGATCGACTCCCGCCTGCACGACGCCGCGGCCGTGCTCGGCGCCGGGCCGTGGCGCGTGCTCGCGTTCGTGGACTGGCCGGTGGCCGCGCGGTCGCTCGGCCTGGCCGTGGGGCTGGCGTTCGCGGTGAGCCTCGGCGAGTTCGGCGCGACGTCGTTCCTCGCGCGACCCGACCGCCCGACGCTGCCCGTGGTGATCTTCCGGCTCATCGGCCGGCCCGGCGCGGAGAACCTCGGCATGGCGTTCGCGGCGTGCGTGCTGCTCGGGCTGCTCACGGCGTCGGTGATGGCGGTGGCCGAGCGGCTGCGCTCGGGCGCCGGGTACGGGGAGATCTGATGGGCGGGCTCGCGGTGCGGGACGTCGTCGTGCACTACCGCGACGACGACGGGACGGTCGCGACCGCCGTCGACGGCGTCAGCCTGGACATCGCGCCCGGTGAGGTCCTCGCGCTGCTGGGCCCGTCGGGCTCGGGCAAGTCGACGCTGCTGCGGGCGATCGCCGGTCTCGAGCCGCTGTCGGCCGGGCAGGTGCGCTGGGACGGCGCCGACCTGGCGGGCGTGCCGACGCACCGCCGCGGGTTCGGGCTCGTGTTCCAGGACGGCCAGCTGTTCCCGCACCGGGACGTGGCCGGGAACGTCGGCTTCGGGCTCGCGATGACGGGTCCCGGCCGGCGCGACCGCGCCGCGCACCGCGCCCGCGTGACGGAGCTGCTCGAGCTGATGGGGCTCGGCGGGTTCGAGCGGCGCGACGTCGCGAGCCTGTCCGGCGGCGAGCGGCAGCGGGTCGCCCTGGCCCGTTCGCTCGCGCCGCGCCCGCGGCTGCTCCTGCTCGACGAGCCGCTGTCGGCGCTGGACCGCGCCCTGCGTGAGCGGCTCGCGGGCGACGTGCGGGCGGCGCTCGTCGCGACGGGCACGACGGCGCTCTTCGTCACCCACGACCACGACGAGGCGTTCGCGGTGGCCGACCGGATCGCCGTGATGGACCTCGGCCGGCTGCTGCAGGTCGCCGAGCCGGCTGAGCTGTGGCACCGGCCGGCATCGCGCCGGGTCGCGGAGTTCCTCGGCTACGAGGCGTTCGTGCCGCTCGCCCGGGCGCCCGAGGCGCTGGCACGCGCGGTGGGCGTGGCGCGGGCCGCGGGTGTCGACGGCGCGGGTATCGACGGAGCCGGTGCCGACGGCGCGGGTGTCGACGGCGCGGAGGACCTGGTCCTCGCGCTCGGGCCGGGATCGCTGGTCACCGCGCCCGACGGCGCCCTCGAGGGTGAGGTGACGAGCGCCGGCTTCCGCAGGGGGCTGGTGGAGACGGTCGCGGCGGTCGACGGCGTCGGGCAGGTCACGGTCGTCGAGCCGAGCGGGGGCTACGCGGCGGCATCCCAGGCGCTGCCGGTGCCCGGCGCGCGGGTGCGGCTCGCGGTCGACGCGGCCGCGATCGCCGTCGTCCGCGGCTGAGCGCGGGTCCCTCGGCGGGCTCGGGGGCTCGGGGCGGGCGGGGTCAGGCGCTGCGGCGACCGTCGCGGAGGGAAGCGCGGGCGGCGAGGACGGCGGCGCACACGCGCGTCTCGGCGGCGGTGGTCTGCGGGGTGGTGTCGGCCTGGCGGGGGGCCGCCGACTCGAGGAAGAGGGCGTTCAGAGCACACATGACTGCGACGCTAACCCGCGGCTCGGCGGCGATCGACGCGACCTTCGTCCTTGATCATGTCCGGAAACCGCCAGGTCAAACGCCGCGCTCGGAGCGCGGAACGGGACCGGCCCGGACGATCCGCACGAGTCGGTACCCGCGGCACTGCGCGAGCAGGTCCGCGTCGCTGTCCCGCCGCGGGTGCAGCCCCGCGAACCGCCCCGCCGCGAACCCGCTCGCGAGGAGCACGGCCCGGAGGCGGTCGACGTGGGCCTCGTCGGCGGGGAGGATCTCAGCCCGGCCGCGGCGGGGGCGGCGCAGCGGCAGCCACACGGTCACGTCCGGGTCGGCCGCGATGTTGCGCAGCCACTGCGCGCGCTCGTGCGTCGTGCACCAGACGTCGCCCTCGAGCACCGCGTAGTTCAGCGGCGTGTGCCGCCGCTGCCCGGACTTCCGCCCGACGTTCCCCAGCACCATGGTCTTGCCGGTCAGCGGCGGGACGACGCTCATCGTCCAGCCGAGGTGCCAGCGCCACAGGCGCAGCACCTGCGGGTTCAGGCGCTTGAAGGTCCGCTGGAGCTGGTCGAAGTCGAGGTCGGGCACATGACGATCATGCTTCCGGCGGGGGTGCCATGTCCGGCGTTCGGGGGTGCGCCCGCGGCATCCAGCGCGCCATCACCACCAGACAGAGCCCGGTCGCGAGCGGCACGACCATCGCGCGCGCGATGCCCACCTCGTCGGCGACGGCGCCGATGAGCGCCGGCCCGGTCAGGAAGGCCGCGTACCCGAACCCGACGACGACGCCCATCACGCGTCCGCCGCCGAGGTTCCCGGCGGTCCCGTAGATCTGCGGCGCGATCATCCCGACGCCGAGGCCCACCAGCGCCCAGCCCGCCAGCAGCACCGGCAGCGACGTGCCGACGATCGTCACCACGTAGCCGACGACGGCCGTCGCGGCGCCCGTGGAGACCACGGCCTTGTGCCCGAAGCGCTCGACCGCGTGGTCGCCGACCAGGCGGATCGCGACCATGAACACGCTCACGAACACCAGGCCCAGCGAGCCGGTGGACGGCGTGACCTCGGCGACGTCGGTCACGTGCACCGACGACCAGTCGAAGCCCGTGCCCTCCGTCAGGCCGAAGCACACCGCCATCGCGCCGAGCAGCCAGGTGGCGCGCGGCAGCGGGGCGCGCGGGGCGTCGGCGTGGTGCGGCGTCGGCTCGCTCTGCGGCACGCTCGGCCACATCACGGCAAGGCCGACGAGGCCGAGGGCGGCGACGGCGACCAGGGTGATCTGCAGGTGGGCGTCGGCGTCGACCGACAACCGCCCGACCAGCCACGACAGGCCCGCGCCGAGCGCCGACCCGATCGAGAAGAAGGCGTGGAACCGGCTCATCACGGGCCGCCCGCGGCGCCGCTCGACGTGCACCGCGAGCGTGTTCATCGACACGTCCATGCACCCGTTGCCGAGCCCGAAGACGATCGCGCCCACGACGGCGACCGGGATGCTCGGCGCGAACGCGAGCACGGCGAGCCCGACCGCCATCACGGGCGCGCCGGCGACGGTCGGCACGCGGGCACCCACGCGGTCGGCCCAGCGCCCGCCGAGCTGCATGGTGGTGACCGCCGCCAGCCCGGCCGCGACCAGCAGGATCGCCAGCCCCCGCGCGTCGGTGTCGAAGCGGTCGCGCAGCCCGGGCATCGACGCGCCGTACGCGCCCACGTAGGCGCCGTTGAGCGCGAAGGCGGCGAGCACGCCGACGACGGCGCGGCGCACGCTGCCGGGCTCGCCGAGGGCGCGGCCCGGCGTCGTCGGGGTGGGCTCAGTCGTCGGGGTGGGCTCAGACGAGGACGACATCGACGCCCCCTTCCCGGTAGGCGGCCAGGGCGGCCGGGTCGGCGTCGTGGGTGGTGACGAGCGTGTCGACGTCCGTGACGGGCGCGACGGGGAACGTGGCTGTGCGGGCGAGCTTGTCGCCCTCGACGACCAGCACGGTGCGGCCGGCGGCGGCGATGGCGGCGCGCTTGAGGTCGGCGTCGTCGAGCGTGGTGGAGGTGATGCCGTGGGCGGGGTCGGCGGCGCACCCGCTGATCACGGCGACGTCGACGTGCAGCGCCCGGACCGACTCCACCGCGCGGCTGCCGCGGAACGCGAGCTCGACGGGCTCCACCTCGCCGCCCGGCAGGATCAGCCGGACACCGGTCCGCTCGCCGAGCACGGTGGCCGCGTGCAGCGACAGCGGGACGACCGTGAGGGGCCGGCCCGCGAGGCGTTCCGCGACGGCCAGGCACGTGGTGCCGTTGTCGAGGACGAGCGTCTCCCGGTCCCCGACCAGGGCGGCGACGCGCGCGGCGAGCCGCTGCTTGGTCTCCCAGCCCAGCCGGCGACGCGTCGCGAACGGCAGGGCCGCACCTCGGCCGGCGACGGCGACGGCTCCGCCGCGCACCCGGCGCAGGCAGTCCTGGGCCTCGAGCGCCTCGAGGTCGCGGCGGATCGTCATCTCGGATGCGCCGAGCCGCTCCGCGAGATCGGCGACGGCGACGCGCCCGCTGAGGGCGAGCTCGCCGAGGATCACCTCGGCCCTTTCGGAACTCTCCACGTGTTCATTCAAACACATCTTCTGTGCGGGCATGCTGGACGTCGGGTTCACTCGCTCCTGCCATCTGCCCCGCCCCGGAGACTTCCGCCCGCATGGCGGTCCCAACTCGCCGAAGCGCTGCTGCCCGGCGAGGTCAGCCGCGCGTCGGGCCCGCGTTCCGGGGGTGCGCGCGGGCCGTGCGCTCGTTGCCGCGGCGGTAGTTGCCCGTGACGCGCGCCATCAGCCGTTGGGCGTCGACGCGCGTCACGTCGTCGAGGAAGTCCGCGGCCGCTCGGCCGCGCAACGTGGTCGCGGGCCGGCCGCGGTGGGTGATGCGCACCTCGTCGCCGTGCGCCGTGAACGCGAAGCCCTCCGGTGCGCCCACGGCGGCCGGCCTCAGGCCTGGGCGGCGGCGCGCGCCGGGGCGGCCGAGCCGTCCTCGGCCCGGTCGCCCACCGTCGCGCTGCCCGACGCGCGGAGGGCGGCCCCCTCGTCGTCGGCGGCTTCCACGGCGTCGGCCGCCTCCCCCGCGACGGCGCGCTTCTGCCACATGCCCGCGACGCCCGTCGGCCGGAACCCCAGCGCCACGTTGATCGCGAGCATGAACGAGTTCTCCTCGGCGTTCCACGTGTGCACGCGGGCGGCGCCCGGGCGGAGCTCGGCGAGGCGCCGCAGGTTCTCCGCCTTCACGAGCATGCCGAGGCGCCGGCCGCGGTGCTCGCTCAGCACGAGGGTGTCGTCCTGGAAGACGATCTCCTCGTACGCGATCGGGTACCGCAGCACGGTGAACGCGCCGAGGGTCTGCGTGGGCACGTGCACGGCGGCGGTCACCAGCATCCCGTGCTGGGACTCCGCGACCCGCCGCTCCCAGTCGCGGACGCGGGCCGCGTCCCAGCGCGACTCCTCGAAGTCGAGGTCGCCCTTGGGCACGTCGGTGCTCATCCGCATCTCCAGGACGGCGACCTGGTCCACCCACTCGTCGGGCGCTCGGTCGGTCCAGGTGACGAGCCGGTAGTCCGCCCCGGCGCGCGCGGCCGCCTCGGCCTGGTGACGCTCGCGCAGCCCGTCGGGCAGCGGCAGGCGCAGCAGGCTGTAGCGCTCGGCCTGCTCGAGGACGTAGCCGTGGTCGGCGAGGAAGCGCGCGCCGCGCGCGTTCCCGTCCACCCGGCCCGATCCCGTGGGCGGCTCGAGTACGCCCGGTCCGGGGTCCGGCTCGCCGACCTGCTCGCTCCACGTCACCAGGGACGTGCGCCCGTGCTCGGCGGCCAGCGTCTCGGCGGCCTCGAGGAGCGCCGCGTCGGCGCCGTCGTCGACGTGGTCGGGATGCACGTAGAGCTCGACGTCGGCCAGGTGCGTGTTGTCCTGCAGGGGCAGCGTGAGCTTGGCGAACCCGACGACGTCGTCGGCCGTCGGCTCGGTGACGCCGTCGGGGACGGCCACGAACACGCGCCGGATCGCGTACAGCTGCGGCCGCAGGTCGGCCAGGAGGTACCACGACGGGTACATCAGGTCGGCGTAGCCCCACATGCGCTGCTCGTGCTCGTGGCTCACCCGGCCGACGCCGTGCAGCGCCCACGCGTCGGGCGCGTCGAGGGTCTCCGGCACCGGTGCCGTGAGGATGGTCCAGGAAGGCATGGGCACCACTGTGCGGCCCGCGCCCGACGCCGGGCGAACGGTTTTCCCGGTGGGTCGCCCCGCGCCGTCGGCGGCCCGGCGGGCGGTCGCGGCGCCGAGGCGGCTCAGAGGCCCTCGGGGCGCGCCTTCTGCGGGAAGGGCGTCTCGCCGCGGGACAGCTTGTCGACGAGGTCCGTGATGCGCCGCGCCCGCGTCTCCGGCCGCTTGGCCTGCGTGACCCGGAAGTACAGGGCGAACCGGTTCGTGCCGGTGAGCACGTCGAACCACGCCTGCGCGGCGGGGTTCGCGGCGATGGCGGCGGCCATGTCCTCGGGGATCTCGGCCGTGGCCTGGCTGCCGTACGCGGCGTCCCAGCGGCCGTCGGCCTTGGCGCGCTCCACCTCGGCGCGGCCGGCGTCGGTCATCCGGCCCTCGCTCTCCAGCCGTGCGACGTGGCCGACGTTCCGGGCCGACCAGATGGACCGCGACCGGCGCGGGGTCCAGCGCTGGTAGGAGGCGTCGTCGTCACGGCGGCGGCCCTGGCCGTCGATCCAGCCGAAGCAGAGCGCCTCGTCCAGCGCCTCGTCGTAGCTCGGTGCGGGGATGCGACCGGACTTCTTGCGCTGCACGAGCCACACGCCGTTCGACGTCGCGTGGTTCTCCTCGAGCCACACGCGCCAGGCCGCGGCGTCGGGCAGGTGGAGCACGGGCAGGTCCGTGGGCTCGGGTGCGGGCTCCGGTGCGGGCGCGGCTGCGTCGGCCATGCCCCATCCTCACCCGCGCCCCCGACACGCGTCGCCCACCGGCCCACTCTCACCCCACCCCCGACACGCGCCGCCCCGGAGATGCCCGGCCCGCGGCGATGCCCGGCCCGCGGAGATGCCCGGCCCGCCCTCACGAGCACCGGCCCATGAATGAGGTCGAGCCTTACGCCCGAGGTCGAGGGTCGTGACCCTCGACCTCGAGCGCAAAGCTCGACCTCAGCGCCAGGGAGGTCTCACGCGTGGGGGTTCGGCGAGCGCACCCCGCGGCCGCAGGGGCTGCGGGATCGCAGTGGGTGGCGCGCTGCGGATCACTCTGTCGACCAGGCGTGCGGGCGAGCGCAGGTCCTCGCTGGTGATGCGCAGCACGCGGTAGCCCGCCTCCTCGATGGCGTCCTGGCGGCGTTTCTCCGCCAGGACCGCCTCCGTCGTGCTGCCCGCGGCCGTGTACTTGCCGCGACCGTCGTACTCCGCGAGGAGCCGCCACGCAGGCCAGCCGAGGTCCGACCAGAAGGTCCCCAGGTGGGTCTCGATGGCGATCTGCGTCTCGGGTCGGGGAAGCCCCGCCGCGAGCAGGGCGAAGCGGGCACGGGACTCGCCCGGCGACTCGGCGCCGTCGTCAGCGAGGTCCAGCACGGCACGAGCCTGGATCGCGCCCCTGCGCCGTGGTGTCCCCGCCAGGAGCTCGAGGCAGACGCCGCGGTCGACCCCGGCGTGGAGCGCAGCGTCGACGACCGCGAGCGCGAGGCTGGGCGGCAACGTGGCGGCGCAGTCGAGCACCGTGCGTGCAGGGGTCGTCACCCGGATACCCGACAGTGTCGTGCTGTCCCCGTCGGAGAGCCGGTGGGAGTGCCGCAGCAGGCCGCGGGCGTTGCGACACGGCTTGGTCGTCTGCGTGAGGTGGACCGGGGCCGTCGTCGGCGCGGGCAGTCCCCACAGGAGCGCAGCGGACCCATGGCTGACCACCACGGGCGTCTCGAGCTGGAGCACCGCGGCGGCCACGCGTGCGACAGCCGTGTGCCGGGCGGCCTCGTACGGGTCGGCGGTGACGGGCGTGTCGGTGTAGGCGCCCGGCCGCACCGGGGTCCAGGACCCCGCACGTACGTGCCCGCGGACGACCGCAGGCGGATGGTCGCGTGCGAGATGGACGGGCGGGACCGGCGCGGGCCGGAGGGTGGCGAGAACGCCAGGGCGTCGAGGCACGCTCGAGGGTTCCGCCCGACGCCCGACGCCGGCGCGCCAGACCCCCTGCGCCTGTGGACGCGGCCCCACCCTCATGCGGCTGTGCGCGCTGCCCGGCCACAGTGTCTGGCGTCCGCCGCCGAGGTCGAGCCTTGCGCTCGAGGTCGAGCGTCGTGACCTTCGACCTCGAGCGCAAAGCTCGACCTCGCGGGCGCGGGACGCGGGCGAGACGCGGGCGAGGCGCGGGCGAGGCGCGGGCGAGACGCGGGCGAGGCGCGGGCGAGGCGCCGGCGCCGGAGGCGCGCGTGGGGTGGCGGGCGTCAGCGGCCGTGCCAGTGGAGCCAGGCGCCGTGGGGGTGGGAGACGCCCCAGAGGGCGGGCGGCAGCGCGGTGCCGTCGCGCCACAGGTGCGCGCCGAGGACCGTCTCGGGGTCGGCCTCGCCGGCCCACGCACCCGGGCCGAGCTCCGGCAGCCCGGGCACGCAGCCGAGCGGCTCGGCGGTCACCCAGGACACCGGACGGCCGTCGTCGGCGAGCGTGGCGAGGGTCGCGGCGACGTCGGCCCGGCGCTCCGGCCGCACGTACGTCAGCGCCCACGAGCTGAGGACCACCAGGTGCGCCCGCTCGCCCGCGGCGTCGTCGGCGTCCTGGACCGCGCGGCGGGCGACGGCGCCGAGGTCCGCGACCATGTCGCCGCGGACGAGGTGCGGCGGGCGCGCGCGCACGTGCCGCACGGCGGCGCGGAACCGCTCGAGACGCTCGGGCTGGTCGGGCCACAGGCAGGCCTCGAGCCAGCGCAGCTCCGCGTCGTCGTCCGGCCGGACGGGCGCCAGGTCCAGCCCCACCCGGCCGACGACGCGCGGCAGCCGCAGTCCCGCGACCGACCCTTCGCGCAGCTCGCCCTGGGTCACGAGGTCCGACGCCGGGTCGCCCAGGACCGCCGCGCCGGGGGTCCCGGGCGCGCCGATCTCGATGCGGTACGCGTCCAGCTCGAGCAGGAGTCCCGCGCTCGCGCCCATCTCGAGGAGCACGACGGGGGCGTCGGGCACGTCCGTCGACGCCTCGGCGACGAGGGCACCCATGTGCACGGCGCGGTTCGCCTCGTTGGTCTGCGTGCCTCGGGTGGCGATGACGCGCCGGAGGCGGTCCGCGTGCGTGAGGGCGGCGTCGCGGACGTCCGGCCACGGGTCGCCGTCGGGCACGGGGCCGCCCGTGACGCTCGGGTACCAGCGCGCGGCGGGCAGCTCGGGGTGCGCCAGGACGAGGTCGTGCAGGGCGGCGAGCAGGAGGATCGGCCGCGCCTGCCCGGGGCGGGCGGCGAGGAGGAGGCGCGCGACGTCGTCGTCCGCGGCGATGCCCAGGGCGAGGGTGCGGTAGAGGCGCAGCTCGGAGAACCCGTCCGCGAAGTTGCGGAACATCTGCTGGGCCTCGCGGACGGTGGTCGGCTCGGCGTCGGGACCGGGGGCGCTCATGAGGCACCGTACGTCGCGGGACGCGCCCGGGACGCGGAGGGCTCCACAGTCCGGACGCCGTCGGGCATCCTGGGGCCTCGAGGCGCGCGGACCGTGCCGCGAGGGAGGCGGTCGGCGTGCGCGGGTTCTGCTCGTGGAGCGGCGGCAAGGACTCGGCGCTCGCGCTGCACCGGGCGCACGCGGACGGCGTCGTCGTCGAGCGGCTGCTCACGATGATGATCGAGGACGGCACGCGCAGCCGCTCCCACGGCCTGCGTGCCGAGGTGCTGCGTGCGCAGGCGGACGCCATGGGGCTGCCCATCACGTTCGTGCCGACGAGCTGGGCCGAGTACGAGGACCGGTTCGTGGCCGCGGTCACGGCGCTGCGGGCCGACGGCGTGACGGACGGCGTCTTCGGCGACATCGACGTCGACCGGAACCGCGCCTGGGTGGAGGGCGTCTGCGGGCCGGTGGGTGTCACGGTGCACGAGCCGCTGTGGGGCCGGCCGCGGCGCGCGCTGCTCGACGAGCTGTGGCGCGAGGGGTTCCGGGCGTACGTCGTGGCGGTGGCCGCGGACGCGGCGGGTCCGGAGGTGCTGGGGGTCGACGTCCTCGGGCGTGAGCTCGACGCGGCCCTCGTGGACGCCCTGGCTGCTGCGGGCGTGGACCCGTCGGGCGAGCTCGGCGAGTACCACACGGTGGTCGCCGCCGGCCCGGTGCTGCCGCGCCCCCTGGACCTCGCGTTCGGCGAGGTCGTCGAGCGCTCGGGCTACCGCTTCGTGGACGTCACGGCCGCGCCCGGGCGCCCCACTGCCGCCGTCGGACAGCCCACCGGGCCCCGGCGCTGACGGCGTCCGGGGCCCGGTGGGGGCCGTCAGCCTGCGGTGCAGGTGGCGGTGGGAACGGCCGAGTTGCCGTTCTTCCAGAGGGTGATGCCGAAGGAGTTCCCGGCACCGTTGGGTGTGGCGGTCAGCGTGCCGGAGGTGCCCGAGACGCTCGCGTTCCACGCGTTCTGCAGCGACTGGCCGTTGCCGAGGTTGATCTTCACGGTCCAGCTGTTCGAGCCGGACACCGCGAGGTTCACGTTGAAGCGGTCGCTCCAGTCGTTGGCCTTGGTCACCGAGACGGTGCAGCTTCCGGTGCCGCCGGTGTTCCCGCCGGTGTTGCCGCCGGTGGACGACGGCGCCACGGCGCGGCCGGTGCTCGGCGAGATGTGACCCGTGCACAGGTTGCGTGACTTGAGGTCGCTGAGGATCCCGGGCAGGGCCTGGACGGTGTTGGCCGGCCAGTCGTGCATCAGGATGATCTGGCCGTCACGCAGCTGGCCGGCCGCTTGCCGGATCGCCGACGCGCTGGCGTTGTTCCAGTCGGCCGAGTCGACGTCCCAGGTGACCACGCGCAGGCCGAGCTGCGAGGCGACCTGGCTCACCGAGCCGCCCGTCTCGCCGTACGGCGGACGGAAGATCTGCGGCGTCACGCCCGCGGTCTGCTGGACGGCCTGCTGGGTCCGCTGGAGCTGGGACTGCAGGTCGTTGTAGCTGAGGCTCCCGACGTGCGGGTGGTCCCAGCTGTGGTTCCCGATCTGCACCCCCGCGTTCCGGTACGCCTGCATGAGCGAGGCGTTGTTCGTCGCGTTGGAGCCGGTCGGGAACACCGTGGCCGTGGCGCCCGCGTCGCGCAGCGCCGACAGGATCTGGTTGGTGGTGCCCGAGTTGGGGCCGTCGTCGAACGTCAGGGCCACGTAGCCGGCCGAGCAGCTGGTGCCGGTGTTGCCACCCGTGTTCCCGCCCGTGTTGCCGCCGGTGTTGCCGCCCGTGTTGCCGCCGGTGGACCCGGCCGCGGTGCAGCTCACGGTCGGCAGGTTGCCGTTGCCGTTCTTGTAGAGCGTCAGGCCGAACGTGTTGCCGGCGCCGTTCGGCTTGGCCGTGAGGGTCCCGGTGGTGCCGGACACCGACGCGTTCCAGCTGTTCTGCAGGCTCTGGCCGCTGCCGAGGCCGACGCTGACGGTCCAGTCGTTGCTGCCGGAGACGGCGACGTCGACGTTGAAGCGGTCGGACCAGTCGTTGGTCTTCGTGACGGTCGCGGTGCAGCCGTTGCTCGTGCCGCCGCCGGTGTTCCCGCCCGTGTTGCCGCCGGTGTCGCCACCGGTGGTGGTGCCGATCGTCACGTTCGACGAGCCGGAGCTCTGGTACCCCTCGGTCGCCATGATCTGGTAGTCGTGGCTGCCGAGGTTCATGCCCGCGCGGGCCCAGGCGTCGAAGTGGTTGCCGACCGTGATGGTGCCGGACGTGCGCTTCTGCTGCCGCACGGACCAGTACTGGTAGAAGGTCGACGTGCCCTCGATCGAGGGCTGGTTGACGCGCTGCGTCCGGTAGATGTCGTAGGTGCCGCCGTCGCTGGTGACCGTGCCCATGAACGTGCCGGTGGGCCGGTAGGTGCCCCAGGACTCGACGATGTAGTACTCGACCAGCGGTCCGCGGGTCCAGCCGTACAGCGTCAGGTAGGCGTTGCCGGACGGGTTGAACTGGGCCGTGTACTGGACGGTGCGCCGGCCGCCGGTCGCCCAGCCCTTGCCGGCGACGAAGTTCCCGGTGTTGCGCCACTGCGTCGAGTAGTTCCCGCCCGAGCCGGTCTCCATCGAGACCGTGCCGTTCGAGTCGGTCCAGAACGAGTAGAAGTACCCGTCGTGGGTGCCCGTCTGGTTGCTCGTGACCGTGGCGGCCCCGGCGGGCGAGACGGCCGTCAGCGTCACCGCTGCGGCCATGGCCCCGGCGGCGAGCAGGCTGGCGAGCCGGCGTCGTGGTCGAGCGCTCCTGCGGAGCGCGAAAGTATCGGACATGCGGCACCTCTCTGTGCGTGACCGACGGCGTCGCGCGCGCGACGTGCGAGGCGGCGGCCGAGCCGGTCTTCCGGCTGGACAGGGCCGCGCGGGCGGCCGTGCCAGGCATACGACAGGAGTCTGCGCGCGGGCCGCCGGGGTCGAGAAGTGTCCGATTCGCCCGAAACGTTTAGGCGACCATCACGCGTCCCTGGGGCGAAAGATCGACGCGCCGCCCCGATAGTTGCGACCCGGCCGCGACCGGGTCGCCGGCGACCGCGCCGGCAACCGCGCCCGCGCCCGCGCCGCCACCGCAACCGAACCTTGAGCCCAGGCGACTCAACTCGACTTGCGGCCCGGCGAGCGAGGGCGCAGACTTGAGCGCAGAAGGCTCAAGACCAGCCCGCACCCGGGCGCCACCGAACGAAAGGCACCACCCATGGCACGCGCCGTCGGCATCGACCTCGGCACCACCAACTCCTGCGTCTCCGTCCTCGAGGGCGGGGAGCCCACCGTCATCGCCAACGCCGAGGGCGCCCGCACGACGCCGTCGGTCGTCGCGTTCAGCAAGGGCGGCGAGGTGCTCGTCGGCGAGATCGCCAAGCGCCAGGCGGTCACGAACGTCGACCGCACCATCACCTCGGTCAAGCGCCACATGGGCACCGACTGGGACGTCAAGATCGACGACAAGGACTACACCGCGCAGGAGATCTCCGCGCGCGTCCTCGGCAAGCTCAAGCGCGACGCCGAGCAGTACCTCGGCGAGCCCGTGACCGACGCCGTCATCACCGTCCCCGCGTACTTCAACGACGCCCAGCGCCAGGCCACGAAGGACGCCGGCCAGATCGCCGGCCTCAACGTGCTGCGCATCATCAACGAGCCGACGGCGGCCGCGCTCGCCTACGGCCTCGACAAGGGCAAGGAGGACGAGCTCATCCTCGTCTTCGACCTCGGCGGCGGCACGTTCGACGTGTCCCTCCTCGAGGTCGGCAAGGACGAGGACGGCTTCTCGACCATCCAGGTCCGCGCCACCTCCGGCGACAACCACCTCGGTGGCGACGACTGGGACCAGCGGATCGTCGAGCACCTCATCAAGGAGGTCAAGAACTCCTCCGGCGTCGACCTGTCCAAGGACAAGATCGCCCTCCAGCGCCTCCGCGAGGCCGCCGAGCAGGCGAAGAAGGAGCTGTCGTCGGCCACCTCGACGACCATCTCCATGCAGTACCTGTCGATGAGCGAGAACGGCCCGATCCACCTCGACACCAAGCTCACCCGGGCGCAGTTCGAGGAGATGACCTCCGACCTGCTCGACCGCACCAAGGCGCCGTTCCACGCCGTCATCCGCGACGCCGGCATCAAGCTGAGCGACATCGACCACGTGGTCCTCGTCGGCGGCTCGACCCGCATGCCCGCGGTGTCCGACGTCGTCACCGAGCTGACCGGCGGCAAGGAGCCCAACAAGGGCGTGAACCCGGACGAGGTCGTCGCCGTCGGCGCCGCGCTGCAGGCGGGCGTCATCAAGGGCGAGCGCAAGGACGTGCTGCTCATCGACGTCACCCCGCTGAGCCTCGGCATCGAGACCAAGGGCGGCGTGATGACCAAGCTCATCGAGCGCAACACGGCCATCCCGACCAAGCGCTCGGAGATCTTCTCCACGGCCGAGGACAACCAGCCGTCGGTGCTCATCCAGGTGTTCCAGGGCGAGCGCGAGTTCGCGCGCGACAACAAGCCGCTGGGCACGTTCGAGCTCACCGGCATCGCGCCGGCCCCGCGCGGCATCCCGCAGATCGAGGTCACCTTCGACATCGACGCGAACGGCATCGTGCACGTGTCCGCGAAGGACCGCGGCACGGGCAAGGAGCAGTCGATGACGATCACCGGCGGCTCCGCGCTGCCGAAGGACGACATCGAGCGCATGATCAAGGAGGCCGAGGCGCACGCCGCCGAGGACAAGAAGCGCCGCGAGGAGGCCGAGACCCGCAACCAGGCCGAGGCGCTCGTCTACTCGACCGAGAAGGTGCTGCGCGACAACGGCGACAAGGTGCCCGAGGACGTCAAGACCGAGGTCACGGCCGCCGTCGGCGAGCTGCGCACCGCGCTCGAGGGCGAGGACATCGAGGCCGTGAAGGCCAAGCAGGCCGCGCTGTCCGCGGTCGCCCAGAAGATCGGCGAGGCGATCTACGCCGCCGACGCCGCCGCCGGTGCCGCCGGTGCGCCCGCCGCCGACGCAGCGGGCAGCACCACCGCGGACGACGACGACGTGGTCGACGCGGAGATCGTGGACGAGGACGAGACCAAGTGACCGACCAGCACCACGCCGGGGGTGGGGCTGCCCGCGAGGACGACCCCACCGCCGTGCGGTTCACCGACAAGCGGCGGATCGACCCCACCACGGGCGCCGTCCGCCAGCCCGCGCCCGACGACGTGGCGCCGCCCCAGGGCGACCCCCTCACCGGGGCGCCGGGCACGCCGGGCACGGACGCCGGCGCGGGCGGCGAGGCGCTGGCGGCCGCCGAGGCGCTGGCGGCCGAGCGGCTCGACGACCTCCAGCGGCTCCAGGCCGAGTACGTCAACTACCGCCGCCGCGTCGACCGCGACCGCGCGGTCGCGGGCGAGCTCGCGGTGCTCGGCATGATCGAGGCGCTCATGCCCGTGCTCGACGAGATCGAGCTCGCGCGCCAGCACGGCGAGCTGGCCGACGGCCCGTTCGCGTCGATCGCCGAGAAGCTCGAGACGACGCTCGGCCGGTTCGGCTGGGAGCGCTACGGCGCGGCCGGCGAGGCGTTCGACCCGACGGTCCACGAGGCGCTCATGCACGCCGAGTCCGCCGAGGTCGACGAGCCGACCGTGACCCAGGTGCTCCAGCCGGGCCACCGGGTGGGCGAGCGGATCGTCCGCGCGGCCCGCGTCGCGGTCACCGCTCCCCTGGGCTGAACGGAAGGGAGGTGGCGGGATGACCGGCCAGGACTGGTTCGAGAAGGACTTCTACGCCACCCTCGGCGTGCCCAAGAACGCCGACGCGGCGGCGATCAAGAAGGCGTACCGCAAGCTCGCGCGCGAGCTGCACCCCGACACGAACCCCGACGCCGCGGCGGAGGACCGGTTCAAGGAGGTCGGGGAGGCGTACGCCGTCCTGTCCGACCCCGAGCAGCGCCAGCAGTACGACGCGATCCGGGCGATGGCCGGCGGCGGAGCCCGCTTCTCCGCCGGCCCCGGCGGCCCGGGCGGCGCCGGGTTCGAGGACATCCTCGGGGGTCTCTTCGGCGGCGGTGCGCCCGGGGGCGCCGGCCCGCGCGTGCGGTACCAGAGCACGGGCGGCGGTGGCGGGGGCTTCGAGGACATCCTCGGCGGCCTCTTCGGCGGGGGCGGGTTCCGCGCCCCGCGCGGGCCCCAGCGCGGCCACGACGTCGAGGCGTCGACGACGCTGCCCTTCCGGCACGCCGTCGACGGGTCCACCGTGACGCTGTCCGTCGAGGGCCGGCGGGTCACCGCCCGCATCCCCGCGGGCGTGCGGGACGGCCAGCGCATCCGCCTGCGCGGCAAGGGCCGGCCCGGTGAGAACGGCGGCCCCGCGGGCGACCTCGTCATCGCCGTGCACGTGGAGCCGCACCCGGTCTTCTCGCTCGACGGCCGCGACCTGCGGATCACCGTCCCGGTCACCTTCGCGGAGGCGGCGCTCGGCGCGGACGTCGACGTGCCCACGCTCGACGGCGGGACCGTGCGCGTGAAGGTGCCGGCGGGGACGCCGTCGGGCCGCACCCTGCGCGTGCGCGGGCGCGGCGTGAAGGCGACGGGCGCGAGCGCCGGCGGCGAGCAGGCCGACGGGGACCTCCTGGTCACCGTGCAGGTCGCGGTCCCGCAGCGGCTGTCCGCCAAGGCGCGCGAGGCCGTGCGCGCGTTCGACGAGGCCACGAGCGACGGCGACGTGCGGGCCGACCTGCGGGCGAGGGCCGCGCAGTGAGCGGGCACCGATGAGCGGGTACCTGCCGGGGCACCTGACGCCGGACACCCCGGTCTACGTCATCTCCGTGGCCGCGGAGCTCGCCGGGATGCACCCGCAGACGCTCCGGCAGTACGACCGCCTGGGACTGGTCTCCCCCGGCCGGGCCCCCGGGCGCGGACGGCGGTACTCGCTGCGCGACATCGCGACCCTGCGCGAGGTCCAGCGGCTCTCCCAGGAGGAGGGCATCAACCTCGCGGGCATCAAGCGGATCCTCGCCCTCGAGGACCGCGTGCGCCGCCTGGAGACCCAGGTCGAGGCGCTGCGCGCGGCGGCCGACCCCGGGCACCGGGTGTTCGCGGCCGGCCCGCAGGGCGACGTCGTCGCCGTGCCGCGCGGGCATCGCCCGGCGCGCGTGACGGGCTCGGGCGCCCTCGTCATCTGGCGCCCCCCGCGCCCCTGACCCGCCCAGGGCGGTGCACCGAACCGCCCGTGCGCGGGGCGGCGCGGCGCTAGCGTGAGCGGGTCGAAAGGTCCGCCATGACCGCCGCCCCGCCCGCACCCGCGACCCCGCCGGCCGCCGCGTCGCCCGCGCCGTCGAAGCGCCGCAGCGCCCGGCCCTCGCCGGCCGCCCGCCGGTTCGGCTACGCGCTGGCCGCCCTCGTCAACGTGGCCTTCTGGGTGGTGCTCCACGTGTGGCCGGGCTGGCAGGAGGCGTCCTTCCTCACCGCCGAGACCACCGACGTCCTGCCCTGGGTGGACGCCCAGATCGCGGTCACGATCGCCGCGAACGCCGTCTGGCTCGTCGCCGACCCGCGCTGGCTGCGCGCCCTGGGCGAGGCGGTCACCGCGGCCGTGGGCCTGGCCGCGGTCGCCCGGATCCTCAGCGTCTTCCCGTTCTCCTTCGACGACGACGGCGTGCCCTGGGACCAGCTCGTCCGGGTCGCGCTCGTCGTGGCGCTCGTCGGCACCGCGATCGGCGTGCTCGCGAACGTCGTCACCTTCGTCCGGGCCCTTCGCGCCGACGACGCCCGGCCGGCCTGAGCGCCGCCGTCGGGCACCCGTCGGACCCCTCCCACGCGGGCGCCGGAAAAGCCAGGAGCGCGGCCCTCGAGAGGGCCGCGCTCCTGGTGGCGGGGGGGATGCTGAAGTCGGTGGGGGCGCCTACCGGCGCAGGTGGTGGAGCAGGTCCACGGCGGCGTCGTGCGTCTCGGGCAGAGGCTCGATCCAGATCCGCGGCGGGGTGCGCACGAGGTCGGTGATGTGCAGCGCCTCGGCGTGCTCGTTCACCTGGTCGCGCATGCGGCGGACGGTCTCGCCCAGGTCGTAGTCGCGCGCCACGAGGACGGCGAACGCGCCGCCGCCGAGGGCCGCCATCGGGTGGCCGGGGGCGAGCGCCGCGGTGAGGGCCCGGCCCATCGCGGCCGAGCGCGCCATCCGGCGCCACGGGGCGATCTCGCCGGCGGCCACGTCCACGAGGACGAGGCAGTGGGTGACGAACGCGTGGTGCGCGTGCTTGCGCGCGGCGCCGTACGTCTCGCCGAGGCGGACGGAGAGGTACTCGAGCGTCGGCAGGCCCGACTCGGGGTCGATGCAGGACGCCTGGACCGGGGAGGCCTCGAGCGAGCTCGCCCAGCCCTCGCACAGGGACCGGACGACCTCGAGGCTCGGGTCGCGGCCGACGAGGCGGTACAGCACGCCGACGTCGTCGAGGGTCTCGGCGACGCCCACGCCCGCGGCGCCACGGACCTGACCGAGGCGGTAGGCGGCAGCGGCAGGAGACGAGCCGGCGGCCAGCGCCTCGGTCAGGGCGTCGACGGCGGGGTGGTACCAGTCACCAGGACGCAGCCACACCGTCTCGACGGTCTCCAGGCGCCACTGCTCGCGGAGCACAGCGGCCCACGCGTCGCGGATCTGCTCGGTGGCGGTCACGCCGGATGAGAGCGGCGGGGGTGCCCGCTATGACGCGGGAATCGCGGGCGGATTCGCGGACCTACGCGAACGTTGGGACCGTTGTGGCCACCATGGGCGGACTTGGGCCCCCGAACGGGTGACAACTGAGCCCGTTTGGTCGCTGTCCAGGGCTCATGCGACATGAGAACCTTTCCGATGGATTGGTGTACCCATCTCCGTCCCGGGCGCGCCGGACGGTAGGAGGTGAGCCGTTGAGCATCAGCAGCAGCTGGGGCCTTGCCAGCGATGCAGAGCTCATCACGGCCGTCCGCAGCGGCGAGACGGCCGCCTTCGGCGTGCTCTACGAGCGGCACGCCGGCGCGGCCCGCGCCGTCGCGCACCAGTACTCCAACTCCACGGCCGACGCCGACGACGCCGTCGCGGACGCCTTCCAGCGCGTCTTCAGCACCATCCAGGGGGGCTCCGGCCCCGACGTCGCCTTCCGCGCCTACCTCTTCACCGTGGTGCGCCGCGTGGCGATGGGGAGGGTGCAGAGCGGCCGGCGCGTGCAGGCCACGGACGACCTCGAGACGTTCGAGGCCGCGTTCGGGCCGGGCGAGGCCACGGAGGACCCGACGTTCGCGGGCTTCGAGCGCGGCGTCGTCTCGCGCGCGTACAAGTCGCTGCCCGAGCGGTGGCAGGCCGTCCTCTGGTACACGGAGGTCGAGCGGCTGTCGCCCGCGGAGATCGCCCCGGTCCTCGGCCTGACGGCGAACGGCGTGGCCGCGCTCGCCTACCGCGCCCGGGAGGGCCTGCGGCAGGCGTACCTCCAGCAGCACCTGGCCTCCCCCACGAGCGAGGCCTGCACGATCGTCAACGGGAAGCTCGGCGCCTACGTGCGTGGCGGCCTGGCGAAGCGCGAGACCGCGCTGGTGGAGTCCCACCTGGACGAGTGCGGCGACTGCCGCGCGCTCGTCCTCGAGCTGGGCGACGTCAACCACGGCATGCGCGCGATCATCGCGCCGCTCGTGCTCGGCGGCATCGCGCTCACTGTCCTGCAGGGCCTGGGCTTCGGCGGTGCCGCGGGCGCCGTCGGTGCCGCGGCCGCAGGTGCCGGTGCCGGGGCCGGGACCGCCGGCGGTGCGGGTGCCGGTGCCGGTGCGGGCGGTGCGGGTGCGGGTGGTGCGGGTGCCGGCGGTGGCGTGAGCGTCGGCGCGGGTGCGGGCACTGGTGCCGGCGGCGCAGCCGGATCGGGCCTGGCCGGTGCGGGCGCGGCTGGCGCCGGCGCGGCCGGTACCGGTGCCGGGACGCTGGTCGGCGCGGGCGCGGGCGCGGGTGCGGGTGCGGCGACGGGTGCCGGGCTCGGTGCCGCGGCGTCGGTGGCCGTGGCGGCGGGCGGCGCAGCGACCCTGACGGCGGCGCTCGAGACCCAGCCGGCCGCCGCCTCGACGACCACCGGCGGTGCCGCGGCCGGTGGCACCGGCGCGGGTGCGACGGGTGCGGGTGCCGGCGCGGCCGGTGCCGCGGGTGCCGGCGCGGGCGCGGTCGGCGGTGCCGCGGCGACCGGTGGCCTCGCGGCCCTCGTCGCGAGCGTGCCGGTCACGGCCATCGGTCTGGCGGCCGCGGGCGTCATCGTCGCGGGCGCCGTGGGCGTCGCGGGCGCGATGGGCGTCTTCTCGGCCGACGACGACGACCCGGACGTCGTCGCCGTCGAGCCGGACATCGACGACATGACCCCGACCCCGCCCGGCGACGGGCCGACGACGCCGGCGGACGAGCCCACCGACGAGCCGACGTCCGAGCCCTCCACCGACCCGACGAACCCGGCCAACGTGCCCGCTGTCGCCGAGCCCGACGACGACGCGACGCCCGCGCCGTCGACCAGCCCGGACCCCGGGGCCACCACCCCGCCGACGACTCCCCCGCCCACGTCGCCGCCGCCGACGAGCCCGCCGCCCACCGATCCGCCACCGCCGCCCGTGCTCGTCGCGCAGCCGCCGACGATGGGTGCGTCCGGGTTCGTCGCCGGCCAGCCGGCCATGCTCCAGGTACCGGTCGACAACACGGGCGGCGCGGCCGACGAGGTCGTCACGCAGCTGGTGTTCCCCGAGGGCACCGCCGTCACGATCGAGGCGGCGGACCCGCCGGACGGTGGCGGGACGAGCGTCCGCACGGCGTCGAACGGCTGGTCCTGCTCCGCGGTGGGCTCGCTCGCCACCTGCACCCTGCCCGGCCTCGGCGCGGGCGACAGGTCGACGCTCTACGCGAACGTGACCGTCGCGGACGACGGCCTCGACGGCACGCGCCTGATGACGGTCGGCGTGCGCACCTGGGCGCCCGCGCTGGGCGCGGCCCCGGCGACGTCGCCCGTCCAGATGCAGGTCTCCTCCCCGCCGACGGCGTTCTCCGTCGAGTCGATCGTGCCCGTGACGCTCGCCGGCTCCAACGACGCGACGCCGAGCGCCCCGGCGACCGTGACGGTCCCGATCCGCGTGACCAACACCGGCACCGGCGCCCCCGCGTCCGTGCGGCTGGCGGGCATCCCGGGTGACGTTGCGGTGACGCCGAGCGACGGCTGGTCCTGCGCCTGGGGCCTGGGCTACGAGTGCACCGGGCCGCGCGTCCCGCGTGGGCAGCACGCGGACCTCGTCCTCACGCTCGCGGACACGACGCCGCTGGTCGACGTCGACCGCACGGGATTCGTGACCGTGACCACCCAGCCGGGCACCGGCACGACGTTCTCGCTGCGGACCGCGGCCGCCCCGGCCCGGTACGCGCTCGACGTCGAGCAGCTGACGACGGCGGCCGGCTCGACGCTCGACACCCACGTCACGGTGACCAACACGGGTCGCACGACGGGCCGGCAGGTCGTCGTCGCGCTCGACCTGCCCGCGGGCCTGACCTCGAGCGACGCCAAGTGGACCCGGTGCGCCGGCGACGAGGGCGACCTCTGCCGGACGATCGCCGCCCTCGCGCCGGGCGCGTCGGAGCGTGCGCACATCGCGTTCGCCGCGGCGTCGGGCAGCTACCCGCTGGTCGTGTCCGTCCTCGACGCCGAGGCCGAGCCGACGGCTCCGGTCACCCGGGACATCGCCGTCGGTGCGCCGGCTCCGGCCGTCGTCGGCGTGAGCGGGCCGGCGGAGCTCGTCCTGGTGCCGGACGTGCCCGCGACGCTCTCGGCCGCCGTCAGCAACGCCGGCGGCTCGACCGCCACGGGCGTCGTGGTGCAGGTCGACCTGCCGGCCGGCGTCACGTGGGTCGCCGGGAGCGGCTGCGCCGGACGCAACGGCTCGAACCAGGCGCTGGACTGCCAGGTCGGCACGCTCGCCGCAGGCAGCTCCACGACCGTGACCTTCCGGGTCGTGGCCCAGGGCCAGGGGGCGCACGGCAGAGACGTCACCTTCGTCGCCCTCTGGGACGCCCAGGGCTCCGGTGAGGACGAGGTCTCCCCGCCGTTCCTGACGCCGGTCCGCGTGGTCGCCGACGCGCCGGTCGTGCGCGTCGCGCTCGAGTCGCAGACCACGTTCGTCCAGGGCGTGCCGCGCGACCTCGTCGCGACCGTCACCAACGCGGGCACGACGACGGCGACCGGTCTGACCGCGACGCTCCAGCTCCCCGCGGAGACCTTTTGGGAGCGCACGGCGGCGGGCTCGGACTGGACCTGCACGTCGTCGGGCGGCGCCGGTCCCACGGTGACCTGCACGACGCCGTCGCTCGCCCCGGGCGCGACGATCGAGCTCGCGGGCGCGATCCGGGCGAACGGCACGATGCAGGGCCGGGTCGTCGCGGTCGGCCTGACGTGGGCCGGCGGTGCGGCGCCCACCGCGCAGACGACGGTCGTCATCGGCAGCCTGCCGGCCTGCGCCGCGCCCTGGGAGAAGGGCACGTTCTACCGGATCGGCGACCGCGTGTCGTACGAGTCGTGGAACTACACGCGCCTGATCAACTTCCAGGCGATCTACGAGCCCGGGCGCTTCGCGGAGTTCTGGCGCTCCGAGGGCGCCTGCGCCTGACCGCCGGCACTGACCAGCCGGCGGCCCGAACAGCAGAGCGGCCCGGGACGTCTCGCGACGTCCCGGGCCGTACCCCCTGCTCTACCCCCTGCAGCCCCCTGCAGTCGTGCTGCCGTGCAGCCCCCTGCACGTTCGGTGCCTCCCACCGGGAGGTTGCGCTGCCGGGCCGTGGGACGAAGCCCCCTGGTCTTCACGACCCGGCAGCGCAGGGTCCTCAGTCAGCATCCCCCGAGCCGACGATGACAACCTCGGGGGTGGGGTCACAGCGATAACCCACACCCCTGACGGTGACGATCCGCGGGCAGCCCCCCAGCTTCTCCCGCAGTCGTCGGACGTGAACGTCGACGGTGCGCGTGCCGTCCTTCCACGCGCGCTTGTGCCAGACGTGCGCGAGCAGCTCCTCGCGCGTCACGGCACGGTGCGGCGCGCGGAGCAGGTACTCCAGCAGCGCGAACTCCTTGTACGTGAACGGGACCGAGCGACCGGCGATGGTGACCTCGCGCGCGACGGCGTCGACGATCACCTCCCGGTGGGCCGGCACGGCGCGCAGACCGCTCGAGCCGTGCGACCGCGCGGCGGTCGGTGCGAGCTCGTCACGGACGCGGGCGACCAGGTCGCCGTGCGGGCCGCGGCCACCGAGCGTCATCGCGCTGTAGGTGGTGGCGTCGGGTGCGAGCTCGTCGATGACCGCGGCGACCGCCTGCGCGACCTCGACGAGGAGGGCGCGGCCGGCGGGACCCTCGGTGCCGGTCATCCCCACGTAGAGGGCGAGGCCCGGTTCGAACGCGGTCGACTGCGCGCTCAGGACGGGCGCCGGTGCGCCTGTCATAGCCACTGAGACTGCAGTCATGACTCGAGTGTGACTGGCGGGTGCGCGAACCCCCAAGGCCCAGGGGGGCCAGTCTCAAGATGTGGACATTAATCACCCGGCAGATCGGGCGCAGCACGGACCAACTAGGACACATCGCACGGGTGTTTTCGCTGGTCAGACGGCATGCCGCGGCCTGCCGCGGGCAGCGGTGTGCTACCGCCGTGGTGGTGTGACCCCGGTCACGGACGGATAACGCGACCGGTCAAGGCCGGCACCCATGACGGTCACCCATGACAGTCACCGGTGACCGCCACCGTGACAGTCACGGCGTGCGTCGACCCGACGGCGTCGGTCAGGTCAGGCCGTACAGGCGGTCGCCCGCGTCGCCCAGGCCGGGCACGATGTACGCCTTCTCGTTCAGGCGCTCGTCGACGGCGGCCACGACCACCGTGACGTCGGCCCGGTCGCCGACGTGCTTCTCGACGAGCTCGATGCCCTCCGGGGCCGCGATCAAGCAGATGCAGGTCACGTCGTGCGCGCCCCGCTCGAACAGGTAGTCGATCGTCGCGGCGAGGGTGCCGCCGGTCGCCAGCATCGGGTCCAGGACGAAGCACTGGCGGCCGGAGAGGTCGTCGGGCAGGCGGTTCGCGTAGGTGATCGCCTGGAGCGTCTCCTCGTCGCGCTTGAGGCCCAGGAAGCCGACCTCCGCCGTCGGGAGCAGCTTCATCATGCCGCCGAGCATGCCCAGGCCGGCCCGCAGCACCGGCACCACGATCGGCTTCGGGTCCGCCATGTGCGTCCCGATGGTCGCCGCGACGGGGGTGATGACCTCGCGCGGCTCGGTGCGGACGTCGCGCGTCGCCTCGTAGGCGAGCAGCGTGACCAGCTCGTCCACCAGCTCGCGGAACGTCGCCTGGGGGGTGTCCTTGTCCCGCAGGACCGACAGCTTGTGGGAGATCAGGGGGTGGTCGGCGACGTGCAGGCGCATGACTGCACGGTACCGGGTCCTGGGGGCCGCCGGGCCGCGCCACGTGCCGCTAGCGTGACCGGTCAGGAGAGCCGGCCGGCTCCGCCGTCGGGAGAGGGAGGGTCACGTGCACGACGACGACGCCCGCCCGATGCGGGAGGCGCTCGCGGAGGCGCGCCGCGCCCTGGCGACGGGCGACGTGCCGGTGGGCGCCGTCGTCGTCGGGCCGGACGGGACGGTGGTGGGACGCGGGCGGAACGCGCGCGAGGCCACCGGCGACCCGACCGCGCACGCCGAGGTGCTCGCGCTGCGCGAGGCGGCGGCGAGCCTGGGCCGGTGGCGGCTGGACGACTGCGTGCTCGTCGTGACGCTCGAGCCGTGCGCGATGTGCGCGGGCGCCCTGGTGCTCGCCCGGGTGCCGCGCCTGGTGCTCGGCGCGTGGGACCCGAAGGCCGGCGCGTGCGGGTCGGCGCACGACCTGGTCCGCGACCGCCGGCTGAACCACCGCGTCGAGGTGGTGGGCGGCGTCCTCGAGGACGAGTGCGGCGCCCTGCTGCGGGAGTTCTTCGCGGCCCGGCGGTGACGGACCCGGCGGTGATGATCCGCGCCGACCCGTATCCCGTGCGCCCTCGCCGACGATGACCCGCACATGGGGCAGACGGGACGCATGAGTGACGTCGCACGGCTGGTGGAGGCGCGGTACGGGGCGCTCGCGCGCAACGAGGTGGCGGTCGCGGGCCCGGAGCACGCGGCCGAGCTGGCCGCGTTCGCCGAGCTGCTGCCGATCCTGGACGACGCCACGTTCGTGGTGGTCGCGGCCGAGGCGATCGCCGCCTCGGCGGGTGCCGCGTCCGCCGACGGCGCCCAGCACGTGCACGCCCGGCACGCCATGGTCCGGGCGGAGGCGGTCCTCCGGCACGTCGACGCCGGGCACGCCGCGCACTGCCCCGGCGTCCGCCTGTACGCGCTCGCCTATGCCCGCGCGGTCCGCGACACCCACCTGGACCCGGCACCGCCGGCCGAGCCCGAGTGCACCTGCGGTGCCCGCGCGGTCGAGCAGCGGCGCGCGTCCTGAGCGGGGCGCCGTCGGCTACAGCAGGCGCTCCAGCGCGAGGAGCGTGGGCGTGGTGCCGGCCTCGATCTTCACGGCCGCGAGCGCGTCGCCGCGCGTCTGGCCGCGGTTCACGACGACGACCGGCCGGCCCGCGCGCGCCGCGTGCGTCACGTAGCGCCGCCCCGACAGGACGGTGAGCGACGAGCCGGCGACCAGGAGTGCGTCCGCGTCGTCGACCAGGGTGAACGCGGCCGCGACGCGCTCGCGCGGCACCTGCTCGCCGAAGTAGGTGATGTCGGGCTTGAGGATCCCGCCGCACCACGTGCAGTCGGCGACGCGGAAGCCCTCGGTGGCCTCGACGACGGCGTCGGCGTCGGGCGCGATCTCGACGTCGTCGACCTCGCCGACGGTCTCGGCGAAGCCGGGGTTGAGCTCCTCCAGGCGCGCCGCGAGCTCGTCGCGCGTGGTCCGCCGTCCGCAGGACAGGCAGACCACCTCGGCGTACGTGCCGTGCAGGTCGACCACCCGCCGGCTGCCCGCGGCCTGGTGCAGCCGGTCCACGTTCTGCGTCACCACGCCGACGACCACGCCCCGCGCCTCCAGCCGCGCCAGCGCCTCGTGCCCGGGGTTGGGCAGGGTGCGGTGCACGTGCCGCCAGCCGACGTGGTTCCGCGCCCAGTAGGTGCGGCGGAAGGCGGGGTCGCCGACGAACTGCTGGTACGTCATCGGGCGCCGGGGCGGGGAGTCGGGGCCGCGGTAGTCGGGGATGCCGGAGTCGGTCGAGATGCCCGCGCCGGTGAGGACGGCGAGGCGGCGGCCGGTGAGCAGCGCCGCGGCGTACGCGAGGGCCTCGGCCGTGGCGTCGGCGGTCGGCTCGGTGCGGGTCTGCGTCACCGGACCACGGTACGTGGCGCCGGCGGGTGGCTCCGCGCAGGGGTCAGGAGCTGGCGCGCAGGTCGCCCGGGCCGACGGCGACCTCCAGGTCCAGGTGGACGAGCTCCCAGACGTGACCGTCCGGGTCCGCGAACGAGCGGCCGTGCACCGGGCCCTGGGCGACGAACGCGCGCGGGCTGCCACCGGCCGCCAGCGCCCGGGCGTAGATGTCGTCGACCTCCGCGGCGGTCGCGGTGGAGATCGACGTGAGCGACTGGGGGTGGACGTCGTCCGGGCGTGTGGGGGAGCCGTCGTCGGGCGCGCCGAGGAAGCCCGCGTAGCGCTCGAAGGACAGGAGCATGACCAGGACCGACCCGGAGACGCGCACGCTGACGGCCTCGACCTCGCAGAACTCCTCGTCGACAGCGAAGCCGAGGGCGCGGTAGAAGCCCGCCGAGGCCAGGAGGTCGCGCACGGGCAGGTTGACGATCACCATGCGGCGCACGTGCGCGCTCCTTCCCCGGGCGACACGAGTAGGGACCGGCGGCGGGCCGGGGAGTGATCGGGTGAGCGCCCCAGGGGTCGCGGGCTGGAATAGTCACGGCCGGACTCTGGTCAATGTCGGAGGCCCGGCCTAGCGTCGTCCTGTGACCCAGACGATCTCCGAGGACACGTTCCTGGCGATGGTGCAGCCGCTGCGGCGGGAGCTGCTCGCGCACTGCTACCGCATGGTCGGTTCGGTGCACGAGGCCGAGGACCTCGTGCAGGAGACCTACCTGCGGGCGTGGCGGGCGTTCCACGGGTTCGAGAGCCGCTCGTCGGTGCGGACCTGGATGTACCGCATCGCCACGAACACCTGCCTGACGGCGCTCGAGGGCCGCGCCCGCCGGCCGCTGCCGACCGGGCTGGGGGCGCCGCCGTCGGACCCCGAGGGCGACCTGCACTCCCACCCCGAGGTGCCGTGGCTGGAGCCGGTCCCCGACGAGGTGCTGTGGGGCCGTGCGCCCGACGACCCGGAGGCCACGGTGGTCGACCGGGAGAGCGTCCGGCTCGCGTTCGTCGCCGCGCTGCAGCACCTGACCGGCCAGCAGCGCGCCGTGCTGGTGCTGCGCGACGTGCTCGCCTGGCACGCCGACGAGGTGGCCGAGGCGCTCGGGCTCTCGGTGGGCGCGGTGACCTCGACCCTGCAGCGGGCCCGCGCGCACCTGCAGCGCGTGCAGCAGGCAGGCGCGACGCCCGCGCCGCTGCCCGCGGACGACCCGCGCGTCGGCGAGCTGCTCGAGTCCTACGTGGAGGCGTTCGAGCACTACGACGTCGACCGGATCGTGTCGCTGCTGACCGCTGACGCGACCTGGGACATGCCGCCCTACACCGACTGGTACGTCGGCGCGGAGGACATCGGCCGGCTCATCCGCACGCAGTGCCCGGCCAGCGGGCCGGAGTCGATGCGGATGGTGGCGACCCGCGCGAACGGCTTTCCGGCGTTCGGCATGTACATGCTCGGGCCCGACGGCGTGCACCGCGCCTTCCAGCTCCAGCACGTCACGGTCACCGAGGGTGGGGTCGCCGCCGTCACGGCGTTCTTCGACACGAGCCTCTTCCGGCTCTTCGGCCTGCCCGACGAGCTGCCGCTGACCTGACGGCCGGCCCGGTCGGGATCCGGAGATTCGGACGCGCGGGCACTGTGCGGGTATCCTCGCTCCGCTGGGTAGCGTGTCCGAGCGGCCTAAGGAGCACGCCTCGAAAGCGTGTGTGGGTGGAAGCCCACCGTGAGTTCGAATCTCACCGCTACCGCACCTGCACGAGGGGCCCCGGACCACGCGTCCGGGGCCCCTCGTCGTGCGGGTCCCCGACCGGGCTTCGCGCACCCGCCGGGCCGTGGCAGCCTCATCCCATGGAGATCGCCGAGGACGACGTCCTGCACGTGTGCTACCGGGCGCTCGACGGGATGGCCCGGATCCTGACGGAGCTCGGGGACGAGCTGGCGAACACGCGGCCCCCGCTGCACCACGCGAGCACGCCCGTGCAGATCGTGACGCACTGCCTCGGGGTGCTCGAGTACTGGGTCGGCCAGGGCGTGGCCGGCCGGACGATCGAGCGGGACCGCGAGGCGGAGCTCGGCGCGCAGGGCCTGGTCGCCCCGCTGGTCGCCCGCGTCTACGACGCGCACGTCCGCCTGGCCCACGACCTCGCCGACGCCGACCTCACCGCGCCCGCGAACATCGAGCGCGGGCACCCGTCGCTCGACCTGATCGCGACGCGCGGAGCGGCGCTCATGCACGCCGTCGAGGACCTCGCGCAGCATCACGGCCAGCTCGAGCTCGCTCGCGACGCGCTCCTGGCGGGTGCGCCCGAGCGCTGACCGGCGCCCACCCGCCGAGGGGTTAGCGTGCGCTCGTGCTGATCCTGCTGCCGCCGTCGGAGTCCAAGGCCGCACCCGCCCGGCGCGGGCGGCCGGTCGACGTCGGCGCGCTCTCCTTCCCGGAGCTCGCGCCCACCCGCGAGCGCCTGCTCGACGCGCTCGTCGCCACGAGCGCCGCCCCCGACGCGCTGCGCCGCCTCTTCGTGGGCCCGTCGCTGGCCGACGACGTCGCGCGCAACGTCCGCGTGCGCGAGCTCCCGGCGCGGCCGGCCCTGGGGGTCTACACCGGCGTCCTCTACGACGCGCTCGACGCCGCGACGCTCAGCACCGCCGCCCGCCGACGCGCGGCGTCCCGCCTCGTCGTCGTGTCCGGACTGTGGGGGGCGCTGCGGCCGACCGACCGCATCCCGCCCTACCGGCTGAACATCTGCTCCCGCCTGCTCGGGACGCCCGCGCTCGAGCCGCTGTGGCGCGAGCTGCTGCCCGGGACCCTAGCGGCCGCCGCGAGGTCGCGCGGCGTCGTCGTCGACTGCCGCTCGGGTGCGTACCAGGCGGCCGGGATGCCGGCGGGTCTGGGCGACCGGACCGCCGTCGTGCGCGTGCTGCGCGACGAGGCCGGCCGGCGCAGCGTGGTGAGCCACGCCGCGAAGCACACGCGGGGCCTGGTCGCGCGGGAGCTGCTCGAGTCGGGTGCGGACCCGCGCACGCCGGCCGAGCTCGCGGAGGTGCTGGCCCTGCGCTGGCCCGTGGAGCTGACCCCGCCGCCGCGCCCGGGCCGCGCGTGGACGCTCGACGTGGTCGTCCCGGCCTGACGCGGGCCGCTCACGCACAGCCTGGTCCCAGCCGGGCGGCATCCCGCGGGACTAGCATCCGTCCCGATCACTGCCCCTACCGATCGCGGGCCGGTTCGCCGGCCGCGCCACGGAGACGACGCCGTCATGAGCTACGCCGCATCCAAGCGAGGCAAGGTCCAGAGCAGCCAGGCCCAGGCGGCCCGACGCGCGGCCGAGGAGCAGGCACGCCGCGAGGCGGCCGCCCGACGCCGTCGGCGCGCGCTGCTGACGTGGGGCGGCGCGGGGCTCGTGCTCGTCATCGCCGCGGTCGTCACGGTGACGCAGGTGCAGGCGGCCCAGGCGCGTGACCGGCTGCGCGGGCCGCACAACATGATGTCCGACGGCCTGGTCATGTACGGCGACACCGAGTCGATCGTCGGCCTCGTCACGGACGCGAACGGGCCGGGCACGGACCCCGTGGCGACCGGCTCGACGCGGTTCCTCGGCGTCGCCGACGTGCGCCTGTTCGTCGACTACACCGACCCCCAGCCGGCCGAGTTCTGGGCCGCGAGCGGCGAAGCCCTGAGCGAGCGGATGATCAACGGCGACGTCAGCCTGGAGATCCACCCGATCGGTGACGACGCGACGTCGATCGCCGCGGCGGCCGCGTTCGGCTGCGTCGCGGACAAGGCTCCCGACTCCGGGCTCGTCGCGCACGGCGCCCTGCTCGCCGCCCAGGACCGCATCGTCGCGGCCGGCGCCGAGGAGCTGCCGGGCGTGCTGGCGGACGCGCTCGTCGAGGGCGGCGTCGACGACGAGGCCGTCGCGAGCTGCATCGCCGACGAGCGCTTCCGGCCGTGGGTCGAGGACGCCACCCAGCGCGCGGCCGAGGTGGCCGTGTACCCGGCGATCGGGCCGGTCACCACGTCGACGCTGTTCATCCTCGACCTGCCCTACGGCGGCGAGCCCGACGACAGCGAGGGCTTCATGGCGGCCGTCGAGGCGGCGGTCAGCCAGGTCAAGGCCGAGGCGGGCATCAGCGACGAGACGGCGGACGCGCAGGGCTGAGCCGGCGAGCCGCTCACCCAGGCCCCGACGCGGACCGGCACGGCCCTCGCGCGGTCGCGGTCCCGCGGCTACCGTCCCGGGTATGGCGGCGGTGGCCAAGGGGGTCCTCACGGGCATCGTCGTGCTCGCGTTCCTCGCCGTCATCGCGGTGGCCGCGGGGGTGGGCGTCGTCGTGGTGGCGTTCCTCGGCGGCGTCCTGCACACGTTCCTCGGCTGACCGCGCCCGCTCCTGGGGCGGGGACAATGGTGCGGTGACCGACAGCCCCGAGCCCACCGAGCAGCACATCAGGACCGTGCGGCGCACGGTCCTGACGGTGGCCGGCCTGAACCTGGGCTACTTCTTCGTCGAGGTCGCCGTCGCGCTGGCCATCGGGTCCGTCTCGCTCCTCGCGGACAGCGTCGACTTCCTCGAGGACACGGCGGTCAACCTGCTCATCGTCCTGGCGCTCGGCTGGTCGCTGCACGCGCGCTCGCGCGCGGGCAAGGTGATGGCGCTGATCATCCTCGTGCCCGCGGCCGCCGCGGCGTGGCAGGTGGCCGACAAGATCGGGGACCCGGTCGCGCCGGCGGCGCTCCCGCTGACGCTCGCGGCCCTCGGGGCCGTCGTCGTCAACGCGACCTGCGCGCTGCTGCTCGTCCGCATCCGGCACCACGCCGGCTCGATGACGACGGCGGCGTGGCTCGCCGCCCGCAACGACGTGCTGGTCAACGTGGCGATCATCGCCGTCGGCGGGCTGACGGCCTGGACCGGTAGCGGGTGGCCGGACGTCGTGCTCGGCATCGGGATCCTGCTGCTGGGGCTGACCGCCGCGAAGGAGGTCTGGGAGGCCGCCGAGGAGGAGCGCCTGGGCGCGATGGCGCTCGCCGGCGAGGACATCGATTGAGCGACGAAGGGCCGGTCGCGCGTCCCCGCCGCGCGAGATGATGGACCTGCCCGTCGGCCCCGGCGGGCACCCCAGCGGCCCGACGCGGGCCGAACGGAGACCGCCATGTCCGTCCAGCCCGGCCAGCTCGTCGGCGTGGAGCCGTACGTGGCGTCCATCGGGGACATCGGTGTGACCCGGCACTGGGTGATGACCCCCCGCGGCCCGGCGCCCCTGGCGGGGTCCGAGTGGTGGATCGCCGACCGCGGCGCCTGGTCCCAGCAGATCCCCGTCTGGGCGATCATCCTGGCGATCGTCTTCTTCCCGCTCGGCCTGCTCTTCCTGCTCTGCAAGGAGACGAAGTGGTCGGGGTGGCTGGAGGTGACGGTGCGCTCGGGCGCGCTCGTCCACACGGCCGTGCTGCCGCTGCCGTCGTACGAGGCGCAGAACGCGCACGCCGCCGTCGACCGGATCCGGGCCCTGGCCGCGGAGGCCGGCCGGGCCTGACCCGCCCGCGCGCCGGTCGCCGTCAGGGCACCGACCACTCCCGGTCGTCGACGCCGCCGCCCGCGCGGACGAGCGCCTCGATGTCCTCGCTGACGTCCCAGACGTTCACGTTCATGCCGGCCAGCACGCGCCCGCCGCGCACCCAGAACGCGATGAACTGGCGGCCGGCCAGGTCGCCGCGGACCACGACGTCGTCGTACCGCCCCTCGCCGGAGGTCTCCGTGAACCCGACGTACTCCATCCCCAGGTCGTACTGGTCGGTGTAGAAGTACGGCAGCCGGTCGTCGGTGGCGCCCGTGCCGAGGATCGTCCGGGCCGCCAGCGCGCCCTGCCGCCCGGCGTTGGCCCAGTGCTCGACGCGCAGGTGCCTCCCGAGCGCGGGCCGCCACGCGCGCGCCACGTCGCCCGCGGCGAGCACGCGCGGGTCGGCGGTCCGCAGGTGCTCGTCCACGACGACGCCGTCGGCCACCTCCAGGCAGGCGGCCTCGGCGAGCGCCACCTCCGGCTCGGCGCCCACGCCGACGACGACGAGGCCCGCCGGCACCAGGCTCCCGTCGCCGAGCCGGACGCCGCCGACGCGACCGTGCCGGTCCGCCTCGATCGCGGCGACGCTCACCCCGGTGCGCAGGTCCACGCCGTGCGCGCGGTGCAGGTCGGCGAACACCTGCGCCATCTCGGGTCCGAGGACGCGGCCGAGCGGCACCGGCCCGGACTCGAGCACCGTCACCTCCAGGCCCGCCTCGCGCGCGGCCACGGCCGTCTCCAGGCCGATCCAGCCGCCGCCCACGACGACGACCCGCGGGCGCTCGCCGAACGCCGCGAGGAGCCGATCGGCGTCCTCGAGGCGCCGCAGGTACCGCACGCCCGGCAGGTCGGCGCCCGGCACGTCCAGGCGGCGGGGACGGGCGCCGGTGGCGAGGACGACGTGGTCGTACGGCAGGCGCGTGCCGTCGTCGAGCAGCACCTGCCCGGCGGCGCGGTCGACGGCGGTGACGGCGACGCCGGTGCGCAGCTCGACGTCGTGCTCGGGGTACCACGGGGGCGGGTGCACGAACGCCTCGTCGCGCTGCTGGGTGCCCAGGAGGTAGCCCTTGGACAGCAGCGGCCGCTCGTAGGGTGCGTGCGGCTCCGCCCCGACGACCGTCACCGGCCCGTCGTAGCCCTCCTCGCGCAACGTGGTCGCGACGGTCGCCCCGGTCAGCCCGCCACCCACGACGACGACGCCGCTCACGCGGTCGCCTCCTCGTCCAGGGCGCGGCGGGCGCCCGCCAGCGACAGCAGCTCCGCCCGCGCGTCGCGCTGGCCGAGGGCGCCGTGGAAGGCGGCCGTGACGGTGCTCGACTCCGGCGTGCGCACGCCGCGCAGGCTCATGCACTGATGATGCGCCTCGACGACGACGCCGACACCGCGCGGTGCCAGCTCGCGGTCCAGCCAGTCGGCGATCTGCTGGGTCAGGCGCTCCTGGACCTGGGGCCGGCGTGCGTGCAGCTCGACGAGCCGGGCCAGCTTCGACAGCCCGAGGAGGCGCTCGCCGGGCAGGTAGGCGACGTGCGCCACCCCGACGAAGGGCAGCAGGTGGTGCTCGCAGATCGAGTGCACGGGCAGGTCTCGCGCGAGGACCATCTCGCGGTAGCCGCCGTCGTTGGGGAACGTCGTGAGGTCGAAGGCGCGCGGCGTGAGCATCTCCGACCAGGCCGCCGCCATCCGCCGCGGGCTCGCCGCCATGCTCGGCGAGTCGAGGGGGACGCCGAGGGCCGCGAGGAAGGCCCCGGCGGCCACCGTGGCCGCCTCGAGGTCGGGCTCGGCAGCGTCCGGCACGACACGCAGCGGCGCGGAGGGCGGGGTCTGCGGCGGGGTGACGGAGAGGGAGGTCATCGGGCTCCTTCTAACGGTGAAGAATCTCGACGTTAGACGCGGAGCGCGGTACCGTCAAGGCGTCGAGAAGGGCGGTGATCCGGTGGGCGGCAGGGTTCGCGACGGCGCGGTCGACGACCTCGCCCGGCGCGTGCGCGGCGTCGGCGCGCTCGCCGATCCCGCACGCCTGGAGCTCTACCGCCTGGTCGTCGCGGCCGACGACGCCGTCAGCCGCGAGCAGGCCGCCACGGCCCTCGGGCTCCCGGCGCACCAGGTGCGCTTCCACCTGGACCGGCTCGTCGCCGACGGGCTCCTCGAGGTCGAGTACCGGCGCCTGACCGGCCGCTCCGGCCCGGGCGCGGGGCGGCCCGCCAAGCTCTACCGGCGCAGCGCGCGTGAGGTCGTCGTGAGCCTGCCCGAGCGGCGCTACGACCTCGCCGGCCACCTCATGGCCGAGGCGATCGACGCGGCGACGTCGTCGGGCGTGCCGGTGGACGAGGCGCTGCGCGCGTCCGCGACCGCGCACGGGCGGGCACTCGCGGTCCGCGCGTCGGCGGCGGCGGGGGAGGACGAACCGCCCGCCCCGGACCTGCCCGCGGTGCTCGCGGCGCTCGCCGCCGAGGGGTACGAGCCGCGCGCCTCCGGGGGCGAGGTCACGCTGGCCAACTGCCCGTTCCACGCGCTCATGCGCGAGCACACGGCCCTGGTCTGCGGCATGAACCTCGCGCTGCTCTCCGGCTTCGGAGAGGCGTTCGGGTGCGCGGCGCGGCTGGACCCGGGCCCGGGCCGGTGCTGCGTCGTCCTGACGGTCCCCGGCGCGCCGGCGGGCGGCGCGCTGCCGGCAGGCGCCGTCGGCTGACCGGTCCGGATCTTTGGCACAGTGTCGGCATGGACCTCCGGATCTTCACCGAGCCCCAGCAGGGCGCCACCTACGACGACCTCCTCGCCGTGGCGCAGGCCACCGAGCGGCTCGGCTTCGACGCCTTCTTCCGTTCCGACCACTACCTGTCGATGAGCCGGCCCGGCCTGCCGGGCCCGACGGACGCCTGGACCACGCTGGCCGGTCTCGCCCGCGAGACCTCGCGCATCCGGCTCGGCACGCTGGTGACGTCGGTGACGTTCCGGCACCCCGGGGTCCTCGCCGTCCAGGTCGCCGGCGTCGACCAGATGTCGGGCGGTCGGGTCGAGCTCGGCATCGGCGCGGGCTGGTTCGCCCGCGAGCACGAGGCGTACGGCATCCCGTTCCCGCCGAAGCGCTTCGGCATGCTCACCGAGCAGCTCGAGGTCGTCACCGGGCTGTGGCGGACGCCCGTCGGCGAGACGTTCTCCCACGCGGGCGAGCACTACACCCTCACGGACTCCCCGGCGCTGCCCAAGCCCGTCCAGACCGCCGCGGTGCGCGACGGCGTCCGGCTGTCCGGCGCGACGGCCGTCCCGATCATCGTGGGCGGCAACGGGCCCGCCCGCACCCCCGCCCTCGCGGCGCGGTTCGCCGCCGAGTACAACGCGGCCTTCCCCGAGATCGCCGACATCCCGGCGATGTTCGCGCGCGTGCGTGCCGCGTGCGAGGCGATCGAGCGGCCCGCGGACGACCTGGTCTACTCGGTCGCGCTCGTCCTGTGCGTCGGCGCGGACGAGGCCGAGCTCGCCCGGCGTGCCGCCGCCATCGGGCGGGAGCCCGCCGAGCTGCGCGAGCACGGGGTCGCGGGCACCGTGGCCGAGGCGGTCGACCGGCTCGGCGCGCTGCGCGAGGTGGGCGTCGAGCGCGTCTACCTGCAGACGCTCGACCTGGCCGACCTCGACCACCTCGAGCTCGTCGCGGCGGAGGTAGCGCCTCAGGTCTCCTGAGGCGCGTCGGCCGGCAGGTCGGCCCGGGGAGGCTCGCTCGGCTCACGCGCGGCCTCCCCGGGGCCGGCCCGACGGCCGTCGTCGGCCACGACCTCGGCGAGGCCGGCGACCGCCAGACCCAGGAGCACGACCAGCGCCAGGTTCCGGGCCGCCATCGTGGCGAGCGCCAGCGCCTCGCCCGAGATGAACGGGCCGTAGCGCCACGGGAAGACGGCCTGCGTCAGCGCCGCCGCGACGAGCGCCGTCCCTGCCACGGCCCGGCGCCATCGCCGCGGTGACGCCCCTGGCCTGGCCATGAGCACCGCGACGGGGGCCGCGAGCCAGGCCAGGAACTGCGGCGAGCCCACCTTGTTCGTCACCACGAGCACGACGACGAGCGCGAACGCGCCGGGCAGGAGCGCCTCGCCCGCGCGCCCCTCGAGCCGGGCGAACAGCAACGCCCCGAGGAGCGCCGCGACCGCGAGCACCATGAGGACGTCGAGCACGCGGGCCGCGGCGACGGTCCCCGGCCCGTGCACCTCCCAGGTGATGAGCTCCGGGTCGAGCTCGACGACGACGTCGCCCCGCCAGAGCCGGGACAGCACCCACGGCGTGGCGCCGACGGACTCGACCTGGAGGTCGCGCGTCCCCTGCGCGCCCGCGAACGACGCGATGTGCCCCAGCCCGCCGCCCGCGGTCACCAGCCCCACGACGACCAGGCACGTGGCCGCGGCGGGCATCACGACGTCGCGCACCGGCCGCCGCGCGGCGAACAGCAGGGGCAGGACGAGCGCCGCCGGCGCCGCCTTGATCCAGGCGCCGACGGTCACCAGGACGCTCGCGACCGCGGGCCGGCGCACCCCGGCGAGGAGGGCCAGGACCATGAGCGGCGTCACGACGCCGTCGAGCCGGCCGATCGCGACCGGCCCCAGGAGCACCAGGTAGCCGAGCCACCACCACGCCCCGGCCGACGACGTCCGCGTCCCGGGCGCGCGCCGGAGCAGGGCGGCCGTGGCCGCGGCGTCGAGGGCTGCGACGAGCAGGCACCAGGCGACCGCGTACGCGGTCGTCGACGTCGTGCTCGCCAGGGCGGGGAGCAGCATCGGGGCGAGGGCGCCCGCCGGGTACACCCACGGGCCGTCCAGCACGGGCCACGTCGACCAGTCCAGCCCCAGGTGCATCCACCAGCGGTACAGGTCCAGGTCGGCGAACGCGGCCGCGGGCGCGACGACGACGCCCAGCCAGGTCAGCCAGGCGTGGACGCCCGCGAAGGCGGTCCAGAGGGCGATCCGCGACCGCCCGGGCACCGGCCGCACCTGCTCAGCCGACGGACGCGGCGCTGCTCGAGGCGACGAGGATGAGCGGGAGGAAGACCGCGAACGCGAGGATGCCGATCCAGATCACCGCGCCGAGGTACCCGGTGACCAGGCCGCCGACGGCGAGACCGTCCCCGCCCTCGCCGCGCTCGCGGACCTGCTTGCGGGCGATGTGGCCCGTGATGACGGCAGCGATCGAGGCCAGGATCGGGATGAGGAACAGCCCGACGAGCCCCAGGACGAGGGACGCGACGGCGAGGCCGTTCGTGGTCGTCGGCGCGGGGTAGCCGTACGGGCCGGGGGAGTAGCCGCCGGCGGCGTAGGTGGCCGGTGCGTAGTACCCGGGCTGGGCGTACGCGGGCTGGGCGTACGCGGGCTGCGGGTAGCCGGGCTGCGGGTAGCCGGGCTGCGGGTAGCCCGGCTGGGCGTACGCGGGCTGGCCGTAGCCGGGCTGCGGGTAGCCGGGCTGGGTGTCCACCGGGTAGGTCACGGGCGCCTCCGCGGGAGGCCCGGCGGGCCCCGGCGTCGACGATGCGGGCTGCGCCCCGTCCTGCTCGCTCACTGTGGCTCCTCCGTGCTGCCGGAGACGGCTCCCCGACACGCGCGAATCAGCATTCCATACGCACTTCCGCGTGCCGAGCGGATCGCTAGTGTTCGTCCGGGTCGCGCGGCGACGCCTCCTCCAGCGTCATTCGGACGGCGGCCCCGGACCGAGGGAGTCACGGCATGAGCAGTATCGGTTGGCGCGTCCACGGCGACGGGCGTCGGGTGATGCCGGGTGCGGTCGTCGCGCCCGACGAGCGGCTCAGCTGGCCGCGCACCATCGGCATCGGCATGCAGCACGTGGTCGCCATGTTCGGCGCCACGATCCTCGTGCCGGCGATCACGGGCTTCCCGGCCTCGACGACGTTGTTCTTCTCCGCCATCGGCACGGTGACCTTCCTGCTCGTCACGGGCAACCGCCTGCCGAGCTACCTCGGCTCGTCCTTCGCGTTCATCGCGCCGGTCGGTGCCGCGATGGCCGACGGCGGCATGTCCGTCGCGCTCGGCGGCATCCTCGCGGCGGGCCTCCTGCTCGCGGCGATCGGCACCGTGGTGCACCTGTGGGGCGCGCGCTGGATCGACGCCGTCATGCCCCCGATCGTCACCGGCACCATCGTCGCCCTCATCGGCATCAACCTCGCGCCGGCGGCGTGGGGGAGTGTGAAGGCGGCCCCGTGGACGGCGATCATCACGATCGCCGCGATCGCGTTCATCACCGTCTTCTTCCGCGGGATGCTCGGTCGCCTGGCGATCCTCATGGGCGTCGTCGTCGGCTACGTCGCGGCCGTCCTGCAGGACCAGGTGGTCTTCGACGCGGTCCGGCAGGCCGACCTGATCGGCTTCCCCGAGTTCACCACCCCGGAGTTCGACGCGAGCGTGCTCGGCCTCTTCCTGCCCGTGGTGTTCGTCCTCATCGCCGAGAACGTCGGTCACGTGAAGTCCGTCGCCGCGATGACCGGCAAGGACTACGACGAGCTGATGGGCCGCGCGCTCCTGTCGGACGGCATCGCGACGACCTTCGCCGGCATCGGTGGCGGCTCGGGTACCACGACGTACGCCGAGAACATCGGTGTCATGGCGGCGACCAAGGTGTACTCGACCGCCGCCTACTGGGTGGCCGCCGCGACCGCGCTGGTGCTCTCCCTGTCGCCGAAGTTCGGGGCCCTGGTGGGCACCGTCCCCGCGGGTGTCCTCGGCGGCGCCGGCACCGTCCTCTACGGGATGATCTGCATCCTCGGCGCCCGGATCTGGGTCCAGAACCGCGTGAGCTTCGCCGACCCGGTGAACCTCACGACGGCCGGCGTCGGCCTCATCATCGCGGCCGCGAACTTCACCTTCACCACCGACGGCGGCATGACGTTCGAGGGCATCGCCATCGGCACCGCCGCCGTCCTGGCGATGTACCACGGCATGCGGGCCATCGCGACGTGGCGCGGCACGCGCTGGGAGGCCGCCACCCCGGCGTCCGTCCCGGGCGGCGTCGAGCTCGAGCAGCAGGCCGACCGCGTCCTGTTCACGACGGGCCCCGCTCCGGTCGTCGAGCCCGCCGACGAGCCCGCCGACGAGCCGACGGACGAGCCGACGGACGAGCCGACCGCTGAGGACCCCGTCAAGGCCTGACCCGCCTCGCTCGGGGCGGGCGACGGTGACGCCGTCCGCCCCGAGACCCAGGTTCCGTGCCCCCGTGGTGCGACGGCGTGAGCGCCCGCCGACGCACTGCGGGGGCACGGGTGCGTCCGGGCCGGATCGCGCACCGGCTCCCGTCCCGTCCCACTGAGCAGCCGTGCGCGCAGGATGCAGCCGTGTGCGGAGGATGTGTCGCGCTATCCGCGACGGATCCTCCGCACAACCGGGTGCGGCCGGGCGGGTCAGCCCTCCGGGGCGACGTCGCCCTCGGCCGGAGCCTCCTCCGGCGGCGCCTCGCCGTCGGGAGGCGTCTCGCCTTCGGCCGGGGCCGACGGCGACGCGGACGGCGACGGCGCGGGCCCGGCGCTCTGGAGCGCCTCGGCCATCGGCACGCAGCCGGTCGGGTTCGGCAGCGGCTCGGTCGGGACGAGCGTGATCTCCTCGAGCGGGACGATCGTCTCGAAGTCGTTGCCGAGGATGAGGTCGACCGTCGCATCGGCGCGTCGGTCGAGGACGAGCAGCGGCTTCGGGACGTGGGCGGCGAGCGTGTACGCCGTCGCGATGCCCGCCTCGCCGAAGCGGATGCGCGCGGTCCCGGTCACGCCCACGGGCTGGTAGTTGCCCGTCTCGATGACGACGAACCCGCGGGCCTGGAGCTCGGTCTGCATGCCACCGGCCAGCCCCGCGCGCGTCGTGCCGTTGAGCACCCGGATCTGGGTGGTCGCGGGGTCGACGGGCAGCGTGTCCGCGGGCAGGCACGGCGGTGCGACGACGATCGAGTCGGGGTCGGGCGGCGGCGTCGTGAAGTCGCGGTCGAGGAACGACATCTCCATCGCGCCCGTGTAGACGGCCGTCGCGCCCAGCCCGGCCAGGGCCAGCGCGGCGATGAGCGAGCCGAAGACGACGGCCTGCCGCTCGTGCTTGCGGCGGCGGCGCAGGGCGCGGCCCGGGTCGGGTCGGGTCTGGCTCATGAGTCGAGCACCAGGACCCGCGCGTGCAGGATCGGTCGCTGCTGGAGCGCCGCGCGGACGGCCCGGTGCAGGCCGTCCTCGAGGTACATCACGCCCTTGTACTGCACGACGTGCGCGAAGAGGTCGCCGTAGAACGTGGAGTCGTCGGCGAGGAGCGCGTCGAGGCTCAGCGTGCGCTTGGTGGTGACGAGCTCGTCCAGCCGCACCTGGCGCGGCGGCACCTCAGCCCACTGCTTGGCGGTCGTCAGCCCGTGGTCTGGATATGGACGACCGTCGCCGACCCCCTTGAAGATCACGCCTGGAGTCTACTGGCCGGAGCGCGGGACCCCGGTCCGTCTGGGGTCGGACCTCGGGCCGGCGGTCTCCACCCTCGGTCACCCCGGTCACCGCGTCTGCCCGCGCCCCGTTCGGTGCGGTGGCACGACGTGGGTGGGCGCGGGAGAGTGGCGCCATGACCTCGCCGGCCGCCGACGTCCGACCCGAGCCCGTCCACCTGGTGATCATGGGCGTCTCGGGATCGGGCAAGACGACGCTCGCGCGGATCCTCCAGACGCGGCTCGGCTGGCCGTACGCCGAGGCGGACGAGTTCCACCCGCAGGCCAACATCGACAAGATGACCGCGGGCACGCCGCTCACCGACGAGGACCGCTGGCCGTGGCTCGCGGCGATGCGGGACTGGCTGACGGAGCAGGCGCGCGCAGGCCGGAGCACCATCGTCACCTGCTCCGCGCTGCGGCGGACCTACCGCGACGTGCTGCGCGAGGCGGAGGGCCGCGTGCGGTTCGTGCACCTGACCGCGGCGCCGGACGTCATCGCCCCGCGCCTGGACCACCGCGCGGGGCACTTCATGCCGCCGTCGCTCCTGCCGTCCCAGTTCGCGACGCTCGAGCCGCTCGCCGACGGCGAGGACGGCGCGGTGGTCGTCGTCGACGTGCCGCCCGAGGAGGTGGCGGACCGCGCGCTCGCCGCCCTCGGCATCGCCTCCGGCCCGACGCCGGACGCGGCGGAGGGCGGCGCGAGGGGGTAGTCGTCCGGCGTCCGGCGTCGGGCGCCGCGGACATGGAAGGGGGACGCCATGCCACCGGAGGACTGGACGCAGACGCTCGACGCAGGACCACTTCTCGCCATCGCGGCGGCCGCGATCGCGCTGCTCCTGCTGCTCATCATCAAGCTCCGCCTGCACGCCTTCCTGGCGCTGATCCTCGTCAGCCTGCTGACCGCGTTCGCGGCGGGCGTGCCGCCCGAGGCGGTCGTGGGCGTGCTGCAGTCGGGCTTCGGCACGACGCTCGGCTCGGTGGCCCTGCTCGTCGGGCTGGGCGCGATGCTCGGCCGGATGGTGGAGAGCTCCGGCGGGGCGCGGGTCATGGCCGACTCGCTCGTCGCGCGCTTCGGCGAGCGGCGCGCGCCGTTCGCACTCGGGGTGGCCTCCCTGCTGTTCGGGTTCCCGATCTTCTTCGACGCCGGACTGGTGGTGATGCTGCCGATCGTGTTCGCCGTCGCCGCGCGGCTCGGCGGATCGGTGCTCACGTACGGGCTGCCCGTGGCAGGTGCGTTCTCGGTGATGCACGTGTTCGTGCCGCCACACCCCGGGCCGGTGGCGGCGTCGGAGCTGCTCGGTGCGGACACCGGCATGGTGATCCTGCTCGGCCTCGTCGTCGCGCTGCCCACCTGGTACGTGTGCGGCTACCTGTTCGGCACGTGGGCGGGGCGCCGATGGGTGCTGCCCGTGCCGCCGATCCTCGGCGACCCCGAGGCCGAGTACCCCGAGAACCGGCCGTCGCTGCGCACGGTCGTGGCGATCCTGCTGCTGCCGCTCGTGCTGATCTTCGTGAACACGGGCCTGGACCTGCTCCGCGCGCAGGGCGTGGTCGACGAGGGGTCGACGCCCTACGCCGTCGGGCGCGCGCTCGGCTCGACGCCGGTGGCGCTGCTCGTCGCCGTGCTCGTGGCGGCGTGGGTGCTGGGTCGCCGGCGGGGCCGCGAGGGCACGGTGATCGAGCGGCTGCTCGACTCCGCGCTCGGCCCGGTCGCCTCGGTCATCCTCATCACGGGGGCGGGAGGCATGTTCGGGGCCGTGCTCCGCGCGTCGGGCATCGGGGACGCGCTGGCGGAGGTGCTCGAGGACGTCGGGCTGCCGGTCGTCGTCGCCGGGTTCGTCATCTCCACGCTGCTGCGGATCGCGCAGGGCTCGGCGACGGTGGCGCTCATCACGACCGCCGGGCTGATCGAGCCGGCGGTGGCCGCCGCCGACCTCGGCGCGGTGGCTGCGGCGTCGGTCGTGCTCGCGGTCGCGGCGGGGTCCGTGATGACGTCCCACGTCAACGACTCGGGGTTCTGGCTGGTCGGCCGGTTCTTCGACATGGACGTCCGCACGACGTTCAAGACCTGGACGGTCATGGAGACGCTCATCGGACTCATGGGGTTCGCCATCGCGGGACTGCTCTTCGTGCTGGGCTGACGCTCCGTGCGGGCGGGTGGCGCGAGCTCGCCGGACAGCAGCGAAGGGTGTGCGTCACGTGGTGACGCACACCCTTCGCGGGGTCGCGGCGGTGCTGCTCAGCGGCAGGTGCAACGCTGCTGCGGCGGGACGCCGGCGAAGACGGCGTCGACGTGGTTGCCGCAGCCGGTCCAGGTGATCTTGCCGCAGGACGAGCATCGGGCGGGGCTGCACATGGGGCTTTCTCCTTGAGGTCTGGGGTCAGGGCTCGGGTCGAGTATACCCCGGGGGGTATCGGACTGTCAGGCCGTCAGGCCGTCAGGCCCGTGCCGGCGAGCGCCGCGTGCGCGGCGCGCAGTCGGCCGGCGGCGTCGTCGGCGATCTCCGCGACGGCGGGGTTGGCCGTGAGGCCCACCATCACCTGCGGGTCGAGCGACTGCACGGCGGTCTGGCCGTCGTCGAGCGAGCGGACCACGACGTTGCAGGGCAGCAGGAGGCCGATGGACGGCTCCGCCTGCAGTGCTCGGTGGGCGAGCGGCGGGTTGCATGCCCCGAGGATGACCTGGCGCGGGACGTCGGCGTCGAGCTTCGCCTTGAGCGTCGCGGCCATGTCGATCTCGGTGAGGATGCCGAAGCCCTGGGCCGCGAGCGCGGCCCGCGTCGCGGCGAGGGCCGCGTCGAAGGGCTGGTCGAGCACCGTGGTGGTGCCGTACGCGGGCGTGGTGGGCCCGGGCGCGGTGGGCCCGGCCGTGGTGGGCTCGGTCATGGTCGTCTCCCTCGGTCGTGGGGTCGGTCAGGGCCGGGGTCGGGTCTCAGTGCGCGTGGTCGTGGTCGTGGTCGCCGTGGGCGTGGTCGTGCTCGGCGATCTCGCGGCGCACCTCGTCCATGTCGAGCGCCTTCACCTGGCGGATGAGGTCCTCGAGCGCCGGGGCCGGCAGCGCGCCGGGCTGGCCGAACAGCTGGATGCCGTCGCGGAAGATCATCAGTGTCGGGATGGAGGTGATGCCCGCCTGGCCGGAGAGCTCCGGCTCGGCCTCCGTGTCGACCTTGCCGAACACGATGTCGGGGTTCTCCTCGGACGCCTTCTCGTACACGGGCGCGAACATGCGGCACGGACCGCACCAGGCGGCCCACCAGTCGACGAACACGATCCCGTTGTCGGTGATCGTGGACTCGAAGGTCTCGGCGGTCAGGTTGACGGTGGACATGCTGCTCCTCGGGTCGGGATCTGCCTACGGGGGACTGCTCGTCAGGATACCCCCGGGGGTATCAACACACAGGGCGTTCCGGTATTCCCGTCCCAGCCTGCGCCCGACGACGGCGCCCGGCGACCCCGCGCGGGGCGCGTCAGCGCGGCGGCCCCGCCTCGATCCTCGCGAGCATCTCCTCGTGCGTGCCCCGCAGGCCGAAGATCGACTCGAACCACCACGTCGCCCCGGCCTCGGCGTACGCGGGCACCAGCCCGCGCTCGCCGGACGCCGTCGTGCCGTTCACCGCGACGTCGAACCCGGCGCCCGCGCCCTGCTCGCGCAGGTAGGCGACCGAGCCGGCGAGGTCCTCGGGCGAGCAGACGACCTTCTGGGTCTCGTCGATCGCCGACGTGATCCACCCGTCCCACCGCGCCGCGCGCCGCAGGGCGGGCCGGCTCCACCCGCCGATCCACACCGGGACGCGCGGCTGCTGCGTCGGCCGGTTCGCGATCTGCGCGCCCGCCGACACGTAGTGCTCGCCGTCGTGGTCGATCGTCTCGCCCGAGCACCACCGGACGATCAGGTCGAGCGCCTCGTCGGCCATCGCGGCCCGCGTGCGGTCGTCGTGGTTGTCGCCGAGCGGCGCCAGGTCCTCCTGCACGCCGAGACCTGCGCCCAGCGTGAACCGCCCGCCGCTGAGCGCGTCGAGGGCGTGCACGGACCGCGCGAGCAGGTGCGGCCGGTACCGCGGGACGGGGGAGACGTCGGTGAGGATCCGCAGCCGCTCGGTCGCGCAGGCCACCGCCGCGAGGGTCACCCACGGGTCGGTCACGCCGCCCCAGAAGTGGCAGTGGTCCCAGATGCACAGGCCGTCCCAGCCGGCCGACTCCGCGGCCTTCGCCAGCTCCACCACCGGCCCGGGCTCCGCGTAGGGACCGAACGGGACCACCTCGATGCCGTACCGCACGACCGCCTCCTCGCCCCGGCGGGTCGGCACCCCCTGTGGCCGCGTGACCCCGTCGGCTCCGGCCACCCTAGGACCGCCCTCCGACACGAGTCGATCATGACGCCGCGGCGTCAGTCGTCCTCGCCCTCCGGCTCGCTCCCGCCGCCGCGGTGGTCCTCGCCGGAGTCGCCGGCGACGAGCGAGAACTCGGGCGTGCCGTCCACGCAGACGGCCTGGACGTAGGTCTCCGTGCCGTCGCGCTCGAGCTCCACCAGCACGCGCGCCCCCGGCCCGCGCTCCTTGACGTCGACGCGCCACCCGCTCGCGGGCGTCGCGTACTCGATCGACACGGCGTCCCCGGTGCACGCCGCGCTCACCGTGCCGCCGTCCGTCGACCAGGTGCGCACCACCGGGGCCGCGTCGGGGGCGGTCGTCGGTCCGGTGGGCTCGGGCGACGCGGTGGGGCCGGCCGACGTCGTCGGGCCGGGTGTCGCCGTGTCCGCCGCGGCCGCGAGGGCGTCGCGCTCGGCGGCCAGGGCCCCGGCGACCTGCGCCTCGGAGAGCACGTCGGGCGCCTCGCCGGGCGCGCCGGCGGCGCTCACCGCCCACCAGGCGACGCCCGCCGCGACGGCGGTGCTCACCACCCAGGCGGCCGGACCGGCCGCGCGTCGAAGGCCTCGCACGCGACCATGGTGGCGCACGGCCCGCGCGCGGACCTCAAGGTGACGTTAAGACGTGGGCAAGGTGCGCTCAGGTGGACCACGAACCGCCCGGTCAGCCGCTCCGCAGGGGCCGCGATGGCCTACCGTCCGTGGTGTGGCCGACGTGCTCATCATCGAGGACGACGCGACGATCCGGACCGCCCTCGTCCGCGCCCTGACCGCCCGCGGGCACTCCGCCATGACCTCGCCCACGGCGATGGACGGGCTGCAGAGCCTGGTGGCGCACCGGCCCGACGTCGTCCTGCTCGACCTCGGCCTGCCCGACCTCGACGGCTCCGCGCTGCTGGCGATGATCCGGGCGGTCAGCGACGTGCCCGTCATCGTGGTGACCGCGCGCGACGACGGCGCGGAGATCGTCTCGCTGCTCGACGCCGGCGCGGACGACCACCTGGTCAAGCCGTTCGCCATCGACCAGCTCGAGGCGCGCATCCGCGCGGTGCTCCGGCGCACGACGACGACGCCCGCCACCGGGCCGCTCGTCGTCGGGGGGCTGGTGATCGACGCGCGGGCCCGCACCGTGACGCTCGACGCCGAGCCGATCGACCTCAGCCCGCGCGAGTTCGACCTGCTGCACCACCTCGCCGAGCGCGCGGGCGAGGTGGTGAGCAAGCGGCAGCTGCTCAGCGAGGTGTGGCACCTGCCCTACGGCGGCGCCGACCGCAGCGTCGACGTCCACCTGCACTGGCTGCGGCGCAAGCTCGGCGAGACCGCCGAGGCCCCCCGCTACCTGCACCGCGTGCGCGGCGTGGGCGTCCGGCTCGCCGCCCCCGACGCCGCGACCGGCGCCCCGGCCGACGGGAGCTGAGGCGTGCGCCGGATCCTGCTCCGCTACGGCGTCGGGATGGCCTCGGCGGTGCTCGTCGCGTTCCTGCTGCCGCTCGCCCTGCTCGCCCGCACGCAGGCGCACGACCGGGCGCTCGACGCCGCGCGCGAGGACGCCCAGCGCATCGCGGCGCTCGCCGGCGGCGCCACGCTCGACGCGCCGCGGCTGGAGGCCGAGGTGCTCGCCGCCGACGAGGGCGCCCGCCTGACGACGGTCTTCCTGCCCGACGGCAGCGAGATCCCGGAGCCCACCCCGCGGTCCGACGCCGTCGAGCTCGCGCTCCTCGGCCGTGCGGTGACCGCGCGGACCGACGGCGGCATCGAGATGCTCGTGCCGGTCGAGACGGCCGGGGGCCTGGCGGTGGTCCGGACGTTCGTGCCCGACGCCGAGCTCAGCGCCGGCGTCGGCCGCACCTGGGCGCTGCTCGGCGGCGCGGGCGTGCTGCTGCTGGCGGCGACCGCGTTCGTGGGCGACCGGATCGCCGGCCGCCTGGCGCGCTCCGCGCAGGACCTGTCGGCGGTCGCCGAGCGCCTCGGCTCGGGCGACCTCGCGGCGCGCGTGACGCCGTCGGGCCCGCCGGAGGTCGCCTCCGTGGGCCGGGTGCTCAACGGGCTCGGCGCGCGGGTGTCCGCCCTGCTCGCGGCCGAGCGCGAGCTGGTCGCCGACCTCTCGCACCGCCTGCGCACGCCCATCACGGCCCTGCGCCTGGACGTCGACCTGCTCGACGACCCGGCCGAGCGCGAGCGGATGGCCGCGCACGTCGACGAGCTGGTCAAGGCGGTGGACGCAGTCGTGTGGGCGGCCCGGCACCCCACGTCCGGCGCGCCCGCGGCCCGCTGCGACGCGTCGGCCGTCGTCGGCGACCGGGGGCGGTTCTGGGGCGTGCTGGCGACCGACCGCGGCCGGCCGCTGCGGGTGGACGTCGCGCCCGCGCCGCTCGCCGTCCCGGTGTCCGCGACCGACCTGGGGGCCGCGGTCGACGTGCTCGTGGACAACGTCTTCTCGCACACGCCCGACGGGACGGGCTTCGCGCTCGTCGTGCGCGCGGTGCCCGACGGCGTCGAGGTCGCCGTGGAGGACGACGGCCCGGGCCTGCCCGCCGCGCCCGTCGTCGCGCGGGGCCACTCCGGCGCGGGGTCGACGGGGCTGGGGCTCGACGTCGCACGCCGCACGGCCGAGGACGCGGGTGGCCGGCTCGACGTCGGCCGCAGCGCCGGCGGCGGGGCCCGCATCGCCCTCGTGCTGCCGGCGGCCTGACTGTCGCGAGTGGAGCGTTCGCGCCGCGAGTGGAGCGTTCGCGCCGCGAGTGGAGCCGTGCAGACCGACACGCCAGCGTGTCGCGTCAGGTTCGCTCCACACGGGGCCGGCGGGCCTTAACGGAGCCTTGACACCCGCTTGCCGCGGCCCTCACGCGGGCCCGGCGAACCTTCTCGTGTACCGACCGAACGAGAAGGAGACAGCTCATGTCCCGACTGACCTGGCGCAGCCGATCCGTCATGGCCGCCGGTGCGGCCGCGGTCGTGGCCGGCACCGGCGTCGCGGCCCTCGCCGCGACCGGGGCCGCCCCGGCCACGGCCGAGGCCCCGACCGCCCCCGCCACGCTCCCCGAGGTCTCGACGGACGGGCGCTCGGCCGAGCTGCGGCGTTCCGTGGACGACCTCATGGGCCAGGTGGACGCGCTCGAGGCCGCGCTGGCCGCCCCGACGCCCGCCCCCGCGGCCGGCGGCGCGGCCGACGGCGCTCCCGCGGCGCCGGCCCCCGCCGCCTACGACGACCACGGAGGCGACCGCGACGAGGGCACGTCCGACGACGACGGCGACGACGACCACGGCGACGACGACGGCTACGACGACCACGACGGCGACCACGGCTCCGACGACCACGGCGAGGTCGAGGGCGATGACGACTGACCCCCGCCGCGTGCTGGCCGCGCTCGCGCTCGTGCCGGTGACCGCCGGCGCGTTCGCGGGCACGGTCGCCTGGGCCGCCGACCGCCCCGGTCAGACCACCGCGGCGGACCCGTCGCAGGTCGCCGCGGAGCCCGGGTCCCTCGCCGTCGTCGCCGCGGAGGCCCAGGCCGCCGTCGACGCGGCGGCGGCGCTCGACCCCCGGGACGCCGCGGTCGCCGCCCAGCTCGAGGAGCTGCGGACCCGGCTCGCCCAGCTCCAGACGGACCTCACCGCGCGCCAGGCGCAGGCGGCGAGCGCAGCGCAGGCCGCCGCGCGGACGTCGTCGAGCAGCTCGGGCGCCGCGGCGAGCGCGCAGCGCCGCGCACCCGCGCCGCGCCCCGCGCCGCCGGTGGACACGACCACGCGGGCGTCGGGATGAGCGCCGTGCCGCGGGCGGACGCCCGCACCCCCGAGACGCCGGCCGTGCCCGGCGCCGGCCCGGCCGCGAGCCGGACCGAGGTCTTCGCCGCGATGGGCGGCGACGTGCGGCTCACGGTCGTCGACCCCGGCCCGGGCGCCCAGGACGCGCTCGCGGCCGCGCGCGCCGCCGTCGAGCAGGTCGAGGCCGCCTGCACGCGCTTCCGGCCCAGCCCGCTCACCGCGGCGAACGCGGACCCCGGCGTCTGGCACCGGGTGCCGGCGACGCTCGCGACGGCCGTCCTCGAGGCGCGCCGCGCGTACGAGGCCACCGGCGGTGCCTTCGACCCCCGCGTGCTCGACGTGCTGCTGTCCTGGGGGCACGACGAGGCGCTCGCCGGCGGTCCCGCGGCCGTGCCCGCGCCCCAGTGGCCCACCACCCTGCGGGCGAGCGGCGTCCCGCTCGCCCCCGGCGACCGGCCGTGGCAGCCCGGCGTCCGTCAGGACGCCGACGGCTGGCACCTGCACCTGGCCGGGCAGCCGATCGACCTCGGCGGCATCGCCAAGGGCCTGGCGGTGCGCGCGGCGGCCGCCGCCCTGCGCGACGCCGGTCGCGGCGCCCTGGTCGACGCGGGCGGCGACCTCGTCGTCGTCGGCGACGGCCCCACCGGGGACTGGCGCATCGGCGTGGAGGACCCGTCCGGCGCGGAGACCCCGCTGCTCGTCCTCGGCCTGCGCGACACGGCCTGCGCGACGTCGTCGGTGCACCGGCACTCGTGGCTCGCGCAGGGGCGGCCGGTGCACCACCTGGTCGACCCGCGGACCGGCGGGCCCGGCGGCGACGGGCTCGCTGCGGTGACCGTGCTCGGCCCGGACCCCGCGTGGGCCGAGGTGTGGACCAAGTCCCTCTTCCTGGCCGGCGCCGACCGCGTGCGGCAGGCGGCGGACGACGCGCGGCTCGCCGCCGCGTGGGTGCACCGCGACGGCGCGGTGGGCATGACGGAGAGCTTCGCCGAGCACGTGACCTGGAGGAACGATGAGTGAGACCCTCGCGCTGCGCGCCGACCCGCGCGTCGGGCGCGGCCGGCTGGGACCGCTGGGCGCCGTGCTCGCGGTCGTCGCGGCGGGCGCCTCGGCCGGCCTCGCGGCCCGCGTGGTGCTGGACACCGTGAGCGGCGTCGACGCCGTGCCGTGGGTGCTGGCCCGCGCGTCGGGCGTGACTTCCTACGTGCTGCTGCTCGCCCTGGTCACCACCGGGCTCGTGCTGGCGCACCCGTGGGCGCGCCACCTGCAGCGCCCGACGCCGGCCACACGGATGGTCCTGCACGCCTCGCTCGCCACGTTCACGCTCGCGTTCACCGTGCTGCACGTCGTGGTCCTCGCCACGGACCCGTGGGCGCAGGTGGGCTGGCGCGGCGTCCTGCTCCCGATGGCGTCCGTGTACCGCCCGGTGCCCGTCACCCTCGGCGTCCTGGCCGTGTGGGCCGGGCTGATCACCGGCGTGACCGCGCGCTGGGCGGGACGGATCGGCCGCGTGTGGCTGCCCGTGCACCGGGTGGCCCTGACGGTGTTCGCGCTGGTCTGGGCCCACGGCGTGCTCGCCGGGTCGGACACGCCCGCCCTCCGCGGCTTCTACGTCGCGACGGGCGCCGCCGTCCTGGGCCTCGCGGTGAGCCGCTACGGCGCGCGGCGACCGGAGCTCGCCGCCGCGGGGCGGGTGTCATGAGCGCCCAGGCGATCGCCCCGACCCGACCCCTCCCGACGCCGCGGACGACCCGCGCGCGGGTCGACCTGCTCACGGCCGAGGTCGCGCTGCCTGCCACCGGCTCGTGGGTGCTCCCGGCGCCGGCCGAGACCCTGGCGGAGCACACCGCGCGGTTCGGCGCGCGCCCGTCGGGGAGCCCGCACCTGCTCGGGCTCGTCGAGGAGGCGGGGCTCACCGGGCACGGCGGCGGGCACGTCCCCGTGGCCGCCAAGTGGCGCCGCACCCTCGCGGGCCGCGGCCCGCTCACGGTCGTGGCGAACGGCGCGGAGAGCGAGCCCTGGTCCGCCAAGGACGCCGTGCTGCTGCGCCAGCACCCGCACCTCGTGCTCGACGGCCTGGCGCTCGTCGCCGAGGCCCTGGGCGCGGCGCGCGCGGTGGTCTGGCTGCACGACGACGCGGAGCCCGCCGCGGCGCGCGCCCTCGCCCGGGCGCTGCAGGAGCGGGCCGCGGTCGAGCGCCGCGGCCCGGCCGTGGAGGTGCTGGTGGGCCCGGAGCACTACCTGTCCGGGGAGTCCAGCGCCATCGTGCAGGCCGTCGCCGGCGGCCCGGCGCTGCCGACCGCGCGTCGGCCCCGGCCGGCGGGCGGGCCCCGGACGCTCGTGCACAACGTCGAGACGCTCGCGCGCGTCGCGCTCGCCGCCCGCGGCCTGCCGGCGACGACGACGCGGCTCCTCACCGTGGTCGGTCCGGCGGGCCGCCTGGTCACGGAGGTCGCGGCGGGGTCGCCGCTGCTCGACGCGCTGCTCGAGGCGGGGTGGTCGGCGGGGCCGGGGCACCCCGAGGGCGTGCTCCTCGGCGGCTACGGCGGCACGTGGGTGGCCTGGGCCGACGCCGCGCGGGCGCGCATCGACGCGGACGACCCGGTGGGCCGGCTCCTCGGCGCCGGCATCGTGGCGCCGCTCGCGCCGGGTGCGTGCCCGGTCGAGCTGACGGCGTCGATCGCCGAGTACCTCGCCGGCATGAGCGCGGGGCAGTGCGGCCCGTGCATCTTCGGCCTGCCCGCGATCGCGGCGTCGGTGCGCCGGCTGGCCGACGGGCGTCCCGCGCGCGCCGAGCTGCCCCGCCTCGCGGCGGACCTCGACGCGGTGGCCGGGCGGGGCGCCTGCCACCACCCGGACGGGGCGGTCGGCCTCGTCCGCTCGATGGCGGCGGTCTTCGGTGCGCACGTGGCTGCGCACGTCCGGCACGGCGGCTGCCCCGCGGCACGCGGGGCCGGGACAGGAGTGGGGTGGGTGCGATGACCCTGCGCGTCGACATGGTGGCCTGCGACGGCATCGGGCAGTGTGCGCTGGTGGCGCCCGGGCTGGTGGAGCTGGACCGGTGGGGCTACCCGGTGGTCCGCGAGGACGCGGGTACCGACGACGACCGGTCCGCGCGTCGGGCCGCGGCTGCCGCGCGTCGGGCCGCGGCTGCCGCGCGTCGGGCCGTGCGGGCGTGCCCGCGGCGTGCGCTGTGGCTCGAGGAGGCCGCCGCATCGATCGCCCGCGGCACCCGTGTATAGGACTTAGGTCCCTTCATCGGTCGGGCCGCGGTCGGTCAGCCTCGAAGTGAGGTCGCCCGGGGCAACGACGCCCCGGTGTCGCAACCGGAGGCTCCATGGCCGCGAAGGTGCTCATCACCTATGCGACCAAGCACGGTGCCACGAAGGGCATCGCGCAGGCCGCAGGCTCGATGCTGCACTCGTGCGGGCACCGCGTGCGGATCCTGCCGGCGCCCGTGGTGCAGGACGCGCGGGACGCGGACGTGGTCCTCATCGGCTCGGCGATCTACCACGAGCAGTGGCTGTGGGACGCCCGGCGGCTGATCCGGCGGGTGCGCGGCGACCTGCGCGGCGGCCCGGCCGTGTGGCTGTTCTCCTCGGGTCCGCTCGGCGGGACGCCCGAGGCGGACGCGGTCGTCGCCGAGACGACGGGCCTCGACCGCGACCTGCCCGACTGCCTCGACGGCACGCTGCGCGGCGTCGACGTGCGGGGGCACGCGGTCTTCGCGGGCCGGCTGGAGCCCAGGGTCGCGGCCGAGCTCGAGACGTGGGTGCCGCACGGCGACTGGCGCGACATGGCGCTCGTACGCGACTGGGCCCGCGCCGTCGGCGGGGCGCCCGCGGTGCCGCGGCTCAACGAGTTCCCCCTGCCCGAGCCCGGCTGGGGGCTGAGCCTCGGTCGGGTGTAGCCCGCCGCGAGCCGGACGTGACGCGTCGCCGCGCATCACGCCCGGCCCGGGGGGCCGTCGCGATCAGGGGATCAGCGCGACGACCTTGATCTCCACCAGCTGGCCGGGGAACGTCAGCTCGGTGATGCCGATCGCGGTCCAGGCCGGCGGGACGGCCGTCCGCGGGATGTAGCGGTCCTTGATCTCCAGGAACAGGGGCAGCTGCTCCTGCAGGTCCACGTGGAAGGTGGTCATCTCGACGATGTCCTCGTAGGTCGCGCCCGCCGCGGCGAGCACCTTCCCCACGTTCTCCCAGGCCGCGACGATGTGGTCCTCGAGGCTCGAGTCGATGACCTTCATGTTCGCGTCGCGCCCCAGCTGCCCCGCGGCGAAGAGCAGGTTCCCCACCTTGACGGCGGGGGAGTAGTTGAAGCGCTCGACGAGGTGCTTCATCTCGTCGGGGGCCACGAGCTCGCGGTCGGTCATCGGTGCGTCCTCATTCCGTTCGGCGCCTCCGGGGTCCGGCGGCGCGGGTGAGGAACGGTAAGAAGATCAGATCACCGGCACGGGGTCGGCCGGATGCCGATCATGTGACGCGGGCCGCGCGCCCGCGTGCGCTCAGTGGATCGCGTCGCACACCACGCGGCGCGGCACCAGGCGCACGACGGCGGTGGTCGCCCCGGCATGCCGGCTCGCCCCGGGAGGCAGGGTCACCTCGGCGTCGGCGCGCACCTGCAGCCAGCGGGCGGAGTCCGCCGGGTCGACGACCAGGGCGGTCGCGCGGGGGTCGGTGGCGAGGTCGGTGAGCGCCTCGTCGTCGGCGGCCACGAGCAACGCGGCGCCGTCGGTGGCGCAGGCGGTCGGCCGGGTGCGGGCGCGGCCGTCGGGCCGGACCGTGGCCAGGACCGCGGGTGTCCGGCCGTCGAGCAGGTCCCGGTGCGTGGCCGGCAGCGGGACGGCGTCGGGCGGCAGGGGCGCGGCCGGGGTGCCGGGCGGGGGTGTCGGGACGGGTGCGGGGACGGGCGCCGCGCCCGTGCGGACGTCCGCGGTGCCCGTCGCCACCTGCACCGGGTGGAGCCGGAACGTCACCGGGTGCTCGACCTCGGCGAGCTCGGCGGGCACCACGGCGCCGAAGTGCGGGGCCCGGCTGGTGTAGCGCCGGGCGATCGCGTCGAGCACCGCGACGGCGTCCTCGGGCCGCTCGGCGGGGTCGTGGGTGACGTCCGTGCGCAGCTCGAGCCAGCGGCCGTCGTCGTCGCGCAGCAGCAGGGTCGCGCGCGGGCGCTCGCGCAGGTGCCGGGCCTTGGCGAACTCCGCCATCGTGCTGAGCACGACGTCGTCGCCGTCGGGAGTCACCCAGACCACGGAGACCTGGAGCCGCCCGGTGCCGAGGTGGTTGGTGAGGATCGCGGGGAGCGGGCGCTCGAGGAGGTCCCGATGTGAGTCGGGGAGCATGCGTCGATCATGGCCCGCACGCAGGGCGCCCGGGGCGGGTTCTGCCGGCGCTCAGCGGCAGGCGGCGCGCAGGGCGTCGTCGATCATGATCGCCTGCCCGGCGCCCACGATGTCCAGGTCGCGCCGGACGCCGAGCGGGCTGCGCACGGTGACGGGGCCCCATTCGACGTCTCCGGTGGCGGTGCAGTCCGTGAGGCGCCAGGCGACCATCAGCCAGGCGGTCTCGCCGTCGGCGAGGGCCTGGGGCAGCGCGGCGCCGGCGGGGTCGATGCCCGACGCGCGGAGAAGGTCCTCCGGTGACGCCACTGCGGCGAAGAGGTCGGTGAGGTCTGCCCTCCCGTCGGCCTCCGGCACGAGCCACGCACCGACGACGACCGCGGCCCGGGCGTCCCCGACGGCCTCGACGGTGATGGGTCCGGTCGCCGTCACGCGGGCGAGGCTGAGCGGCATCGGGTCGGCCGTGCTGCGCAGACCGCCGCCGGTGACAACCAGCGCCGGCCGCAGGAGCGGGGCCAGGAACCACGTGCCCGCGAGCAGGACCACCGCGAGCGCGCCGAGCACGACGTTCCGCCGGGTCGACGGCTGCGGGACGAGCGTCTCGAGCGTGGGATCGAGCGGGGGGCCGGATGGGGGACCGGAGACGGGACCGGAGAAGGGACCGGGCGTTGCGGCGACCATTGGCCCAATGTACTATGCCAATAGGCCAGACGGAAGAGGTGAGGGACGTGCCCGGGACGCTCCTGCTGGCTGCTGCGGCAGCCGTGACGCTCCTCGGGGTCGGTGGCGTGCTCGTCTCCGGCACCCGGGTGTACGGGCGCGACATCCTCTGGCTGGCCGGACGTCCGGTCACGGACCAGGAGGCCGACGTCTGCGCGCGCTACCTGCGCCGCCACCGGACCCACCGCGTCGTCGGCGGGCTCGCCGGCGTGGCGTTCGCCCTGGTCGTGAGCCTGCGCTGGGGCGGCCCCGGGCTCGTCCTCGGCGGCGCGCCGCTCGCCGACCCGCTCTTCGGCGGCGTGGCCGGCGTCGTCGTGGGGGCGCTGTCGGCTGAGACGTACCGGCTGCGGCTGCCCCGCTCCGCCCCGGCGACGGCGTCGCTCGCCCCGCGCCCGGCGCTGCCCCTGCGCCGCGAGGTCGTCGCCGCGTGGCTGCTCGTCGCCGTGAGCGGCGCCGTCGGGGTCGTCCGCGCCGTGACGGGCGGCGACCTGACGGGCCTCCAGGCGACCGGCCTCGGCGTCGTCGTGCTCGCGCTCGGTGCTGCCACCCGCAGCGCGATCGCCCACCGCCGCCGCCCCGTGCTCTCGGAGCGCGCCCTCGAGCTCGACGGGCGGATGCGCGGGTTCGCGTCCGCCTCGGTGGCACGGCTCCAGGTCTCCATGGGTGCGATGACGCTCCTGTGGTCGCTCTGGGCGATCCGGGACCTGACCGGCACGCTCGTCGGGTTCGTGGCCGGCGTGGTGTCCCTCGGCGGGCTCGTCGTCGCGATCCGGTACCTGCGCCGCGCGGCCCCGCGCCCGCCGTCGACCTGGGGCGCCACCGCACTCCCGCAGGGCACCGCATGATCGTCAGCGTCGACCCCGCGTCGCCGGTCCCGGTCTTCGAGCAGCTCCGGGCGCAGATCCAGCGGCTCATCGTGTCCGGCGCGCTCCGCCCGGGCGCGACGCTGCCGCCCATCCGCCAGCTCGCCACCGACCTCGGCCTCGCCCGCGGCACCGTCAACAAGGTCTACGACGCGCTCGCCCGCGAGGGGCTCGTGCGCACCAACGGCCGGCACGGCACCGTCGTCCTCGAGCCGCACGAGACCACCGCCACGCGCGACGACCTCGCCGACGCCGCGGCCGCGCTCGCCCTGGTCGCGCGCCAGCTCGGCGTCGCCCCGGCCGAGGCGCACGAGGCCCTCACCGCCGCGCTGCACCGCCTGGCGGGCCCGCCGCCGCCCCCGCCGCGGCCGTGACTCTCGGGGCGTCGTCCCGCTCGCGCTCACCCGAGTGGAACGAAACGCGAGCGGAACGTTCCACTCGGAGCCGGATCAGGTCAGCTTCGTTCCACTCCGGAGGTGGGGGTGCCCGTGGGGGTGCCCGTGGGGGTGCCCGACGCGCGGGCCTGGGCCTCCGCGAGCCTCGCCTGGAGGCGGTCCCGCACCTCGTCCGGGGTGTACGACGCGCGGCGCCGCTCGTCGCGCGCGACGAGCACCCCGCCCGCGGCGACACCCGCGAACGCCGCGATCCCGAGGACCTTCCACACCGTCCTGGCCCATGCCACGCGCCTACGCTACCCACGTGCCCGACGCCGTCCCGCTCGACCGCGCCATCGATCTCACGCGCACGGGTGACCTGTGGCTCTTCCGGGGCCGCTCGCTCGCGGACCGCGCGATCCAGCTCGCCACGAACAGCCCCGTGAACCACGTGGGCATGGCGGTGGTCATCGACGACCTGCCGCCGCTGATGTGGCACGCCGAGCTCGGGCGCTCGATCCCCGACGCCTGGACCGGCGAGCACCAGCGCGGCGCCCAGCTGCACGACCTGCGCGCCGCCGTCACCACCTGGGTGCACAAGTACGGGCAGCAGCCGTGGTTCCGCCAGCTCCACGTCCCCGCGACCCCGGCGGAGCACCAGGAGATGGAGGACGCCGTCCTGCGGACCGTCGCGCAGATCGACGGGACGCCCTTCCCGCGCACGGTCCGGCTGGCCGCGCGGTGGCTGTGGGGCCACGCTCCGACGTCGGACCGCCTCGAGCGCGTACCGGGCGTGCACGCCGTCCAGGCGGTGCGCGACCTCTTCCGCGACGCGGACGCGCGCACGGAGGCGGAGGTCCGCCTGGAGCGCGCCTACTGCGCGGAGATCGTGGCGCTGACGTTCGAGGCGATGGGCCTGCTGCCCGGCGACCGCCGGGCGAGCGGCTTCGACCCCGGCGACTTCTGGAGCGGCGGGGACCTCGAGCTGCTGCGCGACGCGCGCCTCGGCGCCGAGATCGCCGTGGACGTCCCCCCGCGGGCCGACGCGGCATGAGCGACCCGGCGCCCGGGCCCGAGGCCAGGGCGTTCGTCGCGCGGCATGCCGCGCTCGTCGCCGCGGCGTCGGATGTGCTGGCGCACGTCGACGGGCTGCGCGGGCGGGTCGTGGACCTCGTCGCGGCCGACCGCGCGGACCAGGTGCGCGCGGAGCTCGCGCAGATCCCGCTCGAGCGCCTCGCCGAGGTGACCGACCGGAACCTCCGCCTGGGGGTGCTCGCGGAGGCGGGCTTCACGACGGTGGGCCACGTCCTCGACGCGCGCGTGCGCGACCTCGACGCCGTGCCCGGCGTGGGACCCGCGACGGCGCGCGGGGTCGTGGCCGCGGCCCGCGCGCTCGGCGGGCTGCTCGGCGCGGACAAGGCGGTGCGCCTCGAGGTCGACGCCGCCTCCCGGACGGCCGACGCCGCCACCGCCGAGCTGCTCGTCCTGCTGCACCGCTACCGCCGCCTGGTGCCGCTCGTCGCCCCGCACCGCGACGACCTGGCGGGCTACGTGGGTGCGGCCGCGCGGGACCTGCCCGCCGCCCGACGCGCGGGTGGCCGCCTCGCCCTGGCGTTCGCGACGCCGTCGGCCCGGCGGGCCGCACGCGAAGCGCTCGCGCGCCTGGCCCGCTGGGAGCCCTGGCTGGCCGCGCGGGACCTGGCCGGCGTCGTCGACCGGCTGGCCCGGGCCTGCGCGGAGCCGGACCCGGCGACCCACCTGGTCGTCGGGGACTTCGTGGCGCGCAGCGCCGAGTACTACACGACGCTCGAGGAGCTCGCGCCGCGCGCCGGGCAGTCGGCCGCGACGTACGGGCGGATCGCCGCCGACCTCGCCGAGCGCGTCGCCGCCCACCCGCTCGACGTCGCGCGGCTGCGCGTCTCCCTGCGCGGGTACCAGGCGTTCGGCGCGCGCTTCGCGCTCAACCAGGGGCGGGTGCTGCTCGGCGACGAGATGGGCCTCGGCAAGACGATCCAGGCCCTGGCGGCGATGGCGCACCTGGCCGGGCAGGGGGAGGAGCGGTTCCTCGTCGTGTGCCCGGCCGGCGTGCTCGTCGGCTGGCTGCGGGAGATCGGGGCGCGCACCGACCTGGTGGCCCACCGCCTGCACGGTCCGGGCCGCGAGGAGGCGATCGAGCGCTGGCTGGCCGAGGGTGGCGTCGGCGTCACGACGTTCGAGGGGCTCGAGCACGTCCCGTTCCCGGCTGCGCCGCCCGCGCCTCCGGTGGCCGGCGGCCCCGCGGGCCCGCCGCCATCGTCGGGCCTGGGGCTGCTGGTGGTCGACGAGGCGCACTACGTGAAGAACCCCGACGCGCAGCGCTCGCAGCTGGTGGCCCGGTGGTCGGCGGCGACGCTGCGCGTGCTGCTGATGTCCGGCACCCCGATGGAGAACCACCTCGACGAGTTCCTCGAGCTGGTGCGCCTGCTCGACGCGCGGGTCGCCGGGCTCGTGCCGCGGCACGTGCGCCTGGTCGGCCCCGACGCGTTCCGGCACACCGTCTCGCCGGTCTACCTGCGGCGGAACCAGGAGGACGTGCTCGTCGAGCTGCCCGACCTTGTCCGCGTCGACCACTGGCTGCCCCCGACGCCCGACGGCGAGCGCACCTACCGGGACGCCGTCGTGAGCGGGAGCCTCATGCGGATGCGGCGCGCGGCGTACGCGACGCCCGACCCCGCGGACTCCGCCAAGCTCGGCCGGCTGCTGGAGATCGTCGAGGACGCCGCCGAGAACGGCCACCGCGTGGTCGTCTTCTCCTACTTCCGCGACGTGCTCGACGTCGTCGCGGCCGCCGTCGGGCGCAGCGCCCTGGGTGAGCCGTTCGGGCCCCTCACGGGGGACACCGCGCCGGACGAGCGGCAGAGGCTGGTCGACGCGTTCTCGGCGGCGACGCCGGGCGCCGTCCTCGTGGCGCAGGTGAAGGCGGGCGGCGTGGGCCTGAACATCCAGGCCGCGAGCGTGGTGGTCCTGTGCGAGCCGCAGGTGACGCCGACCTGGGAGGCCCAGGCGATCGCGCGGGTGCACCGGATGGGCCAGGTGCGCACCGTCGTCGCGCACCGCCTGCTCGGCGAGGACGACGTCGACGAGCGCCTCGTCGCGCTGCTGGAGCGCAAGGCGGCCGAGTTCGAGGACTACGTCGCCGACTCCGCGCTGGCCGACGTCGCGCCGGACGCCGTGGACGTCTCCGAGGCGGACCTGGTGCGCGAGGTCGTGGCGTTCGAGCAGGCGCGGCTCGGCTACGGCCCGGTCTGGGCCGGCCTCGCCGACGAGGGCCTGCTGCGGGAGCCCGACGGCGGTGCTCAGGCCGCCAGGTAGGGCTCGAGCACCGCGAGGACGAGGGCCTCGCCGTGCGCCGGGTCGGTGGCGCCGTCGTGCAGGACGGCGTAGGCCAGCCACGTCTCGGTGAGCGTCCAGAGCGCCGCCACGAGCGCGTCGAGCCGCGCGTCGTCGACCGGGCGCAGGAGGCCGTCCGCGCGCCAGGTGCGGGCGAGCGCGCCGACGATGCCGAGCGTGCGCTCGCGGGAGGCGACGACCAGGGCGCGCAGCTGCGGATCCTCGTGGGCCAGGGCGAGCCCGTCGCGCGCGACGAACAGGTACTCGTGGGTCAGGTCCGTGAGCGCGCCGAGGCGGCCGACCATCTCGCGCGGGGTGGGCAGGTCGTCGCCGGCCCCCTCCCACAGCGCGGCCTGCTGTGCGGCGTAGCGCGCCCACAGCGCACGCACGATCGCCTGCTTGTCCGGGTACCAGTAGTAGAGGTTGCCGGGGCTGATGCGCAGGTGGGCGGCGATGTGGTTGGTGGTCACGCGTCCGGTGCCGTCGCGGTTGAACAGCTCGAGGGCCGCGTCGAGGATGCGCGCGCCGGTGCGGCCGCGGCGCTTGTCCGCGGTCCGAACGCCCTCCTCCGCCATGCTCTAGAGCATATGCTCTAGAGGGTCGACGGTGCCGACGTGGAGGGGGACGTCATGCGCAGGCAGTGGTGGGTGGCGCTGGCGTTCATCGCACCCCCGGCGGCCGTCGCGATCCTGGTCGCGGCGGGGAACGACTGGGCCGGCTGGGCGGTCTACGCCGTCTGGCTCCTGCTCGGCGTCGCGCTGGTGGTGCGGCTCGTGCGCCGCCGCCGCAGCGGGCTCGCGGACGCCCTCGCGCCCGTCGGTGGGGCCGGCGAGACGTACCAGGGCATCATGCTCGGGCGCCCGCAGATCGACCCGGAGCGGCTGGGCCCCGAGGACGACGTCGTCCCGACCGTGTTCGTCGACCTCCCCGAGCGCGACCCGGGGGACCTCACCGCCCGCTGACGCGGCGCGGGGCCGGCGGGCGGCGCGGGGTCGGCGGGCGGCGCTGCGCCGCCCCCGGCTCAGGCCTCGCCCGCCGCCAGCGCGCGCAGCGCCTCGACGACGAGCGCGTGGTCGTCCTCCTGGGCGAGCCCGGACACCGTCGCCGTCGCCACCATGCCGACGCCGCGGACCAGCACCGGGAAGCAGCCGCCGTGCGCGGCGTAGCGGCGCTCGTCGAACCACGGGTCGTCCTCGATGCGCTTGCCGTTCAGCTGCGGACGCAGGCCGATGAGCAGGCTCGGGATGCCGAACCGCTGGACCGCGCGGGTCTTGCGGCGGATCCAGTCGTCGTTGTCCGCGCTCGTGCCCTCCATCGCCGCGTGGAACACGGTCTGGGTCCCGCGCGTGACGTCGACGGTGATCGCGAGGTCGCGCTCCTTCGCCCAGGTCAGCAGCAGGAGCCCGAGCCGGTGGGCGTCGTCGTTGGTGAAGCGCTCGAGCTGGAGCTCGTCCATCTCCGCCTCGATCGCGGCGATGGCGTCGGCGATCTCGTGGCGGGTCATGTCGGTCACGGCGGCCTCCTCGCGGTCGTGCGCCCAGTATCACCGTGCCCGACGCGCGGACGGGCACCGGCCCGGCGATTCGTCGGCCTGACTACACCGCGAGGCGCTTGGTCAGGTGCACGAGCTCGTACGTGCCCGCCGGGCTCGCGAACTGGCGCACGTAGCCGTGGCGCTCGTAGAGCCGCAGGGTCGCGTCGCTGTCCGCGCCCGTGAACAGGCGGATCTCGCCGACCGCCGGCGGGAGCACGCGCTCGCACGCGGCCAGCAGGTCCGAGCCGATGCCCTCGCCCTGCCGGTCCGGCGCGACGACCAGCCGGCCCAGGTGCGCGACCGCGCCGTCGACCCGCAGCCGCACCGCCGCGACGAGGCGACCGCCGTCCCACACGCCGAGCCCGATGACGTCCGCGCGGCCGAGCTCGGCGCGCACCTCGTCCAGGGTCTGCACGAGCGGCGCCAGCTCGAGGTCGCGGTACCGGCGGGCCTCGGGCACGTACGCGGCGCGCTGGAGCGTGAGGACCTCGCCCGCGTTCGCGAGGACGAGGGGCCTCGTGGAGAGCGTCATCGCGCCATCGTGGCACGGCGCCCGGCCGCGGCCCGCGGGCCGTGCGGGTGACCCGAGGGCCACCCGCACGGCCGAGGACTACGCAAGGCCGTGCGTCGCCGTGCGTCGCCGTGCGCCGCCGGACGCCGAGCACGAGCGCGGCGCCGCCGAGCAGCAGCCCGGCCGCGAGCAGCGCGAGCCCGACGGGCGTCCCGCCCGTGGCGGCCAGCGGAGCCGGGGCCGCGGCGACGGTGGCCGTGTACGTGCTGTCGGTCACCTGCCCGTAGGCGTCGGTCACGCGGTAGGTCACCGGCGTCGCCGGTCCGGAGAAGCCCGGCAGCGGGGTGAACGTCAGGGTGCCGGTGGCCGGGTCGACGGTGTACGTGCCCTGTCCGGGCACCGCGACCGAGACCGCCGGGTTCCCGTCGCCGCCGACCAGTCGGACCGAGCCGCCCGTGGGGACCGTGACGGTGGTCTGCGGCGACTGCGGCGTGCCGGCGGAGCCGCCCGACGACAGCGGCGGCGCCGTCGGCGCCGGCGGGGCCAGCACCGTGGGCGTGTACCGACCGTCGGTGGACTGGCCGTAGGCGTCGGTCACCCGGACCGGCACGGTGGTGCCCCCCTGGAACCCGAGCTCGGGCTCGAAGGAGATCTCGCCCGTCGCCGGGTCCAGCGTGTACGTGCCCTCACCGGGGACGGTCACGGTCGTCGCGGGGTCGTCGTCGGCGTCGAGCAGGGTGACGGAGCCGTCGCTCGGGATCGTGATCGGGGTGGCCGGCGACTGCGCGGCGGGCGCGGTGCCCGTCGAGGTCAGCGGGGTCGCGACCGGGCCGGCGGGCGCGAGGACCGTCGGGGTGTACGTCGCCGTGTCGGACTGCCCGTAGGCGTCGGTGACGCGGTAGGTCACGGCGGTGGCCGTGCCGGCGTAGTGCGGCTCGGGGGTGAAGGTGATGACGCCCGACGCCAGCGTGTAGGTGCCCTGCCCGGTGACGGTCACGCTCGTGGCGGGGTCGCCGTCGGCGTCGAGCAGGGTGACGGAGCCGCCCGTCGGGAGCGTGGGCGTGGTCGTCGTCTGCGGCGCGGGCGAGACGCCCGACGTCGTCAGGTCGACGGCCACGGGGGCCGCCGGGGGCGTGACCGTGGGCGTGTGGTCGCCGCTGGTGCCGCCGGCCGGGCCGTCGACCTCGAAGGCCACGGGAGTGGCCGCGCCGGTGAAGCCGAGCACGGGCGTGAACGTGATGACGCCCGTGGTCGTGTTCAGCACGTAGGTGCCCTGGCCGGGGACGGTGACGGTGGTCGCGGGGTCGCCGGCGGCGTCGAGCAGCGTGACGGAGCCGCCCGACGGGACGGTGACCGTGACGTTCTGCGGGGTCGTGCCGACGCCCGTCGAGGTCAGGTGCGTGGGCAGGGGCGTGACGGTGAGCGTCGCGCCGCCGGGGACCGGGTCGGCCTCGTTGCCGACGATCGTCACGGCCGAGCTCGCGGAGGTGGCGCCCGCCGGCGGGGCGGTCGCGGAGAAGGTGAACGTGTCGTGCGAGCCGGCCGGCAGCGGGCCCGTGCCCCGCGCCGCACCCGGGCGTCGTCGAGCATCCCGAAGGTGACGAGCGCCCAGACGAGGTTCCCCGTCAGGCACGGGATCACCTCGGAGTGCCGCCCGCCGGACGTGGAGCGAGCCCGGTCGACCGCGAACCCGCCCGACTCGCGGTCCTGGGCGTCCTCGAGGACCGCCTCGCAGCCTGCCCGGACCCGGGGGTCGGCGCCGTCGGCCCCGAGGGCCGCGAGCGTCACGAGCTGCCACACCGTGCCGCGGTACTTGTCGCGGTAGAAGGCGTCGCGCTCGCCCCAGTGCCCACCCGGCCCCTGCGTCGCGAGGATCCGCCCGACGACGCCGTCGCTCGCCATCGCGACGCGCGCGGAGGTCAGCGCGGGGTCGTCGTCGGGGGTGTCGAGCAGGTGCCGGAGCGTCGCGGCCTGCACCGCGGGATCCTCGGCCTCGAGGAGCCACGGCACGGCGTCCGCGCCCAGGGCGGTCCGCCAGCGCTCCACCCCTCCACGCTAGGCGTCGGCCACCTGCAGGGTGACGCGGTTCCGCCACGGGTCCTCGGCGGTGACGGCGCGGCCGTCGTCCACGACCGTGATGCCGCGGGCCCGCAGGCGGGCGGCCGCGGCGTCGAGCTCGTCGCGGGCGGGCACGGCGATCGTCACCGCACCCAGGCCAAGGGTCGACGCGCGGGGCCCGGCGCCGCGGCTGTTCCACACGTTCACGGCGAGGTGGTGGTGGTAACCGCCGGCGCTGACGAACAGCGCGCCGGACATCTGCATGGTCACCGCGAAGCCGAGCGCGTCGGCGTAGAACTCGCGCGCCATCGGGATGTCGCCGACCTGCAGGTGAACGTGCCCGACGGACGCCCCGGCGTCGCGCAGGCCTGCGGCCGCCGCCTCGGTGAGGTGGGTCTCCAGGTACCACTGCGGGTCGAGGAACAGCGTGTCCATCTGCACCTGGCCCCCGACGACCTGCCACTGCTCGCGCGGCCGGTCCACGTAGAGCTCGATGCCGTTGCCCTCGGGGTCGGTGAAGTAGAACGCCTCGCTGACCAGGTGGTCCGCGCTGCCGACGAACTGCGACTGCGGGTGGCGCGCGGTGGACAGGACCGCCGCGGCCAGCGACGCCTCGTCGTCGAACAGGATCGCCGTGTGGAACAGGCCGGCCTGGTTGCGGGCCGGGGTGGGCAGGCCGGGGGTGTGCCGGAGCACGAGGACGGGCGTCCGGCCGCGGCCGAGGACCTCGATCCCGTCGCCCTCCGCGAGCGTGACCAGCCCGACGGCGTCCCGGTAGTAGGCCGCGAGCGCCCCGAGGTCGCCGGCGTGCAGCGTGACGGCGTCCATGCGGGTGTCGTCCGGGAGGAGGTCGGTCCCGCGGCGTGCGCCCGCCGCGGGACCGGCGGCGGCGGCTCCGACGGCCGTCGCAGCGCGCAGGTCGGTCACGCGACCACCCCGAAGCCGCCCGTCCAGCTGACCTGCTCGCGCGCCGCGAGGGTGATCTGCAGGAAGCCGAGGGCCTCGAGCTCCCGGGCGCGGCGCAGCGAGCCGGCGTCGACCGTGCGCAGGCCGCCGGCCTCGACGACGCCCGCGAGGGTCGCCTTGGCGTCCTCGTCGTCGCCCGCGATGAGGACGGCCGTGGTGAGCGGGCCGACCGTGCCGGCGGCGAGCGTGGCGCCGAAGGTCGTGTTGAAGGCCTTGAGCACCCGCGCGTCGGGCAGCTCGGCGGCGATCTGGGCCGCCGCGGACGAGTCCGCGGGCACCGTGAGCGAGTCGAACGTCTCGAAGTTCAGCGGGTTGGTGATGTCGACGACGACCTTGCCCGCGAGGTGCTCGCGGTGCGCGGCGATGACGTCGGCGACGGCCGGGTAGGGGACGGCGAGCACGACGACGTCGCCCGCGAGCGGCTTGCCGGCGTCCTCGCGGCCGAGCAGCTCGGCGGTGTTGCCGCCGTCGGCGACGACCTTCGCGATGGCGTTGCCCATGGTGCCCTTGCCGATGATGCTGACGGTGGTCATGCGGTGCCTCCGGGTGGGTGCGGCGCCGGGCGCCGGTTGAAAGTTGAAGCGACAACCAAGACGCTAGGCGGGTTTAGTTGTCGTGTCAACTAATGCGCTACCCTGGGCGGCATGGACACGCGCTGGCTGGACGACGAGGAGCTGGACGCCTGGATCCGGCTCATCGCGGTCGTGGAGCTGCTGCCGGGCGTGCTCGACACCCAGCTGCGCCGCGACTCCGAGCTGTCGCACTTCGAGTACCTCGTGCTCGCGATGCTCTCGGAGGCCGACGACCGGGTGCTGCGGATGACGGCGCTCGCCGCGCGCACGAACGCGACCCTCGCGCGACTGTCGCACGTCGTCAGCCGCCTCGAGGCGCGCGGGCTCGTCGAGCGCTCGCCCTGCCCGCAGGACGGTCGCGCCACCAACGCGCGTCTGACCGACGCCGGGTGGGACGCCGTCGTGGGTGCGGCGCCCGGGCACGTGGAGACCGTTCGGGGCGTGGTCCTCGACGCGCTGACGCGCCGCCAGGTGCGCGAGCTGGGCGAGATCGCCGGCGCGATCCTCACCCGCCTCGACCCCGACGGCCGCATGACGCCGCCCCCGCGCGACTGACCCGTCAGCCGCCGGGGCCGACCTCGTCGATCGGGGCGCCGTCGCCCTCGGGCGGCAGGTCGCCGCGCTCCACGGGTGGCCGCATCGCCGTGTCGGCGAACAGGTGCTCCAGCTCGTCCTCGCGGGGCACCCGGACGGCGTCCGCCGCGACACGCAGCGTCGCCGCGTCCACGTTCTCGCCCGAGACCTGGACGTGCACGTCGCCGACCTGCACCGCGCACGCGAGCGTCGGCTCGGCGTCGGGCAGCTCCGCATCGGGCAGCTCGGCGCACGGAACGGCGCCCGGGATCGGCTCGCGGGACGTGCCGATCATCAGGCTCGCCGGCCCCTCCCCGTCGACGTACACGGCGGAGAAGCCCTCGTCACCCCAGACGCCCACCGCCTGCGTCATGAGGTCGAACCCGTCGACGTCGGTGACGTAGACGAGGTCCGCGGCGACTCCGGCCGGCGCCGACCAGTGGGCGATCTCGGCGGACGTCGCCGGACCGCCCGCGCCGGCGCACCCGCCGAGCACGAGGACCGCGCCCACGGCGAGGGCCGCGGCCGTGCCCCCGCTACTCGTCACCGTGCCTCACACCCGTTCGACCCGGTCGGCCTGCGGCCCTCGATCGCTCTGCCGCACCTGGAAGCGGACCCGGTCCCCCTCGTTCAGCGCCTGCGCGCCTCGGACGACCGACACGTGCACGAACAGGTCCGCGCCGCCCGCGTCCGGGGTGATGAAGCCGAAGCCCCGGTCGGCGTCGTAGCGCGCGACCACGCCCTCGCCGCCGCGCGCCGGGATGCCGGAGGCCTCCCGGTGCCCCGACCGTCCGCGGGGCGTCGACGCTGCGCCCCGCGGTGCCGAGCCGCGCGCGAGGCGTACGTCGCGAGCCTGCGGGCCCTTCTCACCCGCGACGACGTCGTACGTGACCCGGTCCCCCTCGCGCAGCTCGGCGAGCCCGCCGGCCAGCTCGCGGGCGTGGACGAAGACGTCGGGGCCGCCCGACTCGGGCGTGATGAACCCGAAGCCCTTGGCATCGTCGTACCAGGACACGGTGCCGTCCGCGCCATCGGCGCTGCTGGCCGCCGCCGGCTGGGCCTGGGTCCCCAAGGGCAACAGGTGGTCCGCCTGGGGGCCCTTCTCGCCGGCGACGACGAGGAATGCCACCCGCTGCCCCTCCGACACCACGCCGCCTCCCACGATGGCGGAGCTGTGCACGAAGATCTCGGCGCCGCCGTCGTCGGGCGTGACGAAGCCGTACCCCTTGGCGGGCTCGTACCAGGCGACGGTGCCGAGCACGCCCATCGGCGCGTCCGCGGCCCGGTCACCCGTGACCCGGACCCGGCGGGCCTGCGGGCCGCGGTCCCCCTCGCCGATCTCGAACTCGACCGCCTGACCCTCCCGGAGCAGCGTCGACCCGCCGTCGCTGACGACCTCGGACGCGTGCACGAACAGGTCCTCCGCCTCCGGCCCGAGGGCGATGAAGCCGAACCCCCGGTCGGCGTCGAACCAACGGACGGTTCCCTCGGGCACGGCTGACTCCTTGTCGCAGCGACGGTCGGTGAACACCCAGTGTCCCCGACCCGACCGCGACGAGCGGCCGGTCGTCGTCAGGACTCGCGCAGGCGGTCCAGGGCCAGCGCCGCCAGGAGCGCCGCGCCCTGGGGGAGGGCCTCGTCGGCGAACCGGGCCTGGCCCGAGTGGTTGTAGGGCGCGCCCGCGGGCTCCACCCCGACGAGCGTCGCCCCGAGCGTCACGTAGGCACCGGGCACCTGCTCCAGCACGTACGAGAAGTCCTCGGCGCCGGTCACCGGCACGGCCGCGGTCACGTACTCCAGGCCCAGCTCGCGGGTGACGCGCTCGGCGCGGGCGACCTCGTCGGCGTCGTTCACCAGGGTCGGGTAGCCGCGCACGTAGTCGATCTGCGCCGTCATGCCGTGCGCCGCCGCGATGTGCTCGACCGCCCGGGTCAGCAGCCCGGGGATCGCCGCGTGCGCCTCGCGCGAGAACGTCCGCACGGTCGCGGCGAGCTCCGCCGTCGCCGGGATGACGTTGTCGATCGTGCCCGCGCTGATCCGCCCGACCGTGACGACCACCGGGTCCATCGCGTCCCACTGCCGCGTGACGACCGTCTGCAGCGCGAGCGTGATCTCGGCGGCCACCGGCACGGGGTCCGCGGCCAGGTGCGGCATCGAGCCGTGCCCGCCGCGCCCCTGCACGGTGACGAACAGCTGGTCGGCGGCCGCGTAGTACGTGCCCGGGCGCGCGGTGACCACGCCGACCGGGAGCTCCGCGGAGACCACGTGCAGGCCGTACGCGCCCACGACGCGCTCGCCCGCGGCGTCGAGCACGCCCTCGTCGATCATCAGGCGCGCGCCGTGTTCGCCCTCCTCGCCCGGCTGGAACATCAGGACGACGGCGCCCGCCCAGTCCGCGCGCCGCTCCACCAGCAGCCGGGCCGCGCCGAGCAGCCCGGCCACGTGCAGGTCGTGCCCGCACGCGTGCATGACGCCGTCGCGCTCGCTCGTGAAGGGCTCGCCCGTGTCCTCGGTGACCGGGAGGGCGTCCATGTCCCCGCGCAGCAGCACGGCCGGCCCCGGGCGGGCGCCGCGCACGACCGCGGTCACCGAGCCGAGCTCACGGCCCGGCGTGGCCGCCAGGCCCAGGGCGGCGAGCTCGCGCAGGACGATCGCCTGCGTCGCGGGCAGGTCCAGGCCGATCTCGGGGGTCCGGTGCAGCTCGTGGCGCAGCGCGGCGAGGTCGGGGGCGATCGCCTGGGCGGCGGCGAGCAGGTCGGCGGGGGTCGTCATGGACCCATCCTCTCGCGCCCGGCCGGGCCCGCCGGAGCGCCCCTGCCGGGACCGGCCGCCCACCCGTTGCCGGACGCCCGCCGCCGGAGGACGCTGGAGACATGGTCGCGTCCGCGATCGGCCCAGCAGCGGACGACGAGCGGTGGCTCCGCCGCGCGGTCGAGTTCGCCTCGGCGAACGTGGCCGACGGCGGCGGACCGTTCGGCGCGGTGGTCGTCCGGGGCGGCGTGGAGATCGCCGTCGGGCAGAACCGCGTGACGCGCGACGACGACCCGACCGCGCACGCCGAGGTCATGGCCATCCGGGCCGCGTGCCGCGCGCTCGGCACCTTCTCGCTGGCCGGCTGCACGGTGTACAGCTCGTGCGAGCCGTGCCCGCTGTGCCTCGCGGCGACGCTGTGGGCGCGCGCGGACCGCCTGGTCTACGCCGCCGACCGGTACGACGCCGAGCGGGCCGGGTTCGACGACCGCCGCTTCCACGCGCTGCTGGGCACGGACCCCGCGACCTGGCCGACGCCGGTCTACCGGCACCCCGTCCCGGGTGCGGCCGCCCCCATGGACGCGTGGCTGGCCCGCGAGGACCGCATCCACTACTGAGCCACTTCGGTTCACCCGTCATCCGTCGAGGTCGAAGGTTGCGCCCGAGGTCGAGCGTCACGACCTTCGACCTCGGGCGAAAGGCTCGACCTCGCCGGCGCGGGCGGGTCAGGGCAGGGTGACGACCGTCGCGTTCAGCGCGGCGGCCTCGGCGGCGTCGTGCGTCACCAGAAGGAGCGTGCGGCCGGCGCAGCGCTCGCGGACGAGGGCGAGCAGGCGCTCGCGGGCCGCCGTGTCCAGGCCCTTGAACGGCTCGTCGAGCACCACGACGTCCGCCGGCGCCACCAGCGCGCGCACGATGGCGACGCGGCGCCGCTGCCCGCCCGACAGGTCGCGCACGGGCTTGGCCAGGGCGTCGTCGTCGAGGCCGGCGGCACGGAGCGCGGCGACGGCGTCGGCGGCGCGCGCGCGGTCGAGCACGAGGCGGACGTTGCGCTCGGCCGTGAGCTGCTCGCAGAGCCGGTCCTCCTGGAAGGTCGCCGCGACCCGGCGCCCCGCGAGCCCGGTCACCGCGCCGGCGTCGGGGTGCTCCAGGCCCAGCACGAGGCGGCCGATCGTCGTCTTGCCGGAGCCGTTGGGGCCCATGAGCGCGGTCACCGAGCCGTCGGGCAGGTCGAGGTCGAGGCCGTCCAGCACCACCTGGTCGCCGTAGGCCTTGCGGACGCCGCGCAGCGCGATGCCGGTCATGCGGCGGCCCCCCGCGCGTCGTCGGCGGCGGGGCGCGGTGACCCGGCCGGGCCGTCCCCGCCGGCCGGTCGGCCGATCGCGAGGCGCGCCTGGCCGCGCGCGAGGAGGGCGGCGACGAGGCGCTCGCTCGCGAAGCTCACCGCGATGACCACCACGGTCCACGCGAGCACGTCCGCGCTGCTCAGCAGGAGCTTCCCCTGGTACATGCGCTCGCCGATGCTGCCCTCCGGCAGCCCGATGACCTCCGCAGCGACGCCCGCCTTCCACGCGAGCCCGACGCCGACGTGGCACGCCGTCGCGAAGTACGGCAGCACCGACGGGACGTCGATCGCGACGAACCGGCGCCACAGCGGGACGCGGAACACCTCGGCCATCTCCAGCAGCGCCCGGTCGCGCTGCCGGATGCCGCCGAGGACCGTGCCGTGCACGATCGGCAGCACCATGAGGAAGCTCGTCACGGCGGCGAGCCAGCTGCTCCCGGCCCAGATCAGCGCGAGCAGGATGAAGCTCACGACGGGCGCGGCCCGCACCGCCGTCATCGCGGGCGAGAGCACGGCGTCGACCACCCGCCAGGCGGCGGCCGCAGCGGCGGTCAGCGCGCCGACCGCGACGGCGGCGAGGAAGCCGACGGTGATCCGCGCGAGCGAGTAGCCCACGGTGGACCAGAACTCGCCGGTCACCACCAGCTCGGTCAGCCGGCTGCCGGTGGACGCGGGCGAGGCCAGCAGGAAGTCGTGCCCGACGGTGCTCGCGCCGAGCTGCCAGACCCCCAGCCAGAAGGCGAGGACGAGCAGGGGCCGGGCGACGCGTCGGACACGCTCGCCCGGCCGCCGGACCGGAGCCGGCCTACTGCTCGTAGTAGAAGTCATCGCCCGGCATGGTCCCACCGACGGACGCCGGATCGGCGTCGAACAGGACCTGGAGGTAGCCGGAGAACGTCGAGCGCAGCTCGGCGCCGTCGATGAAGGTGATGTGCGAGCCGGGGATCGCGGCCTGCGCGATCGGCGCCGCGGGCACGATGCCGGCGTCGACGATCAGCTGCGCGGCCTCCTCCGGGTTCGCGTTCGTGAACTCCGTGGACGCCTCGTAGTCCGCGAGGAACGCGGCCAGCGCCTGCGGGTGCTCCTCGGCGAACGCGGTCCGCACCACGACGACGCCGGTCACGAGCTGCGACCCGTCGTCGACGACGGCGTCCCACTCCTGCGTGAGGTCCAGGGCCGGGTGCACGGCGGGGTTCTGGGTGGTGACGACGGTGGCGAACGGCTGCGGCAGCATCGCGACGGCGCCGGGGGTCGAGGCGAGGACCGCGGCGACCTCGGTGTGCTCGCTGCGCCACTCGATGGTCACGTCGGCGCCCGGCGTCAGGCCGTTCGCCTCGAGGAGGAAGTTCAGGACGTACTCCGGCGACGCGCCCTTGCCCGAGGCGTAGATCGTCTTCCCGGCCAGGTCGTCGATGCTGTCGACGGTCTCGCCGTTCTCGAGGATGCCGAGCACGCCCAGGGTGTTGATCGCGGCGACCTGCACCTGGGCGCCGTCGTCGGTGAGCGTGCGGTTGTAGAGGACGGCGGCGAGGTTCGCCGGGATCAGGGCGACGTCGACCGCGCCCTGGCTGACCAGCGGCACCACCTCGTCGGGCGTGCCGTAGACGTTCACCTCGTAGTCCTGCTCGGTCTCGCCCGCGGCGGCGTCGCGCATGAGGTCGACCAGGCCCATCGTCGTCGGGCCCTTGAGGGAGGCGACGCGGACCGTGGTGGGCTCCTCGGCGGGGGCCGCGGTGGCGGTGTCCTCGACGGTGGCCGAGGCCGACGGCGTGGCCGCGGGTTCGGCCGAGTCGCTGCAGCCTGGCAGGAGTGCGGCGAGGGCGACGACGGCGGCAGTGGCCAGCACGCGGGTGGTGCGCGTCACGGGGACCTCCTCGAGGGCCGCCCGCGCGGACGTCCCGCGCGGGCGGCGATGTCCGGGCTTGCGGGCCCGTGATCATGGATAACCCCGCCCCGGACCGCTGGAATCGACCCTAGGGCCGCCGCGAGCCCCTGACCTCGGACTTCGGTCCCGTGGGAAAGGAAGAGCCGGGCCGGTCCACCCGACATGGACCGGCCCGGCTCTGACTCCACGCCTGCTCGCTCGCAGGCGGGAAGCGTGTCAGCCGCGGAAGGGCGCGTATGTGGTGTGCAGCAGGTCGTGCGCCACGTGGCTGTTCGGCTCGCCGTAGTACTCGTCGTAGAGCCGGAGGATGTCCGGGTTCTCCTGCGACTTGCGGTACTTGGAGAGCTTGTCGATCTCGACGAGCACCCGCTGGCGGGCGGCCATCTCGCCGACGCGGTCGGGCACCGGGTGGCCGGCACCGTTGATGCAGCCGCCGGGGCAGGCCATGACCTCGATGAGGTCGTAGCCGGGGTGCTCGCCGTTCTTCATCCGCTCCGCGATGGGGGCGACGTTGTTCAGGCCGGAGATGACGGCGACCTTCACCGTCGTCTCGCCGGCGACGATCGTCGCCTCCTTGAGGCCCTCGAAGCCGCGGACCTCCTCGAAGTCGAGGTCGTCCACCAGCGGGGTGCCGGTGAGCTTCTCGACGGCCATCCGCAGCGCGGCCTCGGCGACGCCGCCGGAGGCGCCGAACAGGACGCCCGCACCGGTGACGCGCTTGTACGGCTCGTCGAACGCGCCCGGCTCCACGTCCTTCGGCTCGAGGCGGAGCATCTGCACCATCTCGAGGAACTCGGTGGTCGTCAGGACGGCGTCGACGTCGCGGATCTCCTCCGGGGCGAACTCCGGCCGCGCGGCCTCGTACTTCTTGGCGAGGCACGGCACGATCGAGACGACGTACAGGTCGTCGAGGCTGATGCCCGCCTGCTGCGCGAAGTGGTTCTTCACCGTCGCGCCCATCATCTGCTGCGGGGACTTGCAGCTCGACAGGTGCGGGATGAGCTCGGGGTAGCGACGCTCGACGAGGTTGACCCAGCCCGGGCAGCACGAGGTGAACTGCGGCATCGTGCCGCCGTTCGTGACGCGGCCGAGGAACTCGGTGGTCTCCTCCATGATCGTCAGGTCCGCGGCGAACGAGAAGTCGAAGACCTTGTCGAAGCCGACCTTGCGCATGAGGCCCGCGATGAAGCCCGAGGCCTCCTCGACCGACAGGTCGTACTCGCTCGCGATGACCGTGCGGACGGCCGGGGCGACGAAGCCGACGACGACCTTCTTCGGGTCGTTCATCGCCGTGAAGACGTCGCCGCGCTCGCGCTTGTAGTCGAGCGCGCCGCACGGGCAGGCGCGGACGCACTGGCCGCAGGAGACGCAGTCGGTCTGGTCGAGCGGCAGCCCGTTGTGGGTGCCGACGGTGAGGCGCCCCTCGCTGAACTGGTACGCCAGGACCCCGACGCCCTCGATCTCCGCGCACGCCGCGACGCAGCGCCCGCAGGAGATGCACTTGTTGTTGTCGCGGACGATGAACGGGTGGTCCTCGATGATCGGCGTGTAGGGCCGCACGTGCAGCGTCGGTGCGAACTGCACGCCGTGGTCGGTGGCCTCGTTGCGCAGGGCGCAGTGGTTCTGCTTGGAGCAGCCGCACTCGAGGCAGCGGGCCGCCTCGGCCCGGGCCTGCTCCTCGGTGAGGCCGAGCTCGACCTCGATGAAGCTGTCGATGCGGTCGCCCGGGGGCAGGGCCGGCATGACGGCGCGGGCCAGGCGCGGGATGTCGTCGAACTCGGCCCGCGGGAGCTCCTCGTTGGTGCCCCGGCTGCAGCTGTAGTCCTCGTGCGACGGGCGCACGTAGCCGCGCATCACGAAGTCGTCGAGCGCCTTCGCCGCCCGGCGGCCGGCCGCGATGGCCTGGATGACCGTGGCCGGACCGGTCGCACAGTCACCACCGGCGAAGATGTTCAGCTCCGACGTCTGCATCGTCGTGCCGTCGATGTCGATGTCGCCCCACTTGTTCAGGCGCACCGGCAGGTCGTTGTAGAGGAACGTGGTGTCGGTCGTCTGGCCGATGGCGCCGATGACGTAGTCGGCCTCGATCGCGAAGTCGCTGCCCTCGACGACGACCGGACGGCGACGGCCGGACCGGTCGGGCTCGCCCAGCTCCATGCGCACGCAGTGGACCTGCTTGCGGCCGTTCTCGCCGGCGGTGATCTTCGTGGGCGCGGTGAGGAACACCATCTCGATGTTCTCGTGCAGCGCCTCCTCGATCTCGATCGGCTCGGCCGGCATCTCGGCCTGGGTGCGGCGGTAGACGAGCTTGACGTTCTTGGCGCCCATCCGCAGCGCGGTCCGCGCGCAGTCGATGGCGGTGTTGCCACCACCGACGACGACGACGGTCTCGCCGAGGTTGACCTTGGCGCCCTTGGTGACGTGGCGGAGGTAGTCGATGCCGAGCTCGACGCCCTCGAGGTGCTCGCCGTCGATCCGCATGGGCGAGGCGCGCCACGAGCCGATGGCCAGGTAGACGGCGTCGAAGTCGCGGCGCAGGTCCTCGAGGTGCAGCTGCGTGCCGAGGCTGATGCCGGTGACGATCTGGACGCCGAGCGCCTGGATGAAGGCGATCTCCTCGTCGAGGGTCGCCTTCGGCAGGCGGTACTCGGGGATGCCGTAGCGCATCATGCCGCCGGCGTGGTCCTGCTTCTCGAAGACCGTGACCTGGTGGCCGTTGATCGCGGCGTAGTACGCGGCCGACAGGCCGGACGGGCCGGCGCCGACGATGGCGATCCGCTTGCCCGTGGACTCGGCCAGGTGCGGCATCCACGGCGTCTCCTGCGCGCGGTCCCAGTCCGCCACGAAGCGCTTGACGTGGTTGATGTTGACCGGGTCCTCCACGAGGTTGCGGCGGCACTCGGCCTCGCAGGGGTGGGGGCACACGCGGCCGCAGGCCGACGGGAAGGGGTTGCGGTCCTTGATCACGCGCAACGCTGCGGCGTAGTTCCCGTCGGCGACGTGCTTGAGGTACGTCTGGATGTCGATGTTCGCCGGACAGGTCTGCACGCAGGGGGCGACGCAGTCGGCGTTGTGGTCGCACAGCAGCTGCTCGAGCCGGACCTTGCGGTAGTCCTCGAGGCGCGGGCTGTGGGTGGTGATGACCATGCCGGGCGTGATCGGCGTCGTGCACGCCTTGACGTCGCGGGGGTTCTCGCCGTCCTTGCTGACCTCGACGACGCACAGGCCGCAGTTGCCGTTGGACCGCTTGAGCCGGACGTCGTGGCACAGCGAGGGGATCTCGATGCCCTCCATGACCAGCGACTTGAGGATCGTCAGGTCGCCGAAGACCTGGATCTCGCGGTTGTTGACCGTGACGGGGATCCGGTCGTTCTCGTCCAGTGCGCGCACCTTGAAGTTCCTCCGTTGTCGGGCATGCGAGCACGGCTGGTGGGCGGACGTCCGCCAGCTCCCACGACGTCGAGGAAGCCTGGGCACCGAGGCCGGCTGATCACCACGGTAAGTTGCGCGCGGATCGCGGAATCCGGACTTCCGGCCCACGTCAGAGGCAATTCATGGGTGGAAAGGCGGGGCCCTTCCAGTTGCCTGAGGTGAGCCTTTCCTATCTCGTCTGAACGCCCGCGTTATTCGACGTTTTCAGCCGTTGCAAATTGCCCTCACTCCCGGCCACCGCGCGTCGGTAGCGCTCGCCCAGCAGCGCCACCTGCTCGACGAGCTCCGGGGGCTCGGTGACGTGGAACTCGAGCCCGAGCATCCCGATGTACACCGCGACGATCTCGACGCTGTCGCCGCCGGTGACCAGGACGCAGTGCTCGTCGTCCACCGGCTCGACCACGCCGACGGCGGGGTTGATGCGCGCCAGCACCTCCTCCGCGGAGGCGTCCACGGGAATGCGCGCGTGGACGCTCCAGCCGGAGAACGCGACCTCCCGCAGGACGAACGCCGCGTAGTCGCCGTCGGGCAGCGGCTGCGGCGCGAACCGCCGGCCGCCCGGGGTCCGTGGCCGCATCCAGTCCAGCCGGTAGGGCGCCCAGGACCCGTCACGGGCGTCACGGGCGACGACGTACCAGCGGCGCTGCCAGCTCACGAGGCGGTACGGCTCGACCTGCCGGACGTCGTCCCGGTAGTCGAAGCGCAGCTCCACCCGGTCGCGGATCGCAGCGGCGACCTCGGAGATCAGCTCCGGGTCGACGGCGGGGTCCTCGACGTTCGACCCGGTGTTCTCGGGGCCCGCCGTCACGGCGTCGCGCAGGGCGTTGACGCGTCGGCGCAGGGACGGCGGGAGGACGTGCTCGAGTTTCGCCAGTGCGCGCGCGCTCGTCTCCTCGATGCCGTTCCCGAGGAGGCGCTCGAGGACCTCCGCCGCCGGCTCGACCACACGCGCCTCCCCCAGGCGGCACCCGGGGACGGCTGGGAGTACGGCACGCCGACCGCCTACCTGCGCGACATGGTCGAGCGCTGGAAGGCGTTCGACTGGCGCGCCCAGGAGGCCCGGATGAACGCCGTGCCGAACTTCCTGACGGAGATCGACGGCCAGGCCGTCCACTTCGTCCACGTCCGCTCGCGGCACGAGGACGCGACGCCTCTGCTGCTCCTGCACACCTACCCCGGCTCGTTCGCGGAGTTCCTCGACATGATCGGCCCGCTCACCGATCCCGAGGCGCACGGCGGCCGGGCCGAGGACGCCTTCCACGTCGTCGTCCCGTCGATGCCCGGCTTCGGCTTCTCGACGCCGGTCACCGATGCCGGCTGGACGATGGCGCGCGTCGCCAGGGCCTACGACGCCCTCATGCGCAGGCTCGGGTACGCGTCGTACGGCACGCACGGGAGCGACGGGGGCGCGATGGTCTCCCGCGAGCTCGCCGTGGCGAACCCCGAGGGCTTCCTCGGCGCCCACGTGCTGCAGCTGTTCTCGTTCCCGTCCGGCGACCCGACCGAGTTCGAGGGTTTCGGGCCGAAGGAGTACGCGGCCCTGGAGTTCCTCGGCTGGTTCCAGTCGGTGGGTGGCTACAACGCGATGAACGGCACGCGGCCCCAGACCATCGCGGCGGCTCTGGCCGACTCGCCCGTCGGCCAGCTCGCCTACAGCGAGCTCCTCGAGAACTTCGGGAACGGGACGAGCCTCGTCTCGCCGGGGCAGGTGCTGACTCAGGTGTCGCTGTACTGGCTGACGAACACGATGGCGACCGCTGCTCGGTAACACTACGCCGAGCAGCACTCGGGCGCCGAGCCCCAGGTCAGCCACGGCCGGACCGGTGTGGCCGTCTTCGCCGACGACTTCCAGACCATCCGGCCCCTGGCTGAGCGGGACAACACGAACATCGTGCACTGGTCGGAGTTCGACCGGGGCGGCCACTTCGCGGCGCTCGAGGTCCCCGAGCTCCTCGTGGACGACCTGCGGGTCTTCTTCGCCCGGACGGCCTGACCCGGGTCTCTGCGGAGGATGCGTCGCGAGAACCGCGACGCGTCCTCCGCAGAGCCTGCGCGGGCGCAGGCTGAGGTGGCGCCGGGGCAGCGGGTCCGTGACCGGTGGTCGGACGCGCGGTGACCGAGGTGAACACTCGCCGAACGGTTGCCGAAAACCACCTCTGACCAGGCCATTCGTCCCGAGAGAGCCCCTACGTTGGCCGTCGTCCGCTTCCCCCGACCGAGAGCGAGCGATGTCCACGCCAGCCCTCGCCGCCGCCGCGCCCGCCCTGGGTGCCCCGGCGACCGCAGCACCCTCCCGCGCACGACGCGCGGCCCGCCCGGCCCTGCGCCCGGGCCAGCGCCGCCGTCGTCGGCGCGACGCCCTGACGTTCCTGGCCCTCGCCGGGCCGAACATCGCGCTGCTGCTCGTCTTCGTCTACCGGCCGCTCGCCGAGAGCCTGTACCTGTCCACGCTCCAGTGGAACCTCGGTTCCCCCGTCGCGCGGCTCGTCGGGCTCGAGAACTACCGCGAGCTGTTCACCGCCCCGGACGCCGCCCAGGTCTTCACGACGACGGGCGTCTTCACCGTCACCACCGTGGGCCTGTCGCTCGCGGGTGGCCTCGGCCTGGCGCTGGTGCTGAACCGGCGGCTGCCCGGGCGCTCGCTCGCCCGCACGGTGACGTTCGCGCCGTACGTGCTGTCGGGCTTCGCCGTCGGCATCCTGTGGCTGTTCATCTTCGACCCGCGCTACGGCCTGATGTCGGCGCTGCTCGGGTTCTTCGACGTCGCCTCGCCGCAGTGGTACACCGCCCAGCCGTGGCCGCTGGTCATGCTGGTCGTGGTCTACGTCTGGAAGAACGTCGGCTACGTCGCGCTCATCTACCTGGCCGGCCTGCAGGCCGTCCCGCAGGACCTGCGCGACGCCGCCGCACTCGACGGCGCGACGCCCGCCCGGACGTTCCGCTCGGTCGTCCTGCCGCTCCTCGGCCCGACGACGTTCTTCCTGCTCGTGACGATGCTGCTGGCCTCGATGCAGTCGTTCGACCTCATCAAGGCGATGACCAAGGGCGGCCCCCTCGGCAGCACCACGACGCTGATGTACCAGGTCTACACCGACGGGTTCGTCGACGGCCGGGCCGGGTACGCGTCGGCCGGGGCCACGGTCCTCTTCCTCATCCTGCTGGCCGTCACGGCGATCCAGCTGCGCGTCATCGAGCGGAAGGTCCACTACTCGTGAGCATCCAGGCCGCCCCCCGCCCCGTGCCCGACGGCGTCGTCGTGCCGCCCGCTGCCGGCACCGTCCCCGGCGCGCCCGGGTCGCCCGACGCCGTCGGGCGCGGTACCTCGCCCGAGCCCGCCCCGCGCGGGGGCCGGTCCGGGGACGCGCCCGCCCGTCGCGGGGAGCGCCGGCGGCGCCCCGGTCCGCGCCGGCCGCGCCGCGCCGGCGCCCTGGGCCTCGACGTCGCCGCGTGGGTGACGATGATCGGCGCGACCGTCGTCATCGGCGCACCGCTGCTGTGGATGGTCCTGGCGAGCCTGAAGGACCACTCCGAGCTGTACCTGCTCCCGCTGCAGTGGCTGCCCGCCAGCCCCGACCTCGGCAGCTACGCGGAGGCCGCCGGCACCATCCCGCTCGGGCGCCTGCTGGCCAACAGCGTCGGCCTGACCCTGGCGGGTGCGGGGTTGAAGGTGCTGCTCGGCCTGGCCTGCGCGTACGCGCTCGTGTTCATCGAGGTGCGGTTCCGGCGCGCGGCGTTCGTGGTGGTGGTCGCGGCGCTGATGATCCCGTCGCAGATCACGATCATCCCCAACTACGTGCTGGTCGCCGACCTGGGCTGGCTGAACACCTACCAGGGGATCCTCGTGCCGGGCCTGGCCAGCGCGTTCGGCACGTTCCTGTTCCGCCAGCACTTCCGCACCCTGCCGGCGTCGATCCTCGAGGCCGCCGCGCTCGACGGCGCCGGCCACTGGCGGCGGCTGTGGCGGTTCGTCGTGCCGCTGTCCGGGCCGACCATCTCCGCCGTCGCGCTCGTCGCCGTGGTGACCGAGTGGAACGACTACCTGTGGCCGTTCCTGGTGACCGAGGACCCGGACAAGATGACGCTCCCGGTCGGCCTGACGCTGCTGCAGAACATCGACGGGATGAACAACTGGGGCGTGCTGCTCGCCGCGACGGTCGTCGTGACCCTGCCGATCCTGCTGGTCTTCCTCGTCCTCCAGCGCCGGCTCGTCGCCGGCCTCACCGCGGGCGCCGTCACCGGCTGACCCGGCCAGACCCCCTGCCCGACGGCGCCGCCCGGCGTCGTCCGACCCTGCCTGCCCGGTCACCAACCAAGGAGAAGAGAGACACGTGACCCACCACCGCACCACCCGCCGCGCCCTCGCCGGGCCGGCCGCGCTCGTCGCGCTCGGCACCCTGGCGCTCGCCGCGTGCAGCGGGCCGAGCGTCGCCCCCGAGACGGACACCGTCGGCGCGACCACCGGCACCGACGCGGCCGACGGCGGCGTCGACTGGTCGCAGGTCGAGCCCGCCTCGGAGATCACCTGGTGGAGCAACCACCCGGGCGCCTCCAAGGAGGTCGAGGAGGAGCTGATCCGCCGCTTCGAGGAGGCGAACCCGGGGATCTCGGTCAACCTCGTCACCGCGGGTGCCAACTACGACGAGATCGCCCAGCGCTTCCAGGCCGCCTCGCAGTCCGGCGACCTGCCCGACCTCGTCATCTCGAGCGACGTCTGGTGGTTCCGTTACCACCTGAACGACCAGATCATGCCCGTGGACGACGTGTTCGAGCACCTGGGCGTCGACACCGAGGACTACGTCCCCGCGCTCTACGGCGACTACGAGTACGACGGCCAGCACTGGGCCGCCCCCTACGCCCGGTCGACGCCGCTCTTCTACTACAACAAGGACATGTGGGCGGCCGCCGGCCTGCCCGACCGCGGCCCGGAGACGTGGGCCGAGTTCGCGCAGTGGACGGACGCGCTGCGCACGCAGCTGCCCGCCGACGGCGCCCCGTTCGGCCTGAGCCTCGGCACGTCGTGGTCGGCCTGGTGGTTCGAGAACATGATCTGGGGCCAGGGCGGTCAGTACTCCGACGGCTTCGACATGACGCTCGGCACGGACGAGGCGCTCGCCGCGGGCGAGTTCGTCTCCGACCTGTTCCACACCTCGGGCCTCGCGACGGTGTCCACGGACAGCGCGGCGGACTTCGCGGCCGGCGTCATCGGCTCGACGATCGGCTCGACGGGCTCGCTCAAGGGCATCCTCGACGCCGCGACGTTCGAGGTCGGCACCGCGTACCTGCCCGACGGCCCGGCGGGTGGCGGCGTGCCGACCGGCGGCACCGGCCTGGCGATCCCGTCGTCGCGCAGCCCCGAGCAGCAGCTCGCGGCGGCGATGTTCCTCGCCTTCATCACCGACACCGAGAACACGGCGTACTTCTCGCAGAACACCGGCTACATGCCGGTGCGCACCTCGGCCGTCGAGTCGGACGCGATGAAGGCCGTGTACGCCGCGACGCCGCAGTTCCGCACCGCCGTCGACCAGCTCGGCGAGAAGGCGCGCTCGCAGGACTACGTGCGCGTGTTCGTGCCGGGCGCCGACCAGATCCTCACGACCGCGATCGAGCAGATCGCGCTCGAGGACATGGACCCGGCGACCGCGTTCGAGCAGGCGACGTCCGCCATCGAGGTCGCCTACCGCGAGAACGTGGAGCCCTACCTGTGAAGGTGATCGCCCATCGCGGGAACTCCTGGGTCGCCCCGGAGAACACCCTCGCGGCGTTCGAGGCGGCGTGGCGGGCGGGCGCGGACAGCATCGAGCTGGATGTGCACCTGACCGCCGACCGTGAGGTCGTCGTGATCCACGACGACACCGTGGACGCCACCACCGACGGGTCCGGCGCCGTCGGCGAGCTCGCGCTCGCCGACGTCCGGGCCCTGGACGCCGGCGCGTGGTTCGGGACCGGGTTCGCCGGTCAGCGGGTGCCCACCTTCGCGGAGGTGCTCGCCTTCCTCGGCGAGCGGGCCGGCATCGAGCTGCTGCTCGAGCTGAAGGGCTCCTGGTCCGCCGACGACGTCCGCCTGGTCACCGAGCCGCTCGCCGCCGCGGGCCTGACGGACCGCGTCATCGGGCAGAGCTTCTGGCCCGGGACGGTGGCGGCGCTGGGGGAGGTGGCGCCCGAGCTCCGGCGAGGGCTCCTGGTCCTGGAGACGGCTGCGGCGCTCGCGGACGTCCCCGCGGACCTGCGTGCCCTGCTGCCGGAGGCGCCGACCACGGCCGCGCTCGTGGACCTGTGCCGCGAGCTCGGCGTCGTGACGTGCAACCCGTACGGGCCGCTCCTGGCCCGGCAGCCGGACCTGGTCCCGGCGCTGCACGCCGCGGGCCTGCAGGTCATGGTGTGGACGCTCGACGAGGAGGCGGACTGGGCGGCAGCCCGGGAGGCGACCGTCGACGCGGTCATCACCAACCGCCCGGACCGCCTGGCGGGCTGGCTGGCCACGACCGCCGCGGCGCCCCGCGAGTCGGCCGCGGCCTGACGCTGACGCTGTGCGGAAGGTTCCCGCGGAATGCGCGGCGAACCTTCCGCACAGCGGGCGTTGCGGCCGGGCTCCGGTGGCCGACGCGCGGGGGCGCACGTAGCGTCGAAGGCCCCTGCGTGGAATGGAGGCGAGCATGGCGAGGCTCATCCGAGGCATGGTGAAGTCGGCGGTCGTGGCGAAGGCGTTCCAGATCGTCAAGCGTCAGCTGGAGAAGCCCGAGAACCAGCGCCGCATCAAGGATCTCGTCAACCGTGCGACGACGCGCGGCGCCCAGCTCGCCAAGCCCGGCCGGGCTGCTGCCTGACCAGGGCGTTCCGCGGAGGAGCCGTCGCGGAAAGTGCGAGGAATCCTCCGCAGAGCCGTGTCAGGCGCGACCGTCGCGGCCCGACGCGCGGACGGCGCGCCAGGCGCCCGTCGACCAGAGCGCCCAGACCACCAGGACCGGCTGAAAGAGCAGGCGCACAGCGCGGGCGGTGTCGGAGGTCAGGCCGAACGCGTCCGTCCCGGTGACGTACTGGGAGATGTTCCCGGGGAAGATCGCGACGAAGAACGCCGCGGCCACCCACCCCACCAGCGGCCGGTGCCGGCGCGGCGTGAGCAGCAGGGCGAGCCCGAGCAGCACCTCGACGACGCCGGAGCCGATGACCACGAGGTCCTTGTCCACCGGGACCCAGTCCGGGACCTGCGCCTGGAACTCCGCGCGCGCGAAGGTCAGGTGGCCGGCGCCCGCGCCGGCGAGGAACGTGCCCAGGGCGAGGCGGCCGAGGGTGCGTGCGGTCATCGGGACTCCTTCGACCATGGTGTGCTCCTGGGGAACGACCGTGGGCGCCGCCGCGATTCCCGCAAATGCATGGCCCCGGGGCGGCAGGGGTGATCATGCTGGGGACTCGTGACCATCACCCTGCGCCCTGAGCGGCCGTCCGACCACCGCGCCGTCGAGCTCCTCACCCGGGAGGCCTTCTGGGGCACGGAGATGCCCCGGTGCATGGAGCACCTGCTGGTGCGACGGCTGCGCGGGGCGGCGTCGTTCATCCCCGAGCTGGACTACGTCGCGGAGGTGGACGGCGAGGTCGTCGGGAACGTCATGTGGTCGCGCGCGAGCGTGGTCGAGCAGACGCCCGACGGCGAGGTCACCCGCGACGTGCTGACGTTCGGGCCGCTCAGCGTGCTGCCCGCCTGCCAGGCGTCCGGCGTCGGCTCGGCGCTCATGCGGCACACGCTCGCCGAGGCGGCCCGGCTCGGGCACCGCGCCGTCGTCGTCTACGGGCACCCGGACTACTACCCGCGCTTCGGCTTCGTGCGTGCCGCCGACGTGGGCATCACCGCGCCGGGGGGCGCGACGTTCGACGGGCTGATGGCGCTCGCGCTCGTCCCCGGCGGGCTCGACGGCGTCCGCGGCGAGGTCCACGAGGATCCGGTGTTCAGTGTGGACGCCGCCGACGCAGAGGCGTTCGACCTCGCCGAGTTCCCGCCCAAGGAGCCCGCGACCCTCACCCCGCTCGACGTCTTCGAGGGGCACCTGCCGCCCTCCGCCGTCGACGGTCTGCGCGCGGCCGGCATCCCGAACATGCAGATGGCGCGGCGCATGAGTGCCGCGGAGGCCGCACGGATCCCCGGGGTCGGGGCGGAAGGGGCGGCGGCGCTCGCGACGTTCTTCCGGGCCCGGGGGATCCGCTGGGGCACCGCCTGACTGAGGCGTCCGACGTCGCCGGGCCGCCCGGGCGAGGCAGCGCGCCCCCGTCCCGCCACCCCCACGTGGAGCACGGCGGCGCCACCGTGCTCCACGTGGGGCGATCGGCCGCCACCGTGCTCCACTTGACGGGGGGCCGGGTGGGAGTGGGTTACGCGTGGATGGTCGTGCCGCTCTCGCCGCGCATCGCGAGCGGCGCCTTCTCCAGGGAGCAGATGACGGCCCGACGCCCGGGCCCGCTCGCCGCGAAGGCCATCGCCGCCTGGACCTTCGGCAGCATCGAGCCGGCGCCCAGCTGCCCCTCGTCGACGAGCCGCTGCGCCTCGGCCAGGTCGAGGTGCTCGAGGTCCCGCTGGGCGGGGGTGCCGAAGTCGACGGCCACCCGGTCCACCGCGGTGAGGATGAACAGGTAGTCCGCCCCCACCGCCTCGGCCAGCGCCGCGGACGCGAAGTCCTTGTCGATGACCGCCGCGACCCCGCGGTGGTCGCCGCCCTCGGTGCGCACCACCGGGATCCCGCCGCCGCCGCACGCGACCACGATGAACTCGTGGTCCAGCAGGTTGAGGATCGAGTCCTTCTCGACGATCCGCACCGGTCGCGGTGAGGCGACGACCTGCCGCCACCCGCGACCGGAGTCCTCGACCATCCGCAGCTCGGGGTCCGCGGCCATCATCGACCGAGCGGTGGCCTCGTCGTAGAAGCCGCCGATCGGCTTGGTCGGGTGCGCGAACGCCGGGTCGTCCGGGTCGACCTCCACCTGCGTGACCACGGACGCGACGTGCCACGGCATGCCCACCCGGCGCAGCTCGCGGGCGATGCCCTGCTGCAGGTGGTAGCCGATGTAGCCCTGGCTCATGGCCGTGCACTCGGGCAGGTCCATGGGCCGGACCCGGTCGGTGTGCTCGGCGGCGGTGGCGAAGGCGAGGCTGATGGCCCCGACCTGCGGACCGTTCCCGTGGGACACGATGATCTCGTGCCCCTGGGCGATGAGGCCGACGAGCGCGGGCGCGGCCGCGTCGATGCGCGCCCGCTGCTCGGCGGCGGTGTCCCCGAGGGCGTTGCCCCCGAGGGCGATGACGATGCGCGACATCGCTCAGAGGATCCCGGCGAGCAGCGCGTCGAGCTCGGCCTTCGCCGCCGCGACCTTGTGCGGGTTCGCCGGCTCGGGCCGCAGGAAGTAGACGAGCAGCGCGCGCTGGGCGGTCAGGCGGTTGCCGGCCTCCTCGAACGCCAGCGAGGAGTCGGAGTCGAGCACCTCGTCGGTGACCTCCTCGCCGCGCGTCGCGGGCAGGCAGTGCAGGAACTGCGCGCCCGGGCCGGCGGCGGCCATCAGCTCGGCGTTCACCTGGTAGGTGGGCATGAAGACGGCGAGCCGCTCGGCCTCGCCCAGCTCGGCCTCGTAGTCGCCGTACCAGACGTCGGTGTAGACGAAGTCGGCGCCCTCGATCGCGGAGCGGTCGTCGGTGACGGTGATGCTGCCGCCGGAGACGGCGCAGTTCGCCCGGCCGATCTCCTGCATCTCGGGCTTGAGCTGGAAGCCGGCGGGGCCGTACTGGACGAAGTCCATGCCCATCTTGGTGGTGATCATCATGAGCGAGGCGCACACCTGCGTGGCGTCGCCGACGAAGACGACCTTGCAGTCCTCCAGGCGCTTCCCGGCGGGCAGGTTCTCGACCATCGTGATGAGGTCGCCGATCTCCTGCGTCGGGTGGTTGTAGTCCGACATGCCGTTGATGACGGGGATCGTGGCGTGCTCGGCGAAGCCGGCCACCGTGTGGTGCCGGGCGACGCGGGCCATGACGATGTCGACGAGCTTCGAGAGCACCCGGGCGGTGTCCTCCATCGTCTCGTGGCCGCCGAGCTGGATCTGGCCCGGGGCGAGGTACTGCGCGTGCCCGCCGAGCTGCGTCATCGCCGTCTCGAAGGAGACGCGGGTACGAGTGGAGGACTGCTCGAAGATCATGCCGAGCGTCCGGCCGGCGAGCAGCGGCGGGACGTAGCCGACCTGCACGCACTTCTTGAGCGTGATGCCGAGGTGGACGATGTCGAGCAGCTCGGCCTTGGTGAAGTCCTGGGTGTCGATGAAGTGGCGGACGGCCATGGTGGGCTCCTGGGTGTCGGGGCTGCGCGCAGCCGGATGGGCAGTGCAGTCGATGGGCATGACGCAGTCGCCGGACCGCGGATCGCGGTGCGACTGCTTCGTGGATGGGGGTGTGCTGGTGTGGGAGGGACCCCCGCCCGCCGCTCAGGGGGTGACTGGCGGGCGGGGGCCCCGGCTCAGGGCCGGCTCAGCCGGGCGCTGACGCGGTTCAGCGGCCGGAGGGCTGCTGCTGGGTGATGCAGTGGATGTTGCCGCCGCCCAGGAGGATCTCCCGGCCGGGCAGCGTGACGATGCGGCGCGGCGCGAACAGCTCGGTGTAGGCGGCGACCGCGGCGTCGTCGTGCGCGTCGTCGAACACCGGCAGCACCACGACGTCGTTGCCGATGTAGGAGTTCACGTACGAGCCGGCGAGCCGGTCGCCCTCCTCGCGGGGCAGGGTCCCCTCGATGCTGTCGACGCCGGCCGCCTCCTCGGCGGTGATGAAGATCGGCCCGGGCTGGTGGATCTTCACGACCTCGAACGCGCGGCCCTTGGCGTCGCGCGTCGCCTCGAGCACCTTCAGGGCGGCGAGCGACCGCTCGTACTGCGGGTCGGCCGCGTCGTCGGTCCAGGTGAGCATGACGACGCCGGGGCGCACGAACCGGCAGAAGTTGTCGACGTGCCCGTTGGTCTCGTCGAGGTACACGCCGTACGGCAGCCAGACGACGACCTCGGCCCCGAGGTAGTCGCGCAGGTGCTGGGTGATCTCGTCCTTGCTGAGGTCCGGGTTGCGGCCCTCCGAGAGCAGGCACTCCTCGGTGACGAGCACCGTGCCCTCGCCGTCGACGTCGATCGAGCCGCCCTCGAGGACGAGCGGCGCCTTGTAGCGCGCCACGCCCTCGATCTCGCACACCTTCCGCGCGACGGCGTCGTCGGCCGCCCACGGGAAGTAGAGGCCGTCGACCAGGCCGCCCCAGGCGTTGAAGTCCCAGTCCACGCCGCGCACGTCGCCGGCGTCGTTCACGACGAACGTGGGGCCGATGTCGCGCATCCACGAGTCGTCGTTGGACATCTCGACCACGCGGACGTGGTCGGGGAGCTGGGACCGGGCGTTGTCGAACTGCCGCGCCGAGACGGCGACCGTGACCTGCTCGGTCTCGGCGATCGCCGTCGCGACGTCGGTGAACGCGGCCTGCGCCGGCTTGGCGCCGAGCCGCCAGTTGTCGGGGCGCTCGGGCCAGACCAGCCAGCAGCCGGTGTGGTGCGCCCACTCGGCCGGCATGCGGTAGCCGTCGGCCGCGGGGGTCGAGTCGATCGTGTGGACCATGGTGAGACCACCTTTCGTGTGGGGTACGCGTCGGGCCGCAGGTGCCGGGTCCGCGCGTCGGGCAGGGGCGTGGTGCCGTCAGTCGGCGAACTGCTGGGCGGTCTCCGGGTCCTCGCCGCGCTCGAGGGCGCGCTCGCGCGTCCACTGCGGGGCTTTGAAGCAGAACCACTCCTGGATGACCACGGCGATCGCGAGGCCGATCAGGATCGAGCCCGTGACCGACCACGAGAAGTCGTAGGGGTTGACCACGAAGAAGACCGCGGCGGCCGCGAGCAGGATGGTCGGGACCCAGGTGATGACAACGGTCCAGGCCTTGCCGCCGGGCACGCGGTAGGGGCGTGCGCGGTCGGGGTCGATGCCGCGGAGCTTGCGGAACGCCAGCATCATCACGATGTACGGCAGCAGGAAGATCACCGACGAGAACGCGAACAGGTTCCAGAAGACGTCGTCGATCGCACCGTCGGTCAGGGAGAACAGGGCCGCGTAGCCGACGGTGAAGACGGTGCCGACGACCGAGGTGAGCATCGCGGCGCCGGTCGGGGTGCCACGGCGGGGGTGCCGGCGGGCGAACACCTTGGGCAGGTCGCCCTGCTGCGCGGACTCCGCGGCGGCCAGGTTGGCGCCGATCGTCCACGGGACCAGGCAGGCGAAGAAGCAGAACAGCGCGCCGACGCCGAGGACCGTGACCAGGACGTTCGCGGCCGTGGAGTCGCCGAAGCCGAGCTGGAGGGCGTCGATGAGGCCGGTCGTCTCGGAGATCTCGTCGGCCGGGAAGATGAGCTGCATGCCGACGGTGGCGATGAGGTAGAAGCCACCGATGAGCGCGCCCGCGATGAGGATGGTGCGCGGGACGTCGCGCTTCGGGTTCTCCATCTGCGTGGAGGCCGAGGACATGAGCTCGAAGCCGAGGAAGTTGTAGATGATGATCGGCAGCGCGGCGGCCAGGGCCGGCATGGTGTCGGTCGGGATGAGCTCGCCGATGCTCCAGTCGGTCGCGGAGCCGTTGCCCGCGGCGTACATGCCGCCCGCGACGGCGAGGGCCGCGATGACGGCGAGCGTGATGCCGGCGCCGAGGTTCGACACCCACGTGCCGGTCTCGAGGCTGCGCACGTTGACCCAGTAGTTCACCCAGATGAGCACCACGGTGATGGCGATCTGCACCCAGAAGTTGAGCTCGCCGTCGAAGAACATCGACGAGATCGCGCCCGAGAACATCAGGTACACGCTCGGCACCCAGAGGCCGACGTTGATCCAGTACCACCACGACACGCGCGTGCCCCAGCGGTTGCCGAACGCACGGACCACCCAGGCGTAGATGCCGCCGGCGTCCGGGTAGGCGGAGCCGAGCTCGGCGGTGACCAGGCCGTAGGGCACGAAGAACGCGACGATGATCAGCAGGGTCCAGAAGATCGCCGTCGGCCCGACGGATGCGGTGACCGTGAGCTGGGACAGCAGCAGCATGGCCGCCACGGAGAACAGCACCATGTCGAACATGCGGAAGGCGGGGCGGGCGGTCGTGCCGCCGGGGGCGGGTTCGACCGCAGGGGTATCGGTCTGAGCGGCCATCGGTGCTCCTTTGCGTGAGCCGCTGGTGGGGGATCGTGCGCGAAGCGTTGCGCCCGTCGGGATGCCGCCCGCATCTCGTTTGTACGAACGTACAACTTCGTATGTACAAACGTACAAGTGGGCCTCAGGTGTCCAAGGGACCTACGTCCCCGGCGCCCTCGCGGGGCGGGTGACCTCCGTCACCCCGGCGCCGGCGCCCCTCAGGCCGGCGCGGCCCCCGGCGGGCACAGCCGCTCGACGACGACGCGCAGCCGCGACGTGAGGTCCCGCACCTCGAGCTCGCCGTTCGACACCGCCTCGAGCATGAGCCCGTCCACCAGGCACGCCACGATCTGCACCACCTGGTCCCGCGGCAGGGCGCCGTCGCTCGGCGGCAGCACCCGGTCCACCAGCGAGCCGATCATCTCCGACCACGCGCGGGTCACCGGGCGCAGCGCGTCGTTGCGCGTCGCCTCCATGAACATCTCGAAGAGCGCCAGGTCGTACAGCGGGTCTGCGGTCGTCTTGTCGAAGAACATCTCCGTGAGCAGCGCGACCGACCGGTCGAGGTCGATCGGCCCCTCGACGGCGTCCACGATGGCCGCGAGCCGGTCCGACTCCGCCGCCCGCGCGTGCGCCATCGTCTGCAGCAGCAGGTCGTCCCGGTCGGTGAAGTAGTACGTCGTCGAGCCCAGGGGCACGTCGGCCGCGCGCGCGACCGCGCGGTGCGTGACGCCGTCGGCGCCGCCCGTGCCGAAGACCCGCACCGCCGCGTCGAGGATCCGCTCGCGCTTGCGCTGGCCGCTCGTGGTCGTCGCGCGCTCGCGCGGCCGGCGGGTGCCCCGCGCGGGCAGCTCGTTCGCCCCGGCCATGGTTCCCCTCTCGCTCGGCCCGACGGTGCACGGTACCGCCGCCACCTGGTGGCACCCGTGGGTCGGACGGCCGCCCGCGCCGCGCTCGCGAGCGTGGCGCAGGCCGCGCGGGTCAGCCGCAGGCGTCGCAGACGCCCGTCGCCGGGAGGACGGTGAAGCACGTCGGGCAGATGGCCGGCGGGCGTTCTTCGCGGGAGGGGGTGCGCGTCGTCGTCTTGGCGGCCGACGCGCGGGGCGCCCGGGGTGCGCGGGGGGCGCGCGTCGCGGAAGGGGCCGCGACCGCGCGTCGGGCCGACGCCGGCTCGGTCACCTCGAAGCCGCGCTTGCTGAGCAGGCCCGTGGCCTGCAGGTCGCCGTGGAACTCGTCCTGCCGGGCGAGCCGGCCGGTCGCGAACTTGTGTGCGACGCCGAGGACCGCCCGCGCGTCGTAGGTGCGGCCCTCGTGCGTGAGCGTGCCGACCCCGGGCTCGAAGCCGTACAGGTCGAGGAATTCCTCGGCGCCGCGGGCGTCGTGCTCCGCGAGGGCCGCGAGGACGTGCTGCCGGGTCACTGAGGAGAAGGTCGCCACGTCGGTCGAGCCTACGACCCGCGGCTACTATGCACCGTAGTAGTCGGCCGAAACCGGCCTGGCGAGAGGAGCTGGCGTGGAGCTGATGACCCCGCTCGTGCCCGCGGTCACCGAGCCGCGGCGGACGCTCGACGCGGTCCGCACCGCGCTGCGCTCGTGGACCCGCCGGCAGGTGGTCGCGGCAGCCCTCTTCTCCGTCGCGTTCGCCGTGCTCATCGGCGTGCCCACGGTGCTCATCCCGAACCCGGTCTTCGGGCGCGAGATCCCGGTCGTCGCGTGGAACTACCCGGTCTGGATCGCGACGTCCGTGCTCGCGGGCATGCTCGCGGCGACCTACGTGCGTGCGCGCCAGGCGGCGCCGGCCGAGCCGGCCGACGCCGACGCCGAGGCGCCCGTCGACGCGCCGAGCCGCCTGGCCGTCGCGGGCGGCGTGCTCGCGTGGTTCGCGGTCGGCTGCCCGGTCTGCAACAAGATCGCGCTCCTGGCGCTCGGCTACTCCGGCGCCCTGACCTGGTTCGCGCCGATGCAGCCCTACCTCGCCGCGGTCGCGCTGCTCATGACGGCGGGCGCGCTGGTCTTCCGGCTCCGCGGCCAGGTGTTCTGCCCGACGCCGGTAGCGCGCCGTGCCTGACGCCTTCCCCCGGCTCGGCACCCTCGAGCACCAGGTCATGGACGCCCTGTGGGACTGCCCCGACGAGCTGTGCGCCCGCCGGGTCCTCGAGCGGCTCGCCGAGCGCGAGCTCGCCTACACCACCGTCGCCACGGTGCTGACGAACCTCGCCCGCAAGGGCATGGTCGACCGGGTCCCGGGGGCTCGCTCGTGGTCCTACCGGCCGACGATGTCGCGGACCGAGTACGTCGCGGGCTGCATGGTCCAGTCGCTGCTCGCGGCCGAGGACCGCGCCGCGGCGCTCGCGGGGCTCGTCGAGCGCCTCGAGCCCCGCGAGCGTGCCGCCCTGCGCGCGGCGCTGGACCGCGCGTCGGTCGGCTGACGGCGCGGCTCAGTCGCGCGGTCCGCTCAGCCACCCATCCAGGGGCAGCTGAGCGACGCCGGGTCGACCTCGACCAGCGAGCTCACCGACGCGTCCGGCCCGACGGCCGCGAGGACCGGGACCGTGTCCCCGGTGGAGCCGGCGGGATCGGCCCAGACGACGACGCCGTCCGTCCCGTCGCACGACTCGACGTAGGCGGGTGCGCCGCCCGGTGCGGTGGTCGCGACGGCGTCGAGCACGGTCCAGGTGGGGGTGCCGTCGGCGAGCGGACCCGCGGTGCGCAGCAGGAGCACCAGGGCGGCGGTGGCGGGCTGGGGCGTGGGCCCCGGCGGCACCGAGGCCGAGACGGAGTAGCCGCAGACGTCCCCCGACCCGCCGTCGAAGCACGCGCCCAGCGTGGTCGTCAGCTCGAGCGGGGCGCCGCCCACGACGGTGTGCCAGCTGCCGTCGGCGGCCTGCTCGTCGTGCACCACCTGGCCGATGAGCGTCGCCGGGTCCGGGAAGCCGGGCGGGAGGGCGTCGACGGTGGGTTCGACCTCGGGGGTCTCGGTGGGCGTCGCGTCCGGCGTCGGGGGAGCGTCCTTGGTGGAGGTCGGCTCGGGGGTCGCGGGGGCGCTCGGCTCCGTCTGCTGCTCCTTGGAGCAGCCGGTGAGCCCGCCGAGGAGGACCAGCGCGGCCATGATCAGGATGCGCGGCTTCGTCGCCATGTCGGTCCCTCCACGAGAGGCTGCCCCGACCACCAGCCTAGTGATCGAGGACCGGGCGACGCAGGGTGAGTTCGACCGCCTACGAGGCGTCGCCGACGGCGAGGTCGAAGACGACGAACGTCTCCGCGTTGGCCACGATGAGCTCGGCGAGCGGGACGTGGGAGGGGTGCGGCAGGTACGCGTCGCGGGCCGCCGCGTCGGCGAAGCGCACGTGGAGCGCGTAGTCGTAGCCCTGCTCGAGGTTCTCGACGCTGACGCTGGGCCCGTGCGCCACCTCCAGCACGCCGGGGATGGTCTCGCGCACCACGCGGGCGGCGGCGTCGAACCGCGCCACGACGTCGGGCGCCGCGGTGGCCGCCCAGCGCACCAGCACCACGTGGATGATCTGCGCCGACATCTCGCTCCCCGTTCCGCTCGCTCCTCGGGGGGACCCTATGCCCGACGGCGCCGCCACGACCGACGGGTTACCGTCGGGCCATGCCCACCCTGAACGACGGAACGACCCTGCCCGACGTCGGCTTCGGCACCTACCCGCTGCGCGGGGCGGAGGGGACCGCGGCCGTGCTGAGCGCCCTCGACCTCGGCTACCGGCTCATCGACACGGCCGTGAACTACGGCAACGAGGACACCGTCGGCCGGGCGATCGCCCAGTCGCCGGTGCCGCGCGAGGACGTCGTCGTGACGACGAAGCTGCCGGGCCGTGACCACGGCTTCGACGAGACGCTGGCGTCGTTCGACCGGTCGGTCGCGGCGCTCGGCCTCGACGTCGTCGACCTCTACCTCATCCACTGGCCGAACCCGAGCGTCGGGAAGTACGTCGACGCCTACCGCGCGATGGTGCGGCTGCAGACCGAGGGCCGGGTGCGGTCCGTCGGGGTCTCCAACTTCACCGCCGAGCACCTGACGCGCGTGGCCGACGCGACCGGCGTCGTACCCGCCGTGAACCAGGTGGAGCTGCACCCGTTCTTCCCGCAGGTCGAGCTGCGCGCGTTCCACGCCGAGCACGGGATCGTCACCGAGTCGTGGAGCCCGCTCGGCAAGCGCGCGCCGGTGCGCGAGACGGCGCCCGTCGTCGCGGCGGCCCGGGCGCACGGCGTGACGCCCGCGCAGGTGGTGCTGCGCTGGCACCTGCAGCTCGGTGCGGTGCCCATCCCGAAGTCCGCCGACCCGGGGCGCCAGCGCGAGAACCTCGACCTGGCGGGGTTCGCGCTGACGGCCGAGGAGGTCGCGGCGATCACCGCGCTCGGCCGGCCCGACGGGCGTCTCTTCGGCGGCGACCCGAACACCCACGAGGAGATGTAGCGCGGCGCCCCGCGGGTCGCCCGGATCGTGAAGCGTTTCTTCCGTCCCGCGGAAGCAACGCTTCACGATGACGCGGCGCGGGCGCGGCGGGCTGCCCGGGCGCGCGTCAGGCGTGGTGCGGCGGGTGCTCGTAGGTGACGTGCTCGGCCTGCTCGAGGACGTTGCGGACCATGGCCGAGACGTGGCCGTTCGCGTGCCGGTAGTAGACGGTGACGCCGTCGCGCCGCGTCTGGACCAGGCGGCCCGTCCGGAGCTTCGCCAGGTGCTGCGACACCGCGGGGCCGGGCCGGCCGAGCTCGTCGGCGATCATGCCGACGGACAGCTCCCGGTCGTGGAGGAGGCGGAGGATCGAGAGCCGCGTCGGGTCGGCGAGCAGGCGCAGGATCTCGACCGCCGTGTCCAGGTCGGTGCCCGGGTCGGGCGCGCGGTCGGGCGTCTCGAGGGCCACGGGCCTCACCCTGTCACGCCGCTGGGTGTCCGGGGAGGCGTGGCGGTGCGGGGCCACAAGGCCGCGGTCGCGGCGACGGCGAGCGCGGCGAGGACCGCGAGCGCCAGGGCTGCTCCGGGTAGCCCCAGCCACCCCAGCCACCCGGCCAGCGGGTACGTGACGAGCCAGCACGCGTGCGACAGCGAGAACTGCGCGGCGAAGACGGCGGGCCGGTCGGCCTCCGCGGTGGAGCGGGTGATGATCCGCCCGACGGGCGTCTCGGCCGCGGCCCACCCGGCGCCGACCAGCGCGAACAGCGCCCCCACCAGCACCAGCCCGCCGACGCCGGGCACGGCCAGGGCGGCCGCGACCGCGCCCGTGGCCAGGGTCAGGAGCGCGGCACCGCCGAGCATCAGCGGCCGCTCAGGGAGCGCCTCGAGCGCGCGCGGGAGCAGGACGGCCACGGTGATCGACCCGGCGCCGAGCGCGGCCAGCAGGAGCGCGGCGGTGCCGTCGCCGCCGTCGAACACCGTGCGCGCGACGACGACGTACTGGACCAGCACGTAGGCGCCGCCGGCCGCGAGGGCGAGGTTGAGCGCGAGGACGGGCCGCAGCGCGGGGGTGTGCACCATGAGGTCGACGCCGCGCCGGACGCGGACCCGGAACGGTTGGGCCTCGCCGTCGACCTCCACGGGTGCCCGGCCGAGCGTCGTGCGCACGACCAGGGCGGCGGAGATCGCGAAGCCCGCCGCGGTGCCCACGAACAGGCCGGAGCTCGGGACCGCGAGCAGCAGCAGCGCCGCGAGCAGCGGCGACAGGAGCATCTCCAGGTCCTCGGCCAGTCGCGAGAGCGAGAGTGCCTGGGTGTAGGGGCGCTCGTCGGGCAGGACGCGCGGCAGCACGCCCTGGTAGGTGGGCGTGTGGACGGCGGAGGCTGCCTGCAGCACCAGGACCAGCACGTAGATCTGCCAGGTGGCCGTCACGAAGGGCAGCCCGAGCATGACGACGACGCGCACGAGGTCCGCGGTCACCAGCACCACCCGGGGCGGCGCGGCGTGCACGACGGCGGCCGCCACCGGCGCGACCGCGACGTAGGCGACCATCTTGATCGCGAAGACCGTGCCGAGGACGAGGGCGGCGTCGTCGCCGGCGAGGTCGTAGGCCAGCAGGCCGAGCGCGACGGTCGCGAGGCCCGTGCCGGCCAGCGAGATCGCCTGGGCGGTGAACAGCCGACGGTACGTCCGGTCGGCGAGGGCGCTCAGCACCAGGTAATTCTTGCATGTCTGCGCGAGTATGCAGATATGGGGTTCAGGGGAACGCCGGCGTCCCGGAAAGCCTGAGCGGCTCACAGCATCCGCACAAGGAAAGGGCCCGCGCGCGCCACGGACCTCGTGCACGATGGGGGGACTCAGGACGGCGGCAGCGGAGGGGGCCACGTGGCGCGCAGGGCTGGTGGGGCCGGCGGCGCGGTCGGTGTTGCGCTCCTCGCGCTGGTGACGGGGTGTGGCGGCCAGGAGCCGGAGCCGCCGCCGACGGCCGTCGAGCCGGGGCCGGCCGAGGTGTACCTCGAGGCCGGGACGGGGTACTCGTCGGACGACGCGCCCGAGCTGACCATGCAGATGGAGGAGCTCGTCGCCGCCTGCATGTCGGAGCAGGGCTTCGACTACGTCCCGTACGTCGAGGGCTACGTCATGATCGACGAGGCGGCGATCGACCCGCCGCCCGGCAGCAGGGCGTTCGCCGAGCAGTTCGGCTACGGGTTCGCCGCCGCCCCCGAGGGCATGCGCTCCGAGTCGCCGGGCCGCAGTCCCAACGACGCGATCATGGCCGCCATGAGCCCCGAGGCGCTCGACTCCTACGTCCGGGCGCTGTGGGGCGACGACGCCGGTGAGGGGGCGTCCGACGGGGACGCGGAGCTCGGGGGCTGCTTCCGCGCCGCGCGGAACGAGGTCTTCGGCGACCGCGAGACCGATCACGTGCGCGCCGGCCTCGAGGACGAGATCGCGCGGATCGACGCCGAGGTCGCGCCGACGGACCCAGCCGTGATGGCGGCGGCCGCGGAGTGGTCGGAGTGCATGGCCGACGCCGGACACCCCGGCTACGCCTCGCCGCCCGACGCCGAGCAGGCGGCCTGGGCCGCGTGGCTCGCCTTCAACGACGGCATCGCCGCGGACCCGACGCTCGGCGAGGTGGGCCCCGACGGCGGGATCGCCGGCGAGGGCGACCTGGCGACCCGCGAGGCGTCGCTGGCGACCGCGGACTGGGACTGCCGCGCCGACACCGACTACGACGCCGCCTGGGGCGCCGCGCGCGACCGGCTCCAGCAGGAGTACGTCGACGCCCACCGGGCGGAGCTCGACGCCTGGGTGGAGCAGGTCTCCTAGAACCCGGCCGACGACGAAGGGCCCGCCACCCACGTCACCGCAGGTCACGGGCCCTTCTTCCGGCGGAGGATGGGGGATTCGAACCCCCGAGGGTGTTACCCCAACACGCTTTCCAAGCGTGCGCCATAGGCCACTAGGCGAATCCTCCCGGCCGCACGATGGTAGCCGACTCGAGCTGCTCGGCAGCACCGGGTGCGGGTCGGGCTCTCGGGCCGACGGTCTGCGAGCTCTGCGGAGGATCCGTCGCGGTTTTCGCGAACGATCCTCCGCAGAGCGACCCGAGCGGCCCGGTAGGGCGACCCGAGCGGCCCGGTCCGAGCGTCGGGGGCCCGCCGGGGAGGGTTGCCTCCCCTCGCCCGAATCCGCCGGACATCTGCGCCCGGTTTTCCTCACAGCGCCCAGATCGCTTCCGATTCCATGATCGGCGGGGGCGCGCTCACCCCCACGCGCGCCCGGGACGAGGAGGCGCGACGATGCGGCGAGCAGTGGTGCGACCGACGGCAGTACGCAAGGTGACCCGCAAGGTGACCGGGTTAGTCGCAGCCGCCACGGTCCTGGCCCTCGCGGGCGTGCTGCCGGCCACGGCCGGCGCCGGCCTCGTGGCCACCGCGCCGACCACCGCGCTCGTCGTGCAGGGCACGACGACCGCGCTGACGGGGATGGGCGTGACCGGCGCGGCCGCCGAGGACACGCTCGCGGTCACGGTCGCGACGAGCCGCGGGACCGTGCAGGTCGACACCGTCTCGACCGGCGTCGCGCTCGCCTACAACAACCTGGCCTCGGGCGCCTCCGTGAGCTTCACGGGCAAGCCCGCGCAGGTCAACGCCGCGCTCGCCACGACGACGCTGACCGCGCCCGCCGGTTCGCAGGGCCAGTCCGCGACGGTCACGGTGACCGCCTACCAGCAGCAGGCCGGCATCGTGTTCGGTCCCGCCACGGGCCACTTCTACGAGTTCGTCCCTGCCGCGAAGATCGGCTGGGACACCGCGAGGACCGCCGCGGCGGGCCGGGACTTCCTCGAGAGGCCGGGCTACCTCGTGACGATCACGAGCAGCGCCGAGAACGCCATCGTCACCAGCCGCATCCCGCAGGCCAAGAACGTGTGGATCGGCGCCAAGGCGACCGGTCCGGTCGGCGGCTACGCGCGCGAGTGGCGCTGGGACACGGGTCCAGAGGCCGGGACCGTGATCGCGCGGTGCACCCAGCTGCTCGGCGTGTGCGACTTCGCGCCCGGCGGGTCCTACGGGAACTGGGCGTCGGGCGAGCCGAACAACCAGGACGACGCGAGCGGGGGCGAGTGGGTCGCCGTGACGAACTGGAACAGCTTCGACGGCCTCTGGAACGACCTGGCCGCGTCGAACACCACTGACATCACCGGCTACGTCGTGGAGTACGGCGACGCCGAGCCGTTCGTCGGCATCGCCACCGCGTCGTCGACGATCGCGATCGCCGGCCTCCCGGGCAGCCCGACGGGCGTCTCCGCCACCACGGGCCCCGAGCAGGCCACGGTCTCGTTCACCGCGCCCGCGTCCGACGGCGGCGCCGCCGTCACCTCCTACACCGTCACCGCGTCGCCTGGCGGCGCGTCGACCACGTGCGCGTCCAGCCCCTGCGCCGTCACCGGTCTGACCGCCTGGACGTCCTACACGTTCACCGTGACGGCGACCAACGCCGTCGGCGCCGGAGCGGCCTCCGCGCCGAGCGCCGCCGTGACGGTGGAGCCGATCCCGTACCCGCCGAGCTACCCCTACGGCCCGTGGGGCCAGCCGATGGTGGGGCAGCCGTTCACCGAGCAGGTGACCGCGACGGGCTTCCCCGCCCCGACGTTCGCCGTGACGGCCGGTGCCCTGCCGGCGGGCCTCGTCCTGGCCGCGGACGGCACCATCTCGGGCACCCCGACGACGCCGGGGCCCTGGTCCGCGCAGATCACCGCGACCAACACGGAGGGTTCGACGGCCTCGCCCGTGTCGGGTCACGTCGGCCAGGCGCCGACGGCGATCACCGGCTCGATCGGCACCCTGCCGCTGGGCACAGCCGCCTCGCTCGAGCTCGACGCCGACGGCTACCCCGTGCCCACCTGGTCGGTCACGGCCGGCGCGCTCCCGGAGGGCCTCGCCCTCGCCGCCGCCGACGGCGCGATCACGGGCACCCCGACGGCGGTGGGCCCCTACTCGGTCACGGTGCGGGCGACCAACGCGTACGGCGCGATCGCCACCACCCTCACCGGCTGGGTCTCCTCGCCGCCCGAGCTGATCGCCGGCACGACGCCGCAGCTCCTCGCCGGCGTCCCGGCGTCCGTCACCTACACGGTCGACGGCTACCCCCCGCCCACGTTCGCCGTCACGGCGGGCGCCCTGCCCTCGGGCATGACCCTCTCGTCCGCCGGGGTGCTCAGCGGGACGCCCTCCGCCGTCGGCCCGTGGTCAGCGACCATCACCGCGACGAACGACCGCGGCTCGGTGGACCGCACCATCGGCGGCCACGTCGGCGACCCGCCGTCGGCCGTCTCGGGCGCCCTGTCCGGCCTGGTCTGGGGCACCCCCGTGACCGCGCTCGTCAGCGCGACCGGCTACCCGGCCCCGACGTTCGCCGTGACCGCCGGCGCACTGCCCGCGGGGCTCGACCTCGACCCCGTGACCGGTGCGATCACCGGGACCCCGACGTCGGCGGACGCCTACTCGGTGACGATCACCGCGAGCAACGCCCACGGCGCGCGGTCGACGACCCTCACGGGCGCCGTCGCGCCGATCCGGCCCACCGCCCCGACTGGCCTCCTCGCGACGTCGGGCGATGGCGAGGCAGCCCTCACCTTCCAGGTGCCCGCGAGCGACGGCGGTGCGCCCGTCACCGGCTACCAGGTGCGGGTCGGCGACGGCCCCTGGCAGGCGCTGACGACGACGAGGGACGGCGCGACCGCGACCGGCACGGTGTTCGGGCTGGTCAACGGCGACACGGTCGACGTCGCGGTGCGGGCGGTGAACGCCGCCGGTCCGAGCCCGGCCAGCGGGACGGCCACCGTGACGCCCGTCGCGCCCCCGCCGATGCCCGTCGCGGCGCCGACGGGCATCGCCGGCGTCTCCTCGGTGACCCTCACCTGGGACGCGTCGACCGAGCGCGACGTCTCCGGGTACACGGTGACGTCGGACGGTCGGGTCGTCTGCGAGGTCCCCGCGGGCACCACCACCTGCCTGGTGGGCGCGGTCGCGGGCGAGGCGGTGACGTTCCAGGTGGTCACCCACAGCCGCTGGGGCGACTCGGCGCCGTCGGCGTCGTCGGTGCCCGTGGTGCCGAGCGCACCCCCCGTTCCGCCGGCCCCGCCCACCGCGGCGCCCGCGACGCTCACGACGACGGATGGGCCCCTCTCCTCGGTGGTCTCAGGGCAGACGATCACGGTGCTCGGCACCGGGTTCGTGCCCTTCTCGACGGCCGTCGTGGTCGTCTACTCGGAGCCGCGGGTGCTCGGCACGGCGCTCACCGACGAGGACGGCGCGTTCTCGCTGACCGTCACGGTGCCGACCGACCTCGCGCCCGGCGAGCACACCTTCGTCGCGCTCGGGACGGACCCCTCGGGTGCGCCGTACGCGATGCGCCTGCCCGTGACGCTCCCCGCCGCCGCGACGGCGGTCGCGGACACCGGTGCCGGAGCGGCGGGCCCGCTCGCGCTGACCGCGCTGATCCTGGCGCTCGGCGGGGTCGTGCTGCTCCGGGCGTCGAGGGGAGGTCCCCGGCGGTCGTCGGTAGCCTGACGCCCGTGACGACGATCCTGCCCTTCGAGGGCCGCGCCCCCGAGGTCCACGAGACCGCCTGGCTCGCGCCCAACGCCGCGCTCATCGGCAAGGTCCGCGTCCAGGCCGACGCGAGCGTCTGGTTCGGCGCGGTCCTGCGCGGCGACATCGACGAGATCGTGCTGGGCCCGGGCTCGAACCTGCAGGACAACGTCGTGGTGCACACCGAGCTCGGCTCGCCCGCGATCGTCGGCGCGAACGTCAGTGTCGGGCACGGCGCGATCGTGCACGGCTGCACCATCGAGGACGGCTGCCTCATCGGCATGAACGCCACGGTGCTCACGGGCGCCGTCGTTGGCCGGGACTCGCTGGTCGCGGGGGGCGCCGTCGTGCTCGAGGGCGCGGTCATCCCGCCGCGCTCGCTGGTCGCGGGTGTGCCCGGCAAGGTGCGCCGCGAGCTGACCGACGACGAGGTCGCCGCCCTGCACGGCAACTCCGCCCGCTACGTGACGCGCGCGAAGGTGTACGCCGCCGAGGCCGCCGCCCGCGCGGACGGCTGACGGGCGTTCGCCGGGTTCCTCCCGAGAGGTCCCCCCGGGCGAGGGCGTCACATCGTACCGCCGCCCCGGCATACGAAGGTCCTGGTCAGCGCCATGATCATCCTGCCTACCGTGGATGACCGGCCGAGATCCGGCCGGTACATCGACCCGGCGCGGATCGGGCCGTGAGCAGGGGCAGCTCGCCGCACCGCCGTGCCAGGAGGAGGTACCTCGTGACCACGGAGAAGAAGGTCGCCATCGTCACCGGCGCCTACGGCGGCATCGGTCAGGCCACCGCCATCCGGCTCGCGGCTGACGGCTACGCCGTCGTCGCTGCGGACATCCAGGGCGCGGACGACACCGTCGCGACGATCACGGCCGACGGCGGCACCGCCGTCAGCGAGCGTCTCGACGTGAGCAAGCCGGCCGAGTGGGCCGCCCTCATGGCCCGCGTGACCGAGCGGTTCGGCGGCGTGGACGCGCTCGCCTCGGTGGCCGGCGTCGTGAACCGGTGGAGCGCCGACACGGTCGTCGACCTGACCGAGGAGGCCTGGGACAAGGTCCTCGGCGTGGACGCCAAGGGCGTCTGGCTGGGCATGCAGGCCGTGATCCCGAGCATGATCGCCCGCGGTGGCGGCCGCATCGTCAACGTCTCCTCGCTCGCGGCGCACCGCGGCCTGCAGGGCCTCGCCTCGTACACCGCGGCCAAGGGCGCCGTCGAGGCGCTCACCCGCCAGGCGGCCGTCGAGTACGGGCGCAAGGGCATCCTGGTGAACTCGGTCGCGCCGGGCACCATCGAGACCACGATCAACGCGGCGACGCTCGCGGACCCCGTGGCCGGTGCCGCCAGCCGCGCGACGACGACCATCGGCCGCTGGGGCCAGCCGCCGGAGCTCGCCGCGGGCATCGCGTTCCTCATCCGCGAGGGCTCGTTCGTCTCCGGTCAGTGCTTCGTCATCGACGGTGGCTGGGAGATCGCCGGCGGCGTGGAGTACGGCGACTCGCGCACGATGTGACGCGCTGACGCGCTGACGCGCTGACGCGCTGACGCGCACGGACGCCCCCGTCGGCACGGTTGCCGGCGGGGGCGTCCGACGTCCCGGGCGGTGCGACGCCGGCGGGGGGCGGCCGGCGTCCCGGGGCGGCTGCTGGACCGGGGGCGGCCGTCAGCTGATCGACGCGCTCGTCGCGACCATCGACGCCGTCACGGCTGCCATGACCGCGGCGTTCGTCGCGTCGATGGCGCGACGGACCGTGTCGCCGCCGAGGTTGCCGGCCGACAGCGCCTTCGCCCGCTCGCGCAGCTGGCGCGCGCTCATCCCGTCGGCGGCGAACTGCTTGGGCACCTGGTCGACGGCGTGCAGCAGTGAGACGAGGGTCACCTCGCGGTCCGTGGGCCGGCGCCCGACCACGACGACGTCCCACAGCGCCGACCGCACCTGGGCCTCGTGCCGCGCGTCGGCGGCGGGCCACACGCGCGTCGGGAAGATGCCGAAGACCCGGCCCTCCTCCGCGTGCAGGATGCCGCGCTGCGCGAGGCGGTGGCGCAGCGTGTCCGCGAGGCCCTTGCCGAGCGTCGCGAGCAGGGCCTGCGCGCCGTGCGGCTGGCCCTTCTCCACGACCCGGCCGAGCGCCTCGTCGAGCACCGGCTCGCCGAGCGGCGTCGGGTCGGTGACCGCGACGCGCGTCCCGCTGCCCCAGCGGCCGTCGTCGGTGACGGCGACGCGGCCCGCGAGGGCCAGCTCCACGAGGACGGCGCCCGCGAGGGCGTACGTCAGGGACTGGGGCGCGACGACCGGCTTGCCGGTCGCGTCGTCGGTGAGCAGGAGCAGCAGGTCCTCGGCGATGAGCACGGGGTCCACCGTAGAGACTCGCGGCGCGCCACGTGCCGGTTCCGACGACCGGTTTGGGAGCCCTCCGCAGGCGTCCGCATCGTGAGACGACGCGCGGAACGATTCGGCGCGCGCCCCTCCCCGGGCCCACCATGGGCGCCATGACCCGCCCGAGCATCCGCCACACCGTCGCCACGGCCGCCTGCGCCGACGCGATGATGTGCTGCCGAATGCTGTGGCGGGCCGCCGAGAGCATCTGAGCACCGCCGCTCCGACCTCGGCCGCCCGGCCGTCAGCCGCCGGGCAGACCCGCCACTTCCGTTGCACGCTGGTGCTTCCGCGCCGTCGCCTCCCCACGGACGACGTCGGCGCTCACCCAGAGCGTGCCGCGCGCCGCTGACCCGCGCTCCTCCCATCCCGCCGCGCCGCGCCCGACACCGGGCCGGCGACGACCGAAGGACCGAGCCATGAGCAGCACGACCCGCACCACCCGCACGACCCGCACCACCCGCACCACCCGCATCACCCGCACCCTGCGCGCCGGCGCCGTCGTCGCCGGCCTCGCGCTGGCCCTGACCGCCTGCTCGGCAGACGCCGACGACTCCGGTGAGACCCCCGGCGCCACCGACGACGCGACCGAGCAGACCGAGCCGGTCGTCATCGGCGTCGTCGGCGCCAGCGAGGACCACTGGCGGATCTTCGAGGAGAAGGCCACCGAGGCCGGCATCCCGGTCGAGATCGTCGACTTCACCGAGTACTCGCTGCCCAACCCCGCGCTCACGGAGGGCGAGCTGGACCTCAACCAGTTCCAGCACATCCTCTACCTGGCCCAGTACAACGTGGAGGCGGGGGAGGACCTCGTGCCGGTCGGCGCGACGGCCGTCTACCCGCTCGGCCTGTACTCCCGCCAGTACGAGTCGGTGGACGACATCCCCGAGGGTGCCGAGATCGCCATCCCGAACGACCCGACCAACCTCGCCCGCGCCCTGCTCGTGCTGCAGGACGCCGGTCTGGTCGCCCTCCGCGACGGCGGCTCGGCGTTCTCCACCGAGGCGGACGTCCTGGCCGACGAGTCGCGCGTGACCGTGACCCCGGTGGACGCGCAGCAGACGGCGCTCGCGCTCGACTCGGTCGCGGCGTCGATCATCAACAACGACTTCCTCGCCGACGCCGGCATCGACCCCGAGTCCGCGCTCTACTCCGACGATGCCGGCTCCGACGCGGCCCGTCCGTACATCAACATCTGGGCGGCCCGGGCCGAGGACGCCGACAACCCGCTGTTCGCCCAGCTCGTCGAGATCTACGAGGACGAGGAGGTCCAGGCGGCGCTGCAGCAGGCCTCCGGCGGTACGGCCGTCCTCGCGAACCAGACGCCCGCCGAGCTCCAGGAGATCCTCGCCGAGGTCGAAGAGGACGCCCGCAACCGCTGACCAGCGACGCCGCCCCGGCGGTCCGCGCGTCGTGCTCCCGACGCGCGGACCCCGGGCCGGTCGCCCGGACAAGGACCCCCATGAGCACCGCGACCACCACGCCCACCGCGCGCGACGACGCCGCGCCGGACGCCCCCGCCATCAGCTTCGCGGGCGTCACCAAGGACTTCCCGACGCCGGGCGGCGCGGTGCGCGCCGTCGACGACGTCACCCTCGACATCGCGCCGGGGGAGGTGTTCGGCGTCATCGGCTACTCGGGCGCGGGGAAGTCCACGCTGGTGCGGCTGGTCAACGCGCTCGAGCCCGCCACCAGCGGCAGCGTCCGCGTGCACGGCCGCGAGATCACGGGGCTGCGCGAGACCGAGCTGCGGCGCGTGCGGGCCGGCATCGGCATGATCTTCCAGCAGTTCAACCTGCTGTCCTCGCGCACGGTGGCGGGGAACGTCGCCTACCCGCTCGCCGTCGCGAAGTGGTCGCGCGACGACCGGCGCGCGCGGGTGGCCGAGCTGCTCGACTTCGTCGGGCTCGCCGACAAGGCGCGCGCCTACCCGTCGCAGCTGTCCGGCGGGCAGAAGCAGCGCGTCGGCATCGCCCGCGCGCTCGCGGCCCGCCCGCGCATCCTGCTCGCCGACGAGGCGACGTCCGCGCTCGACCCGGAGACCACGCAGGACGTGCTGGACCTGCTCCGCCGGGTCAACCGCGAGCTGGGCGTGACCGTGGTCGTGATCACGCACGAGATGGAGGTCGTGAAGTACCTGTGCGACCGGGTCGCGGTGATGGAGCACGGCAAGGTCGTCGAGCACGGGGACGTGTACTCGGTGTTCGCCCGGCCGCAGCACCCGGCCACCCGGCGGTTCGTCGGCACGTCGCTGCGCGACCGCCCCAGCCCGTCCGCGCTCGAGCGGCTGCGGCACCGGCACCCCGGACGGATCGTCACGGTCGCGGTCCGCGAGGACGGCGCGTCGTCGACCGACCTGACGCGCGCGCTCCGCGAGCACCCCGTGGACGGCACGATCGTCTACGGCGGCATCACCGAGATCGCCGAGCGCCCCTACGGCTCGCTCACCCTCGAGCTCGCGGGCGCCGACGACGCGATCGAGGCGTTCCTCGCCGACCTCGCCCGCAGCACCACGGTGCTCGACCTGGGCACGGCAGCCGCCCCGCTCACCGACCCCGACGCCGTCGGGCCGCGCGCGACGGGAGGCGCCCGATGAGCGAGGGCACCGACTGGGACTACCTCCTCCCGCTGCTGTGGGAGGCGCTGACCGACACCGCCGTCATGGTCGGCACGGCGCTGGCCGTGGCGGCCGTCGTCGGGCTCGCGCTCGGCGTGGGCCTCTACGTGACCCGGCGCGGCGGCCTGCGCGGCAACCGGGTGGTCTTCACCACCGAGAACGCGCTGATCAACCTGGTCCGGCCGATCCCATTCGTCATCTTCGTGACGGCGATCGCGCCCGTGACGATCGCCCTGGGCGGCTCCCGGATCGGCCGCGAGGCCGCGATCCTGCCGATGGGCGTCATGGCGTCGGTCGCGTTCGCGCGCCTGGTGGAGCAGACGCTCGTCGCGCTCGACCCGGGCGTCGTCGAGGCCGCGCGCGCGATGGGCGCCTCCCGGTGGCGCATCGTGTGGTCGGTGCTCATCCCCGAGGCGCTCGGGCCGCTGATCCTCGCGTTCACGTTCCTCGTGGTCGCGGTCATCGACATGTCGGCCGTCGTGGGCATCGTCGGGGCGGGCGGGCTCGGTGACTTCGCCATCCGGCACGGCTACCAGCGCTTCAACTGGGAGGTCGCCTGGGTGACGGTGGGCCTCATCGTCGTGCTCGTGCAGGTGGTGCAGCTCGCGGGCAACGTCCTCGCGCGCAAGGCGCTGCGCCGCTGACCGCGCGGGCGATGGCGGGCAGCGACACGACCGGCCACCCCCGGCCTGCGTTAGGCTTGGGGTGACCCCTCGTACGGCGTCATCTCGCTGAACCCCCCCAGGGCCGGAAGGCAGCAAGGGCAGGCGGGCTCTGACGGGTGTGCGGGGGGTCGCTGCATGCCGTGTGCGGTGGGCCGGTGCGCTGCTCGCCCGGGTCCCCTCCCGGTCGGACCGCGCGTCGTGCCCTGGGGGGACGGTCGCCGCCCGACGACGGTCCCGTGCGTGGACGCCGGGGCTCCCGGTCGCCCAGGAGGCTCGACGCATGAGCCTCGCGACCGCCGACCCGTTCCGCCCGCCCGTCCCGACGACCGTCGCCCACCCGGCGCCGCAGGTGCGGCTGGCCGCCCGCGGCCTGGTGAAGCGCTTCGGCGCGACGGTCGCGCTCGACGGCGTCGACCTCGACCTGGCCGACGGCGAGTCGTTGGCCGTCATGGGCCCGTCCGGGTCCGGCAAGTCCACGCTGCTGCACTGCCTCGCGGGCATCCTCGCGCCGGACCAGGGCGGCGTCGCGCTGCGGGGCCGGGACGTCTCCTCGGGCAGCGACCGCGAGCGGTCCCTGCTGCGGCGGCGCCACTACGGCTTCGTGTTCCAGTTCGGCCAGCTGCTCAGCGAGCTGCCCGCCGTCGAGAACGTCGCCCTGCCGGCGATGCTGCTCGGCACGTCGCGCCGCGAGGCGACCGAGCGGGCCCGGCAGTGGCTGGCGTCCCTCGGCCTGGCCGGTATGGAAGGCCGGCGGCCCGGCGAGCTCTCGGGCGGGCAGGCGCAGCGGGTCGCCGTCGCGCGCGCGCTCATCACCGGGCCCGACGTCGTCTTCGCGGACGAGCCCACCGGTGCCCTCGACCAGGCGACCGGCGCGGACGTCATGCGCGTGCTCACGGAGGCCACCCGTGCCGCGGGCGCCTCGCTGGTGGTGGTGACCCACGACGAGTCCGTCGCGGCGTGGTGCTCGCGGCGCCTCGTCATCGTCGACGGCCGGGAGGTCCGCGGGCCGCTGGCGGGTGCGCGATGAAGGCCGTCCTCGCGCTCGCCCCGCGCCTGCAGCGCTCGGGCGGCAGCCTGACGACGGCGCTCGCCGTGGTCGCCTTCGCGGTCACCACGGCGATGGGCCTGTCCGTGCTCGGCGGCCTGCTCGGGTTCATCGACCGCGCGGACCGCGTCCCGGAGGGCCTGGACAGCCACGGGGTGTCCGCGCACGAGAACGCGGAGCTCTACGTCATCCTCGCGACGATCGCCGTCGTGCTCCTCGTGGTGCCGCTGGTGTCGTTGGCGGGGGCGGCGGCGCGGATGGGCGTCGCGCGGCGCGACGCGCGGCTGGCCACGTTGCGGCTGCTCGGCGTCACCGCGCGCGAGGTGCGCGTGGTGACGGCCGTCGAGACGGCCGCGCAGGGCCTGGCCGGCGCGGTGCTGGGGATCGCGGGCTACGGCCTGCTCATGCCGGTGTGGACGCGCATCTCGTTCCAGGGTCGCCCGTTCGACGCGGGCGAGCTCTGGGTCGGGTTCGCCGGGATCGGGGGCGCGCTCGTCGTCGTGCCGCTCGTGGCGGCCGCCAGCGCGCTGGTCTCGCTGCGCCGCGTGGTCGTCTCGCCGCTCGGCGTCGCGCGGCGGCAGACCCCGCCCGCGCTCAGCTGGCTGCGGACGCTCGGGCTGCTCGCTGCCGTCGGCGCGTTCGGCCTGGTGGTCGGGGCCGCCGGCGGCATGCCGCAGATGATCGCGGTCGCGCTGCTCGTCGGCCTGCTCGGCACGGTGTTCGCGACGCTCAACCTGGTCGGGCCGTGGATCGTGGGCGTGGTCGGGCGGGTCATGGCGGCCGCTGCCCGCACGCCGGCCACGCTGCTGGCCGCGCGCCGCCTCACCGACGACCCGCGGGCGGCCTGGCGCGTCGTCGGCGGCCTGGGGATGGCGGCGTTCGTGGCCGGGTGCCTGTCGGTGCTGCCGATGTTCGAGACGACGGGGGAGGACCCGGCGGCTGACGTCATCACGCGCGACATCGTCACCGGCGGCGTGCTCACCCTGGCGATCGCGTTCGCCGTGGCGGCCGTGTCCGCGGGCATCATGCAGGCGTCCAGCGTGCTGGACCGCAAGCGGGAGTACGCGCTCCAGCGGCTCGCGGGTGCGCCGGTCGAGCTGTTCGACGCCGCGCGCAGGCGCGAGGTGCTCGCGCCGCTGCTCCTGGTGACCGGGACCTCCAGCGGGGTGGCGTTGCTGCTCGTGGTGCTCGTCATCGGCACGTCCGGGGTGACGAACGTGTCCGGGCTGGCGCTCGTGCTCGGGTTCCTCGCCGGCGGGGTGGCGCTGATGCTCGCCGCGACGGAGTCGAGCCGCCCGCTGCTGCGGTCGGTGCTGCGGGAGACGGTGGTGCGCGCGGACTGAGTCAGTCCATCTGGTCGTTGCTCACGCGCCAGGTGTCGCCGGTCCGCACCACGGTGAAGGTGCCGGTGCCACCCTGGCTGGGGTCGCCGGGCGCGACGAGCTCGACGGGCACCTTCGCGCTGGCACCGTCCAGCTCCGCGTCGCCGACGACGAACGACATGCCTACCTCGTCCATCCAGGCGCCGTTGTCGGCGATGTCGGCGCAGGTGAGGTTCATGGCGCGGAAGTAGCCGCCCGTGGTCGACTCCTGCACGCCCTCGCAGTCGCCCTCGTGCATGGCCGTCGTCAGGCGCACGACGGCGTCCCGCGCCCGGTCGGCCGCGCCGCTGCCGGCGCCGACGTCCCCGGCCGCCGACAGGGCGAACACGCCACCGATCACCACGAGCGAGCCCACGACGACGGCGGGCACCACCCAGCCGCGGCCCGGCGCGGGCGTCGGCTCGAAGGGCACGGCCGGCTGCCAACCCGGGGCGGGTGCGGCGGGCGGCATCGGCGGCATCGGCGGCTGGCCGTACGCCTGCTGCTGCGGATACGGCGGCTGCGGCGGCATCGGCGGCTGGCCGTACGGCGGCTGCGGCGGCATCGGCGGCTGGGCTGCGGGCTGCCACTGGCCGGGCTGGGGCGGCTGGTTCGGGGGACCGGGCGGCGGCGGCGGGAAGGTCACCGCCGCATCCTGCCGCACCGGGCGGGCGTCGTGCGGGCGTGTCGGCGGGTGATCCGCGCGGGCGCGGGAACGACGCCTGCGCGGACCGGGCGCGGCTACCGAGCCGGCAGGCCGGACTCCCACTCCCCGACGTCGACCGCGATGCCGGCGGACCGCAGCGCGCCCACGGTCGCGCTCAGCACCCGCACGGCCCGCTGCCGTGCGCCCCAGTCGTTGCCGCCGGTGGGGAAACCCACCCGCAGCACCGTCCTGTCGGGTCCGGGCGTCACTCCGGCAACGACGAGCCCGCGCTGGGGGAGCGAACCGCCCAGCAGGTCCTTCCAGCTCGTCCGGCTCGCCTCGAACCCCGCCGGTCCGGCCGACGACGTGATGCGGTAGCCCTCGGCCTCGACCGCGTGGCGCAGGGCGCCGAGCGCAGCCTCCGCGGGTCCGGCGACCGCAAGCGCGACGGTCGGCCGGGGGACGGAGACCGGCCATGGTGCCGGGACGTGCTCGCTCATCGTTCCTGCTCTCCTTCCGGACCGGACGTCTCGGCCCGCAGCGCGGCCAGCTCGGCCAGGGCGGCCTCCGCCTCGTCGCCGGGGACCTCGGCCAGCTGCGCCAGCCGGTGCCGCGACGCCTCGCGCAGCGCCTGGGCCTCCGCGGAGTCGTCGGTGCCCTCGAACACCGCGTCGAGCGACGTCTCACCGCGGTCGATCCGGTGCTGCACCGCACGCCAGTGCGGCCCCAGCTCACCACGGCGGGCGGCCTCGGCGCGCGCCCGGTCGCCGTCGGCGTGCTTCTCCTCCACCTCGCGGCCGATGCGTTCGACCTCGCTCGTCAGCGCTGCGATGCGCGCGCTGAGCCTGGTGAGGGCGCCGGGCGGGAGGGCGTCGTCGCCCGGGACGCCCATCACCGGACGGCCCCGGTCCTGCGTGCGACGGACTCGACGAGGTCCTCGAGCAGGCGGACGGAGTCCAGCAGCGCCACCTGGCTCTCCGCGAACTGCTCGATGGCGCTCATCACCGTCTCGATGAGGTTGTAGACCAGCCGCACCAGGCCGACGACCTTCTCGACGTCCCACCAGATGGTGGCCGCGCCGACGGCCCAGCCGACGACGGGCACGGCCGCCTCGGCGGCGATCTTGATGAGGATGTTGGCGATCTGCTTGATGGCCATCCCGATCCCGGCGCACGCGAGCTTCGAGACGGTCGCCACGGTCGAGACGAGGCCCGAGACCTTGTCGTAGCCGGCGGCGAGCGCCACGAGGCCACCGCTCATCGCAGCGACCAGTGCGCGGAACGCGTCGCCTCCCGCGCCCTGCCACCCGTCGACGGTGCCCGCGCTCAGGGCCGCGCAGTTGCGGCCGATGCCGATCGCCGCGCTCGCGCCGTGGTGCCAGGCCTCGGACGCCCGGCTGATCGCGCGCCAGTCGCCGCCGAGCGGGGAGAACACGCAGCGTTCGAGGATCGAGAAGCCGATGAACTGCTCGGCGACCCAGTCGATGGACCCGAGGAGCACGCCGGCGTTCCAGCGCACGTCCTGGACCCAGTTCTCGGTCGCCGCCGGTGGCACGAGGTACGACCGCGGGTCCACGGCCTCGACGACCGTCGCGTCGCCCGACCAGCCGGACACCCGGCCGATCGTGTCCTTCCCGCCGGTGATGAGGTCGCCGACGGCCGCGCCCGTTCCGGACGCCTTGTCCCAGAGCCACGAGTCGACGTCGCCGTAGTCGCCGGGCGCCTGCTCGACCGGTCCGCCGAGGGGCGGTACCGACGCCCGTGGGTCCCGCCACGGCTGGGTGGCGACCCCGAGCCGACGCCCCAGCGTGGACATCGCCTCGTGCTCCTCCAGGTCGACGCGGACGTAGTCGGCGGCCGCGGAGGTCACCTGGTCCGCGGCGAGGCGGAAGGCGTTCGCCGTGATCGACGCTGCCTGGGCGCCGAGCTCGGTCGCCGCCCGGGACAGGGGGCTGAGCGCGGCGAGCAGCAGGCCCGTGCTGTCGGAGATGTCGGTCTCCGCGCGCAGGTAGCTGTCGATGGCGCACGCATGACCGTCCTGCCGGTCGAGGACGTCGCGGGCGTGCAGCACGGTCTCGAAGCGGACGGCGAGCTCGGTCATGGGTCCCTCTCGGCGGGCGCTGCTGTGGTACCGGCGGGACCGTAGCAGCGTCCGGTCGCCCCTCGGGCGGGATCCGGAGCGCCATCGGGAATCCACGCCGGGGGCGGCGGGTTGCCGCTGGAGGGCGCAAGGCCCGAGACGACGAGGAGGACGCATGACGACGTACGCCGTGACCGGGTCGACCGGTCCGTTCGGCCGCACCGCCATCGAGACGCTGCTCGCCCACGGAGTCGCGCCGTCGTCGATCGTGGCCGTGGCGCGCACGCCCGCCAAGGCGGCCGACCTGGCCGAGCGGGGCGTCGTCGTGCGCGAGGGCGACTACGACCGCCCGGACACGCTCGGCCCGGCGCTCGCCGGTGTCGACCGGCTGCTCCTGGTCTCGGGCTCGGAGCTCGGCAACCGGGTCGCGCAGCACACGGCCGTGATCGACGCCGCGGTCGCCGCGGGAGTGGGACGCGTCGTCTACACCTCCGTGCAGCGCGCCGACGGCACGCACCTGCTCGCGCCCGAGCACGCCGGCACGGAGCGCGCGCTCCAGGCGTCCGGCCTGCCGCACTCGGTGCTGCGCAACGCCCTCTACCTGGGCGTCTTCACGAGCCGCCTGGACCAGGCGGTGGCGACCGGCGCCGTCGTGCACGCGGCGGGCGACGGGCGGGTGGCCGCGGCGACCCGCGCGGACCTCGCCGAGGCCGCAGCGCTCGCCCTGCTGCACGACGACGGACCCTCCTCGGTCCGCGAGCTCGCCGGCGAGCCGTTCACGTACGCGGACCTCGCGGCCGCGTTCGCCGAGGTCTCGGGCGCGCCCGTCGAGGCGCGCGCGGTGTCGGCCGAGGAGCTCGCGGGGATCCTCGCCGCGGCCGGGCTCGACGCCGGGACTGCCGGGTTCGTGGTCGCGCTGGACCAGGCCATCGGGGCGGGCGAGTTCGACGTGACGTCGACCGACCTGGCCGACCTGCTCGGCCGTGCGCCCGCGGGGCTCGCGGAGGCCCTGCGGAGCTAGTCCCCGTCGGTCGGGGTCAGTCCTCGTGCTCGTACCCGATGAGCCACGGCACGCCGAACCGGTCGACGAGCTGGCCGTCCCACGCGCCCCAGGGGCGCAGCTGCAGGTCGTCGACCACGCGGGCGCCGTCGGCCAGCCGGGCGAACCAGGTGCGCAGCGTCGAGGCAGGCGCCGCGCCGAGGAGCGAGAGCAGCAGGCCCTCGGCGCGGAACGGCGCCTCGTCGCCGGCGACGTCCGCCGCGAAGAGCGACACCGGGCCGTCGACGAGGTAGCCGTGGGCGATCGCGTCGGCCGGGCCGTCGGTGCGGCCGAACTCCTCGAACGTGTGGAGCTGGGCGCGCCCGCCGAACACGTCGGCGTAGAGCGTCAGGGCCTCCCGGGCGGTGCCGGGCAGGTGCAGGTACGGCGTGGGCTGGGCCATCCGGCGATGTAACCACGGCCCCACCCGGGAGAACAGGGCCTGGCCGCGGACGGCAATCAGGTCGACCGCCGGCGTCGCGACTCGCGACACTGGGTGATCATGGACGTGACGGCGGCCCTCGGGCTCGGGGCACTGGTCGGGCTCGGGGTGGCGATGCCGCTCGGGGCGATCGGGGTCCTGCTGCTGCAGACGGGCGTCCGGCGCGGGTTCCGCGTCGCCGCTGCGGGCGGGCTGGGGGTCGCGACGGTCGACCTGGTCTACGCCGTCGTCGCCGTGCTGGCGGGTGCCGCGGTGGCCGGGGCGCTGGCGGGCCACGAGCGACCGGTGCGGGTCGCGAGCGCGCTCGTGCTCGGTGCGGTCGCGGCGACGGGCGTCCTCCGCTGGTGGCGCACCCGTGACCGCGCGGCCGCCACCTCGCCCGCCGCCGGGCCTGACGCCGTCGACCCCGACGCCGCCCCGCCCGACGGCGGCTCGCCCGCCCGTGCGTTCGCAGGCTTCGTCGCCCTCACCGCGATCAACCCGCTGACCGTCGTCTACTTCGCGGCCGTCGTCGCGGGCCTGGCGGACCGGCTGACGTCGCCGGGGGACCGGCTGGCGTTCGTCGTCGGGATCGGGGGTGCGTCGGCTGCGTGGCAGGTGGGGCTCGGCGCGGTCGGTGCGGCCCTCGGCGCTCGGGTCGGGCCGCGCGCGCGGAGCGCGCTGACGCTGGCGGGCCACGGCGTCGTCGGCGCGCTGGCCGTGGCCCTCGCCCTGCGCTGAGCGTCGCGCGGCCCGGCACCTCTCAGGCGGGCGACCGCGCCGTGACCGGCTGGCGGATGATCGTGCGCATCCGCTCGGGCGCGACGCGGTTCGGGTCCGACAGGTAGACCTCGTGGTGCGTGCCGCGCAGCGCGAGGCCGGCGTCCGCGATCCACGCGTGCAGCGCGGCGACCGTCGGACCCTCCGCCGCGTAGGGCCCGTGGTGCATGACCTGGACGGCGTCGCCCTCGTCGAGCACCTCGAGCCGGAGCAGGTCCGCGGCTGGGGCCCTGCCCTTGCGCGCGGCGGCGGCGACGGCGTCGGCCACCCTCGCGGCCGTGACCACGGGCGGCTGGGCGATGAGCATCGTCCAGCGCCAGCGGGCCCGGTCGCCGGTCAGGTAGTCGGCCATGTCGTCGGCCCACCACAGGCCCTCGAGCGGCATCACCGACCACGGTTCGCCGCCCGCGGCCTTCACCGAGAACCGCAGCCCGTAGGACACCGCGAACAGCGTCCCGACGGCGGCCGCGTACGCCTCGCCGCCCGGCTCGCCGACGCCGTCGACCGCGAGGCAGGCGACCGGGGGCGCGGTGATGCGCTCGGGGGTGTCGGGCGCACGCCAGAGCTGCGGGTGGGCGCGGCGGAGGTCGTTCGCGGACGAGGTGCTCGCGGCGGCCATCACGCGCCCGCCGGCGCGACCGGGATGCAGACCTCGGTGACCCAGTGGGCGGGCTCGGGGTCCTCGCGCGGCGAGACGAGGTAGACGTTGAACATCGGGCCGGCGAACCGGTAGCCGTGCTCGGGTACCCAGCGGCCCACGGCCTCCATGACCTCGCCGACGCGGTCGTACGCCCCGTGCAGCACGCCGACGGCGACGTCCTGCGCGGGCAGCTCGACGCACCGGACGCCGTCGGCGCCGTCGGCACCGGCGGGCGGGGTGAAGGGTGCGGCGACGTCGAGGCGGACCTCGACGTCGCAGTCCGCCTCCCGGTAGTCCTCGTCGTGGAAGACGGCGATCGCCCGCGCGTCGGGCGCGAGCTGGGCGCCCGCGGCGAAGAGCGCGGGCATGAGGCGCTCCCAGAGGCGCGCCTCGTCGGCGTAGGTGGGGATGACGCCGCGCAGGGACGCGACGGTGCGCGCCGGGTCGGTGCGGTGGGTGACGGTGACGGACATGAGCGGTTCCTCCAGACCGGTGATCAGGTCGTCCACCTCCTGGATGCGGGCGCTGGCCGCGGCGGCCTCGGCGATGAGGCGCGTCCGGTGCCGCTCGAGCACGCGCCGCATGGCCCCGGGCTCGTCGAGCAGCGGGACGCACGCGGCCAGCTCGGCGACCCCGAGCCCGACGTCGCGCAGCCGCCGCACCGCCCGCGCCGTCGCGAGCTGCGCGGGCGCGTAGGAGCGGTAGCCGGACCTCGGGTCGGTGTGCGTCGGCGGCAGCACGCCGTGCTCGTCGTAGTACCGGAGCATGCGGATGCTCAGCTGGGACAGGCGCGAGAACTCGCCGATCGTCAGCAGTCGCTCTCCCGCGGGTGGCATGTCCATCAGCCCACACTCTGACACCGTGCGAGGGTCAAGCGGGACGGCTCCGGGCTCCCGACCCCGGCGCCCGTCCGTCCGCCCCCGGAACTGACGCATGTTCGAGTGCGAACGTTGGTGCCCGACGCGAACAACGGTTGTTCGAGGGGTGCGCCCACGTTCGCGTTCGAACAAGCGCGGCTAGCGTCGCGCGGGTGACCTCCTCGAGACGTGCCCGGACCGCCGTCGTCGCCCTGGGTGCGGTGCTCGCGCTCGCGGGATGCACCGGCGACGACGGCGCAGCCACGGGGGCGCCGTCGGCCATCGCGTCCCCCAGCTCCTCGACGACGCCGACGGCGGAGCCCGCGCCCGAGCCGGTCGACGTCTCCGCCGAGCTCGCGGCGCTGGAGGCCGAGCTCGGCGTGCGGATCGGCGTCCACGCGCTCGACACGGCGACGGGCCGGACGGCGGAGTACCGGGCCGACGAGCGCTTCGCGTACGCCTCGACGTTCAAGGCGCTCGCAGCCGGCGCGGTGCTCGCGGCCGCGGACGACGCCGCCCTCGCCGAGGTGGTGCCCTACGGGCCGGGGGACCTCGTCACGTACTCGCCGGTGACCGAGGCGCACGCGGGCGTCGGCCTGCCGCTGTCGGAGGTGCTGCGCGCGGCGGTGCAGGAGAGCGACAACACCGCGGCGAACCTGCTGCTGGCGCGCCTGGGCGGCCCGGCGGGCTTCGCCGAGGCGCTGCGCGCGCTGGGCGACGACGTCACGCAGCCCGTGCGGATCGAGCCCGACCTCAACGCCTGGTCGCCGGGCGACCCGAAGGACACGAGCACCCCGCGCGCCCTGGCCACGGACCTGCACGCGTACGTCCTGGGCGACGCGCTCGACGACGCCGACCGCGCGCTGCTGGTCGGGTGGATGCGCGCGTCCACCACCGGGACGGCACTGGTCCGCGCGGGCGTCCCCGAGGGCTGGACGGTCGCCGACAAGAGCGGCCAGGGCAGTCACGGCACGCGCAACGACCTCGCCGTCGTCTGGCCGCCGGGCGGCGAGCCGATCGTCCTCGCCGTCCTGACCTCGCGGGACGCGCCCGACGCCGAGCCCGTCGACGCCGCCGTGGCGCGCGCGACGGCCGTCGTGGTCGCCGCGCTGGGCTGAGCGCCGGCTGCACAGTGCGTCAGTCGACGATCGAGACGACCTCGCGCCCGTCCTCGACGGTGATGTCGCCGCGGCGGAACGCGGTCGGCTCGAGCGCCGTGTAGACGCCGCCCGCGGACGTCGTGCGGGTCTCGAGCACGCGGAAGCCGGTGGGCGGCGCGTCGGGCGTGAAGAGCCGCTTGCCCGCGCCCACGGTCACCGGGAACGTGAAGAGGCGGTACTCGTCGACCAGGCCCGCGGCGTGCAGCGCGGCTGCCAGGCGCGCGCAGCCGTGCACCTGCAGCTCGCCCGGGCGGTCGGCGAGCTCGTCCTTCAGCCGCGCGACGGAGTCCACCGGGTCGCCGGTCAGGACCGTCGTGGGCTCCCAGCCGGGGTCGGTCAGGGTGTTCGAGACGACGTACTTCGGCAGGGTGTTGAGGCTGGCGGACACCGGGTCTGCGGCCGGGTCGACGTCCGGCCAGAACGCACGCATGAGTTCGAACGTCGTGCGTCCGAACAGCAGCGCGCCCGCCCGCGCGAACCACCCGGTCACGACGTTGCCGAACTCGTCGCCCTCGACGAACGGCACCGCCCACCCGCCTGCGGTGAAGCCGTTGGCCGGGTCCTCCTCCGGGCCGCCGGGGCCCTGGATCACGCCGTCCAGGCTGATGAACTCGTGCACGGTCAGGCGCATGGCGTCTCTCCTCGTGTGGATGCTCCTGGGTGGGCAGACCGCCGTCGGGCCGCGAACTGATCGGGTGTGCACCGGCCTCGGCGCGGCGTCCCCGGCGTCGCCTACCCTGGCGGCGTGACGACAGCCCTGTACCGCCGCTACCGGCCCGACACCTTCGCCGAGGTCATCGGACAGGAGCACGTCACCGAGCCGCTGCTCCAGGCTCTGCGGACCGGTCGTGTCTCGCACGCGTACCTGTTCTCCGGCCCGCGCGGGTGCGGCAAGACGACGTCGGCGCGCATCCTGGCGCGCTGCCTCAACTGCGCGCAGGGCCCGACGCCGGAGCCCTGCGGCGAGTGCGACTCGTGCGTCGAGCTGGCGCGCGGCGGGCCGGGCTCGCTCGACGTCGTCGAGATCGACGCGGCCAGCCACAACGGCGTGGACGACGCGCGGGACCTGCGCGAGCGCGCGGCGTTCGCCCCGGCGCGCGACCGGTTCAAGATCTTCATCCTCGACGAGGCGCACATGGTCACGACGCAGGGCTTCAACGCCCTGCTGAAGATCGTCGAGGAGCCGCCGCCGCACGTGAAGTTCGTGTTCGCGACGACGGAGCCGGACAAGGTCATCGGCACCATCCGCTCGCGCACGCACCACTACCCGTTCCGCCTGGTCGCGCCGGACACGCTGCAGCCGTACCTCGCCAAGCTCTGCGAGGCGGAGGGCGTGCAGGTCGGCCCGGGCGTGCTGCCGCTGGTGGTCCGCGCGGGGGGCGGCTCGGTGCGCGACTCGCTCTCGGTGCTCGACCAGCTCGTCGCCGGCGCGACCGCCGAGGGCATCGACTACGAGGGCGCCGTCGCCCTCCTCGGCTACACCCACGCGACGCTCCTGGACGACGCCGTCGAGGCCATCGCCGCGCGCGACGGTGCGAGCGCGTTCCGGGTCGTCGACCGCGTGATCTCCACCGGCCACGAGCCGCGGCGCTTCGTCGAGGACCTGCTCGAGCGGCTGCGCGACCTCATCGTCATCGCGGCCTCGGGGGAGGCGGCAGCCGCGGTGCTGGCGACCCTGCCCGCCGACCAGGTCGAGCGCATGCGCGCGCAGGCGCAGACCCTGGGCGCCTACGAGCTGTCGCGCTCGGCCGACCTCGTCAACGCCGCGCTCACCGAGATGACCGGCGCGACCTCCCCGCGCCTGCACCTCGAGCTGCTGGTCGCCCGCCTGCTGCTCCCGGGCGCCGACGACGGCGTCTCCGGCCTGGGCGCGCGCCTGGACCGGGTGGAGCGCGCGGTGGCGAGCGGTGTCCCGACGGCCGCGCCCGTGGGTGCGCCGCCCCGGCTGCAGACGGCGGCCGCCGCGCCGGCGGTGCCCGCCGCGCCCGTGGTGCCGGCGGCGTCCATCCCGCCGACGCCGCCCGAGCCGATCCCGACGCCGACGCCCGCGCCCATCCCGGCCCCGGTCCCCGCCCCGATCCCAGAGCCGACGCCGCTGCCCGAGCCTGACCCGGTCCCGGCCCCCACACCGGAGCCGCTGCCGCAGCCCAGCCCGATCGTCCCGCCGCCGGCCCCGGCTCCCGGGCCCGCGCCGGCCGGGTCCGGCATGGACGCGGAGACCGTGCGCCGCCGCTGGTCCGAGGTGCTCGGCACCCTGCGCTCGCTGCGCATGGCCACCTGGGTGCTCGTGAGCCAGAACGCGCAGGTCACCGAGGTCACGGCGGACACCGTGACCCTCGGCTTCACGACGCCGCAGCTCGCCTCCACGTTCCGGTCCGGCCCGCACGCGAGCCACGTCGAGCGCGCCCTCCACGAGTCGCTCGGCCTCACGGTGCGCGTGCAGACCGCCGTGGGTGCGGCGGCTCCTGCCCCGTCGGCTGCGCCGCCCGCCGCGCCCGCGCCGTCTGCGCCGTCTGCGCCGTCAGCGTCGTCGGCCGCCCAAGCCGCCGCGTCGCCGTCGTGGGACGCGCCCGCCGCCCGCGAATCCGCGCCGCGCCAGGCCGCGCCCGCGCCGCGCCAGGCCGCGCCCGCCCCGCGCCAGGCCGCGCCCGCGCCGCGTCGCGCGCCCGCCCCCGGCCCCGACGACGACGCCCCGCCCTGGGACATCCCGCCGGCCGAGCCGCCCGCCGACGAGCCCCCGTTCGACGACGAGCCCGAGCCCCGAGCGTCGGGCCCCGCGCGCTCCCGCGGCTCGGCCGAGGCGGCCGCGAAGGCTGCTGCGGCGTCGGCGGCGGCGCGTCGGAACAAGCCCGCGGCGACGGACCCCTCGCGCCGGTCCATCGCCGACGAGCCGATGATCGACGCCAGCCCCGACGACCCGGACCTCGACGACTCCGGCCTGGTGGGCGCCCCGCTCGTCGCGCAGATGCTCGGCGGCACGGTGATCGACGAGGTCGACGAGGACTGACGGGCCCTAGCCCGGTGCTCCGACGGCCGTCGCCGTCGACCGGGTCCGCTGCAGGTACTCGGCGATCGTGGCGCGGCTGCGGGCGAGACACGCGATCCGCGCGTCGAGCTCGCTCAGCTCGTCCGCGAGCAGGCCGGCGACCTCGTTCGGGCACGACGCCGCGGGGTCCCGGGCGAGCGTCTCCTCGAGGTCGAGCACGGCCTTGATGAGCCGGGTCGGCAGCCCCGACCGCACCATCAGCGCGACCTGCTCGGCGCGCGCGACGTCGGCGTCGTCGTACTCGCGGTACGCGTTGCCCGCGCGCGCCGGCGCCAGGAGGCCCTGCTGCTCGTAGTAGCGCAGGACGCGGGTGCTCACGCCCGCGCGTCGGGCCAGCTCACCGATCCGCATCACGCACCCCTTGACCTTGACGCTGATGTCAGAGCTTAACGTCGCCGGCATGGACACATCGACAGATCTCGATACCTCGCGCCGGACCGGCCGCCGCGACGACCTGCCCTGGCCGAGCCTGCTCGTCCTGGGCGCGGTCACGTTCGTGGTCGTCGTCGGCGAGATGCTCCCGATGGCCGTCCTGCCGCAGATGAGCGCCGACCTCGGCGTCACCGAGGCGCGGACCGGCCTGCTCGTCTCGCTCTGGGCGGGCGTCGTCGTGGTCGGCGCCCTGCCGCTCGCGCGGCTGGCCCGGCGCTGGGACCGACGCGCGGTGGTCACCATCGCGATGGCGGTGTTCGCGGCGTCGTCGGCCGGGACCGCGGTCGCCGGCTCCTACGAGGCGGCCCTCGTCGCGCGCGTCGTCGGCGCGGCCGCGTGCGGCCTGCTCTGGGCGAGCGTGAACGCGCACGTCGCGGCGATCGTGCCCGACGCGCGGCTCGCCCGGGCGGTCTCCGTCGTGCTCGTGGGCGCGACCCTCGGCACAGTGCTCGGCGTGCCCGCGGCGAACCTCGCCGCGGACGCCGCCGACTGGCGCGCCGGCTTCTGGGCCGTCGCCGTCCTCGGCGCGCTCGTCGCCGCCGCGGTCCGGCTCGTCGTCGTCCCCGAGCCGCCCGACGCGCGGCCGGCGCCGGAGCCCGCGGACCCGGCCGACGCGCGGCCCGCGTCCGAGCCGACCACCACCGCGGGCGGTCGGCCCGACGCCGGTGACCGTGCCCGCCTGCGTGCCGCCCTCACCGTCGCCGGCCTCGCCGGCCTCCTCATGACCGGGCACTTCGCCGCCTACACGTTCGTCACCCCGCTGCTCGGCCCGACCGGCGATGAGGTCCCCGGCGGCGTCCCCGCGCTCCTCCTGCTCTACGGCGTGGTCTCGGCGGTCGCCGTCGGGCTGGTCGGCCGGGTGCCCGTCGAGCGGACGCAGGCCGTGCTGACCAGGGCGGGTGCCGCCGTCGTGCTCGCGCTCGCGGCCCTGGCGGGACTGGGCGCGCACCCCGTGACCGACGTCGCGCTCGTCGTCGCCTGGGCGGGAGCCACGGCCGCCGTGCCGGCGCTGACGCAGACGCTCCTCTTCCGGATCGGCGGCGCGGGCCTGCGGTCCACCATCGGCGCGATCGTGCCGGTGACCTTCAACCTCGGCATCGCGGCGGGTGCCGCGCTCGGCAGCGCGGTGGTCGACGGCGTCGGCCTGGCCTGGCTGCCGGCCCCGGCCGCGGGGGTGGCCGCCGTCGCGGCCGTCGCGCTCGCCGCGCTCGACCGACGGCGAGCCGAAGCCCGGACACCGTCGCCCGGCAGGTCGGCCGGGGCCGGTACCGCCCGCACCCCCTAGGCTGAAGGGGTGTACGAGGGCGCGGTCCAGGACCTGATCGACGAGCTCGGGCGACTGCCCGGCGTCGGTCCCAAGAGCGCCCAGCGCATCGCCTTCCACCTCCTCGCGGAGGACCCGGAGGACGTCAAGCGCCTCGTCACCGCGATCACCGAGGTCAAGGCCCGCGTGCAGTTCTGCACGGTGTGCGGGAACGTCGCGCAGCAGGAGCTCTGCCAGGTCTGCCGCGACCCGCGCCGCTCGCCGACGGTCATCTGCGTGGTCGAGGAGCCGAAGGACGTCGTCGCGATCGAGCGCACGCGCGAGTTCCGCGGGAAGTACCACGTGCTCGGCGGGGCCATCAACCCGATCGCGGGCGTCGGCCCGGACGACCTGCGCATCGCCCAGCTCCTGTCGCGGCTCGCGGACGGCCAGGTCACCGAGGTGATCCTGGCGACCGACCCGAACGTGGAGGGCGAGGCGACGTCGACCTACCTCGCCCGACTGCTCGTGCCCATGGGCCTGACCGTCACGCGGCTGGCCTCCGGGCTGCCCGTGGGCGGTGACCTCGAGTACGCCGACGAGGTCACGCTCGGCCGGGCCTTCGAAGGACGGAGACGGATCAGTGCCTGACCAGACCCCCGACGACATCCCGCGCATCGGCGCCGAGGGCGGCGCGGACGGCTTCACCGCCGAGGAGGTCCCCGCCGACCTCCGCGAGGTCGCCGCCACCACCTCCGCCGAGGTCCAGCGCTTCCTGAACACCGTGACCGAGGTCGCCGCCGGCGCGAACCCCGAGGTGGCGATCCCGCTGCTGCTGCTCGCCGTCTCGGACGTGCTCGCCGCGGGCGCCCGCCTGGGCGCGATGGTCGACATCGTCCCCGCGGAGCGGTTCGAGCCCGACGTCGGCCCGGACGCCGACCTGGACCCGCTGGGGCAGGCGCTCGAGAACCTGTTCGACGGCATCGACGAGTACAACGAGATCGACGACCCGGTGCTCGGGAGCACGATCGTGACGTCGAGCATCTCCGGCGACCTCGTGGTCATCTCGGCGGCGCTCGCGCAGGGCCGCCGGCACCACGACGCCGGGCAGGACCTCGAGGCGCTGTGGTGGTGGCAGTACTCCTACCTCGCCAACTGGGGCGAGCGGGCGTCGTCGCTGCTGCGGGTGCTCCAGGCGGTGCTCGCGCACCTGCGTCTGGACGTGGACGACGACGTCGCCGCGGAGGCCGAGTTCCAGGCCCTGCACGGCGAGTGACCCTGCGCGGCGAGTGACCCCGGTGCGGTGACGGTGGCTGTCACCGACCTCGCCGACCTCGCGGCGCCGACGATCGCGCTGCTCGTGCTGGCCGCCATCGCCGCCGGCTGGGTGGACGCCGTCGTCGGCGGGGGCGGGCTGATCCAGCTCCCGGCCCTGCTCCTGGTCCCCGGGCTGGCGCCCGTGCAGGCGCTCGCGACGAACAAGCTCGCCAGCATCATGGGCACCTCCGTGAGCGCGGCCACCTACTACCGCCGCGTCCAGCCGGACCTGCGCACGGCGATCCCGACGGCGCTCGCCGCGCTGGCCGGCTCGGGCGGGGGAGCGGCGCTCGCGAGCTGGCTTCCGGGCGAGGTCATCGAGCCGATCGTGCTCGTGGCGCTCGTCGCCGTGCTGGTCTGGACGGTCACCCGGCCGACGCTCGGGCGCGCCAACGACCTGCGGTGGAGCGGGCGGCGGCACTACGGCGCGGCCGTGGCCATCGGCGTCGGGCTCGGGTTCTACGACGGGCTGGTCGGCCCGGGCACCGGCACGTTCCTCGTCATCGCGCTCGTCGCCGTCCTCGGGTACGGGTTCCTCGAGGCCTCGGCGAAGGCGAAGATCGTCAACGCGGCGACCAACCTCGGCGCGCTGGTCGTGTTCGCGGTGGCGGGCGCGCCGGTCTGGCGGCTGGGCCTGGTCATGGGTGCGGCGAACATCGTCGGCGCCTACCTGGGTGCGCGGATGGCCGTGGCCCGGGGGAGCGGCTTCGTGCGCGTGGTGTTCCTGGTGGTGGTCGGCGGCCTGATCCTGCGCCTGGGCTGGGACGTCCTGGCGCGCTGACCCGTCGACCGGAGCTCTCCGGCCGGAGAGATCCGCCCGCCAGGTGAGCCGATCTCTCCGCGCGGAGAGATCCGCCCGCCAGGTGAGTGCTACAGGAGGCCGGCGTCCGGGCCGAACAGCGGCGCCAGGGTGTCCCAGCGCGAGATCTCGCAGCCGTTCGCGCGGCTGAACGCCGCGCTCACGGGCTCGCCGCCGACGGTCCCCGTCACGCTCGCGGTCTGCGGGCCGCCCCACTGCTCGGTGCACGCGACGTCCATCGGCGTCGGCGCGAACGCGGCCGTGCCGCCGCCCGCGGCGATCGCGGCGCAGGCCGCCTCGGCGTCGGGGTGGTGCCCGCCGGCCGGCTCGCACGTGAGCGTGTACGTGGTGGTCGCGCCCTCGCCCGTCGCGTCGACGACCACGGTCAGGTCGGCCGCGACGGGTTCGGCGGGTTCGCCCGGCGCCGGGGTGTCGTCACCCGGCGCCGGGGGCTCGTCGGAGGACACCGGGTCGTCGTCGGTCCCGGGCGTGAGCCCGTCGTCGTCCCGCCCGGTCTGGCACCCGCCCAGGGCGGCCACGAGCACGACGGCGACCACCGCCGCCACCTGCGCACGCGTCCGACGCACGGCGCCTCCCCTCGTCCCCCTGCTTGTGTCGCGAGACCGGCCCTCCCGGCACGTGCGCGACCGACGCCCACATGACGAAATCCAGCGGTCCGCCTGGTGGGCACGGACTATCCTTCACCGGACACGGACGGCGCGTGGCCGTGCGCCCGCGCGAGCCGATCGCCGTCGTCCAACCTGCCACCACCCGGAGAGTCCCGTGGGCTTGATCGTGCAGAAGTACGGGGGGTCGTCCGTCGCGGACGCCACCGCCATCAAGCGCGTCGCCAAGCGGATCACCGAGACCAAGCGCGCGGGGCACGACGTCGTCGTCGTGGTCTCCGCGATGGGTGACACGACCGACGAGCTGATCGACCTCGCCAACGAGATCAGCCCGATGCCGCCGGCGCGCGAGATGGACATCCTGCTCACCGCGGGCGAGCGGATCTCGATGAGCCTGCTCGCGATGGCGATCGCGAACCTGGGCGTCGAGGCGCAGTCGTTCACGGGCCAGCAGGCCGGCGTCATCACCGACGAGGTGCACGGCAAGGCGCGGATCATCGACGTCAAGGCCAGCCGCATCCGGCAGGCGGTCGAGACCGGCCACGTCGCGATCGTCGCGGGCTTCCAGGGCGTCAACCCGAACACGAACGACGTGACGACGCTCGGCCGCGGCGGCTCGGACACGACGGCCGTCGCGCTCGCGGCGGCGCTCGAGGCGGACGTCTGCGAGATCTACACCGACGTCGACGGCGTCTTCTCCGCCGACCCGCGCATCGTGCCCACGGCGCGCAAGCTCGACCGCATCACCTACGAGGAGATGCTCGACATGGCGGCGAGCGGGGCCAAGGTGCTCATGCTCCGCTGCGTCGAGTACGCGCGCCGCACCGGCGTGCCGATCCACGTGCGCTCGTCGTTCTCCGGGCGCGAGGGAACCCTGGTCACGGACGCCCCCATCGAGGGAGAGGGACAGATGGAACAGCCGATCATCTCCGGTGTCGCGCACGACCGGAGCGAGGCGAAGATCACCGTCGTCGGCGTCCCCGACGTGCCCGGCACCGCGGCCGCGATCTTCGAGGTCGTCGCCGGCGCGGGCGTGAACATCGACATGATCGTCCAGAACGTGTCGGCCGCCCGGACCGGCCTGACCGACATCTCCTTCACGCTGCCCGCGAGCGACGGCGCGAAGGCGACCGCGGCCCTGGCGGCCGTCCAGGAGACCCTCGGCTACGAGTCGCTCCAGTACGACGACACCATCGGCAAGCTCTCGCTCGTCGGCGCCGGCATGCGCAGCCACCCGGGCGTCTCCGCGAAGCTCTTCGGGGCGCTGCGCGACGCCGGCATCAACATCGAGATGATCACCACCTCGGAGATCCGCGTCTCCGTCGTCACGCGCGCCGACCAGCTCGACGACGCCGTCCGCGCCGTGCACACGGCGTTCGGGCTCGACTCCACCGACGAGGAAGCCGTCGTGTACGGCGGGACGGGACGGTAAGGCCATGGCTGACAGCAACGGCTACGTGGTCGCCGTCGTCGGTGCGACGGGGCAGGTGGGCGGCGTCATGCGCCGCATGCTCGACGAGCGGGACTTCCCGGTCGGGCGGATCCGCTACTTCGCGTCGGCGCGCTCGGCCGGGCGCACGCTGCCGTGGCGCGGCGAGGAGGTCGTCGTCGAGGACGTCGCGACGGCCGACCTGTCCGGCATCGACATCGCGCTGTTCTCCGCCGGCGGCGGGACGTCGAAGGAGCACGCGCCGCGGTTCGCCGCCGCGGGCGCGATCGTCATCGACAACTCCTCCGCGTGGCGGATGAACCCGCAGGTGCCGCTCGTCGTGAGCGAGGTCAACGGCGCCGAGGTCGACAGCACGCCGCTCGGCATCATCGCGAACCCGAACTGCACCACGATGGCCGCGATGCCGGTGCTCAAGCCGCTGCACGACGCCGCGGGCCTGCGCCGGCTGATCGTCTCGACCTACCAGGCGGTGTCCGGCAGCGGGCTCGCGGGCGTCGAGGAGCTCGCCGGCCAGGTGCGCGCCGCCGTCGACCAGGACTTCACGCGCCTCGCGCACGACGGCGCCGCCGTCACCTTCCCGGAGCCGGCGAAGTACGTGCGGACCATCGCGTTCGACGTCGTCCCGCTCGCGGGCTCGCTCGCGGGCGACGGGAGCGGCGAGACCGACGAGGAGCAGAAGCTCCGGAACGAGTCGCGCAAGATCCTCGACATCCCGGACCTGCTGGTGTCGGGGACGTGCGTGCGCGTGCCGGTGTTCTCGGGCCACTCGCTGACGCTCAACGCGGAGTTCGCCGAGCCGCTCTCGCCGGAGACGGCGCTCGAGCTGCTCAAGGACGCCCCGGGCGTCGAGGTCACCGACGTGCCGACGCCGCTGCAGGCGGCCGGCGCGGACCCGAGCTTCGTGGGCCGCGTGCGCGTCGACCAGTCGGTGCCCGACGGGCGCGGCCTGGTGCTCTTCGTGAGCAACGACAACCTGCGCAAGGGTGCGGCGCTCAACGCGGTGCAGATCGCGGAGCTGGTCGTGGAGCGTCGCCTGCGCGGCTGACGGCCGGCGATTTCACCCGTCGCGCGCCCGCCTGGCGCGCCGAACCTGCAACGTTGGACACGGTGGTCCGCCACCATGGGAGGCACCCGCCGTGCCCCCGAACGGCGGATCGTCCCCCGAGGTCCCGCCATGCCCACCCGCCGTCCGCTGCCCATCCCCCGACGCCGTCCGCACCGTCACGCCGCCCGGCGGGGTCGCCCGATCGCATGAGCGCAGCCGCACCGGGGGTTCCCGTCTGGTGGCTGCGCACGGCGACGGTCGAGCTGGTGACCCTGCACGCCGTCGCCTCGTCGGAGCGCCCGGACGGGACCGTGGTCGACGTCGTCTCGCTGCCCCCGGGCTACGCGCCGCGGGGGGAGGGCGTGGTCCGCGCGCGCGTGCGCCCGGCGACGCGGCAGGTGCTCGAGGTCGAGGTCTGCGGCGACCTCGCGGACGGCCGCGCGCCCGCGCTGGTCTGGCACGAGCAGCTGCGACGCGACCTGCGGCCCGTGGAGGCGCAGCTGCGCGCGTTCTCCCACGACGACGTCGCGCGCCTCGCGACCGAGCGGCCCGGCCCCGCGGTCGACCCGGCGGTCGACCCGGGCGTGGTGCTGACCGATGCCGACGTCGAGCGGCTCGGGCTGGCCCCGGGCGACGCGATCGCCGTGCTCCGCTGGAACCCGGCCACCGGGCAGGTGCTCGAGCTGCAGGTCGACCGGGCGTCCCGCCGTCGGCGGGTGGCGACGTGCCTGCTCGCCGCCGCGGAGGCGTGCGCCGTCGCGCGCGGCTGGCCGATCCTGTGGGCCGGGGGTGAGCGGACCGCGCTGGGGGAGTCGCTGCTGCGTGGCCTGCGCTGGGGCGTGCGGCGCGCCCGCCCGCTCACGGTGCTCGCCCCGCCGACGGCGCCCGCCGGCGCGCGGGCCGGACGCCGCGCCGCGCGGGTGGCCTCGCCCGCCTCTTGACCCATCCCGGCTTCTGTGGTTCATTACTCAAGTAATGAACCAGTGAGGCGATAGGAGCGCGGCGTGGCCTTCGACGGGCGCGAGCCGATCTACCTGCAGATCGCCGACCAGATCCGCACCGACGTCGTCAGCGGTGCGCTCGGGGAGGAGGAGCAGGTCATGTCGACGACCCAGTACGCGACCGCGTACCGCATCAATCCCGCGACGGCCGCCAAGGCGTTCGCCGAGCTCGTGGACGAGGGGACGCTCTACAAGCGCCGCGGCGTCGGCATGTTCGTCGCACCCGGTGCCCGCGACCGGCTCGTCGCCGAGCGCCGCGAGCGCTTCTTCGCCGACGTCGTCGACCCCGTCGCCGCGGAGGCGAGCGTCCTCGGCATCCCGCTGGACGACGTCGTCGCGCGGCTCCGCGCGGCCGGCGCCACGGGGGAGGGGGACCGATGAGCGCGACGGAGACAGCCGCCGGGCACGGCGGCGCCGACGGCGGCCTGGGTGTCGCGGTGCGCGGCCTGGTGGTCCGCTACGGCTCGACCGTGGCACTCGACGGGCTGGACCTGACCATCGCCCCCGGCGCGATCACCGGTCTGCTCGGCCGCAACGGCTCGGGCAAGACCACGCTCCTCTCGGTCCTTGCCGCGTTCCGGCGCTCGACCGCCGGCGTGGTCCTTGTCGACGGCGAGGAGCCCTGGGAGAACGAGCGCGTCACCGAGCAGGTCTGCCTCATCCGGGAGAGCGGCGACGTCGCGAGCGACGCGAGCCTGCGCGACACGCTCCGGCTGGTGGCCGAGGCGCGACCCACGTTCGATCCCGACCTTGCGGGTGCGCTCATGGACACGTTCGAGCTGGACCCGCGCGCGCGGCCGTCCAAGCTCTCGCGCGGCAAGAAGTCGGCGTTCGGCGTCGTCGTCGGGCTGGCGTCCCGCGCGCCGCTGACGATGCTCGACGAGGTGCACCTGGGGATGGACGCGCCGTCGCGGTACGCGTTCTACGACGCGCTCCTCGCGGACTACGCGGAGCACCCACGCACGATCGTCGTCTCGAGCCACCTGATCGACGAGATCCAGCGGCTGCTGGAGCACGTGGTCATCCTCGACGAGGGTCGCGTGCTCCTGGCCGACGACGCCGACGCCCTCCGCTCGCGCGGTGCGACGGTCACGGGCCCCGCCGACGCGGTCGACGCGTTCGTGGCGGGCCGCCGGGCGATCGGTCGCCGCTCGCTCGGCCGGACGGCACAGGTCACCCTCTACGGCTCGCTCACGCCCGATGACGCCGCCGCGGCGTACGCCGCGGGCCTCGAGCTCGGCGGCGTCGACCTGCAGGACCTCTTCGTCGACCTGACCTCCAAGGATGGGAAGGAGGCCGCGCGATGAGGTTCCTCGGACACTCGGTCGCCCAGACGTCCCGCGGGCTGCTCCGCGGCCAGCTCATGGTGGCCCGGTGGGCGCTGCTCGTCGTGGTGGCCGCCGCCGCCCTGACGCTGACCGTCCTCGCGGTGGTGCGGCCGCCCGACTACTCCGTCGTCGGCTTCGCCCGGCAGGGGGTCATCTGGTTCTCGTTCTCCTGGGCGATCGCGATCGCCGTCGGTCAGGTGAACGTGCAGGTGGGGCTGGGTCGTTCGCGCCGCACCCTCGGGCGTGCCGCGCTCCTCGCGGCCGTCGCGATGTCGCTGGTGTACGCGGCCGGCGTCGTCGGCCTGATCCAGCTCGAGCGCGGGCTGTACGCGGCCGTGGGCTGGGAGCACGCGATCCGCGACGACGTCCTGCTGGCAGGCGACAGCTCGCAGATCGGCCCGCTCCTCGCCGCCTACCTCGTGGCCGCGGCCAGCGGCCAGCTCTGCGGGCTGCTGGTCGGCATCGTGTACTACCGCGCCGGCGCGTGGTGGGGCACGCTCACGCTCCCGCTGACGGTCGGGCCGGTGATCCTGCTCCAGGTGGTCCTGAGCGCCGACCTGCCGTTCCTCGACAGCGGTCTCGCGCGCGGCGCCACCGTCGTGGCCGTCCTCGCACTCGTCGCCGTCGCGTTCCAACGCATCCTGCGGGGCACGCCCGTCCGCACGGCCGCCCTCATCTGACCCGGAGGCTCCCATGGCAACACCCGTCATCGAGGTCGCCGGCCTGCGCAAGGCCTACGGCCCCAAGGTCGCCGTCGACGACGTCTCGTTCACCGTCGAGGCCGGCGAGATCGTCGGCATCCTCGGTCCCAACGGCGCCGGCAAGACGACCACCGTCGAGTCCATCGCGGGCCTGCGCGTGCCCGACGCGGGGCAGGTCCGCGTGCTCGGCCTGGACCCGCAGCGCGACGGCGAGGCCCTGCGCGAGCGGCTCGGGCTGCAGCTCCAGGAGAGCGAGATGCCCGCGAAGATCACCGTGCGCGAGGCCCTGGCCCTGTACGCGTCGTTCTACGCGAACCCCGCGGACCCGGCCGAGCTCGTCCGCGACCTCGGCCTGGCCGACCGCGTCGACACGCAGTTCCGGCGGCTGTCGGGCGGGCAGAAGCAGCGGCTGTCGGTGGCGCTCGCGCTCGTCGGGAACCCCGAGGTCGCCATCCTCGACGAGCTCACCACCGGCCTGGACCCGCAGGCGCGCCGCGAGACCTGGGGCGTCGTCGAGCGGATCCGGGACCGCGGCGTGACGATCCTGCTGGTGACGCACTTCATGGAGGAGGCCGAGCGGCTCGCCGACCGGGTGCTCCTCATCGACGCCGGCCGCGTGGTCGCCGAGGGCACGCCCGCCCAGCTCGCCGCCCGCGCGACGGCGCAGACCGTGCGGTTCGTGCTCCGCGAGCCGCTGCCGGACGGGCTGCTGGAGCAGGTCCCGGGCGTGCAGTCGGTCGTCGTCGACGGCGCCGACTACGAGGTCCGCGGCGCCGAGGTCGCGGTCGACGTCGTGCTCGCCGTCACCGGGGCCGGTCTGCGGCCCCTGCACCTGCGGGTGGAGCAGGGCTCCCTCGAGGAGGCCTTCGTGTCCATCGTCGGCGCCAACGGCAAGGAGTCCTGAGATGACCACGATCCCCACGCCCACCCGCGCGTCGGGCGCCGTCGGCACCGCCCGCAGCCCGCGCGTCCTGGCCGCCCTCACCGTGTCCGAGGCGCGGTTGTACCTGCGCGAGCCGTCAGCGGTGTTCTTCGGGCTCTTCTTCCCGGCCGTGCTGCTGCTGGCCCTCGGCCTGCTCATGCCGTGGGCCGACCAGCCGTTCGGCGAGGGCCCGGTGCTGTCGGAGATCACCGCGATCACCGGCTACACGCCCATCGTGCTCGCCCTCGCCATCGGCACGGTCGGCTACACGACCCTGCCGCCGGTCATGGGCACCTACCGCGAGAAGGGGGTGCTGCGCCGCCTCTCGACGACGCCGCTGCCGCCGTCGCGCCTGCTCGTCGCCCAGCTGCTGATCAACCTCGCGATGCTCGTGATCGCCTCGACGCTCGCCGTGCTCGGCGGTGCGCTGGTGCTCGGCGTCGGCATGCCGCGGGACGTCGGGGTGACGCTGCTGGCGTTCGTGGTCGGCGCGGCGGCGTCGATGTCGGTCGGGCTCCTCATCGCGGCGGTCGCGCCGACGGCGGGCGCGTCCACCGGCACGGGGATGCTCGTCTACATGACCTCGCTGTTCTTCGCGGGCGTGTGGTTCCCGCTGCCCCTGATGCCGGACGTCGTCCAGACGATCAGCCGGTTCACCCCGCTGGGCGCGGCGTCGCAGGCGCTCGCGGCCGGCTGGTACGAGGGGACGTTCCCCGGGGTCGAGCTGGTGGTCATGGCGGTGTGGACCGCGGTCCTGGTGCCGCTCGCGGCCAAGCTGTTCCGCTGGACCTGACGCCGCCCGACGCGCGGGCCCGGCCCGACGCGCGGCCTCAGCGCACGTAGGGCCCGGCCCACTCGCGTCCCGCGGCCCGCGCGTCGCGGTGGGCGAGGGCGTGCGCGAGGCGCTCGTCGCCGCCGTCGGACAGCGGGTGGGGCAGGTCGTCGAGGGCGAACCAGCGGACGTCGTGGTTCTCGTCGTCGGCGGCGTGCGCGCCGTGGCCGCTGCCCCCGACCGGGCGGCAGTGGAAGGCGAGCACGAGGTACTGCGCCAGGTCGCCGTTCGCGTGCTCGATGACGTCGCCGCTGATCGCCGAGGTCAGGGCGAGCACCTCGACGTCGACGCCGGTCTCCTCGCGGATCTCGCGCGCCACGCCGGCAGCGGGCTGCTCCCCGGGGTCGAGGATCCCGCCGGGCAGGCCCCACAGGCCGTTGTCGACGCGGTGGGTGAGCAGGAGCCGCCCGGCGTCGTCCAGGACGACGCCGGACACGGCGGGGATCCAGAGCAGCTCGGAGCCGACCCGACGGCGCAGCCGGAGCACGAAGTCGGGGATCGCCATCGGGCGAGCGTAACCGCCGGGACGCCCGGCCGGCGGGGCCGGGCCGGTCAGGCGGCGGGGTCGCCGAGCTCGGCCACGAGCTCCTCGTAGATCGGCGAACCGATGCCGAGCCCTCCGCTGCGGGCGCCCACGGTGGTCCGCGGCACCGTCGCCGCGTCCGGGACCGGTGACCACGTCGACGCCGATGTGGTCGTTCCGACCGGTGCTTCCGTCGCGGCGGCCCTGGCTGCCTTGTCCTTGCTGGTCCGTGCCACGTGGACCTCCTCGTTCTCACCCCTGCTGGAGAATCGTGACGCCAAGATCAGGGTGCCGCACGTCGAGAGCCGGGGCAATACCGGGAAAGGGGACGTTTCGGGCGCCGATGCGCTGGTCAGACGCCTGCGCGGTAGGTCAGCTCGCCGCCGGGCCACACGACGCGCGCGATGCCGGCGCCCGCGAGGAACCGCTGGCAGTTGGGGCACGGCTCGTCGGTGACGTACACCGTGGCGCCCATCCGCGCACCGCTCGGCAGGTGCAGGACGGCGTTCTCCTCCGCGTGCAGCGCCTGGCACGGCTCGCCGACCTCGACGTACGGCGAGCTCGCCGGCACCTCCTCGTACGTGCGCCGCCCGCGCGGGCACGCGCCGTCCGTCAGGCAGCCGGGCTGGCCGGGCGGGTACCCGTTGTAGCCCGTCGAGAGCACGCGGTGGTCGGGCCCGAGGATGACGGCGCCCACCTTGCGGCGCGTGCAGTCCGCGCGCGAGGCGACGGCGGTGGCGATGCCGAGGGCCCACTCGTCCCACGTGGGCCGCGTGCCGGGGTCGCCGACGACGACGGGAGTCATGCGGGGAGAGTAGCGAGCCGGGCGCCCCGCCTGAGCCGCCACACGCGAGTCGGGCGTCCCCAGGGGGAGTGCGTGTCGTCGTCGGGCACGAAGCCGCAGCGGCGGTGGACGCGGACCGCGGGCTCGCGCTCGTCCTCGAAGTCGTTGACGATCTCCACGGCCGCGGTGTCCTGCCAGATCCGCTCGACGAGCAGGCGCAGGACCTGCTCGCCGCGGCCACGCCCCCGGTGCCGGGGGACGACGTTGATCCCGATGTGCGCGGCGCCGTCGGGCTCGACCGTGTAGTGGGCGTGGCCGATGAGCTCGCCGGTGTCGGTGTCCCGGACGTAGAAGTAGCCCTGGCGGTCCGGCGGCAGCGCGAGACGCGCGGCGAACGCGTCCCACTCGCTCTCCGGCCACGCGACGCAGCCCGTGGCGCGGTCGTAGCCGGGGTGGCTCACGTCCCAGTCCGCGTTGTACGCCATGAGCTCGGGATCGGACAGCCACGCCTGCCGCACGCCGAACTCCGCCCGTGCGGGGACGTGGAACTCGAGCACGCCCGCGAGCCTACGGCGCCGGACCCCGCCCGGACCCGAGAACGACGAAGGCCCTGACCGACGTCCGCCGGTCAGGGCCTTCCATGCGTCGGGGTGGCGGGATTCGAACCCACGACCTCTTCGTCCCGAACGAAGCGCGCTACCAAGCTGCGCCACACCCCGAAGGTGCCCGGCAAGGATAGCCCAGCCGTGACCCCGCCATGAAACCCGTTCGTCCCGCGGTCACCGAGAGCCGGGGAGCAGCCCTCAGGACTCGCGCGGCACCAGCGTGAGCAGGGTCGCCTCCGGCCGGCACGCGAACCGTACGGGCGCGTACGGCGACGTGCCCAGCCCTGCCGACACGTGCAGCCACGACGACCCCGCTCCGCCCGGGGCGTCCGGACGGGCGCCCGGCCAGCCGTGCAGGCCCTTCGCGCGCCGGGTGTCCAGGTCGCAGTTCGTCACCAGCGCGCCCCAGCCCGGCACGCAGAGCTGGCCGCCGTGCGTGTGGCCGGCGAGGATCAGGTCCGCGCCGTCGTCGTGCATCGCGTCCAGGACGCGGCGGTAGGGGGCGTGCGCGACGCCGAGCCGCAGCGTCCCGCGCCCGACCGTGCCCCCGACGGCCGTCGGCTGCGCGTGGCCGCGCGTGGTGGCCGGGAAGCGGTCGCGGTCCAGGTGCGGGTCGTCGACGCCCACCAGCGCCACGTTCAGCGCGTCGTCGCCCTCCCCGAGCACGACGGCGTCGCGCCGGTTGGTCAGGTCTTTCCAGCCCGCCGCCCGGAACGCCGCCGTCATCTCCGGGAAGGGGAGGAGCCGCGGGGCGGGGTTGGCCTCCCGCGCGTCGGCCAGCAGGTAGCGCGCGGGGTTCTTGGGGCGGGGTGCGAAGTAGTCGTTCGAGCCGAGGACGAACGCGCCCGGGCGCTCGAGCAGCTGCTCGTACGCGTGCAGCAGCGCGGGCAGGGCCTGCAGGTGCGCGATGTTGTCGCCCGTCGTCACGACCAGGTGCGGGTCGAGCGCCGCGAGCGAGCGCACCCACTCGACCTTGTGGTCCTGCGTCGGGAGCAGGTGCAGGTCCGACAGGTGCAGCACGCGGACCTCGCCGGCGCCGTCGGGCAGCACCGGGACCACGAACCGCCGCAGCGTGTACCAGCGGACCTCGACGGCGGCCGCGTAGGCGAGCGCCGCCGCGCCGGCCAGCGCCGCGCCGCCGACGACGGAGCGGAACGCCACTAGGGCTTGTTCCCGGGCGGGTTGCCGCCTCCGGGAGTGGGCGGCGGGTTCTGGTCCGGCGGCGGCTGCACGACGACGGGCTCCGGTCCGGCCGAGGGGTGGATCGTGACGCCGCTGCCGCGGACGATCGAGGCCCCGGCCGGCGGGTCGGACGCCGCCGCCGAGCCCGGCGCGTACGAGGAGTAGATCGGGTTCCCGACCGTCGGGTTGAACCCGGCCTCCTTCAGCGTCCGCGCGGCCTGGTCGACCGACATGCCGCCGATCGACGGCACGGTGAACTTCATGCCGGTGAGGTACTGCTGCGGCGGCGCGGCGAAGCCCAGGGCGGGCTGTCCGTCGAGGGCGCGGATCATGAACCGCTTCCACGTCGGGCCGGCGATCGTGGAGCCGTAGACGTTGCGGCGCGTGACGCCGTTGATCGGGACGTTCTGCATCGGCCGCATGCCGTCGGGGAAGCCGACCCACACCGCGGTCGCCAGCTGCGGCGTGTAGCCGACGAACCACGTGTGCTCGTTCTCCGACGTCGTGCCCGTCTTGCCGGCGGCGACGCGGCCGGGCAGCGCGCCGATCGGGCGCCCGGTGCCGGTCCAGACCTGGCTCAGCGCGTAGTTCATCGCGGCGGCGATGCCGGGGTCGATCGCCTGGCGGCAGTTCGCGGAGGGGACGGGCAGCTGGTCGCCGGCCCGGTTGACGATGCTCGTGATCGCGACCGGGTCGCAGTAGACGCCGCCCGAGGCGAACGTGGCGAACGCGTTCGCCATCGTGAGCGGGGCGATCGACTGGCTGCCGATGACGTTCGCCGGGAAGGGGTCGAACCTGCCGTCGCCCGCAAGGCCGCCGGCCCGGTGCACGCCGATCTCGGCGGCGCCGTCCATGATCGCGCAGAGGTCGAGCTGGGCCGCCATGTCGGCGTAGGCGTTGTTGACGGACCGCCGGGTCGCGTCCTGGACGGTCATCACGCCGCTGCCGCCCTCGGAGTTGCCCAGCTTCCACGGCTTGTTGGGCCCGGGGGCGCCGCACGTGGTGAACTCGTTCTCGTTGCGCATGCGGGCGGTGCCGTTGACCATCTCGGACAGGCCGTGGCCGTCCTTGAACCACTGCAGCAGCGTGAAGGGCTTGAAGGTGGAGCCGGGCGGGAAGCCGCTGGCGCTGCCGTACTTGTTGTCGGTGTTGAAGTTCACCGAGGTCTCGCCCGGTCCGACGGTGCTCGTGTTGTTGTAGACGCGGTTCTGCGCCATGGCCAGCACCTGGCCCGTACCCGGTTGCACCACGGAGATGGCGGAGCCGACTCCCGACGCGTCGAGCACGGGCACGCCCGCCTGGACCTCCTCGTTCGCGGCGACCTGCATGCCGACGTTGAGCGTCGTCGTGATCGTCAGGCCGCCCTCGAGGAGCAGCTGGCTGCGGCTCGCCTTGTCCTCGCCGAAGATGGGGTCGGTCGCGATGATCTTCGTGACGTAGTCGCAGAAGAAGCCCGCCCCGCCGACGGCGTTCGCGGCCATGCACGTCGCCTTCGGCACGCCGATGAAGAGGGTGTCCGCGATCGGCATCGCGACGCCGGCGTCGTACTCCTCCTGGGTGATCTTGCCGGTCTCCAGCATGCGCTTGAGCACGCGGTCGCGGCGGCCTTGGGACTCCTCCGGGTTCCGGGTGGGGTCGTACAGGCTCGGGCCCCGCGTGATGCCGGCGATGGTCGCGGCCTGGAGGTAGTTGAGGTTCGCGGCGGACGTCGAGAAGTAGAACTGCGCGGCCGCCTCGACGCCGTACACCGAGAGCCCGAACTGGGCGATGTTGAGGTAGGCCTCGAGGATCTGGTCCTTGGTCCACCGCTGCTCGAGCGCGATGGCCATCTTGGCCTCGGCGAGCTTGCGGGCGATGCCCTCGGTGCCGTCCGACGTCGTCGCCGCCTCGATGGCCGCGGCCCGCTCCGCGTCCGTCGAGCTGGCCTCGAGCGCCGCCTGCACGAGCGCGTTCTTCACGTACTGCTGCGTCAGCGTCGACGCGCCCTGCGTGTCGTCCGTCGTCACGTTCTGCACCAGCGCGCGCAGCATGCCCTGCGGGTCGATCGCGCCGTGCTCGTAGAACCGGTGGTCCTCGATGGCGACGACGGCGTCGCGCATCGGCTGGGACACCTGGTCCAGCGGGACCACGATGCGGTTCTGCAGGTAGAACTCCGCCAGCAGCGTCCCGTCGGACGCGAGCACGACGGACTTCTCCGAGAGCGCCGGCGTCTCGAGCTCCTCGGGGAGGTCGTCGAAGAGACGCACCGACTGGTTGGTCACCGTGCTCGTCGCGCCGACCGCCGGCATGACGAGGCCCGCGGAGAGCACCCCGCCGAGGCCGGACATGAGCACGAACGCCAGGAGGAGCCCGAGCACCTGGGGGGCCGTGATCCGGCGTCCAGGGGCCGAGCGGACAGACGACACCATGGTCCTCAGGGTACGGGAGCACGTGGGGGCGGGCCCGGGCCGTGGCCACGGATCTGGTGGAGATCCTGTGCACGAGCGCGCGCGGTTCCGGGACAGGAGGGCCGAAAGGTCCCTGGACCGGATCGTCCGGATCGGGAAAGATTGCGGCCGTAGCGGCCGAATCCGTCGAGATCCACCCTCCGTCTCGACGGAAAGTCGACCCGAACGGCCCATGGGAGCGCGACCATCCGTTGTCTACAGTGGTTGGTCGTCGGTGGAGAGGAGGGGTCTGGTGGCTGATCAGCACTGGACCGCGTACGGCGCGTGCTCGGGCGCGCCCCCGGACGACCTGTTCGTGGAGGGTGCGGCGCAGCGTTCCGCGCGCGAGGTGTGCGCGACCTGCCCCGTGCGGATCGAGTGCCTCATCGACGCACTCGACCACCACATCCTGTTCGGCGTCTGGGGTGGCATGACGGAGCGGGAGCGTCGCGCGCTCCTGCGCCGCTACCCGGACGTCTCCTCGTGGCGTGACGTCATCGAGGCGGAGCCTGAGCTGGTCTCCTGGCCGGGCGGCTACCGCATGGGGCGCAACCGGCGCACGCTCGCGCACCAGCAGGCGGCCGGCCGCTAGCCTGGCGGGCATGACTCGCTGGGAGTACGCCACCGTCCCGCTCATCGTCCACGCCACCAAGGCGATCCTCGACCAGTGGGGTGCCGACGGCTGGGAGCTCGTCCAGGTGGTCACCGGGCCCGACGGCAACGGGCTCGTGGCCTATCTCAAGCGCCCCCTCGCCGGCTGAGGCCCCGATGAGCATCGGACAGCGCCTCGCGGAGCTGGGCATCACCCTGCCCGCCGTCGTCGCCCCGGCCGGGGCGTACGTGCCGGCCGTGCGCAGCGGCAACCACATCTGGACCGCCGGTCAGCTGCCGATGGTCGACGGCGCGCTCCCGGTCCGCGGCAAGGTCGGCGAGGGCCCGGGTCTCGTGCCGCCCGACGTCGCCGCGGGCCTCGCGCGCACGGCTGCGCTCAACGCGCTCGCCGCCGTCGCCGAGCAGGCCGGCAGCCTCGAGCGCGTGAAGCGGGTCGTCAAGGTCGTCGGCTTCGTCGCCTCCGACCCGTCGTTCACGGGCCAGCCGCAGGTCATCAACGGCGCGAGCGAGCTGCTCGGCCAGGTGTTCGGCGAGGCGGGCGTCCACGCGCGCAGCGCCGTCGGCGTGGCCGTGCTGCCGCTCGACTCCCCGGTGGAGGTCGAGCTCGTCGTCGAGCTCGGCTGACCGCCCGGCCCGCTCGGGCCCGCAGGGCTGCTCAGCGGGCGCGGCGCTCCAGCCGCTGCATGTCCAGGAGGACGACGGCGCGTCCCTCGCGCCGCACCCAGCCGCGCGCGGTGAAGTCGGCGAGGGCCTTGTTCACGGTCTCCCGGGACGCTCCGACGAGCTGGGCGAGCTCCTCCTGCGTGAGGTCGTGGGCGACGCGCAGGCCGTCCTCGACGGGCTGGCCGAAGCGGGTCGACAGGTCCAGCAGCGCCTTCGCGACGCGACCGGGGACGTCGGAGAACACCAGGTCCGCGAGCGCCTCGTTCGTCCGGCGGAGCCGGCGCGCGAGCGCCTCGAGCAGGTGCTTGGCCACGGCGGGGTAGCGCTCGAGCCAGGCGATCAGCTCCTCGTGCGCGAGCTCGAGCAGCCGCGCGTCGGCGACGGCCGTCGCGCTCGCCGTGCGCGGACCCGGGTCGAAGAGCGAGAGCTCGCCGAACATCTCGCCGGGGCCGAGGATCGACAGCAGGTTCTCGCGGCCGTCGGCCGAGCGCCGGCCGAGCTTCAGCTTGCCGTCGGCGATCACGTAGAGCCGGTCACCCGGCTCGCCCTCGTGGAAGAGCACCTGTCCCCGGGGCAGGTCCACCCGCGACATCGACGCGAGCAGCGCCCGCGCGGCTTCCGGGTCGATCCCCGCGAAGAGCGGGGCTGACAGCACGACGTCGTCCACGTCCTCGTCCCTGATCGGCGAAGGGGCGCGGAGGGTGCGCCCCTTCCCATCCTGCCTCATGCGGGAGGGCTCAGCGAGCGTCGTCGTCCTCGCCCTGCCCCGCCGCGAAGGCACCCAGGATCCGCTGCGTGGAGGCCTCGAGGGCGGCGTCCACGTGCGCCTCGTACTCGGCGAGCTGCTTGTCGAGCAGGCGCAGGCGCTGCATGAGGGCGACCTGGTCGCTCTCGCCGGCGGCGCGGACGGCGTCGAGGAGCTCCTGGGGGTGCGGCAGCGCCATCTGCGCCTCGGGCAGGATGTCCCAGCTCATCGCACCGAGCGTGTCCGGCGGCGCGTACGCCGCCACGGCGAGGTCGAGGCGCGCGCGCAGGAGGCGGCGCCAGCGCAGGAGCTGCGCCTTCTCGGCGCGCAGGGCACGTCGAGCGGCACGGGCGTCGTGACCGCGCGCCGTGCGCCGCTCCCTGACCTGTGCCACTGCCATCGTCCCCGAACTCCCCCGTCCGTCGTGGGCGCGGCAGCCTGGACCGCGCTCACCTGCACCTTCGGCGGCGGCGTTCGCGCACTTGAGCGTGGCGACCAAGCTTCACCCCATCGGCCCAGGGCGTTTCACCCCCTCGGCCTAACGTGCTCGAAACGTTTGTGGGAGCGCGGCCACTCCGCGGTGTCGCAGGGCGCACCTAGAGTGACGGCCGTGGAGAGCCCCCTCGCCCGGACCCGCCGCGCCCGCCGCATCAACCGCGTCCTCGCCGAGCGCTACCCCGACGCCGTCATCGAGCTCGACTTCACGACGCCGCTGGAGCTCCTGGTCGCCACGATCCTGTCCGCGCAGTCGACCGACGTGCGGGTCAACCAGGTGACGCCGGCGCTCTTCGCGCGCTACCCCGACGCCGCCGCCTACGCGGCCGCCGACCGGGCTGAGCTCGAGGAGCTCATCAAGCCGACGGGGTTCTTCCGGGCCAAGACGAGCTCGCTCATCGGCCTCGGCCAGGCGCTGGTGGAGCGGTACGGCGGTCAGGTGCCGCGGCGGATGAAGGACCTGGTGACGCTGCCCGGCGTCGGGCGCAAGACCGCGAACGTCGTGCTGGGGAACGCGTTCGGCGTGCCGGGGCTGCCGGTGGACACGCACGTGCTGCGGGTGACGGCGCGGCTCGGGCTCGTCGAGCCGGGCGGCGACCCGGTCGCGGTCGAGGCTGCGCTGGGCGCGCTGGTCGAGAAGCGCGAGTGGACCATGTTCAGCCACCGCGTGATCATCCACGGCCGCCGCACCTGCCACGCGCGGCGCCCCGCCTGCGGCGCCTGCCCGGTCGCGACGCTGTGCCCCTCCTACGGCATCGGCGAGACCGAGCCGGCGGCGGCCGCGAAGCTCGTCAAGACCGGTGCCGCCCGGGTCGCCGGCGTCGGCTGGGCCGGACCGGCTCCGACGGGCCTCGCCGCGCCGGTCGACTGAGGCCGCGCCTCGACCCGGGCCGCTCAGGCGAGCGACGCGAGCCAGGTCAGCAGGATGCGGGTGGTGGCCTCCGGCGCCTCCTCGGGCAGGAAGTGCCCGGCGCCGGGCACGGACTCGAACCGGTAGGGCGCGCCGTTGCCCCAGCTGGCCACGCCGGCGGGGATGGCGCGGTCGGCCGAGCCGTGCACCTGCAGCACCGGGACGGCGACCGGCTGCCGCAGCGCCGCCAGGTAGCGCTGCCCGTCGACGCGCGGGGTGGACCGGACGAGCCAACGCAGGATCTCCATCACGGAGTGCGCCGCGAACGGGATGCCCGCCGCCGACCGGTACACGTCGACCAGGTCCTGCGGCGGCCAGCCCGGCGCGCCCCAGTCGGCGAGCACGCGCGCCACGAGGTCGCCACGCACCATGCTGCGCTCGGGGAAGTACGGGAGCTGGACGAACGCGAGCCGGCGCGCCGTCGTGCGCGTCCCCATGGCCCGGACGACCGACGACGAGTGCATCCGCAGCGGGTGCAGCGCCGAGAACGCGCCGACCGCGCGCGTCACCTCCGGCTGCAGGGCCGCCATCGACCAGGCGACGGTCCCCCCGATGCCGTGCCCGACGACGACCGCCTCCTGCGCGCCCAGGGAGCGGATCACGCCCGCGACGTCCTGGGTGAGGGTCGACATGTCGTAGCCGCGCGGCGGCTTGTCCGAGGCGCCCGTGCCGCGCAGGTCCATGGCCACGGCGCGGTAGCCGGCCTCGGCGAGGGCGGGCAGCTGCGCGCGCCACGCCCACCACATCTGGGGGAAGCCGTGCAGGAGGACGACCAGGGGGGCCGGCGTCCCGGCGTCGGCGCCCGGCGTCCCGTCGCCGCCGACGGGCTCCATCTCGGCGACGTGGAAGCGCGCCGCGTTGGCGGGGACGAACCGGTGACGCCAGGGCCCGGGTACCAGGACGGCGGACGGATCGGTCACAGACGCCGAACCTACCGGTCGGCGGGGCCGTCCCGAAGCCCGTCGGCCAGCGAGGCGTGGTGCCGGTCGCGCCAGGCGAGCACGGTGGCGCCGAGCACGGCCGCCGTCAGCGACGCGACGAGGATGGCGGCGCGGATGTGGTCGTCGCGCTCGCTGCCCTCGCCGAACGCGAGCGCGCCGATGAGCAGGGACACGGTGAACCCGATGCCGCCGACCAGGCCGAGGCCCGCGATGTCGGCCCAGGTCACGCCCGGGGAGAACCGCAGCCGGGTGGCCTTGGCGGTCAGCCAGGTGGCCGTCACGATGCCGATCGGCTTGCCGAGGACCAGGCCCAGGGCCACGCCCTGCGCCACGGGGTCGCCGAGGGCCTCGCGGAGCGTCGCCGGGTCGAGCGCCACCCCGGCGGCGAAGAGCGCGAACACGGGCACGGCGACCCCGGCCGACAGCGGCCGCCAGCGGTGCTCGAAGCGCTCGGCGAGCGACGGCTCGTCGTCGGGCGCGAGCGCGGGGACGGTGAAGCCCAGGACGACGCCCGCGATCGTCGCGTGCACGCCCGACGCGTGCATGAAGCCCCACGCGGCGAGCCCGACGGGCAGGAGCACCCACGCCGTCGTCACCCGGCGGCGGACCAGCAGCCCGAACACCGCGCAGGCGGCCAGCGACGCCGCGAGCCAGCCGAGCGCGATGTCGTCGGAGTACACGACGGCGATGACGACGATCGCCAGGAGGTCGTCCACCACGGCCAGCGTGAGGAGGAAGGCCCGCAGGGAGTTCGGCAGGTTCCGGCCGACGACGGCGAGCACGGCGACCGCGAAGGCGATGTCGGTGGCCGTCGGGATGGCCCAGCCGGCCAGGTCGCCGTCGGCCGCCGTCGCGTTGACGGCGACGTAGATGAGCGCGGGGGCGGCCATGCCGCCGACGGCCGCGACGATCGGCACGAGCGCGGTGGCCGGCCGGCGCAGCTCGCCCGCCACCACCTCGCGCTTGAGCTCCAGCCCGACGACGAAGAAGAAGATCGTCAGCAGGCCGTCCGTGGCCCAGTGCTCGAGCGTGAGGTCCAGGTGCAGCGCGGCCGGCCCGACGACCGTGCCGCGCATCGCCTCGTACCCGTCCCGCCAGGGCGAGCTGGCCCACACGAGCGCGACGACGGCGCCCAGGAGCAGCAGCGTCCCGCCCGCCTTCTCGGCGCGCAGGGTGTCCAGCAGGTTGCGCTCGCCACCGGCGGTGAGGCGGCCGAAGAGGGCGCTCGTGGCGGTCGCCCGGCCGGTGGCGCGACGCCGCGCCGCCATCACTCGGCCGTGGCGGACGTGGCCGGTGCCTCGTCGTCGGCGGTGGCGCGCCGCTCGCGCGGCGGCTCGAACCGGTACCCGACGTTGCGGACCGTGCCGATGAGCTGCTCGTGCTCGGGGCCGAGCTTCGCGCGCAGGCGGCGCACGTGGACGTCCACGGTGCGCGTGCCGCCGTAGTAGTCGTAGCCCCAGACCTCCTGGAGCAGCTGGGCGCGCGTGAAGACCCGGCCCGGGTGCTGGGCCAGGTACTTCAGCAGCTCGAACTCCTTGTAGGTGAGGTCGAGCGGGCGGCCGCGCACGCGGGCCACGTACCCGCCGGCGTCGACCGTCAGGTCCCCGGACGAGATCTCCGCGAGCTCGTCGTCCGGCTCCGCGGCGCCCCCGCGCTCGATCACGAGCCGCAGCCGCGCCTCGACCTCGGCGGGCGACGCGTCCTCGAGCAGGATGTCGGACGCGCCCCACTCGGCCGTGACCACGGTGAGCCCGCCCTCGGTGAGGATGAGGACGAGCGGCACGCTCAGGCCCGTGGCCCGGAGCAGCCGGCAGGTGGAGCGGGCCGTCGCGAGGTCGCGCCGCGCGTCGAGCAGCAGGACGTCGGCGTCGGGCGCGTCGAGCAGCGCGGACGGTTCGACGGGGAGGACGCGGACCCGGTGGCTGAGCAGGCCGAGGGCGGGGAGCACCTGAGCGGAGCCCCCGGCGCTGGGTGTCAGCAGCAACAGGTCTGCCACCGGTCGGGCCTCCTGCGGGTCGGCTGTGGCCCAACCGTACCCCCCGACGTCGCCCCGGAAGGCCCGTGGCTCCCGTCGTGGACACCGCGGACGCGGGGGATCTGGGACACTGCGTGCGTGATCCGCACCCTCGAGCGCCCGGCCGCCTGATGGAGGTCTCGACCCGCGCGGTCCTCACCGCGGTGCTGGCGGCCGTCATGGCCGTGACCTCCTACGTCGTCGGGCTCCCCGAGCTCGACGGCACCGGCGAGCTGCCGATCGTCGTCGCCGCGTCGCTGCTCGCGCTCGCGATCGCCGTCGGCTGGCCGCTGCTGCTCGGGCTGCCGAACGTGCTCGGCTCGGGCGTCGTCATCGCCATCGGGGGCGTGGGCGCCGTGTTCGCCGTCGCAGGGACGCGTGGGGCGCCCTGGCTGCGCGAGCTGCCCATCGTCGTCGCGCTCGCGGTGCTCCTCGCCTTCGTCAACGAGCTGGCCCGGCAGGACGGCCGCGCGCGCCTCGTCGACTCGGTCTCCGGCACCGTGACGGGCGTGCTCGTCGCCGCGTCGGCGGCGGGCTGGCTGGCCGCGGAGCGCTCGGTCGGCGGCACGGCCCTCGTGGTCAGCGGTGCGGCGGCGCTCGCGGTCGCGGCGGCGACGTCGGCGGCCCCGCTCGGTGCGTGGCTCGGGGGCGTCGTCACGACGGGCGCGGGCGTGGCGACCGGTGCGGCCGTCGGGATCCTCATGGCGGACTTCCCGCGCGCGGTCGGTCCGGTGCTGGGCCTGGCGATGGGCGTCCTGGTCGCGGCGCTGCACGCGCTCTTCGACCGGCTGCCGGCCCTGCGGCGGCGGCTCGCCGCGTTCACCGTGGTGGTGCTGCCCGTCGCGCTGAGCGGGATCCTGGTCTACGTCGTCGGGCGCGTGCTGGTCACCTGAGGCGTGCTGGTCGCGTGAGGCCCGCTGGTCACGTGAGGCCGGCTGGTCGCCTGCGGCCGGCGCCGATGCGGGTGGCGGGGTGGTCTCTCCCGGCCCGCACCGTAGGATCGGCGCATGCTCGCGCTCGAGGTGTTCTTCATCGGCCTGCTCGTGCTGGCCACGCTCACCATCGGCTGGTTCGCCGCGTACAGCTTCTACAAGCTCTACAAGGGCCAGCGCTGACCGTGGCGTTCGCGATCCCGGCAGGTCTGGCCCCTGAGGTCTACCCGCTCGCCTGGCTCGTCGGACGCTGGGAGGGCGACGGCGTCGTCAGCTACCCGACGATCCCCGAGGCCCGGGTGCACCAGGAGGTCGTCGTCGACCACGACGGCGGCCCCTACCTGCGCTGGTCCGCGACCCTCTGGCTCGCCGCCGAGGGCGCCGAGGGCGCCGAGGGTGCCGAGGGCGCGCAGGACGACGAGCCGCGCGGCCAGGTGTGGTCCACGGAGTCCGGCTACTGGCGGATCCCGCCCCTGCGTCCCGCGGACACCCCCGACGGCAAGGAGCCCGTCGAGCTGCTGCTGATCGACCCCGCCGGCCACCTCACGCTCTACGCGGGCATCGTGGGCAACGGCCGGATCGACCTGGCGAGCGACCTGATCGCCCGCACCCCGGACGCGGCCGAGGTGAACGCCGCGACCCGCCTGTACGGGCTCGTGGACGGCGCCCTGCTGTGGGCCTGGGACATCGCTGCGTTCGGCGAGCCGCTGCAGTCCTACGCGTCGGCCCGGCTGGTCCGGAGCCCACGGTGACCGGGCCCGCGGTGACCGGTCCCGCGTACCGGAGCCCGTTGCTCGGGCGTCAGGGAGCGGTCGCGGCCACCACGGGGCCCGACGCCGGCGTCGCGTGGCACTACGGGGACCCGACGGGCGAGCAGCGCGCGCTCGAGCGCGGCGCGGCCGTGGTGGACCTCTCGCACCTCGGCGTGGTCACCGTGACCGGCCCGGACCGGCTCGGCTGGCTGCACAACATCACCTCCCAGCACCTCGCGCTGCTCCCGCCGCGGGTCTCCACCGAGACGCTCGTGCTCAGCCCGCACGGGCACGTGGAGCACGCCCTCGCGGTGGTCGACGACGGCGAGCGCACCTGGCTGATCACCGAGGCCGCGGCGGCCGCGCCCCTGGCGGCGTGGCTGGACTCGATGCGCTTCATGCTCCGGGTGGAGGTCGCCGACGCGACGCCCGCGTGGGCGGTCCTCGGCGAGCCCGTCGACGCGGAGGGTGCCGACGGCGAGCCGGTGACCTGGCGCGACCCGTGGCCGCGGCTGACCGACGGCGGCACCCGCTACGGGCCGGCCGGCGACGCCCATCCCGGCGCGGACCGCGCCTGGCGCCTGGTGCTCGTGCCGCGCGGCGAGCTCGCGGCCGCGGTGGCCTCCCGCGAGTCGGCGGGGTGGCGGCTGGCCGGGACGTGGGCGAGCGAGGCGCTGCGCGTCGCGGCGTGGCGGCCCCGGGCGGCCGCCGAGGTGGACCACCGGGCCATCCCGCACGAGCTCGACTGGCTGCGCACCGCCGTGCACCTGCACAAGGGCTGCTACCGCGGCCAGGAGACGATCGCCCGGGTGCACAACCTGGGCCGCCCGCCGCGCCGCCTGACGATGCTGCACCTGGACGGCTCCGGTCACCTGATCCCGGTGCCGGGGGCCGCGGTGCACGACGACGCCGGCCGGCCGGTCGGGCACGTCACCTCGGTCGCGCGGCACCACGAGCAGGGCCCGATCGCCCTGGCGCTGCTCAAGCGGAGCCTGCCGGAGGACGCCCGGCTGGCCGTGGTGTGCGACGGCGGCGACGTCGCGGCCGCGCAGGAGGTGATCGTGCCCGCCGAGGGCATGTCGGTCGACCGGCCGCAGGCGCGCGGGCCGGTGGCGCGCGGGCTCGGCGGGCGCCCCGCGGTCGGTGCGCCCACCACGCACCCGGGCTCGTAGGCTCACCCCGTGATCCGCGACCTCCAGCTCCTCGTGTACTTCGCGCTGTACGCCGTCGTGTTCGCGGTGACGGTGTACGCGCTCGTCGACGCGCTGCGCCGGCCGGCGGCCGCGTTCGTCAGCGGCGGCAAGCGCACCAAGCAGTTCTGGACGATCCTGCTGGGCGCCGCGACGGCGGTCGCGTTCGTCGCGATCCCGTGGCCGGTGGGCTTCGGCATGCTGTCGTTCCTCGCGCTGGGCAGCGCAGTCGCGGCGGGCGTGTACCTCGCCGACGTCCGGCCGGCGATCAAGCCGTACTCCGGGGGCTCCGGGCGGTCCCGCGGCACGCGCGGAGGCTGGTGAGGTGAGCCCGCAGGCGGGGCCGCTCGCCGTCGTCGTACGCGGCGGGGTGGTGGAGTCCGTGCACGTGGGGCACCTCGTGGTGGTGCGCCCGGACGGGACGGTGTCCCGCGCCGTCGGCGACCCGGACGCGACGATCTTCGCGCGGTCCTCGCTCAAGCCGCTGCAGGCGGCGGCGATGCTCGGCGCGGGCCTGGAGATCGACGACGAGGGGCTCGCGCTCGCGTGCGCCAGCCACTCGGGGACGCCGGAGCACCTCGCCGTCGTGCGCCGCGTGCTCGCCGGGGCGGGGCTGACCGAGGACGACCTGCAGAACACGCCGGACCTGCCGCTCGACGCCGCGGCGGCGCACGCGTGGCGGCAGGGCGGGCGAGGGCCGGCGTCGGTCACGCAGAACTGCTCCGGCAAGCACGCGGCGATGCTCGCGACGTGCGCGGGGGCGGGCTCGTCCGACTGGGACCCGGCGTCGTACCGCTCGCCCGAGCACCCGCTGCAGGTGCGCGTGCGGGAGACGATCGAGCTGCTCACCGGCGTGCCAGTGCGCGACGTCACCGTCGACGGCTGCGGCGCCCCGCTGTTCTCGACGACGGTGCACGGGCTGGCGCGGGCTTTCGGGCGGATCGCGGCGGCGGCGTCGGGCGAGGGGCGGCCCGGGGTGCCCTGGTGGGGCGAGGAGCTCTGGGCCCAGCACGGGGCGTTCCAGCGGGTCGGGCGGGTCATGCGCACGTACCCGTTCCTGGTCGGTGGGCCGGGGCGGGACGTGTCGCGGTTCATGGCCGCGGTGCCGGGGCTCGTGGCCAAGGACGGCGCGGAGGGCGTGTACGCGGCCGGCTTCGCCGACGGGACCGGGGTGGCGTTCAAGATCGCCGACGGGTCGGCCCGGGCGCGGCCCGTGGTGCTGCGCGACGTCCTCGAGCACCGCTGGCAGCAGGACTGGGCCGCCGCGCCCGACCAGTGGGCCGTGGCGGAGGTGCGCGCCATCGGGCACGTGCCGGTGCTGGGGCACGGCGAGCCCGTGGGGGAGATCGTGGGCGTCGGGGGCGACGACGTCGGGCGGGCCGTCGTGGGGGCGCGCTGGGCGTGACCGGGCGCGCGTGAACGGCACGGGTACGGGGAGACGGGTGTGAGGGGACGGGTGTGAGGGCGGTCCTGCAGCGGGTGAGCCGCGCGTCGGTCACGGTGGACGGCGAGGTGGTCGGCGCGATCGACCGTCCGGGCCTGCTCGCGCTGGTCGGCGCGACACACGACGACGGTCCCGAGCAGGTCGAGCTCATCGCGCGCAAGATCGCGGACCTGCGGATCCTGCACGACGAGAAGTCGGTGCTCGACGTCGGCGCGCCCGTGCTGGTGGTGAGCCAGTTCACGCTCTACGCGGACACGCGCAAGGGGCGTCGGCCGTCGTGGAACGGCGCGGCGCCGGGGCCGGTGGCCGAGCCGCTCGTGGACGCCGTCGTGGCGGCGCTCCGGGCGCGCGGGATCGAGGTCGCGACGGGCGTGTTCGGCGCGTACATGCAGGTGGAGCTGCTCAACGACGGGCCGTTCACGATCCTGCTCGAGGCCTGACGCCGGGAAGGGTCGGGCCCCTCAGCCCCAGGTGATCTGGACGCGCTCGGCCCAGCGGGCCAGCAGGTCTGCGCGGCCGTCCACGCGCACCTCGTCGCCGCGGTTCCACAGGCCCAGGTGGAGCTGGGCCGCGGTGCCACGGAAGACGGCGTCGGCCGCGGGGGTGCGCTCCGGCGTCGTGCGCATGGTCCGGATACCCTCCGGGAGGACCTCCAGGAACCAGGCCAGGGGGGCGGCGGGCAGGGCGTCGTCGGGCACGACGGCGATGCTCGTCGCCTCCGCGTCGCAGAGGCCGTTGCGGCCGCGCGTCACGAAACCCGTGAGCAGCTCGTCGAGACCGTCGAGCGCGAGGTCGCGCGGGATGGCGGCCTCGACGGCCGTCGGGCGACGGCCGAGGCGCGCGGCGAGGACGTCGACCGCGTGCATGCCGGTCTCGTGGGCCTGCCGGCGGGCCCAGAAGTCACGCGGCGGCGGGGCGTCGTCGAGGAAGACGAGCGCGGCGACGTCGGGGTCGGCGGCGGCGAACGCGGCCGCCATCTCCGTGATGCCCGCGGCGAACCACGCCAGGAGGTCGGCGTGCGGGACGGTCGCGAGGATCTCCGCCTCGGTCGGCACCGGCGTGGGGTCCAGGCGCAGGTTGGCGGTGGTCCAGCGGTGCACCATCCCCTGGTGGGCGACGACGTTCGCCACGCGCCAGCCCGGGCAGGTGGGCACGGAGGCGTCCAGGCCTGCGGCGGCGGCGTCGGCGAGCAGCGCGTCCGCGGCGGTGCGCACGGCGGCGAGGTGCGCCCCGAACGGGAAGGCGGGGCGGCTGGGGGTGGTGGCTGCCGGGGCGGCGGGGGCCGGGGTGGCGGGGGAGGTGCCGGACGAGTCGATCATGGTGGCAGCGTCGCACCCGCTGCGCGCCCCGGCGGCGACGTTCGTCCCGGGGGTATGGCTGCGTGGCCGGGGCGGTGCGGTGTCGTCCGCGCGCGGCCGTGCGCGTGCGTGTCGGACCCAGCAGGTAGATTGACACACATGTTCCAATTGTCGGGTTCGCCGCAGGCGGAGGCGCTGGCCGTTGCGCCGCCCTCGCCTGGGCTCGCGGCGATGCTCGACCAGGCGGTGGCCGAGGAGCTGGACGACGCCGCGCTCGTCGAGCTCGTGGCGGCGTGGCGGCGCCTGCAGTCCTGGGCGGCGGCGCGCGCGGCACGCGCGGCGGAGGCGCTCTCCCGGCGCGCGTCGATGAACCCGCTCTGGCCGGACGTCGCGGGGAGTGTCTCGGAGCCGTGCGTCGCCGCGGAGGAGCTCGCGATGCGGCTGGCCTGCTCGCGCCGGTCGGCGCGCGACCTCGTTCGTGCCGGTGCCGCCTACGAGGGTGCGCTGTGGCCCACCGGTGACGCGCTCGAGCGCGGCGACCTCGACGAGTCGAAGGCCCGCGTGCTGCTCACGGCGTTGGTGCCCGTGCCGGGCGAGCTCGCGATCGCCGTCCAGGAGGAGGTCCTACCGACGGCCCCCCGGCGGACGCCGGCGCAGCTGGCCGGGGACGTACAGCGGGCGCTGATCCGCGTCGACCCTGACGAGGCCGCCGAGCGCGCGGCCCGCGCCGTGGAGGAGCGTCGGGTCTGCCGGCCGCGCGTGCTGCCGAACGGCATGGCGGGCATCTGGGCGGTGCTCCCCGCTCCTGCTGCGGTGGCGCTCCACGAGGAGCTCGGGGCCGTCGCCCGTGCGGCTCGCCGCGCCGGGGACTCCCGCACGATCGACCAGCTGCGCGCAGATGCCCTCTGCGGCGCGCTGCTCGGGCGCGGTGCTGCCCAGGGCGCCCAGGGCGCGCTGCCGGACGGTCCCGGTGGCGCGCCCGGGAACGTCGACGACCCTCTCCTGCGCATCCTGCAGGCGCCGCCGCTTCGTGCCGAGGTCCGCGTCGTCGTGCCGCTGGATGCGTTGCTGGGCGTCGCCGACGGCGCGGCCGAGCTCGAGGGCTACGGCCCGGTGCCGCCCGCGACCGCGGAGGCGTTGGCGCGGGATGGCACCTGGCGGCGGCTGGTCACGGACCCGCTCTCCGGGACGGTTCTCGATGTCGGCCGGACGCGCTACCGGCCGCCCGCAGGCCTCGAGGCGCACGTGCGCACGCGGGACGGCACCTGCGTGCGGCCAGGCTGTTCGACACCGGCCGTGCGTTGCGAGGTGGACCACACCGTGCCGTTCGGCCCGGTCCAGGCGCCCGGTTCGGCCGAGGACGGCCCGACGGCGCACGACAACCTCGGGTGCCTGTGCAAGCGCGAGCACCTGCTCAAGACCCACGCTGGCTTCGTGCTGCGCCAGGTCGCGCCGGGGGTCTTCGAGTGGACGACGCCGACCGGCCACCGCTACGTCGAACGCCGCACCGCGCTCGACGGCGGGGTCCCGGTGGAGCTCTCGGTGTCTGGTCAGGCCGATGAGCCGGTCAGTGCGGGGCGTCGGGTGAACGGCCCGGGCGGCGGGGTACGTGGTGTCGGCGGCGGCGGCGATCGTGACCGCCGAGCCGGCTCGGAGCGTGGGCGCTCGCCAGGCGAGGGCGTCGTGCCGGTGCTTCCCGTGCCGGGCAGGCCGGTCGAGCTCCAGACGGCCGACGGGCGTCGACGGAACTCCGCTTTCCTCGTGGTGCGTCCGCACCGACGTGACGGGTCCGAGCCCGCCTCCGCGGGTGATCCGCCCTTCTGACCGAGGATGATCGCGAGGCGCCCAGACCGGGGTCACGACGACGCCGGGGCTGGGGCCGCGACGACGCCCGGGCCGGGGTCGCGACGACGCCCGGACCGGCGTCGTCCGCGGCCCCGGTCCGGGCGCCTGCCGCGGTCAGCCGAGGCGGGCGAGCTCCTCGTCGGTGAGCTCGAGCGTGACCGCCTCGAGCGAGTCGAGGATGCTCTCGGGGCGGCTCGCACCGGGGATCGGGATGACGACGGGCGACTTCGCGAGCTCCCACGCGAGCGCCACCTGCTGCGGGCTCACGCCGCGCTCGGCCGCGATCTCGCCGAACGCCGCGTGCGCGGACCCGAGCTCGCCGGCGCGCGTGATCCCGCCCAGCGGGCTCCACGGCAGGAACGCGATGCCGAGCTCGTCGCACAGCTCGAGCTCGGGCTCGCTGCTGCGGAACGCGGGCGAGAACTGGTTCTGCACGGACACGAGGCGGCCGCCGAGGATCTCCTGCGCGAGCCGGATCTGCGCCGGGTTCGCGTTGGAGATGCCCGCCATGAGGATCTTGCCCTCGTCGAGCAGGTCGCGGATCGCGCCGACCGACTCCTCGTACGGGGTGGCCGGGTCGGGCCGGTGGAACTGGTACAGGCCGATCGCCTCGACGTCGAGCCGCTGGAGCGACGCCTCGCACGCCTTCTTGAGGTACCCGGCGCCGCCCTGGGTGTACCAGGAGCCGTCGCCGGGCCGGCGGTGCCCGCCCTTGGTGGCGACGAGGACGTCGTCGGGCCCCTTGCCGGCCAGGCGCAGCGCCTTGGCGATGAGGATCTCGTTGTGCCCGACGTCGGTCGGGTCGAGGTGGTACGAGTCGGCGGTGTCGATGAGGGTAACGCCGGCGTCGAGCGCGGCGTGGATGGTGCGGATCGAGCGGGCCTCGTCCGGTCGGCCCTCGATCGACATCGGCATGCCGCCGAGACCGATCGCGCTGACGGAACGGTCGCCGATGCGACGCTGCTGCATGGTGCTCCTTCGTGCGGAGTCGGGTGGGCGCCGGTCCGGCGCACATCGATTCGACACCCGGGGCGCGGCCCGCCGCAATCGAGGCCGTGCCCGCGCTGCGACACGGGGGGAGGATCGCCTCATGCGCATCGAGGCGGTCGGCGGGGACATCACCACGCAGCAGGTCGACGTCGTCGTGAACGCGGCGAACTCGGCGCTGCTCGGCGGGGGCGGGGTGGACGGCGCCATCCATGCGGCGGCCGGGCCCACCCTCCTCGCCGAGTGCCGCGAGCTGCGCCGCACGTCGCTGCCGCACGGGCTGCCGGCCGGCGACGCCGTCGCGACGGGCGCGGGCGAGCTGCCGGCCCGATGGGTGGTGCACACGGTGGGCCCGGACCGCCGCGCCGGTCAGACCGACCCCGACCTGCTCGCCTCGTGCTTCACGCGCTCGCTGGACGTGGCCGCGGGCCTGGGCGCGGCGTCGGTCGCGTTCCCGGCTGTCAGCGCGGGCGTCTACGGGTGGGACGTCGGCGAGGTCGCCCGGATCGCGGTGGCGGCGGTGCGCGCCTGGTCCGCCGCGCACGACGACGCCCCGGTCACCCTGGTCAGGTTCGTCCTGTTCGGCGACGCCGCGCTGGACGCGTTCCGGACGGCGCTCGCGTCGGCCTGATCGACAAGGCCTCCCTGATCGAAAAGGCCTCCGCCGCGACCCGGTCGCCGGGCGACGATGGCAGGCACGTGCCGCGGCCGTCGCCGCGGCGACGACCAATCCCGGAGGAGCCCCATGCGCCAGCGTCCGTTCGCCCAGGTCGACGTCTTCACCGCGGAGCCGTACCGCGGCAACCCGGTCGCCGTCGTGCTCGACGGCGAACACCTGGCCGACGACGAGATGGCCGCCTTCGCGCGCTGGACCAACCTCTCGGAGACGACCTTCGTGCTGCCGGCCACCGACCCGGCCGCGGACTACCGCCTGCGCATCTTCACGCCCGGCGGCGAGCTGCCGTTCGCCGGCCACCCCACGATCGGCAGCGCGCACGCGTGGCTGGAGGCGGGCGGCGCGCCGCGCGACGGCGCGGGCCCGGTCCAGGAGTGCGGCGTCGGCCTGGTCCGCCTGCGCGCCGACGACGCCGGTCGCCTCGCCTTCGCCGCGCCGCCCCTGCGCCGCTCGGGCCCGGTCGACGCGGCGACGCGCGCCCAGGCGGTGGCCGCGCTGGGCGTCCCCGACGACGCCGTCCTCGACGCGGCCTGGGTGGACAACGGGCCCGAGTGGCTGGGCCTGCTGCTGCGCGACGCCGACACGGTGCTCGCCCTGCGGCCGGACCTCGCCGTGATGGACGGGCTCAAGGTCGGCGTCGTCGGGCTCTACGACGACGCGCGCCGGGCGGAGCTGGGGGCGCACGCCGAGGTGCGGGCGTTCGTGCCCGGCATCGGGATCGCAGAGGACCCGGTGACCGGGAGCCTCAACGCAGGGCTGGCGCTGTGGCTGATCCCGGCGGGTGTCCTGCCCGAGCGGTACGTGGTGTCCCAGGGCACCGTGCTGCGCCGGGCGGGTCGCGTGCACGTGGAGCGCGCGGGCGACGCGACGTGGATCGGCGGCGACGCCGTGACGTGCGTGGCGGGCACCGTGACCCTCTGACGCCGCGGGAACCCCATCCCGTCGTCTTGACATGACCGGATGTAGTAGATGTACTACATCTTGTCGGTGAACGACGACGGCACGTGGAGGGCGGGGGAGCGGTGGACGACGCGGTGATCAAGGTCCGCGACCTGCGGATGCGGTACGGCACCAAGGACGTGCTCGACGGGGTCGACTTCGAGGTCCACCGCGGTGAGGTGATCACGCTGCTCGGCCCGAACGGCGCCGGGAAGACCACGACCATCGAGATCCTCGAGGGGTTCCGCGAGCGCTCCGGCGGCGACGTCACCGTGCTCGGCCATGACCCGCTCCTGGCCCCGGAGCCGTGGCGCGCCGGCATCGGCATCGTGCTGCAGTCCTGGCGCGACCACGGGCTGTGGAAGGTGCGCGACCTGCTGCGCCACCTCGGCGAGTACTACGAGCCCTACGGGACGCCCGGCCGGCCCCGGCCGCGCGACGTCGACGAGCTGCTCGAGGCCGTCGGGCTCGCCGACGCGGCCGGCCAGCGGGTGTCCAAGCTCTCCGGCGGCCAGCGCCGGCGGCTCGACGTCGCGATCGGCATCGTCGGCCGGCCCGAGCTGCTCTTCCTCGACGAGCCGACGGCGGGCTTCGACCCCGAGGCGCGGCGCGACTTCCACGACATCGTGCACGCGCTGGTCGACCGCGAGGACACGACCGTCGTCCTCACCACGCACGACCTCGACGAGGCGGAGAAGCTCGCCGACCGGATCCTCGTCCTGGCGGGCGGCCGCATCGTCGCGGACGGCAGCGCCGACGCGCTCGCCCGCCAGGTGCAGGGCAAGGCGCAGGTCACGTGGTCACGCGGTGGCGAGCGCTACGTGCACGCCGCCGACGACGCCACGGCGTTCGTCCGCCAGCTGTTCGCGCAGTACGGCGACGACGTCGCCGACCTCGAGGTCCGCCGCACCACCCTCGAGGACACCTACATCAGCCTGGTCCGCAAGCACGAGTTCGGCGAGGAGTCCCGGCCCGAGCCGGGCGGCCGCGAGGACGACCTCAGCCGGACGTCGACCGAGGGAGTGCGGCGATGAGCGCCCCGACCCAGCCCAGCCCCTCCGACCTGCGCCTGCACGCCGTCCGCGTGGGCCTGCGCCGAGGCTGGCGGCTCTGCCTCCTGAGCCTGCGCAACCCCGAGGACCTGGTGTTCTACCTCCTCTGGGGGGGCGGGATGGCCGTCTACCTGATCCTCAACCGGAACGTCGTCATGGAGGGCACCGACCTCGGCCTGCCCGCCGTCGCGCTGCCGGGCATCATCGCGGCGGTGCTCGTGTTCGGCGGGATCGCCGGGCCGGCGTTCTCGCTCGTGCTGGAACGCGAGGACGGGACCCTGCTGCGCGCCAAGTCCGCGCCGTACGGTATGGACGGCTACGTCACGGCCCAGGTCGTGTACCAGGTGTCCGGCGCGCTGCCGATGCTCGCGATCCTGCTGGTGCCGAGCGCGTTCATCATCGACGACCTCATGCCGCGCGGTCCGCTGGGCTGGCTCGTCGTGCTGGGCCTGCTCGTGCTCGGCTTCCTCGCCACCATGCCGATCGGCATGATCATCGGCTCGCTGGCGCGCAAGCCGACGCACGTCTCCACGTGGGGCATGCTGCCGGTGCTCGGGCTCACGCTCTTCTCGGGCGTCTTCGGGCCGGTGACCAACCACGCCGGCTGGGTGCAAGGCCTGGTCCAGGGCTTCCCCACCTACTGGCTCGGCCACCTCATGCGCTGGATCTTCCTGCCCGACGCCGCGAAGCAGATCGAGCTGGGCGGGCAGTGGCGGCTCGGCCCGGCGCTGCTGGTCCTCGCGGCCTGGGCGGTCGTCGGCCTGGTCCTCGTGCCGCGTGTCCTCCGTAGGATGGCGCGCCGGGAGTCGGGCTCGGCCGTCGAGGCCCGCATGGCGGAACGGATGCAGCGGGTTGGTTGAGCGCAGCGGGACGCCCGCCGAGCAGGTCCACAACCGCATCGCCGTGCTGCGCGCGGAGCGGGGCATCACGCGCCGCCAGCTCGCCGACGCCCTCGAGGTCCACTACCAGACCATCGGCTACCTCGAGCGCGGCGAGTACAGCCCGAGCCTGTACCTCGCCCTGCGGATGGCCGAGTACTTCGAGGTCCCGGTGGAGGTCCTGTTCGCGCTGCGGCCCTTCCCGCGCATCGGCGTCGTGCCCGACGCGCGGGAACGCGCCTGAGCGCGACCGCGGGTACGCAGGTCGCGACAGGGGCCTACTCGGCGCTCGGGCGGTCCTTCGTCGGGTCGCTCGTGGCGCCGGCGTCCGAGGGCTGGCTCCCGGTGGTGGTCGCTGACTCGTTCGCCTGGTCGGACGCCGTCGGCGGCAGGCTGGGGGCCGTCCGCGGGGTCGGCGTCGCGGAGTCCGCGGACCCGGCGTCCGCGGCCGTCGCGGCGCCGGTGTCGCCGTCCGCCGCCCCCGGGCCGGCCGCATCGCCGCCGGACCCTCCCGTGCCGTCCGCCGCCTCCCCGTCACCCGGCTCGGTGCCGTCGCCGGGCTCGGCGCCCTCTGCGCTGTCGGCACCCTCGGCCGGGTCTGCTGCGTCCGCCGCCTCCCCGATCTCGACCGCCTCCCCGGCGAGCGCCCCCTCGCCCGGCTCCGCGCGGGGGCCGGTCCGACCGTCGCCTGCGCCGACCTCGGTCACCACGCTCTCCGCGTCGGCGGCCGGGGGCAGGGTGAGCGCCGGCGTCGCGACCGCGAGGCCGACGCCCATCGCCATGGCGGCGGCGACGCCCGGCGCGGCGACGGCCACCGTGGACGACGCCTCAGTGGCGCGGCCGAGCGCCCGGGCGGGAGTCCGCAGCAGCGACGGGACCACCGGCAGGGTGCCCACGAGGGCGAGCGGCCCGGCGACCCGGCGCAGCTCGCCCAGGCCGACGGCGAGGAAGGCCCGGACGATCGCCGGCTCGAACTGCGCGCCCGCGCACCGCGCCAGCTCCGCGCGGGCGGCGTCCGCGGGGAGGGCCGACTTGTAGGCGCGCGTGGAGGTGATGACGTCGTACGCGTCGGCGACCGCGACGATCCGGGCCGCCAGGCTGATCTGCTCGCCCGCGAGTCCCCTCGGGTAGCCGGCGCCGTCCCAGCGCTCGTGGTGCTCGTCGATCGCGGCCGCCCACGGGCCCAGCCACCGCGCGAGGGGAGCCACCAGCTCACCCCCGGCCGCGGCGTGCCCGGCGAGCGCCGCCCACTCGTCGGCGTCCGGCCGCGCGGGCTTGTTCAGCACGCCGACGGGCACGCTCAGCTTGCCGACGTCGTGCAGGAGGGCCGCCCAGCCCAGCCGGGCGACGTCGGGGGCGGGCAGGCCCAGCTCGCGGCCGATGAGCGCCGCGTAGGACTGCACGCGCTCGGAGTGCCGGAACGTCGCGTGGTCGTGACGCGCGAGCGCGGACACGAGCTCGAGGAGGAGCGCCGCGTCCGGCTCCGGGTCGTCGGACGCCAGCAGGAGCCGCGCGTGCAGCCCCTCCACGGACGACGACCGTCGGACCGCCGCGGCGCGGCTGGGCACGCGGTCGGGCAGGACGAGCGTCAGTCGCAGCAGCGTCGCGAGCGGCAGCAGGCGCCGGCTCAGGCGCCCGACGGCGTACAGCAGCGCGGAGCAGACGCTCACCTCGAGCGCCAGCCACAGCCAGGGGTCGAGGCCCACGCGCTCGGGCGGCAGGAAGCGGACGGCCAGCAGGCCCGCGGCGGCGGCCACGCCCACGGGCAGGACCGCCAGCGTGGCGCGCAGAGCCCGGGCCAGCGCCGGTCGCGGCCGCCACGAGACCAGCGTCGGGTCGTCGTAGTTCTGGGTCGGGCCGGACGCCATACCTGTCCATCGGCCGCTGGCGCCCAAGGTTCAGCTGCGGACCGGGCGAACTACTCGAACGAGTGAACGGAACCCGCCCCGGCCGCGTCGCGCGGGGCCCACGGGCGCACCGGCGTCCCCGCCCACAGGACGACCACGGAGACCAGGGCGAGCCCGACCATCACGCACGCCATCGCCGTCCCGGTGCCCCCGAGGGCGCCGACGAGCGGCGAGACCAGGCCGCCGAGGGCGCCCTGCGAGAAGCCGAGGACCGCCGAGGCGGTGCCGGACCGCCCGGGGAGGCGCGCGAGCGCGAGCGCCGACGCGTTGGCGAGGACGCTGCTCAGCAGCCCGACCGTGAGCCAGAGCGGCACGAGCACGCCGACGACGCCGCCGAACCGGCCCGAGGCCACGACGAGGACCGCGAGGGTCGTGGCGACCACGGCGGGGAGGGCGACCGCGAGGAGCCGGTCGGGCCCGTACCGGCGGACGAGGACGGCGTTGGCCTGGGACCCGGCGAGCATGGACGTGGCGCCGGTGCCGAAGGCGATCGCGAACCCGGTCGGATCGAGCCCGTACTCGCGCTGGAACACGAAGGTGGAGCCGGTGACGTAGCTCATGATCACGGCCAGGGCCAGGCCCGGGAGCAGCGCGAACGCGACGAACTGGCCGTCGCGGAGCGCCTCCCGGTAGCCGCGGAACGTGTCGGCGAGGCGCTCGGTGCTGCGCTGCGCGGGCGGTCGCGTCTCGGGTAGCCAGCGCAGCACGGCGGCGACGATGAGCGCGGCCGTCACCGCGAGCGCGACGAACACCCCGCGCCAGCCCCAGTGGCCGGCGACGACGGTGCCCGCGAGCGGCGCGAGCACCGGCCCGACGGCGATCGCGAGCCACAGCCGCGAGAGCATGCGGGCGGCCTCGGCGCCGCGCCAGCGGTCACCGATGACGGCGGTCGCGACGACGGTGCCGGCCGCGCCCACCGCGCCCTGGACCACGCGCAGCGCGATGAGCTGGGTGACCGTGGCGGCGACCGCGCAGGCCAGCGCGACGACGACGTACACGCCCAGCCCGACGACCGCGGGCCGGCGCCGCCCGACCCGGTCGGACAGCGGCCCGATGACGAGCTGCGCGACGGCGGCCCCGGCGAGCACCCAGCTGATCGTGAGCGCCACGGCGGCCTCGCTGGTCTGCAGGTCGCGCGCGACGTCGGGCAGCGACGGCAGGTACATGTCAGTGGTGGCGGCCGGCAGGAACGCCATCGCGCCGAGGATCGTCGCGAGCAGCGCGGTCGACGTGCGGTCGCGCGCGGGCGGGGAGGGGGTCGCCACGGGCGACATCCTATTCGAATCGATTCGAAGCTCGGAGGCGAGATTCGCAGCACGAACGATCGTGCTATTCTCGTCCGGTGACCACCCCGCCCGCGACCTCCGCCGACGGCGTCCGCCTGCTCCTCGGCCTCGAACCCGGCCAGGACGCCCCCGCCGACGCCGGGACCAAGGGCGGCCGCACGCGCGAGGCGATCCTCGCCGCGGGCGTCGCGCTGGCCTGTCGGACCGGGCTGGGGGGCCTGACCATCGGCGCGCTCGCCACCGACGTCGGCATGTCGAAGAGCGGGATGTTCGCGCACTTCGGCTCGAAGGAGGCGCTCCAGCTCGCCGTCGTCGAGGCCGCCGCGCGCGAGTTCGCCACCGAGGTGGTCGTCCCGGCGCTGCACGCGCCTCGCGGTGAGCCGCGCGTCCTGCACCTGCTCGAGCGCTGGCTCGAGTGCGGGCTGCTGCGCCGCCCCGGCGGCTGCCTGTTCGTCAAGGCCAGCGCCGAGCTCGACGAGCAGCCCGGCCCGGTGCGCGACCGCCTGCGCGACCTGCACCTCGAGCTCGGCGCCGCCATCGCGCGGATCTTCGCCGGCGGCATCGCGGAGGGCCAGTTCCGGCCCGACGCCGACCCGGTGCAGTTCGCCGTCGACCTGCACGCCGTGATGCTCGGCTTCTACCACCAGCACCGGATGCTCGAGGACCCTCGAGCCGCCGACCGGGCGCGCGCCGCCGTCGCCGCGCTGCTCGACGCCGCCCGCCCGACCCGTCAGGAGCAGCCGTGACCGCGACGCCCAGCACGAGCACCAGCACGAGCACCAGCACGAGCACCGGCGCAGAGCCCACGTCCGCCGTCCGCCGGGGTGGCCGGCCGGGCCACGCGCCCGCGTCGCGGCGTCGGCTCCGGCGGCTGCGCCGCCGCGCGGTGTCCTTCGCCGGCCTGGTCTGGCTGCGGGCGACGTTCCTCGTCCTGCGCGTCGTCGCGCCGCGGGCTGCGGACCGCCGGGCGCTCGACGTCTGGTGCACCCTGCCGCCCGGTGCCCGGCACCACCGGCTCGACGCGCGGCCGCGGCCCGGCGACGTCGTCCGCCTGCCCGCGCCCCGTGGGGGCGGCGAGGTGGTCGCGGAGGTCTGGGGCGCGGGTCAGGCCGATGGCGCACCCGTCGTGTATCTCGTCCACGGCTGGGGCGGCTGGCGGGGCCAGCTCGGCGCGTTCGTGGACCCGTTCCTCGCGGCCGGGCACCGCGTCGTCGCGGTCGACGCACCGGGCCACGGGGACGCCGACGCCGGCTTCATGGGCCCGCACCGCGGCACCGTCACGGAGATGATCGAGGCCCTCGAGGAGGCGGTCCGCGCGTTCGGGGAGCCCGCGGGCGTCGTCGCGCACTCGCTCGGCACGACGGTCGCGATGGCGGTCCTGCGCGACGGCGTCCCGGCGGACCGGCTGGTCCTGCTCGCGCCGAACCCGGCGTTCGCCGAGCTGCTCGACCGGTTCGCCTCGGTGCTCTGGCTGGGCGACCGCGCCAAGGCCCACCTGCGCGGCGCGCTCGAGGACATCACCGGTCGCCCGATCGACGACTTCGACGTCATCCCGGCCGGCGCCGACGGCGCGATGCCGGACGCGCTCGTCGTGCACGACCGCGGTGACCGCGAGACCGCGCACGCCGTGGGGGCCGCCGTCGCGCAGGCGTGGCCCAACGCGACGCTGCTGACCACCGAGGGGCTCGGCCACTACCGGATCCTCGCCGACGCCCGCGTGGTCGAGGCCGCCGTCGCGCACGTCGCCCGCTGAGGCCGGCCGGCGCGGGTCGACGGAGCGACCGTGGAGATCAAGGGCATCAGCGCCGAGCGCGCGGAGGAGACGTACCACTGGATCGCGTCGGTGCAGGCCGAGGTGGCGGCGCGCGGCCAGGTGGTGCTGGACGACGTCGAGCGCCGGAACCGGGAGACCGTCACCGCGGAGTGGAAGGCCCGGGCGCAGGAGCGCGGCGACGCGAGCATCGACGCCCTCGTCGACGTCCTGTGGAACCAGATGTGCCTGCCGGACGGCCTGGAGTTCGAGCGCGCCGACGACCCGGCCACCGGGACGGTCCAGATGCACTGCACCTACTGCCCGTGGCACGCCGTCGCCGCCGCGGCCGGGGCGGCCGGCCCCGGTGGGGTCGGCTACGCGCTGTTCTGCGCGACCGACCCGCACATGGTCGCCGGCTTCAACGAGGCCGCCGGGCCGGGCGCCCGCCGCATCGCCTTCTCGCGCACGACCACGCTCATGCAGGGCGGCACCCACTGCGACCACCGGTACGCGTACGCCGACGACGGCGCTGCCGACGCGGGTGCCGCCGTCGGCCGCTGATCCGGACGCTGTGATCGGGTCACGCCCAGCGCGAACACGGGCAGTCGGGGGCCTCGGGCGCCGTTAGCCTGGCAAGACGCCGTCCCCATAGGAGCGCAGATGTTCGAGCGATTCACCGACCGAGCCCGCCGTGTGGTGGTCCTCGCCCAGGAAGAGGCGAGGATGCTCAACCACAACTACATCGGGACCGAGCACATCCTGCTCGGCCTCATCCACGAGGGTGAGGGCGTCGCGGCCAAGGCGCTGGAGTCCCTCGGCATCTCCCTCGACGCGGTGCGCCAGCAGGTGCAGGAGATCATCGGCGAGGGCCAGCAGGCCCCGTCCGGGCACATCCCGTTCACCCCGCGCGCCAAGAAGGTGCTCGAGCTGTCGCTGCGCGAGGCGCTGCAGCTCGGCCACAACTACATCGGCACCGAGCACATCCTGCTCGGCCTCATCCGCGAGGGTGAGGGCGTCGCCGCCCAGGTGCTGGGCAAGCTCGGCGCCGACCTCAACCGCGTGCGCCAGCAGGTCATCCAGCTGCTCTCCGGCTACCAGGGCAAGGAGCCGGTCGCCGCCGGCGGCCCCGCCGAGGGCCAGCCGTCCGGCTCTGCCGTCCTCGACCAGTTCGGCCGCAACCTCACGCAGGCCGCGCGCGAGGGCAAGCTCGACCCGGTCATCGGGCGCGAGAAGGAGATCGAGCGGGTCATGCAGGTGCTGTCCCGCCGCACCAAGAACAACCCCGTCCTCATCGGCGAGCCCGGCGTCGGCAAGACCGCCGTCGTCGAGGGCCTGGCCCAGGACATCGTGCGCGGCGACGTGCCCGAGACGCTCAAGGACAAGCAGCTCTACACGCTGGACCTGGGCGCGCTCGTGGCCGGCTCCCGCTACCGCGGCGACTTCGAGGAGCGCCTGAAGAAGGTGCTCAAGGAGATCCGCACGCGCGGCGACATCATCCTGTTCATCGACGAGATCCACACCCTGGTCGGTGCCGGCGCCGCAGAGGGCGCGATCGACGCGGCGAGCATCCTCAAGCCGATGCTCGCGCGCGGCGAGCTGCAGACGATCGGCGCGACGACCCTCGAGGAGTACCGCAAGTACGTCGAGAAGGACGCCGCGCTCGAGCGCCGGTTCCAGCCCATCCAGGTGGCCGAGCCGACGCTGCAGCACGCGATCAACATCCTCAAGGGCCTGCGCGACCGGTACGAGGCGCACCACCGCGTCTCGATCACCGACGGCGCCCTGGTGGCCGCGGCGACGCTGGCCGACCGGTACGTCAACGACCGGTTCCTGCCGGACAAGGCGATCGACCTCATCGACGAGGCGGGCGCGCGCCTGCGCATCCGCCGGATGACGGCACCCCCGGAGCTGCGCGAGCTGGACGAGGCCATCGCCCAGGCGCGCCGCGACAAGGAGTCGGCGATCGACGAGCAGGACTTCGAGAAGGCCGCCCGCCTGCGCGACACCGAGAAGCAGCTCACCGCGCAGCGGATCGACAAGGAGAAGGCCTGGAAGTCCGGCGACCTCGACACGGTCGCGGAGGTCGACGAGGAGCTCATCGCCGAGGTGCTGGCCATGTCCACCGGCATCCCGGTGTTCAAGCTCACCGAGGAGGAGTCCAGCCGCCTGCTCCACATGGAGGAGGAGCTGCACAAGCGCGTCATCGGGCAGAGCGAGGCCGTCAAGGCCCTGTCGCAGGCGATCCGCCGCACGCGCGCCGGCCTCAAGGACCCCAAGCGCCCCGGTGGGTCGTTCATCTTCGCGGGCCCGACGGGCGTCGGGAAGACCGAGCTGGCCAGGGCGCTCGCCGAGTTCCTGTTCGGCGACGAGGACGCGCTCATCCAGCTGGACATGAGCGAGTTCTCCGAGAAGCACACGGTCTCGCGGCTGTTCGGCTCGCCCCCCGGCTACGTCGGGTACGACGAGGGCGGTCAGCTCACCGAGAAGGTGCGCCGCCGGCCGTTCTCCGTCGTCCTCTTCGACGAGGTCGAGAAGGCGCACGCCGACATCTTCAACTCGCTGCTGCAGATCCTGGAGGACGGTCGCCTGACCGACGCCCAGGGCCGGGTGGTCGACTTCAAGAACACCGTGATCATCATGACCACCAACCTCGGCACGCGGGACATCGCCAAGGGCCTGCAGACCGGCTTCCAGGCCGGCGGCGACCTGTCGACGTCGTACGAGCGGATGAAGGCCAAGGTCGGCGACGAGCTCAAGCAGCAGTTCCGGCCCGAGTTCCTCAACCGCGTCGACGACATCGTCGTGTTCCCGCAGCTGTCGCAGGACGAGATCATCCAGATCGTCGACCTGATGATCGCGCGGCTGCGGCTGCGGCTCGAGGCCAAGGACATGGCGATCGAGCTGACGCCCGCCGCCAAGCAGCTGCTCGCCGAGAAGGGCTACGACCCGGTGCTCGGCGCCCGGCCGCTGCGTCGCGCGATCCAGCGGGAGATCGAGGACGCCCTGTCCGAGAAGATCCTCTTCGGCGAGCTGCGCCCCGGCCAGACCGTCCTGGTCGACGCCCAGGGCGAGGGCCTGCTCGGGGAGTTCGTCTTCTCCGCGTCGGGCGAGGGCACCGGGGCCGGGTCGAGCGACCCGGAGCCCGTGGCCGTCTCCTCGATGCCGCCGCTCACGACGACCGACGACGGCACGACCGCCTCCGCCTCCTGACGGGCGGGCTCGCCCACCGACGACACGGCCCCGGACCACACGGTCCGGGGCCGTTCGCCGTCAGCGGTTGACCGTGTCGCCGTCGATGTGGAGCGAGTCGTCCTCGTGCACCTCGAACGCCTCGAGGACGGGGTCGGCGAGAACCGCGTCGACGAGCGCCCGTGGGCCGCCGACCACCGTCGAGTCCAGGTCGATCTCCGTGGCGACGCACCACGTGCGGTCGGCCGGCCAGAGCAGGTTCGGCGTCTGGCCCCAGAAGCCGGACTGGCCCGCGGCGAAGAACGGCTGCACGCCGCGCATCGGGCCGCGGAAGAGCAGGTACGCGCGCCCGGGCAGCTCGAGGCGCGGCGCGGCCATCACCTCGCGGCCGAACGCCGGGGGCGGGGGCTCCACCGTCGGGGTCACCGGCCCCGCGCTGAGCACCGAGACCGCCCCGCCGCCCTGGATCCAGCCGTAGCCCTCCCACAGCGCCGCGATCACCTCCGCGTCGGCGCCCCCGTCCGTGTGCGCGGCGAGGACGTCGAGCAGGGCCGGGAGCTGCTCGGCGTCGAGCTGGCCGTCCATCGAGCCCCAGTCGCCCTGTCCCTGCACGGCCCACGGCTCGCCCGTCCACCTGACCAGGCGCCAGAACTGCGCGAGCGGGTGCACGACCGTCCCGTGCGCGGCGGCGACGTCGGCCCAGCGCCGGAGGCCGCCGGCGCCGTCCGACGCGCGGTGCAGGACGCGCGCGTAGGCGGCGAGTCCGCGGGGCACGAGGTGACCCACCCGCGTCCCGGTGTCCGCGCCGTACGGCGCCAGTCGCGCGCCGATCCACCCGCCCACCGCCGGATCGGGCTCGTGCCGCAGCGTCGCGTCGGTCACCGGACGTCAGTCGTCCGCATCGGCGGCCGCGCGCTCGGCGACGGCGTCGGCGTAGGCGTCGAACTCCGCCTTGTGGTCCGCGTAGAACTGCGCCTGGTACTCGATCTCGACCTCGAGCAGGGCGTCGGCGTACCCCGAGGAGTCGCGGCAGTCGACGTCGGCGACGGCCATCGCGATCTCGCGCTCCGCGAGCTCCTGCTTGGCCTGCAGCGCCGCGAGGCCGAGCTTGATCGACGGGTCGTCGACGTCGGTGATGGCGCCCTGCAGCGCGACCAGGCGCGCGTCGAACTCCGTGCGGATCGCGAGCATCGCGTCGCCGGTGAACAGGTTGTCGCCGGGCGTGACCAGGCCCGGGAACCCGGCGTCGGCCATGCACGAGGCCCACGCCGGGTGCAGTCCGACGACGCGGTCGTCGGACTGGATCGCCTCGCGCATGGCCATCTGCTCCTGGAAGAAGACGTCCGGGTCGAACTCGCCGCTCGCCTCGAGCATCGCGCCGGCGCTCGCCTGCGCCTGCGCGAAGCAGCCCTGCCCCTCGCCGGACTGCGGGTCCGCCGCGTCGACCTCCTCGGGGGAGCCCCACAGGGCGCGGTCGTACTCGGCGCGCGCCTCGGGGGACAGCTGCTCCACGTACCGGGTGTTGGGGTCGTCGAGCTGGGCGGCAGACATCGCGTAGTAGCCCATGTCGTCGGTGGTGATCCCGAACCCGAACTGCTCCGCGTACTCCCGGGTGCCCGGCTCGAGGCCGAGATCAGTCGCCGTGCGGACGTCCTCGAGCGCCGGGCCCGGGTCCAGGGGCGTGTACTCGAAGCCGAGCGCGTTCATGCAGGCCGCCACGTCCTCCTGCACGGCGGTGTGCTGGTCGATGGCGTCGCCCATGTCGCGCAGCGCGTCCATCTGGTCGAAGAACGCGTCGACCGCGCCCGTCGTCGCGTCGCCGGGCGGAGTCGGCGACGCGCCGCCGCCCGGCTCGTCGGACCCGCAGGCCGCGCACGCCCAGGCGAGGACCACCACCGTCAGTGCCCCCGCGCGTCGTGCCCCCGCCCGCGTCCCTCGCCCGCCCATCCCCGCACGATAGGAGCCCGACGCCGCCGTGGGGAGGGGTTCGGCGACGACGGCTAGGACCAAACGCGGCCGACCATGACGGCGACGGGTGCCACAGTGTGTCCATGCCCGGTCGACGACGACTGCCTCGCGCCCTTCCCTCCGAGCAGGGGGTGCCCGCGCGGGCCCTGCTGAGGTTCCTGGACTCCCTCGAGCAGGGTGGCCCGGAGCTGCACAGCCTCATGGTCCTGCGCCGCGGGCACGTCATCGCCGAGGGGTGGTGGCACCCGTACCGGCGCGAGCTGGGCCACCAGCTCTTCTCCCTGAGCAAGAGCTTCACGTCGACGGCCGTCGGCTTCGCGCGCGCCGAGGGCCTGCTCTCCCTCGACGACCTCGTGCTGGACCACCTCGGCGACCTCGCGCCGGCCCGCCCCGACCCGCGGCTGGCCCGGATGCGGATCCGCCACCTGCTCACGATGACGACGGGGCACGTCACGGCGACGGACGTGCGCGTGTTCGGCACCCCGCGCTGGGCCAAGGCGTTCCTCGCCCTGCCGCTCGAGGCCGAGCCCGGCACCGAGTTCCTGTACAACACCCCGGCGACGTACCTGCTGTCCTTCCTCGTGCAGCGGCTCACCGGCCAGCGCGTGCTCGAGTACCTCCGCCCGCGGCTCCTCGCGCCGCTCGGCATCGAGGGCGCCACGTGGGAGCAGTCGCCCGAGGGCGTCGACACCGGCGGCTTCGGCCTCACGCTGGCCACCGAGGACCTGGCCTGCTTCGGTCAGCTCTACCTGCAGGACGGCGTGTGGGAGGGCACCCGGGTGCTCCCGGAGGGCTGGGTGGCCGAGGCGACCGCCCGGCACACGGACTCCCACATCCTCGAGCCCGACTGGGCGCAGGGCTACGGCTACCAGTTCTGGCGCTGCCAGCCGCCGGGCATCTACCGCGGCGACGGCGCGTTCGGGCAGTTCTGCGTGGTCATGCCGGAGGCGCAGGCCGTCGTCGTCGCGACCTCGGGGACGCCCCACCTGCAGGGCGTGCTCGAACGGATGTGGGAGCACCTGGTGCCGGCGCTCGCGGGCGAGCAGGAGGTGGGGGCGGACCTCGAGCCCGCCGCCGAGGCCGAGCTCGCCGCCCGCCTCGCCGGGCTGCGGATCGCGCCGCCGTCGGGCGACGCCGTCCCCGCCCACACGCTCGCGGGGCGCCGCATCGAGGTGGCGGGCGACGCCGAGGTGCGCGCCGTCGTCGTCGGACCGGAGGGTCTGGGGACGGGGGAGGGCACCACCGTGACGCTCGAGCTGGCCGACGGCGGCAGCCGCACCCTCGCGGTCGGCGCGGGCCAGTGGGCGGAGCGGGCCGTGCGGCCTCGCCGGGGCCAGGGCGCGTTCGCCGGTCGGGTCGAGGACGGGCCGCTGCCGGTCGTCGCCGCGGCGGCCTGGACGGCGCCGGACGCCTGCACCGTGCAGGTGCGCCCCCTCCAGAGCCCGACGTGCCTCACCCTGGACGCCCGCGTCACGGACGACGCCGTCACCGCGCACGCGCGGCTCAGCGTCAGCTTCGGCCGCACGGACCTGGGCGCGGTGCGCGGCCGGGTCGTCGAGGCGTGACCTCCGGCTGGGGAGCGAGCAGGGCCGCGCCCTTGTCTAGGGTGTGCAGGAGGTTCACCGCGTGATGAGAGGAACGGCCCCGTGCCCCGCCTGACGCTCGATGTCGCCCTCGTCGTGCGCGTCGCGTACGACGGCCGGGAGCTGTTCACCTACATCCACCTGCCCGACGACCCCGCAGGGCAGGCGCCGCGCCCTTACCTGCACCCGGTGCGGGCGCTCAGCGGCGAGGTGGTGTCCCTCGCGCGGCCCCACGACGCGCCCTGGCACCGCGGGCTCTCGTTCGCCGTCCCGCGCGTCGGGCAGCACGACCTCTGGGGCGGTCCCGGGCCGGCCGCCGAGCGCGGGTCGATGGACCACCAGCACTTCACGGAGATCCGGGAGCGGACGGACCACGTGGCCTTCGGGCACGAGCTGGTCTGGCACGGGCGGTCGCGCACCGGGCTCGACGCCGGCCCCGAGCTGGTGCGCGAGCGCCGGACGCTGCGGGTCTCCGTCGCCGCCGACGACGTGTGGGTGCTCGCCTGGGAGTCCGTGCTGACGAACATCAGCGGCGCCGACCTGCCGCTGGCCGGCGCCGACGGCGCCGACCCCGGGGCGGGCGGCCTGGCCTGGTGCGGGCCCCGCTCGTTCACCGGCGGCACGCTGCTGCTGCCCGACGGCGCCGCCTCCCGCGCGATGCACGGGCAGGCCGCGGCGTGGGTCGGCTTCACCGGACGGCACGACGGGACGGGCGCCGCGTCGACCGTGGTCCTGGTCGACGACGAGGCGAACCCCGGGCACCCGGCGCGCTGGTCGGCCGGTGCCGAGCCCTTCGCCGCCCTCGCGCCCACGCCGTTCCGCGACGGGCCGCTGGAGCTCCCGCCGGACGCGACCCGCACGTTCCGGTACGCGGTGGTCGTCGGCGACGGCATCGCCGACGTCGCCAGCGCGGCCGACCTGGCGGCGCTGGGGCGCGAGGCGATCGCGGCCGCGGCTGCGCCGCCCCCGCCCCCGACGCTCGGGACGTTCCTGTCCAGGCGGGAGGCCCGCCGGCTCGCGGAGGCGGCCGAGGCGGCGGTCGCGTCGCAGGTCGCCGCGCCGGTGGTGGCCGCGCCGGTGGGCCCGGCGGAGCCCGAGGATGAGCGGGACGCCGCCGGGACGCCTGCTGCGGCGGTGGCGCCGACCTCCGTGGCTGTGCCGCTCATCGCCCAGGTGCCGCTTGCGGTGCCCGCTGCCGTGGTGCCCGACGTCGTGGTGCCGGACCTCGTGGAGCCCGACGTAGCGGCGGAGCCCGAGCCCGGAGCCGAGGCGTCGGCCGAGGAGGCGGAGGAGCCGCAGGAGGCCGAGCCGGAGACCCCGGACGAGCCCGAGGCGCCGGCGGAGGACGAGGTCGAGTCGGAGCCGGCGGCTGACCTCGAGCCTGCGGTGGAGCCGGAGCCGGAGGCTGAACTCGAGCCCGCGGTGGAGCCGGAGCCGGAGCCCGTCCCGGAGGCTGAACTCGAGCCTGGGGTGGAGCCGGAACCGGAACCGGAGCCGGAGGCCGAGGTCGAAGCCGAGCCGGAGCTCGAGGTCGAGGCCGAGCCTGCCGTGGACGATGCCGAGCCTGACCAGGTCCCGGCGGAGGAGCAGCCCGAGGCGGAGCCCGTCGAGGACCTCGGTGCGCCGGAACAGGTCGGCCAGCCGCAGTCCGAGGAGCCGCAGCCCGAGGAGCCGCAGCCCGAGGCGGATGCGCTCGTGCTGCCGGCCGTCCCGCCCGAGGACGAGCCGGACGAGGAGCTCCCGTCGCCGTTCGGGGAGACGTGGACGTGGACGCCTCCGCCGCCGCCCCCGGCGGGGCCGGTCGACGCCGTCACGGCGGAGCACCCGCGCGTCGAGCCAGCGGAGCCCTGGTCGGCTGACGACGCGGCCGGTGCCGCGGCGGAGGCAGACGACGCCGGAGCAGGGACCGACGCCGACGAGTCGAGCGCTGACGCGAACGCGGAGCCGGTCCTGCCGCCGTCGCCGCCCGCCCCTGCACCCGCGCCGACGCGGCAGTCCGCGTGGGCGCGCGCCGCGTCCGTGCCGCCGCCCCCGCCGCCGCCCGCACCTGCGCCGACCGTCGACGCCCCGTTCGTCCCGGTGTTCCTGCCCGTGCCACCGCCCCCGGGACCCGACGCCGTGGAGCCCGACGGCGAACCTTCGGACGGCGCGGAGCCCGCCATCGAGGCGCAGCCGGTCGACGAGGCGCACTCGGTCGACGAGGACTTCCCGGAGTGGACGGTGGTGCGCGACCCGAGTGCGGCTCGGCCAGCGCCCGTGGGCACGGTGCTACCGGCCGACCTGTGGGCCATCCCCTGGCGCCCCGAGCCGGCGGCCCTGAACCGGCCCGGGTTCGCGGAACCGGCCGTCGACGAACCGGCCGGCGACGGACCGGCCTTCGAGGAGCCGGCCGGCGACGGACCGGCCGTCGAGGAGCCGGCCGCCGAGGAGCCGACCGCCGAGGAGCCGGCCGAGGTGCTGTCGGGTGCCGACCAGCCGGACGCCGAGCTGCCGGACGCAGCGGAGTCCGACGCGGGGCCGCTCGACGTCGCCGACGGCGGTGTCGTCCCGGCGGCCTCGGCGTGGGTCTGGACCCCGCCGCCCCCGCCGCCCACGCCCGCCATGGCCGGGGCCCCCGTGGCCGACGCCCCAAGCGTGGATGGCCCGACGCTCGGTGCCGAGTCCCTCGATCCCGACGCCGCCGCAGCCCTCAGCTGGCTCGACGAGCTGTCTGCCGGCCCCGACCTCGACCGTCCCGTCCTCGGCAGCCCGCCGCCCTTCGGCGGGGACACCGCTGGCCAGGACGCCGTTGGCCCCGACGCCGCTGGCCCCGACGCCGCAGGCCCGGACACCGCCACGCCGGAGACGCCCGGTCGTGACGTCCCCGGTCAGCCGGCCCCGATCGCGCGCCCTGCCTGGGCGCCCGTGCTCGGGGAGCCGCAGGAGGACGCCGTCGACGCGAGCCCGGCCGACGCCGTCGGGGACCACCGCGACACCGGTGACGTCGACGAGGTCGGCTACTCCAGCGGTGCTGGCCACCCCGACCAAGGCGGCGACGCCGCCGATGCCGCCGCCGGCCGCGCCGAGGACGGTGCGCAGGAGCCCGCGGCGGAGTCCTCCGTCTGGACGCCGCCGCCGCTCCTGCCCGTGCCCCCCGAGCCGGTCAACCCGTGGGCACCCCCGCCGCCGGCCGACGACCGGCACGAGACGCCCGAGGAACCGCCCACCGACCTGTCCCTGTTCGGTACCCCCGAGCAGGAGGACGAGCGACGCCGTCGCCCGTGGTGGTCGCGCGGCTGAGCCGCTCGGCGAGCGAGCGGTACCTCAGGCCGCGAGCACGACCTCGGGTGCCGCCGGGGCGCCGTCGGGCACGTCCCCGGCGGGCGACGTCGCTGTCGTCCCGAGCGCGCGCTCGCGGGCGTGCCGGCGCAGGACGACGACGGTCATGGTGAGGATCGGGATGTTCACGATGCCCGGCGCACCCAGCCAGAACGAGCCGATGCCGATCGCGTAGAGCGACCACAGCACGTTCCCGACGAGGGAGATGGCCTGGGTGCTGACGGCGATGCCGGTCAGCTGCGCGGGCTCGTGACGCGCCTGCCACACGCGCCGGCCCTGCGGCACCCAGATGACGAAGGACGACAGGGATGCGAGCATCCCGACGACCTCGGTGGCGGCGTCCATCGAACTCCTCGTGCCCCGCTGGTGTGCGGGCGTCGTCGCGCGACCGGACGCGGGTCTCGCGACGGCCGAACGGATCATCGGCCCAGGTGGGCGCGCCGACAGGGGACGTCGGTCCCTCTGCCGTCGGCGAACGGGGCTCGACGCGCCCCAGGTGCGGCCGACAGGGTGAGCCGATGCGCATCGTCGTGCTCGGCGGCACCGGGTTCCTGTCCACGTGGGTGGTGCGGGCGGCGCTCGCGCGCGGGCACGAGGTCGCGGCCGTGTCCCGCGGCCGCCGCGGCGACCCGCCCCCGGGTGCGCGGGCGGTCGTCGCCGACCGCGACGACGCCGCCTCGCTGGCGCGCGCGGTGGCGTCGCTGCCCGGGCTGCCCGACGCCGTCGTCGACGTCTGCGGCTACACCGTGGCGGGCGCGCGCGCCGCGGGGGAGGTGCTCGGCCGCGTGCCGCGGTACGTGTACGTGAGCAGCATCAGCGCGTACGCGGGCTGGCCGCCCGGGCCCGTCCCCGACGAGTCGGCGCCGATCTTCCCGCCGACGGCGGACCTGGCCGACTACGGCCCGATGAAGGCCGAGAGCGAGCGGGTGCTCACCGCCGCGACGGACGGGCGGGCCCTGCTCGCCCGCGCCGGGCTCATCGTCGGGCCCGGTGACCGGACCCGGCGCCTGACCGCCTGGCTGCACCGGTGCGCCACCCAGCCGCAGGTCGTGGTGCCCGGCGACGCGGACGTGCCGGTCGCCGTCGTCGACGCGCGGGACCTGGCCGAGTGGCTGGTCCGGGGTGCGGAGGAGGGCTGGGCGGGCCCCGTCAACGCGACGGGGCCGGCCGGCATGACGACGTTCACCGGCCTGCTCGACGCGTGCCGTGCCGCCGTCGCCGCGACCGAGGGCTCGGCGGGCGTGCCGCTGCCGCTGCCCGACGCGCGGCTGCTCGAGGCCGGCGTCCAGCCGTGGGCAGACCTGCCGCTGTGGCTGCCCCGCGAGACCGCCCTGACGGCGTGGGCGGTGGGCACGGCCCGCGCGCGCGAGCTCGGCCTGGCGAGCAGGCCGGTGGCCGACATCGTCCGCGACACCTGGGACTGGGTGCGCGCGCTGCCGGCTGGCGAGCTCGCGCACGAGCTGCCGGCATCGGTGTCCGCGCTCACCATCCGTCCCTAGCTCCGACCGACCCCGAGTGGAACGAAGATGGAGCACGACGTTCCACTCGAGCCCCGATCACGGCACCTTCGTTCCACTCGAGGTCAGACGCCGTCAGGGAAGCCCAGCTGGCGCCAGGCCTCGTAGGCGGCGACCGCCGCGGCGTTCGCGAGGTTGAGCGAGCGCCGGCCGGGCAGCATCGGGATGCGCACCTGCTCGGTCACGCGCGGGTGGGCGAGGACGGCGTCGTCCAGCCCGGTGGGCTCGGGGCCGAAGAGCAGCACGTCGCCGTCGCGGTACGCCAGGTCCGTGTGCCGCAGCCGGGCGCGCGTGGTGAAGGCGACGACCCGCGCGTCGGCCACCGCCGCGAACGCCTCGTCGAGGTCGGCGTGCACCACGACGTGCGCGAGGTCGTGGTAGTCCAGGCCGGCCCGGCGCAGCCGCGGCTCGTCGAGCTCGAACAGCGGGTCCACCAGGTGCAGCCACGCGCCCGTCGCCGCGCACATCCGGATCGCGTTGCCGGTGTTCCCCGCGATGCGCGGCGAGTGGAACATCACCCGGATCACGCCACCGCCCGCCTCACGCGCGCGGCGGCGCGGTGCTCTCCCGCACCACGAGCTCCGTGGCCAGGTCGATCCGCAGGTTGGACGGCGCCTCCCCGCGCGCGAGGTCGAGCACCATGCGCGCCGCGGTCGCCGCCATCTCCTGCAGCGGCTGGCGCACCGTGGTCAGGGGCGGGCCGATCCAGGCCGCGACCGGCAGGTCGTCGTACCCGACGATCGACAGGTCCTCCGGCACGCGCAGGCCGCGCTCGCGGGCCGCGCGCATGACGCCGAGGGCCTGCAGGTCGCTGCCCGCGAAGATCGCGGTCGGGGGCTCGGGCAGGTCCAGGAGGGCCGCGCCGTGGGTGTAGCCGCCGCCGACGAAGAAGTCGCCGTGCCGCACCAGCTTCGGGTCCAGCGAGAGCCCGGCCTCCTCGAGTGCCGTGCGGTACCCGTCGATGCGGGCGCGCGAGCACATGACGTCCGCCGGGCCCGCGATGACGGCGATGCGCCGGTGGCCCAGGCCGATGAGGTGCCGGGTCGCGACCAGCCCGCCGTTCCAGTTCCCCGAGCCGACGGTCGGCACGTCCGTGGGCGGCTCGCCCGCGGTGTCGACGACGACGACGGGGATGGAGCGCGCCGCGAGCTGCCGGCGCTGGGACACGTCCAGGCCGGACAGGACCAGGATCACGCCGAGCGGCGGGCGGGCGAGCATGTCGTCCAGCCACTCCTGCGGCGGGCGGTGCGCGCCCCCGAGCTCCGAGAGCACGACGCCGACGCGCGCGGCCGCGGCCACCTGCTCCACGCCCTTGATGAGCTCGACCGCCCAGGCGAAGTCGAGCTCGTGGATGACCAGGTCGATCAGGCGTGAGCCCGGTCCGGCCTTCGCCCGACGGCGCCGGTACTGGTGCCGCTCGATCGCGGCCTCCACCCGTGCCCGGGTGGCGGGGGAGACGTCGGGGCGGCCGTTGAGCACCTTCGACACCGTGGGCACCGAGACCCCTGCGTCACGTGCGATGGCGGCGATCGTCGTCGTCGGAGCTCCGTTGCCCACGAGGATCCTTCGGTGTCGGGTCGCAATTTTCGACCACCGTAGCACCGCCGATCGGGTGACGGCCGTGCGTCTCGGGCAGGTGGTCCATCTGCTGGTCGGCGCCCCGGCTGGACCATCGGCGCGGCGGGCAGGGGCGGGCCGTGCGTCGGGGCGGTGGGCCCGTGGCGGGCCGATAGTTTCGGGCTTCGCCGCGTGCGGGACCGGAGTCCGGGAGGACGGCCGCCCGCGCGCCGATACCGTGGCCCCATGACCGAGCCAGCCGCCCCGACGAGCGCCGACGACGAGACCACCGGCGCCCGGCCACCGCTGGTGCCGGCCCTCGTGGTGTGGTGGGTCGTGGTCGAGGCGCTCGTGGCGCTGACGACCGTGCCGACGCTCGTGTGGCTGCCGTTCCTGGAGCCGAGCTGGGTGAACGTGCCGCTGATGGTCGTGCTCGGCATCCCGGTCGGGCCCGCGCTCGCGGCGGCCCTGTTCGCCTGGCGGCGGTTCACGGAGGACCGTGACCTCTCCCCGGCGCGGCACTTCTGGCGCGGCTACCGCTTGAACTGGGCGGACGTCCTGCGCCTGTGGGTGCCCGCGCTCGTCGTGCTCGTGCTGCTCGGGGTCAACCTGGCGAACCTGCGCGGCAACGGCGCCCCGATCGCGTTCGGCGTCGTCGGCGTCGTGGCCGCGGTGCTCGTCGCGGTGTGGACGCTGCACGCGCTGCTCGTGGCCTCGCTCTTCAGCTTCCGCACCGGCGACGTCGTCCGGATCGCCGTGTTCTTCGTCGTCGCCAAGCCGTTCGCGTCCGTCGGGGCGCTCGCGATCGTGGGCCTGGGTGTCGCGGCCGCGTGGTTCGTGGGCCCGTGGCTGCCGATGGCGCTCGCGTCGCTCCTCACGTTCCTGCTCTGGCGCAACGGGATGCCGATCGCCGAGGAGGTCAAGCGGCGCTTCGTCGTCGGCGGGGAGGCGCGCGCGGAGGGTGGTACCGCGGAGGGCGGCCAGGCGGCTGCCGTGGACGAGGACTGACCCTCAGCTCTCACCCCAGCAGCGGCACGTCGAGGTCGTAGGCGAGCACGACGGCACGGGCCAGCCGGGTCTCCTGCTCGGCCGTGAGGAAGCCGACGGTCCGGCCGAGCAGACTGGTGGGCACCGTCACCACGTTGTCGAGGCTGGCCGCAGAGCGTCGGTCGAGGCCGTTCTCCGGCCCGAGGAGCAGCTCGCTCGTCAGCCCCTTCACGGTGGTGGTGATCGGTGCGACGGTCACCTTCGTCATGGCGGCGCGAGCGGGCTCGCGGGTCAGCACGAGTGCCGGGCGAGTCTTGTCGAGCCGGACGAGGCAGATCTCACGCACCGGTCAGGGCTCGACGTCGAAGTTCGCCGCGGTCCAGCGGACGAGGTCGTCGAGGTCGTCGGCGGCTCCGCGCCGGGAGAGGATCTCCGCGTCGTGCTCGGCGAGCAGCCGGCGCATCTCTCGCTCGACCGCGGAGGCGACCAGTGCGGCGCGGCTCGGGGCCTTCCCGGACGCGACGGCCTCGTCGAGGAAGGCGACCATCTCGTCCGGCAGGCGGACCGCGATCTGCGTGCTCATGAGGCGAGCCTATCCCCGTGCATCCCGATCCGGGATGCACTCAGCCCTCGGCGATCACCGCGAGCACGCCCGCGCCGTAGCGCTCCACCTTGGCGACGCCGATGCCGGACACCGCGCCCAGCTCGGCCGGCGTCGTCGGGCGGCGCTGGGCCAGCTCGCGCAGCGTCGCGTCGTGGAAGACGACGTACGCGGGCACGCCCTGCTCCTTCGCCGTCGCGGCCCGCCAGGCCCGCAGGCGCTCGAACAGCGCGGTCTGCCCGGCGTCGAGGTCCGCGGCCACGGCCGCGGTGCCGGCGGCCCGGCGGCTCCGCGCGGGCTTCGTCGCCCGGGCCGGTGCCCGGCGGAGCGCGACCGTCCGGGCGCCGGAGAGCACGTCCGCGCTGGCCGGCGTCGTGCGCAGGGTGCCGTAGCCGTCGCCGTCCACCCCGACCAGCCCCTGCGCGAGCAGCTGCCGGACGACGCCGCGCCACTCGCCGTCGGACAGGTCCGCGCCCACGCCGAACACGGACAGCGACCGGTGGCCCAGCTGCTCGACGCGCGGGGTCGCCTTGCCGAGCAGCACGTCGATGAGGTGCCCGGCACCGAATCGCTGCCCGCGCTCGCGCTCCAGGCGCACGATGGCGGACAGCAGCTTCTGCGCCGCGACGGTCCCGTCCCAGGTCTCGGGCGGCTCGAGGCACGTGTCGCACGCGCCGCACGGTCCGGACTCCTCGCCGAAGTACGCGAGCATCTGCGCACGCCGGCAGGTCACCGTCTCGCAGAGCGCGAGCATCGCGTCGAGGTGCGCGCTCAGCCGGCGCCGGTGCGCGGCGTCGCCCTCGGAGGAGTCGATGAGCCGACGCTGCTGCACCACGTCCTGCAGGCCGTACGCGAGCCACGCCGTCGACGGCAGCCCGTCACGGCCGGCCCGGCCGGTCTCCTGGTAGTAGCCCTCGACCGACTTGGGCAGGTCCAGGTGCGCGACGAACCGCACGTCGGGCTTGTCGATGCCCATCCCGAACGCGATGGTCGCGACCATGACCAGGCCGTCCTCGCGCAGGAACCGCGACTGGTTCGCCGCGCGCACGGCCCGGTCCAGGCCCGCGTGGTACGGCAGCGCCGGCACGCCGTGCGCGCTGAGGTACTCGGCCGTCTGCTCCACCGACGCGCGGGACAGGCAGTAGACGATCCCCGCGTCCCCGGCGTGCTCGGTGCGGATGAGGTCGAGCACCTGCGCGCGTGGGTTGTCCTTGGGCACGATCCGGTAGGTGATGTTGGGCCGGTCGAAGCTCGCGACCACCTGCCGTGCGTCGTGCAGCGCGAGGCGCTCGACGATCTCGGTGCGGGTCGCGTGCGTGGCGGTCGCGGTGAGCGCGACGCGCGGCACCCCCAGCCAGCGCTCGTGCAGTACCGACAGCTGGAGGTACTCCGGCCGGAAGTCGTGCCCCCACTGGGACACGCAGTGCGCCTCGTCGATCGCGAAGAGCGCGATGGTCCCGCGGTCGAGCAGCGCCATCGTCGAGGGCACGAAGAGGCGCTCCGGCGCGAGGTAGAGCAGGTCGAGCTCGCCCGCCAGGAACGCGCGCTCGACGGCGGCCCGCTCGTCCGGCCGCTGCGTCGAGTTGAGGAACCCGGCGGCGACGCCGAGCGCGGACAGGGCGTCCACCTGGTCCTGCATCAGTGCGATGAGCGGGGAGATCACGACGCCGGTCCCCGGCCGCACCAGCGAGGGCACCTGGTAGCAGAGCGACTTGCCGCCTCCCGTGGGCATGAGGACGAGCGCGTCGCCCCCGGCCACGACCGTGTCGACGACCTCGGCCTGCGCGCCGCGGAACGCCTCGTAGCCGAAGACCCGGTGCAGCACCTCGAGCGGGTCGGTGGCCAGGGGTGCGCGGGCGCCCGACGGCGTCGCAGGAGCAGCGTGACCGCTCGGCGCCGGCCCGGTCGCGGGTCCGGTCACGGCAGGCGGCCCGGCGGGCGGAGCGTCGTCGAACTCCGGGTCGTAGGGCGGCTCGAGCAGCGCCCAGCCGTCGGCCACGTCCAGGGAGTTCACCCCGACACCCTACGAGCCACCCCCGACGGCGCCGCCCCCGTCGATGCCGCCCCGTCGATGCGGTCGATGCCGCGCCGGTCAGCAGATCGGGTTGCCCCGCGAGTCCGGGACGCCGGACTTCCGGTACACGTACGTGCGGACCTGGTCGCGCCACTCGCGGGCGCTGCGCTCCTGCTCGACGAGACGCGCGGCGACGCGGTCGTGCACGTCGTCGGGCACACGACCGCGCAGCGCTGCCCACTCCGCGATCATCTCGACCGTCCGCGCGTGGCCGTCCCACCGCGAGTCGTAGACGTGCTGGGCCACCGTGGCTCCCGACCGCAGGCGGTGCTCCCACGGCACGTGGTGGAAGAAGAGGAGCAGCTCGTCGGGGCATGTCTCGAGCGACTCGTACGTCTCGCGCCAGGGCGACGGGTACTGCCCCGCATAGCCGGTTCCGGTGGCGAGCGTCCGGTCCACGCCGATGCCGTCGCGGTCGGCGAAGTGGTACGTGCCCCACTGGCTGTACTCGTAGCCGTCCACGCTCGGGCCGTCGTGGCTGCCCGGCGTCACCATGAACCCGACGCCGAGCGGCGCCGTGTAGCTCTCGTAGACGCGACCGGAGTCGTCCATGAGGCGGTGCAGCGCCGCCACCACCGCGTCGTCGTCGCCGAAGGTCAGGCGGGCCCACTCGTCGAGCGCGGCCTCCGGCGCCAGGCCGGGGTCCCACGCGAGGCGGCCGAACGCGTACAGGTTCGCCTGCGCGAGCGGGTGGCCGGTCCAGTGCTCGTCGGTCCCGACGTTCGACACGCCGACGACGCCCGCCGCCCGCCCGCCCGCACCGGCGCCCGCGCGAGCCGGCCCGCGCCCGCCGACGACGTCCGCCACGCTCGGGCCGTCGGCCCCCCAGAACCGGAAGCCGAGGACCTCCGACCACTGCGTGCCCAGGTAGCACACGTGCTTCTGCTGCCCGGTGTACTCCTGCGTCACCTGCAGCTCGACCGCCACCCGCGTGCGCGGCATGGCGGCGATCACGGGCGAGACGGGCTCGCGCGTCTGGAAGTCCATCGGCCCGAACTTCACCTGGAGCACCACGTTCTCGTCGAACCGCCCGTCGAGCGGCGCGAAGTGGTCGTGGGCGGCGCGGGCCCGGTCGGTGGACCTGTCGCGCCAGTCCTGCCGGTGGTCGTAGACGAACGCCCGCCAGAAGACCGTGCCGCCGTGCGGCGCGAGCGCGCGGGCGAGCAGGTTGGCGCCGTCGGCGTGGTCGCGGCCGTTCGCGAACGGGCCGGGCTGGCCCTCGGAGTCCGCCTTGACGACGTAGCCGCCGAAGTCCGGCACGGCCGCGTACACGGCGGCCGTCGCCGCCGACCACCACCGCTGCACCGCCGGGTCGAGCGGGTCGGCCGTGGGCAGCCCGCCCACCGTCATCGGGGCCGCGAACGAGACCGACAGGTAGAGCCGGATGCCGTACGCCCGGAAGGCCTCCGCGAGCCGGGCGACGCCGGGCAGGTGCTCGGTCAGCAGCCGCGCCTCCGTCGGTCCGACGTTCACGTTGTTCACCGCGACCGCGTTGACCCCCGTGGCGGACAGCAGACGCGCGTACGCCCGGACCCGTCCGAGGTCGGCCGCGCCGTCGCGCACCCGGCCGTCCGAGAAGAACAGCGAACCGCCCGCGTACCCGCGCTCGACCTGTCCCATGACCGGGTGGACGACCATGTTGTCCCAGTGGTCGAGCATCCGGATCGGCTCGGCCGGCGCGAACGCGCCGACCACGCGCGCGGGCGCGCCGCCGTCCGCCGCGAAGGCTGCCTCGCCGTACCGGACCACGTGCCACAGGCCCTGGAGCAGCCCGTACCCGGTCGCCGCGCGCACCGTGAGCGAGCCGGCCGACCGCTCGACGGTGAAGCCCTCCGGGCCGACGGGGCGGGCGTCGGCCGCCACCGCCAGGATCAGGTCCGCCGGCGCCTCGTCGTCGACCACCGCGCCGCCCCAGCGTGCCGTGGCGGCGGCCACCTCGGCCCGCACCGTGCCCACGAGCGGCCCGGAGCCCGCCACCCGCACCCGCCGACGGCCGAGCGCTGCGAGCGCCCCGTCCGGCAGCCAGGCGGGCGACCAGGTCGGCGACCAGGTCGGCGACGCGGCGATCGGCCCCCGCGCGTCCGCCGCGTCACCAGTCATGGACGGTCCCGTCCTTGAGCCTGGTGAACGGGAGGTACGCCGCCTGGTACGGGAAGCGCGAGGCTGCGTCGTCGTCGTACTCGACGCCCAGGCCAGGGTGCTCGCCCGGATGCAGGTACCCGCCCTCCCACCTGAACGACGTCCGGAACACGGACTCCGTCGCGCCGGAGTGCTGCATGTACTCCTGGATGCCGAAGTTGTGGATCGCGAGGTCCAGGTGCAACGCCGCGGCCATGCCCACCGGGGAGACGTCGGTGGGCCCGTGCAGCCCGGACTTGATCTGGTACTGCGCCGCCGCGTCGAGGATCCGGCGCAGCGCCGTGATCCCGCCGGCGTGCGTCACGGAGGACCGCACGTAGTCGATGAGCTGCTCGCGGAGCAGCGTCTGATAGTCCCAGACGGTGTTGAACACCTCGCCGATGGCGAGCGGCGTGGTCGTGTGGGCGCGGACGAGGCGGAGCGTCTCCTGGTTCTCGGCGGGCGTGCAGTCCTCGAGCCAGAACAGGTCGTAGGGCTCGAGCGCCTTGCCCAGGCGTGCCGCCTGGATCGGCGTGAGCCGGTGGTGCGCGTCGTGCAGCAGCGGCAGCGCGGGCCCGAACTCGTTCCGGACGGCCTCGAGCACACCCGGGACGTGGCGCAGGTAGGCGGCGGAGTCCCAGTCCTCCTCGGCGGGCAGCGGCGCGCGCTGGGCGGGCTCGTAGTCGTAGCGGCCCGACGTGGAGGGCCGGGCCGACACGCCGTAGACCTTGTCGATGCCCGGGACGGCGGTCTGCACGCGGATCGCGCGGAAGCCCTCCGCCAGCTGCGCGCGGATCGAGTCGAGGAGCTCGGGGACGTCGCGGCCGGACGCGTGGCCGTACGCCATGATCCCCGTCCGCGAGGCGCCGCCGAGGAGCTGGTGCAGCGGCATCCCGGCAAGGCGCGCCTTGATGTCCCACAGCGCCATGTCGACGGCGGCGATCGCGCTCATCGTCACCGGCCCGCGCCGCCAGTACGCGCTGCGGTAGAGGAGCTGCCAGGTGTCCTCGATCCGGTGCGCGTCCCGGCCGAGCAGCAGGGGCACCACGTGGTCGGTGAGATAGCTGGCCACGGCCAGCTCGCGCCCGTTGAGGGTGGCGTCGCCGAGGCCGACGACGCCGTCCTCGGTGACCACCCGCAGCGTGACGAAGTTGCGCCCCGGGCTCGTGACGAGCACCTCCGCCGAGCGGATCGCCGTACCGGCGGAGGTGCGGGCGGACGGGCCGGTCGGCGTGGCCGTCATCGGGCGTCCGTGCGGTCGACGGCGGGGTCCAGGGAGTCCACTCCGACACCCTACGAGCCACCCCCCGACGGCGGGGTCCCCACCGAGAGCAGGCGCTCACCCACAGCTGATGACCACGGCCGGTGGCGTGGCGACCGCCCCCTGCGCAGTCGCCACGCCACCGACCGTGAGCCACGTTCTCGCCGAGCCGGTCGATCAGAAGGGCCGCCCTCCACGGCCCCTCCGACCTGTACGACGCCCGAGGTCCCGGTTTCGTTGGGGCGGATCGCCAACCGGTTCCCGCGGCCCCGCCACTACCGTGGTGACGTGGATTCCTCGCCCTCGACCTCGTCCGCGCCGCACTGGCTCTCGCCCGACGACGACGCCGCCCCCGCGGGTGGCGCCCCGGCCCCCGAGGCCGGCGCCCTCCGGCTGCGCCCGGCCATGCCGCGCGACGTGCGAGCGATCCGCGACCTGGTCGACCCCTACGCCCGCGAGCGGATCCTCCTGCCCAAGGAGCTCGTCGGGTACTACGAGGCGGTCCAGGAGTTCCTCGTGGCCGAGGACGCGACCGGCGTCGTCGGGTGCGGTGCGCTGCACGTGATGTGGTCCGACCTCGGCGAGGTGCGCACGTTGGCCGTGCACCCGGGGCTGCGCCGCCGCGGCATCGGGCACGCGCTGCTCGTGGCACTGCTGGACCGGGCGCGCGACCTGGGCCTGGAGCGGGTCTTCTGCCTGACCTTCGAGGTCGACTTCTTCCGCCGGCACGGCTTCCACCCGATCCACGGCACGCCCGTGGACCCGGACGTCTTCGCCGAGCTGCTGCGCTCGCACGACGACGGCGTGGCCGAGTTCCTCGACCTGGCGCACGTGAAGCCGAACACCCTGGGCAACACCCGGATGCTCGTGCACCTGTAGTCGGTCGGGCGCCGCAGGTCAGTCCTGCACGCAGGTCAGTCCTGCACCGACGTCAGTCCTGCACGGCCTTGGCGATCGCGACCTGCCGCGTCAGCCAGTCGCGGTCGGGCTCCGTGCCTCGCGCGGCCGCGTCCTCGATCTCCCACAGCGCGTTCACCATCACCCGCACCACGGTCAGGTCCCGCGCGCGGTCGGCGTCCAGCCCGCCGACGTCGCACGCCAGCCACAGCCGGTGCCTCAGCGCCCCGCGCAGGTCGCCGCCGCCGACGGCCGTCGTCCACCGGTTCCACAGGAGCGGTGCCGGCTCCCAGTGCGGGTCGCCCGCCAGGGGCTTGGGGTCGATGGCCAGCCACGGCTCGCGCAGCGCGGTCAGCACGTTGCCGTCGTGCAGGTCGCCGTGCAGCAGCCGCGCGTCGACGCCCGGATCAGCCGAGAAGGCCCGCGCGAGCGAGGCCGCCTGCTCGACGTAGCGCCGCGGCACCGGCGCGCTGCGCGGCAGCGCCGCGAGCCCGTCCGACCAGCGCGCGAGGTGCGTCGACAGCCGCGGCGTCTGCGGCAGCGCCGGCACGTGCAGGCGCGGGTACAGGCCGGCGACCACGCGCACGGCGTCGTCGGTGGGCAGGTCCCGCAGGTCGCGCGGTCTGAGGCGCTCGAGCAGGAGTGCGAACCGGTGCGGGTCGGCCCGCAGCAGCGCCACGGCGCCGCGCCCGCCCCAGCGCCGCAGCGCGAGGTGCTCGGTCTCCGCCTCGGGGTGCGGGAACGTCAGCTTCAGGACGGCGCGCGTGCCCTCCTGCGTGCGCACCGGCAGGACGAGCGCGCAGCGGCCGTGCATCGGCGGGCCGTCCGGCGTGAGCGCCCACTCGGCCAGGACCTCTGCGGCCAGCCGCGGGAGGCGCTCCAGCCAGTCGGCCCACGCGGGCCCGCGCGCGGCGTCGGCGAGGCCGGCGGGGATCGCCGGCAGCTCGGCGGGCTCGGGCGCGGGCGTCACGGCGTCACTCCGGCAGCCCGTAGCCGTCGCCGGCGCGCGCGACCAGCCCGTCCGCGAGCAGCCCGGCGAGCGCGCGGGCCCGCTGCTCGGCGTCGTGCGGCCACGCCGCGGTGAGCGCGCCCTCCCCGACGGGCCCGACGGCGTCACGCAGCACGGCCATGATCCGGCCGCGTGCCTGCCGGTCGGTGCCGGTCCACGCCTGGGTGCGGGGCGCCGTCGTCGGCGGGGGAGACCCGGCCGCGCGCCACGCGCACGACGACGCCACCGGGCACGCCGCGCAGCGCGGCGCCCGGGCGGTGCAGACGAGCGCGCCGAGCTCCATCACGGCCTGCGACCAGGCCGCCGCCCGCGCGTCGTCGGCGGGCCAGACGGCGTCGGCCCGCGACTGCTCGCCGCGGGTCAGGTGCGCCGGGGGGAGCCCCTGGCCGCCGAGGGTCCGCGCGAGGACCCGGCGCACGTTCGTGTCGAGGACCACCGCGCGTCGCCCGTGCGCGAAGGCCACCACGGCCGCGGCGGTGTAGGCGCCGATGCCGGGGAGCGCGCGCAGCTCGGCCTCCGTCGTCGGCAGCGCGCCGCCGTGGTGCTCGACCACGGCCCGGGCGCAGGCCGCCAGCCGCAGCGCCCGCCGCGGGTAGCCGAGCGTGCCCCACGCGCGCAGGACGTCGGCGGTGGGCGCCTCGGCGAGCGCGGCCGGCGTCGGCCAGCGGTCCAGCCACGCGCGCCAGACGGGCTCCACCCGCGCGACGGGCGTCTGCTGCAGCATCACCTCGCTGACGAGGACGCCCCACGGCGTCCGGTCGGACGCGCGCCAGGGCAGGTCGCGGGCGGCGCCCGGGTACCAGGCGAGAACGGGCGCGACCAGCCTCGCGTCGACGAGCCCCGCCTCGGCCAGCCTCGCCTCGGCCAGCCTCGCGTCGACGCCCGCCCGCTCGCCTGCCACCACGGATGCATCATCTCCCGGCTCGCGCCCGCCCCCGACGCGCGGGCCCTGGTCGCGCTCGCAGTGCCCGGCCGGCGCCCGACGCGCGGCGCGGCTCCCGGGGCGCGGCCGCGCGCGGCCGTACCTTGTGGCCAAGGAGGGGAGACGACGATGAGCACCGTCCTGCGGGGCCTCGAGCCGCAGCCCCGGTGGGTCTACTGGATCCGCCGGGCCGTGGTGGCGCTTGCCGCGCTCCTCGTGCTGGTGCTCATCTGGGCGATCTTCCTGCGCGGTGACGGCGGCAGCGACGAGCCGACCGACCCGGCGGCCGAGCCCGCGGTCGGCGAGACCGAGGCCGCGGACGCCCCGGACACCTCAGACACCACGGCGTCCCGCGCGTGCGCGGCCGGTGACCTGCAGCTCGCCCTCACCAGCGACGCCACGAGCTATGCCCCGGGTGCCACGCCCACGTTCGCCGTGACGCTCACCAACGCCGCCGACTCCAGCTGCACCGTCGACGCGGGGAACGCGTCGGTCGAGGTGGTCGTGACCTCGGGCTCGGACCGCATCTGGTCCTCGCTGGACTGCGCGGTCGAGGGCGCCGAGGGGGCGGAGCGGATGCTCCTGCTGGCGACGGGCGCCCAGGAGGCGGCCAGCGTCCCGTGGGCCCGCGTGCGGTCCGACGCGACGTGCTCGTCCGGCCTGCCGGAGCCGCGCGCCGGGACCTACCACGCGAAGGCGACGCTCGTCGGCGCGGAGAGCAACGACCTGGTCTTCACGCTGGAGTGAACCCACCCTCTCGAGTGGAGCGAAACGGGAGCAGGACGTTCCACTCGGGGGTGGATCACAGCAGGTTCGCTCCACTCGGTGGGGTGGAGGAACGGGACGCGCGCGTCAGACGTAGCGCTCGAGGATGCTCGACTCCGCCAGGCGGGACAGGCCCTCGCGGACCGCGCGGGCGCGCTGCTCGCCGACGCCGTCGACGGCCATGAGCTCGTCGATGCCCGCGGCCAGCAGCTTCTGCAGGCCGCCGAAGTGGCCGACCAGCCGGTCGACGATCGCGCCCGGCAGGCGCGGCACCCGCGACATGAGCCGGTAGCCGCGCGGGGCGACGGCGCCGTCGAGCGAGTCGTCGGGGCCGACCAGGCCGAGGATGCGCGCGATGTGGGCGAGGTCGAGCAGCTCGTTGGAGTCGAGCGTGGCGAGCGCCGCCTGCACCTCGGCGTGGTGCTTGCCGCCCTTGCCCGGGTCCACGTAGTCGCGGATCACGAGCTGACGGTCCGAGCCGATGCCCCCCACGAGCTCGTCGAGCTGCAGCGCCATGAGGCGCCCGTCGGTGCCGAGCTCGACGACGTAGCCGTCGATCTCCTCGGAGATGCGGCGGACCATCTCGAGCCGCTGCACGACGGCGGCGACGTCACGCACCGTGACGAGGTCCTCGATCTCGAGCGCGGACAGCGTGCCGCTGACCTCGTCCAGGCGGGCCTTGTAGCGCTCGAGGGTCGCCAGCGCCTGGTTCGCGCGCGACAGGATGACGTCGGTCTCCTCGAGCACGTACCGCGAGCCGCCCACGTACAGCGCGACGATCCGCATCGACTGGCTCACGGAGATCACCGGGAAGCCCGACTGCTTCGCGACGCGCTCGGCGGTGCGGTGCCGGGTGCCGGACTCGGTGGTCTCGATCGTCGGGTCGGGCAGCAGCTGGACGGCCGCGCGCACGATCCGGGCCGCGTCCCGGTCGACGATGACGGCGCCGTCCATCTTCGCGAGCTCCCGCAGGCGGGTCGCGGAGAACGGCACGTCGAGGATGAAGCCGCCGGAGCACATGGCGTCGACCACCCGGTCGTGGCCGAGCACGATGAGTGCGCCGGTCCGGCCACGCAGGATGCGCTCGAGCCCGTCGCGCAGCTCGGTTCCGGGGGCGACGGCCGCCAGGGTGGCGCGCAGGGTCTCCTCGGCGCTCCGCTCGGTGGTGACCACGGCCCAAGGGTACGCGTGCACCCCCCGCCGAGGCGCGGACCACCCGCCCGACGCGCGGGCGCGGGAGTCCGTTTTCCCCGGGCTCAGTCCTTCTGCCCGCCAGGCGTGCGGGCGAGCCGGACGGCGTGCCTGACGTCGCGCGCCTCCAGCACCGTCATGCCCTCGGGTGCCGACGCCTCGGCGAGCGCGCCCGCCGGCACGACGGCGACCCGGAACCCGAGTCGTCGCGCCTCCGCGAGCCGCCGCTGCAGCCCGACGACGGCGCGCACCTCACCGGCGAGCCCGACCTCCCCGAACGCGACGAGCCCGGGCACGACGGGGACGTCGTCGGCGCTGCCCGCAACGGCGAGCGCGAGCGCGAGGTCGGCGGCCGGCTCGACCACGCGGGCCCCGCCGACGGTCGACGCGTAGACGTCCTTGTCGCCCATCGGGACGCCGCCGCGGCGCTGCAGGACGGCGAGCACCATCGCGAGGCGGCTGGAGTCGAGGCCGCTGGTGGTGCGTCGCGGGTTGCTGAGCAGCGTCGGCGCGACGAGCGCCTGGATCTCCGCGGCGAGCGGCCTGCGCCCCTCGAGCGTCACCGTGACGCACGTGCCGGGCACGTCGTGCACCGTCGTGGACAGGAACAGGCCGCTCGGGTCCGGCAGCTCGACCACGCCCGTGTCGGTGAGGTCGAAGCAGCCGACCTCGTCGGTCGCGCCGTACCGGTTCTTGCTCGCGCGGATGAGGCGCAGGCGCGAGTGCCGCTCGCCCTCGACCTGGCAGACCACGTCGACCAGGTGCTCGAGCGTGCGCGGCCCCGCGACGCTGCCGTCCTTGGTGACGTGCCCGACCAGCAGGGCGGGGATGCCGCGCTCCTTGGCCGCGGCGATGAGCGCGGCCGCGACCTCGCGCACCTGCCCGACGCCGCCCGGCGCGCCGTCGACCTGGACGGACGCGACGGTCTGCACGGAGTCCAGCACGAAGAGCTCGGGCTCGGTCGCCTCGAGGTGGCCCAGCACCGCCCCGAGGTCGGTCTCGGCGGCGAGCAGCAGGTGCGGGGACAGGGCCCCGATGCGCTCGGCCCGCAGGCGCACCTGCCCCGCCGACTCCTCGCCGGTCACGTAGAGCACGGGCCGTCCGGCCGACGCGACGCGCCCCGCGACGTCGAGCAGCAGCGTGGACTTGCCGACGCCAGGCTCGCCCGCGACCAGGACGACCGCGCCCGGCACGAGGCCGCCGCCCAGCACCCGGTCGAGCTCCCCGACGCCCGTCGGCCGGGCGCGCGCCGTCTCGACGTCGATCGCCGTGATGGGCCGGGCCGGGCCGCGCGTCGGCGCGGTCGCCACCGTGCGGGGGCCGGCCGTGGGTCCGGCGTCCTCGACGACGGAGCCCCACGTCTGGCACTCGCCGCACCGGCCGACCCACTTCGCGGCCGTCCAGCCGCACTCGGTGCAGACGTACCCCGGGCGCCCCGCCCGGGAGCCCCCCGACGCGCGGCCGCCTGCGGTGGCGGCACGCGCCGCGGTGGTGGACATGCGCCGACGGTACCGACCCCCGCCGACACCCCCGGGCCGCCACGCACAGCCCCCGGCCGGACCGGCCGCCGTCCCGCTCGGGGGAGAGCGAGCTCCCCGGCGACGCCCTCGCTCTAGGCTGACGCTCATGGTGGACCCGGAGCCCAGCGCCCCGGAACGCGAGGCGGCGCAGCGCCCGCGGGGCCGTCGTGCCCGCGGCGAGGACACCCGCGAGTCGATCATCGAGGCGGCCCGGGCCGAGTTCCTCGAGCGGGGGTACGCGGCGGGCAGCATGCGCGCGGTGGCGCGGCGGGCCGGCGTCGACCCGGCCCTGGTGCGGTACTGGTTCGACGACAAGCCGTCCCTGTTCGCGGCGTCGCTCATGGACGCGCGGATCAACCCGGCCCGCCTGGCCGAGCGCGTCGCGGCCGGCCCGATCGAGACCATCGGGACGCGGCTCCTGGAGACGGTTCTCAGCGTCTGGGAGTTCCCGGACGGCCAGGAGAAGATGCAGCTGCTGCTGCAGAGCGTCGCGACGGGGCACGACCTGCCGAGCTCGATCCGCGAGTACCTCATGACCGAGGTGTTCGCGCGCGTGCGGCCGATCGTCCCCGGCCCGGACGCGGACCTGCGCGTGAACCTCGCGATGTCGCACGTCGTCGGCCTCCTGCTGGCCCGGTACGTGGTCCGCCTGGAGCCGCTCGCGTCGGCCCCGGTCGCGGACGTCGTCGCCCAGGCGGGCCCGGTCATCTAGCGCTACTTCACCCCCGACGGGCCCTGATCCCTCACTCACGTGGTGCACTGTGGCGCCACCGTGCACCAGTTGGGCTGATTCGCCGCCACCGTGCACCACTCGAGTGGGTGTGGGCTCGCCGAGTGGGTGCGGGCTCGCCGTCGGCGTGGGGGGGTCCTAGGTCCTTTCGCCCGGCGCGGTCCCGGCGTAGATTTCCTCACATGAGGAATAACGACGACGGCGCACCAGCCGTCCGCGCCCGTGGCCTGCGCGTGGTGCGCGGCGGCCGTAAGGGCGTCGTGATCATCGACGGCATGGACCTCGACGTCCCCGCGGGGCAGCTCGTCGGCCTGCTCGGCCCGAGCGGCAGCGGCAAGACGACCCTGATGCGCGCCGTCGTCGGCGGCCAGGCGAACGTCACCGGCACGCTCGAGGTGCTCGGCCTCCCGGCCGGCGACGCGCGGCTGCGGCACCGCGTCGGCTACGTCACGCAGGCACCGAGCGTCTACGGCGACCTCACCATCCGCGAGAACCTGCGCTACTTCGCGCGCCTCATCGGGGCCCCGGAGGACGACGTCGCCCGGGTGCTCGCCGAGGTGGACCTCGCGCCCATCGCGGACCGCCGGGTGAGCGTGCTGTCGGGTGGTGAGCTCTCCCGCGTCTCCCTCGGCGCCGCCCTGCTGGGCCGGCCCGAGCTGCTCGTGCTCGACGAGCCCACCGTCGGCCTGGACCCGGTGCTGCGGCGCGACCTGTGGAAGCTCTTCCGCGGCCTCGCCGAGCGCGGGACCTCGTTGCTGGTGTCGAGCCACGTCATGGACGAGGCGACGCGCTGCGACCGGCTGGTCCTCATGCGCCAGGGCCGGGTGCTCGCGGACGCGACGCTCCCCGAGCTGCTCGAGCGCACGGGCGCCGAGGACGCCGACGGCGCGTTCCTCGCCCTGGTCGACGCGGCCGGGAAGGAGGCGGCGGCGTGATCACCACCCTGACCCTCTCGACGGCGGCCCGAGTGCTGCGCCACGACCGCCGGACCATCGCGCTGATCCTCGTCGTGCCCTGCTTCCTCATGGGCATCGTCGCGTGGATGTTCTCCGACACCCCGATGGTCATCGACCAGTTCGGCCCGCTGCTGCTCGGCGTCTTCCCGATGTTTGTGATGTTCCTCATCACCAGCGTCGCGACCCTGCGCGAGCGCCAGAGCGGCACGCTCGAGCGCCTCATGACGACGCCGATCCGGCGGGCCGACTTCGTGCTCGGCTACGCGCTCGCGTTCGCCGTGCTGGCCACGCTCCAGGGCCTCGTCCTGACGGGCTTCGCCATCTGGGTGTGCGGCATGGACGCCCAGGGCGACCTGTGGCTCATCGTCGCGGTCGCGGTGCTCGACGCGGTGCTCGGCTGCGTCCTGGGCCTGGCGGCCTCCGCGCTCGCGAACACCGAGTTCCAGGCCGTGCAGATGATGCCGCTGTTCATCATCCCGCAGCTGCTCACGGGCGGGCTGCTGATGCCCCGCGACCAGATGCCGCAGGCGATCGAGTGGTTCTCCCGCGCGATGCCGCTGACCTACGGCATGGAGTCGCTACAGGACCTCGCCCGCGGGGCCGAGCTCGGCGACATCGCCGGCGCCGTCGGCGCGATCGGTGCGTTCATCGTCGCCTCGCTCGCCCTCGCCATCACCACGCTGCGCCGTCGGACGCCCTGACGCGCGGCGGCCGTGCTCGCGCGGCACGCGCCCACGCGCCCCGGTCCGCACGGGAGCAGGCCCTAGGCTGGCGCCCAGGATCGGTGGGGGAGGACGCATGAGCAGCACCGGTGGCGGCGAGGGCCGTTGGCCGTTCGACCGGGTCAGCGACGGCACGGGCGGCACGCCGCAGTGGTCGGCGCAGCCGCCGCAGCCCGCGCAGAGCCCGCAGCCCGCGCAGCCGCCGCAGCCGCAGTGGTCCGCGCAGCCCCCGCAGCCCGGGCAGCCGCCCGTCCGCCAGTCGGTGTCCGCGCACGCGTCGCAGCCGCCCTCACGCCCGGTCGTCCCCGAGCCCGCGGGCTGGGGCACCGGCGCTCCCGCCCAGCAGCCTGCCGCGCGGTCGGGCTTCGGTGTGCACGCCGGGACGACGTCCGCCGGGGCGGGGTCGGCGCAGCCGCCCGCCTCGCGCCGGGACGCCGCGGCGACGCCGCCGCGCCGCCGTCGGCCGCCGCTGTGGCTCCTCATCGTCATCGGGGTGGTCGTGGTCGGCGGGATCGTCGCCGCCGTGCTGCTGCTGACCGGGCAGGACGAGCCGGAGGCGCCGCCCGCCGCGACCGTCACGCTGCCCGTGCCGACCCCGACGATCGACCCGATCCAGCGCGAGCCCGGCACGCCCTTCTTCGACGCGCTCCCGTCCACGGTGCTCCAGTACGTCCTCACCGAGACCGGCGAGAGTGAGGACCTGCTGCTCGGCGGCGCGCTCGAGGGCTACCGCCTCGTCTACTCCGACGGCGGCGCGACGACGCTGACGGTCCTCGCGGGGCAGTGGGCCGACGCCACGGGGCCTCAGGCCCGGCTCGACGGCGTGCTGGCGCAGGTCACCGGCGAGGTCGGCGAGGTCCCCGAGGCCGGTGCCGCCGGCACGGCGGACGACGCCGAGGAGCCCGCCGAGGACGAGGACGGCGCAACCGCGACGCCCACCGAGGAGCCGCTGCCGTCGCCCGAGCAGGGCCCCGTGCAGGTCGACGGCCAGGACGTGGGCCGCTACGTATTCCTGCCGCGCGCGGACGGCACCGGCACGCTCTGGTGGACCAACACGACGGTGTTCGTGCAGCTGGACGGCCCGTGGTCCGCGCTGCGCGACGTGTTCACGGCGTTCTCGCTGTGACCGCCGCAGGACCGGAGGAGGGCGCCGCGCGACGCGTCGCCGTGCTCGGTGGCGGCGTGATGGGTGAGGCCCTCGTCGGCGCGGTGCTGCGCGCGGGCGTGCCCGCCGCCGGCGTCGTCGTCGCCGAGAAGGCGACCGCCCGCGCGGCCGAGGTCGCCGAGCGCCACGGCGTCTCCACCACGGCCGACGCCGCCACGGCCGTCCGGGGCGCCGACGTCGTGATCGTGGCCGTCAAGCCGCAGGACGTCGCCGCGGCGCTCGCCGCGGCCGGGCCGGACCTGGCAGCGGGTGCGATCGTCGTCTCCGTCGCGGCCGGGCTGCCCCTCGCGTTCTACGAGGAGCGGCTGCCCGCGGGGACGCCCGTCGTGCGCGTCATGCCCAACACGCCCGCCGTCGTCGGCAAGGGCGCGAGCGGGCTCGCCGGGGGGACCGCCGCGACGCGCGAGCACGTCGCCCTCGCGCGCGAGCTGCTCGCCGCGACTGGCCTGGTGGTCGAGGTCCCCGAGCACCACCTCGACGCGGTGACCGCCGTCTCGGGCTCCGGCCCGGCCTACGTCTTCTACCTGGTCGACGCGCTCGCGGAGGCCGGCGTGCTGCTCGGGCTCCCGCGCGCGCAGGCGCTCGAGCTCGCCGTGGCCACGTTCGAGGGCTCCTCGGCGCTGCTCGCCCAGTCCGGCGAGCACCCCGTGGTGCTGCGCGAGCGGGTGTCGTCGCCCGGCGGGACCACCGTCGCGGCGCTGCGCGAGCTCGACGCCCACGGCGTGCGCGCCGCGGTCCTGGCCGCCGCGGAGGCTGCGCGTGACCGGTCGCGGCAGCTCGCCGCCGAGGCCAGCGGCCCGGCGTCGGGCGCCCCGGCGTCGGGCTCCACCACGGGCGGGGGCGCAACCCCCCGGTGAATCCCGTCCGGCCGCCGGCCATGAGCGACGTCGCCGCCCGCGCCGGCGTCTCCCACCAGACCGTCTCGCGCGTCCTCAACGACCACCCGAACGTGCGTCCCGCGACGCGCGAGCGGGTGCTCGCGGCGATCGCCGAGCTCGGCTACCGGCGCAACCCCGCGGCGCGCGCCCTCGTCACGCGCCGCAGCGGCACCATCGGCGTGATGTCCTCGGGCTCGGCGCTGTTCGGCCCGAGCTCCACCCTCATCGCCGTCGAGGGCGCCGCGCGCGACGCGGGCCTGTTCGTCAGCGTCGCGACCATCGCCAAGTGGGAGGTCGAGCCGGTCTCCGCCGCGCTCGAGCACTTCCTGGACCAGGGCGTGGACGCGGTCGTCGTCATCGCCGCGCACGACGACGCCGTGGAGGCCGTCCGGTCCTTCACCGGCCGCGTCCCCGTGGTCATGGTGGGCCCGCCCTCGCTGCCATCGCCCCTGCACGTGGTCTCGGGCGACCAGTACCGCGGTGCCCGACTCGCGGTGCGGCACCTGCTCGAGCTGGGCCACCGCTCGGTGCTGCACGTCGCGGGCCCGCTCGACTGGATCGACGCCCGGCGGCGCATCGACGGCTGGCGGGACGAGCTCGCGGCCGCAGGCCTCGAGGCGCCCGAGCCGGTCGCCGGCGACTGGACCGCGGCCCGCGGCTACGCCGTCGGGCGCGAGCTCGTCGCGTCCGGTGTGCCGTCGGCGGTCTTCACCGCCAACGACCAGCTCGCCCTCGGTCTGCTGCGCGCCTTCGCCGAGGCGGGCGTGCGCGTGCCGGACGACGTCTCGGTGGTCGGCTTCGACGACATCGAGGGCTCGGCGCACTTCTACCCGCCGCTGACGACCGTGCGGCAGGAGTTCGGCACCTGGGCCGCACGTGCATGGCCCTGGTGGTCTCGGTGCTGGGCGGCGAGGACGGGGAGTCCGTGCTCGTCCCGCCGAGCCTCGTGGTCCGCGCGAGCAGCGGCCCGCCGCGGGCCTGACCCGACGCGTCGCGTCGCGGGCCCGGCTCCCTCCCAGCCGGGCCCGCGACGCCGTCAGGCGCCGATCGCCAGGTCCCGGCGCCGGAAGGCCGCGAAGCCCACCGCGCCGAGCGCGAGCGCGACCGCCGTCAGCCACAGCACCGGCGTCGCCTCGAACGGGTCGGCCGGGACGAGCGGGACGTGCGTGAACGGCGAGACGTCGAGCACCCACTGCGGCAGGTCGAGCAGCGAGCCGAGCTGCCCGACGACGAGCGCCAGCGCCAGCGACGCCCACGCGAGCGGCCCGGACAGCCGGGGCAGCAGGCCGAAGAGCGCGAGGACGAACGCGCCGAGGGCGAACGTCGCGGGCAGCTGCACGAGGGCGCCGGTCAGCGGGTCGCCCATGACCGACCAGTCGCCGGCCGCCGCGCCGTAGGTGAGGCCGCTGGCCACGCCGGTCAGCGCGAGGATGACGGCCGTCCCCGCCGCCGCGATGAGGACGTGCCCGGCCAGCCACCGGCGCCGACCCGTGGCGGTCGCCAGGACCGGCTCGAGGCGCCCGGAGACCTCCTCGGCGCGCATCCGCAGCAGAGCCTGGACGGTGTAGCCGGCCGCCGCGATGCCGAAGATCGCCATCGAGAAGGCGAAGTACAGGTCGACCACGCCGGCGCCGGGGGAGAGCCGCTCGAGCAGCTCGTACATCTGCGCGTTCTCGCTGATCAGCTCCTCCGCGCTCTCGCCCATCGGGCCGAGCGCCGCGCCCATCGTCACGAGCCCGACGAGCCACGTCACGAAGATCCCGCGCTGGAGCCGCCACGCAAGGCCGAGGCTGTGCAGCAGGGTGGGCGCGGCGCAGCGCGGCCCCGTGCGCGCGGGGACCATGCCCGGCCCGACGTCACGGCGTGCGGCCAGCGCGACAGCGACGGCGACCAGGACGGCGGTGAGCGCCAGGAACAGCCCGGTGATCCACCAGTTGTCCTCGTAGTACGGCCGCATCTGCTGGCCCCAGCCGAGCGGCGACAGCCACGACGGCCACGCGCTCACGACGGCGACCCCGTTCGCGGCGACGTCGCCGAGCAGGTCGCCGACCGCCCGCACGAGGAAGGCGACGCCGAGGCCCACGCCCACGGCGGCGTTCGCGCCGCGCGCGGTGCTGAAGACCTGCGCCCCGATGCCGGCCAGACCCGCGAAGACCCAGCCCAGCCCCGCCACGGAGACGCCGGAGATGAGCGCCCCGGCGCCCGTGTAGCCGGTGCCGGCGAGCACGGCGGTGATGGTGGCCCCGAGGGCGACGTTCGCGCCGAGCGCCACGACAAGCGCGGCGGTGAGCCGCGCGTGGCGCCCGACGACGGCGGAACCGAGCAGCTCCGCGCGGCCGGTCTCCTCGTCCTGGCGCGTGTGCCGGACGACCGCCTGCGCGGTCATCAGGGCCGCCAGGATCGCGAGCACCTGGTAGCTCTCGACCATGACCATCGCGCCGAGGTCGTAGCCGGCCGCCGGTCCGTCGAACATGCGCGCCATCGGGTTGCCCGCGGCGAAGGCGGCGGTGCTCATCCGCTCGGCCTCGCCGCCGACGGTCGCCTCGTAGCTGCCGATGACCATCCAGGCGATCGCGGCGATGGACGCGATCCAGACCGGCAGGATGATGCGGTCCCTGCGCAGGGCCAGTCGCACCAGGCGGCCGGTGCCCGCGAGCGGGCGCGACGTCGTGCGGGTCATCGTGCGGCCCCCGCATCCGCGTGCCGACGGCGGCCGCCCCGCGTGCGCGCGGCGCCGTCGTCGGCCGTGCCGTTGCTGGTGCCGTTCCCGTTGCCGTTCCCGGCCAGGGTGGCGAGCTCGTCGCCGTAGTGGCGCAGGAACAGCTCCTCGAGCGTCGGGGGTGCGCTGGTCAGCGCGACGACGCCGTGCTCGCCGATGTGCTTGATGACGGCGTCGAGCTGGTCGGCGGCGACCTCGAAGCGCGCGGTGTGCCCGCCGTCGCTGATCCGCACGTCGAAGACGCCCGGCGTCGTGTCGAGCCCGTCCAGGGGCTCGGTCGTGGTGACGTGCAGCGTCGTCCGGGTGAGGTGCCGCAGCGCGGTGAGGGAGCCGGACTCGACGATGCGACCGGCGCGGATGATCGACACGGTGTCGCACAGGGCCTCGGCCTCGGCGAGGATGTGGCTCGAGAGCAGGACGGTGCCGCCGCCCGCGGTGATCTCGCGGACGACGTCCTGGAACACCGTCTCCATCAGCGGGTCCAGGCCGCTGGTGGGCTCGTCGAGCAGGAAGAGTTCCACGTCGCTCGCCATGCCGGCGATGATCGCGACCTTCTGCCGGTTGCCCTTGGAGTACGCCGAGCACTTCTTGGTGGGGTCGAGCTGGAACCGCTCGACGAGCTCGTCGCGGCGCACGCGGTCGAGCGAGCCGCGCAGCGAGCCGAGCAGGTCGATCGCCTCGCCGCCGGAGAGGTTCGGCCACAGGTTGACGTCGCCCGGCACGTAGGCGAGCCGGCGGTGCAGCGCGACGGCGTCGCGCCACGGGTCGCCGCCGAGGAGGCGGGCGTGCCCGGCGTCCTTGCGCAGCAGGCCGAGCAGGACGCGGATGGTCGTCGACTTGCCGGAGCCGTTCGGGCCGAGGAAGCCGTGCACCTCGCCGGGCTCGACCGTCAGGTCCAGCCCGTCCAGCGCGCGCGTGCTGCCGAACGTCTTGACCAGACCCTCCACCTGGATGACGTGCTCCACTTGACTACCTCCGCGAATCTGACAGTGGGTGTCAACTGACAGTAGATCGCACTGAGAGCGAGTGTCAACGGAAAGTGACTGTCAATCGACAGTTTCGGTCAGACGTCGCGTAGCATGGCGGGATGGCGGACGACGGCAACGGCGGCGGGGGCGGCCTGCGCGAGCGCAAGCGGCTCGCCGCCATGCTGCGGATCCAGGCCGTCGCCCTGGACATGTTCGAGGCGCGCGGCTTCGACGACGTCACCGTCGAGGAGATCGCCGACGCCTCCGACGTCTCGCCGAGCAGCGTCTACCGGTACTTCGGGAGCAAGGAGGCGGTCGTCCTCTGGGACGAGTACGACCTCGTGATGGACGACTGGCTCATGGAGGGGATCGGCGACGACGTCCCGCTGGAGGGCCTCCGGCGGGTGGTGCTCGGCGCCGTCGCGGCGGTGACGCCCGAGCAGATGGACGTCGTCAGGCGCCGCATCACCCTCGTCCTGACGACGCCGGCGCTGGAGCAGGCGGCGACCGCGAGCACCTATGAGATGGCGGAGCTCGTCGGGCGGGTGCTCGCGGAGCGGCTCGGCCGGCCCGAGGTCGACCTCGAGGTGCAGGTCTTCTCGCACGCGTTCACGGGCGGCATCCTCGGGATGTTCCACCACTGGTACGGGACCGGTTACGCCGCGTCGCTCCAGGAGGTCGTCGAGCGGCTGTTCGAGATCTTCGCCGAGGGCCTGGACATCGTGACGGCGTCGGGTGCGCCCGGCGCCGTGGGCGCGGCCGCGACGGCCCGGTGACGGCAGGGACGGGCGTGCGCCCGGCTTGACACCCCGGTTGTTGTGAACGCTAACATCGCTGCGGGCGTGCGCCCGCCGACTGCCGCAGCGAGGCGATGGGGAGTGACGATGACGACCGAGGACCGTTCGGCTCAGGCGCGGGCGGAGATCGCCGCAGGACGCACGTCCCTCGGGATCGAGCTGGGCTCCACGCGCATCAAGGCGTGCCTGGTCGGCGCCGACGGCAGCACCCTCGCGGACGGCAGCCACGAGTGGGAGAACCAGTTCGTCGACCGCATGTGGACGTACTCGCTCGAGGACGTGTGGTCCGGGCTGCAGGCCTGCGTGGCCGAGCTGCAGGCCGACGTCCAGCGCCGCTACGGGGTGCCGCTGACCGACGTCGGCGCGCTCGGCGTCTCGGCCATGATGCACGGCTACCTGGCCTTCGACGCCGCCGGCGAGCTCCTTGTCCCCTTCCGCACCTGGCGGAACACCACGACCGGCGCGGCCGCCGCCGAGCTGAGCGCCCTGTTCGGCCACAACATCCCGCTGCGCTGGTCGGTCGCCCACCTGTACCAGGCGATCCTCGACGACGAGCCGCACGTGCCGCAGGTCGCGTCGCTGACCACGCTCGCCGGCTACGTGCACCAGAGGCTGACCGGCCGCCACGTCCTCGGCGTCGGCGACGCGTCCGGCATGTTCCCGATCGACCCCGCCACGCGGACCTACGACGCGCGGATGCTCGCCCAGTTCGACGAGCTCGTCGCGGAGCGCCGGCCCGGCCCGCGCCTGCCGCACCTGGGCGACCTGCTGCCCACGGTGCTGGTCGCGGGCCAGGAGGCCGGCCGGCTCACCGACGAGGGCGCGGCGCTGCTCGACCCGAGCGGCACCCTGCGCCCCGGCGCGCGCCTCTGCCCGCCCGAGGGCGACGCCGGCACCGGGATGGTGGCGACGAACGCCGTCGCGCGCCGGACCGGCAACGTGAGCGTCGGCACCTCGATCTTCGCGATGGTCGTCCTCGAGCGGCCGCTCGAGCGGCAGCACCACGAGCTGGACCTGGTCACGACGCCGGCGGGCGACCTCGTGGCGATGGTGCACTGCAACAACGGCGCGAGCGAGCTCGGCGCCTGGGCGGACCTCTTCGGCCGGTTCGCCACCGCGCTGGGCACCCCGGCGGAGCCTGACGCCGTCTTCGGCGCGCTGCTGCGCGAGGCCCTGGCGGGCGACGCCGACGGCGGTGGCCTGGTCGCGTACAACTACCTCTCCGGCGAGCCGATCACCGGCCTGGAGGAGGGTCGGCCGCTGTTCGTGCGCACGCCCGACTCGCGGCTGACCCTGGCGAACTTCATGCGTACGCAGGTCTACGGCGCGTTCGCGACGCTGAGCCTCGGCATGCGGGTGCTCGCCGCCGAGGGCGTCGAGCTGGACGTGCTGGCCGCGCACGGCGGCCTGTTCCGCACCGCAGGCGTCGCGCAGCGGCTGCTCGCCGCCGCCGTCGACGCGCCCGTCGCCGTCGCGCGCACCGCGAGCGAGGGCGGGCCGTGGGGCATGGCCGTGCTGGCGGGGTACCTGCTCGCGAAGGCCGACGGCACCACGGACGAGGACCTCGGCGCCTACCTCGCCACGCGCGTCTTCGCGGGCGCGGAGGTCGATGTCGTCGCGCCGCTCGCCGATGACGTGGCCGGGTACGCGGCCTTCCTCGAGCGGTACGAGGCCGGCCTGCCGGTCGAGCGCGCCGCCACCGAGGCCCTCTAGGCCGGACGAGCACCGGATCCCGAACCCAGCAGCGCAGAACCGAGCAGCGCAGAGACCAGCAGTGCAGGAGGCAGCGTGACGAGCACCCCGGGCCTGGCGGCCTACCCGAGCGAGGTCCGCGAGGAGGTCGAGCGCGTGCGCGCACTCGTGTGCGACCTGCACGCCGAGCTGCCGCGGTGGGGCCTGGTCGTCTGGACGGCGGGCAACGTCTCGCAGCGCGTCCGCGTGCCGGGCGGCGAGGACCTGCTGGTCATCAAGCCGAGCGGCGTGACCTACGACGACCTCACGCCCGAGTCGATGGTCGTGTGCGACCTGGAGGGGAACCTCGTCGACGGGAGCCGTGCGCCGTCGTCGGACACCGCGGCGCACGCGTACGTGTACCAGCACATGCCGCAGGTCGGCGGCGTCGTGCACACGCACTCCACCTACGCGACGGCGTGGGCCGCGCGGGGCGAGGAGGTGCCGTGCGTGCTGACGATGATGGCCGACGAGTTCGGCGGGCCCATCCCGATCGGGCCGTTCGCGCTGATCGGCGACGACTCGATCGGCCGCGGCATCGTCGAGACGCTGCGCGACTCGCGGAGCCGGGCGGTGCTGATGCGCAACCACGGGCCGTTCACCATCGGCCGCGACGCGAAGGACGCCGTGAAGGCGGCCGTGATGGTCGAGGAGGTCGCGCGGACCGTGCACATCTCGCGGCAGCTGGGGGAGCCCCTGCCGATCGCGCAGTCCGACATCGACTCGCTGTACGCGCGCTACCAGAACGTCTACGGCCAGGGCGACTCCGCCCCGGTCAACCCCTGACCCACCGGTCGCCCCGGCGGCCCCACGACCACCGCATCGAAGACGAGCGAGGAGAGCAGCGCATGAGCAAGGCGTACGCCGACAAGGAGATCTGGTTCGCCACGGGCAGCCAGCACCTGTACGGCCCCGAGACCCTGGCGCAGGTGGCCGAGCAGTCGCAGGCCATCGCGCGGCTGCTCGACGAGTCGGACGCCGTGCCCGCGCGCGTCGTCTGGAAGCCGGTCCTGACCGGCTCCGACGCGATCCGCCGCCTCGCGCTGGAGGCCAACGCGTCCGACGCGTGCATCGGCGTCATCGCGTGGATGCACACCTTCTCCCCGGCGAAGATGTGGATCGCGGGCCTCGAGGCGCTGCGCACCCCGCTGCTGCACCTGCACACGCAGGCCAACGTCGAGCTGCCGTGGGACACCATCGACTTCGACTTCATGAACCTCAACCAGGCCGCGCACGGCGACCGGGAGTTCGGGTACATCCAGACACGGCTCGGGGTGGCCCGGAAGACCGTCGTCGGGCACGCGTCCTCGCCCGTGGTGCAGGAGAAGGTGGGCACCTGGGCCCGCGCCGCGGCCGGCTGGGCCGCCGCGCACGACCTGCGCCTGGCCCGCTTCGGCGACAACATGCGCAACGTCGCGGTCACCGAGGGCGACAAGACCGAGGCCGAGGTGCGGTTCGGCGTCAGCGTGAACACGTGGGGCGTGAACGACCTGGTCGCGGCGGTGGACGAGGTGGCCGACGGCGACGTCGACGCGCTGGTCGCCGAGTACGAGGACCTGTACGACGTCGTGCCGGATCTGCGCAAGGGCGGCGAGCGGCACGACTCGCTGCGCTACGGCGCCCGCCAGGAGCTCGCGCTGCTCACCCTCCTGGAGGGCCTCGGCGCGACCGCCTTCACGACGACGTTCGAGGACCTCGGCGCGCTGCGCCAGCTCCCGGGCCTGGCCGTCCAGCGGCTCATGTCGAAGGGCTACGGCTTCGGCGCGGAGGGCGACTGGAAGACGGCCGTCCTCGTCCGCATCGCCAAGGTGATGGGCCAGGGCCTGCCCGGCGGCGCCTCCCTGATGGAGGACTACACGTACAACCTGACGCCCGGCGAGGAGAAAATCCTCGGCGCGCACATGCTCGAGATCTGCCCGAGCCTGACGACGGGCAGGCCGAGCCTCGAGATCCACCCGCTCGGCATCGGCGGCAAGGAGGACCCGGTCCGGCTGGTGTTCAACACCGACCCGGGCCCCGGCCTCGTCGTCGCGATGTCGGACATGCGGGACCGGTTCCGGCTGACGGCGAACGTCGTCGACGTCGTCGAGCACCCGCCGCTGCCGCACCTGCCGGTGGCGCGCGCGGTGTGGCGCCCGGCGCCGGACCTGGCGACGTCGGCCGAGGCCTGGCTGATGGCCGGCGCGGCGCACCACACGGTGATGACCACGCAGGTGGGCGTCGACGTGTTCGCGGACTTCGCGGCGATGGCGCGGACGGAGCTGCTCGTCATCGACGAGCAGACGACCACGCGCGGCTTCGCCAACGAGCTGCGCTGGAATCAGGTCTGGTTCCACCTGGCCCAGGGCTTCTGACGGGCCCGGCCGACGGCACACCCGCTGCCGAGGCCGAGGGTTTGCTCCGAGGACGAGGGGTTCGAAGCCTCGTTCTCGCGTCGAACCCTCGTCCTCGCGGGTGAGGGACCGCCGCTCGTGTGAGAGGGGCGCGAGAGGTCGCGCTCCCACTTCTGCACCCTCGACGGGGTGGCGAAGGCTTGCGTATGCTTTCGGTTGGGAAAGCCGACCGACAGCGTGCGAAAGGTGCCTTCGCCGCCCCGTTGTGCGTGAAGCGGGGCGGGGGACACTTTCGCGGTCGAGTCGGAACTTTCGTGATCAGGTCGTGAGCAGCGTTACGGTTTCGTAATCGGAAGTTGACTTCACGAAGTTGACCCAGGGGTTGTGATCGCTCACAATCGACGCGTGCTCAACGAGGAGACCGATCTCCTGCCCGTGCCGGTCCGGCGCGAGCGGATGCTGCAGCTCATCACGGACCGCGAGTTCGTCCGCGTGTCCGAGCTGGCCGAGACCTTCGGCATCTCCGACGTCACCGTGCGCGCCGACCTCGCATCGCTCGAGACCTCGCACGCCGTGCGCCGCGTCCGCGGCGGGGCGATGCCGCCGGCCCGCGGTGCCCGTCCCGAGCCCTCGTTCGAGGAGTCGCTCGTCGAGTTCGCCCACGAGAAGCAGCGGATCGGCGAGTACGCCGCCTCGCTCGTCCAGTCGGGCATGGGCGTCCTGCTCGACGTCGGCACGACGACGACGGCCGTCGCGCGAGCGCTCGTGGCCCGCGCGGACCTCGAGCGCGTCACCGTGGTGACCAACGGGCTCAACATCGCGCTCGAGCTGGAGCGCGCGATGCCGCGGCTCACCGTCGTCGTCACCGGCGGCACCCTGCGCCGGCTGCAGCACTCGCTCGTGAACCCGCTGGCGACCGTGCTGCTCGAGCAGCTGCACGTCGACATCGCGTTCGTCGGGTGCAACGGGGTGGACCCCGACGGCTTCACCAACATCAACCTGCCCGAGGCCGAGGTCAAGCGGTCGATCATCGCGGCCGCCCGGCGCGCCGTGGTCGTCGCGGACGGCTCGAAGCTCGGCCAGACGCACCTCGGACGCATCGCCCGGCTCGGGGACGTCCACACGCTCGTCACCGGCCCGTCCGCGCCCGAGCACGAGGTGCGGCGGCTCGAGCGGGCGGGGCTCGACGTCGTGCGCGTCGAGTAGCGCCAGCACAACAGAAGACTTCCTGGCCGGTCCCGAGGTGGCGGTCAGGTCGCCCGGGACGGTCCAACGGGAGCGCCCCGACTCAGGAAGAGCAGTAGATCTCGAGGAGGAGATTCATGAGCACCAGGAAGTTCGCCGCGGTCGCGGCGGGCCTGACGCTCGCCCTGTCCCTCGCCGCGTGCGGTGGGAGCGGTGCGGGTAGCACGGACGACGAGTCCACCGACACCGGTGACGGCACCACCACCGAGACCGAGGAGGGCGGTCTGATCGGCGTCGCGATGCCGACCCAGACCTCCGAGCGGTGGATCGCCGACGGCAACGCGGTCAAGGACGGCCTCGAGGAGCTCGGCTACGAGGTCGACCTCCAGTTCGCCAACGACGACATCCCCACGCAGACGCAGCAGATCGACCAGATGATCACCAACGGCGCCAAGGCGCTGATCATCGCGGCGATCGACGGCACGGCGCTCACGAGCCAGCTCGAGGCCGCCGCCGCCGCGGACATCCCGGTCATCTCGTACGACCGCCTCATCCGTGACTCCGAGAACGTCGACTTCTACGTGACGTTCGACAACTACAAGGTCGGCGTGCAGCAGGCGAACTCGCTGCTCGTGGGCCTCGGCCTGCTCAACGCTGACGGCTCCGAGGGCGACGCCACCGGTCCGTTCAACGTCGAGCTCTTCGCCGGCTCGCTCGACGACAACAACGCGCACTTCTTCTGGAAGGGCGCGATGGACACCCTCAAGCCGTACTTCGACGCCGGCACCCTCGTCGTCCCGTCCGGCCAGATGGACATCGAGCAGACCAACATCCTGCGCTGGCAGCAGGAGACGGCCCAGCGCCGCATGGAGGACCTCCTGACCGGTACGTACAACGACGGCAAGCCGCTGCACGGCGTCCTGTCGCCGTACGACGGCCTGTCGCGCGGCATCATCACCGCGCTCCAGGGCGTGGGCATGGGCCCGACCGTCGCCGAGGGCCTGCCGGTCGTCACCGGCCAGGACGCCGAGATCGCCTCGGTCAAGTCCATCGCCGACGACGTCCAGTTCTCGACGATCTTCAAGGACACCCGCAAGCTCGCCGCGCAGGCCGTCATCGCTGCCGAGGCGTACCTGAAGGGTGAGACCCCGGAGGCCAACGACACCACGACGTACGACAACGGCGTCAAGGTCGTCCCGTCCTTCCTGCTCGAGTCGGACGTCGTGTACGCCGACAACATCCAGTCGCTGCTGGTCGACTCGGGCTACTGGACCGAGGAGGAGGTCGCCTCCGGCGTCGCCGAGGGCTGACCTGACCGGCCCGGCCCGGCGGAGCCACCGCCGGGCCGGGCCACTCCCGGCCGACCGTCGGCCCCCGACGAAGCGAGGTTTTGTGGCATGACCGACAACATCCTGGAGATGCGCTCCATCACCAAGACGTTCCCCGGCGTCAAGGCGCTGCAGGACGTGTCCCTCACCGTCCGTCGCGGCGAGATCCACGCGATCTGCGGTGAGAACGGGGCCGGCAAGTCGACCCTGATGAAGGTGCTCTCCGGCGTCTACCCGCACGGCACGTACGACGGGGAGATCCACTTCGACGGCGCCGAGGTGCAGTTCGGGTCGATCAACGACTCCGAGGCGCGCGGCATCGTCATCATCCACCAGGAGCTCGCGCTGGTGCCGTTCCTCAGCGCGGCCGAGAACATCTTCCTGGGCAACGAGCGGCGAGGCGCGGGCGGCCTCATCGACTGGAACCGCACCAACGCCGAGGCCGCCGAGCTGATGGCCCGCGTGGGCCTGAACGAGAAGCCCGTGACCCCGGTCAGCCAGCTCGGCGTCGGCAAGCAGCAGCTCATCGAGATCGCCAAGGCGCTCTCGAAGGAGGTCAAGCTGCTCATCCTCGACGAGCCGACGGCCGCCCTGAACGACAACGACTCCGAGCACCTGCTCGAGCTGCTGCGCCAGCTGAAGGCGCAGGGGATCACCTCGATCATGATCTCCCACAAGCTCAACGAGATCGCCGAGATCGCCGACCGCACCACGATCATCCGGGACGGTCGGACCATCGAGACCCTCGACATGTCCCAGCCCGAGGCCACGCAGGACCGCATGATCCGCAGCATGGTCGGCCGCGACCTCGAGCACCGCTACCCCGAGCGGACCCCCAACGTCGGCGAGGAGCTGCTGCGGGTCGAGGGCTGGACGGTGCACCACCCCACGCAGCCGGGCCGCGTCGTCGTCGACAACGCCAGCTTCACCGTGAACGCGGGCGAGGTCGTGGGCATCGCCGGCCTGATGGGCGCCGGCCGCACCGAGCTGGCGATGAGCCTGTTCGGCAGGTCGTACGGGCGCAACATCACCGGCCAGGTCTTCAAGCACGGCCAGGAGATCCAGGTGCACACCGTCTCCGACGCCATCGACCACGGGATCGCCTACGCGACCGAGGACCGCAAGCGCTACGGCCTGAACCTCATCGAGGACATCCGCAAGAACATCACCGCGGCGAGCCTCGGCAAGGTCTCCCGGCGTGGCTGGGTGAACAGCAACGAGGAGATGAAGGTCGCCGAGGAGTACCGGGGCAACCTGAACATCAAGGCCCCCACGGTGATGGCGCTCGCGGGCAAGCTCTCCGGCGGCAACCAGCAGAAGGTCGTCCTGAGCAAGTGGATCTTCACGGACGCCGACGTCCTCATCCTCGACGAGCCCACCCGCGGCATCGACGTCGGGGCGAAGTACGAGATCTACACGATCATCAACCGGATGGTCGCCGCGGGTAAGGCGGTCGTCGTCATCTCGTCCGAGCTGCCCGAGCTGCTCGGCATCTGCGACCGCGTGTACACGCTCGCCTTCGGCCGGATCACCGGCGTGCTCCCCGTCGCCGACGCGACCCAGGAGCGGCTGATGGAACTCATGACCATGGAAAAGGAGACGGCCCGATGAGCGCCGCGACTGAGACGACGATGCGGGAACCCGTTCCCGCGGGCGACGACGACAAGGGCGCGATGCGCGCGCTGGCGTCGGCCCTGACCGGGAACCTGCGCCAGAGCGGCATCTTCCTCGCGTTCGCCGCGATCGTGCTGATCTTCTCGCTCGCGCACGACCAGTTCCTGAGCCCGAGCAACCTCACGAACATCGTGCTGCAGTACTCCTACATCCTGATCCTGGCGATCGGCATGCTGATCGTCATCGTGGCGGGCCACATCGACCTGTCGGTCGGATCGGTCGTGGCCCTCACGGGCGCGGTCGCGGCGACGCTCGTCATCCGCGAGGGTCAGCCGTGGTGGGTCGGCGTGCTGGCCGCCCTTGCCGTCGGCTTCCTGGTCGGCGCGTGGCACGGCTTCTGGGTGGCGCGGGTCGGCATCCCGGCCTTCATCGTCACGCTCGCGGGCCTGCTGATCTTCCGGGGCCTGACGTTCCTGACGCTCAGCAGCATCTCGCTGTCGCCGTTCGGCGGCACCTACTACCAGATCGCCAACGGGTTCCAGAACGGTCTGTTCGGCGGCTACGGCGTCGACGTCTTCACGCTCGTGGTGTTCGGCGCGGCCGTGGCCGTCTACGCCTGGACGGCCTGGCGCAGCCGCCGCGCCCGTCAGCGCTACCAGCAGCAGGTCGAGGCGTTCTGGTGGTTCGTGGCGAAGATCGTCGTGGTCGCCGCCGTCGTGATGTGGTTCGCGTACCAGCTCGCGAGCAGCCGGGGCCTGCCGAACGTGCTGGTCCTGCTCGGCGTGCTCATCGTCATCTACACGCTCGTCACGCAGCGCTCGGTGTTCGGGCGCCACGTGTACGCCATCGGCGGCAACCTCAACGCCGCCCAGCTGTCGGGTGTGAAGGTCAAGAAGGTCAACTTCTGGATCTTCGTGAACATGGGTGTGCTGTCCTCCGTGGCGGGCATCGTGTTCTCGTCCCGCATGAACGGGGCCCAGCCCAGCGCCGGCAACTCGTTCGAGCTCGACGCGATCGCGGCCTGCTTCGTCGGTGGCGCGGCCGTCACCGGCGGCGTCGGGCGGGTGACCGGGGCCATGATCGGTGGCCTGATCATGGCGGTCATGAGCAACGGCATGCAGCTGCTCGGCGTCGAGACGGCCTGGCAGCAGGTCGTCAAGGGCATGGTCCTGCTGCTCGCCGTCGCGTTCGACGTGTTCAACAAGCGCCGCGCCGAGGCGGCCCGCTGACGTTCCACCTGCTCGGCTGACGAGGGGCCCGGTCCGCACCTGGTGCGGTCCGGGCCCCTCGTGTCGGGCGGCCCGGTGCCCAGGCCGCCGCCCTGCCGTGTCACCCGTGTCACCCGTGTGCCGGGGTACGGTTCACACCCTGGCAATCTGCATGGATCATGATCGACCAGGACGTTCCGCGCGCATCCACGGTCGCGCGGTGGACGCCGGCAGCGGCTCTGGGCCGCCGGTGCCGGCCGGGTGCGGTGGGAGAGCGATGAGCCTGGACGAGGCAATGGGCGACGGTGGCGCACGGGGCGAGACCTACCGCGCGGCGGCGCGGGCGGCCGTGGCGGAGCTGGACGAGATCGACGCGGTGACCCTCGCACTCCAGGCGCGGATCGCGAAGCTGCGCACCCGTGCCGCGCACCTCACCGCGCTCCTCGACGCGCTCGGGGACGTGGTGCCCGACGCCGCGCGTCGCCCCGTGCCGTGGGAGCCGCCGGCCGTGCCCGACGGCGTCGTCGACGGCGCCGAGCTGCCGCGCCGCAGGCGCCGGCGCGACGAGCGGGTGGACGGCGCGCGCGCGGACGTGCTCGATGCCCTGCCGGTGCGGGTGGGCCCGCGGCCGACGCCCGGGCCCGACCTGGCACCCGAGGACGTGCTGCGCACGGGGCTCACCGACGGGCGGCACGCCGACGCCGCGAGCGAGCTGTTCACCCCGCTGCCCGCGGACGTGCAGGCCTGGGGCTGACCGTCCGGCCGTCGCCCAGGGTCAGGGCCGCGCGGCGAAGCGCTCCAGCAGGTCGGCGCTGCCGGAGACGATGAGGATGTCGTTGGCCGAGATCCGGGTGTCGGGCGTCGCGTAGACGAAGTCCTCGCCCGGCGGCTTCACGCCGATCACCGTGACGCCGTACCGCTTGCGGATCTGCGACTGCTCGAGCGTGAAGCCCTGCGTCTCGCGCGGCGGGCGCATCTTCACGATCGTGAAGTCGTCCTCGACCTCGATGTAGTCCAGCAGCTTGCCGCTGACCAGGTGCGCCACGCGGTTGCCGGCGTCGGCCTCGGGCAGCACGACGTGGTGCACGCCGATGCGCCGCAGGATCCGCGAGTGCTCGGCCGAGATGGCCTTGGCCCAGATCTGCGGCACCCCGAGGTCGACGAGGTTCCCCGCGATGAGCACGCTCGCCTCGAGCGAGGTGCCGACGCCGACGACGGCGACGGGGAAGTCGTGCACGCCGAGCTGGACGAGGGCCTCGGGGTTGGTGCAGTCGGCCTCCACGAGCGGGAAGCGGCCGGTGAACTGAGCGACGATGTCCGCGGACCGCTCGGCCGCGAGGACGTCGTGGCCGAGCCGTTCCAGGGTGAGCGCGATCGCGGAGCCGAACCGGCCCAGGCCGATGACGAGCGTCCCGGAGGTCCGCTCCTTCTCCTTCTCCGCCTTGGGCGGCCGACCCGCGAGCGGGGCCCGTGGCGCGGGGCGGGGTGCGACGTCAGCCAATGATCGGCCTCTCCTCGGGGTAGCGGATCACCCGGCGCCGGTCGCGCAGGGCGAGAGCAGCCGCCACTGTGATTGTGCCCGTCCGGCCGGCGAACATGAGCGCGGCCAGCACGTACTTCGCCGAGTCCGGCAGGTCGGGGGTGATGCCGGTGCTCAGCCCCACGGTGCCGAAGGCGGAGATCACCTCGAACAGGACCTTGTCGAGCGACAGGCTCGTGATCTCGAGCACGAGCAGCGTGGCGACGAGCACGAGGGCGGTGCCGACCATCGTGACGGCGACCGCGAGGCGCAGCGTCTCGCGCGGGATCCGGCGGCCGAACGCCTCCATGTCCCGGTCACCGCGGGCCTCGGACAGGATCGCGAGCAGCAGGATCGCGAAGGTCGTGACCTTGATGCCGCCCGCCGTCGACGCGCTGCCGCCGCCGATGAACATCACGGCGTCGGTGAGCAGCCAGCTCGCCTCGTGCATCTCGCCGACGTCGATGGTCGACAGGCCGCCCGACCGCGGCATCACGCCCGCGAAGATCGACGCCAGCACGCGCTGGTCCGCGGGCAGCCCGCCGAGCGTGTCCTCGTTGGTCCACTCCATCGCGCCCAGCAGGAGCGTCGTCGCGCCGAGCACCGCGAGCGACATCGTGATGGTCAGCTTGCTGTGCAGCGTGAGGTGGCGGAACCGCCAGCCGTGCCGCGCCAGGTTGAAGATCACGGGGAAGCCGAGCGACCCGACGAAGACGCCGAGCGCGATCGGCAGGCACACCCACCAGTCGCCGACGTAGGGGACCAGGCCCTCGGGCGTGGGCACGAAGCCCGCGTTGTTGAAGGACGACACGGCGTAGAACACCCCGTGCCAGACCGCCTCCCCGGTGCTCTCGTTCAGCACGAGGAACCGCGGGACGAGCAGCGCCGCGATGCCGCCCTGGATGGTCAGCGAGGTGATGACGACGACGCGGATGAGCGAGCCGACCTCGCCGAGCCCGCGGCTGCCGACCTCGGCCTGCGCCAGGAGCTTCTGCGTCAGGCCGATCCGGCGCGACACGGCCAGGCCGAGGATCGACGCCAGGGTCATCACGCCCAGGCCGCCGACCCAGATGGCGAGCAGGAGCACGGCCTGGCCGAACACCGACCAGTGCGTGCCCGTGTCGACCACGGTCAGCCCGGTGACGCAGACGGCGGACACGGCCGTGAAGAGCGTGTCCACGAAGGACGTCGTGCGGTCGCCGGCCGTCGCGGCCGGCAGGGAGAGCAGCCCGGTGAAGATGGCGATGATCCCCGCGAACGCTGCGAGGGTGAGCCGAGCCGGCGATCGTCTCGCGGCCTCGTCCACCATCTCGCGGACCGCGGCGATCGGTCGCGGGACCTCCATCGCCACCTCCTCAGCCGCCCAACTCTGGCACATCGCAGGCCCGGCTGACGCGGGCGCCCCGGACAGCGGTTACCGTGCGGTCATGGCGGCTCGTCGAGGAGCGGTGCCCGGCGGTCGACCTGCTGGTCGTCCGGGCGGGCGACCCGGCGCGCACGCGCCCGCGCGGACGCGGGTGGTGTGGTCGCCGGCGCTCCTCGGCTACGACTTCGGCGTCCGCCACCCGATGACGCCGCTGCGGCTGGACCTGACCTTCCGCCTCGCCGAGCAGCTGGGCGTGCTCGCGCTCCCCGGGGTCGAGGTGGTGGGGGCCGAGCCCGCCGACGACGCACTCGTCGCCACCGCGCACACGCCCGACTACATCGCGGCCGTGCGCCTGGCCGGGACGCAGGGCGTGCCCGACGAGGCGCGCGGGCTCGGCACGGAGGACGACCCGGTCTTCCCCGGGATGCACGACGCCGCCGCGCGCCTGGTCACGGGCAGCGTCGAGTCGGCGCTCGCCGTCTGGCGCGGGCAGGCGCGGCACGCGGTGAACCTGGCCGGGGGGATGCACCACGCGATGCCGGACCGCGCGTCGGGCTTCTGCGTCTATAACGACGCCGTCGCGGCGATCCGGGCGGTGCTCGCCGAGGGCGCGACGCGCGTGGCGTACCTCGACCTCGACGCGCACCACGGGGACGGCGTCGAGCGCGCCTTCTGGGACGACCCGCGGGTGCTGACCGTGTCCGTGCACGAGAGCGGCACGACGCTGTTCCCGGGCACGGGCCACCCGGCGGACATCGGGGGGCCGCAGGCGCAGGGGTCCGTGGTCAACGTCGCTCTCCCGGCGGGCACGTCCGACGCCGGGTGGCTGCGCGCGGTGCAGTCCGTCGCCCTGCCGGTGGTGCGGGCCTTCTCCCCGCAGCTGCTGGTGAGCCAGCACGGTTGCGACGCGCACGCGAACGACCCGCTGACGAACCTCGCGGTGTCGGTGGACGGGCTGCGCGCCGCCGCGCTCGAGGTGCACGACCTGGCGCACGACGTCGCGGGCGGGCGGTGGCTCGCGCTCGGGGGCGGGGGGTACGCCATCGTGCAGGTGGTGCCGCGGATCTGGACGCACCTGCTGGCGATCGCCGCGCACGCGCCGATCGACGTCGCGACGCCCGTCCCGCAGGCGTGGCGCGAGCACGTCGAGGGAACGCTGGGCCCGCCCGCGCCGGAGGTCATGGGCGACGGCGAGGCCGCGGGCAGCCCGGCGCCGTGGTCGGCCGGCTACGACCCCGGCAGCCCGCTGGACCGGTCGCTCCTGGCCACGCGCAAGCACGTCTTCGACTGGCACGGCCTGGACGCCCTCTACGACTGACCCGCCCCTTGAGTGGAACGAACGTGCTGTGATCCGTGCTCGAGTGGAACGTTGTGCTCCCGTTGCGTTCCACTCGGGGCGGTGGCGCTGGGCCGTCCGGGTGAACCGGGGCACATCCGTCACTTGCGTCACTCTGGTCACCCCTTTCACACCCCGGTCGCGAGCCCCTAGGGTGTGCGACAGCGCGGCAGGGGCCGCGCTGTCTGTCGTCCGGACGCGTCGGACGGCCCCCGGGACGGAAGTGACGAGGATGAGCGCCGGCGGCGAGCGCATGCGGTACCTGACCGTGGCCGAGGTGGCCGAGCTCATGCGCCTCTCCCGGATGACCGTCTACCGCCTGGTGCACGGCGGCGAGCTGCCCGCCGTGCGCGTCGGCCGCTCCTTCCGCGTCCCGCAGGACGCGCTCGACGCCTACCTGCGCGACCACTCGGTCGAGGGCCTGGCCGACGACGGGCGCGACGAGGGTCGCCTCAGCTCCTGAGGGCCCCGGCCGGGTGCGCCCCCGGCCCGCCGCGAGGGACCGGGACCCCTGCGCACGCACCACTCGCGCGGACCCGGTAGAGTGGCGGGCGGACTTCTCCCGAACGCGGGGGACCGGGTCGGCATCGTCGGCCGGTGGCGCCGCGTGAAGAATCGAACGAGCGAGGACACACGTGGGCTCCGTCATCAAGAAGCGCCGCAAGCGCATGGCCAAGAAGAAGCACCGCAAGCTGCTGCGCAAGACGCGTCACCAGCGTCGCAACAAGAAGTGATCTGACGCGCGGCAGTGCGGACGGGCTCGGCACCCACGGTGCCGGGCCCGCGTCGTACCCGGCCGCGCCCACGGAGGTTCGCATGGCCTGGTACGACGACGGCGCGCTGCGCTTCGCGCTCGGTGTCGAGGACACGTTCATCCCGCAGACGCCGTTCCGGGAGCGGGTGCTCGACGAGTACGAGATGACCCAGCACTACCGGTTCTGGCGCGAGGACCTCGGCCACGCGGCCGAGGCGGGCGCCTCGATGGTGCGCTGGGGCATCCCCTGGTACCGGGTGAACCCCGCGCCGGGCCGCTGGGACTGGAGCTGGCTCGACCAGGTCGCCGAGCGGTTCGCCGAGCTCGGGCTGACGCCGATCGTCGACCTCATGCACTACGGCACACCGACGTGGCTCGACAACGAGTTCGCCAACGCGTCCTACCCGGAGCGGGTCGCCGAGTACGCGGTCGCCGTCGCCGAGCGGTACCGCGGGACCTTCGACGTGTTCACCCCGCTGAACGAGCCGCTGCTCAACGCGCTCTACTGCGGCCAGTACGGCTACTGGCCGCCCTACCTGCGCGGGCACGACGGGTTCGTGCAGGTGGTGCGGGCGCTGGCCCGCGGCATCGTGCGCACGCAGCACGGCATCGCCGAGGTGAACCCGGACGCGACGTTCGTGCACGTGGAGGCGTCGTCGCGGTTCACCGGCGAGGAGGGCGACGAGATCGCCTACCTGCGCCACCGCGGGTACCTGATCGAGGACCTGGTCACCGGGCGCGTCGGCGCTGACCACCCGCTGGCCGGGTACCTCGCCGAGCACCGGTTCGGCGACGACGCGCTCGCCTGGTTCGCCGCGAATCCCGCGGTGCCCGACGTCATGGGCGTCAACTACTACCCCGGGGTCTCGAGCGAGCTCGTGGTGCCCGGGGACACCCGCGACGGCAGCCCCGCGGCACCGCGCGAGAAGGTGGACGAGGGCGTCGTCGGGCTCGCCGGGGTGCTCACCGGGTTCGCCGAGCGCTACGGCCGGCCGGTGATGCTCACCGAGACCGCGTCCGGTCGCACGGTCGACGAGCGGATCGCCTGGCTCGACGCGTCGGTGGCGTGCGTGCGCGACCTGCGCGCGGGCGGCCTGCCCGTCGTCGGCTACACCTGGTGGGCGGTCATCGACTGGTACGGCTGGGACTGGCGCGACGGCGGCGCGCTCGAGGACGTGCACGTGCCGCTCGGCCTCTGGCAGCTGGTGCCCGACGGCGCCGGCGCGCTCCAGCGGGTCCGCACGCCGTTGGCGGACCGCTTCCGCGAGCACGCGACCGCCTGAGGGCGGCGGCGCTCAGGCGGCGATCAGGCGGCGAGGCGGCGGCGCAGGGCGCGGCGCACGGCGCGGACGACGAGGCTCGCCACCCAGGCCGTGCCGGCCCAGCTCGCCGTCTGCGCGCTGCGGCGGGCCGCCGCGCGTCGGCGTCCGCGGAACTCCTGCACCGGCCAGCCGGCCGTGCGGGCGTGGCCGCGCAGCCGCCGGTCGGGGTTGATCGCGACGGCGTGGCCGACCTCCGACAGGATCGGCACGTCGTTGAGGGAGTCGCTGTAGGCCCAGCTCCGGGCCAGGTCGATGCCCTCCCGCTCGGCGAGCGCGACGATGGCGGCGGCCTTCGCCTTGCCGTGCAGCATCGCGCCCACCAGGCGCCCCGTGTAGAAGCCGTCTCTGTGCTCGGCGACGGTCCCGAGGGCGCCGGTGGCACCCAGCCGCCGCGCGATGAGCTCGCCGATCTCGACGGGGCTCGCCGTGACGATCCACACCTGGTGGCCGGCCGCCAGGTGCTCGCGGAGCAGGGCGTGCGTGCCGGGGAAGATCCGCAGCGACAGGACCTCGTCCCAGACCTCCTCGCCGATGGCGGCGACCTCCGCGACCGAGCGGCCGGCGACGATCGACAGGGCACGGTCGCGGACGGTCGCGATCTGGTGCAGGTCCTCGCCGAACGTCAGGTAGCGCGCCTGGTGCACCGCAAAGCGCAGCAGGTCGAACGTCGTGAAGAAGCCCCGCGCGCGCAGGCCGGAGGCCAGGTGGAAGGCGCTCGCGCCGCGGATGATCGTGTTGTCGAGGTCGAAGAAGGCGGCGACCCGCGACGGCTCCGCGGAGGGGCCGGCGACGGGACTCGGCTCGGCCACCACTCCTTCACTGTAGCCATCGCCCTAGGGTTGGCCCATGGTGGCTGCTGATGACCGCTCGATGGGGAGCGATGGCCGGGTCGTCCTCTACGTGCGCGCCGGGTGCCACCTGTGCGCGACGGGCCGCGAGGTGGTCGCGGGCGTGACCGAGGAGCTCGGCGTGCCGTTCAACGAGGTGGACATCGACGTCTCCCCGAGCACGCGGTCGCTCTTCGGCGAGCTGGTGCCGGCGGTCACCGTCGACGGGGTCCTGGTGGACCACTGGCGCATCGACCCGATGCGGCTGCGGCGAGCGCTGGCAGGCAGCGCGTGACGGCAGGGTCCCCGCTGCGTCGCGCCGTGCCGCCGTCGACGGTGGCGCGGCTCCCGGTGTACCTGCGGGCCCTCGACGAGCTGGCGGCGCAGGGCGTGGCGCGGACGTCGTCGGGCGAGCTGGCGGAGCTGGCGGGCGTGGGGTCGGCGCAGCTGCGCCGGGACCTGTCGTTCCTGGGCTCGCACGGCGTGCGGGGCGTGGGGTACGACGTCGAGCACCTGCAGGCGCAGGTGGCGGCCGAGCTGGGGATGACGGGGGACCTGCCGGTCGTCATCGTCGGCATCGGCAACCTGGGGCACGCGCTCGCGAACTACGTGGTGGACGCCGGGACGGGCTTCCGGGTGGCGGCCCTGGTGGACGCGGACCCGCGCGTCGTCGGGACGACGGTGGCCGGGCTGGTCGTGGAGGACGACGCGCGGCTGGGCGAGGTGGTGCAGCGCGAGGGCGCCACGCTCGCCGTGCTGGCGACGCCGGCGGCGGTCGCGCAGGAGGTGTGCGACCGGCTGGTCGCGGCGGGGGTGACGGGGATCCTCACGTTCGTCCCGCGGGTGCTGCAGGTGCCGGCGGATGTGGACCTGCGGTCCGTCGACCTGGCGACCGAGCTGCAGATCCTGGCCTTCCACGCGCGGCAGCGGACGCTCGAGCGGGGCTGAGGCCGCCTGCCCTGGCGGGCGGGGCTGAGGCCGCTGGTGGTGCCGCCGGCACCCGCCGGGCCCGACGCCGGGGGCGCGGACCCGGCGGGTCCCCCGAAGGGAGCCGGGCGTTGCTCGGGCCCACCCAGGCGGGCCCGAGGTTCTCGGCCGTGGCCCGTGCGGGCCGACGGCGGCTGGTCAGGCCTGGTCAGGCCTGGGCGACGGCCTCGATGTCGAGCGTGATGGTGATCTTGTCGCCGACGAGCACGCCGCCGGTCTCGAGCGCGGCGTTCCAGGTGAGGCCGAAGTCCTTGCGGGAGATCTCGACGGTCGCGGTCGCGCCGAGGCGCGAGGCGCCGAACGGGTCGGTGGCGGCGCCCTCGAACGTGGTCTTCAGCGTGACCGGGCGGGTGGTGCCGCGGATGGTGAGCTCGCCGTCGATGGCGAAGTCCTCGCCGTCGGCGCGCACGGCCGTGGAGCGGAACTCCCAGGTCGGGTAGGTCTCGACCTCGAAGAAGTCGGCGCTCTTGAGGTGGCCGTCGCGCTGCTCGGCGCCGGTGTCGACGGTCGCGGGGTCGAGCGTGGCGACGACCGAGCTGGCCTCGATGGTGTCGCCGATGACGATCTCGCCGCCGGTGATGGCGACGGTGCCGTGGACCTTCGCGATGCCCGCGTGGCGCACGGAGAAGCCGGCGCGGCTGTGCGAGGTCTCGACGGCCCAGGTGCCCGGGGTGACGCCGACGGGAAGGGTGGTGGTGGTCGTGCTGGTCATGGTGGCTCCCTTGGTGATGCTGATGGCGGTGCTGACTGATGATGTTGACGCTGCAATGATTGAAGCATCAACCATGTAGTTGACAGTTGTACTACAGTGGTTCCAGGTTCGCAACACGGGGGTGCGCACACCCAGGGCGCACACCCAGGGCGCACACTCGGAGCGCACACCGAGGAGAGGAGCGGGGCGATGGCCCAGCAGGCACTGGCCGACGAGGCGCGGCCCACGCAGGCGGGCGCCGCGCAGGCGAGCGCCGTCCGGACCGACCTGGTCCAGACCGAGTGCGGCCCGATCCCCGACGACGTCCCCTGGCTCACCACCGACCAGCAGCGTCACTGGCGCGCCGTCATCACGGGCACGGCCCGGCTGACGGAGGCCCTCACGCGCCAGCTCGAGCGCGACGCCGGCCTCTCGCTCAGCGAGTACGAGATCCTCGTGCGCCTCTCGGAGTCGCCCGAGCGCACGATGCGGATGTCGGAGCTCGCCGTCGCCGTCGTGCACTCGCGCAGCCGGCTCACGCACGCCGTCGGGCGGCTGGAGAACCGCGGCCTGGTGGAGCGCCGGCCCTGCCCGGACGACCGCCGCGGCGTGAACTGCGCGATGACCGACGCCGGGTACGCCGCGCTCGCCGCGGCCGCGCCCGGTCACGTGCGCGAGGTGCGCGCGCAGCTCGTCGACGTGCTCACCGACGAGGAGTTCGCGGCGCTCGGCCTCGCGATGGACAAGATCGCGCCGGAGGCTGCGCCCGAGGCCTGACACGCTCCGCGCCCGGCGTCCGTGCTCGAACCGCCGCACCCAGCCGCCGTTCACGCACCGCCGCACCTGGTGCTGAGGTGACGGATGTGGTGGGTGGGACCTCTCAGGGGCCCCTCTGTCCCCACCCGTCACAAGAGCGGCGGGCCACGCTCAGTGGCGACCGCGCCCGGCGGGCTCAACCTTTGGTGTCCGTGCGCCGTCTAGAGGGCATGGGTGCAGCGCCGGGCGAGCTGGGCGACCGGCTCGGCGTGCGCGCGTCGGCGGACGGTGGCGCCGCGGGAGGCGCTGAGCGCGCCCCCGAGCACGTGCCCGTGCGGGTGGCCGGGCGCGGGGACCGGGACGCGGAGTTCAGCGCGTTCGCGGCCGCGCATGGGCCGGTCCTGGTCCGCACGGCGTGGCTGCTCTGCGGCGAGCGTGCCCGCGGCGAGGACCTCGCGCAGCAGGCGCTCGTGCGCACCTACCTCGCCTGGCCGCGGCTGACGGACCCGCTCGCCTACGCCCGACGCGCGGTCGCGACGGCCCGCATCGACGTGTGGCGGCTGCGGCGTCGCGAGGTGCTCGTGGCGCCCGACGACGTCGTCGTGGCGGGCCGGGCGGGCGCAGGGGCGGCCGGGGCCTCGCCGGAGGGCCCCCAGGCCGAACGTGACCTGCTTCTGCGCGCGCTGCGGACGCTGCCGGCGCAGCAGCGCCGCGTCGTCGTGCTCCGGTACCTGGTGGACCTGCCCGAGGCCGAGGTGGCGGAGATGCTCGGTGTCTCGGTGGGCACCGTGAAGTCGACGCTCTCGCGCGGGCTCGACCGGCTGCGCGAGGTGCTCGCGGCGGCCGACGCGCGGACGGCCGACGCGCGGGGGAGCGAACGGGGAGGTGGCGGCGATGGCTGAGCTCCTGGGCCCGGGCCTGCGCGCACGCTTCGACGCGGCCCTGCCGGCGCCCGCGCTCGACGACGCGGCGGTCGGCTCGCTGCTGCACCGCGCCCGACGGCGTCGGCGCGCCCGCCAGGTGGGGAGCGGGCTCGCGGCGGTGGCCGTGGTCGCGGCGCTCGCCGTCGGCGGGCTGGCGCTGATCGACCGCACCCCGGCGCCGCCCGTCGCGCCGCCGCCCCAGGAGAGCGGCGGTGCCCAGCTGTGGCTGAGCGCCGAGCGGGTGCCTCCCGGCGCGGACGTCGTCGGCGTGCTCGTCGACGAGACCGGCGGTGGCCAGGTCTTCGACCAGCTCGCCTCGGTGGAGCGCTGGCTCGATGGGGAGTGGGTGGATCGCCACGAGCCCCTGCTGTGGTGCCTGCCCGCGGACCCGTGCGCCGCCTCGGTGATGGAGCCTGGGACGGCCGTCGACTTCCAGCCCGTCGAGATCGCCCCCGAGCCGGCGCTGCCGGGACCCGCGATGCGCATGAGCACCGCGGGCCTGGAGCCCGGCTGGTACCGGATCAGCCACACGGCGCGCTCCGGTGCCGTGGCCTCGGCGGTGCTCGAGATCGCCGAGGGCGCGCCCGCAGCTGCGCCCCTGACTCCGCTCGACGAGCGGTCGCTCGAGGTCCGGCGACCGCTGCTGACGACCGACCCGACCGGCCCGCTCGTCGTCGCCCAGGTGGTGCCGGACGGGCACCTGCCGCTGACCGGCCCCGCCGAGCGGGCCCGGGTGGACGCGTGGATCGACGGCGCCTGGGTGACGGTCGCGGACCCGGTCGCGCTCTCGGACATCGGCGACGGGACGCAAGGCGTGATGGTGCTGGGCCTGGACCCAGGCGCCTACCGCGTCGTCCTGTTGTGGCCCGACGGCGAGGTCTGGGGCCGGTTCTGGGTGGTGGCTGCGCCACGGTGACGAGCACGCCGCAGTGAGCTGATCGGCCCGTCCGAGCAGCACCCGGGCACACAGTCCGGTAAGGGACACTGGTCCCATGGTCGCCACCCCGGTCACGACGACTGTCCACCTGCTCCGCCACGGCGAGGTCCACAACCCGACGGGCGTGCTCTACGGCCGCCTCGACGGCTACCGACTGTCGGACCGCGGCCGCGCGATGGCCGAGCGCGTCGCCGAGCACCTGGGCGGCCGGGACGGCGCGCAGCGCCGCGACGTCGTGCACGTGGTGGCCTCGCCGCTGCAGCGCGCGCAGGAGACGGCCGCGCCGATCGCCGCGGAGTTCGGGCTCGAGGTCGGCAGCGACGAGCGCTTCCTCGAGGCGACGAACCACTTCGAGGGCCTGACCTTCGGCGTCGGCGACGGGTCGCTGCGCCGGCCGACGCACTGGCGGTTCCTGTGGAACCCGTTCCGCCCGTCGTGGGGCGAGCCGTACCGCGAGCAGGTCGCGCGGATGCTCGCGGGCATCCACGCCGCGCGTCGGGCCGCGGAGGGGCACGAGGCCGTCGTGGTGAGCCACCAGCTACCGATCTGGATCGTGCGGTCCGCGCTCGAGGGGCGGCGCCTGTGGCACGACCCGCGCAAGCGCGAGTGCAGCCTCGCCTCCCTCACGTCGCTGCACTACGAGGGGGACCAGCTGGTCGGCGTGACCTACTCCGAGCCGGCGGCCGCCCTGCTCCCCGGCGCGAGCACCGTCCCCGGGGCGTGACGATGGGGCGGACGACGCGCGGTGCCGGAGTGGCCGCCCTGCTCGCGCTCGCGCTCGCGGCCTGCTCCCCGACGATCACCGGCGGCTGGGACGAGGAGGGCGCCCAGACGGGCTACGTCTCGGGCGACCGCTCGGTCGTGACCTGGGACGCGCCCGACCGCGAGGGGCCCGTCGAGATCGCCGGGACCGACTTCGCCGGGACGGCGGTGGACGTCGCGGACTGGCGGGGCGACGTCGTCGTGCTCAACACCTGGTACGCGCAGTGCCCGCCCTGCCGCGCCGAGGCGCCCGACCTGGTCGCGTTCGCCGAGGACTACGCCGACGCGGGCGTGCACGTGCTCGGCATCAACTCCACCGACGACGCCGGCGCCGCGCAGGCGTTCGAGCGCACCTTCGCGATCCCCTACCCCTCGGTGCACGACGCCGACGGCGCCGCCATCGCCGCGCTCCAGGGCATCGTGCCGGTGCAGGCCGTGCCGACGACGGTGGTCCTCGACGCGGACGGGCTGGTCGCCGCGCGGGTGCTCGGGGTGATCGACCCGAGCACGCTGCGCACGGTCGTGGACGACCTGCTGGCCGAGGACGCCGGGTGAGGGGGCGCCGGTGACGACCGCCGTGGCGGTCTGGACCTCGATCGGCGACACCGTGCAGGCCACGGTGCTCGACGGGTCGATGCTCGCCGCCCTGCCGCTCGCGGTCCTCGCCGGGCTGGTGTCGTTCGCGTCGCCGTGCGTCCTGCCGCTGGTCCCGGGGTACCTGGGCTACGTGTCGGGGATGGCGGGCGCGGGGATGGGTGCCGGCGCCGGCTCCACCGGGTCCGCGGCCGGGGCGGGCCGCGCGTCGGGCGGGGGCGGCGGAACCGCGACGCGCGGGCGGACGCTCCTGGGCGTGGCGCTGTTCGTCGCCGGGTTCGCGGTCGTGTTCGTGGCCTTCGGGGTGCTCGCAGGCTCGCTCGGGGCGGCGCTCGCCCGCTGGAGCGACGTGATCACGCGGGTGGCGGGTGTGCTCGTGGTGCTCATGGGGCTGGTGTTCGTCGGCTGGATGCCGTTCGCGCAGCGCACCGCGAAGCTGCGGCTGGCGCCGCGCGCGGGGCTGTGGGGCGCGCCGGTGCTCGGGTTCGTGTTCGGGCTCGGGTGGACGCCGTGCATCGGGCCGACGCTGGTCGCGGTCTACACGCTCGCGCTCGACGAGGGCTCGGCCGCGCGCGGCGCGGCGCTGTCGGTCGCGTACTGCGTGGGGCTGGGGCTGCCCTTCCTCCTACTGGCGCTGGGCTTCGAGCGGTCGACGCGCGCGCTGGGCTTCCTGCGCCGGCACCGGCTCGCGATCATGAGGATCGGCGGCGTGGTGCTCGTGCTCATCGGGCTCGCGCTGGTCACCGGCCTGTGGGGACGGTTCACGGGTGCCCTCCAGGGCACCATCGGCGGCTTCGAGACGGTGGTGTGATGCCCGACGACCTCGTGGACGAGATGTCGCCGCTGGCCCCGGGCGGTGCCGAGGGTGCGGGTGGTGACGGTGGTGGCGGTGCCGAGGGGCCGGTCCGGCTGCCGCGGCTGGGACCGGCCGGCTGGGCGCGGTGGACGTGGCGGCAGCTGACGAGCATGCGGGTGGCCCTGATGCTGCTCGTGCTGCTCGCGGTCGTGGCGATCCCCGGCTCGGTGCTGCCGCAGCGGCCGCAGGACCCGGCGGCCGTCGCGCGGTACCTGGCGGAGAACCCGGACCTGGCGCCGTGGCTGGACCGGTTCGGGCTGTTCGACGTCTTCGCGTCCGTGTGGTTCTCGGCCGTGTACCTGCTGCTCTTCGTGTCGCTGATCGGGTGCATCGTGCCGCGCGTCGGCGTGCACGTGCGGGCCGCCCGGTCGCGGCCGCCGCGCGCGCCGCGCCGGTTCGAGCGCTTCGCCGTGCGCGACGAGGCGGTCGTGGCCGCGACGCCGGAGGAGGCGCTCGCGGCCGCGCGGGCTGCGCTCGTCGGGCGCGTGCCGCGGCTGCCGCGCTTCCGCGTGGTGTCGCTCGAGGCCGGCACGCTGAGCGCCGAGCGCGGGTACCTGCGCGAGACCGGGAACATCGTGTTCCACCTGGCGCTCGTGGGGCTGCTGGTGTCGGTCGCCGTCGGGCAGCTGTTCCACTACCGGGGGCAGGCGATCGTCGTCGAGGGACGCGGCTTCGCGAACTCGGTGACGGACTACGACACGTTCGTCGCGGGCTCGGGGTTCGACCCGGGGTCGCTGGTGCCGTTCACGCTCACCCTGGACGAGTTCGACGCGGTGTTCGACGCCGACGCGCGGCCGCGCGACTTCCAGGCGGACGTCACGGTGCACCGGCCCGGCGGGGCGGGGGAGCCGGCGGTGATCCGGCTCAACCGGCCGCTGGAGGTCGGTGGCGCCAAGGTCTACCTGCAGGGCAACGGCTACGCACCGGAGGTCACGGTGCGCGACGCCGCCGGCGAGGTCGCGTTCGCGGGCCCGGTGCCGTTCCTGCCGCAGGACGCGGTCTACACCTCGCGCGGCGTGATCAAGGTGCCCGACGTGTCCACCGGCGACCAGGTGGGCCTGGTCGGCTTCCTGCTGCCGACGGCGGTCGTGTCGCCGGCGGGCGCGGCGTCGGTCCACCCGGACCCGGCCGCGCCGCTGCTGGTGCTGAGCGTGTGGCGCGGAGACCTGGGCCTGGATACGGGCGTGCCGCAGAACGTCTACGAGCTGGACGTGGACCGGATGGAGCAGGTGACGGACGCCGACGGCGCGCCGGTGACGCTGTTCGTCGAGCCGGGCCAGACGGTCGAGCTGCCGGACGGCCTGGGCACCCTCACGTGGGACGGGCTGCCGCGGTTCGCCGCGCTGGACCTGCGGCACGACCCGGCGCTGGCCGCGGTCCTCGCCTCGGCCGTGGCGGCCCTGCTGGGGCTGTCCGTGTCGCTGTTCACGCCGCGGCGGCGGATCTGGGTGCGCGCAACTGATCATGACGGACGTACAGTGGTGGCCTTCGCGGCATTGGCCCGGGGAGACGACCTAGGGTTGCCGGGAGAATTGGCGCGAGTCACCGCTTCGGTGCGCGCGCTCGGGGAGGCCCCCGAGGACGACGACGGAGGAACCGATGAGCATCGGTGAGCTGAGCGACACCCTGGTCTGGGGTGCGGCGACGGCGTACGCGGTCGCGTTCGTCGCCTTCGCCATCGACCTGGCCCGCCTGGCCGACGCGCGGGGCGTCGTCGCCCGCGAGCGGGCGCTGGCCAAGGTGGGCGGTGGCGCCGTCGAGAGTGCGGAGGCGGGCGTCGTCGCAGGTGCCGACCCGGGTGAGCCGGCCGGGCGGCGCCGTCGGGCCGCCGGGATCGCGATGGCGGTCACGGTGCTGGGGCTGGGGTTCCACCTGGTCGCCGCCGTGCTGCGCGGGATCGCGGCCGGGCGCGTGCCGTGGGCGAACATGTACGAGTTCACGATGATCGGCACGCTGGTCGCCGTCGGGACCTTCGTGGCGCTGACGCGCTGGCGGGACGTGCGGTTCCTCGGGTCGATCGTGCTGGGGCTCGCGGTGCTCGCGCTGGGGCTGGCGATCGCGGTGTTCTACCTGCCGGCCGACCCGGTGCAGCCCGTCCTCGACAGCTACTGGCTGGTCATCCACGTCTCGATCGCGACGATCTCCTCGGGGCTGTTCACGGTCTCCTTCGCGGCGAGCGCGCTGCAGCTGCTCAAGGACTCGCGCGACAGCGGGTCGGTCCGCGTGGGCGGGCCGCGCTGGCGGTCGCTCGACGCCCTGCCGCCCGCGCGCGACCTCGAGGCGCTGTCGTTCCGGATCACCGCCGTGGGCTTCGTGCTGTGGACCTTCACGATCATGGCCGGCGCCGTCTGGGCCGAGCACTCGTGGGGTCGCTACTGGGGCTGGGACCCCAAGGAGACCTGGTCGTTCGTCGTCTGGGTGATCTACGCGGCCTACCTGCACGCGCGCACGACGGCGGGCTGGTCCGGGCGCCGCGCGGCGTGGTTCGTGATCATCGGGTTCGCGGCGGTGCTGTTCAACTTCACGGGCGTGAACCTGTTCTTCCAGGGGAAGCACACGTACGCCGAGGTGTGATGCGCGGGGGTGTCCGAATCGCCCTGGTGTGCTAGCATTAGCACACCAGTTCGAAGGGCGAGGGCATGACCGACCGCAGCGGCGTCACGCAGGCTTCCGGCCTGCAGCCGCTGCTCGCCGCGCTGAGCGAGGCGGCGGCGGCCCTCGCCGCCACGGACCTGGGCTCGGTCGAGGTCACCGAGCTCGCCGCCGCGCACGACACCCTGCGCGGTGTCGGGGACCGCCTGGGCGCGGTGCGGGCGCGGCTCGCCGCCCGGATCGCCGACGACGGCCGCTGGGCCGCCTCGGGCACGGCGCGCACCTTCCCGGAGTGGGTCGCACGGCGCGGCGGGTCCTCGGTGGGCACCGCGCGTCGGGAGCTCGCGCTGGGCCGCGCGCTCGAGAGCGAGGTGCCCGCGGCGGGCCGCGAGGTGGCCGCCGGCCGGATCAGCCTGGAGCACGCGCAGGTGCTGAGCGAGGTCGCGGCCACGTCCGACGCGCGGCGGGCCGCCCTGGCCTCGGACCGGCCCGACCGCAACGAGGCGTTCCTCGTCGGTGCCGCGCGGCGCCTGGGCGTCGACGACTTCCGGCGGCTCGCGAAGAAGTGGGCGGCCGCGGTGGACCAGGCCGCGCACGAGGCGGAGCACCGCGCCGCGATCGAGCGCGAGCACCTGCGGCTGGTCCGGCGCCGTGACGGCGTCGACATCCAGGGCTTCCTCGCCGCCGAGAACGCGGAGATCCTGGCCACGGCCCTGCGGACGGCCGCCGGCGTGCCCGCGGCGGACGACCGTCGGACGCCGGAGCAGCGGGCAGCCGCCGCCCTCACCGGTCTCGCGCAGGCCGTCCTCGACCACGGGCTCGAGGGCGGTGGCACGGCGCTCGTCCGGCCGCACCTGCTCGTGCACGTGCCCTACGAGACCTACGCCGCGCTCGCGGGCGACGGCGACGGGCCGCAGGACGCGACCGGCGCGCTCGAGGCCGCCGACGGATCGCTCGGCGAGCCCGCCGAGCTCGACGACGGCACGCCGCTGGCCCCGTCGGCGTTCGCGCGCATCGCGTGCGACGCGCGGATCACCCGCGTGGTCTTCGGCCCCGCGGGGCAGCCGCTCGACGTCGGCAGGGCGCAGCGGACGTTCACCGGACCGCAGCGGGCGGCGGTCGTGGCCCGCGACCGGACGTGCAGGTACCCCGGGTGCTCGGCGCCGCCGATGATCTGCGAGGTCCACCACATCATCTGGTGGAGCCGCGACGGCCTCACCGAGGTCAGCAACGGGATCCTGCTGTGCGCGTTCCACCATCGGCAGGTGCATCAGCGCGACGTCGCGATCAGCCACGACGGCGCGGGCGGGTTCACGTTCGCGCGGCGGGACGGGTCGCGCATCGGTGGTGAGGCGCCGCGTGGTGGTGAGGCGTCGCGTGTCGGCGGTGAAGGTGGGCCGCCCGGTGGGAGAGCGGGTCCCGACCAGGGAGCGTTCGAGCTCGACGCCTGTGCCTGAGGCGCGGCGCTGTGCCGGCGCGCCGGGACGCCGGCGGCTGGGCTCCCGAGGTGCCGTCAGGCCGGGGGCTGGTCCTCCGACGGCGGCTCGCCCGCCGCGCGGCGGCGCTCCTGCTCGAGGCGCCAGAGGAACTCCGGGTCGTCGTCGGGGGCGACGGGGCCGGGGCGACGGGTCGGCGGGCGCAGGGGACCGCGGCCGGGCGCCATCGGGGGCAGCGGTCGGGGGCGCGCCGGGGCGCTGCCGGCCCGCGAGTTGCGGCTGACCGCGATCCACACGATCGGGCCGAGCACGGGCAGCAGGACGATGATCGCGACCCACAGCGTCCGGCGGAGGCCCGCTCGCTCCTCGGGCAGGCTCCGCGAGAGGTCGATCAGGGCGAAGATCGCCAGTGCGATCGGAACCACGTAGACCAGGGCGCGGAGCATCCACCCAGGGTAAGCCGCGCAGGCGCCTAGGCTGGCCTGGTGCCGGTCGTCACCTACTCCCTGCTGCGGCTCGGGGTCTTCGTCCTCGCGCTCGGTGGGCTGTGGCTCGCGGGCATGGGCAGCTGGCTCCTCGTCATCGTCGCGACGGTCGTCGCCGCAGCGCTGAGCTACGTGCTCTTCGGCAAGCAGCGGGTCGCCGCCGCCCAGTGGATCGCGGACCGGCGCGCGGAAGGGACCGGCCCGCGCTTCTCCCGCGCGGTCGAGGACGACGCCGCCGCCGAGGACGCGATCGCCGACCGGCTGCGCGAGGAGCCCCCGGACGGTCAGATCGCGAGCCCGAGCCCCAGCAGCACCCCGTAGCCCAGCTCGAGCAGGCCGGTGCCCGCCAGCACGGGCTTGAGCAGGACGCCACGGGCGCCAGCGAGCACCGTGATCGAGAGCACGACCGCCCCCGGCGCCGCGAGGAGCACGAGCAGCGCCCCCGTCGCCTCGACCGCGCAGGCCGCACCCGCGACGAACGCGAGCCCGAGGAGCCACGCGTACGTGCGCCGCGCCCGGCGTTCGCCGAAGCGCACCGCGAGCGTGCGCTTGCCGGACAGCGCGTCGCCGGGCACGTCCCGGATGTTGTTCACGGTCAGCAGGGCGCACGCGAGCAGCCCGACGCCCGTCGCGCCGAGCACCGCCGGCCAGGTGACGACCCCCGCCTGGGTGTACGTCGTGCCGAGCACCGCGACGAGCCCGAAGAACAGGAACACCCCCACCTCGCCGAGGCCGAGGTAGCCGTACGGGTGCCGCCCGCCGGTGTAGTACCAGGCGGCCGCGATCGCCGCCGCGCCCACCGCGAGCAGCCACCACTGCCCGCTCAGCGCGACGAGCGCGAGCCCCAGCACGGCCGCCACCGCGAACGACGCGAACGCCGCCGCCTTGACCTGCCCGGGCCGCGCCGCACCGGATGCGGTGAGTCGCAGCGGCCCGACCCGCTGCGCGTCGGTGCCGCGCACGCCGTCGGAGTAGTCGTTCGCGAAGTTCACCGCCACCTGCAGCGCGAGCGCGACGCCCGCGGCGAGCAGGGCGCGGCCGGCGTCGGCGCCGTCCACCTGGGCCGCGGCGCCGGTGCCCACGAGCACCGGCGCGATCGCCGCCGGCAGGGTGCGCAACCGGGCGCCCTCGAGCCACTCGCCGGCGGTCGCCATGCGTCTCCGTCCTCGCCCCGCTGCGGAGGCGTCAGCCCTGTGACGCGGCCAGGGCGGCCACGCCGGCGCGGTCCACCTTCCCCGGCCCGCGCTCCGGCAGTGCGTCGGCGAGCACGACTCGGCGGGGGGCGGCCGCGGCTCCCAGGGTACGTCGCACGACGGCGCGGACCTCCGCCAGGTCCGGCACGCGCCCGCCGCCGGGCACGACGACGGCGACCACGCGGCTCCCCCACTCGTCGTCGGGCACGCCGACCACGCAGACCTGCGCGACGCCCGGCAGCTCGGCCAGCACCGCCTCGACGGCCGCCGGGGCGACCTTCACGCCGCCGGTCACGATGACGTCGTCCGCCCGGCCCAGCACGCGCAGGACGCCGTCGTGCAGCTCGCCCAGGTCACCGGTGCGGAACCACCGCGCCCCCTCGGCGGTGACGAACGTGGCCGCGTCGAGGTCGAGTCGCCCCAGGTAGCCGCGGGCGAGCGTCGGCCCGCCCAGGTGCACGACGCCGTCGGCGATCCGGGCCGTGGCGGCGGCCAGGGGCACGCCGTCGTAGACGCACCCGCCCGAGGTCTCGGTCGCGCCGTAGGTCGTCACGACGCGCAGCCCGGCGTCGCGCGCGCGGGCCAGGAGCGCCGGTGCGGTGGCCGCGCCGCCCACGAGGATCGCGTCGAGGTCCGCCCACGGGCGCAGGTCGCGCCCCGCCAGGGCGACGATCCGGTGCAGCTGCGTCGGCACCACCGAGCCGTACCGCGGCCGCTCGTCGGGCGGCAGCGCGGCCAGGTGCGCCGCGACCGCGGCCGGGTCGAAGCCGTCGCCCGCGGGGGGCGACACGGGCGCCGCGCCCGCGAGGAGCGAGCGGACCACCACCTGCAGCCCGGCGACGTGGTGCAGGGGCAGGGTCAGCAGCCAGCGCCCGGGCCCGCCGAGCCGGTCGTGCGTGGCGTCCGCCGACGCCCGGAGCGCGGCCACGTCCAGGAGCACCGCGCGCGGCTCGCCGGTGGACCCGGACGTGGTCACCACGAGCGCGACGTCGTCGGGCACCCGTGCGTCGGCCGCCACGGCGCTCGGCATGCCCGGCCGGAGCGGCGCCAGCGCGGGGCCGCTGCCGTCGAGCGCGGCGGCCACCCGGGGCAGCTCACCGGGGTGAACCTCCACGGGAAGGACACGGCGCTGCACGATCCCAGGGTAGGCGGGCCATAGAGTGGACCGGGCTGCGAAGGCAGCGCAGGGAGCGTCCGCCGGCTCGCCCGGTGACGAGGAGGAACAGCAGTGGCACCGTCCGCGACCATCATCCGCAGGCGCCGGAGCGCGAGTACCCGGGCGGGCATCGCCGTCCTCGCGGTCCTCGCGTCCGCGCTCGCGGCGTGCAGCAGCGCCGAGACGCCGGAGCCCCTGCCGGACGTCACCGTCACGCCCGACGTGCCGCAGACGCGCACCGCTCCGCCCACGCCCACCGTCCCGCTGACCTGGCCCCTGACCGGCGTCACGACGGCGGAGGTGGCCCTCCGGCCGGCGGTCGCGGTCAAGATCGAGAACACGTCGCAGGCGCGCCCGCAGTCCGGGCTCGAGGCCGCCGACGTCGTCTGGGAGACCATCGTCGAGTTCGAGGTCTCGCGCCTCGTCGCGGTCTTCCACAGCCAGCTGCCGGAGGAGATCGGCCCGATCCGCTCCGTGCGCCCGATGGACATGCCGATCGCCTCGCCGCTGCGCGGGCTCATCGTGTTCTCCGGCGGGCAGCCCGGGATCCTCTCCCTCGCGGCGAACTCACCCCTGCAGGTGATCAGCCACGACGCCGGGGCAGACGGCCTCTACCGGGTCAGCCGCCGGTCCGCGCCGCACAACGTCTACGGCTCGCTCACCGACTTCCTCGCGCAGGCCGACGGCGACCACTCGGCCCCGCCGGCCCAGCAGTTCCAGTTCGCCCTGCGTCCGGCGCTCGCCAGCGCCGTCCGCGCGGGCACGCCCGCGGGCACGCTCGCGTTCCGGCTCTCCGGCCAGTCGCGGCCGTCGTGGACGTGGGACGCCGGGTCCGGCACGTGGCTCCGCTCGGAGGGGGACAGCGCGGCCATGGCCGAGAGCGGCGCCCGCCTGTCCGCGGTGAACGTCGTCTCGATCACCGCCTCGCACCCGGCCAGCGGGTTCCTCGCCCAGAACAACGCTCCCGTGCCCACGTACGTGCTCGAGGGCGAGGGTGACGGCATCCTCGCGACGGGCGGCTCGCAGGTCGCCGTCCGCTGGCGCAAGGCCGGGCGGGACGAGCCCCTGCAGCTCTTCCTCGCGGACGGTTCCCCGGCGCTCCTCGCACCCGGCAACACGTGGGTCGAGCTCGTGCCCGCCGAGACCGGGTCCGTCACCGTCGGCTAGCTCCACCCACGGGATGAGGGATCACCAACCCTCGGTCGCAGCACCGCGGCGCACGGTCGAGACGACGGGCCGACGCGCCCGGACCCGGCCGCGGCCGAGGCTTGAGGCATGGCACACGACGCACACTTCACCGACATCGACCTCGAGCGCGACGCCGCCCGCCGGGATCACCTGCGGTCGGCCGTGCCCACCCTGGTCTCGCTGGCGCTGCTGCTCGGCGTGACGCTCGTCGGAGCGCTCGCGCTGCGGCAGCTGGCCGGCCTGGGCCTGCTGCTGGTGATGCCTCAGTAGGAGTACGGGAACGCCGACCAGTCCGGCGGGCGCTTGCCGAGGAACGCGTCACGGCCCTCGACGGCCTCGTCGGTCATGTACGCCAGGCGGGTCGCCTCCCCGGCGAACACCTGCTGACCGGCCAGCCCGTCGTCGGCGAGGTTGAACGCGAACTTCAGCATCCGCACCGCCTGCGGGGACTTCCCGACGATCGTCCGGGCGTACTGCCAGGCGAGGTCCTCGAGGTCCTCGTGCTCGGCGACCTCGTTGATCGCGCCCCAGCGCTCCGCGTCGTCGGCGGAGTACTCGCGGGCCAGGAGGAAGATCTCCCGGGCCCGCTTCTGGCCCACCTGCCGGGCCAGCAGCGCCGAGCCGTACCCGCCGTCGAAGGAGCCGACGTCGGCATCCGTCTGCTTGAAGCGGCCGTGCTGCCGGCAGGCGACCGTGAGGTCGCAGACCACGTGCAGCGAGTGCCCCCCGCCCGCGGCCCAGCCGTCGACGACGGCGACCACGATCTTCGGCATCGTCCGGATCAGCCGCTGCACCTCCAGGATGTGCAGGCGGCCGGCGCGGGCGGGATCGATCTCGCGCGCGTCACCGGTCTCGGTCTCGTACCGGTACCCGTCGCGCCCGCGGATGCGCTGGTCGCCGCCCGAGCAGAACGCCCAGCCGCCGTCCTTGGGGCTGGGCCCGTTCCCGCCCAGCAGGACGACGCCGACGTCGGGCGAGCACCGGGCGTGGTCGAGCACCCGGTAGAGCTCGTCGACCGTGTGCGGGCGGAACGCGTTGCGCACCTCGGGCCGGTGGAAGGCGACGCGCACCCAGGGCAGGTCCCGGGCGTCGGTCACGGCCCGGTGGTAGGTGACGTCCGTGAGGTCCTCGAAGCCCGGCACGGTGCGCCAGCGCTGGGGGTCGAACGTCTCGGACACGCGGTCGGGGATCACGCTCCGACCCTAGCGAGTGGCCCGCCCCGTACCCTCGGACAGCAACGAGGGAGGCGTCATGGCGTGGTTCGTGCTGATCGTGTCCGGGCTGCTGGAGGCCGGCTGGGCGCTCAGCCTCAAGGCCTCCGAGGGCTTCAGCCGCCCCGGGCCCACGGTGCTGTTCGGGGTGCTGCTCGCGGCGAGCATGGGCGGGCTGGCGTTCGCGCTGCGCAGCCTGCCCGTCGGCATCGCGTACGCGGTGTGGACCGGCATCGGGGCGTCCGTCACGGCGGTCGTCGGGATGGTGTGGCTGGGCGAGGCCGTCAGCGTCGGCAAGATCGTCTCGTTGGTCCTCATCGTGGCCGGGATCGTGGGGCTGCACCTGTTCGGCGGGGAGCCGGAGGACCACGCGTCCGACGTCGCCGTCGAGTCCGTCCGCTGATCCCCACTACCGTGGCGACCGTGCCCGACGTCGTCGTCTACCGCGTGCCGCTCGTCACGCGGTTCCGCGGGCTGACCGAGCGCGACGGCGTCCTGCTGCGCGGCGAGGCCGGCTGGGCCGAGTTCGCGCCCTTCTGGGACTACGACGCGGCGGCGTCCGCCCCGTGGTGGCGCGCCGCCCGCGAGGCCGCGGACGTCGGCTGGCCGGAGCCCGTGCGGGCAGCGGTCCCCGTGAACGTCACGGTGCCGGCCGTGGACCCCGAGCGGGCGCGCGCGATCGTCGCCGGCTCGGGGTGCACGACGGCGAAGGTCAAGGTCGCCGAACCCGGCCAGCAGCCCGCCGACGACGAGGCCCGCGTGGCCGCCGTCCGGGACGCGCTCGGCCCGGCCGGCCGCATCCGGGTGGACGCGAACGCCGCCTGGGACGCGGACGCGGCGGTCGCGCGGATCCGGGCGCTCGACCGCGCCGCCGGCGGCCTGGAGTACGTCGAGCAGCCGTGCCGCACCGTCGACGAGCTCGTCGCGGTGCGCCGCCGCGTCGACGTCCCGATCGCGGCCGACGAGGCCATCCGGCTCGCCGCCGACCCGATGGCGGCCGTGCGCGCGGGCGCGTGCGACGTCGTCGTGCTCAAGGTGGCGCCGCTGGGCGGGGTGCGCGCGTGCCTGGCGCTCGCCGAGCGGGTGGGGCTGCCCGTCGTGGTGTCCTCCGCCCTGGAGACCTCGGTGGGGCTCGCCGCGGGCCTTGCGCTCGCCGCCGCGCTGCCGGAGCTCCCGTACGCGTGCGGGCTGGCGACCGCGCGCCTGCTCGCGGCCGACGTCGTCGCCGAGCCGCTGCTGCCCGTGGCGGGCGCGATCCCGGTGCGCCGCCCGGCGCCCGACCCGGACCTCCTCGCGGCCGCCGCCGAGCGCGCGGCCGCCGCGGGGGACGACGAGCGGTGGGCCCCCCGGATCCGGGCGGTGCAGGCAGCCGCCGAAGGCCGATCGGAGGTCGAGGACCGGTGAACCCGTCGACCGGGGCTGCCCGGCTGCTGCTGCAGGCCCTCGCCGACCTGGGCGTGCGGCACGTCGTGCTCGCCCCGGGCTCGCGCAGCGCGCCGCTCGCGCACGCGCTCGCCCAGGCGGCGCGCCCCGACGGCGAGCGGCCCGACGGCGCCCCCGCGCTGGACCTGCACGTGCGCATCGACGAGCGCGCCGCCGGGTTCCTCGCGCTCGGCCTGGCGCGCGCCGCCGTCGTGCAGGCGGGGGTCGGGCCGGCCGCGCCGGTGGCGGTCGTGACGACGTCGGGCAGCGCGGTCGCGAACCTGCACCCCGCGGTGGTGGAGGCGCACCACGCGGGCCTGCCCCTGCTGCTCCTGACCGCGGACCGGCCGCACGAGCTGCGCGGGTCCGGCGCCAACCAGACCACCGAGCAGCCGGGCATGTTCGCCCGCGCCGTGCGGATGACGTTCGACATCTCCGCGCCCACCGGCCGGGCGGGGGAGTCCGCGCACCTGCGCAAGGTCGCCGAGGAGGCGGTCGCGGCCGCCACGGGCACGGCGAGCGGCGACCCGGGTCCGGTGCACCTCAACCTCGCCTACCGCGAGCCGCTCGTGCCCGACGACGACGCGTGGCCGCCCCGGCCGCTGCCCACCCGCGTGCCGCGGGCCACCGAGGTGGCGCCGCTCCGGCTGAGCGCGGACGCCAAGGCCGCCGACCGCCCGCTGCGCGGCTGGGCCGCGGACGAGCCGACGCTGGTCGTGGCGGGCGACGGCGCCGGGCGGGTCGCGCGCGAGGTCGCCGAGGCGAACGGCTGGCCGTTGCTCGCCGAGCCGTCGTCGGGCGCGCGCGGCGGGCCGAACGCGATCCGCGCGTACCGGCTGGTGCTGGGCGCGCTCGCGGACGACGTGCGCCGCGTCGTCGTCCTCGGGCGGCCGACGCTGAGCCGGCCCGTGTCCGCGCTCCTCGCCCGGAGGGGCCTGCGGTCGATCGCCGTCGTGCACCAGGGCTCCGCGACGCCCGACGCCGGGCGGGGGGCCACCTACGTGCTCTCGCGGGTGCCCGACTGGCTCCGCGCGCCCGCCGCGGCGGGCGGCGACCCCGCCTGGCTGGACCGGTGGCGCGCCGCGGGGGAGGCCGCGGCGGACGCCGTGCGCGGGGTGATCGACGCCGGTGACGGCGCCCTCGTCGGCCCGCAGGTCGCGGCGCTCGTCGCCGAGAGCCTGCGCGGCCGGCCGGACGGCGCGCTCCTCGTGGGCGCGTCGAACCCCCTGCGGGACCTCGACCTGGTCGCCGAGTGGGCCGAGCCGCCGCTGGTCCTCGCCAACCGCGGGCTGTCGGGGATCGACGGCACGCTCTCGACGGCGTCCGGGCTGGCGCTGGGCCTGGGCCGCCCAATCACGGCCTACGTGGGCGACCTGACCTTCCTGCACGACGCCGGCGGCCTGCTCGTCGGCCCGCTCGAGCGGCGGCCCGAACTGCGCGTCGTCGTGGCCCACGACGCCGGCGGGTCGGTCTTCGCGACCCTCGAGCACGGCGAGCCCGCGCACGAGCGCGGCTTCGAGCGGGTGTTCGCCACGCCCCACGGGGCGGACCTGGGTGCGCTCTGCGCCGGCTACGGCGTCGACCACGTGCGGGTCGATGACGCGGACGCGCTCGCGCGCGCGCTCGCCGCTCCCGTGGTGGGGACGCAGGTGGTCGAGGTGACCGTGGACCGCGCGGGGCGGCGCACGCTGCACGCGCGGCTCGCCGAGGCCGTGCACGAAGCCGTGCAGGGCGCCGTGCACGACGCCGTGCAGGGCTGACCGCGGGAGGGTCTCAGGCGGCCCACAGGAATGGCACAGGGGTGGGCCAGGGCGGTCGCGTGTCATGTCGGTCGAGGAGGTCAGACATGAGCACCGACGACCCGCGAGAGATCCAGCACCCACCCTTCACACCGGCAGCGCCGCCTCCGGCGCCCTACACCGCGCCCCACGCCGCGCCCTCCGCCGCTCCGCAGGCGGTTCCCTACGCAGCTCCGACGCTCCGTGCGGCTCCGGCGCCCTACGCAGGTGCGGCGCACGGCCCGGGCCGCCCCCGGCCGTGGCCCGCGATCGTCGCGACCGCCGCCGTGGCCGCGGTGCTGGCGAGCGCGGGGACCGTGGGTGTGGTCCGGGCGCTCGACTCGAACGACGCGCCCGCCGCCGTCGCGTCGGTCGACGACGCGGCGCGCTCCGCGGCGAAGACCGTCGACCCGGCGCCCGTGACGAGCACGGCCGACCGGCCCGACTGGCAGGCCGTGGCCGAGGCGGTCCGGCCGTCGGTGGTGGCGATCCAGGTGAGCACGGGCAGCGGCCAGGGCGAGGGCTCGGGCGTCGTCGTCGACGAGTCCGGCCGGATCCTCACCAACGACCACGTGGTCGGTGACGCCCGCGAGATCGCGGTGACGCTCATGGACGGCCGGGTCTACGGGGCCGAGCTCGTCGGCACGGACCCGACCACCGACGTCGCCGTCATCCGCCTCGTCGACCCGCCGGACGACCTCGTCGCGGCCAGCATCGGGGACTCCGACTCCGTCGCGGTCGGCGAGCCCGTGATGGCCGTCGGGAACCCGCTCGGCCTGGACAGCACCGTGACCACGGGCATCGTCTCCGCGGTCGACCGACCGGTCTCGACCGGGTCGCCGACCGGCGGCGAGCCCGTCGTCACCAACGCCATCCAGGTGGACGCCGCCATCAATCCCGGCAACTCCGGCGGGCCGCTGTTCGACGCGTCCGGCCGGGTGGTCGGCATCACCTCGTCGATCCTGACGACCTCGCGCTCGAGCGGCTCGATCGGCCTCGGGTTCGCGATCCCCGTCAACCTCGCCGAGCGGGTCGCCACGGAGCTGGTCCAGAACGGCTCGGCTGAGCACGCGTTCCTCGGCGTGACGCTCGGTGACGGCCACGGCACCGCGGACGGGGCGACGCGCGTGGGCGCCGTCGTCGGACAGGTGGGCCAGGACTCGCCGGCCGCCCAGGCGGGGCTGGCCAAGGACGACGTCGTGGTGGCGCTCGACGGCGAGGCCGTCAGCGGCGCCGAGTCGCTGACCGCCCAGGTCCGTGAGCGGGCACCGGGCGACGTGGTGACGCTCACCGTGGTGCGCGGGGGGAAGACCCTCGAGCTGGACGTGACGCTCGGCACCCGCGAGCAGGCGGTGACCCTGCCGTCGAGCAGCCGCGGCTGATCCCTCAGTCGGTGAGGGCGCGCCGCATCGGCTCCAGCTTCGCCTCGGACTCGGCCAGCTCGGCGGCCGGGTCCGAGGCGGCGACGATGCCGCAGCCGGCGAAGAGCCGGATGTGCCGCGCGTCGGCCGGGTCGATCTCGCCGGAGCGCAGGGCGAGCGCCCACTCGCCGTCGCCGTCCGCGCCGATCCAGCCCACGGGGCCGGCGTAGCGGCCGCGGTCCATGCCCTCGAGCTCGTCGATGAGGGCGCACGCGTCGGCGGTCGGGGTGCCCGCGACCGCGGCCGTCGGGTGCAGGGCCTGCGCGAGCGCGAGGCTCGACGGCGCGGGGCCCCCGTTGCCCGCCGCGTCCGCGGCGAGCACGCCCGTGACGTCGGTGGCCAGGTGCAGCACGTTGGGCAGGTGCAGCACGAACGGCGTCTCGGGCACGTTCGTGGACGAGCAGAACGGCGCCAGCGCGTCGGTCAGGGACGACACCGCGTACTCGTGCTCCTCGAGGTCCTTGGAGGAGTGCGCGAGCAGCGCGGCGTGGGCGAGGTCCGCGTCGTCGTCGCCCGTGCGGCGGATGGTGCCGGCCAGCACGCGCGAGGTGACCAGGCCCTTCTCGCTGCGCACGAGCAGCTCGGGCGTGGCGCCGACGAGCCCGTCGACCGCGAACGTCCAGCAGGCGCGGTAGTCGGTGGCCAGGCGCGCGACCACCCAGCGCGGGTCGAGCGGCTCGGCGGTCCGGGCGTGCACCTCGCGCGCGAGCACCACCTTGTCCAGGCGCCCGGCCCGGATCCGCCCGACGGCGGCCCCCACGGCGGCGCGCCAGGCGTCGGGGCCGAGCGCCCCCTCGCTCCAGGTGACCGCCCCGGGTGCCGCGGGCGCGGGCTGCGCCGACGGCGTCACGGGCGCGGCCACGGCGCCGAGCGCCAGCGTGGTCACCCAGGCGGACGCACCCCGGCGCCCGACGACGACGCGCGGCACCACGAGCACGCCGCCCGCGGCCGAGCCCGGCGCGAACGAGAAGGAGCCGAAGGCGACGGGCCCGGTGCCGGGCAGGTGCACCTCGTCCCGGACGACGGCGTGGGCGACGAGCTCGCGCCAGGCGGCGTCGGCGTCGGCCATGCGGTCGGGGCCGGTGGTGGTGATGCGTGTGAGCTCGCCCCACGCGACCAGGCCGTCGGCGCGTCGCACCCAGGCGATGCCCCCGTCGGCGGGCAGGAGCTCCGTCAGGTCGCCCGGCAGCGTGAGCGGGTCGATCGCGACGGTGCGCGTGACGAGGGGCAGGGGGGTGGTCGCCGCGCCCGTGTTCAGATCGGTCATCGCCGTCAAGGGTAGGCGCTGGGATGGCGGAGGATGGACGCATGGCACGTGCGCAGCTCGACAAGAACCCCCACGAGGTCGCGGCGATGTTCGACGCCGTCGCCCGCCGCTACGACGTCACCAACGACGTGCTGTCCCTCGGGCAGGACCGCCGCTGGCGCGTGGCGACCCTCGCCGCCGTCGGGGTGCGGCCGGGGGAGCGGGTGCTCGACCTCGCCGCGGGGACCGGCACGTCGAGCGCGCCGTTCGCGGCCGCCGGTGCGCACGTGGTGCCGTGCGACTTCTCGCTCGGGATGCTCACGGCCGGCAAGGAGCGGCGCCCGGACCTGCCGTTCGTCGCGGGCGACGCGCTGCACCTGCCGTTCGCCGACGGCAGCTTCGACGCGGTGACCATCTCGTTCGGGCTGCGCAACGTCGCCCACACCGTGGACGCGCTGGCCGAGCTGGCGCGGGTGACGCGGCCGGGCGGCCGGATCGTGGTGTGCGAGTTCTCGACGCCGTCGTTCGAGCCGCTGCGGACCGTCTACACCGAGTACCTCATGCGGGCGCTGCCGGCGGTGGCGCGCGTGGTGTCCTCCGACCCGGAGTCGTACGAGTACCTGGCGGACTCGATCCGCGCCTGGCCGGACCAGGTGGGCCTCGGCCGCCTCCTGCGCCGGGCCGGCTGGACGGACGTGGCGTACCGCAACCTGTCAGGTGGCATCGTGGCGCTGCACCGCGCGACCCGGCCGGCGGCGTGACGAGCGGCGCGACCCGCGGCGCGACCCGCGGCGAGTGGGTGGTTTTGCCCGGTTGCGGCGGCGTCGGGGGCCGTGCGTTCACACCCTCGCGGCGCCGTTAGACTGACCTACGCGTTCGTGAACGGCTTCACAAGGGACCCTTCGGTCGACGGCGAGGTAGGCGTGGCGGGGACAGTCCAGCGACAGGACGACGCTGACGTCGTCGTCGTCGGCGCCGGACCCGCCGGGGCGTCGGCGGCCTACTGGCTGGCGAGCGCCGGCCTCGACGTCCTCGTCCTGGAGAAGACGGCCTTCCCGCGCGAGAAGGTCTGCGGCGACGGCCTGACGCCGCGCGCCGTGCGCGAGCTCGTGGCCATGGGCGTGCCGATCCGCGCCGAGGACGGCTGGATCCGCAACAAGGGCCTGCGCGTCTACGGCGGCGGGCACCGGCTCGAGATGCCGTGGCCCCAGCTGGACTCGTTCCCCGACTTCGGGCTGGCCCGCACCCGGCGCGACTTCGACGCGGCGCTCGCCGACCACGCGCGCGCCGCCGGCGCGAAGATCCTCGAGCGGACCGCGGTCACCGGCCCGGTGCTGCACGAGCGCACCGGCCGCCTGGTCGGCGTCACCGCCCGCCCGGTGGACGACGCCGGGCGCAAGGCCGGTGACGAGGTCACCTACCGCGCGCCGGTCGTGATCGCGGCCGACGGCGTCTCGGCGCGGCTCGCGCTCGCGATGGGCATCGAGAAGAACCCCCGCCGCCCGATGGGCGTCGCGGTGCGCACCTACTTCGCCACGCCCATGCACGACGACGAGTGGATGGAGTCCCACCTCGAGCTGTGGGACGGCCCGGCCGGCCGTTCGAACCTGCTGCCCGGGTACGGCTGGATCTTCCCGCTCGGCGACGGCACGGCGAACGTGGGCCTCGGCAGCGTGAGCTCGACCGCGACGGCCACGAAGATCGACTACAAGGACCTGCTGGCGCGCTGGGTGGCGAACGCGCCGGAGCACTGGCAGTTCGACGTCGACGCCCCGCTCGGCCCGGTGCGCGGTGCCGCGCTCCCGATGGCGTTCAACCGCAAGCCGCTGTACGACCGCGGGCTGCTCCTGGTGGGCGACTCGGGCGGCATGGTCAGCCCGTTCAACGGCGAGGGCATCGCCTACGCGATGCAGGCGGCCCGTCGCGCGGCCGAGGTCGTGGTGCAGGCGCACGCCCGCCGGACCCCCGCCGCGCGCGACGCCGTGCTGTCCACCTACCCGAAGGTCATGGCCGACGAGCTGGGCGGCTACTACTCGCTGGGGCGCATCTTCGTGAAGCTGATCGAGCAGCCCGCGATCATGCACCTGTGCACCCGCTACGGTTTGCCCCGACCGGCGCTGATGCGGCTGGTCATGAAGCTGCTCGCCGACGTGTACGAGCCGCGCGGTGGACAGGCGTCGGACCGCCTGATCGCCGCCCTGACCCGGATTGCGCCGGCCGCATGACCCGACGACACTCGGCGCAGTCGGCGTTCCCGGCACGCGCGTCCCGACCTGGCTGGAGGTCACGATGACCAACCCGTACGTGCCGATCCTGGTGCTCATGGGCATCGCGGCGGTCCTGGCCCTCGGCGGCCTGGGCGCCAGCGCGATCCTCGGCCCGCGGCGGTACAACCGGGCCAAGCTCGAGGCCTACGAGTGCGGCATCGACCCCACGCCGCACGCCGTCGGCCACGGTCGCTTCCCGGTGAAGTACTACCTGGTCGCGATGAGCTTCATCATCTTCGACATCGAGGTCGTCTTCATGTACCCGTGGGCGGTCACCTTCGGCGAGCTCGCGGTCTTCGGCGCCGTCGCGATGGTGACGTTCCTCGCCCTCATCACCGTGCCCTTCGTCTACGAGTGGCGCCGCGGCGGGTTCGAGTGGGACTGACGGCGGCGGGCACCCCCACAACTGGTCGCATCACGGAGGAAGGAGGAGCGCGATGGGGATCGAAGAGGCACCGTCCGGCATCCTGCTGACGAGCCTGGAGAAGTTCGTCGGGCTCTCGCGCAAGGCGTCGATGTGGCCGGTCACCTTCGGCCTCGCGTGCTGCGCCATCGAGATGATGGCCACCGGGACGTCGCGGTTCGACATCTCGCGGTTCGGCATGGAGGTCTTCCGCGCGTCGCCGCGCCAGGCCGACCTCATGATCGTCGCGGGCCGTGTGAGCCAGAAGATGGCCCCGGTCGTGCGTCAGGTCTACGACCAGATGTCCGAGCCCAAGTGGGTGCTCTCGATGGGCGTCTGCGCGTCGTCGGGCGGCATGTTCAACAACTACGCGCTGGTGCAGGGCGTCGACCACATCGTGCCGGTGGACATCTACCTGCCGGGCTGCCCGCCGCGGCCGGAGATGCTGCTCAACGCCATCCTGGCGCTGCACGAGCAGGTGCGGCAGAGCCCGTTCGGCGTGAACCGCGAGGCGGCCGTCCGGGCGGCCGAGGAGGCCGCGCTCGCCGCGACCCCGACCTCCCAGATGAAGGGGCTGCTCCGATGAGCGACGCCAACCGGCCCGAGAAGGACGCCGCGGCGGCCGCCAAGGCCGGTGCCGGCGCGGTCGGCACCCCTGACCCGAGCACGCCGCAGACGGCGACCGAGGCGGCGCACGAGGCCGGCTCGCAGCACGTGCCGACGCAGGAGGTCGCGGGCGTCCCCACGGGGCCGGACGGCCGCACGCCGCTCGACGTCGTCGACGTCCGCACCGGCATGTTCGGCGCCGCGGGCTCCGGCGACACCTCGGGCTACGGCGGCCTGGTCAAGACCGTCGCGATGCCGCCCGCGAGCGAGCGCCCCTACGGCGGCTGGTTCGACGAGGTCGTCGACATCCTCGCCGAGGTGCTCGACGAGGCCGGCGTGGCCTTCGACGACGCGATCGAGAAGGTCGTCGTCGACCGCGGCGAGCTGACCCTGTTCGTGCGGCGCGAGCACGTCGTGCTCGTGTGCCGGTCGCTGCGCGACGACCAGGACCTGCGCTTCGAGCTGGGCCTGGGCGTCTCGGGCGTGCACTACCCGGGCGACGTCGGCCGCGAGCTGCACGCCGTCTACCACCTGTGCTCGGTCACGCACGGCCGCCGCCTCCGCCTGGAGGTCGCGGTGCCCGACGCCGACCCGCACATCCCCTCGAGCACGTCGGTCTACCCGGGCCACGACTGGCACGAGCGCGAGACGTTCGACTTCTTCGGCATCGTCTTCGACGGGCACCCGGGCCTGGCGCGCATCGAGATGCCCGACGACTGGCCGGGCCACCCGCAGCGCAAGGACTACCCGCTCGGCGGCATCCCCGTGGAGTACAAGGGCGCGCAGGTCCCGCCGCCCGACCAGCGGAGGGCGTACAACTGATGACCCAGCAGACCCCGCACGCGAGCGCCCACATCGTCGACGAGGGCGCCGAGGGCGTCCCCACGTTCGAGGCGACGGGCGGCGACTGGTCGCAGATCGCCGAGGAGGCCGCGCGCCTCGGCGAGGAGCGCATCGTCGTCAACATGGGCCCCCAGCACCCGTCGACGCACGGCGTGCTCCGGCTCATGCTCGAGATCGACGGCGAGACGGTCACCGAGGCCCGCTGCGGCGTCGGCTACCTGCACACCGGCATCGAGAAGTCGATGGAGTACCGGACGTGGACGCAGGGCGTGACCCTGTGCACGCGGATGGACTACCTGGCGCCGTTCTTCCAGGAGACCGCGCACTGCCTCGCGGTCGAGACGCTCCTGGGGATCACCGACGACGTGCCCGAGCGCGCGACGGTCATCCGCGTGCTGCTCATGGAGCTCAACCGCGTGGGGTCGCACCTCATCGCACTCGGCACGGGCGGCAACGAGCTCGGCGCGACGACGATCATGACGACGGCGTTCACCGCGCGCGAGGAGATCCTCAAGATCTTCGAGCTGATCACCGGCCTGCGGATGAACCACGGCTTCGTCCGGCCGGGCGGCGTCGCCCAGGACATCCCGCCGGGCGCGCTCGACACGATCCGCGAGGCCCTCCCGCTGATCCGCGACTACATCGGCCAGCTGAGCGACCTCATGCTCGGCAACCCGATCTTCAAGGGCCGCCTGGTCGGCGTCGGGCACCTGAACCTGGCCGGCTGCATGGCGCTCGGCATCACCGGCCCGGTGCTGCGGGCGACCGGCCTGCCGTACGACGTGCGCAAGCACACGCCCTACTGCGGCTACGAGACGTACGACTTCGACGTCCCGGTGAGCACCGACGCGGACTCGTTCGCGCGCGTCGTCCTGCGGGTCGAGGAGTGCTACCAGAGCCTGCGGATCGTCGAGCAGGCGCTCGAGCGGCTGCAGGCGTCGGGCCCCGGCCCGGTCATGGTCGCCGACAAGAAGATCGCGTGGCCGGCGCAGCTGGCCATCGGCTCGGACGGCATGGGCAACTCGCTCGACCACATCAAGGAGATCATGGGCACCTCGATGGAGGCCCTGATCCACCACTTCAAGCTGGTCACCGAGGGCTTCCGGGTGCCGGCCGGCCAGGCGACCCAGGCGGTCGAGCACCCGCGCGGCGAGCTGCTCGCGCACCTGGTGTCCGACGGCGGCACGCGCCCCTACCGGGCGCACTTCCGGGACCCGTCGTTCAACAACCTGCAGGCGGTGTCGCTGATGTGCGAGGGCGGCATGCTCGCCGACGTCGTGGTCGCGGTCGCCGGGCTGGACCCCGTGATGGGAGGCGTGGACCGCTGATGGTCAGCTACGAGCCCTACGAGGGGGCGAAGACGGAGCGCATGGCGGCCGACGCCGCGGCGATCACGGCGCGCTACCCGGACCCCCGGTCGGCGCTGCTGCCGCTGCTGCACCTCGTGCAGTCCGAGGACGGGTTCGTCAGCCCCGACGGCATCGCGTTCTGCGCGGCGACGCTGGGCCTGACGACCGCCGAGGTGTCGGCCGTCGCGACGTTCTACAGCCAGTTCAAGCGGCACCCGAACGGCACCTACACGGTCGGCGTCTGCACGAACACGCTGTGCGCGATCATGGGCGGCGACGCGATCTTCGACGAGCTGAGCGCGCACCTCGGCGTCGGGCACGACGAGACGACCGCCGACGGCGCGATCACGCTCGAGCGCATCGAGTGCAACGCGGCCTGCGACTACGCGCCCGTGATGATGATCAACTGGGAGTTCTTCGACGAGCAGACGCCGGAGTCGGCGCTCGCCGTCGTCGACAAGCTGATCGCGGGCGAGCCGGTCGCCCCGACGCGCGGCGCGTCGTCGGTGTGCACGTTCAAGGCGATGTCCCGCGTGCTGGCCGGGTTCCCCGACGGCCGCGCGGGCGAGGGCGTCGGCGCCGGCCCGGCGACGCTGGCCGGCGCGCGACTCGCGCGTGAGAAGGGCTGGGCGGCGCCCGCAGCGACGGCGTCGGACGCCGCCTCCGGGGCCCAGGAGACGCCCGTCGCACCCGTGCCCGGCGGTGAGCAGTCCAGCGTGGACACGCCGTCCGCACCGCCCTCGGGCGGCGCGGCCGGCACTGACTCGGGCCGCAAGGCCTCTGAGGAGGCGTGATGGCGACGACCCTCACCCCGGTCCTGACCGACCGGTGGGCCAACGAGCGCTCGTGGACCCTGGACGCCTACCGCAAGGCGGGCGGCTACGAGGCCCTCCGCTCGGCGCTCGCGATGGCGCCCGGCGACGTCCTGACGGCCGTCAAGGACTCGGGCCTGCGCGGCCGCGGCGGCGCGGGCTTCCCCACGGGCATGAAGTGGGGCTTCCTGCCCGCGCCCGACGGCGGCCCCCGCTACCTCGTGGTCAACGCGGACGAGTCCGAGCCCGGGACCTGCAAGGACATCCCGCTGATGATGGCCGACCCCCACCTGCTGGTGGAGGGCGCGATCATCACGTCCTACGCGATCGGCTGCCACCACGCGTTCATCTACGTGCGCGGCGAGGTGCTGCACGTGTACCGCCGCCTGCTCGCGGCGGTCGCGGAGGCTCGCGAGGCGGGCCTGCTCGGCAGCGACATCCTGGGCTCCGGCTACGACCTCGAGCTCACGGTGCACGCGGGCGCGGGCGCCTACATCTGCGGCGAGGAGACGGCGCTGCTCGACTCGCTCGAGGGCCGTCGCGGCCAGCCGCGCCTGAAGCCGCCGTTCCCCGCGGTCGCGGGCCTGTACGGGCGCCCGACCGTCATCAACAACGTCGAGACCATCGCGAGCGTCCCGTCGATCGTCGCGAACGGCGCCGACTGGTTCCGGTCCATGGGCACCGAGCGCTCGGCGGGCTTCGGCATCTTCTCGCTGTCGGGCCACGTGGCCCGGCCGGGCCAGTACGAGGCGCCGCTCGGCATCACGCTGCGCGAGCTCCTCGAGATGGCCGGCGGGATGCGTGAGGGCCACGAGCTGAAGTTCTGGACGCCCGGGGGGTCGTCGACGCCGATCTTCACGGCCGAGCACCTCGACGTGCCGCTCGACTACGAGTCGGTGGGCGCGGCGGGCTCGATGCTCGGCACGCGTGCGCTGCAGATCTTCGACGAGACGACGTGCGTGGTGCGCGCGGTGGCGCGCTGGACGGACTTCTACGCGCACGAGTCCTGCGGCAAGTGCACGCCGTGCCGCGAGGGCACGTTCTGGATGAAGGGCATCTACCAGCGCCTGGAGTCCGGCCAGGGCACCGCCGAGGACCTCGAGACGCTCCTGGACGTGTGCGACAACATCCTCGGCCGCGCGTTCTGCGCGCTCGGCGACGGCGCGACCTCGCCGGTGACGTCGAGCCTGCAGCACTTCCGCGCCGAGTACGAGGCGCACGTCACCGGCGGCGGCTGCCCGTTCGACCCGGTGGCCGCGGCCCGCTTCGAGTACACGCCGAGGACCATGGCTGGGGTGCACGCATGACGACGACCACACCTGCCCCCGGGGCGAAGACCGGCGGCGCCGAGAAGCAGGGGACCCCCCAGGTCACCTTCACCATCGACGACGTCGAGGTCACCGTCCCCAAGGGCACGCTGGTGATCCGCGCGGCCGAGGAGCTCGGCATCGCGATCCCGCGGTTCTGCGACCACCCGCTGCTCGAGCCGGTCGGCGCCTGCCGCCAGTGCCTGGTCGAGGTGGCCGTCCCGGACCGCGAGGGCAACGTCCGGCCGATGCCGAAGCCGCAGGCCTCCTGCACCACCGAGGCGACGCCCGGCATGGTCGTCAAGACCCAGCGGACGTCCGCCGTCGCCGACAAGGCGCAGCACGGGATCATCGAGTTCCTGCTGGTCAACCACCCGCTCGACTGCCCGACCTGCGACAAGGGCGGCGAGTGCCCGCTGCAGAACCAGGCGATGAGCAACGGGCGCGGCACGTCGCGGTTCCACGACGTCAAGCGGACGTTCCCCAAGCCGATCGCGATCTCGACCGAGATCCTGCTCGACCGCGACCGGTGCGTCCTGTGCCAGCGGTGCACGCGGTTCTCCGACGAGATCGCCGGCGACCCGTTCATCGCCCTGCAGGGGCGTGGCGGCGGCACCCCGGGGTACGAGGTGCACGGCACCCACGGCCAGCAGATCGGCCGCTTCGACCCGGGCGTGCTCGACTGGGCCGGCAGCGAGCCCGCGCAGGTGTACCGGGGCGTGCAGCCCGACGGCACCCCCATCAACGCCGCGATGGGCGTGCCCGAGCAGGACGTCGCCGGGCCGGTGGGCGCCGCGACGACCGACACGTCGGGGCGGCCCTTCGCCTCGTACTACTCGGGCAACGTCATCCAGATCTGCCCGGTCGGCGCGCTGACGAACGCCGCCTACCGCTTCCGCTCGCGCCCGTTCGACCTGGTCTCGACGCCGGGCGTCGCCGAGCACGACGCGAACGGCGCGGCGATCCGCGTCGACCACCGCCGCGGCGTCGTGCTGCGCCGGCTGGCGGGCGACGACCCGGCGGTCAACGAGGAGTGGATCTCCGACAAGGACCGCTTCGCGTTCGCGTGGCAGGGCATGCCGGACCGCCTGACGGTCCCGCTGGTGCGCGACGTCGCCGAGGACGGCACGCGGGGCGAGCTGCGCCGCGCGTCGTGGGGCGAGGCGCTCGACCGCGCGGCCGAGGGCCTGGCCGCGGCGGCGGGCCGCGTGGGCGTCCTGCCCGGCGGCCGGCTCACGCTCGAGGACGCCTACGCGTACGCCAAGTTCGCGCGCGTCGCCCTCGGCACGAACGACGTCGACCACCGTGCCCGGCCGCACTCGGCGGAGGAGGAGGCGTTCCTCGCCCACCACGTCGCGGGCTCGCGGATGTCGGTCACGTTCGCCGACCTCGAGTCGGCCCCGGCGGTGCTCCTCGTGGGCTACGAGCCCGAGGACGAGGGCGGCGTCGTGTTCCTGCGGCTGCGCAAGGGCGTCCGCAAGGGCCGCGTGCGCGTGCTCTCGGTCGCGCCGTTCGCGAGCCGCGGGCTCGCGCGGCTCGACGCGACGCTGCTCCCGGCGGCGCCGGGCACCGAGCCCGAGGTGCTGGACGCGCTGGTCGCCGGCGCCGACGGCGCCCTGGGCGAGGCCGCCGCGCTGCTGGGACCGGACGCCGTCGTCGTCGTGGGCGAGCGGATGGCCACGGTGCCGGGTGCGCTCACGGCCGCGCTCCGGCTGGCCGAGCGCACGGGCGCCCGCCTGGTGTGGATCCCGCGTCGCGCCGGCGAGCGCGGCGGGGTCGAGGCGGGCACGCTGCCCGGCCTGCTGCCGGGCGGCCGCCCGGTGGGCGACGCCCGCGCGCGCGTCGACATGGCCGCGGCCTGGGACGTCGAGCGGCTGCCGGCCGAGCCGGGCCGCGACACCGCGGCGATGCTCACGGCGGCGGTCACCGGCGAGCTCGACGCGCTCGTGGTCGGCGGCCTGGACCCGGCGGACCTGCCGGACCCGGTGCAGGCGTCGCGCGCGCTCGAGGCCGTCGGCTTCCTGGTCTCGCTCGAGGTCCGCGCGTCGGCCGTGACGGAGCTGGCGGACGTCGTGCTGCCCGTGGCGCCGCCGGTCGAGAAGGCGGGCACGTTCGTCAACTGGGAGGGCCGCCTGCGGCCGTTCCCGCAGGCCCTGACGTCGACCTCCATGGCCGACCACCGCGTCCTCGACGCGCTCGCGGACCGGATGGGCGTGACGCTCGGCACGAAGACCGTGACGCAGGTGCACGCCGAGCTCGACCAGCTGGGCGGCTGGGACGGCGACCGTGCGGCGGCCCCGGCGGTCGCCGCGGCCGAGCCCCCCGCCGTCGGCGAGGGCGAGGCGGTCCTGGCCACCTGGCACCAGCTGCTCGACGCCGGCCGCCTGCAGGACGGCGAGCGCTTCCTGGCCGGCACCGCGCAGCGGCCGGTCGCCCGGGCGTCGGCGGGCACCGCCGCAGGCCTGGGCCTGGCGACGGGCGACGCGCTCACGGTGCGGGGCGCCCAGGGCGGTCAGGTCACCCTGCCGCTGGTCGTCACCCCGATGCCCGACGGCGTCGTGTGGCTGCCGACGAACGCACCGGGCTCCGCCGTGCGCGCCACGCTCGGCGCGGACGCCGGCGCCATCGTGCGCCTGTCGGCGGCACGGATCACCAACGAGGAGGAGGCGCAGTGACCGGGGTCCTGCTCGCGGCGGAGGGCGCAGCGGCGTCCTCGGGGGCCGCGGACTTCTCGAACGACACGTGGTGGATCGTCCTGATCAAGGCGGTCGGCATCATCGTGTTCCTGCTGCTGTCCGTGCTGATGGCGATCTGGTTCGAGCGCAAGGTCGTCGGCCGGATGCAGATCCGTCCCGGCCCCAACGTGCACGGCCCGTTCGGCCTGTTCCAGGCGATGGCCGACGCCATGAAGCTCCTCTTCAAGGAGGACATCATGGTGAGCACGGCGCACCGGCTGGTGTACGTGGTGGCGCCGATCATCTCGGTGTTCTGCTCGCTGCTGGTGTTCGCCGTGATCCCGATCGGGCCGGCCGTGACCATGTTCGGCGTCACGACGCCGCTGCAGCTGACCGACTTCCCGGTGGCCGTGCTCTACATCCTGGCGGCGGCCGCCCTGGGCGTGTACGGCATCGTGCTCGGCGGCTGGTCGTCCGGCACCACCTACCCGCTGCTCGGCGCGGTGCGCTCGACGGCGCAGGTCATCAGCTACGAGCTCGGCATGGGCCTGTCGCTGGTCAGCGTGTTCATCCTGGCCGGCTCGATGTCGACGTCCGAGATCGTCTCCTCGCAGACCCAGATCTGGTGGTTCCTGCCGCTGCTGCCTGCGTTCGTGCTCTACATCATCTCGATGGTCGGCGAGACGAACCGGCTGCCCTTCGACCTGCCCGAGGCCGAGGGCGAGCTGGTCTCCGGCTACATGACCGAGTACTCGTCGATGAAGTTCGCCTGGTTCTTCCTGGCGGAGTACATCAACATGCTCAACGTCTCGGCCGTCGCGACCACGCTCTTCCTGGGCGGCTGGCGCGCGCCGTGGCCGCTGTCGGCCATCGGTGACGGGGTGCTCAACACCGGCTGGTGGCCGGCGCTGTGGTTCCTCGTCAAGCTCTGGGCCCTGATGTTCTTCTTCGTGTGGGTCCGCGGCACGCTCGTGCGCTTCCGCTACGACCAGTTCATGAAGTTCGGCTGGAAGGTCCTCATCCCGGTCGGCCTCGCGTGGGTCGTCGCGGTGACGGCCGTCCAGGGCGTGCGGCAGTTCGTCGACGTCGACCTCACCACGCTGCTCTGGGTACTCGCGGGGATCGCGGCGGTGGCGACCGCGGCGACGTTCCTCATCCCGGAGAAGCAGCCCGAACCCGAGCCCGCGCCCGCGGACGAGCCGTTCGACGCGTTCGCCGGCGGGTACCCCGTGCCCCCGCTGCCCGGCCAGACCCTGCCGCCGTCGCCCCGCAAGGCGCGGCTGCGGGCCCAGGGCGAGCCGACGGCGACGCTCGAGGCGGCGCCGTCGATCCCGACCGAAGAGGAGCCCCGTGGCTGACGACAAGGCCGGCAAGGACCTGAACCGGCGGACGACGGGCGGCGAGGTCGCCGCGCCGGCCGCGCCCGCGTACGAGTCGCTGATCCCGGAGAAGGGGCCGATCGGCCGCGCGCTGTCGCCGGTGGCCGGCTTCGGCGTCACGATCTCGTCGTTCTTCAAGCCGACGGTCACCGAGCAGTACCCGTTCGAGAAGGTGCCGACGAAGCCGCGGTACCACGGCCGGCACCAGCTCAACCGGTACCCGGACGGCCTGGAGAAGTGCATCGGCTGCGAGCTGTGCGCGTGGGCCTGCCCGGCGGACGCGATCTACGTCGAGGGCGCCGACAACACGCCCGACGCGCAGTTCTCGCCCGGCGAGCGGTACGGGCGCGTCTACCAGATCAACTACCTGCGGTGCATCTTCTGCGGCCTGTGCATCGAGGCCTGCCCGACGCGCGCGCTGACCATGACGAACGAGTACGAGCTCGCGGGCCCCACGCGGCGCGGGATGATCTACGAGAAGCAGGACCTGCTCGCTCCCATGGGCGAGGGCATGCTGGCCGCCCCGCACCCCATGGTGCCGGGCACCGAGGACACGGACTACTACCGTGGCGCGGTGACCGGCCCGGTGCCCGAGCAGGTCGCGTGGGTCGCCGAGCACCGTCCGGAGGACCCGACTCTCGACGCCCTGCGTGCCGCTGAAGGGATCACCCGATGACGACGATGCTCCACGCGGGGAGCGTGCTCGCGGGGATCGCGGAGGCCGGCCGCACCACCACCGGCGAGGAGGTCCTGTTCTGGATCCTCGCGCCGGTCATGGTGCTCGCCGCGCTCGGCCTCATCTTCGCCCGGCGCACCGTGTACGCCGCGCTCAGCGTCATCCTGGTGATGGTCAGCCTCGCGGTGCTGTACGTCGCGCAGGAGGCACCCTTCCTCGGCATCGTGCAGGTGATCGTCTACACGGGCGCCGTGATGATGCTCTTCCTGTTCGTGCTCATGCTCGTGGGCGTCGACGTGGCGGACACGTTCGCCGACACCCTCGGCGCGCACCGCTGGGTCGCGGCGCTGTTCGGCATCGGGCTCGGCGCCGTGCTGATCTCGGTGGTGCTGCGGGCGGCGGACATCGCGCCGCAGGGCCTGACCGCGGCGAACGAGGGTGGCAACCCGTCCGGCGTCGCGCGCATCATCTTCGGCGACTACGTCATCACGCTGCAGGTGGTGGGCATCCTGCTCATCACCGCGGCGGTCGGCGCCATCGTCCTGACGCACAAGGAGCGGCTCGTCGCCAAGGTGGGCCAGCGCGAGCGGGCCGACGCGCGGATCGCGGCCGGCGAGGTGCTCACCCCGCTGCCGGCGCCCGGCGTCTACGCGCGCAGCAACGCGATGGACGTCCCGGCCCTCGGGCCCGACGGCCGTCCGCTCGAGCACTCGGTCTCGCGCGTCCTGCGGATCCGCGGGCAGCAGCGGTCGGTGGCCGAGGTGCACGCGCACCTGGATCCCGGCACGGGCACCGGCAGCACGCCGCCGGAGCGGACCATCACGGGTGAGGAGCAGGTGCGGTGAACCTCAGCAACTACCTGGTGCTCTCCGTCCTGCTGTTCTCCATCGGGGCGACCACCGTGCTCGTGCGGCGCAACGCGATCATCGTGTTCATGGGCGTCGAGCTCATGCTCAACGCGGCGAACCTCGCGTTCGTGACCTTCGCGCGGATGCACGGCGACCTCACCGGTCAGGTCGTGGCCTTCTTCGTCATGGTCGTCGCGGCCGCCGAGGTCGTCGTCGGCCTGGCGATCATCGTCGCGATCTACCGGACCCGAAGGTCGGCCTCCGTCGACGACGTCAACCTCCTGAAGAGCTGAGGGACCGATGACGAACGCACTCGGCGGGCTGGCCGCCGTGCTCCCGACCGCCGTCGACCCCGCGATGGCCGTGACGTCGGCCGGCGGGGCGATCGACGTCGCCTGGCTGCTCGTCGCCCTGCCCGCGCTCGGCGCCGCCGTCCTCCTCCTGGCCGGCCGGCGCAGCGACCGGTGGGGCCACCTGCTGGGCGTCGCGATGCCGGTCGCCTCGTTCGTGGTCGCGGCCGCGATCTGGGTCCAGATGCTTGGCCTGTCCGGAGCCGAGCGGGTGGCCGAGCTCGACCTGGGCACGTGGCTGTCCGCGGGCACCTTCACGGTGGACCTCGGCGTGCGGGTGGACCCGCTGTCGATGACGTTCGTGCTGCTGGTGACCTTCGTCGGGTCGCTCATCCACGTGTACTCGATCGCGTACATGGAGCACGACCCGAACCGGCGCCGGTTCTTCGCCTACCTGAACCTGTTCGTCGCGGCGATGCTCCTGCTGGTCCTCGCGGACAGCTACGTGCTGCTGTTCGTCGGCTGGGAGGGCGTGGGCCTCGCGTCCTACCTGCTCATCGGCTTCTGGGAGCACGAGCGGCCGAACGCCGTCGCCGCGAAGAAGGCCTTCGTCACCAACCGCGTCGGCGACCTCGGTCTGCTCACCGCGATCATGGCGATGGGCCTGCTCTTCGGCACCACCGACATCGGCCTGGTCAACCGCGGCGCGGAGAGCGCGGGCGAGGGCTGGGCGACCGTCCTCGGCCTGCTGCTGCTGCTCGCCGCGTGCGGCAAGTCCGCCCAGTTCCCGCTGCAGGCGTGGCTCGGCGACGCGATGGCCGGCCCGACGCCGGTCTCCGCCCTCATCCACGCGGCCACCATGGTCACCGCGGGCGTGTACCTGGTGGTCCGCTCGGGCGGGATCTACGACGCCGCGCCGACCGCGCTCCTGGTCGTCTCGATCGTCGGCGCGATCACGCTGCTGTACGGCGCGATCGTCGGCTGCGCGAAGGACGACATCAAGAAGACGCTCGCGGCGTCGACGATGTCGCAGATCGGCTACATGATGCTGGCCGCAGGCCTGGGCCCGATCGGCTACGCGTTCGCGATCTTCCACCTGCTCACGCACGGCTTCTTCAAGGCGGGCCTGTTCCTCGGCGCCGGCTCGGTCATGCACGGCATGAACGACCAGGTGGACATGCGCCGGTTCGGCGGCCTGGCCACCTCCATGAAGGTCACGTGGGTGACGATGGCGCTCGGCTGGCTCGCGATCATCGGCGTCCCGCCGTTCTCCGGCTTCTGGAGCAAGGACAAGATCGTCGAGTCCGCCTACGCGGTGGCCGACGGCCAGGGCTGGCAGCCGTGGGTGCTCGGCACCGTGGCGCTGGTCGGCGTCGGGATCACCGCCTTCTACATGTCGCGCCTGTTCTTCATGACGTTCCACGGCACCCGCCGCTGGGACGACGGGCACGGCGTGCCGGGTGACGCCGGTGAGACCGCCGACGTGCAGCACCCGCACGAGTCGCCCGCGCTGATGACCTGGCCGATGATCCTGCTCGCCGTGGGCTCCGCGGTGCTGGGCGGCGCGCTCGCCGTCGGCGGGGCGTTCACCACCTGGCTCGAGCCGGTGACCGGGCACGCCGAGCACCACGAGCCGGTGCTGCCGGTGCCGGTGATCATGACGGCGACGTTCGTGCTGCTCCTGGCGGGCGCGTTCCTGGCCTGGCGGCAGTACGCGGCCGCACCGGTCGCCGTCGTGCCGCCGCGCGGCTCCCTGCTCACGCGGGCCGCGCGTCGGGACCTGTTCCAGGACACGGTCAACGAGGCGCTGCTCATGCGCCCCGGCCAGTACCTGACGCGCTCGCTCGTGTTCGGTGACCGCACGGTCGTCGACGGCGCGGTGACCGGCGTCGCGGCCGGCACGGCGGGCAGCGGCGAGCTGCTGCGCCGCCTGCAGACCGGCTTCGTCCGCTCGTACGCCCTGCAGATGGTGGTGGGCATCGTGGCCCTCGTGGCCGTCGTCCTGGCAGTGAGGATCTGAGGGGAACCATGACCGACCCGACCTTCCCCTGGCTGACGACGCTGGTCGTCTGGCCGCTGCTGGGCGCCGTGGTGGTGTGGCTGCTGCCCGCCGCCGCCCGCCGCTGGGCGCGGCACGTCGCCGTGGCGTTCTCGCTCGTCGAGCTGGTGCTCGCCGGGCTCGCCCTCGCGGCCTTCGACACCGGCGCGGCCGGCCAGCTCCAGCTCACCGAGCAGGCGTCCTGGATCCCGGCGTTCGGCGTCAGCTACGCGCTGGGCGTCACCGGCATCGGGCTGAGCCTGATCCTGCTCTCGGTGTTCCTGGTGCCGCTGGTGCTGCTCGCCGCCTGGCGCGAGCACCCGGACCTGACCGACGGTGAGGGCGAGGGCGGCTCGCGGATCCGCACCTACGTCGCGCTCGTCCTGGTCCTCGAGGCGTTCATGGTCGCGGTGTTCGCGGCCCGCGACGTCTTCCTCTTCTACGTGCTCTTCGAGGCGATGCTCATCCCGGTCTACTTCATGATCGGGCTCTTCGGCGGCGCCCAGCGCCGGTACGCCGCGGTGAAGTTCCTCATCTTCTCCCTGGTCGGCGGCCTGGTCATGCTGGTCGGCGTCATCGCGCTCTACACGCAGGGCCCGGGCGGCGAGGAGGGCTTCCTCGTCGACTCGCTCGTCGGCACCGAGATGAGCACCTGGACGCAGCGCCTGATCTTCCTGTCCTTCTTCTTCGCCTTCGCGATCAAGGCGCCGATGTGGCCGGTGCACACCTGGCTGCCCGACGCCGCGGAGCAGGCGCCCGCCGGCACGAATGTGCTGCTCGTCGGCGTCCTGGACAAGGTCGGCACGTTCGGCATGCTCACGCTCTGCCTGCCGCTGTTCCCGGAGGCCTCACGCTGGGCGGCGCCGGTGATCATCGCGCTCGCGGTCGTGTCGATCCTGTACGGCGCGTTCCTGGCCATCGGCCAGGAGGACCTCATGCGCCTGATCGCCTACACGTCGGTGAGCCACTTCGGGTTCATCGTGCTGGGCATCTTCGCGTTCACGTCGGTGAGCATCCAGGGCTCGTCGCTGTACATGCTCACGCACGGGCTCTCGACGGGCGCGCTGTTCCTGCTCGCTGGCTTCCTCGTCCGCCGCTGGGGGACCGCGCGGATCGCCGACTACGGCGGGCTCAAGACAGTGGTCCCGGTGCTCGCCGGGACGTTCCTGGTGGCGGGCCTCTCGGCCCTGTCGCTGCCGGGCACGGCGCCGTTCGTCAGCGAGCTGCTGGTGTTCGTCGGCACGTTCGCCGCGCACAAGCCCGCGGCGATCGTCGCGACGCTCGGCGTCGTCCTCGCGGCGATCTACGTGCTGCTCACCTACCAGCGGATCTTCACCGGCCGGACGCGCGAGGAGCTCGCGCCGCACGCCGACCTGTCGGCGCGCGAGCGGTGGGTGGTCGGGCCCCTCCTGGCCGCGATCGTGGTGCTCGGCCTCTGGCCGGCCCCGGCGCTGGACCTGGTGCGTGAGCCGGCCGCGGTCGCCCAGGAGAGCGTGGGCGTGACGGACGCCTCGGCTGAGCACGAGGTGCTGTTCGGGCAGGCGGACGCCGCGTCCGACGACGTGGCAGCGACCGAGGACGGGAGCGACAAGTGACGTTCGAGGCCCCCGACATCCAGTGGGCGTACCTCATCCCGGTCGCCGCCGTGCTCGGCGCCGGCGTCCTCGGCGTGCTCGTCGAGGCGTTCGTGCCGCGCCGGGCCCGCCGGGTCACCCAGATCTCCCTGGCCCTCGTGGCCCTGGCCGGCGCCGTCGTCGCGGTCGCCGCGCTGTGGTCCGACGTGTCCGACTCCGGCGGCGTGAAGGTCCTCGACGGCGCCCTCGTCGTCGACGGACCCGCGCTCGTCCTGCAGGGCGTCGTCGCGCTGCTCGGCCTGGTCGCGCTGCTCGTCATCGCGGACCGGACCGAGAGCGGGGAGGACGCGTTCGCGTCCGCCGTGGCCGCGGTGCCCGGCTCCGACACGGAGGCCGAGGCGACCCGCCGCGGGCTCGCGCAGACCGAGGTCTTCCCGCTGGTGCTCTTCGCGCTCGGCGGCATGATGCTCTTCCCGGCGACGGCGGACCTGCTCACGCTGTTCGTCGCGCTCGAGGTGCTCTCGCTGCCGCTGTACCTGCTCGCGGGCATGGCCCGCCGGCGCCGCCTGCTCAGCCAGGAGGCGTCGATGAAGTACTTCCTGCTGGGCGCCTACGCGTCGGCGTTCCTGCTCTTCGGCATCGCGCTGCTGTACGGCTTCGCCGGGTCGGTCAAGCTGACCGACATCGCCGCGGCCGTCGGCACCCCGAGCGACCTCGACCCGCTGCTCCTCGGCGGCGTCGTCCTCGTGCTCGTCGGCCTGCTCTTCAAGGTCGGCGCGGTGCCGTTCCACGCGTGGACGCCGGACGCCTACCAGGGCGCCCCGACGCCGATCACGGGCTTCATGGCCGCGTGCACCAAGGTCGCGGCGTTCGGCGCGATGCTCCGCCTGGTCTACGTCGTCCTGCCGCCGCTGGAGTGGGACGTCGTCCCGCTGCTCTCCGGTGTCGCGGTGCTGACGATGCTCGTCGGGACGGTCGTCGCCATCGTGCAGACCGACGTCAAGCGGATGCTCGCCTACTCCTCGATCGCGCACGCCGGCTTCATCCTGGTCGGCGTCGTCGCGCTCACCGCGAGCGGGGTCAGCGGCGTGCTCGTGTACCTGCTGGCCTACGGCCTGGCGACCATCGGCGCCTTCGCGGTCGTGACCCTGGTGCGCGAGGTGAACGCCGACGGCGCGGTCGTCGCCGAGGCGACGCACCTGTCGCAGTGGGCGGGCCTCGGCAAGCGCAGCCCGCTGCTGGCGGGCGCGTTCACCCTCTTCCTGCTCTCGTTCGCGGGCATCCCGCTCACCGCCGGGTTCACCGGGAAGTTCGCGGTGTTCACCGCGGCGGTCGAGGGCGACCTGTGGTGGCTCGCGCTGGTCGGCGTGCTCGCGTCCGCGGCGGCGGTGTTCTTCTACGTCCGCCTCATCGTGCTGATGTACTTCACCGACCCGGCCGGCACCCCCGGCGAGGGCACGACGGTCATCGGCGGGGAGGGCTTCACCATCGTGGCCATCGGTGCTGCCGCACTCGGCACGATCCTGCTCGGCGTGCTGCCGTCGCCGATCCTCGAGCTGCTCGCCGACGCGGCGCGCTTCCTGCCGTGACGACGGCGCTGCCCCCGGTCGAGCCCGCGCTCGCCGACGCGGTGACCGCCCGGATGGCGGTCGTCGAGCAGCGGCTGCGGGACGCCGTCGCGCACTCGGACGCGCTCGCCGGGGCGACGTCGCGGCACCTGGTCGACGCCGGGGGCAAGCGGCTGCGGCCGATGCTGACGCTGCTGTGCGGCCACCTCGGGGACGGGGCGGCCGACCAGCTGGTCGACGCCGCCGCCGTCGTCGAGCTGACGCACCTGGCGACGCTCTACCACGACGACGTCATGGACGCCGCGCCCGTGCGGCGCGGGGCGCCGTCGGCGCACGAGCTGTGGGGCAACCAGATCGCGGTGATCACCGGCGACCTGGTCTTCGCCCGCGCGTCGGCCATCGCGGCCGGCCTGGGACCGGAGGCGATCCGGATCCTCGCCGCGACGTTCGAGCGGCTCTGCCTCGGGCAGCTGCACGAGGTCGCCGGCCCGGACGAGGGCGCCGACCCCGTGGCGCACTACCTGCAGGTGCTCGCGGACAAGACGGCGTCGCTCATCGCGACGTCGGCCCGGTTCGGCGCGATGTTCTCGGGCGCCGGCCCTGACGTCGAGGCCGCGCTCGTGGCCTACGGCGAGGCGGCGGGCGTCGCCTTCCAGCTGGCCGACGACGTCATCGACCTCACCTCCGACGCCCAGGTCACCGGCAAGACGCCCGGCACGGACCTGCGCGACCACGTGCCGACGATGCCGGTGCTGCTGCTGCGCGAGCGCGTCGCGGCCGGCGGCACGGCGGCCGACGCCGAGCTCCTCGCCCTGCTCGACTCCGACCTGTCCGACGACGCCGTGCTCGCGGGCGCCGTGACGGCGCTGCGCGCCCACGACGTGGTCGCGGAGACGCGGGCCCGGGCGCAGGCCTGGGAGCAGCGCGCGATCGACGCCCTCGGGCGGCTGCCGGAGGGGCCGGTGCGCGAGGCGCTGGAGACCTTCACGCACTCGCTGGTTGACCGCAGCGCCTGAGCGACCGATACATCCCACGGCGGCGCCATCTGCCGAGATGTCCAGCCGCCAGGAATGTCCGAAGGATCACCCTCGGTCCCCCAGCGAAGGGGGAGCGAGGTCGTTACCCTTCGGTGACGGCGCGCGCGGCGCGCCGCTGCCGTGAGTGAGAGGACGCGCGTGCGGACGTCATGGGGGTCGGCCACGGACCGTGGTCTGGTACGCCGCATCAACGAGGATGCGCTGCTGGCGTACCCGCCCGTCTTCCTCGTCGCCGACGGGATGGGCGGCCACTCCGCCGGCGACGTCGCGAGCCGGCTCGCCGTCGAGGAGTTCGCGCAGCTCGCGGGCCGCGCCGCGGCCGAGCCGGACGAGATCCACGCGTGCTTCCGGCGCACCGCGCGCCGCCTGCGGGACGTGGTGGACGCCGGGCGCACGGCCGGGACGACCGTCGCCGGGGTCGCGGTGGCGGCGTACGACGGCGCCGAGTACTGGCTCGTCTTCAACATCGGCGACTCGCGCGTGTACCGGCTCGCCGACGGCCGGCTCGAGCAGATCAGCGTGGACCACTCGGTGGTCCAGGACCTCATCGACGCCGGCGAGATCGATCCGGCCGACGCGAGCGTGCACCCCGAGCGGCACGTCATCACGCGCGCCATCGCCACGGACGCCGAGCCGGCCCCCGACTACTGGCTCATCCCGGCCGGGCCGACCGACCGGCTGCTCGTGTGCACCGACGGCCTGACCATCGAGCTGCCGCACGAGCGCCTCGAGCGGGTGCTGGCGACGGTGCCCGACCCGCAGCTGGCCGCCGAGCGCCTCGTCGCCGAGGCCGTCGCGTCGGGCGGCGCCGACAACATCAGCGCCGTGGTCGTCGACGTCGCGACGGTCCAGCCCGGGGGCGGCGCGCAGACCGAGCTCACCACGCCTGCGCCGGCCCGGCCGGCCGCCGCGTGGATCGAGGAGATCGACGGCGCGACGGTGCCGCGCTACTCCCGGACGGAGGGGCACTCATGATCGTCCCCAGGTACGCCACCGGCGCCTGGTTCGCGGTGGTCACCGACGGCACTGTGGCCCTGCTCGAGCCCGACACGTCGGCCGCCGTCGTGCACGACGTGTGGCAGTCGCTGCGCGACGGCGCGGACACGTCGGCCCAGCTCCAGCCGCTGCTCGCGGGCGGGCTCGCGGCCATGCCGCCGTTCGCCCTGGTCACCGTCGCGGGCGGCACCGTGCGCGCCATCGTCCGGGGCGGCGTCGTGGTCGAGGTGGTCGCTGCGGACGGGTCGCGGGAGATCACGGGCGGCCGCGCCGCCACGTGGGTCGAGGAGGTCGTGGCCGACGCGCGTGGCGTGACGGTCCGAGCCACCGACGCCGGTCCGTCCGACGCGGCGGCCGCCGCCGAGGGTGGGCTGCCGGTGCTCTCGGGCGTCGTCCGGGCCGGCGCCGTGCACGTGGCGCTCCGGGACGGCGCGCCGGGGCTCATCGACGCCGTGCCGCCGGCCCGCGTGCCGGAGCCGGAGCCGGTGCCCGAGCCCGTGGTGGCTCCGGAGCCGGAACCTGAGCCCGAGCCGGAACCTGAGCACGAACCGGAGCCTGAGCCTGAGCCCGCGCCGGAGCCCGAACCGGAGCCGGAGCCTGCGCCGGTTGCCGCGCCCCAGCCGCTGCGGGTCGCGTTCCCGCCGGCTGCGCCGGTCCCCGCGCCGGTCCCCGCGCCCGTGGCCGCTGCGCCTGCCGCGCCTGCAGCGCCCGCAGCGCCCGCCGTCGCGCCGCCCCCGCCGCCGCCCGCGGCCCCCGCGTTCCCGCCCGCCGGCGGTGCCGCGCCCACCGACAGCCTCGAGCTCCCGCTCGTCCTCACGGGCGCGCCCGAGGACGAGGACCACGACGGCATGACGGTCCTGACGTCGGACATCGTGGCGCTGCGCGGTCAGCTGCCGCACCTCGACGGCGGCCCGGGCCCGCTCTCGGTCGCGTCCCCGCAGGCGCCGCCGCCGGCCCGCGTCGTGCTCTCGACGGGTGCGGTCGTCTCCCTCGAGCGACCCGTGCTCATCGGCCGGGCGCCGCAGGTCGCACGCGTGTCGAACGCGCAGCTGCCGCGCCTGGTCACGGTGCCGAGCCCGACGAGCGACATCTCGCGCACGCACGCCCAGGTGCGCCAGGACGGGGACGACGTCCTCGTCACGGACCTGCACTCGACGAACGGCGTCCTCGTGACCCGGCCGGGCGCCGCCCCGCAGCGGCTGCACCCGGGCGAGCCGTCCGTCGTGGTGCCCGGTGACCTCGTCGACATCGGCGACGGCGTGACGTTCACGGTGGAACTCGGGTCGTGAGCGCCAAGCGCGAAGCCTCCACCCCGCCGGCGATCCGGGGGTTCCGGCCCGTCCGGCTCCTCGGCATGGGCGGGTTCGCGGACGTCTTCCTGTACGAGCAGGAGATGCCGCGGCGGCTCGTCGCGGTCAAGGTGCTGCTGGCGAGCGCGCTCGGCGACGAGATCCGCGAGCGGTTCCGCGCCGAGGCCGACCTCATGGCCACCCTGTCGCACCACCCGTCGATCGTCACGGTGTTCGGCGCGGCCATGGCCAGCGACGGCCGGCCGTACCTGGTCATGGAGTACTGCTCCCGGCCGAGCCTGGGCGAGCGGTACCGCAGCGAGCGGATGAGCGTCGCCGAGGTGCTGCGGATCGGCGTCCGCCTGGCCTCGGCGGTGGAGACCGCGCACCGCGCCGGCATCCTGCACCGCGACATCAAGCCGGCGAACGTCCTGGTCACCGACTTCGGCTGGCCCGCGCTGACGGACTTCGGCATCGCCGCGACGACGGCCACCGCGGCCGTCGGCATGTCCATCCCGTGGTCGCCGCCCGAGCTCCTCGCGGACGACCCGCACGGCGACGCCCGGTCCGACGTCTACTCGCTCGCCGCGACGGTGTACTCGCTCCTGGCGGGCCGCTCGCCGTTCGAGCTGCCGGGCGGGCCGAACACGGCCGCCGACCTCGTCTCGCGCATCGAGCGGGCGTCGCTGCCGCTGACGGGCCGGGTGGACGTGCCCTCGAGCCTCGAGGCCGTCCTCGCGCGGGCCATGGACCGCGACCCCGCGCGCCGGCACCACTCGGCGCTCGCCCTCGCCCGGGCGTTGCAGCAGGTCGAGGCCGAGCTGAGCCTGGCGCTGACGCCGCTGGACCTGTCGGACGAGGCGGGCGACGCCGCGACCCCCGACCGGCCAGCGCCCGGCGAGCCCACCCCGGGCACCGACCAGGCTACGCGGCTGCGGCCGATCACCGCGGTCGCCCCGGACGGACCGCCGCGCGGCGCCGTCCCGCCGCCCGCGGACCCGGTCGCCGCGGCGGCCGTGTCGGCGATCGCGGTGCCGACCGCCGTCGCCGACGCGCGGACCGCGGCCGGGCCCGACGGCGTCCCCCTCGCGTGGCGCGACCAGGCCGCCGTGCTGGCCGAGCGTCAGGCCCCCGTGGCCCAGGCGCGGCGCGGCCGGCGGGTCGCCGCGGGGGTGGCCACCGTCGTCGTCCTCCTGGGCGCGGGCGCCGCTGCCGTCCTGGCCACGCGGCCGCCGGACACGTCCGAGCCCGAGCCCACGGGCTCGCAGCCGCCGCCGATCACCCGCGCGGTGCCCGCGCCCACCGACCTCGCCGGCGCCGTCGTCGGCGGGGAGGCGGTGTTCACCTGGGCCAACCCCGACCCGCTCGAGGGCGACCGGTACACCTGGGCGCGGCTCGACCCGGCGGGCGTGGCCGGCCAGGCCGAGCTGGTCCAGACGGCCACGCTCAGCGTCCCGGCCTCCGGTGAGGACGTCTGCGTGGAGGTGGCCCTCGTCCGGGCCGACGGCCGGTCCTCCGCGCCCGTACGGGGGTGCGCCGACTGATGAGGGGGCTCGGGGGGCGCTGGCGGGACCGCAGGGCGGACGACGCCGCGAGGGGGGTGCTCGACGGCCGTCGTCGTCGCCTGCTCACGCGGGCCGCATGGGGCACCGCGCCGGCCGTGCTGGCCGTGTTCGCGGTCATCAACCCGGGCGCGCCCGTGTCCCAGATGGACCTGCACGACGGCACGGTGTGGCTGACCAACCAGACCGACCTGCGGCTCGGCCGGTACAACCCGGTGGTCGAGGAGCTCAACGCGGGCCTGATCGCCGGGGGCAGCCCGTTCGACGTGCTCCAGGACGGCTTCGATGTGCTGCTCGTCCAGCAGGGGACCGTGGCGGTGGTCGACCCGGCGAACGTCGCGCTCGCCGGGCAGACCTCGATCGGCGGCGGCACGCTGGTCTCGATGGCCGCGGGCACGACCGCCGTGACGCGCTCCGCCGACGGCAACGTCTGGGCGCGGCCGACGGCGATGATCGGCGGCCTGCGGGTCGACGTCGACGAGCCGGACCTCGAGCTGGGCGAGGGCGGCGCGGCCGTCGTCGCCCGCAGCGGCGCCGTGCTCGCCGTGGACGCCGAGGGTGCGGCGTACCGGGTGCGGGTCACGCCGGAGAGCAACGTCGCCGAGGAGGACGGCCGGCTCGACGGGGGCGCGGGCGCGGGCATCGACGCCATCACGGCGGTGGGCGACGAGGTGGTCGTCCTCTCGGGGACCACGCTGCACACGCGCTCGGCCAGCGTCGACCTGTCGCAGTACCAGGGGCTGATCGAGCTGCAGCAGCCGGGCCCGGCGGCGGACAGCGTCCTCGTCGGCGTCCAGGGCGCGCTGCTGGACGTCCCGCTCGACGGCGGCGAGCCGCGCGTCCTGCCGGCCGGCCAGGGCAAGCCGTCCGCGCCCGTGCGCGTCGGCGCCTGCGTGCACGGCGCGTGGGCGTCCGCGACGCAGAACTACCTGCGGGTGTGCGGCGACGACGCCCCGGTGGTCGAGGACCTGGCCGAGATCGCCGCGACCGACGAGCTGGTGTTCCGCGTCAACCGCGACGTCGTCGCGCTCAACGACGTGGGCGACGGCCGCCTGTGGCTGCCCCTGGTCGACGCCGAGGTGCGCGAGCCGAACTGGACCGACATCCAGGAGGACACCGAGGACGAGCCCGACGAGTCCGAGCGCGAGGCGGTCACCGCCGAGACCCTGCAGGCCGAGTGCAGCGCAGACGCCGCGCCCCCGTCCGCCGTCGACGACGAGTTCGGGGTGCGCCGCGGGCGCACGATGATCCTGCCCGTCGTCGACAACGACGCGTCGTCGGCCTGCGGCATCCTGGCGATCGACACCTACGAGGACATCGAGGAGTCGTTCGGCACGCTGACGCCCGTCTACGGCGGGCGCGCGTTCCAGCTCACGGTCAGGGACGACGCGTCGGGCAGCACGAGCTTCCGGTACACGGTGATCGACGGCCGCGACACGGCCGCCCCGGCGACGGCCCTGGTCACCCTGACGGTCCGCGGCGACGGCCAGAACGAGGCCCCGGCCCAGCTGCGCGTGGGCGCCTTCACCGTGGAGCAGGGCGGCATCGGCACGTACGACGTGCTCGCCGACTTCCGCGACCCCGACGGCGACCCCATGGTGCTCGTCTCGGCCGTCGGCACCGGCGGCAGCGCCCGGGCGCGCGGCGACGGCCGGCTGCGGTTCCAGGCCGACGGCAGCGCGCTCGGCCGGCAGGCGATCACCGTGGTGGTCTCCGACGGCGTCGCGTCGGTCGAGGGCACCCTGTACGTCGACATCCGCCCGGCGGGTTCGCTGCCGCCGGTCCTCGAGCCCGTGCACGTGGTCACCTACGTCGACAAGCCGGCGACCGTCAACGCGCTCGACTACGTGCGCAGCCAGGGCCGCGAGCCCGCGCGGCTGGCCGGCGTCGAGGAGGTCGTGGGCCTCGAGCTGAGGACGGACCTCGACGCGGGCACCTTCACGGTGACCGGCCGCACGCCCGGCACGTTCTACGTGCCCTACGTCATCACCGCGCCGCCGCAGCAGGCCACCGGCCTGGCCCGGGTGGACGTCCTCGAGGCGCCGCAGGAGCTGCCGCCGCCCACGGCCGTGCTCGACGTCGCCCTGCTCCCGCCGGGCGGGGAGGTGACGATCGACCCGCTGGCCAACGACACGGACCCGACGGGCGGCGTGCTCGTCGTCCAGAGCGTGTCCGTACCCGGCGAGAGCCCGCTGCGCGTCGCGGTCCTCGACCACCAGCTGCTGCGGATCTCCACGACGCGCACGTTCGAGACGCCCGAGGTCTTCACGTACACGATCACGAACGGGCTGGACACCGCGGTGGGCCAGGTCGTCGTGCAGCCCGTCCCGGCCGCCGCGGGCCAGCAGCCCCCGGTCGTGCCCGACGTGACGGCCACGGTCCGCACGGGCGGCGTCGTGACGATCCCCGTCCTCGAGGGCGCGTTCGACCCCGACGGCGAGCCCCTCACGCTCGTGCCGACGCTCGTGGAGGCGCCCACCGCCGGCCTGATGTTCATCTCGGGCGACGTGCTGCGCTACCAGGCGCCGAGCACGCCGATGGAGGTCCGGGCGACGTTCGAGGTCAGCGACCCGATGCGCAACGTCACGGCCGCCACGGTGACCATCGCGGTGCACGCGTCCGACGCCGAGAGCAAGGCCCCGCCGCGCCCGGTCGACCTCACGTCGCGGGCCTACGCGGGCGACGAGGTCACCATCGACGTGCCGCTCGTCGGCATCGACGACGACGGCGACGGCGTGACGCTGCTCGGCGTGGACCAGCCGCCGACCAAGGGCCTGGTCAGCTCGGTGGGGTCCGACTCGATCGTCTACCGGGCGCTGCCCGGCGAGATCGGCACGGACACCTTCACGTACGCGGTCGAGGACTGGACGGGGCAGCGCGCCGTCGCCACCGTGCGCGTCGGCATCGCGGCGCGGCCCTCGGGCGCGGTGCCCGTCGTCACGCGCGACGACGCGGTGACCGTCCGCCCGGGCCAGACCATCGAGGTCCGCGTGCTCGCGAACGACGACGGCGGCGGCGCCGGCGAGCTCACGCTCGACGAGGCGCTGACCATCCAGCCCGAGGGCGTCGTGGCGCGCACCGAGGGCAGGCGGATCCTGGTGGAGGCGCCCGACGCCGAGGGCGTCGTGCAGATCCTCTACACGGCCCGCAACGACCGCGGCGGGTACGACACCGGCGTGCTCACGGTGACGGTCGACGAGGACGCGCCGTTCCTGCCGCCCGTCGCGGCCGACATCGTGGTGCCCGCGGTCGACACGATCAACAAGACGCAGGTCGCCGTGAACGTCATGGAGACCGCGCAGAACCCGAGCGGCTCGCTCGCCGACCTCACCGTCGAGGTGCCCGTGTCCGCCGGCGCCACGGCCGTGGCCCCGGGTGACGGCACCGTCGTCGTGACGCTGGTCGACCAGCCGCAGACGCTCCCGTACCTGCTGGTCAACGAGCACCCCGACGCCGGTCGCGTCTCGTCGTACGCGTTCATCACCGTGCCCGCCCTCGGCGACTTCCCGCCGATGCACCGGCCGGGCACCGACGACCTGTCCGTCATCGCGGGGGAGCCGCTGACGCTCGAGCTCGCCGAGCTCGTGCGCGTCGCGCCGGGGCGGTCCCCGCGCATCGGCGACCGCTCGCGCGTCGTGGCCACCAAGGCCGACGGCTCGCCGCTCGTCGTCGACGACGACACGCTGCGCTTCACCGCGCGCGCCGACTACTCCGGTCCGGCGTCGGTCACGGTGCACGTCACCGACGGCCCGCTGAGCGACCCGACGACGCACGACGCGACGCTGACCTTCGAGATCATGGTCCTGGCCCGCGAGGAGCACCCGCCGACGTTCACGCCGTCGGTGCTGGAGGTGCCCCAGGCCTCGTCCGGGCGGGTGGACCTGGCCGTGTTCACGTCCGAGCCGGCCAGCGTCGACGAGGACGCGGCGTCCCGGTACACGTACCGGCTGGGCACCCCGCTGCCCGCGGGCTTCGACGTCTCGCTGGACGGCTCGATGCTCGTCGTCGCCGCGCAGATGTCGACGGCCCGTGGCACGGTCGGCGCGATCCCGATCGAGCTCGGGTTCGGCGGGACCGAGCCGCTCGCAGTCCAGGTCGACACCCGCGTGGTGGCGAGCCGGGAGCCGCTCGCGCGCGTCCTCGACTTCACGGTGCCCGACGGCGTCGAGGGCGGCGAGTCCGTGGTGCGGGTGCTCGAGGGCGCCTTCAACCCGTTCGCGCCCAGCCCCCTGTCGGTCGTCTCGGCGACCGTGGAGACGCCCGGCGCCGGCACGGCTCACGTCAGCGGCTCGACCGTCGTCGTCAACCCGGCGGCGGGCTACATCGGGCAGCTCGTGGTGCGTTACACGGTCAAGGACGTCCTGCCGGACCTGGACCGGATGGTCGAGGGTCGCATCACCGTCGTCGTGCGCGGCAAGCCGGCGACCCCCGCGGCGCCGCGGGTGGTCGAGTCCCGCGACCGCGCGGTCGCGCTCGCGTGGGAGCCGCCCGCGAACAACGGCGAGCCGATCGACTCCTACCGCGTCACCGCGTCCGGCGGCCTCACGCAGACCTGTCCCTCGACCGCGTGCACCATCACGGGCCTGACGAACGACGTCACGTACACGTTCACCGTGGCGGCGCACAACGCCGTCGGGTGGTCCGAGCCGAGCCCGGCCTCGGGGGAGGCCCGGCCGGACACGCAGCCGCTCGCACCCGCGGCGCCGCGCGTGGAGCGCGGCGACCGCCGCCTCGACGTCAGCTGGACGCCGCCGGAGAACCCGGGCTCGCCGATCATCGACTACCTCGTCGAGATCAGCCCGGCGACGCCGTCGGGCCAGACGTCCTTCACGACGTCGGCGACGTCGATCCCGATCACGGGCCTCGCGAACGGCACGGTGTACTCGCTGCGCGTGCGGGCGCGCAACAGCGCGCCGCAGCCGGGTGCGTGGGGCCCCGCGGCGACCGGCAAGCCGGCCCGCGTGCCGGACGCGCCGCTGTCGCTCAGCGCGACGGACGCGTCGGAGGGCTCGAGCATCGCCGTGACCTGGGCGGCGCCCCCCGACGGTGGCGAGCCGATCGAGGAGTACGAGCTCCGGGTCGACGGCGCGCCCCGCGCGGACGCCTCCTGCGGGGTCACGCAGTGCACGTTCCCCGCCGTCCAGGGCCACCGGTACACCATCGAGGTGCGGGCCCGGAACGCCGTCGGCTGGTCGCCGTGGACGTCGACCCAGGGGCAGATCTGGGGCCGGCCGGGACAGGTGCCGAGCGTCGAGGCCGTCGACAGCTCCGGGCCGTGGAACGACCCGGGCCAGGGCCGGGTGCGCGTGACGTGGCAGAGGACGAACGAGACCGGCGGCGACGGCATCGACATCGACCACTACGAGATCACGCTCACCGACGCGGCCGGGAACGCGCGGACGGAGACCCGGGACCGTCACCAGACCTCCATGGAGTTCTACAACCTGCGCGGCGGCGCCTACACGGCCACCGTGACGGCCGTGAACACCAAGGGCGCCCGAGGGGACTCGCGCACCTCGGCGCCGGTCACCGTGGTCACCCTGCCGGGACAGGTCCTCGGCGCCGAGGTGGTGGTCGCCACCGAGACGAGCGTGACGATCAGCTGGCCCGCGGTCGCCGACGGCGGTGCCGCGGTGCAGTACGGCTACCGGCTGCAGACCGGCGGCAACAAGTCCAACGGAGACGCGACGACGCTGACCCTGACCGGCACGTACGCGGATGGCGACCGGTTCCGGATCACGCTCTGGGCGACGAACGCCGACGGCGAGAGCCGCGCGCAGGACTACGACTTCACGCTCGAGATCGAGGGGCCCACCCCTCCGCCAGAAGGAGAAGGCACACCGTGACGATGACCCCCGAGCAGACCAGCTGGTTCGCCGAGACCTTCGAGGTGCTGGTCCGCAACGTCGGGCAGGCGCTGCTGGGCAAGGACCACGTCGTCCGCCTGGCGCTCACCTGCATGCTCGCCGAGGGCCACCTCCTCCTCGAGGACGCCCCCGGCACCGGCAAGACCTCGCTCGCCAAGGCGATCGCGGCCACCGTCCAGGGCACGCACAGCCGCATCCAGTTCACGCCGGACCTGCTCCCGTCGGACGTCACGGGCGTGACGATCTACGACCAGAGCACCGGGCACTTCCAGTTCCACCCGGGCCCCGTGTTCGCGTCCGTCGTGCTCGCGGACGAGATCAACCGGGCGTCGCCGAAGACGCAGTCGGCCCTGCTGGAGGTCATGGAGGAGAACCGCGTCACGGTGGACACCGTGTCCCACCCGGTGGGCCGGCCGTTCATGGTCATCGCGACGCAGAACCCGATCGAGCAGGCCGGCACCTACCGGCTGCCCGAGGCCCAGCTGGACCGGTTCCTCATGAAGACGTCGCTCGGGTACCCCGACCGCGCGTCGACGGTGGAGATCCTCTCGGGCGCGGCCGACCGCGACCGCACCGCGCGCCTGACGGCCAAGATCACCACCCACGCGGTCGCGGAGATGTCGGCGCTCGCCGACGCCGTGCACACCGACGCCGCGGTGCTCGACTACGTCGCCGCCCTGGTGGAGGCGACGCGCACCGACCCGCGCACGGCCCTGGGCGCGAGCGTTCGCGGCGCGCTCGCCCTGGTGCGCTGCGCGAAGGTGTGGGCGGCCTCGCAGGGCCGCGGCTACGTCATCCCCGACGACGTGAAGCTCCTGGCCGACCCGGTGCTCGCGCACCGGATCATCCTCGAGACCGAGGCCGAGTTCTCGGGCGTGACCCCGCAGCAGGTCGTCGCCGGCGTCCTCGAGGCGACCGTCCCGCCGGACGCCCGGATCTGAGCCCGCCGATGCCCGTCCGTCGCTCCGCCGCGCCCGCGAAGGCCGCGTCCTCCGCCGCCCGGCCCCCGCGCGCCCTGCGCCGGGCCGGCCGGGCGGTCGGCCGCGTCCTGCGGCGGGTGCTCGGGCGCGCGCTCGGGCCGGTCTCCGGCCTGGGCTGGGCGGTGCTCACGACGGCCGTCGTGCTCGCGCTCGGCGGGCGCCACCTGGGCTGGGTCGAGCCGGTCGTGCTCGGGACGGCGCTGGGCGGGTCGCTCGTGGCCGCCGCGCTGCTCGCGGTGGGGCGCTCCACCTACGCCGTCGACCTCGAGATGTCCGACCACCGCGTGGTGGTGGGCGAGCGCGCCGTGGGCCGCATCGTGGTCCGCAACACCTCCCGCCGGCGTCTGCTGCCGGCCCACGTCGAGCTCCCGGTGGGTCGCGGCGCCGCCGACTTCCCGCTGCCGAGCCTCGGCCCGCACGGGGAGCACGACGAGGTCTTCGCGATCCCGACGACGCGGCGCGCCGTCGTCGTCGTCGGGCCCGTGCGGTCGGTGCGCGGCGACCCGCTGGGCCTGGTCCGCCGCCGGGTGCGCTGGACTGACCCGGTCGAGCTCTACGTGCACCCGCGGCTGGTGAGCCTCACCGGTGCGGCGTCGGGCGTGCTGCGCGACCTCGAGGGGCAGGCGACGCGCGTCGTCTCCGACTCCGACCTCTCGTTCCACGCCCTGCGGGACTACGTGGCGGGCGACGACCGCCGGCACATCCACTGGCGGAGCACGGCCCGCCAGGGCAAGCTCATGGTCCGCCAGTTCGAGGACACCCGGCGCACGCACACCGCCGTGGCGCTGTCGCTGGACCCGGCCGACTACGCCGACGCCGACGAGCTCGAGGTCGCGATCGCGGCGGCGGCGTCCCTCACGGCGCAGGCCATCCGCGACGAGCGCGAGGTGACGTTCCTGGCCGGCGACGGCGTGCTCCGCACGGACACCCCGGCGCGGATGCTCGACGACGTGTCCGCGCTGGAGCCGAGCACCGCCGCCCGCTCCGGCGTCGACCTGGGCTCCTGGGTCTCGCGCGAGGTCCCGGACGTCACGGTCGCCATCCTCGTGACCGGCTCCACGTGCGACCCGGGCACGCTGCGCGCCTCGGCGGTGCACGTGCCGGTCGGCGTCCGCACGCTGCTGCTCGCCGTGGAGCTCGGCGTCGAGGCCGAGGTCGCCACGCACGAGCGGCTGTCCCTCGCGCGCATCGGCGCGCTCGTCGACATGCCGCGCATCGTCCGTCGGGCGGCGGTCGGATGACCGCGACCACGACGGCGCCCGCGCCCGCGGGCGCCCGCAGCCCCCGACCCGCCCCGGCCGGGCCGCGCTCCGCCGCGCGTCGGCGGCCGGTGTGGGTCGACGCCGCCGTCCTCGGCACGGCGACCTTCCTCGCGGGCCTGCCGCTGCTGCTCGTCTTCGGCCTGGCCGCGGGCCTGCCGGCGCTCGCCGCCGGCGTGCTGCTGGGCGCGGGCCTGAGCGCGCTGGGCGCCCGCCGCGGCTGGGGCGGCATGGTCACCCTCGCCCTGGCGCTCGTCGCCTACCTCCTGGTCGGTCCGTTCGTCGCCGCCCCGACGCTCGCCACCGCCGGCGCGCTGCCCTCGGTGGAGTCGACGACCGCCCTGCTGCGCGGCGTCGTCACCGTGTGGAAGGAGGTGCTGACGCTCGACCCGGAGCTCGGCGCCAGCGGCTCGGTGCTCGCGGCCCCGCTGCTGCTCGGCCTGCTGATCGCCGGGACGTCGGTGAGCATCGCCACGCGCGTCCGTGGGCCGCACGCGGCCTGGGCGGGGCTCCTGCCGGTGGCCGCGCTCGGCGTCGCCGTGCTGCTCGGCACCAAGGAGTCCGTCGCACCGGTGGCCGCCGGCGTCGTCATGGCGCTGCTCCTGCTCGGGTGGGTCGCGTGGCGGCGCGGGCAGCTGGCGCCCCGGCGCGTGGTCGCGCTCGCGCTCGTGGCGGTCGCCGTCGTCGGCGCCGGCGCGGCGGGTCCGCTCCTCGTGGCGGACCGCCAGCGCTTTGTGCTGCGTGACGAGATGGTGCCGCCGTTCGACCCGGACGAGCTGGCCAGCCCGCTGTCCGCGTTCCGCTCGTTCGTCAAGCAGTACCGCGAGACCGAGCTCCTGACCGTTCGCGGGCTGCCCGACGGCGCCCGCGTGCGCCTGGCCACGATGGACGCCTTCAACGGCGTCGTGTGGAAGGTCGCGGGCAGCGAGGAGTCGGAGGGCTCGGGCACGTTCCGCCGCGTCGGCGACACGATCACGACGTCCGCGGAGGGCCCGCGCGCCCGCGTCGAGGTCGAGGTGCACGAGCTGCCCATGGTGTGGCTCCCGACCGTCGGCTACGCCGAGCGGTTCACGTTCACCGGCCCGGACGCGACCGAGCTCACCCGCGAGCTGCGCTACAACGACCTGACGGGCACGGCGGTGCTCGTCGACGGCGTCCCCGCCGGCACCACCTTCACGGCCGACGTCGTGGTCCCCGAGCGGCCGGAGGAGGCCGAGCTCGCCGCCGCCCGCGTCGGGACCGCACGCCTGCCCCGGGAGACCGGGGTGCCCGACGCCGTCCCGCTGTACGCCGGGGAGATCGCGCAGGCGGCCGCCACGCCCGCCGAGATCGCGTCCGCCCTCGCCGACGGTCTCGCCGAGCGCGGCTACTTCAGCCACGGCGGCCCCGACGAGGAGCCCTCGTGGTCGGGCCACGGCGCCGACCGGATCACCGAGCTGCTCACCGGGAAGATCATGGTGGGCGACGGCGAGCAGTACGCGTCCGCGATGGCGCTGATGGCGCGCAAGATGGGCCTGCCCGCGCGGGTCGTCATGGGGTTCGTCCCCGAGGAGTACTCCGACGAGATCACCTTCACCGGCGACGACATCGAGGCGTGGGTCGAGGTCGAGTTCGCGGGCCGCGGCTGGGTCGCGTTCGACCCCACGCCGGACGAGAGCCGCACCCCGCGCACGGACGAGCAGGAGCAGCAGTCGGCGGAGGACCCGCAGGTCCGCCAGCCACCGCCCCCGCTCGCTGAGCCGGTCGAGCCGCCCGACGAGGACACCGAGCAGCCCAGCACCCAACCCGAGCAGGACCAGGAGCTGGACGGCGACGACTGGGGCGCGGTCCTGCTGGTCGCGGGAGCGGTCGGCATCCCGCTGATCGCGCTGCTGACGCCCGTCGCGCTGATCCTCGCGGCCAAGCGACGCCGCCGGCGGCGCCGGCGCTCGGCACCCGACCCGGTGGCCCGCGTCGTGGGCGGCTGGGACGAGCTGCTGGACGAGGCGCGCGACCTGCGGCACCCCGCCGCGGAGACCGCGACACGTCGCGAGACCGCGCTGCACCTGGCCTCGGCGTTCCCGCGGGCGGGACGCCGGGGGAGCGTCGGCGCGGCGGTCGCCGGCCTGGCCGCCAGCGCGGACGCCGTCGTCTTCGGCCCCGGGCAGCCCCCGGACGAGCACGTCGCCGTGTACTGGGCCGAGGTCGACGCCGCGCGGGCGGCGATGCGGGCGGCCGTGCCGCGCCGTCGTCGGCTCCGGGCCCGGCTCGCGGTCGCCTCGCTGCGGCACCGCCGGCACGCGGCCCGCACGTCCCGCAAGGCCCGCCGCCGAGGCTGATCCCCCGCACGGGTGAGGTCCCCCCCACGGGCGGCCCGCGCGGGCTACCGTGCACCCCATGGCGGCCCCCCGACGCCGGACGGCGCAGCGCTGGTGGCGCGCCCCGGTGCTGGGTCGCGCCCCCCGGAGGCGCGCCGAGCTGGCGCTCGCGGTGAGTGCCGCGGTGGCCCTGGCCCTGGGCACGGGCGCCGGCGCGGCCGTCGAGGCGCTCGCGGCGGAGCCGGCCGGGGTCGCGGTCCCCGGCTCGCCCGTCGAGCTCGGGCCGGTGACGATCACCCTCCCCGAGGAGCTCGGCCCCTGGTCGACGACGTCCCCGGACGCCGTCCGGGAGCTGCGGGCCGGCTGGACCGGGCCGGTGGAGCTCGACGGCGTCTGGGGCCGGCTGGCGCCGGGATCGGTCGTGGTGACCGTCCTGACGGCCGAGGCGGGTGCGCACGGCGGCGTCGAGCAGTTCCGCGCGTCGGTGCCGCAGGACGACGCGGTGGACTGGACCGGCGGGCGCGAGCACGCGTCGGGCGCCCGGGTGTCGGGCGACGACCGCGAGCTGGTCCTGGTGACCGAGACTGAGGCCGGGGACCTGGTGGTCCTGTCGGTCTCGGGGCCTGAGGACGCGTTCGAGTCGGGTCAGCTCACGCAGGCGTTCCGGACCGCCACCGTGCGGTGAGGCGCCACGTGGCCTGACCGGTCAGGCGCTCGAGGGCAGGTACGCCAGCTGGATCACCTGGCGGCCGGCGTCGCGCGTGACCAGGCGGGCCCGGCCGGGCACCGCGGGCTCGGGCCGCACGCCGCCGACGAGCGCGCCCTCGTCCGGGCTGCCGGAGAGCACCATGCCGGGCGCCGCGAGGTCGCGCAGGGCCTGCAGCACGGGCTCGTACATCGCGCGCCCGGCGCCGCCGGACCGCCGCGCGAGCACCAGGTGCAGGCCGACGTCGCGCGCCTGCGCCAGGTAGGGCACGAGCGCCGAGAGCGGGTTGCCGGCCGAGGACGCCACGAGGTCGTAGTCGTCCACCAGCACCCACGCCTCGGGCCCGGACCACCAGGTGCGGGTGCGCAGCTGCTCGGTGGTGACGTTCGGCCCGGGCAGCCGGTCGCGCAGGATGCCGGCCAGGCCGCCCATCGCCCCGGCCGCCTGGTCGGCGGTGGTGAGGTAGGCGTTGAGGTAGTCCTCGGGGATGTCCCCCAGGAGCGAGCGGCGCAGGTCGACGACGAAGATCTGTGCCTGCTCCGGCCGGTTCGTCCGCATGATCTCCGAGGCCACCGCGCGCAGCAGCGACGACTTGCCGGAGCCGCCGTCGCCGAACGCGTACAGGTGCTGCTCCTCGGCCGGGTCGAGCCCGACGGGCGCCAGCGCGGCCTCGTCGATGCCGAGCAGCAGCCGGCGGTCGTCGGGCGCGGCGGCCGCGCGGACGGCGTCCAGCCCCACCAGCTCGGGCAGCAGGCGCAGCTTCGGCCCGGCCGGCCCGGTCCACGACTGGCGCACCACCTGCACGAGGTGGTCGACGCCGTCGGACAGGGTGCGGGAGTCGGCGTTGCCGTCGACGCGCGGCAGGGCCGTGAGGACGTGGTGCTTGCTGACCACGAGGCCGCGGCCCGGCCGGTCCTTGGGCACGCCGGCGGCGACGCGGCGGTCGATGTCGGAGTCCATCGCCTCACCGAGGGCCAGCTCGAGCCGTGAGCCCAGCACGTCCTTGATCTGGCTGCGGAAGTCCATCCACCGCCCGGCGGTCGCGATGACGTGCATACCGAACGTCAGGCCGCGGCCGGCGAGCGTCTGGATCTCGGCCTCGAGCTCGTCGAACTCGGCGCGGATCGTGCTCCAGCCGTCGATGACGAGGAACACGTCGCCGTACCCGTCGTCGGCCTTGCCGGCGGCGCGGCGGCGACGGTAGGTCTCCATGGAGTCGATGCCCTGCGCGCGGAAGTACTGCTCGCGCGCGTCGACGACGGCGCGCACCTCGGCGACGACGCGGCGCACGACGTCGGGCTCGGCGCGCGAGGCGACGCCCGCCACGTGGGGCAGCGCGGCCAGGGGGCCGAACGTGCCGCCGCCGAAGTCCAGCACGTAGAACTGCACCTCGAGCGGGGTGCGGGTGAGCGCGAGGGCCGTCAGCACGGTCCGGGCGGCGGTGCTCTTGCCGCTGCGCGGACCGCCGACGATCGCGAGGTGGCCGGCGGCGCCGCCGAGGTCGAACGTGAGGTTCTCGCGCCGCTGCTCGAGCGGCCGGTCGACGAGGCCCGCGGGGATGACCAGGTCGCCCGCGCCGCGCCACGTGGGCGACACCAGGCCCAGGGTCGGGTCGACGACGAGGTCCGGCATGAGCGCGTCGAGCGTCTGCGGGACGACCAGGGGCTCGAGCCACACCTTGTGCGCCGGGCGGCCCTTGCCGCGCATCCGCTCGACCGCGATGTCGAACGTCGCGCGCGTCTCCTCGACGTCGGCGACGACCTCCTGCTCGGCCGCCACCGGCGCGCCGAGCACGGGGGCTGCGGTGAACGGCTCGATCCGCGCGCCCGTCTGCCGCCCGCCCGACGCCGCCGCGGCCCGCCGCGAGGTCTTCGGCGGCCCGGAGACGTACGACGCGCGGAACTGGATCAGCGAGGTCGTGTCGGGCTTGAGGTAGCCCATGCCGGGGACGGCGGGCAGCGTGTACGCGTCGGGCACGCCGAGCACGGTGCGCGACTCCGCGGCGGAGAACGTGCGCAGGCCGATCCGGTAGGACAGGTGGGACTCCAGCCCGCGCAGGCGGCCCTCCTCGAGCCGCTGGCTGGAGAGCAGCAGGTGCATCTGCAGCGACCGGCCCAGGCGCCCGATGGCGACGAACAGGTCCGCGAACTCGGGCTTGGCGGACAGCAGCTCGGAGAACTCGTCGGCGACGATGAGCAGCGCGGGCAGCGGCTCGAGGTCGGTCCGCCCGCCGAGGCGCGCCTTCTCGTAGTCGGTGACGTTGGCGAAGTTGCCGGCGGCACGCAGCAGCTCCTGGCGGCGGGTCATCTCGCCGGTCAGGGCGTCCTGCATGCGGTCGACGAGCGCGAGCTCCTCGCCCAGGTTGGTGATGATCGCCGACACGTGCGGCATGTCCGCCATGCCGGCGAACGTCGCGCCGCCCTTGAAGTCGACGAGGACGAAGTTGAGGTCCTCCGACGAGTGCGTCAGCGCGAGGGCCAGCACCAGGGTGCGCAGCACCTCGGACTTGCCGGAGCCGGTGGCGCCGATGATCAGGCCGTGCGGGCCCATGCCCTGCTGAGCGGACTCCTTGATGTCCAGGGCGATGGGCTGGCCCTGCGTGGTGAGGCCGATGGGCACGCGCAGCCGGTCGCGCTGCAGGCGCGGGCGCCAGTGCACGGCGGGGTCGAAGTCGCGCACGTCGCCGATGCCGAGCAGGTCCACGAGCTCGGCGGACACGGTGGCGGAGTCCTCGCGGCGGGGGCCGGACTCCAGGAAGAGCGGGGTCAGGCGGCGAGCGGCCGCCTCGGCGTCGGCCGCCGACATGCGGTCGGCGACGGCATCCCGCGGGGGCAGCCCGGGCCGCAGCACCTGGAGCGCGACGCGCGCCTCGCCGGGCGCGCTGCGGGCGGCGCGGCCGCCGATCGCGAGCCGCGCGGTCCCCGGGTCGGCCAGCTCGCCCCAGCGCGAGGGCAGGTCGAGGACGGTGACGCCCATGACGCCGTCGGTGGTCACCACGGGGTTGCCGGGCGGCACCACCCCGCCGTCCACGACGACCAGCACGTGCGGCAGGTCCGGCGACTCCGACGGGCCGAAGCGCGGCCGGTCCGGCAGCCCCTCCGGCAGCAGGTCCTCGATCTCCGCGAGCGAGCCGGCGATCATCCGCGCCGGCCCGACGGCGTCCCGCGCGCGCGGGCTCGCGGTGTGCGGCAGCCACTTGGCCCACTCCCAGTCCGCGAGCGTGGCCTGGCCCGCGATGACCGCGATGCGCAGGTGCTCGGGGGAGTGGAACGTCGCGAGCTGGCAGACGACGGCGCGGGCCAGGGCGCGCGCGTCGGCCTCGGGCCCGGTCACCTCGAGCCGGGCGACCGAGCGCACGTCGACCTCGAAGGGCACGTCGTGCTGGGTGGTGTGCGTGAGCAGGAAGCGGTGGGCCGCGGACGCCGCGACCGGGTCGAGCTGCGCGAGCGGCGGGGTGTCCGGCGGCTCGAGCGTCAGGCACAGGCCCTGGTCGGCGAGGCCGACGCGGGTGATCAGGAAGTCGTCGTCGCCGGGCGCCCGCTCCCAGACCCGGGTGCGCTCCTCGGCGACGATCGGCAGCGCGCGCGGGTCGGGCCCGCGCCACTCGGCGGCCCGGCGCTGGGCGGCGCCGGCCTGCCGGACGGTCTCGCGCAGCTCGGACAGGTACGCGAGGTACTCGCGCCGCGCCCCGACGACGCTCGCCTGCCGCTGCGCGCGCGTGCGCCAGCCGTTGGCGACGAGGAAGCCGAGGGAGGCGACGAGGAACATGCCGCCGGCGAGGTAGCCCTGCACGCCCGGCCGGGACAGGGCGATGAACACGATCGAGCCGACGGACCCGAGCATCGGGAGCGCGCTGGAGAGCACGCCGCTCATGCCGTCGGACGGCGTGATCTCGGGCGGGGGCAGCACCTGGATGTGGCCTGCGGGCACCGCCGGGGGCGCGAGCCGTTCGCGGTGCGGGACGGTCGCGGTCATGCTCGGGACTCCCCCTCGGCTGGGGCGTCGCCCCGGCGGCCAGATGCGCACGTGGGACCTGCCGCAACACGGCCTGTGGACCCGGCCGACACCCTAGTATGGGCGGGTCCACCGGCGCCGCAGTTCCCAGGGAGACGGCGTGAATCCACCCGCCCGGTCCCGGGTCGCCCTGCTCGTCGGAGAGCGCCGGGTGGACGTCGCGATCCCCGCCGGGACCACCCTCTACGACGCGCTGCGCGACGTCGGCGTCGACCTCGACGCGCCCGGGGTGGCGGTCGTCGACTCCACCGGCCGCGCGCTGGACCGCTACGGCGCGACGGGCGCCGACCTCGTCGACGGCGCGGTGCTGCACGTGGTGCGCGGCAGCGGCAGCGGCCGCGGTGCCGGGCGAGGCCTGGGACGCGGCGCTCGCGGCGACCGCCGGGAGACCGCCGTCGAGGCGCCGGCGGACCCGCTCGCGTCCCGTCCCGGCGGCTCGGCCTGGTGGCTGGGCGCGGCCGCGGCCGCATGCGTCGTCGCGCTCGTCGTCATCGCGGGTGGGGGACTGCTCGCCGGGGACGGCCTGGGGGACGACACCGTCACCCGGTGGGCGCTGGTCGCCGGGCTCGGGGTCGCCGCGGCCGGGCTCGCCCTGCTGCGTGGCCGCCCGGGCACCGTCGGCGCCGCGTGGCCGACCCTCGCGGCGGCGCTCGCGGGCGCGGCCGGGGCGGCGGCCGCCGTCGACCCGGGCCTGACGGACGCCGGGCGGCTGATGGTGCTCGCAGGCCTGGTCGGGGCGCTGGTCCCGGTCACGCTGCGCTGGGCGGTGGGCCGCCGGCACCGCGACGCGGTGGCCGACGTCGCCGCGCCCCTCGCGCTCGTGCTGGCGGTCGCGCTCGTGGTCGTGGCCACGACTCTCCTGCTCGACGTCCCCGACGTGCTGGCGGCCGCGGCCCTGCTCGGCGCGGTGCCGCTCGGCATGCGCGCCGTCCCGGTGCTGAGCGTGTCCGTGCCGGACTCCCAGCTGCTGGACGTGTCGGTGGTGCAGCGGACGGCCACCTCGGTGCGGGCGCCGGAGCCCCAGCGCCCGGCAGAGGTCAACGACCGGACGGTGGGGCGCGTCGTCGGCAGCGCCGAGCGCCGGCAGGACGCGGGCACGCTCGCGCTCGCGGCGGTGGCGCCGCTGCTCGCGCCGGTGCTGCTCGCGGGCGTGGAGCCGGGCGCGCTGACCCGGTGGACCGCCGTCGGGGCGTGCGTCCTGGTGGCGACGGCGCTCGCCCTCGCCCCGCGGACGGCGCGCGGCGGCGTCGTGCGGTGGGCGCCGCGGGCGGCGGCGGGCGCCGTCGTCCTCGAGCTGGCGGCCGTCGCGGCCGGTGGGGTCGCGGACCTGCCGGCGGTGGCCGTGGTGGCGGCCCTGGTGCTGGCCCTCGGCGCCGTGGCCCTGAGCGTCCCGATCGGGCGCGGCTGGCGGTCGGTCGGGTTCTCGCGCCTCGCGGACACCGTCGAGACCCTCGCGACCGTGCTGGCGCTGCCGGTCGCGCTCGTGGCCGGCGGCGTGATCGAGGCGCTGCGCACGCTGGCGTCGTGAGGCGCCCGTGAACCGGCGGACCGCGCAGGGCACTGGCGGCTACGCTGGCGCCGCCCGGTGCGGCGATCCCGCCGCGCCCGCGAGTCGACCCTGGGGGGCAGCGTGAGCGTCGCGTCCGGTGCCACGTGCCCGTCCTGTCACGCCGCCGTCGGCGCGGGCAGCGCGTTCTGCACGCGGTGCGGCGCGCCGGTGGCCGTCCGCGAGATCGCCGTGCCCGCCGCGGCCGACCAGCAGTGGGGCGGCCAGCGCCGTCGTGACCGGCGCGACAAGGGCGCAGGGGCGCGGGCCGGCGCGCCCGTCGCCGGTGCGGCCGTCGCCGGTGCGGCAGGGCTGGCCGTAGGCCCGACGACGCGCGGCCCGGTCCCCGGACTGCCGGTCCAGGCGCCCGGTCAGGTGGGCGTCCTCGCGCCCGTCCCGGTGCCGGGCGCCGCGGCCCAGGCGGGTGCGGCCGCCCTCGGTCCGGCGTTCGACGGCGTCACGCCGGCCGGGGTCGGCCGCCGGCTCGCCGCGTACGCGCTGGACCTGCTGGCGGTGACCGTCGTCGGTGGGCTCGTGTGGTGGCTGACCGGCCGGCAGGCGATCTACGCGGGCCTCGCGGCCGGGGAGCTCGCCGTCGGGCTGGTGCTCTGGGAGGCGCGCGGCGGGCTGACGCTCGGCAACGCGGCCCTGGGCCTGCGCACCGCCGCCGTCGAGCGGCCCTTCGCCCCGGGCCTCGGGCGCGCCGTCGGCCGCGCCGCGCTGCTCGGGGTCTCGAACCTCCTCGCGGGCGTCGGCCCGTGGGTGCTCGTGGCGACGTCGGGCGCGGACCGCACGGGACGCGGCCAGGCGTGGCACGACCGCGCGGCACGGACCGTCGTGGTGGACGTGCGCGCGATGCGCGTCGCGGCCGAGCCGGTCGACGTGGTGCGCCCCCCGGTCGTCACGACGACGGCCGTCTCGCCTCCGCCCGCGGCGCCGCCGGTGCCCGTGCCCGCGCCGGTGCCCGCCGCGCCCGTGGCCGCTCCGGCTCCCGTCCCGGCCCCGCCCGCCCCGCCCGTGCTCCCGGCGCAGCCGTCCGCGCCGCGCGTCGTGCCCGCCGTGCCCGCGCCGTCCGCCGCGGCGCCCGTGCGACCGGTGGTGCCCACGCAGCCGACCGCCGCGCCGGTCCAGCCTCCGGCGGTCCCCGCGGCGGCGCCCGGCCGTCGGGGCTACGTGCTCACGCTCGACTCGGGCGAGGTCGTGCAGGTCACCGGCACCGGTGTGATCGGCCGCCGGCCGCGCGCCGACGAGGGCGAGCAGCTCGACCACGTGGTCGGCGTGGACGACCCGAGCCGGTCGATGTCGCGCACGCACGCGGCGTTCGGCATCGCCGACGGGGTGTTCTGGGTGTCCGACCGCGGTTCGGCCAACGGGACCTTCCTGCGGGATGCCGCCGGCACCTGGCACCGGCTGGAGCCGGGCACCCGCTACCCGGTCGCGGCGGGCGGGGTCGTCCGCCTGGGCGAGCGCTCGTTCACGGTCGCCTCGGCCTGAGCGCCCTCAGCGCCGCAGCGGGGCTACGGGACGGCGTCCTGCTGGTTGGGGTGGGTGCCGCCGATGTCGAGGATCTGGTAGGGGCCCGCACCCTGGTCCAGCTCGGCGCGATCGGCGGCCACGCGCCCGCACGGGCCGCTGACGTTGATCACGAGCTCTGTGGCGTCGTCGTAGGACCGAACCCGGACGTCCAGCCCACGAGCCGTGCCGTCGGCCATCGTCTCGAGGTTGAACGCGCCGGGGCCATCGGTCTCCAGACCGATCTGCTCCGTCATGGCCGCGAGGACGGCAGGGAGCTCGTCGGCCGAGTCGCCCTCGGCATGGAGGACGGCGTCGGCGTTGTACTGCCACTTGCTGCCCTGATCAGTGCACGTCGTCCAGCCGCCGCCTGCGTCGAACGGTTCCAGGCCCGCGCTCCGCGCCGCGGCGGCGAGGTCCTGGGTGAGGGCGCGGACCTCGGCACGGTCCTCGAGGGCCTCCGCGAGGGATGTCCCGCCTGCGGGGCCGGTGCAGCCCGCAAGTGCGGACAGGATGAGTGCACCAGCCGGGATCGAGAGGACCCGCCCAGGGGCTGCTCGCGTCATGGCGCCACCTCCGGGGCGTCATCGTGCCAGCCCGCATCCACCGTGCCCGTCGCGCTGACGGCGGCCGCGTGCTGGCCGACGGCCGCCGTCGCACCCGCCGTGACGTCCCACGGCCCGTCCGGGCCCCAGGCGACGACGTCGAGGCGCTGGTCGCCGCGATCGGCGTGCAGTCGGGCGCCCGCGTGCCCGACGGGGCGCGCGACGACCTGCCAGCCAGCCGCGTCGAGCGTCTCGGCGACGGGCAGGAGCGTGGCTCGGACGTCATGGACCAGGCCCACGAGCCGGGCGGTGACGGAGGCCACGATCTCGCCCGCTCCCGGGTCGGGCTGCCACGCGTACTGCACCGTCTGCGGGGGCGCCGCGCCGGCGGACGCCGTCGGCCACACGTCCCGGAGCAGCGCCAGCGCGTCGGCCCGGGCGCGCGAGGCCCGGGTCGCCGCGGTCGCCAGGTCGACGTCCGGAACGGGCTGCGGCGGCTCGGGAGCCGAGGTGCCGTCAGGCCCGCCCGGGAGGACGACGATGCGGACGCCCGGCAGGCGGCGGCGGAGCTCGTCGAAGAACGGGTCGCTCGTCACGGGGTCCCCTGGTGGCTCTGGTGGGTGGCGTCGCGGTCGCCCTCAGGATCCTGCACCGACCTGTACCACGGATCGGTGCGGTGCTCAGCGGTCAGGATCTGGTCCTCGTGCCCGGTGACGATCGCAGCGACGTTGTAGAGCGACTCGCTGTTCTCGCGGAAGTACGAGGTGTGGTCGTCGAGCGCTCGGATCACCCAGTCGGCGGCGGCGGCCCCGGGCGGGTACGTGGTCGGGACGTGCCACATGGTCTCGTCCGCGACCTCGGCCTGGAAGCGGTGCGCGCCGAAGTCGTCCTCGGCGGGGTCGTTGCCGAGCCCGAGGTCGCCCGGGAGGGTCTCGAGGTTGACCCAGCCGTGCCCGCCGAGCCACGACACCGGGTCGGAGTTCGCGCTGCCGACGTAGACGTTCTCCGCGCCGATGCCCAGGTCGCTCGCGTGGTCGACGTTGTTGCCCGCGCCGGGTGAGCCCAGCAGGACGATCGAGTCGGCGTCCATGCCGGTGCCCGTCGCGCCGTGAGCGACGGTGGTGCTGCCGTAGCTGTGCCCGATGACCGTGAGGTTCGGCTCGTCTGCGCCGCGGCTGGCCAGGAAGCCGGCGACGTCGTCGGCGAGCATCGCGCCGCCGGCGCGCGCCCGCCCCTCCGTCGCGACGGTGAGCGAGTCCAGGTCCGACGGCGCGTCGTAGCCGATCCAGACCATGCAGGCGGTCGAGGCGTTCGCGTCGGCGTACCGCGACTCCTGGTACAGCTCGTTCATGGCTGTGAGGTTCGTGCCGAGACTGCCCACCGTGGTCGTCAGGCCCGGTACGAAGAACGCCACGTTGTCTGCCGTCGTGAGGTCCCCGAGCGAGACGAGGGCACGGCCGTCACCGCCGAATGCGCCGGGCTCGTAGTCGTAGAGCTGCGCCACGAGAGGCTCTCGGGTCAGCGGATCCCGCTGACCGACGAAGCTCGCCAGCTGGTCCCGCACGGTCCGCGCGTTCGCCAGCGCCGCGCGTTCGTCGACGTCCAGTCCCACGGCCTCCTCGCGCGCCTCGAGGGTCTCGATGTCGCGGTCCAGCAGCAGGCGGTTGGCCGTGTCCCGCGCGTCGGCGGGCAGACCGTCGAGGGACCCGATGATCTCCGGATGCTCGACGACCATCGCGTCGCGCTCGGCGTCGGTCAGGCCGGCCCACCAGTCGCGCGCCTCGTCGGGGGAGAGGCCGGTCGGCAGCCCGCCGGCCTTGACCAGCGCCGAGGCGACGGCCGGGTCGTTCCCCGAGGTCGCGGCGAGCGCGGACTGCGCCGTCGCGAGGTCGGGGTATCGGGCGAGCGCGTCCAGGAGCGCCTGCTCGGCCGCGCGGGTGTCGGCGGTCAGCGCGGACACGGCCCGGGCGTAGGCGTCGACCTCCCAGCGGAGCCCCGCGGCGGAGCGTGCCAGCGACTGGGCGAGGGCGAGGTCCTCCGGATCGGCCCCGCGGGCGAGCGCCCGGAGGTCCGACGCGCGGTCGGCCAGGTTGGCGCGTCGCTCCGTGAGGTCGTCGGCCTGACCGCGGAGCGTGGCGAGCGCGTCGGCGTACGCGTAGACGGCCGTGGCGACCGTGCGCAGTGCCGTGGCGGCGCTCTGGGCGGCGACCTGCGGTCGGTACGTCGAGGACCGGTAGGCGGCGGCAGCGGCGCCCGTCCACCCGTCGTCCCGCCCCACCATGGCGACGGCCTCGCCACCGATCCACTCGCCGCGCTCGTCGCACAGCGAGGCGGCGAGCCGCAGCCCGTCGGCCCAGGCGCTCGCGCCGGCGGGGTCGCCGGCTGGACGCTGCGGGGCGGGCGGGACGGTGGGGACGGCGACGGTCATCGGGCACCGCCGTAGTACCAGTCGCGCGCCGCTTGGGCGTCCGCCTCGCGGAAGTCGGCGACGGCCCCGGTGAGGGCGTCGCGCTTGCCCCGGGCGCCGGTGGCCAGGCCGGCGAGGTCCTCGCGCCACTGCTCCGCGAACCGCGAGACGGCGCCGGCCACGGCGGGTGACCAGCCGCTCCCGGTCGCGGCGACCCGGCCGGCCTGCTCGTCGAGGACAGCGGCCGTCTCCTCCCAGTGCGCGGAGAGCTCCTCGATCGCCTCGTAGGTGAGCTGGCAGGCGATGTCGTTGCCGTACGGGGCGCAGCTCGGGTCGGGCCCGTAGCGGTCGTCGCCGGTCGTCACGTCAGGGCGTCACCACTCGTCGTCGACGTCGACCTCGACGGCCTCGACCGGGACCTGGTCGCGGGACCCGGCGCGCGCGGCGGGCCCGAGAGCAACGGGTCCGGCCTCGTCCTCGATGTCCACGTCGGGCGCGAGGTACCCGGCGCCGCGGCGGCGGCTCTTGCTGTCGCCCGCGCCCGCGGCACCGCCACCACCCATCGGCGCGCCGGCCATGCCACGCCCACCGGCCTGCCCGCCTGCTGCCGCCGAGCCCTGGGCGCCGCCGGCCGGGGTGCCGAGCACGGTCGAACCGGCTCCGCCTCGCGCACTCGCGCCCAGGCCCGTAGCCCCTGCGCCGCCAGCGCCGCCGACGCCGCCCATGCCTGCTCGTCCCGCGCCGGCGCCGCCGATCATGCCCGCGGCGCCGCCCGCCCCACCGGCGCCGCCCGCGCCCATGCCGAGCCCGCCGATGCCGAGGCCGCCCCTGCCGAGGCCCAGCGCTCCTACCGCGACGCCGCCGACGGCCGCGCCACCAGCGAGTGCGCCACCGGCGCCGCCCGAGCTACCGGAACCACCGAGGCCCGGGCCGCCCCACGAACCACCCCCGGACGAACCCGAGCCCGAACCACCACCGAGCCCGCTCCCCGAACCGCCGATGCCTCCGCCTGACCCGGTACGGCCACCAGTGCCACCCGTCGACCCGTCTGCGGAGATGTCGGACCAGTCGCGCACGGGCGGGTCGACGGCGATGGGGCCACCGCCGATACCCCCGGTGGACGCGCCCGCGCCAGCCCCCGCGCCTGCCCCGACACCCGCACCGGTGGCGGCACCGCCGCCTGGCCGATTCTGCGTCGACGACCCTCCGGTGTCGCCGCTGCCCGTGCCGGGGGGGAGGAGCGTCTGGTCATCGTCACGGGCGGTCTTGATGTCGGCGCTCTTCGCGGCCTCCGCCATCTGAGCGTTCAGGCTCTGCAGCGCGTCGGCCGCCTCTGCCTCCCGCCGTGCCCGTGCCTCGGCGAGCCAGGCCTGCTCCGCAGCCCACGCGGAGAGCATGCCGTGACCGGCGACGTAGACCGGCTCCTGCGACACGTAGGCATTCGCGACGCGGGTCCGCTGGCTCGGTGTGAGCTCGACCGGGGGGAGGGCCTCGTACTGGGCTGCTGCGCTCTGGACCGCGAGGCGCGCGATGTAGCCGACGTTCGACATGGTGGTCAGGTCCAGGGAGAGCTGTGCGCACTCCCTGGCGAGCTGCGCGAACGACTCCGTCGCGGCGTCGCCTGCGAGCCCCTCGAGTCCGCTCTCGGAACCGACCTTCACGAGGCTCTGCGAGGCGTCGTGCAGCTCGGTGGAAGCACCCGACAGGGTGTCCCGAGTGTGGTCGGCCGCCCAGAGCTGGGCCTCGGTGGTCTTGGCGAGCTGCTTCTCCTTGGCGCCCATCAGGCTTCCTCTCCGGTCGGGCTGGTGCTTCCGGCTGCCGGGCTGGTGGTGCGGCGGCGCAGGAGGACGGCGGTGGTGATGGCGGCGGCGAGCAGGAGGGCGGCGCCGCCGAGGATGGCGGGCAGGGGCAGGGACGCGGAGGTGTCGGTGTCGTCGCCGGCCTGGTCGTCGGTGGTGTCCGGGGCGGGCGTCGCCGTGGGTTCCGCGGTGGGTTCGGCGGTCTCCTGCGGCACGGCCTTGCCGGTGGCTTCGAGGATCGCGGCGGTCGACGGACGGGCCCCGGCGTCGTCGAGGGGGTGCAGGAGAGGGTTCTCGTCGGGGAAGGTCGTCGGGTCGACGGCGAGCAGGCGGGGCACGGACACCGGCCCGTAGCCGTAGAAGTCGTCGTGGACCGGTTCGCCGCCCTCGGGGGTGGTGGCGGTGGTGTGGATGAGGGCCTGGATCATCTGGTTCGCGGTCGCGTCCGGGTGCAGCGACCACGCCAACGCCAGCACACCCGCCGTCCACGGCGTCGCGTAGGAGGTGCCGTCGGCGAGGGCGTAGCGGTTCCACACGCCGTCCACGGCCGCCGGCACCCGAAGGTCGATACCGGGCGCGACCACGCTGAGATACTCACCGTTCGGCGCGAGCGCGTCAGGCAGTGCGCCGTTCACATCGTGTCTGCCGACGGTCACGACGCCGTTGAGGGCGTCCGGACCGAGCATCTCGTCACCTGGCGACATCTGGTTCTCGGGGGCTGCGAGCACGACGACGCCCGCGGCGTACGCCCGGAGCAGCGCATCCACGGAGCCGTCGGCCCAGTGGGTACCGATCGACGTCGTGATGATGTCGGCGCCGGCGGCGACCGCCTGGTCGACCGCCGCGGTGATCTCGTAGCCGAACTCGGCGTCGGGCGGTATCTCGCACCCCTGACCGACCTCGGACCCGTCCGCGTCGTAGCCAGCCGGGAGTATCGCGAAGTGCATGATCGTGGCGCCGGGGGCGACACCGCGCACGCCCGCCTGCCCCTCCGTCCCCGCCCCGGTGCCGGCGATGACGGACGTCACCTGTGTGCCGTGCTTGGCATCCGGCCCGGTCGAGGTCGCGGGCACGGGGGTGCCGTCAGCGGCGCGGCAGGTCCCGAGCGCCTGCACGTTCGCCCCGACCAGGTCGGGGACGTCCGGGTTGATCATCGTGTCGAGCACGGCGATGGTGATGCCCTGGCCGGTGGTCTGCTGGTGGGCCTCGGCGACGCCGGTCCGGGTGAAGTACCACAGGCCGTCGTCGATAGGCCCGCTGTCCGTCGCGGCGAAGGCGGGCGTGATCGCCACGGCGCCGATCCCCAGCGCGGCCGCAGCCGCGCACGCTGTCGCCAGCGCACGCCGGTGGATGGGTCGGCGCGGGAGGCGGGCGGGGCGGTGCGTCGACATGACGGCCATCAAGCTCCTTCTGCGGTGCGACCTGCGATGCGGTGTTCGCCGAGCCGCCACGATCAGATCGCGCGCATCGGCCCGGAGGGCACGGGCGCCACCGCTTCAGGGCCGCGGGCTGCCCGAGCGAGGAGGGCGTCGAGCGACGTCTGCATCTGCGCGAGCTCCTGCTGACTCGCCTCGTCGGTCGCAGCGAGTGCCGCAGCCGCATCGCGCAGGGCTTCGGCCTGGTCGCGGATGTTCTGCCACGTGGTGTTCAGCCGTTGCTGCAGTCGCACGAGGCCCGCCTGGTAGGCCGCAGCGAACTGCTGGCACGACGGGATGTCCGTCCACGTGGTCGTCGTCTGGAGGCCCTGCACGGCCTTCACGCCCTGGACGCCCGACTCGAGCTGGTCGAACATCCCGTTGAGCGCCTTGACGTTCGACTGCACGGTGTCGATGTTGACCTTGATCTCGTTCACCGCGTCCGTCCTTCCTTGCACGCTCGTCGCGTGCGGTCCTGCATCGCCCCCTGCTGTCGACCGGACGGCGGTCGGCGCGCCCCGAGGGCGCACCGACCGCCGGTCAGGTCAGAAGCGCTGGGCGACGTTCCGGTCGGTCGCCTGGTAGTTCTGCGAGGTCGTGGTGACCTGGTTGCCGATCTGCGCGAGCAGCATCTTCATGTCGGTCAGCGCGGAGGTCCACTTGGCCTTGGCGGCCTCGTAGGCGGTCGCCGCCTCACCGGTCCAGTTCGCGCGCAGCGGCTGGAGCGAGCGGTCGAGCTCGTTCAGGCGGGACTCGATCTGGCCCGCGGACGCCTGGATGTCCGCCGCAGCGGCGGCCAGGGTGCCGTAGTTGACTGAGAGGTCCATCGGTTCGTCCTGTCTCGTCGGCGGGTCAGAAGCGGTTGAACTTGGCGAACGTCGACGCCTCGGACTCGTCGGACGCCGTGTACGTCTTCTGCGAGTCGACGAGGTTGGCCTCGAACTCGTTCAGCGCGTCGACGATCTTGGTGGCGTCCTCGCGCCAGCGCACCATGAGCTGGTTGAACGCAACCGCGCCCTGGCCCTGCCACTTGCTGCCGATCTCGGCCAGCTTCCCCTCGAGCTTGGACAGCTCGCCCTTCAGCTCGGCGCGGGACTGCCCGATCGCGTCCGCACCAGCCTTGAGTGCCCCATCTGCCGCGGTGATCTCCCCGGCCATGGTCACCTCCCCTTGCCCGGACCCGCAGGTCCCCCTGTCACGCGACCGGACGGCCGACGCCGACGCCGGTCCCACGGGGCCGGCGACACGGGCAGCGTAGGGGAGAACGGGCCATCGCGCTGGGCGGTTTGCGGCATTCGGACACAGGTTCACCCGTCCTGGCGAGCACGCGCTCCCGTCCGTGCGGCCGGTCCGGGTGAAGTCCGCCGCAAACGTCGGATGGGACGAACCGGACACCGCTACCCTCTGGCGTGGCGATCGCTGAGGGGGTTCGACGTGGGGAACATCAGGACGGCTGACGTCCGGGCAGCGGCAGAGACCGTCGCAGGAGTGGCGCGGACCGTGCGTGCGCACGTGCCGGACGAGGTGGGCGACATCGCCTCGGCCCTGTCGGGGAGTGCGAGCGGGGGCGCCGGGTCGGCGCTCGCGGCCGCGTGGGCGCAGTCGTACACGGCGTGGGCCACGCAGGCGGAGGCGCACGCGCAGTCGATGCGCGAGGCCGCAGGCGACTGGGACGGCGTCGACGAGCACGCCGCGGGGGCCTTCGGTCAGTTCCCGATGACGCCGACCGGGCCAGCAGCGTGGCCGGGGGCCTCGGGACCGACGTCGAGCCCGGCCAAGCTGGGGCGGTTCACGGCCGGTGGGATGGAGGCGGTCTGATGGTCACCCCGACGCAGCTGCGCTCCTGGCGGCCGGACCGGCTGGCGGAGATCTCCGACCAGATCACCGCCCACCGCAGGGCCCTGATCCACCAGAGCGACGAGCTCGCCGCCGGCCGGGTGCCGACGTCGTGGACGTTCGCCTCGGCGATGGCCGCCCAGGCGGCCCACCAGCGGCTGGCCGACGGCCTGGCGACCCAGGTCGCCGAGGCCGCGAACGTCATCGCCGCCCTCGACGCGGCCGCGGCCGCGATCCGTTCGGCGAAGGAGGACCTGGACGGCGCCTACTACGCGGCCTCGAGGCACGACCTGCGCATCGACGGCGCGACGGGCGCCGTGCGGATGACCCGGTCGTACGACAACACCTCCGACGCCGCCTACGCCGCCACCCAGCAGAACTACGTGAGCCGGCAGGTCGACGACGCACTCGCCGCGGCGGCCGCCGCGGACGAGGCCCTGGCCGCCGCGCTGCGTACGGCCACGACCACCGACACGAACACCGTCGGGTCGCTGGGCCAGCAGCGCGAGGTGCTGGAGTTCACCGAGATGTCCACGTCGGAGCAGGTCGACTACCTGCTCGCCCACCCCGAGGCGTACGCCCTCCTCGACGACTACGCCTCGCCCCAGGTCAAGGAGATCGTCGGCGAGCGGGTCGCGGCGGAGCTCGACGCCGTCGCCCGCGACGCGACGGCCCTGAACGACGTCGCGACCGTCGAGCGGTGCACAGCGCTGATGACGGCGTTCGGCGACGACCAGGTGGTCATGGCATCGATGTACGAGCGGCTCGAGCCGGAGGGTCTGCTCGCGACCTTCAGCAACGTGCAGTCGATGATGTACATCGGATCCAACGTCGACGAGCTCGGCGGGCTCGCCCGCGAGCTCCGCGCCGGCCTGCAGGTCGCCAGCCAGGACCCAGGTTTCGACGGCGAGACGTACGGCCGCGAGCTCGCCCGCTACGCGACCTACGACGTGACCGACGACGAGCGTGCCGCGCTCTTCGACACGTACGGCTCGGACGGCCAGGGGCACGCGGCCGTCCTCGACTTCCTCATGCGTGACGGCGACTACGGCGAGAGCCTCGTCCGCGGCGTCGCATGGCAGATGGACGAGTTCGAGCGTTCGAACCCCTTCGGCGCCTCGACCTGGGCTCACCACGACTCGCTCGCCTCGCCGCTGACGGGTCTCGACGGGGTCGACTTCTCCTACCAGCCCGACCCGATGGCAGCCGTCATGGGCCAGCTCGGCAAGCACCCGGAGCTCGGCCTGGAGTTCTTCACCGAGTCAGGTGCGGGCGAGGCGCGTTCCGACTTCTACTTCGCCGAGAGGGACTGGAGCCGCGACGGTTTCTCAGGCATCTCGGAGGCCGCTCTGGCCATCGGCACGGATCCGGAGAACCTCGCCGGGTCGCCCGAGGCCACCGCGAGGTTCGTGTCCGAGTACTTCGACCGGCTCCCGGACAACCCCGAGTTCAACGCCGAGAGCGCCGACGGTGCCGCCGAGCCCGTGGCGAAGCTGCTCAAGTTCTACACGCCGGCGATGGAGGTGGCGATCGACTCCGGTTCCACGGATCTCGCGGTCGGGGAGCGGCTCGGCCACATCGGTGTCGAGAGCTACCTGCCCGACATCGACCCGTACCCCCTGATGGACAAGGCCGACCTGAACGGGCTCCTGAAGGTCGCGCTGAGCACCGACGAGGGCGTCGCCCGCGTCGCGGAGGGCGTCGCCGGGTTCCAGCGCGCGCAGCTCGATGCCTATGCGGCGGCGAACCCGGGTGGTGTGCCGGGCGACCCCGGTGGCCTCGAACGGATCATGACCTCGACGGCCACGCTCGAGGGCCACCTGCAGTACATGACGGGTGAGATCGCGATCGAGGGCGCAGAGTCGAGGGCGCAGCGCGTGGAGACCTTCACCAACCTGGTCTCGGAGGCGGTCGGGATGTTCCCCGTGCCGTACGCCGACGAGGCCGGCGAGATCCTCGGCGACGTCGGCAAGAACGCGTGGGAGTTCGCCTGGAACAAGCTCTCCGAGATGCCGACCGAGACCATCGACGCGGCCTACAGCAGCAACGTCGACGCCGTGATCCAGGCGCAGGAGGAAGGTGCCGAGCGGGCGGCGAACCGGCTGGTCGTCAACGCCTACCAGGCGCTGGTCCAGGCGGGCATCCTCGAGATCTCCCCGGAGATCGCAGACGCGTGGGCACCGGACGGCGTCATCCCGCGGCTCCAGGACATCGCGCCCGAGCTCGTGGGGACGGCTGCCGGCGACATGGGTGGAGCGATGGATCACGTGATCAACGAGGACTACCTCCGAGGTGTCTACGAAAGGCAGTTCGAGACCTACTTCGGGAAGAAGTGAGCGATGCCACGTCGCAGCCCTGCGGTGAGCCCACGGCACTGGCGCGCGGCCCCGAGCGCCGCGCTCGTGGTCCTGTCCGGCCTCGTGCTGGGAGCGTGCACGCAAGCGTCCCCGACGCTCCTGCGTGACTCCGACTTCGACGGTGTGGTGTCCGCGACCCACGACGACGTGGGACAGCAGTCCGTCCCTGGCCCGACGTGGTGCGAGGGCCTGTCGGTCGGCGACCTCGGGCTGCCGACCGGCGCCGTCTCGGAGCTGTCCTTCGACGAGGAGGACGGCTACCCGCGCGTCGGGGCGGTCCTGGTCGATCAGGAGATGGACCTCACGGCCGCCCGCCTCGAGGACGCCGCGGCCACCTGCGCCGAGGCAACCGAGGAGCACCCCGAGCTGTCGATCGACCCGATCGCCGGCCTGCCCGACGAGGGCATGGGCTGGCGCACGGGCGACGACGAGGGCGGGCTCTGGGGGGAGTACGCGGCTGTGCCCGTCGGCGATGCCGTGCTCCTCGTGGGCTTCGAGACGGACGCGGCGGATCCGCCCGTCGAGCTGGACGAGCTGATCCGGCTGGCTCGCGAGGGTGTGGACCGTGTCGGTGCGGACGACTGACGCACACCACCGACCTTCACCCGGACCCGTGGTCGCACCGCCCGCCCCCGACGCGGGTCGCTTCACTATGCTGACGGCCGACGCGCGCCGGGTGGCCCAGCCCCCGGTGCGTTCCGTGCCCAGCCCGAGCGAGGGACCCGGATGACCGCTGCAGCCTCCGCTCCCGGAAGCCTCGGGAGCCTCGTGCGCGTGTCCGTGCAGGGCGGCGGGCGCACCGTCGACCTCGGCGCGCCCGGCGGCGTCCCGGTCGCCGAGCTCGTCCCCGGACTCGCCCGCACGCTGGGCCTCCTGGACGCCGCGACGGCGCACGGCGGGTTCCGCCTCGTCCGCTCCGACGGCGCGGTCCTCGACTCCGACCGCAGCCTCCAGGCGCAGAACGTGGCCGACGGCGCCGTCCTCACCCTCGAGGCCGGCGTCGGCGTCGCGCCCGTGCGCGTGTACGACGACGTCGTCGAGGCCGTCGCGGACGCCGTCGCCGCGCAGCGGGCCGCGTGGACCCCGCGCGACTCGGCCTTGACGGCCGTCGCGACCGCCGTCGCGTTCCTGCTCGCCGCCGCGGTCCTCCTGCTCGGCGCGGACCAGGCGTCCCCGCTGCCGCCGGTGATCGCCGGCGCGGGTGCGCTGCTCGTCCTCGGCGCCGCCGCCGTGGTCGCCCGCGTGGGCAGCCACGACGTCGGCGCGGCGTCGCTCGCGGTCACGGCCGCGGTCCTGGCTGGCGTCGCCGGCCTGACCGCCGGCACGGGCGCGCCCGGGTGGGGCTGGTCCGCCGCCCTCGCCGGCGGCGCGATGCTCGTGACGGCCGTCGTCGGGATCGCCGCGCTGACCACCCGTCGCGAGGTGGGCCTGGCGCCCGCGGCGTTCGGACTCACGGTCGCGCTGACCGGGACGGCCGTCGCGTCGACCGACGCCGAGCCGGGCGTCGTGCTCGCCATCGTCGTCGCGCTCGTCCTGACCGCCGGCAACGGCATCCCGTGGCTCGCGCTGGCGAGCACCCCGCTGCGTGTGGTCACCCCGCGCAGCGACGCCGAGATCCTGGCCGACCCGCCCGTCGTCGACGCCGACGCCGTCCGCGAGCAGTACGCCCGCGGGCACCGCATGCAGGTCGCCCTGCGCGCCGCCGTCGCGGCGCTCACGCTCGTCGCGCTGCCCGAGGTGGTGGCCACCGGCCTGCCCGGGACGCTGCTCGTCACCGCGGGCTTCGCCGGCATGCTGCTGGGCGTCCGGCAGACGTACTCGCGCTACGACGTCGCCGTCGTCATGGGGGCCGGCATCGTCGGGCTGACGCTCACCGGCGTGCTCGCCGCCGCCGCCCACCCGGACTGGCGCGCCACGCTCGCCGTCGTCGCCGGGACGGTCGCCGCCGTCGTCATCGCGCTCAGCCTCGTCGCGCCGCGGCAGCGCGTGGCGCTCGGCCGCCTCGCGGACGCCATCGAGCTCGCGGTCCTCGCGCTCCTGCTGCCGCTCGGCGTGGCGGCGGCCGGGCTGGTGTGACGGGTGGCCAGCAAGAAGGACCTCGTCGAGGCGCAGGCGTTCAGCCGCCGACGCCTGCTGACCGCGTTCGTCTCGGGTGCCCCCGGCGGCCGGGAGCTCGAGCCGACCAAGCCGATGCGCGCGGTCGTCACCGGCCTGCTCCTGGCGGTCATGGTGGTGCTCGGCAGCCTCGTGGTCGGCCTGGTCAAGCCCGGCCTGGCCGCCGGCTGGGACAACAACACGCTCGTCGTCACCGACAGCGGCGCACGCTACGTCGCGCTCGAGGGGACGCTGTACCCCGTCCTGAACATCACCAGCGCGCGGTTGCTCGTCTCCGGTGAGTTCCGGGTGGTCCGCACGAGCGACGAGAAGATCGCCGACGCCCCCCGTGGCGCGACCGTCGGCATCCCCGGCGCGCCCGACGCCGTGCCCGACCCCGGCGCGCTGGTCGCCGACGGCTGGCTGTCCTGCATCGACGCCACGGGTGCGCAGGCCACGGTCCTGTCGACCGGGCGGGTCGCGCAGACCGTCGCGAACGAGCAGGCGGCGGTCGAGCGCGCCCTGGCCGCGGGCGAGCAGGGGCCGCCGGCGGTGCTGGTCGAGGTCGCGGGGCAGGAGTACCTGGTCACCGAAGGGCGCCGGCACCTGGTCCCGGCGGACTCCCGCGACGCCGTGCTGCGCGCCCTCGCGCTCGCGACGGCGCAGCCCTGGCCCGCCTCCGGCGCCTGGCTCTCGCTCTTCCCGCCGGGCGCCGACCTCGACGCGCTCGCCCTGCCCGGCGCGGGCGAGGCGCTGCCGGACGGCCTCGGCGCGCCCGTGGGCGCCCGCGTCGGTTCCGTGCTGCGGGTGACCGACGACGCGACGCCGGGCGTGGCCGCCTGGGTGATCACGTCCGACGGGCGGCTCGCACCCCTGTCCGAGGTGGCCCTGAACCTCTACCGGCTCGGGGCCGGTGAGCTGGTCGGGCCGGACCTCGAGGTGACGCAGGCGCAGGTCGCCGGCCTGCGCAACGCCGAGGCCCTGGTGGCGCCCGACGACTGGCCCGCGGCCCTGCCCGCGCTCGCCACGACCCCCGACGCCTGCGCGCGGCTGTCCACGTCCGGCGCCGGCGGCGCGGCCGACGCGACGGTGCAGCTCGTGCCGACCGCCCAGGACATCGCCACCGGCGCGGGTGCGTCCGTGGACGTGGACGGTGGCGCGCTCGTGCTGCCCGTGGCCGGCAGCGCCGACGCGGGCGGCTGGGTGCACCTCGTGGACGCCACCGGGACGGCGTACCCCGTGCCCGCCGGCGACGGCGTCGTCGTCACGCGGCTCGGCTTCACCGCCGACCAGGTGGTCCGCGTGCCCCAGGAGTGGCTCGGCCTGTTCCCGACGGGCCCCGCCCTCACCGTCGACGGGGCGCGGGTCACGCACACCGCCGGATCCGTGCCGACGCCCGCCGCCGGCGCGCCCGCCACGGAGGGCGACGGCTCAGGCGCCGAGACGGGCGAGGACGCGGCCGGGGAGGACGCCACGGGTGAGGACGCCACGGGTGAGGACGCCACGGCCGACGCCACCGTCGACGACGCGTGCACCCCCGGTGAGCGGAGGCTGATCGCGGACCGCCCGGCTGCGCTCGCGCAGCTCGGCGTCGACGGCGCGTGGGAGCTGGCCACGGGTGCGGGGGTGACCGTCGCCGTCGTCGACTCCGGCGTGACCGCCGCGAACGAGCACCTGACGACCGCCGTCGTGCCGGGCAGCGACCTGATCGGTGACACCGAGGGGCTCGCCGACGTGGAGGGGCACGGGACGGCCGTCGCCGGCATCATCGCCGCGCGCCCCGTGGCCGGTTCCGGGCTGGTGGGGCTCGCCCCTGAGGCGACGATCCTGCCGATCCGCGTCTTCGTGGACCGCACCGAGGACTCTGTCGAGGCGGGGCTCGGCCCGCGCGACGACCGCCTCGCCGAGGGCATCCGCCTCGCCGCCGACGCCGGCGCCCAGATCATCAACGTCTCCATGTCCAGCCCGCAGGACGACCCCGGGCTGGCCGACGCGGTGGACTACGCGACGAGCAGCGGCGCGCTCGTCGTCGCGAGCGTCGGCAACCTCGTGCCCGACCAGCCGCCGTCGGGCGCGCGCTACCCGGCGGCCTACCCCGAGGTGCTGGCCGTGACCGCGGTCGACGCGGCCGGGGCCGCCGCCGGCGCCGTCGAGCAGGGGCCGCACGTCGACGTCGCCGCGCCGGGCCAGGGCGTGCTCACGACCTTCCTCGCCGACGGGGACTGCGTCATGGCCGGGGACGGGGCGCTGACCAGCTACGCCACCGCCTACGTCAGCGGGGCGGCCGCGCTCGTCGCGCAGCTCTACCCGCAGGAGTCGCCCGCGCAGTGGGCGCACCGGCTCATGGTCACGGCCGCCCGGCCCATCGCCACCGAACGCAGCGACACGCTCGGCTGGGGCATCGTCCGCCCGTGGGCAGCCCTCACGTTCGTCGACGACGGAGCTGCCGCCGGCCCGGCGAGCCCCGTGCACGACGCGCCCCAGGCCGCCCCCGAGCCCGCGCCCGTCTCGCTGAGCCCCGCCGTCGACCTGGGTGCCGACACCCGCCGGGCGGCGACCTGGTGGCTGCTCGCCGCGGCCGTCGCGGGCGCCGCGGCCGCGCTCGTGGGCGTGCCCGTGCGTCGTCGGCGGGGGACAGTGGCGAGGACAGGTGCCACCGGACGCCCGAGCGGCTCATCCGGCGGCGCCTCGGTGCCGACAAGAAGGGCAGCGCGCGCCGCGCGCGCCCCGAGCGGGAAGTGAGAGATGGCGTACCCGGGAGCTGTACCCGCCAGCGTGGGCAAGCGCGTGCTGGCCTCCGTGATCGACACGCTCGCCGCGTTCCTCCTGGGCGGCGCCTTCCTCGGCGCGGGTACCTGGCAGGCCGCGACCGCCACCGATGACGGCGTGCCCTCCGGCGCGCTGGTGCTGACGCTCGTGGGCGTCGGGCTGCTGGCGGCGCTGGGCCTGGCGCAGTGGTGGTACCACGGCCGGCGCGGCGCGACCCTCGGCAAGGCGCTGGTCGGGCTGCGCACCGTCGACGCCGACACCGGGCAGCCGATCGGCATGGGCCGCGCGCTCCTGCGCGCGCTCGTCGTGGCCGCGGGCAGCCTGGCCTTCGGGGTGGGGCAGCTCGTCGTCCTGGCCTCGCCGCTCTTCGACGCGGGTGGCCGCCGGCAGGGCTGGCACGACAAGGCGGTCCGCGCGCTGCTCGTCGACGTCGTGACGGGCGTCGACCCGGTGCGCGCCCGCGCGAGCGAGGAGGCCGCGACGGCGCGGCTCGACGGACTCCTCGCGCCCGTGGCGGTCGTCGACCTGCCGCCCGGGACGCCCGCCGCGCCTCCGCCGCCTCCGCCGCCGCCCGCCCCGGCCTTCCTCGACGTCCCGGCGCCCGACCTCCCGCCGACGACGCCCGCATACCTCGCGCCGGTCACGCCCGACTACCTGGCGGCCACGCCCGGCCCGGCCGCGCCCGCGCCGCCGGACAACGCCGTGCCGGACAACGCTGTGCCGGACAACGCCGTGCCGGACAACGCTGTGCCGGACGTGGCGGCGCCCACCGCGCCCGACTACCTCGCGCCCTATCCGGCCGCCGTCCCGCCGCAGCCGGCGCCGGGCGAGGTCGCGGGCCACCCGGCCGACGCCCGTCCGGCGCTCGCCGCCATCGACGACGCCGACGACGACAGCACCGGCCTCATCTCCGCCGTCCCGGGCGCGCGTCCCGCGGCGCCCGGGGGTCCGCCGCCGCTCGAGCCGACGATCCTGGTGGACCACGTGCCGGAGGGCCTCGCCGTCCCGCTCCCGGCGCACGACGCCGAGGGGGCCGACGCCGGCGCGGACCTGCCCGTGCCCGTCGCCGGCGAGGCGGTCCCGCTCCCGACGGTGCCCGGCCACGGCATCGCGCCCGCGGCCGCCGCCCCCGTCGCGACCCCGAGCGCTGCGGCCACCGACGACGCAGCCGACGACGACCTCGACGACGTCGAGGCGACGCGCCTGAGCCTGAGCGGCACGAGCCGCGGTCGACGCCGCACGGACGGGCCGGCGCACGCCGTCCTGCACCTGTGGAACGGCGAGGACGTCACGCTCACCGGGTTCGCGCTGCTGGGCCGCAACCCCGTGCGGCGGGACGACGAGCCGCTGCCCGAGCAGGTCATCACCGTGCCGGACCAGCGCCGCTCGGTCTCCAAGACGCACCTGTCCGCGGGCGTCGACGGTGCGGGCCTGTGGGTGCGGGACCGGGGGTCGACCAACGGCACGGTCATCACGCTGCCCGACGGCGCGCAGGTGATCTGCACGCCGGGTCAGCTGGTGCGGGTGCCCGTCGGGGCGACGGTCTCCTTCGGCGACTTCTGGTTCACCGTCTCCTGAGGGTCGACCACCTGGGCCGCGAGCTCCGCCACGCGGCGCGGCGGCCGGCCCGAGCGGATGCCGTCGACCGTGAGCACGACGAGCGCCGCCCAGACGAGCGCGAAGCCCGCCCAGCGCGCCCCGGGCATCTCCTCGCCGAAGACCAGGAGTGCGACGAGGAACTGCAGCGTCGGGGAGAGGTACTGGAGCATGCCCACGACGCTGAGCGGCAGGCGCCGGGCGGCGCCGCCGAAGAGCAGCAGCGGCACCGCGGTGACGACGCCGAGCGCCACCAGCGCCGCCGCGTGCCAGCCGCCGCGGGCGAGCGTGAGGCGGCCGTCGTCGGCGAGGAACGCGAGGTAGGCCACGGCCAGGGGCGCCATCGCCGCCGTCTCGACCGTGAGGCTGGTGACGGCGCCGACCGTGCGGCCGACCCGGTTCTTCACGAGCCCGTAGAGCCCGAACGTCAGGGCGAGGACCAGCGAGATCCAGGGCAGGCGGCCCATGCCCACGGTGATGACGACGACCGCGGCGGCCCCGAGCCCGAGCGCCACCCACTGGGTCCGGCGCATCCGCTCGCCGAGCACCGCCACCGCCAGCGCGACGGTGACCAGCGGGTTGATGTAGTAGCCGAGCGCCCCGTCCACGGTGTGCCCGCTGAGCACGCCGTACACGTACACCAGCCAGTTGGTGGCGATGAGCACGCCCGCCGTCCCGAGCCTGGCCAGCGTGCGCCGGTGCGTGAGCGCCGCGCGCAGGTCCGCCAGGCCGCCGGTGAGGGCGAGCAGCAGGAGGCAGAACACCAGGGACCACACCACGCGGTGGGCGATGATCTCGACGGAGCCGGCCGGGGCCAGGAGCGGGAAGTACAGCGGCAGCAGGCCCCAGAGGAAGTAGGCACCGACGCCCTGGGCCAGTCCGCCGCGGTCGATCCGGTCGGGGAGGGGGCGTGGGTCGGGCACGCGGCGACGGTAGACCTCGTGGCGACGTGCTCGCGCGGAATTCCATCGCCGGCGGCCCGGCCCCGCCCGTAGCGTCACGATCGGCGCCGGTGACGGCGCGCTCACGCGGCATCTCGTGGCCGCAGGTGCCCGCGTCATCGCGCTCGAGCTGCACCCCGGCCGTGCCGCCACGTTGCGGGAACGCTTCACGGACGCCGGGGTCGTCGTCGTCCAGGCGGACGCGCGGGACCTGCTGCTGCCCCGCCGCCGCGCGTCGACAGCGTGGTGCTCGAGGTGCGCCGGCGAGGTTCCCGCTGAGGGTTGCGGAGGAGCTGTGCAGGCCCACGGCCCTCGGGCGCTCCCGCACGGCCGGTCGACCTAGACTGGCGGCAGATTCCCTCCTTGCCGCGCCCCCGGCGCGCGAGCTCCCTCGACCTGCGGAAGGTTTCCATCTCCCCGTGAGCAGCGAACTGCGTGTCGCCGTGGTCGGCGCCGGCCCGGCCGGCATCTACGCCTCGGACATCCTCAGCAAGTCCGGGCTGGACGTGAGCATCGACCTGATCGAGCGGCTCCCCGCGCCGTTCGGGCTCGTGCGCTACGGCGTCGCGCCCGACCACCCCCGGATCAAGCAGATCATCCTGGCGCTGCACAAGATCCTCGAGCGCGGTGACATCCGGTTGCTGTGCAACGTGGACTTCGGCGGCGACGTGACGCTGGAGGAACTGCACCGCTTCTACGACGCGGTGATCTTCTCCACGGGCGCGATCAAGGACGCCGCGCTGCCGATCCCCGGGATCGACCTGCCGGGCTCCTACGGCGCGGCCGACTTCGTGTCCTGGTACGACGGCCACCCGGACGTCCCGCGCGAGTGGCCGCTCGAGGCGCAGCACGTCGCGATCCTGGGGGCCGGCAACGTGGCGCTCGACGTCGCGCGGATCCTGGCCAAGCACGCGGACGACCTGCTGCCCACCGAGATCCCGGACAACGTCTACGCCACGCTCAAGACGAGCCCCGTGACGGACGTGCACGTGTTCGCCCGCCGCGGCCCGGCCCAGGCGAAGTTCTCGCCGCTGGAGCTGCGCGAGCTCGGGCACGTGCCCGACGTCGACGTGCTGGTCGACCCGGAGGACTTCGAGTTCGACGAGGGCTCGATGGCGGCGATCCACTCGTCCAACCAGACCAAGCAGGTGGTCAAGACCCTGACGGACTGGACGCTGAAGAACCCGTCCGAGCTGACGGCGTCCCGGCGCATCCACCTGCACTTCCTGCACAAGCCGGTCGCGGTGCTCGGCACGGACCGGGTCGAGGGCCTGCGGACCGAGCGCACGGTGCTCACCGGCGACGGGTCCGTGGCGGGCACGGGCCAGACCCACGACTGGCCCGTGCAGGCGGTCTACCGCGCCGTCGGCTACTTCGGCTCGCCGCTGCCGGGCGTGCCGTTCGACGAGGTCGCCGGGGTCATCCCGAACCGCGAGGGCCGCGTCGTGGACCCGGCGGGTGACCCCGTGCCCGGCGTCTACGCGACCGGCTGGATCAAGCGCGGCCCGGTGGGCCTCATCGGCCACACCAAGTCCGACGCGAGCGAGACCATCCGGCACCTGGTCGAGGACGCCGACGGCCTGCAGCGCGCGCCCGAGCGCGACCGGGACGCCGTCGTGACGTTCCTCGCCGACCGCGGCGTCGAGCCGGTCGAGTGGTCCGGCTGGACCCTGCTGGACGCGTACGAGCGCGAGCTCGGCGCCCCGCACGGCCGCGAGCGCGTCAAGGTCGTCCCCCGCGAGGACATGCTCGCCGTCATGCGCAGGCTGCCCGCGCAGCCGTGACGCCGGGGTGCCCGCGCGGCGCCCCTCGAGCGTGGTGTCGGTCGCGAGGCGGTGCCGAGTGGTCAGGCCAGGCGGCGGAGGAAGTCGCGGGTGCGCTGCTGCGCCGGGTCCCCGAGCACCTGGTCGGGGGCGCCGCGCTCGTGCACGCGGCCCTCGTGCAGGAAGCACACCTCGTCGGCCACGCGTCGCGCGAAGCCCATCTCGTGCGTCGCGACCAGCATCGTCATGCCGTCGGCCTTGAGCTCGATGAGCAGGTCGAGCACCTCGCCCACCAGCTCGGGGTCGAGCGCGCTGGTCACCTCGTCGAGCAGGAGCAGCCGTGGCGCGCCGACGAGCGCCCGCGCGATCGCGACGCGCTGCTGCTGACCGCCGGAGAGTTGGTCGGGGAACGCGGACGCGCGGCCGGCCAGCCCGACGCGCTCGAGCATCGCCAGCGCGCGCTCCTCCGCCTCGGGTCGCGCCACCTTGTGCACCAGCCGCGACGCGAGGGTCACGTTGTCGAGCACCCGCATGTGCGGGAAGAGGTTGAACGCCTGGAACACCATGCCCATGCGCGCGCGCAGCGCGTCGGCGTCCTTGCGCGGGTCGGTGATCTCCTCGCCCTCGAGCCAGATGGCGCCGTCGTCGACGTCGTCGAGCAGGTCGATCGTGCGCAGGAGCGTCGACTTGCCCGAGCCCGACGCCCCGATGAGCACCACGCACCGGTGCGCGTCGACGTCGAGGTCGATCCCGTCGAGCACCACGTGCTCCCCGTAGGCCTTGCGCACGCCCTCGACCCGCAGCACCGGCCCGACGGCGGCGCCCGGCCCGGTCACCCCGTTCACCCCGGCCTCCGCGCTCATCGCAGGCCCCCGACGCCGCCCGGCACCGCGCCCATCGCGCCCATCCACCCGCTGCGCCGCGCGAGCGCGTCGGTGAACCGCGTGAGCGGGATCGTCAGCGCCACGAACAGGACGCCGGCCACCACGTAGGGCGTGAAGTTCGCGTACGCGGAGGTCTGGATCTGAGCGGCGCGCACGGCGTCGATGGCGCCGAGGATCGAGATCAGGCCCGAGTCCTTCTGCAGCGCCACCAGGTCGTTGAGCAGCGGCGGCACGACGCGGCGCACCGCCTGCGGGAGCACCACGTGCCGCATCGCCTGCCCGCGCGAGAGGCCGAGCGAGCGCGCGGCGGCGACCTGCGACGGGTGGATGGACTCGATGCCGGCCCGGAAGACCTCCGCCACGTAGGCGGAGTAGGTGAGCACCAGGGCCAGCCCACCCAGCACGACGGCGTCGCGCGGCACGCCCGGCAGCCGAAGGCCGGGCAGGCCGAACCCGACGAGCAGGAGCACGAGGATCAGCGGCAGGCCGCGGAACGTGTCGACGTACGCCGTCGCGGCGGCGCGCAGCGGGAAGAAGACGGGCCCGCGCAGCGTGCGCGCGATGGCGAGCGCCAGCGCCACCACGACGATGACCACCGCGGCCACCGCCATCACCCGCAGGTTGAGCCAGAGGCCCTCCGCGACCTTCGGCAGCGAGTCGACCGCGACGTCCCAGTCGAAGAACGACTGCCGCACGCGGGGCCAGCCCGGCGAGCTGACGAGGACCGCGACCGCGACCGCGACCACCAGGAGGGTGCTGACGGCCGCGAGCGCCGTCGAGCGGACCGCGCGCCGTCGCCGGAACGCCTCGCGCTCGAGCTGGCGGGGCGACGGCGTCCAGGTGCTCACGTCGGGGGTCTTCGGGTGTCGTGCCGGGAGGGCTCGGGGCTCAGTCGAGGACGGGCGCGCCGGCGGCGTCGGTCAGCCACTGCGCCTCGAGGTCGGCGAGGGTGCCGTTCTCGCGGAGCGCGTCGACGGCGGCCGAGACCGCGGCGGTGAGCGCGCTGCCCTTGTCGAGCACCAGGCCGAACTGGTCCGGGTTCTCGCCCGCCGGCAGCTGGCCGACGAGCACGCCGTCCTCGAGCTCCGCGGCCGTGATGTACAGGGCGGTCGGCAGGTCGACCACGATCGCGTCCACCAGGCCGGACGTCAGGGCCTGCTTGACCTGGTCGTTGTCGTTGAACAGCTGGACGTCGGTGCTCGGCGCGATCGACTCGGCGGCGACCGTGGCGCTCGTGGTGCCGACCATGGCGCCGATGCGCAGCTCCGCGAGCTCGGCGAGCGACGTGGCGTCCGCGGCCGGGCTCGAGCCGATGGTCACGACGGCCTGCGCCGTGTCGTAGTAGCTCGAGGAGAAGTCGAGGTTCTCGCGGCGCTCGTCGCTGATGGAGACCTGGTTGATCGCGAAGTCGAACGACTTCTCGCCCGGCGCGATGATCTGGTCGAAGCTCACGCGGACCCACTCGACGTCCTCGGCCGCGAAGCCGAGCTCAGCGGCCACCGCGTAGGCGACGGCGGACTCGTAGCCCTCGCCGTTGGTCGGGTCGTTGTCCACCATCCACGGCTCGTACGCCGGGTCGGAGGTGCCGATCGTGAGCACGCCGTCGGTCAGCGTCGGCAGCGCGCCGTCGCCCGCGTCGCCCTCCGCGGCGTCGTCGGCCTCCTCGGGTGCGCAGGCCACGAGCATCGTGGCGCCCAGGGCGAGGACGGCGGCGCCGGCGAGCGTCCGGGCGGAGCGGGTGGCGGCGTGGGAGATGCGCATCGAGGGCCTCCGACTGTGTGGGGGAACGCTGGGGCGCGGCGCACGTCGGTGGGCACCGCGCAGCGGCCACAGCGTACGGGAACGGCAGGGGCCCGCGGCGAGGTGTCCGCGGGAACCGAGCCGAGCTCACGTGCGTTGACCAGGCAGGACGAGGGAAGGGAAGCGCACCGGTGGGACGGCGGTACTTCAACGGGCTCAAGACGGCCGCGCTCTTCGGCGTCCTGTGGGCGCTGATGATCGGGTTGGGTTCCGTCATCAACGGCGGGGAGTACCTGTGGCTGTTCGCCGGGCTGGGCGTCCTCGGGACCGCGTACGGCTACTGGAACTCCGACAAGCTGGCGATCCGCGCCATGCGCGCCCGGCCGGTGAGCGAGATCGAGCAGCCGGCGATGTACCGGATCGTGCGCGAGCTCTCCACGGCGGCGCAGCAGCCGATGCCGCGGCTGTACGTCTCGCCGACGGCCGCGCCGAACGCCTTCGCGACCGGCCGGAACCCCCGCAACGCCGCTGTGTGCTGCACCGAGGGCATCCTCGCGATCCTCGACGAGCGCGAGCTGCGCGGCGTGCTCGGCCACGAGCTCATGCACGTCTACAACCGCGACATCCTCACGTCGTCGGTGGCGGCCGCGTTCGCGGGCATGATCACGTCGGTCGCGCAGTTCCTCATGTTCTTCGGCGGCGGGGACGACCGCCGCGGCGGCGGGAACCCGCTCGCGATGATCGCGATGGCGTTCCTCGCCCCCATCGCGGCGGTGCTCATCCAGCTCGCGATCAGCCGCACCCGGGAGTATGACGCCGACGAGGACGGCGCCCGGCTCACCGGCGACCCGCTCGCCCTGGCCAGCGCACTCGCGAAGCTCGAGCGCGGCACGCAGCGCGCGCCGCTGCCGCCGAACCGCGACCTGGTCGACGTCTCGCACCTGATGATCGCCAACCCGTTCCGGGCCGGTGGCATGAGCTCGCTGTTCGCGACGCACCCGCCGATGCAGGAGCGGATCCGCCGGCTGCAGCAGCTGTCCGACCAGCAGGGCGGCATCGCCCGCCACTGACCGGCGGTGACCGTCACGGCCCGGGCAGCACCCCGCGCCGGGCCTCGACGCTCACGCCCGCCCGCAGGAGGGCCGCGGTGAGCACGCCGTCGCCGGGGACCACCCGGCCGGCGAAGGCGCCGTCGTGGATCGCGCCCGTCCCGCACGACGGGCTGCGGGCCTGCAGGACGGCGGCCCGGACGCCCTGCGCGACGGCCTCGGCCGCGACCAGCTCCGCGCCCCGACGGAAGGCGTCCGTGCAGTCCTCGCCGTCGGGCAGCGCGCCGCCGTCGTACCGGCACGCCGCGCCGGCCAGGCACGCGCTGACCAGCAGCGGGGGCCGGTCCACCGCCAGCGGCCTCAGCGGTAGTTGACGAACTGGAGCGCGACGTCCAGGTCCGAGCCCTTGAGCAGGGCGATCACGGCCTGGAGGTCGTCGCGGGACTTCGCCGAGACGCGCAGCTCGTCGCCGGTGATCTGCGTCTTCACGCCCTTGGGGCCCTCGTCGCGCACGATCTTCGCGATCTTCTTGGCGTTCTCGGTGCTCAGGCCCTCCTTGATGGCGGCCTCGAGGCGGTACTCCTTGCCGGACTGCTTCGGCTCGCCGACGTCCAGCGACTTCAGCGAGATGCCGCGCTTGACGAGCTTGGTCTCGAAGACGTCGAGGACGGCCTTCGCGCGCTCGGGGGAGTTCGCGGTCATCACCACGAGCTTCTCGCCGCTCCAGGCGATCGAGGCGCCGACGCCCTTGAAGTCGTAGCGCTGCGCGACCTCCTTCACCGCCTGGTTCAGCGCGTTGTCGACCTCCTGCCGGTCGACCTTGCTCACGACGTCGAACGACGAGTCGGCCATGTGTCCTCCTGGGCTGTGGCGGTGCGGTCGCGGGCGGCCCCGGTCGACCCGGGCGGCGGCCGTGGTCCGGAGCACCCTCGCGAGTTGCTATCCTTCCATCCGCACGACCCCGGCAGGTTACCCGAGCGGCCAAAGGGGGCTGACTGTAAATCAGCTGCGAGAGCTACGGGGGTTCGAATCCCTCACCTGCCACCAGACGTCACCGACGTCCCACCAGGCCGGACCCACAGGGTCCGGCCTGTCGTGTCTCCGGCGCCCGGGTGCGGCGAGCGGCCGCCCGCGCGTCCGTCGAGACCCCGGCGGTGCTGAATCGTGTCCGCTTCGGGACGTTCGCCCCTGGAACGGTCCAGTGCCCCTGCTTACCGTGGGGGCGAGCGCCATGGCACGCGGGTCACTCGCATCGATGCGAGGAGAGCCCGTGAACCCTCCAAGACGACGGCGCCGCCCGCAGGTCTCGTCACCCGGGCGGCGCCGTCATCCAATTCTGGCCGGAGCGACCCGGCCAGACCCGGGCCGGAGGGCCCGACCGACGGCCTGGCCGGTCGGCTACCGGTCGCGGCGGCCCCGAGGCCGGGGTGTCAAGGATTTCGCAGGCGCGTCGGCGCCCGTGTACCCTAGCCAGGCCGCCCCGATAGCTCAGTCGGCAGAGCGTCTCCATGGTAAGGAGAAGGTCAAGGGTTCGATTCCCTTTCGGGGCTCTCCTGGTGCCCGGCCCGGCGGTCCCCGTCGGGTCAGGCCCTGGAATGGCGGGGTAGCTCAGTTGGTCAGAGCGCACGACTCATAATCGTGAGGTCGCGGGTTCGAGCCCCGCTCCCGCTACCAGTAGTGGCGCGCCGGCCCGGCGCGCGGGACGAACCGGCAGAGCACTGCGCTCAGCACGCGAGAGGTGGCACAGAAGTGGCCAGCAAGACCCAGGACGTCCGCCCGAAGATCACGCTCGCCTGCGTGGACTGCAAGGAGCGGAACTACATCACCAAGAAGAACCGTCGGAACGACCCCGACCGGCTCGAGCTGAAGAAGTTCTGCCCGCGCTGCGGCAAGCACACCGCGCACCGCGAGACCCGCTGACCTTCGCTCGTGGGGGTCAACCTCGAGTACGCGGGCCGCGAGTACCCGCCCACGGCGCCATACGTCGTCGGGCGGGAGCACCTGAGGGACTTCGCGCGCGCCGTCGGCGCTGACCACCCCGCACACCACGACGTCGAGGCTGCCCGTGCGCTGGGCCACCCCGACGTGGTCGCCCCGCCGACGTTCGCGGTGGTGATCGCGCAGCGTGCCGAGGCTCAGCTCATCGAGGACCCCGCGGCCGGCATCGACTTCTCGCGCGTCGTGCACGCCGAGGAGCGCTTCACGCACCACCGCCCGCTGCACGCCGGTGACGAGGTCGTCACCGTCCTGCACGTCGACTCGATCACCGAGCGCGCCGGCCTGGCGATGGTCACCACGCGCTGCGAGCTGGCCGCCGCCGACGGCGCCCGGCTCGCCACCGTCGTCTCGACGCTGGCCGTCCGGGGGGCCGACGCATGAGCGCGCGCCCCGCGATCGGCGACCTCGAGGTCGGGCAGCAGATCGGCGCCCGGACGGTCACCGTCACCCGCGCGCACCTCGTGCACTACGCCGGCGCCAGCGGCGACCGGAACCCGATCCACTGGAACGAGCGCTTCGCGCGCGAGGTGGGCCTGCCCGGCGTCATCGCGCACGGCATGTTCACCATGGGCCAGGCCGTCAACGTCGTGACCGACTGGACCGGCGACCCGGGTGCGATCGTCGACTACGGCGTGCGGTTCTCGCGCCCCGTGCCCGTGCCGGACCCGGGCGAGGCGCTCGTCGAGGTCACGGGGGTCGTCGGCGCGATCGACGCCGAGGCCGGCACGGTCCGCGTCGACCTCACGGTCACGTTCGAGGGCGCGAAGGTCCTCGCCAAGGCCCAGGCGGTCGTCCGCCTCTAGCGCTCAGGTGCGGGGCGGGCCCGTCGTCGTGCCGACGCGCAGCTCCACGTCCAGGCGGACGGGCGGGGGCACCTCCCCGGCCAGCACCTGCGCGACGGCGTGCCCGATCGCCTCGCCCTTCGCGCTCAGCGGCTGGGCGACGGTCGTCAGGACGTCGGGGGAGAGCCAGGGCAGGTCCAGGCCGTCGAAGCCGGCGACCGACACGTCCTCCGGCACGCGCAGCCCGAGCTCGCGCGCGGCGAGCAGCACGCCGGCCGCGAGCAGGTCCGACTGGGCGATGACGGCCGTCGGCGGCTCGGGCACGTCGAGGACGAGGTGGCCGGCCGCGCGGCCGTCCTCGACGAGCGACGCGGAGGCCTCGACGATGACGGTGGGCTCTACGCCGGCGTCGGCCAGGCCCTGCAGGCGGTGCCGCGCGGGGGCCCAGTCGAGGCGGGCGAGCCGGTCCGGCGTCGGGATGCCGGTCTGCCGGGGGTGGCACAGCGGCAGGGTCACGGTCGCGATCCGCGTGTGGCCCAGGCCCGTGAGGTAGCGCGCGAGGTCGGCGGTGCCCTGCTGGTCGGCGATGCCGACGACGGCGGCCCCCTCGATCTCGGGGCCCTCGCCGATGACCACGGGCACCCCGCGGCGCTGCAGGGCCTCGAGGGTGGCGTCCTCGCGGCGGGCGCCCCAGATGAGGACCGCGACGTCCATGGGCGCGGACGCGAGGAGCGGGTCGAGCTCGGCGGACTCCGTCGGGTCGCGGTCGGGGTCCAGGGCGGGGATGAGCAGGACGCCGAGGCCGAGCGGCCCGAGCGTGCTGACCAGGCCGTCCAGGACCTGCACCGACACCGGGTCGCGGAAGCTGCGGCGCAGCTGGTCACCGATGACCACGCCGACGATGCCGGACCGGCCGCTGCGCAGCGAGCGCCCGAGCGGGTTGGGCCCGGCGTACCCGAGCCGCTGGGCGGCCTCGTGCACCTTGGCGCGGGTCTCGGTGGCGATCGGGCCGGCTCCTGAGAAGGCCAGGGAGGCCGTGGACACGGAGACGCCTGCGGCGGACGCGACGTCCGCGAGCGTGGGTCGACCCTGCGACATATCACCCTGCCCCGGTAGGAAAGCCGTTTGACTCTGGCGGCAGCCTATCGGCACACTGGTGGGACCGGCCTCGAAACGATTCGAGCGTTCCCCAAGAGCAGGTAGCGCAGGGGCAAAGACCGACGTTCACCGGCCGAACCAGACGAGACCACACGAACGAGCGCCCACCCATGTCTGCCCGCCCCGACGCCCGGCCACGCCCCGCCGACCGACTCCACCCGAACCCCCGGCCCCGCCCGACCCGCGACGCGGCCGTGCCGGACGAGGTGCTGCACGCCCGCCGCGCGCTGATCGCCCTGTACTTCGTCACCGGCATCGCCGTCGCCACGTGGCTGTCGCGCCTGCCATCGATCAAGCACATGCTCGACCTCTCGGCGGCCGAGCTGGGCTCGGTGCTCGTCGTCGGCTCGGTGGGCTCGCTCGCGATGGTGCTGGCGGCCGGCGCGCTCACCAACCGCTGGGGCAGCCGCAACGGCCTGGTCATCGGCGCCGTGATGTTCTCGTTCGCGAACGTGCTGGTCGGGCTGGGCCCCACCATCGGCAGCACCCTGGTCCTCGCCGTCGGCATCCTCATCTCGAGCTCGTCCTACGCCGTCGCGAACGTGCCGCTCAACCTCGAGTCCGTGGTCATCGAGCGCGGCATGGGCCGCTCCGTGGTGCCGCAGTTCCACGCCGCCTTCTCCATCGGCAGCGTGACCGGCTCGCTGCTCGGCGCCGCGGCGTCGTGGGCGGGCGTGCCCGTCTTCGCGCACTTCCTCGCGCTGTCGCTGGGCACGCTGGTCTTCCGCGTCGTCGTCGTGCCCCGCGCCGTGCTGCCGGTGCCCGCGGAGCTCGCGGCGGCCGCCGCCGGGTCCGGCCCCGGCGGCGGGATGCGGACCGCGCTCGGCGCCTGGCGCGAGCGCCGGACGCTCGTCATCGGCGTGATCGTGATGACCGGCATCCTGTCGGAGGGATCGGCGAACAACTGGCTCACCGTCGCCGTCGTCGAGGGCTTCGAGCAGACCGAGGCGATGGCCGCCATCGTCTTCGGCGTGTTCACCGGCGCGATGACGCTCGCGCGCCTGGTCGGGACGCGGGTGATCGACCGGTACGGACGCGTCGCCGTCCTGGTCGCCTCGAGCGCGTCCTCGCTGGTCGGCCTCCTGCTCTTCTCGCTCGGCCCGTCGCTCACGACGGCCGTCGTCGGTGCGGTGGGCTGGGGCCTGGGCGCCGGCCTCGTCTTCCCGATCGGCGTCGCCGCCGTCTCGGGCGACCGCCTGCGGATGGCGGGCCGCGTCTCGGTGCTGTCGACCTTCGGCTCGACCGCCTCGATCGTCGCGCCGCCCCTGCTCGGCGCCGCTGCTGAGACCATGGGCGTGCGGCACGCGCTCGTCCTCATCGTCGGCGGGTTCGTCGTCGCGATCCTGCTGGCCCGCACCGTCGGCGCGGACGCGACGGAGCCGGCCGAGCCCGACGCCCAGGAGCCGCACGCGATGCCCACGAGCGCCACCGAGCTGGCCGCCGTCGCCATGGTCGCGTCGATCGACCTCGAGTCCGACGCGCTCGGCGTGGGCGCGGCACCCGTCGCCCCGGAGCTCGTCCGGTGACCGCGGGCGCCCCGGCCGCCGTCCCGGCGGCCCTGCGCCGCGCGTCGTGGGCGGTGTTCGCGGTCTTCTTCCTGTCCGGCTTCGCGTTCTCCGGCTGGGCGTCGCGCCTGCCGACGGTCCGCGACGCGCTCGGCCTGACGCCCGCGCAGATGGGCGTGCTCCTGCTGTCGCTCGCCGCGGGCTCGGTCGTCGCGCTGCCGCTCTCGGGCGTCGTCGTGCAGCGCCTCGGCGCGACGCGGACCGTCCAGGTCACCGGGTCCACCGCCGTGATCGGCCTGCTCACGGCCGTGGGCGCGGTCAGCATCCACGCGCAGTGGCTGACCGCGGTCGGCCTCTTCGCGTACGGCGTGGGCACCGCCGTCTGGGACGCGGCGATGAACCTCGAGGGTGCCGCCGTCGAGCAGCGGCTCGGCCGCGCCGTCATGCCGCGGTACCACGCGGGCTTCTCGTTCGGGACGATGGGCGGCGCGGCCATCGGCGCGGGCGCCTCGGCGCTCGGCGTCCCGCTCGGCGTCCACCTGTCGGTGGTGCTCGTGGCCGTGCTCGTGGCCGTGCTCGTCGCGGCCCGCAGCTTCCTGCCAGAGGGCACCCACGCGGCCCACGCCGACGGTGCCGAGGCCGGGTCCGCCGGCAGCGGCCAGGGCAGCGTCTTCCGTGCCTGGGGCGAGCGGCGCACCGTGCTCATCGGTCTCGTGGTGCTGGCCGCCGCGCTCGCAGAGGGCTCGGCGAACGACTGGCTCAGCCTCGCGGTCGTCGACGGCTTCGACGCGCCGGAGGCGATGGGCGCGACGGCGTTCGCCGTGTTCGTCACCGCCATGACGACGATGCGCCTGCTCGGCACCGTGCTGCTGGACCGGTTCGGCCGCGTGACCACGCTGCGCATCACGGCCGGCCTGGCCTTCGCCGGCCTGCTCGTCTTCGGCCTGGCGCCGGTCCTGCCGCTCGCGTTCGCGGGCGTGCTGGTCTGGGGCGCCGGTGCGGCGCTCGGCTTCCCGGTGGGCATGAGCGCCGCCGCGGACGACCCGCGGCGCGCGCCCGGCCGCATCGCCGTCGTCTCGACGCTCGGGTACACCGCCTTCCTCGCGGGGCCGCCGCTGCTCGGCTTCCTCGCCGACCACGTGGGCTACCGCGAGGCCCTGCTCGCGGTCGCCGTCCCGACGGCCGTCAGCCTGCTGCTCATGGGCGTCACCCGCCCGCTCCCGCAGGCGCTGCCGCAGCCCGGCGTGCCGGACGCCGCCGGAGCGACGGATGCGGCCAACTAGCCTGGGTGGCGTGAACGCCCCACGCCTCGCCGACCTCACGACGCTGCGCCTCGGCGGGCCGGCCGCCCGGTACGTCGAGGCGGACACAGAAGCGGCCCTCGTCGCGGCGGTCCGCGCGGCCGACGACGCCGGCGAGCCGCTGCTTGTCATCGGCGGCGGCTCGAACCTCGTCGTGGGCGACGACGGCTTCCCGGGGACCGTCGTGCGCGACGTGCGCACCGGCGTCGTCGTCGACGGGGACGTGGGCAGCTGCGGCGGCGCGAGCCTGCGGGTGCCGGCGGGCACGCCGTGGGAGGACGTGGTCGAGCGGTGCGTCGCCGAGGGCTGGGTGGGCGTCGAGGCGCTCACGGGCATCCCCGGTTCGACCGGCGCGACGCCCGTGCAGAACGTCGGCGCGTACGGCCAGGAGGTCGCCGGCGTGGTCTCGACCGTGCGCGTGTGGGACCGCGAGCAGGCCCGGGTGCGCACGCTCGCCGTCGGCGAGCTGGCCTTCGGGTACCGGACCTCGCTGCTCAAGCGCTCCCTGCGCGACGACGACGGCGGCCCGTCCCGCTGGGCGCCGACGCCGCGCTACGTGGTGCTCGAGGTGGGCTTCCAGCTGCGGCTCGGCACGCTGTCGGCGCCCATCGCGTACCCGGAGCTGGCCGCGCTGCTGGACGTGCCCGTCGGGCGCCGCGCGCCGCTCGCCGAGGTGCGCGAGGCCGTGCGTCGGCTGCGGGCCCGCAAGGGCATGCTGCTCGACGGCGCGGACCCCGACACGTGGAGCGCCGGGTCGTTCTTCACCAACCCGGTGCTCCCGATGGACCTCGCGGACACGCTGCCCGACGGCGCTCCCCGCTACCCCGTGCGCTCGCCCCTGCCGGAGGTGACCACGGGACCGTCGCTCGGCGCCGTGGACCCGTCGCTGGTGAAGACCAGTGCCGCCTGGCTGATCGAGCACGCGGGCTTCGGCCGCGGCTACGGCCTGCCCGGCCCGGTCAGCCTGTCCACCAAGCACACGCTCGCCCTCACCAACCGCGGCACCGGCACGACGGCGGACCTGCTCACCCTCGCCCGCCAGGTGCGCGACGGCGTCCGTGACCAGTTCGGCGTCACGCTCGAGCCCGAGCCGGTGCTGGTGGGCGTCCGCCTCTAGGCCTCCCGGGTCCCCAGGAGCGCCCCCCGGACGGCGGCGAGCGCCTCGTCGTCGTCGAGGCCGGCTGCGCGGGCGACGGCGACGAACCGGGCCGCGGCGTCCTGCACCGCGGTGTCGGGTGCGGGCGTGCCGTCGGCCACGACGGTCCCCGTGCGGCGCCGCGTGACGACGACGCCGGACTGCTCCAGCTCCCGGAACGCCCGGGCCACGGTGCCCGTGGCGACGCCCAGGTCGGCGGCGAGCGCGCGGATCGTCGGCAGGCGGTCGCCCGCGCGCAGGTGCCCCGCGGACACGTGCGCGACGACCTGGAGCCGGATCTGCTCGTACGGCGGGATGCTCGAGCCGAGGTCGACCTCGATCGCGGGTGCCGACGTCACGCTGCGGCGCTCCTGCTCGCCGGGCTGGTCGCGGGGCCGCGCGCCGCGGCGGGCGCTGCGACCGCTGCCCGGCCGGGGATCGCCGCGACCACGATCGAGCCCAGCCCGACGACGACGCCCAGGACCGCCGCGGCGAGCCCGAGCGGCCGGAGCTCGACGCCCTGGAGCGCCGTTCCGGCCACGACGAGGACGCCCGCCAGGGAGCAGCCGATCACGAGCACGGCGCCGCGCAGCGCGCGGTGCGCGGACAGCCGGCGCGAGGCCGCGTCGTAGGTCGGATCGGCGTCGACGATCGCGGGGCGGCGGGCGACGAGCCGCAGCACACCCTCCGCGGCCAGCGCGACGAGGACGACGGCGACGAGCAGTGGCAGAGCGAAGTGCCACCCGGGGTAGGGGCTGGCGCTGCGCGTGGTGAACGCGTCCCCCGAGAAGGCCGAGGTCGTGATGCTGCGGCCGTCGTCGGCCCCCGTCGCGCCGCACACGACCAGCACGACGACGGTCGCCACGGCGAGGCCGTTGACGGTGCGGCGTAGCCAGCGGGGCGCGACGTCGGAGACCCGACGGTGCACGAGCGCGGCCCGGCGCACGGGTCCGGCCGGTCGGGGCCACGTGCGCTCCCCGATGGCGTGCACGCCGAGGTAGCCGAGTCCGAAGAGCGCGGGGTAGAGGCCGACGAGGAGCGCGTTCCAGGTCGCCGGGCCACCGGTGCCGCCCCATCGGAGGTACAGGTCGGACAGCTGGAGGAGCAGGAGCGGGCCGACGATCGACGGCAGCGCCCACGCCGCGATCGAGACGAGCACTCCGTGGCGCCGGGCCGCCTCAGCTGCCTCCGAGGGCGGCGGCACCGGCTGTCGGCTCAGGGCGGCGGCGAGCCCGAGGGCGACGACGACGAGGAGCAGGCCCCCCAGGGCCACGATGACGATCACGCCGCCGAACACTGAGCACCTCGAATCACGCAATGTACTAGGACATTGCAACAATGGCGTGACGGAGGGCCCGCGTCAAGCGGGCCCGGCGAGCCAGGCGTCGACGCCCGCGAGCAGCCGGGTCTTGGTCGACTCCGGCGCGCGCGACGCCCGGATGGACGAGCGCGCCATCGCTGCGAGCCCGGGGTCGTCGACCCCGTGCACGTGCCGGGCGACCTCGTACTGCGCGACCAGCCGCGACCGGAACAGCAGCGGGTCGTCCGCGCCCAGGGCGATGGTGGCGCCCGCCTCGAGCAGCGTGCCGAGCGGAACCTGGCCGGGCTCGGCGAACACCCCCAGCGACACGTTCGACGCCGGGCACAGCTCGAGCGCGACCCCTTGGGCCACGATCACGTCCAGCACGCGGCGGTCCTCGGCGGCGCGGACGCCGTGGCCCAGCCGGTCCGGCGCCAGGTGCGCGAGGATCTCGGCGACGTGGTCCGGGCCCAGCAGCTCGCCGCCGTGCGGCACGGACGCCAGGCCCGCGCGTCGGGCCAGGGCGAACGCCGGCGCGAACTCGTCGGTCTCGCCGCGACGCTCGTCGTTGCTCAGGCCGAAGCCGACCACCTCGCCCGGGCCGTCGCCCGCGTAGTGCGCGGCCAGCCGGGCGAGGGTCCGTGCCTCGAGCGGGTGCCGCAGCCGCGACGCCGCCACGACGACGCCGACCTCGACGCCTGTGCGCGCGCTCGCCAGGCGCGCCTCGTCGAGGACGATCTCCAGCGCCGGCGTGAGCCCGCCGACGAACGGCGCGTACGACGTCGGGTCCACCTGGATCTCGAGCCGCCCGGAGCCCTCCGCGGCGTCGTCCGCGGCGGCCTCGGCGACGATCCGCCGCATCGCCGCCTCCGACCGCACGCAGGCGCGCGCCGAGTCGTACAGGCGCTGGAAGCGGAACCAGCCGCGGTCGCCCGGCGGCAGGAGCAGCGGGTCGGCGTCGAGCAGCGCGTGCGGCAGGCGGACGCCCTGCGCGCTGGCCAGCGCCGCGAGGGTCGCCGGCCGCATCGAGCCCGTGAAGTGCAGGTGCAGGTGCGCCTTGGGCAGGAGGGCAAGGTCGCGCACCCGAGGAGTCTGCCAGCGTCGCGGGCCGGCTCCCACCGCGGGGCCGTCGCGCCGTGAGGCCGTTCGGGTGGCGGCCTCCGCCGGGCGCCCACATCATGGGTGGGTCGATGGCGCGCCCGCGAGGGCGCCCGTGAGGGGGACACCATGGATCGACGACTCAGGCTTGCCACCGGTCTCGCGGCCACGGTCGCCGTCGGGAGCGCCGCGGTGCTCATCAGCGGCGCGGCGGGCGTCGGCGGCCCGGACACGGTGCTCTCGGGCCAACGCACCGCAGAGCTGACCGCGCACACGCAGGCCCGCGAGGCCCTGACCGAGCGACTGGCCGCGGGCGCGGACCTGGTCGGCGAGAGCCGGCGCATCGCCGCGGAGCAGGCGGCCGCGGCGGAGGCTGCGCGGGTCGCGGCCGAGCAGGCCGCCGCGGAGGAGGCGGCCCGGGTCGCCGCCGAGCGCGCGGCGGAGGCGCGGGCAGCTGCCGAGCAGGCCGCAGCGCAGGAGGCTGCGGCACAAGCGGCGCCTGCAGCGCCCGCGCCGGCCCAGGCGCCGTCTCCGGCGCCTGCGCCGCCGCCGCCGCCCGCTCCGGCACCGCCGCCCCCGCCCGCCCCCGACGCCGACCACGACGGTCACCACCACGGCGACCGGGACCGCGACCGGGACCGAGATCGCGACGGCCGCGACGGCGGTCGCAGCGGCCCGGACGGCGGCTGGGACGGCGGCTGGGGTGGCTGGGACGGTGGCTGGGGCCGCTGACCGGCCGGGTCACGGCGTCGTGAGGATGCCCCGCTCGAGCGCCACGGTCACCGCGCGCGTCCGGTCGTCCACCCCGAACTTGGTGAAGATGCGCAGCAGGTGCGTCTTCACCGTCGCCTCGCTGATGAACAGCTCCGCGCCGATCTGCACGTTGCTGCCCCCGCGCGCCACCGCGCGGAGCACGTCGAGCTCGCGTTGCGTGAGGCGCTCGCCCGCCGTGCGCACCCCGCGCACCAGCCGCCGGGCCACCGACGGCGCGAGCACCGTCTCACCGCTCGCGACGGCGCGCACGGCGGCGACGAGGTCGTCGCGAGGCGTGTCCTTGAGCAGGTAGCCGGTCGCGCCCGCCTCGACGGCCCGCAGGATGTCGGCATCCGTCTCGTACGTGGTCAGGACGACGACGCGCGCCGTGGGCACCTCGGCGAGGATCCGCGCGGTCGCGGCCGCGCCGTCGAGCACCGGCATGCGCAGGTCCATGAGCACGACGTCCGGCGTCAGCTCGGCCGCCCTCGCGCACGCCTGCTCGCCGTCACCGGCCTCGCCGACGACGTCGAGATCGGCCTCGCCCGCCAGCAGGCCGACGATGCCGGCGCGCACCACCGGGTGGTCGTCGACCACCAGCACCCGAACGCTCACCGAACCTCCTCCGTGCCCCCGGCGGCGGGAGCGTCGTCGCCCTCGCCGGGCTCGGGCTCAGCCTCCTCGGCCCCCACCGGCATGGTCACCTGGACGCGTGTGCCGAGCCCGACGTCGCTCGTCACCGCGAGCGCGCCGCCCCCGGTGGTGACCCGCTCGCGCATGCCGCGCAACCCGAAGCCTTCCACGGCTGCGGGCGCCATCCCGCGCCCGTCGTCGGCGACCTCGAGGCTGACGCCGCCGTCGGGAGCCGCGCCGAGCACCAGGCTGACCCTGGTGGCGCCTGCGTGCCGCCGGACGTTCGACAGGGCCTCCTGCGCGGCGCGCAGCAGGATGACCTCGCGCTCGCGGCTGAGGTCCGCGAGGGCGGCGTGGTCGGCCACCACCCGCACCTCGACGCCGGTCTCCTCGCCGAACCGGGTCGCGAGGCGCTCGAGCGCCTCCGTGAGCGTGGACTCGGCCAGGCCGACCGGTGCAGCCGCCGCGACGAGCGCGCGCGCCTCCGCGAGGTTCTCGCGCGCGGTCCGCTCGATGAGCGCCAGGCGGGCCGCGGCGTCGTCGGGCCGCTCGCGACGCAGGTCCGCGGCGGCCGTCTGGGCGAGCATGACGACGCTGGTGAAGCCCTGGGCGAGCGTGTCGTGGATCTCCTGGGCCATGCGCTCGCGCTCGGCCAGCACGCCCGCGGCGTGGTGGGAGGCCGCGGCCTCCGCCTGCGCCTCCTCGAGCCGGGCGAGCAGCTCGGCCCTGTCCTCGCTCTGCTCGGCGACCTGGGTCACCCACAGGCCCAGCAGCACCGAGAACGCGATCGCGATGCCCGCCTGCGTGATGAGCGGCGCGGCGTCGGAGAGGTCGTCGAACGGCGACTGGGCCGCGATGGTCCCGAACACCACGGCGGTGAGGAGGACCGTGAGCACCACGCCCTGGCGGCGGGTCTCCGCGAAGTACCAGACCTGGCTGTACGCGATGAAGAGCAGCAGGCTGCCGGTCTCCGTCGCCGAGACCACGGCGCCCACGCACACGATCATGACGACCACGTAGGTCATGGCGAGCGGGCGGCTCCCGGTCGTCGCGGCCCGCCGCCCGACGACGACGTACGCCACGAGCAGGGTCGCGAACGTCGCCAGCGCGATGCCCAGGCCGAGGCCCGCCTCCGGGCGCTCGAACAGGTACGACGCGACGCCGAGCGCCCACAGCGCGTAGAAGGCGACGTCCCAGCCGCGCAGCGACCGTGCCCAGAAGGCTGCGCGGTCGCTGCGCCAGTCCGGCCCGCCCGGGACCGGGGTCGTGGCCGGGCCGGGCGGCGGATAGGTGTGGAGCGTGCGGTCCATGGCCGCATCGTCCCCGACGCTGGGGCCGGGCGTCATCATGGTCAGCCGTCGTCGCGCCGGCGCCAGCGGAAGGTGCGCAGCGCGACGACGAGGCCGACCACCAGGTAGGCGCCCAGGACGATCGCGGTGCGCCCGTGCTCCCACGAGCCGGTGGGCTCGATCGCCGTGGCGCCCTCGGGCAGGAACACCGACCGCATGCCCTGCGCGAGCCACTTCAGGGGGAAGGCGGCGGCGAGGTCCTGCATCCAGCCGGGCAGGGAGTCGTACTGGAAGAACACCCCCGAGACGAACTGCAGCACGAGCACGACGGGCGTCACGACGGCGCTCGCGGACCGCGCCGAGCGCGGGATCGAGGAGAACGCGACGCCGCAGATCGCGCCGGACGCCGTGCCGAGCACGAGCACCCAGGCGAACGTCCACCAGCGGCCCGGGTCCGTCGGCAGCTCGACGTCGAACATCGTGGCGGCCACCACGAGCAGCAGGCCGACCTGCACGAGGCTGGTCGTGAGCACCGAGCCGATCTTGCCGAGGAAGTACGCCGACGCGGGCATGGGCGTGCCCCGCAGGCGCTTCAGGGCGCCGTTGTCCCGCTCCTCCGCGATGCCGATGGCGAGGTTCTGGAACGTGGACAGCAGCAGGCCCGTCGCGATCATCCCGGGCAGGAAGTAGGTCGCGAAGGTGACCTCGTCGCCGGGACCGAACTCGATCGGGGTGTCCCCGAAGACCGTGGCGAAGATCGCCAGCATGATGATCGGGTAGGCGAAGATGAAGATCACGGCGTCGCGCTCGCGGAAGAACTGCTTCAGCTCCACGGACGTGCGCGCGAGGGCGACGGACACGGCCGACGGCAGCCGGACGGCCCGGGGGCCGCGGAGGTCGGTGGTGGGGTCGGCGACGGCGGTCATCGGACCTGCTCCTTCATGGTGACGGACGCCCCGGCGAGGGCGACGGCGGGGGTGCGCTCGGGGACGGCGGCGAGGGCCGCGTCGTCGGCCGCGTCCTCGGCGGCGTCGGCGTGGTCGGTGATGAGGCTGAGGTAGACCTCCTCGAGGGTCGGGCGCAGCACCTGCAGCCCGGGCACCTCCTGCGGCGCGAAGCGCGCCGCGAGCGAGCCGACGACGGCCGTCGGGGTGTCGGTCGCGTGCTCGCGCACGACGCCGTCCTCCAGCCAGCGCACGACGGCGCGGCGCGCGACCCGGTCGCCGAGGCGGGCGGGGGCGTCGAGCGCGACGACCCGGCCGTCCTTGACGACGGCGCACCGGTCGGCGAGCTGCTCGGCCTCCTCCATGTAGTGGGTGGTCAGCAGGATCGTGGTGCCGCCGTCGCGCAGGCCGGAGACGAGGTCCCAGAACGAGCGCCGGGCCTCCGGGTCGAACCCGGTGGTCGGCTCGTCGAGGAACAGCAGCTCGGGCCGCCCGACGATGCCGAGTGCCACGTCGAGCCGCCGGCGCTGGCCGCCGGAGAGCTGGCGCGTCCGCGTCCCGGCCTTCTCGGTGAGCCCGACGGCGGCGATCAGCTCGTCGGGGTCCCGCGGGTCGGGGTAGTAGCGGGCGAAGTGCCGGACGAGCTCCGCGACCGTGAGCTCGGCCTGGTCGTTCGCGGTCTGCAGCACGATGCCGATGCGGTTGCGCCAGGCGCGGCCCGCGTCGCCGGGGTCCTCGCCGAGCACCTGCACCAGGCCGCTGTCGCGACGGCGGAAGCCCTCGAGGATCTCGATGGTCGTGGTCTTGCCGGCGCCGTTCGGGCCCAGGACCGCGAAGATCTCGCCGCGCTCGACGACGAGGTCGAGGCCGTTCACGGCGTGCTTGTCGCCGTAGCGCTTGTGCAGGTCCCGGACGTTGATGGCAGGCGCTGCGGGCTCGAGGAGGTGGCTGGTCATGGCTCCAGCCTGGTCGGCGCGAGCGCCCCGCCGACAGCACCGCCCGTCGGGATCCGGGGTCCACCGACCGGTGGACCCCGACGTCGACCGATCGCTAGCGCGCCTCGGCCAGCAGCCGCTGGATGCGCCCCACGCCCTCGACGATGTCCGCATCGCCCATCGCGTACGACAGCCGCAGGTAGCCGCTCGGCCCGAACGCCTCACCCGGCACGACGGCGACCTCCGCCTCCTCGAGGATGAGTGCCGCGAGCTCGGCCGACGTCGTCGGCGTGCGACCGCGGATCGTCTTGCCGAGGATCCCCTCGACGCTCGGGTACACGTAGAACGCGCCCTGCGGCGTCGGGCAGACGACGCCCTCGATCTCGTTGAGCATCGCGACGATCGTGCGCCGGCGCCGGTCGAAGGCCTCGCGCATCTCGGCCGCGGCGGTCAGGTCGCCGGTCACCGCCGCGAGCGCGGCGCGCTGGGAGACGTTGGCCACGTTCGAGGACAGGTGCGACTGGAGGTTCGTGGCGGCCTTGACGACGTCGGCCGGCCCGATCAGCCATCCCACGCGCCAGCCGGTCATCGCGTAGGTCTTCGCCACGCCGTTGAGGACGACGCAGGTGTCGGCCAGCTCGGGCACGACCTCGACGACGTGCGTGGCGGCCACGCCGTCGTAGGTGAGGTGCTCGTAGATCTCGTCGGTGATCACCCAGATGCCGTGCTCGAGCGCCCAGCGGCCGATGGCCTCGGTCTGCTCGCGCGAGTAGACGGCGCCCGTCGGGTTCGACGGGGAGCAGAACAGCAGCGCCTTGGTGCGCTCGGTCCGCGCGGCCTCGAGCTGCTCGACCGTGACCAGGTAGCCCTGGTCGGCGCCCGCGAACACCTCGACGGGCACACCGCCGGCGAGGCGGATGCACTCGGGGTAGGTGGTCCAGTACGGCGCGGGCAGCAGCACCTCGTCGCCCTCGCCGACGACGGTCGCGAACGCCTCGTAGACGGCCTGCTTGCCGCCGTTGGTCACCAGCACCTGGGCGGGGGAGACCTGGTAGCCCGAGTCGCGCAGGGTCTTCGCGGCGATCGCCTCGCGCAGCGCGGGCAGGCCGGCCGCGGGCGTGTACCGGTGGTTCGCCGGGTCGGAGCACGCGGCGATCGCGGCGTCGACGATGTACTGCGGCGTCGGGAAGTCCGGCTCGCCCGCGCCGAACCCGATGACGGGCCGGCCGGCGGCCTTCAGCTCCTTGGCCTTGCTGTCGACGGCCAGGGTGGCCGACTCCGCGATCTGCGCGATGCGCGGCGAGATGCGGGGGTGGACGGGGGCCGGGGCGCTGGCGGCGGTGGGCTGGCTCACGCGGCAATCCTCGCAGAGTGGCCGCGCTGTGCCGAGGGAGTTCTCATCGTGGGCACCGGGCGTGCTGGGCGCCCGGACGCGGCGGTCGCGGGCCCGTTCGACCGCACGGCCCCGAACCCCGTACACTCGACCGCTGGTGGTCCGTCCGCCATGCTTCGGCGCGCCCGCCAGGGACGTCGGGACGGGGGCGGGCTGCTGTGAAGGGCAGTGGCGCAATTGGCAGCGCACCGGTCTCCAAAACCGGCGGTTGTGGGTTCGAGTCCCTCCTGCCCTGCGTTGAGCATCCGTCCACCGGACGGGGCTTCGCACCGGCGAACCCGTACGGGCGAACACTTCGACGTTGGGAACGAGACGTGAGCGATTCCGCTCGGGCAGGCGCCCAGGGCGCCGACAGCACCCGGCGCCCTGCGCCACGCCCCGGCGGGAAGAAGGGCACCGCGGAGCTCGGTGTCTTCGCTCGCCTCGCCCGGTTCGTGCGCCAGGTGGTCGCCGAGCTGAAGAAGGTCGTCCGGCCGAGCCGGAACGACCTGATCGGCTACGCGACGGCCGTGCTCGTGTTCGTGGCCGCCGTGATGGCGTTCGTGACCCTCGTCGACCTCGGTGTCGGCTCGCTCACGCAGGTGGTCTTCGGAGGCTGACGCCACCGGCTCGGCCCTCGGGCGCCACCGCGAGCGCGAGCCGGACCCGGGCGGACCCCGTACCCACCGCAAGAGCACCGCAGACAAGCAGACAGAAAGCAGGTTCACCTCGTGTCCCAGGAGTCGCTGGAGCCGCTCGAGCAGGACCCCACGCTGTCCGAGGACGGCACCGACGAGACGCTGCCCGACGAGACGCTGCCCGCCGAGGCCGCGGACGTCGAGGACGAGGCCACCGAGGTGGCGGACGACGAGGTCGAGGCCGCGGACGAGCCCGAGGCCGCCCCGCTCGCCGCCGAGGACGACTCCGACGAGATCCTGGACCCGGTCGCCGAGTTCAAGGGGAAGCTGCGTCGCCTCCCGGGTGACTGGTACGTCATCCACTCCTACGCGGGCTACGAGAACCGCGTGAAGGCGAACCTGGAGAACCGCATCCAGAGCCTCAACATGGAGGACTACATCTTCCAGGTCGAGGTGCCCATGGAAGAGGTCGTCGAGATCAAGAACGCCCAGCGCAAGGTCGTGCGCCGGGTGCGGATCCCGGGCTACGTCCTCGTCCGGATGGACCTGACCGACGAGTCGTGGGGCGCCGTCCGGCACACGCCCGGCGTGACCGGCTTCGTCGGGCACACGCACCAGCCGGTGCCGCTGACGCTCGACGAGGTCTTCTCGATGCTCGCGCCGACCCTGGCGCCGGCGGCCGCGCCGCAGAAGGCCGCCGCCGCGCAGACGATCGACGTCGACTTCACCGTCGGCGAGTCCGTCACCGTCACCGACGGCCCCTTCGACACGCTGCCCGCGACGATCTCCGAGATCAACGCCGAGGCGCAGAAGCTCAAGGTGCTCGTCTCGATCTTCGGCCGGGAGACCCCGGTCGAGCTGTCGTTCAACCAGGTCGCCAAGATCTGACGACGACGTCCCGCCCGTCCGCGACCGCGGTCGGGCACTGCAACCGGGTCATCGCCCACGGCGTCGGCCCAGAGAAGGAACGGAAGGCATCATGCCCCCGAAGAAGAAGGTCGCCGGCCTGATCAAGCTCCAGATCAACGCCGGTGCGGCGACGCCCGCCCCGCCGATCGGCCCCGCGCTCGGTCAGCACGGCGTGAACATCATGGAGTTCTGCAAGGCCTACAACGCGGCGACCGAGTCGCAGCGCGGCAACGTCATCCCGGTCGAGATCACGGTCTACGAGGACCGCTCGTTCACCTTCATCACGAAGACCCCGCCGGCGGCGGAGCTCATCAAGAAGGCGGCCGGCGTGGCGAAGGGCTCGCCGACCCCGCACACCACCAAGGTCGCGTCGCTGACGCAGGACCAGGTGCGCGAGATCGCCCAGACGAAGCTCGAGGACCTCAACGCCAACGACATCGAGGCCGCGATGAAGATCGTGGCGGGCACGGCCCGCTCGATGGGCATCACCGTCCAGGGCTGAGGCCCGCACCGTCCCGGGCCGAGGACCTCGGCCCGGGACGACCACAGTGGCAGGGCCAGGCGCTGGCCCGGACCACGACTGCTGAGAACAAGGAGAAGAGCAGATGGCACAGCGCAGCAAGGCGTACCGCGCCGCCGCGGAGAAGATCGACCGCACGCGCGTCTACGCGCCCCTCGAGGCGATCCGGCTCGCGAAGTCGACGTCGGTGACCAAGTACGACGCGACGATCGAGGTGGCCTTCCGCCTCGGTGTCGACCCGCGCAAGGCGGACCAGATGGTCCGTGGCACGGTCAACCTCCCGCACGGCACCGGCAAGACGGCGCGCGTGCTCGTCTTCGCCGTCGGCGAGCGGGCCGAGCAGGCCATCGCCGCGGGCGCCGACGAGGTGGGCGGCGACGAGCTGATCGAGAAGGTCGCCGCGGGCTACACCGACTTCGACGCCGCCGTCGCGACGCCGGATCTCATGGGCAAGGTCGGTCGCCTGGGCAAGGTCCTGGGCCCGCGCGGCCTCATGCCGAACCCGAAGACCGGCACCGTCACCATGGACGTCGCCAAGGCCGTGACCGACATCAAGGGCGGCAAGATCGAGTTCCGCGTCGACAAGCACGCGAACCTCCACTTCATCATCGGCAAGGCCTCGTTCGACGACCAGGCGCTGGTCGAGAACTACGCCGCCGCCCTGGAGGAGGTGCTCCGGCTCAAGCCGGCCGCGTCGAAGGGCCGGTACGTGCTCAAGGCCTTCGTGACCTCGACCATGGGCCCGAGCGTCCCGCTCGACGCGAACCGCACCCGCAACCTCATGGCCGAGGAGGACGTCGCCTGACGACGCCTCTGCCCTGAACGCACCGGAGGCCCGGACCGCACGTCGGTCCGGGCCTCCGCGCATCCGCACCACGCCCGCCCTACACGACCGTGTGGAGCGCTCCCGACCGATGTGGAGCGTTCCCGACCGACACGCCGGCGTGTCGGGTCGGGAACGCTCCACTCGTGGCCGGTGCGCTCCACTCGTGGCCGGTGCGCTCCACTCGTGGCCGGTGCGCTCCACTCGTGGCCGGTGCGCTCCACTCGTGTCGGCCGTGTCGGCCGCGCGGGGTCGCGGCGTGCGGTTGGCGCGCGGATTTGGGGGAGTGCCCCGACGTCGCGTAGCCTGGACGACGCCCAAGACCGCAGGTCGTCCGTTCCCTCCGGGGAGCGACCGAAGTCCCGCTCCGGCGGAGGCCCGCGCAGGCGAGAGTTCACAGGTGCCCGACGACGTCGGGCCCACCGAGCCCCGTGCCTGCGCCGGGGCTCTCGTCGTGTCAGGACCCGGTAGGACGCCCAGCGGCACCATTACCGGAAGGATCGACATGGCGAGGCCTGACAAGGCAGCCGCGGTCGCCGAGCTCACCGAGCGGTTCCGTACCGCGAACGCGGTGGTGCTCACCGAGTACCGCGGACTGAGCGTCGCCCAGCTGAAGGCGCTGCGACGCGCCCTCGGCGGCGACGCCACCTACGCCGTGGTGAAGAACACGCTGTCCGCCATCGCGGCCCGCGAGGCTGGTGTCGAGGGCTTCGACGCCCAGCTCGCCGGCCCGTCCGCGATCGCCTTCGTCACCGGTGACCCGGTGGCGGTGGCGAAGGGCCTGCGTGACTTCGCCAAGGCCAACCCCCAGCTCGTGGTGAAGGGCGGCGTCCTCGACGGCCGGCTCGCCACCGCGGCTGACATCACGACCCTCGCCGACCTCGAGTCGCGTGAGGTCCTGCTGGCCAAGGCGGCCGGCGCCATGAAGGCGAAGCTGTTCCAGGCCGCCTACATGTTCACCGCGAAGACCGGCGAGGCCGTTCGCACCATCGACGCCCTGCGCGAGAAGCGGGCCACCGAGCAGGCGGCCTGACGGCCCTCTGCGTCTGCAACCACCGACACCTGCCGTCCGTGCAGGGCAACCGAAAGGACCGCCATCATGGCGAAGCTCACCATCGACGAGCTGATCGACGCTTTCAAGGAGCTCACCCTCATCGAGCTCTCGGACTTCGTGAAGAAGTTCGAGGAGGTCTTCGAGGTCACCGCCGCCGCCCCCGTCGCGGCCGTGGCCGCTGCGGCCGGCCCGGCCGCCGCCGCTGAGGAGGTCGAGGAGAAGACGGAGTTCGACGTCGTCCTCGAGGCCGCCGGCGACAAGAAGATCCAGGTCATCAAGGAGGTGCGCGCCCTCACCAGCCTCGGCCTCAAGGAGGCCAAGGACCTGGTCGACGGCGCCCCGAAGCCCGTCCTCGAGGGCGTCAACAAGGAGACGGCCGACAAGGCCAAGGCGCAGCTCGAGGGCGCCGGCGCCACCGTCACCCTCAAGTGACGTCTGCCTGACCCAGCACGACCCCGCGGCTCCGGCCGCGCGCCGAGGGCCCGTCCCCGTGAGGGGGCGGGCCCTCGGGTGTCGTCGGGCGGGGATAGTGCGACGCCCGACGGCGTCCGTCAAGGCGACGCGCCCTGGTCACCTGCTGCTCGTTGGACAGGGGTGGCCAAGGTGAGTACGCTAGCGCTTTGCGCTGGCTTGTGCCCGTACCCCTCATCCGCCCCTCGGTCCCGAGCGCTGCCCGGGTCTCGAACCGATCGTCATGGGCTCGTGACGACCATCGGTCTCCGCGAGGCAGATGAGCAGGGTAGGCCACAACGCTGCGCGCGTGCACACGATCCGCAGGGAAGGACCCCTCTTGGCTGCCTCGCGCACCCCGTCTGCTCCGACCGCCGAAGCCATCGCGAACCGCACAGCATCTCGCCGCATCTCCTTTGCCAAGATCCACGAGCCCCTCGAGGTCCCTGACCTCCTCGGCCTCCAGACGGAGAGCTTCGACTGGCTCCTCGGCAACCAGGCCTGGCAGGACCGCGTCGCGGCCGCTGTCGAGGCCGGCCGCAACGACGTCCCCACCGCCTCCGGTCTGGAGGAGATCTTCGAGGAGATCTCCCCGATCGAGGACTTCGGCGGCTCGATGTCCCTCTCCTTCCGGGACCACCGGTTCGAGCCGCCGAAGTACACGCCGGACGAGTGCAAGGAGAAGGACTTCACCTACGCGGCGCCGCTGTTCGTCACCGCGGAGTTCGTGAACTACACGACGGGTGAGATCAAGAGCCAGACGGTCTTCATGGGCGAGTTCCCGCTGATGACCGAGCACGGCACCTTCATCATCAACGGCACCGAGCGCGTCGTCGTCAGCCAGCTCGTGCGCTCCCCGGGCGTCTACTTCGAGCGGACCGCCGACAAGACCTCCGACAAGGACGTCTTCACGGCGAAGATCATCCCGAGCCGCGGCGCCTGGCTGGAGTTCGAGATCGACAAGCGCGACGCCGTCGGCGTCCGTGTCGACCGCAAGCGCAAGCAGTCGGTGACCGTCTTCCTCAAGGCGCTCGGCATGACCGAGTCGGAGATCCGCGAGGACTTCGCCGACTTCCCGGCCGTGCTCGAGACGCTCGAGAAGGACCACGTCCACACCGAGGACGAGGCGCTGCTCGACATCTACCGCAAGATCCGCCCGGGCGAGCCGCCGACCATCGAGGCCGGCCGTGCGCTGCTCGAGAACTTCTACTTCAACCCCAAGCGCTACGACCTGGCGAAGGTCGGCCGCTACAAGGTGAACAAGAAGCTCGGCCTGGACGCGCCGCTGACCGACTCGGTGCTCACGCGCGCCGACGTCGTGGCGACCATTCGCTACCTCGCGGCCCTGCACGCCGAGATCACGGTGCTCCCGGGCACGCGCAACGGCGAGCCGGTCGACGTCCGCGTCGAGACCGACGACATCGACCACTTCGGCAACCGCCGCATCCGCGCCGTCGGCGAGCTCATCCAGAACCAGGTCCGCACGGGCCTGTCCCGGATGGAGCGCGTCGTGCGCGAGCGCATGACCACCCAGGACGTCGAGGCGATCACGCCGCAGACCCTGATCAACATCCGGCCCGTCGTGGCGAGCATCAAGGAGTTCTTCGGGACCTCCCAGCTCAGCCAGTTCATGGACCAGAACAACCCGCTCGCGGGCCTGACCCACAAGCGCCGCCTGTCGGCGCTGGGCCCGGGCGGCCTGTCCCGCGACCGCGCGGGCATGGAGGTGCGCGACGTGCACACCTCCCACTACGGCCGCATGTGCCCGATCGAGACGCCGGAAGGCCCGAACATCGGCCTCATCGGCTCGCTCGCGAGCTACGGCCGCATCAACCCGTTCGGCTTCGTCGAGACCCCGTACCGCAAGGTCGTCAAGGGCCGCGTCACGGACGAGGTCAACTACCTGACCGCCGACGACGAGGACAACTACGTCATCGCCCAGGCGAACGCCCCGCTCACCGAGAAGGGTCACTTCGCCGAGGACCGCGTGCTCGTGCGCACCAAGGGCGGGGAGATCGAGCTCGTCCCTGGCGACCAGGTCGACTACATGGACGTCTCGCCGCGGCAGATGGTCTCGGTCGGCACCGCGATGATCCCGTTCCTCGAGCACGACGACGCGAACCGCGCGCTCATGGGCGCGAACATGCAGCGTCAGGCCGTGCCGCTGGTCCGGGCCGAGGCGCCGCTCGTCGGCACCGGCATGGAGCGGCGTGCCGCCGTCGACGCCGGTGACGTGGTCGTGGCCACCAAGCCGGGTGTCGTCACCGAGGTCTCCGCGGACCTGGTGACCGTCGCCAACGACGACGGCACGACGACGACCTACCGGGTCGCCAAGTTCCGCCGCTCGAACCAGGGCACCTCGTACAACCAGCGCGTGCTGGCCGACGAGGGTGACCGCGTCGAGGTCGGCTCCGTCCTCGCGGACGGCCCGGCGACCGACGACGGCGAGCTCGCGCTCGGCCGCAACCTGCTGGTCGCGTTCATGTCGTGGGAGGGCCACAACTACGAGGACGCGATCATCCTGAGCCAGCGCCTGGTGCAGGACGACGTCCTCTCCTCGATCCACATCGAGGAGCACGAGGTCGACGCCCGCGACACCAAGCTCGGCCCCGAGGAGATCACGCGGGACATCCCGAACGTCTCCGAGGAGGTCCTGGCGGACCTGGACGAGCGCGGCATCATCCGCATCGGCGCCGAGGTCTCGGCGGGCGACATCCTCGTCGGCAAGGTCACCCCCAAGGGTGAGACCGAGCTGACCCCGGAGGAGCGCCTGCTCCGCGCGATCTTCGGCGAGAAGGCCCGCGAGGTCCGCGACACGTCGCTCAAGGTCCCGCACGGTGAGTCCGGCACGGTGATCGAGGTCCGCACGTTCAACCGCGAGGACGGCGACGAGCTGCCCGCCGGCGTGAACGAGCTGGTGCGCGTCTACATCGCCGCGCGCCGCAAGATCACCGACGGCGACAAGCTCGCCGGTCGCCACGGCAACAAGGGCGTCATCTCCAAGATCCTGCCGGTCGAGGACATGCCGTTCCTGTCCGACGGCACGCCCGTCGACGTCGTCCTCAACCCGCTCGGCGTGCCCGGCCGCATGAACGTCGGCCAGGTGCTCGAGACCCACCTCGGGTGGGTCGCGAAGCAGGGCTGGGACATCGCCGACGCCGAGGGCAAGCCCGCGTGGGTCGCCGAGGTGCCGGTCGCCGCCGTCCGCAGCGAGCCCGGCAACCCCGTCGCCACCCCGGTGTTCGACGGCGTCCCCGAGTCGGTCCTCACCGGCCTGCTCTCGGTGACCAACCCGAACCGGGACGGCGACCGGATGGTCGACGCCAGCGGCAAGGCCCGGCTCTTCGACGGCCGCTCCGGCGAGCCGTTCCCGGAGGCGGTGGCCGTCGGCTACATGTACATCCTGAAGCTGCACCACCTGGTGGACGACAAGATCCACGCCCGGTCGACGGGTCCGTACTCGATGATCACGCAGCAGCCGCTGGGCGGTAAGGCCCAGTTCGGCGGCCAGCGCTTCGGCGAGATGGAGGTGTGGGCGCTCGAGGCGTACGGCGCCGCCTACACGCTCCAGGAGCTGCTGACCATCAAGTCCGACGACGTCCCCGGCCGCGTGAAGGTCTACGAGGCCATCGTCAAGGGCGAGAACATCCCCGACTCGGGAATCCCGGAGTCGTTCAAGGTGCTCCTCAAGGAGATGCAGTCGCTCTGCCTGAACGTCGAGGTGCTGTCCTCCGACGGCATGGCGATCGACATGAAGGAGTCCGACGACGAGGTGTACCGGGCGGCCGAGGAGCTCGGCATCGACCTGTCCCGCCGTCCGAACGCCTCGAGCATCGAGGAGATCTGACCTCGCCGGCTCTCCCCGCCCGCGCCCGCCGGCGCGCGCGGGGAGGAGCCGGCCTCCGGCCCACCGGCCACCGGTGAACACCATTCGAAGGAAGTAGGACACCTTGCTCGACGTCAACGTCTTCGACGAGCTGCGTATCGGCCTCGCGACGGCTGAGGACATCCGCGCCTGGTCCCACGGCGAGGTCAAGAAGCCCGAGACCATCAACTACCGCACGCTCAAGCCGGAGAAGGACGGCCTCTTCTGCGAGAAGATCTTCGGCCCCACCCGGGACTGGGAGTGCTACTGCGGCAAGTACAAGCGCGTGCGCTTCAAGGGCATCATCTGCGAGCGCTGCGGCGTCGAGGTGACGCGCTCGAAGGTGCGCCGTGAGCGCATGGGCCACATCGAGCTCGCCGCGCCCGTCACGCACATCTGGTTCTTCAAGGGCGTGCCCTCGCGCCTCGGCTACCTGCTCGACCTCGCCCCGAAGGACCTGGAGAAGGTCATCTACTTCGCGGCCTACATGATCACCGAGGTCGACGAGGACGGCCGGACCGAGGACCTGCCGAACCTGCGCAACGAGATCGACCTCGAGAAGAAGGAGATCGCGAGCCGCCGGGACGTCGACATCGACGCCCGCGCCCGCAAGCTCGAGGAGGATCTCGCCCAGCTCGAGGCCGAGGGCGCCAAGTCCGACGCCCGTCGGAAGGTCCGCGACTCCGCCGAGCGTGAGATGGCGCAGATCCGCAAGCGGGCCGACGCCGAGATCGAGCGCCTCGAGCAGGTCTGGGACCGCTTCGTGAACCTCAAGGTCGCCGACCTCGAGGGTGACGAGGCGCTGTACCGCCAGCTCGTCGACCGCTACGGCATCTACTTCAAGGGCTCGATGGGCGCCGCCGCGATCCAGAAGCGGCTGCAGTCCTTCGACCTCGAGGCCGAGGCCGCGAACCTGCGCGACATCATCAAGAACGGCAAGGGCCAGCGGAAGACGCGCGCCCTCAAGCGGCTCAAGGTCGTCAACGCGTTCCTGACGACGAACAACAGCCCCGAGGCGATGGTGCTCGACGCCGTCCCGGTCATCCCGCCGGACCTGCGCCCGATGGTGCAGCTCGACGGTGGCCGCTTCGCGACGAGCGACCTGAACGACCTCTACCGCCGCGTCATCAACCGGAACAACCGGCTGAAGCGTCTGCTCGACCTCGGCGCGCCCGAGATCATCGTGAACAACGAGAAGCGGATGCTCCAGGAGGCCGTCGACGCGCTGTTCGACAACGGCCGCCGCGGCCGTCCGGTGACCGGCCCGGGCAACCGCCCGCTCAAGTCGATCTCCGACATGCTCAAGGGCAAGCAGGGCCGGTTCCGCCAGAACCTGCTCGGCAAGCGCGTGGACTACTCGGGCCGCTCGGTCATCGTCGTCGGCCCGGAGCTCAAGCTGCACCAGTGCGGCCTGCCCAAGCAGATGGCGCTCGAGCTCTTCAAGCCGTTCGTCATGAAGCGGCTGGTGGACCTCAACCACGCGCAGAACATCAAGAGCGCCAAGCGCATGGTCGAGCGCGCACGTCCGCAGGTGTGGGACGTGCTCGAGGAGGTCATCTCGGAGCACCCGGTGCTGCTCAACCGTGCACCGACGCTGCACCGTCTCGGCATCCAGGCGTTCGAGCCCGTGCTCGTCGAGGGCAAGGCGATCCACCTGCACCCGCTCGTGTGCGCCGCGTTCAACGCGGACTTCGACGGCGACCAGATGGCCGTCCACCTGCCCCTGAGCGCGGAGGCGCAGGCCGAGGCCCGCATCCTCATGCTCTCGAGCAACAACATCCTCAAGCCGTCGGACGGCCGTCCGGTGACCATGCCCTCGCAGGACATGATCATCGGTCTGTACCACCTGACCGCGGACAAGGACGACGCCGTCGGCGCCGGCCGCGCGTTCGGGTCGGTCGCCGAGGCGATCATGGCGTACGACCAGGGCACCCTGGACCTCAACGCCGTGATCTCGCTGCGGATGTCGGACGTCGTGCTGCCCGAGGGCTACCAGGCCCCCGAGGGCTACCAGGCCGGCGACACCCTCCTCATGGAGACGACGCTCGGTCGCGCGCTGTTCAACGAGCTGCTCCCCGTCGACTACCCGTACGTCAACACGGTGGTCGACAAGAAGCGCCTGTCCGCGATCGTCAACGACCTCGCCGAGCGGTACCCGAAGGTGGAGGTCGCGGCGAGCCTGGACGCGCTCAAGGACGGCGGCTTCCACTGGGCGACGCTGTCGGGCCTGAGCATCTCGATCAGCGACGTCGCGACGCCGGACACGAAGGCCGCGATCCTCGAGGAGTACGAGGGCCGTGCGGCGAAGATCCAGTCGCAGTACGACAAGGGTCTGATCACCGACGACGAGCGCCGCCAGGAGCTCATCGAGGTGTGGACGCAGGCGACCGACGTCGTCGCCAAGTCGATGCAGGAGTCCTTCCCGACGGGCAACCCGCTGTTCCGCATGGTCAGCTCGGGTGCGCGAGGCAACTGGATGCAGGTCCGCCAGATCGCGGGCATGCGTGGCCTCGTGGCCAACCCGAAGGGCGAGATCATCCCGCGGCCGATCAAGTCGAACTACCGCGAGGGCCTGTCGGTGCTGGAGTACTTCATCGCCAGCCACGGCGCCCGCAAGGGTCTGGCGGACACCGCTCTGCGGACCGCCGACTCGGGCTACCTCACGCGGCGTCTCGTCGACGTGTCGCAGGACGTCATCGTGCGCGAGGACGACTGCGGGACCGAGCGCGGCCTCACGCTGCCCGTCGCGACCACCGGGCCCGACGGCAAGGTCCGTCGGCACGACCGCGTCGAGACCAGCGTGTACGCGCGGACCCTGGCGACGGACGTCGTCGGGCCGGACGGCACCGTGCTCGCCGAGGCCGGCGAGGACGTGGGCGACGTGATCATCGACCGCGTCGTGGCCGCCGGGGTGACCGAGGTCAAGATCCGCTCGGTCCTCACGTGCGAGTCGCGCGTCGGCACGTGCGCGAAGTGCTACGGCCGCTCGCTGGCCACCGGCAAGCTCGTCGACATCGGCGAGGCGGTCGGCATCATCGCCGCCCAGTCGATCGGTGAGCCGGGCACGCAGCTGACGATGCGTACCTTCCACACCGGTGGTGTCGCGTCGGCCGAGGACATCACGCAGGGTCTGCCCCGCGTCCAGGAGCTCTTCGAGGCCCGTACCCCCAAGGGTGAGGCGCCGATCGCGGAGTACTCCGGCCGGGTCGCGGTGGACGACACCGAGCGGACGCGGCGGATCGTCCTCACGCCCGACGACGGCTCCGAGGAGATCGCGTACCCGATCAGCAAGCGCTCGCGCCTGCTGGTCTCGGACGGCCAGCACGTCGAGGTCGGCACGCAGCTGGTCCAGGGCAAGGTGGACCCGAAGAAGGTCCTGCGCATCCTGGGCCCGCGCGCGGCGCAGAAGCACCTGGTGGACGAGGTCCAGGAGGCCTACTCGAGCCAGGGCGTGGACATCCACGACAAGCACATCGAGGTCATCGTGCGGCAGATGCTGCGTCGCGTGACCGTGCTCGACTCGGGTGACACGGACCTGCTGCCGGGCGAGCTGGCCGAGCGTGGCCGGTTCGAGGACGCGAACCGCGCGGCGATCGCCGAGGGCGTCCAGCCGGCGTCGGGTCGTCCCGAGCTGATGGGTATCACGAAGGCGTCGCTCGCGACGGACTCGTGGCTGTCGGCGGCCTCCTTCCAGGAGACCACGCGGGTGCTCACCGAGGCCGCCATGAGCGGTCGCAGCGACCCCCTGCTGGGCCTGAAGGAGAACGTGATCATCGGCAAGCTGATCCCGGCGGGCACCGGCCTGACCCGGTACGGCAACGTCGCGGTCGAGCCGACCGAGGAGGCCAAGGCCGAGCTCTACCCGAGCTTCGGGTACGACGAGATCGACTTCCCGCCGCTCGGCATGGGCTCCGGCGAGGCGATCCCGCTCGACGAGATCGACTTCGGCGACCTGCGCTGACGAGCGTCCCGGGCTGGGCGGGCCGATACCCGCCCGCCCGGGACGACCACGGCACGCGTCCCTTGCGAGGACTGGTCGGGACGCGCGCCGGCGAGGAGGGGCCCACCATGCGGTGGGCCCCTCTCCTCGTCTCCCGGGCGTCTGCCGGGCGTCCGGCGGGTGTCCGGCGGGTCTCCGCCAGGAAGGCGCCCAGGGCCTGCCGGGAATGCCGCGGCCCGACGCGCGGTTGCCCCTGGTGGGCCCGGACGTGACGGGGCTCGCGCACGGCGGATCGCTTTGACGCTCCCTCGGGGGAGCAGGTAACGTGAGCCCCTGTGCCCGCGCCGTCGGGCCCTCGCGCGTGCTCCGCGTCGGATGCCGCCCCGGTCGGGGTGGGGTCGGCGAAGGCGCCGGGTGGTGAGCCACCTACCGCGCGGTCCCACCGTTCAGATCAGTCTGGCGGTCGGCGCCGCGCCCGGAGGGGACGACACGCCCGGGTGCGGGGGTCGGTGCGGGACGAAAGGCACCAGGTCCGGTGACGGGCCTCATGACCGGGTCAAGGACCCGGCCGACCATACGACCAGCAGAAGGCGAGACGTAGTGCCCACGATCCAGCAGCTCGTGCGCAAGGGCCGGGCTACCAAGTCGGTGTCCTCCAAGACACCCGCCCTGAAGGGCAGCCCGCAGCGGCGCGGTGTGTGCACCCGCGTCTACACCACGACCCCGAAGAAGCCGAACTCCGCGCTGCGCAAGGTGGCACGCGTGAAGCTCTCGAGCCAGATCGAGGTCACGGCGTACATCCCCGGCGTCGGCCACAACCTGCAGGAGCACTCGATCGTGCTCGTGCGCGGCGGCCGTGTGAAGGACCTTCCCGGCGTGCGGTACAAGATCGTCCGCGGCGCGCTCGACACCCAGGGCGTGAAGAACCGCAAGCAGGCTCGCAGCCGCTACGGCGCCAAGAAGGAGAAGAGCTGATGCCTCGCAAGGGCCCGGCCCCGAAGCGGCCGCTCATCATCGACCCGGTCTACGGTTCCCCGCTCGTCACGCAGCTCATCAACAAGGTGCTGCTCGACGGCAAGCGCTCGGTCGCCGAGGCGATCGTGTACGGCGCTCTCGAGGGCGCCCGCGAGAAGACCGGCACCGACCCCGTCGTCATCCTCAAGCGCGCGCTCGACAACGTGCGTCCCGCGCTCGAGGTCCGCTCCCGCCGCGTCGGCGGTGCCACCTACCAGGTGCCCGTCGAGGTCCGTCCCGTCCGGGCGACCACGCTGGCGCTGCGCTGGCTCGTGGACTTCTCCCGCGCGCGTCGCGAGAAGACCATGACCGAGCGCCTCATGAACGAGCTCCTCGACGCGAGCAACGGCCTCGGTGCCGCTGTGAAGCGTCGCGAGGACATGCACAAGATGGCCGAGTCGAACCGGGCATTCGCGCACTACCGCTGGTGATCCCGGCGCCGCGATCCTGACCGGCTCCACCCGACACCCAGAAGGGCTACCACGTGGCACTGGACGTGCTCACCGACCTCAAGAAGGTCCGCAACATCGGCATCATGGCGCACATCGATGCCGGCAAGACGACGACGACCGAGCGCATCCTGTTCTACACGGGCGTCAACTACAAGATCGGTGAGACGCACGACGGTGCGTCGACGATGGACTGGATGGAGCAGGAGCAGGAGCGCGGCATCACGATCACGTCCGCCGCGACGACCTGCTACTGGCAGGGCAACCAGATCAACATCATCGACACCCCGGGCCACGTCGACTTCACGGTCGAGGTGGAGCGGAGCCTGCGCGTGCTCGACGGCGCGGTCGCGGTCTTCGACGGCAAGGAGGGCGTCGAGCCCCAGTCCGAGACGGTGTGGCGGCAGGCGGACAAGTACAACGTCCCCCGCATCTGCTTCGTCAACAAGATGGACAAGCTCGGCGCGGACTTCTACTTCACGCTCGACACGATCGTGAACCGCCTCAAGGCGAAGCCGCTCCCGCTGCAGATCCCGATCGGCTCCGAGTCGTCGTTCATCGGCGTCGTCGACCTCATCTACCGGCGCGCGCTCACGTGGCGTGGCGAGGTGCAGAAGGGCGAGGACTACACGATCGAGGAGATCCCGGCCGACCTGGTCGACAAGGCCGAGGAGTACCGCAACCGGCTCATCGAGGCCGTCGCGGAGGCCGACGAGGAGCTGCTCGAGAAGTACCTCGGTGGCGAGGAGCTGACCGTCGACGAGATCAAGCGCGGCATCCGCACGCTCACGATCTCGGGCGAGGCCTACCCCGTCCTGTGCGGCTCGGCGTTCAAGAACAAGGGCGTCCAGCCCATGCTCGACGCCGTCATCGACTACCTGCCGTCGCCCGTCGACGTGCCGGCCGTCGAGGGCCACGCGATGAACGACGCGGAGAAGCCGATCTCGCGTGAGGCCTCCGCCACGGAGCCGTTCTCCGCGCTGGCGTTCAAGGTCGCGGCGCACCCGTTCTTCGGGAAGCTGACCTACGTCCGCGTGTACTCGGGCAGGGTCCCCACGGGCGCGCAGGTGCTCAACTCGACGAAGAACAAGAAGGAGCGCATCGGGAAGCTCTTCCAGATGCACTCCAACAAGGAGAACCCCGTCGAGGAGGCGACCGCCGGCCACATCTACGCGTTCATCGGGCTGAAGGACGTCACCACGGGTGACACCCTGTGCGACCCGACGAACGCGGTGGTGCTGGAGTCCATGACCTTCCCGGAGCCCGTCATCGACGTGGCGATCGAGCCGAAGACGAAGGGCGACCAGGAGAAGCTCTCGGTCGCCATCCAGAAGCTCGCCGAGGAGGACCCGACCTTCCGCGTGCGGCTCGACGAGGAGACCGGCCAGACCGTCATCGGCGGCATGGGCGAGCTCCACCTCGACATCCTCGTGGACCGGATGCGGCGCGAGTTCAAGGTCGAGGCGAACGTCGGCAAGCCTCAGGTCGCGTACCGCGAGACCATCCGGCGCAAGGTCGAGAAGATCGACTACACGCACAAGAAGCAGACGGGTGGCTCGGGCCAGTACGCGAAGGTCCAGATGACCTTCGAGCCGCTGGAGGCCGCGGCGGGCGAGCTCTACGAGTTCGTCAACTCCGTGACCGGTGGCCGCATCCCGCGGGAGTACATCCCCAGCGTGGACGCGGGCATCCAGTCCGCTATGGAGCTCGGCGTGCTCGCCGGCTTCCCGCTCGTCGGCATCAAGGCGACCCTGCTCGACGGTCAGTACCACGAGGTCGACTCGTCCGAGATGGCGTTCAAGATCGCCGGCTCCATGGTCCTCAAGGAGGCCGTCCGCAAGGCGGACCCCGCGCTTCTCGAGCCGATCATGTCGGTCGAGGTCCGTACGCCCGAGGACTACATGGGCGACGTCATCGGTGACCTGAACTCCCGCCGCGGCATGATCCAGTCGATGGAGGACGCGACGGGCGTGAAGGTGATCCGTGCCCTCGTGCCGCTCTCCGAGATGTTCGGGTACGTCGGTGACCTGCGTTCCAAGACGCAGGGCCGCGCGGTGTACTCGATGCAGTTCGACAGCTACGCGGAGGTTCCTCGGAACGTCGCCGAGGAGATCATCAAGAAGACCCGGGGCGAGTAGTCCCACAGGTCGAACCATCAGTACCGTCACACCACTCAACCTGTAGCGACCCGCACGCCCCGCAGGGGTCACCCGGCACCTGCAAGAATGCGACAACTACCCGAGTCCGAGGAGGACACCCGTGGCTAAGGCCAAGTTCGAGCGGACCAAGCCGCACGTGAACATCGGGACGATCGGTCACGTCGACCACGGCAAGACGACGCTGACCGCCGCGATCTCGAAGGTGCTGCACGACAAGTACCCCGACATCAACCCCTTCACGCCGTTCGACGAGATCGACAAGGCGCCGGAGGAGAAGCAGCGCGGTATCACGATCAACATCGCGCACGTCGAGTACCAGACCGAGAAGCGCCACTACGCTCACGTCGACGCGCCGGGTCACGCCGACTACATCAAGAACATGATCACCGGTGCCGCGCAGATGGACGGTGCGATCCTCGTGGTCGCCGCCACCGACGGCCCGATGGCCCAGACGCGTGAGCACGTCCTGCTCGCCCGTCAGGTCGGCGTCCCCTACCTGCTGGTCGCGCTGAACAAGTCCGACATGGTCGACGACGAGGAGATCCTCGAGCTCGTCGAGATGGAGGTCCGCGAGCTGCTGTCCTCGCAGGGCTTCGACGGCGACAACGCGCCGGTCGTGCGCGTGTCCGGCCTCAAGGCCCTCGAGGGTGACCCGAAGTGGACGAAGTCGGTCGAGGAGCTCCTCGAGGCCGTCGACGAGTCGATCCCCGAGCCCGTCCGCGACATGGACAAGCCGTTCCTCATGCCGATCGAGGACGTCTTCACCATCACCGGCCGCGGCACCGTCGTCACCGGCAAGGTCGACCGGGGCAAGCTCCCGATCAACTCGGAGGTCGAGATCCTCGGCATCCGCGCGCCGCAGAAGACCACGGTCACCGGCATCGAGATGTTCCACAAGCAGATGGACGAGGCGTGGGCCGGCGAGAACTGCGGTCTGCTGCTCCGTGGCATCAAGCGTGAGGAGGTCGAGCGCGGCCAGGTCGTGGCCAAGCCCGGCACCATCACCCCGCACACCAACTTCGAGGCCCAGGTCTACGTCCTGGCCAAGGACGAGGGCGGCCGCCACAACCCGTTCTACTCGAACTACCGTCCGCAGTTCTACTTCCGGACCACGGACGTCACCGGCGTCATCACGCTGCCCGAGGGCACCGAGATGGTCATGCCCGGCGACAACACCGAGATGACGGTCGAGCTGATCCAGCCGATCGCCATGGAGGAGGGCCTCGGCTTCGCCATCCGTGAGGGTGGCCGGACCGTCGGCTCCGGTCGAGTGACCAAGATCCTCAAGTGAGGCACTGCGCGGCCCGGGCTCGCTGAGCCCGGGCCGCGCCATGCCGGCCCGGACCCGTCCGGACCGGCGCCCCGCCCGCCCCGGCGCGTCGAGCGCCGGGGAAGGGCAGGCGGTTTGGTATTGGCCCCCGACGTCTGGCACACTGTTCCGGTTGCCCGGCGACCGCCGAGACCTGGACGCGCGTGCGCGTGCAGGTGGCGAACCGGCCAAGCACGACAGACGCCAGTGGATCGCTGCGCCTCCGGGCGCGGTGCCACACAGCATCCAACGACCTCGTACCTCGCGGTGCGCAGCGCGGAGGTGCGTCGCGATTCGCGACACGCCCGAGTGCGGGGGTCGGCCACAGCGGTTCGAGAGAGAGAGTCAGACGACGCCATGGCGGGACAGAAGATCCGCATCCGGCTCAAGTCCTACGACCACGAGGTCATCGACAGCTCGGCGCGCAAGATCGTCGACACGGTGACGCGCGCAGGCGCGACGGTCGTTGGTCCGGTGCCGCTGCCGACCGAGAAGAACGTTTTCGTCGTCATCCGGTCGCCGCACAAGTACAAGGACAGCCGCGAGCACTTCGAGATGCGCACGCACAAGCGCCTGATCGACATCATCGACCCCACGCCGAAGGCGGTGGACTCGCTCATGCGACTCGACCTGCCGGCTGACGTGAACATCGAGATCAAGCTCTGAGGGAGATCGAGATGACGACCCTTCCCCAGAACCAGCGCGCCGTCACGGCGCTGCTGGGCACCAAGCTCGGCATGACGCAGGTGTGGGACGAGGCCGGGCGCCTCGTTCCGGTCACCGTCGTCGAGGTCGGCACCAACGTCGTGACGCAGGTGCGCACCGGCGAGAAGGACGGCTACGCAGCGGTCCAGCTCGCCTACGGTCAGATCGACCCGCGCAAGGTCACGCAGCCCCTCAAGGGCCACTTCGAGAAGGCCGGTGTGACGCCGCGCCGCCACGTGACGGAGATCCGCACCACCGACGCCGGCGAGTACTCGCTCGGTCAGGAGCTGACCGCGGAGGCCTTCACAGCGGGCCAGGTCGTCGACGTCATCGGCACCACGAAGGGCAAGGGCTTCGCCGGTGTCATGAAGCGTCACGGCTTCGCCGGCGTGAGCGCCTCGCACGGTTCGCACCGCAACCACCGCAAGCCCGGTTCGATCGGCGCGGCGGCCACTCCGTCCCGCGTCTTCAAGGGCCTGCGCATGGCCGGTCGCATGGGCAACGTGCGGCAGACCACCCAGAACCTGACTGTTCACGCGGTCGACGCCGAGCGGGGTCTCCTGCTCGTCAAGGGTGCCGTTCCCGGCCCCAAGGGCGGCGTCGTCCTCGTCCGCACGGCCGCGAAGGGGGCGTGAGATGACCGAGTCCACCACGCTGACCGTCGACGTCCTCGACGCCAAGGGCGAGAAGGCCGGTACGGCCGAGCTCCCCGCTGAGGTCTTCGACGTCCAGACCAACGTGCCGCTGATCCACCAGGTCGTCGTCGCGCAGCTGGCTGCCGCCCGTCAGGGCACCGCCAAGGCGAAGACGCGCGGTGAGGTCTCCGGTGGCGGCAAGAAGCCCTTCAAGCAGAAGGGCACCGGCCGCGCCCGCCAGGGCTCGACCCGCGCGCCGCAGTTCACCGGCGGTGGCACCGTCCACGGTCCGGTCCCGCGCGACTACACCCAGCGGACGCCCAAGAAGATGAAGGCCGCCGCGCTCCGTGGTGCCCTGTCCGACCGGGCCCGTGCCGGCCGCGTGCACGTCGTCGAGGGCTTCCTCGGCGCCGACGGTGCCCCGTCCACGAAGACGGCGCTCGAGATCCTCGCCACGGTGAGCAACCGCCGCAGCGTGCTGGTGGTCCTGGAGCGCACCGACGAGCTCAGCATCAAGTCGCTGCGCAACGCGCAGCAGGTGCACGTCCTCTGGGCCGACCAGCTCAACACGTACGACGTGCTCGTGTCCGACGACGTCGTGTTCACCCGCGGTGCGCTCGAGGCCTTCCTCGCGCGGCCGACCGGGCGGGGCGCGAAGGCCGTGGCCACGTCCACCGAGGCTTCGGCCCTCGAGGCGGAGGAGAGCAAGTGACCACGCTGAACAAGGACCCGCGGGACGTGCTCATCGCCCCCGTGGTCTCGGAGAAGAGCTACGGCCTGCTCGACGAGGGCAAGTACACCTTCGAGGTGGACCCCCGTTCGAACAAGACCGAGATCAAGATCGCCGTCGAGCAGATTTTCGGCGTGAAGGTCGCGGCAGTGAACACGATCAGCCGCAAGGGCAAGGCGCGCCGCACCCGCTTCGGCATCGGCCGTCGCAAGGACGTCAAGCGCGCGATCGTGACGCTCCGCGAGGGCACGATCGACATCTTCGGGGGCCCGGTCGGCTGACCGGCGACGAGACCAAGGACTGACACGTCATGGGAATCCGCAAGTACAAGCCGACGACGCCGGGTCGCCGCGGCTCGAGCGTGGCCGACTTCGTCGAGATCACGCGTAGCACCCCGGAGAAGTCGCTGGTGCGTCCGCTGCCGAAGTCGGGTGGCCGCAACAGCGAGGGCCGGATCACCACGCGTCACATCGGCGGTGGCCACAAGCGCGCGTACCGCGTCATCGACTTCCGTCGCAACGACAAGGACGGCGTGCCGGCGAAGGTCGCTCACATCGAGTACGACCCGAACCGCACCGCCCGCATCGCGCTGCTGCACTACGCCGACGGCGAGAAGCGCTACATCCTCGCGCCGAACAAGCTGAGCCAGGGCGACGTGGTGGAGAACGGTCCGGGCGCCGACATCAAGCCCGGCAACAACCTCCCGCTGCGCAACATCCCGACGGGCACCGTCGTGCACGCGATCGAGCTCCGCCCGGGCGGCGGCGCGAAGATCGCCCGCTCGGCCGGCGCCTCGGTGCAGCTGGTCGCCAAGGAAGGGCGGTTCGCGCAGCTGCGCATGCCGTCCGGCGAGATCCGCAACGTCGACGTCCGCTGCCGCGCGACGGTCGGCGAGGTCGGCAACGCCGAGCAGTCGAACATCAACTGGGGCAAGGCCGGGCGCATGCGCTGGAAGGGCCGCAAGCCCACGGTGCGTGGCGTCGCCATGAACCCGATCGACCACCCGCACGGTGGTGGTGAGGGCAAGACCTCCGGTGGTCGGAACCCCGTCTCGCCGTGGGGTCAGCCTGAGGGCCGCACCCGTCACCCGAACAAGGCCAGCGACGCGATGATCGTCCGCCGCCGGCGCACCGGCAAGAAGCGCTGACAAGGAGCCAGACAGATGCCACGGAGCCTCAAGAAGGGCCCCTTCGTCGACGGCCACCTGCAGAAGAAGGTGGACGCGCTGAACGAGAAGGGCGGCAAGACGGTCATCAAGACCTGGTCTCGCCGATCGATGATCACGCCCGACTTCCTGGGCCACACGTTCGCCGTGCACGACGGTCGCAAGCACGTCCCGGTCTTCGTGACCGAGTCGATGGTCGGCCACAAGCTCGGTGAGTTCGCCCCGACGCGGACCTTCCGCGGCCACGAGAAGGACGACCGGAAGGCCCGCCGGCGCTGACCGGCGAGCCGTCGACACGAGAAGGCAGGACAGCAATGGAAGCCAAGGCGCAGGCGCGGTTCATCCGTGTCACGCCCATGAAGGCCCGGCGCGTCGTCGACCTCATCCGCGGGCAGAAGGCGACGGACGCCGTCGCCACGCTGCGGTTCGCGCCGCAGGCCGCGAGCGAGCCGGTCCGCAAGGTCGTCGAGAGCGCGATCGCGAACGCGCGCGTCAAGGCCGACCGGGCAGGGGAGTCGTTCGACGCCGGTTCGCTGGTCGTCAGCGAGGCGTTCGTGGACGAGGGCCCGACGCTCAAGCGGTTCCGGCCGCGCGCACAGGGTCGCGCGTCCCGGATCCTCAAGCGCACCAGCCACATCACCGTGGTCGTCGCTCCGGCGCCGACCAAGGCTGCCGCCGCCACTGGTGGCGCCGCCACGACCAAGAAGGGGAGGACCCGCTAGTGGGACAGAAGGTCAACCCGCACGGGTACCGCCTCGGGATCACGACCGACCACCGGTCGCGCTGGTTCGCCGACAGCACCAAGCCCGGGCAGCGCTACCGCGACTACATCCGCGAGGACGTGCAGATCCGCAAGCTCATGGCCACCGGCCTCGAGCGTGCCGGTATCGCCAAGGTCGAGATCGAGCGCACGCGTGACCGCGTCCGTGTGGACATCCACACGGCCCGGCCGGGCATCGTCATCGGTCGTCGTGGCGCCGAGGCCGACCGCATCCGCGGCGAGCTCGAGAAGCTCACGGGCAAGCAGGTCCAGCTGAACATCCTCGAGGTCAAGAACGCCGAGCTCGAGGCCCAGCTGGTCGCCCAGGGCATCGCCGAGCAGCTCGCGAGCCGCGTCTCGTTCCGCCGCGCGATGCGCAAGGGCATGCAGTCCGCCCAGCGCGCCGGCGCCAAGGGCGTCCGCGTCCAGTGCTCCGGCCGCCTCGGCGGCGCCGAGATGAGCCGGTCGGAGTTCTACCGCGAGGGTCGTGTGCCGCTGCACACGCTCCGCGCGAACATCGACTTCGGCACCTTCGAGGCCCGGACCACCTTCGGCCAGATCGGAGTGAAGGTCTGGATCTACAAGGGCGACATGACCGAGAAGGAGTTCGCCCGCGAGCAGGCCACGCAGGCCCCCCGCGCCCCGCGCGGTCGCGGCGACCGTCCGGACCGGCCCGCCCGCGGCCCGCGTCGCGAGCGCACCGAGGCCCCCGCCGAGGCTGCTGCCGAGGCTCCGGCCCCGGTCGCCGCTGAGGCCACGGAGACCACCACGAGCGGAACGGAGGCCTGACGATGCTGATCCCGCGCAGGCTGAAGCACCGTAAGCAGCACCACCCCGGCCGCTCCGGCGCCGCCACCGGTGGTACCCAGATCGCCTTCGGCGACTTCGGGATCCAGGCCCTCGAGCCCGCCTACGTCACGAACCGGCAGATCGAGGCGGCCCGTATCGCCATGACCCGCCACATCAAGCGTGGCGGCAAGGTCTGGATCAACATCTACCCGGACCGTCCCATCACCAAGAAGCCGGCCGAGACCCGTATGGGATCCGGTAAGGGTTCGCCCGAGTGGTGGGTGGCCAACGTCAAGCCCGGCCGTGTCATGTTCGAGCTCGCCGGCGTCCCGGAGCCCCTGGCCCGCGAGGCCATGCGCCGTGCGATGCACAAGCTCCCGATGAAGTGCCGGTTCATCGTGCGTGAGGGGAGTGCCGTCTGATGGCCATCGGTTCGAAGGCTCTCCTGCCCGACCAGCTGGACGGGATGGACGACGACGCCCTGGCGGCGGAGCTGAAGAAGGCCAAGGAGGAGCTGTTCAACCTGCGGTTCCAGTCCGCGACCGGACAGCTCGAGAGCCATGGCCGGCTGAAGGCCGTGCGTCGCGACATCGCGCGGATCTACACGATCCTGCGTGAGCGCGAGCTCGGCATCCGCACTGCACCGACCCCGGCGGAGTGAAGGCAGAGATGAGCGAGACGATCACCACTGAGGCCCGGCCGTACCGCAAGACGCGGCGTGGCTACGTGGTCAGCGACAAGATGGACAAGACCGTTGTGGTCGAGGTCGAGGACCGGGTCAAGCACCCGCTCTACGGCAAGGTCATGCGGCGCACGAGCAAGGTCAAGGTGCACGACGAGGCGAACGCGGCCGGCGTCGGCGACCTGATCCTGATCATGGAGACCCGCCCGCTGTCGGCGACCAAGCGCTGGCGGCTCGTGGAGATCCTGGAGAAGGCGAAGTAGTCGTCCAGCCCGGCCGGGCGGACCACCGCCCCGACCGCCAGACCACCATCCGTTCGGCAAGGCTCGCCCGGCCTGAGGGCTGCCGCGAGAACCAGCACGACGACAGGAGTTCGAGGACATGATCCAGCAGGAGACGCGACTGAAGGTCGCCGACAACACGGGTGCGAAGCAGATCCTCTGCATCCGTGTTCTCGGTGGATCCGGGCGTCGCTACGCCGGCATCGGCGACATCATCGTCGCCACCGTCAAGGACGCGATCCCCGGCGGGAACGTCAAGAAGGGCGACGTCGTCAAGGCCGTCGTCGTGCGCACGACCAAGGAGCGGCGTCGGCCGGACGGCTCGTACATCAAGTTCGACGAGAACGCCGCCGTGATCCTCAAGGGCGACAACGAGCCCCGCGGGACGCGCATCTTCGGCCCGGTGGGCCGCGAGCTGCGGGACAAGCGCTTCATGAAGATCATCTCGCTGGCCCCGGAGGTGCTGTGATGGCGAAGATCAAGAAGGGCGACCTCGTCGTCGTCATCGCGGGCCGGGACCGCGGCAAGCAGGGGCGCGTCCTCGAGGTGATCACCGAGCAGGACCGCGTCGTGGTCGAGGGCGTGCAGCGGGTGACCAAGCACGTCAAGGCCGGCCGCACCAACCGCGGCACCCGCACGGGTGGCATCGAGACGGTCGAGGCCCCCATCCACGTCAGCAACGTGATGCTGGTCGACCCGGAGACCAAGAAGGGCACCCGGGTCGGCTACCGCACCGAGGAGATCGAGCGCGACGGGCGCACCCGGACTGTCCGGGTCCGCGTGGCCAAGCGTTCCGGTAAGGACATCGCATGAGTGACACGACGGTCGCCCCGCGCACTGCGCCGCGGCTGAAGGCTCGCTACGCCGCGGAGATCCTCCCCGCGCTGCGCGAGGAGTTCGGCTACACGAACGTCAACCAGGTGCCCAAGCTGGTCAAGGTCGTCGTGAACATGGGCGTCGGCGAGGCCGCGCGCGACTCGAAGCTCATCGAGGGCGCCGTCCGCGACCTGACGACCATCACCGGCCAGAAGCCGCAGGTCACCAAGGCCCGCAAGTCCATCGCGCAGTTCAAGCTGCGCGAGGGCATGCCGATCGGCGCGCACACCACGCTGCGCGGCGACCGCATGTGGGAGTTCGTGGACCGGCTGATCACGCTGGCGCTGCCCCGGATCCGCGACTTCCGCGGCCTGTCGGCGCAGCAGTTCGACGGCCAGGGCAACTACACGTTCGGCCTCACCGAGCAGGTGATGTTCCACGAGATCGACCCCGACCGGATCGACCGGGTGCGCGGCATGGACATCACCCTCGTGACGACGGCCACCAACGACGACGAGGGCCGCTCGCTGCTCCGCCGTCTCGGCTTCCCCTTCAAGGAGGACTGACATGGCGAAGACCGCCCTGATCAACAAGGCGGCGCGGAAGCAGAAGTTCGCCGTCCGTGCCTACAGCCGGTGCCAGAAGTGCGGCCGTCCGCGCGCCGTGTACCGCAAGTTCGGCCTCTGCCGCATCTGCGTGCGCGAGATGGCGCACCGCGGCGAGCTTCCCGGCGTCACCAAGAGCAGCTGGTAACCACTACGCCGCCGGTCCCGGGAGGGATACCACGGCGAGGAAGGGCTCAAGCCCGATGACGATGACCGACCCCATCGCGGACATGCTCACGCGACTGCGGAACGCCAACTCGGCGTACCACGATTCCGTGACCATGCCGTACTCCAAGCTCAAGGCCAACATCGCGGAGATCCTCAAGTCCGAGGGTTACATCGCGAGCTGGACCGTCGAGGACGCCCCCGTGGGCAAGAACCTCACGATCCAGCTGAAGTTCGGCCCGAACCGCGAGCGTTCGCTCGCGGGCGTCCGCCGCGTGTCCAAGCCGGGCCTGCGTGTGTACGCGAAGTCCACCAACCTGCCTCGGGTCCTGGGCGGCCTCGGCGTGGCGATCCTGTCCACGTCGTCCGGCCTGCTGACCGACAAGCAGGCAGCCTCCAAGGGTGTGGGCGGGGAAGTCCTCGCCTACGTCTGGTAGCCGAGAGAGGGAGAGGAGCAGCCATGTCTCGCATCGGCAAGGTCCCCGTCCCGGTCCCGGCCGGGGTGGATGTCACGATCGACGGCGCGCAGGTGACCGTCAAGGGCCCCAAGGGGACGCTCGAGCACACCGTGCCGGCGCCCATCCAGGTCGCCCGCGACGAGAGCGGCGCGATCGTCGTCACCCGGCCCGACGACGAGCGCCTCTCGCGCTCGCTGCACGGGCTCACCCGCACGCTGATCGCCAACCTGGTGACGGGCGTGACCGAGGGCTACACCAAGCGCCTCGAGATCGTCGGCACGGGTTACCGCGTCGTCGCCAAGGGCGCCGACCTGGAGTTCGCGCTCGGCTTCAGCCACCCGGTCGTCGTCACGGCGCCCGACGGCATCACCTTCGAGGTGACGTCGCCGACCAAGTTCGCCGTCAGCGGCATCGACAAGCAGCAGGTGGGCGAAGTCGCCGCGAACATCCGCAAGATCCGCAAGCCCGAGCCGTACAAGGGCAAGGGTGTGCGGTACGCGGGCGAGGTCGTCCGTCGTAAGGCCGGAAAGGCTGGTAAGTGACGATGGCTATCACGATCAAGGGCAAGGGCAAGGCCATCTCGCGTGCCCGCCGCCACCTGCGCCTTCGCAAGAAGGTCGCCGGCACGGCCGCGCGGCCGCGCCTGGTGGTCACCCGCTCCAGCCGGCACATGGTCGCCCAGGTGGTGGACGACGGCGTCGGCCGCACCCTGGTCTCGGCGTCCACGCTCGAGGCAGACCTGCGCGCCTTCGACGGCGACAAGACCGCCAAGGCACGTCGTGTCGGCGAGCTCGTCGCCGAGCGAGCCAAGGCCGCCGGCATCGAGGCCGTCGTGTTCGACCGTGGTGGCAACAAGTACCACGGCCGGGTCGCGGCGGTCGCCGAGGGCGCCCGCGAAGGCGGGCTGGCCCTGTGACCGCCCACGTCATCACCGTACGGAAGCAGAGGAAGCACTGATGGCTGCACCGCAGCGCAGCAACACCGGAGCCCAGGGCGCCGGCGGGGGCGACCGGCGCGAGCGTGGCGACCGCCGGGACAACCGTCGCGGCGGCCCCGAGCAGGCCGAGAAGAGCGCCTTCCTCGAGCGCGTGGTTGCGATCAACCGCGTCTCGAAGGTCGTCAAGGGCGGTCGTCGCTTCAGCTTCACCGCGCTCGTCGTGGTGGGTGACGGCGACGGCACCGTCGGCGTCGGCTACGGCAAGGCCAAGGAGGTGCCCGCCGCGATCGCGAAGGGCGTGGAGGAGGCCAAGAAGAGCTTCTTCCGCGTGCCCCGCATCCAGGGCACCATCCCGCACCCCGTCCAGGGTGAGGCCGCCGCAGGCGTCGTCTTCCTCCGGCCCGCGTCCCCCGGTACCGGCGTCATCGCCGGTGGCCCGGTCCGCGCGGTCCTGGAGTGCGCCGGCGTCCACGACATCCTGTCCAAGTCGATGGGCTCGTCGAACGCGATCAACATCGTGCACGCCACGGTGGCGGCCCTGCGCGGGCTCGAGGAGCCCGAGTCGGTCGCCGCTCGCCGCGGCCTGTCCGTCGAGCACGTGACTCCCGCCGCGCTCCTGCGTGCGCGTGAGGCCGGCGTGGCCGCGAAGGCAGGTGCATGATGCCCCGGCTCAAGGTGACCCAGACCCGGTCCGTCATCGGCGGCAAGCAGAACCAGCGCGACACGCTGCGCAGTCTCGGCCTCAAGCGCATCGGCGACATCGTCGTCAAGGAGGACCGACCTGAGATCCGCGGCATGGTCGCCACGGTGGCGCACCTCGTCACCGTCGAGGAGGTCGAGTGACCATGGCAGAGAACAAGAAGGACGCCGCCGCTGACGCGGAGGCGACCGAGAAGAAGCCCACGCGCAAGCCCGCGGCCAAGGCCGAGACGGCTGCCGCCGAGAAGCCTGCCAAGGCGACCAAGGCGAAGGCCGACGCGCCCAAGGCGGAGACCAAGGCTGCGGCGGACAAGCCCGCGAAGGCGGCGAAGGCCGACGCGCCCAAGGCCGAGACCAAGGCCGCGGCCGACAAGCCCGCTGCCAAGGCCACCAAGGCTGCGGCGAAGGCGGACGCCCCCAAGGCGTCCACCCCTGCCGAGGGCCTCGGCGGCACCCTGCGGGTGCACCACCTGCGGCCGGCGCCGGGCGCCCACACGCCGAAGACCCGCGTGGGTCGCGGTGAGGGCTCCAAGGGCAAGACGGCGGGTCGCGGTACCAAGGGCACGAAGGCGCGCTACCAGGTTCCGGAGCGGCGCGAGGGTGGCGGCATCCCGCTGCACATGCGCCAGCCGAAGCTGCGCGGCTTCAAGAACCCGTTCAAGACCACCTACCAGGTGGTCAACCTCGACCGTCTCGCCGAGCTGTACCCCGCCGGTGGCTCGGTGACGGCCGAGGACCTCGTGGCCAAGGGCGCCGTCCGCAAGGGCCAGCCGGTCAAGGTCCTCGGGGTCGGCGACGTCGCGGTGAAGCTGGACGTGTCCGTCACGGCCGTCTCGGCGACCGCGCGCGAGAAGATCCTCGCCGCCGGAGGATCGGTCCAGGACTGACACCGGGGCGGCCCGGGCCTCGTCGGCCCGGGCCGCACCGTGTCCCACCGATCTGGGCTAGGGTGCCCCACGGCACCGGCTCCGCGTGCGGGTCCTCCCGCACCGGCCGGTTCGCCGGCACGACGACACCGCCGACGAAGCGGAGCAGGAGGAGCAGGTGCTCAGCGCATTCGCCCGAGCTTTCCGGACGCCAGACCTGCGGCGCAAGCTGCTTTTCACCATCGGGATCATGGTTGTGTTCCGGATCGGCTCGTTCCTGCCGACCCCGGGCGTCGACTACCCGAACGTCCAGCAGTGCGTGGACGAGATCGGCACGAGCAACGACCTGCTCGGCCTGGTGAACCTCTTCAGCGGCGGCGCGCTGCTGCAGCTCGCCGTCTTCGCGCTCGGCATCATGCCGTACATCACCGCGAGCATCATCATCCAGCTGCTCCGCGTGGTGATCCCGCGCTTCGAGGCGCTCCACAAGGAGGGCCAGTCGGGCACGTCGAAGCTCACGCAGTACACGCGCTACCTGACCATCGGTCTGGCGATCCTGCAGTCGACGACGATCATCACGATCGCGCGCAACGGCCAGCTGTTCCAGAGCTGCTCCGTCCCGGTCATCGCCGACGACTCGATCATGACCGTGCTCCTCATGGTCATCACCATGACCGCCGGTACCGCGATGATCATGTGGCTCGGCGAGCTCATCACCGAGCGGGGCATCGGCAACGGCATGTCCCTGCTGATCTTCACGCAGATCGCGGCGCAGTTCCCGACCGCCATGTGGTCCATCGCGACCGGCGACAACGGCGTCACCAAGTTCATCATCGTGGCGCTCGTCATCCTGCTGGTGATCGGGCTCGTGGTGTTCGTCGAGCAGTGCCAGCGGCGCATCCCGGTGCAGTACGCGAAGCGCATGGTCGGCCGGAAGATGTACGGCGGCTCGAGCACCTACATCCCGATCAAGATCAACATGGCCGGCGTCATCCCGATCATCTTCGCGTCGTCGCTCCTGGCGATCCCCGGCCTCATCACGCAGTTCGCGGACCCCACCGAGGACTGGGTGCAGTGGGTCGCGCGCAACCTCGCGGCTCAGGACGCCCCGCTCAACATCGGGCTCTACATCGTCCTGATCATCTTCTTCGCGTACTTCTACACGGCGATCACGTTCAACCCGGACGAGGTCGCGGACAACATGAAGAAGTACGGCGGCTTCATCCCGGGCATCCGGGCCGGCCGCCCGACGGCGGAGTACCTCGACTACGTCCTGTCGCGGATCATGGCACCCGGCTCGCTCTACCTGGCGTTCGTGGCGATGATCCCGCTGATCACGTTCATCCTCCTGGACCTTGGTACCAACATTCCCTTCGGCGGAACCTCGATCATCATCGTGGTCGGTGTCGGCATGGAGACGGTCAAGCAGATCGAGTCCCAGCTGCAGCAGCGTCACTACGAAGGGTTCCTCAGATGAGCATTCGCCTGGTGATCATGGGTCCGCAGGGCTCCGGCAAGGGCACGCAGGCCGCCCGCATCTCGGAGCACTTCGGCATCCCGGCGATCTCCACCGGCGACATCTTCCGCGACAACATCGCGCGGGGGACGGACCTGGGCAAGCGTGCGCAGGAGTACACCTGCTGCGGCGAGCTGGTCCCCGACGAGGTGACCAACCAGATGGTGCGGGCCCGGCTCGGGCTCGCCGACGCCGCCGACGGCTTCATCCTCGACGGGTACCCCCGCAATGCGGCCCAGGTGGCCGAGCTCGACACGATCCTCAGCGACCTCGGCACGCGCCTCGACGCCGTCGTCCAGCTGACGGCCGACCGGAACGAGCTCCTCGCCCGCATGCGGCGGCGTGCCGAGATCGAGGGGCGCGACGACGACACGGCGGACGTCATCGCCCGTCGCCTGGACATCTACGAGGCCGAGACGGCCCCGCTCGCGGAGGCCTACGCGGCCCGCGCCCTGCTCGTGCCGGTCGACGGCACGGGGGAGATCGACGAGGTGACCGAGCGCGTGCTCGGCGCCCTCGGCAGCCGGGTGTGATGTTCGGCCGGGAGCGCTTCACCCTGAAGGACGCCGACCAGGTCCGCGCCATGCGGGCCGCCGGCCTGGTGGTCGCCGACGCTCTCGCTGCCGTGCGCGCCGCGGCGCGGCCCGGCGTCACCACAGCCGAGCTGGACGCGGTCGCCGCGGCCGTCATCGCCGAGGCGGGTGCGACGCCGTCGTTCGTGGGGGTCGACGGCGGACCCGGCGTGCCCCCGTACCCCGCCACGACCTGCATCTCCGTCAACGACGAGATCGTGCACGGCATCCCGGGGGACCGGGTGCTCGAGCCGGGGGACGTGCTGTCCGTGGACTGCGGCGCGATCCTCGAGGGCTGGCACGGCGACTCCGCCTTCTCCATGGTGCTGGACCCCGCCGACCCCGCCGACGTCGCACTCGTGGAGACGACCGAGGCAGCGATGTGGGCCGGCATCGCCGCCCTCGCCACGGGTGATCGCCTCGGCGTCGTCGGCGACGCCGTGGAGGCGACGGCGAAGGGCGCCGCGAAGGCGGCCGGGGTGCGCTACGGCGTCGTGCAGGAGTACACGGGGCACGGGATCGGCCGCGAGATGCACGAACCGCCCACGGTGCTCAACTACCGCTCGCGCGAGCGCGGACCCCGCGTGCAGCCGGGCCTGTGCGTCGCGATCGAGCCGATGCTGACCCGGGGGACGCGGGCCACCGACGAGCTCGACGACGGCTGGACCGTCGTGACGTTCGACGGCTCCCGGGCCGCGCACTGGGAGCACTCCGTCGCGGTCACGCCGGGTGGCGTGTGGGTGCTCACCGCGCACGACGGCGGTGCGGAGCGGCTCGGCGCCCTCGGCGTCCCCGTCGCGCCCTGGACGGAGTGACCGGTCCGACGGCGGTCGTCAACGCGCCACGCCGGGAGAACCACCGGCAAGGCGCCCGCGCGGGCCGGCCTGGTTTCGCCGATGGCGGTCCCGTGCCGTAGGATGGCCCGTTGGGTGCGGTGCACTCCGCTCGTCGCTGCCTCTGGCGGCGCCCGCGGGTCACGCTCCTTCCCCCGATGGTCGTGCCGCCACCCGGCGGGGCGTCGTCGTGGGACGGCACGGCAGTGCCCATGCAGGCAGTACCCATACAGGCAGTACCACCAGATGCAGTACCCCTACACGCAGTGAGCGGAGGACATGGCCAAGAAGGACGGCGTCATCGAGATCGAGGGCAGCGTGGTCGAAGCCCTGCCGAACGCGATGTTCCGCGTAGAGCTGGCGAACGGTCACCGGGTGCTCGCCCACATCTCGGGCAAGATGCGGCAGCACTACATCCGGATCCTCCCCGAGGACCGTGTGGTGGTCGAGTTGAGCCCGTACGACCTGTCCCGCGGTCGGATCGTCTACCGCTACAAGTAATCCCACCTCGGCGCCTCGCCCGGGGTGTCCGACGAGCAACCGTCGCCGCGAGTGGTCCGCGCGCGCGGCGGCGGAGGAAAGCACGATGAAGGTCAAGCCCAGCGTCAAGACGATCTGCGACAAGTGCAAGGTGATCCGCCGGCACGGTCGCGTCATGGTCATCTGCGAGAACCCGCGGCACAAGCAGCGCCAGGGCTGAGCAGGGACCAGCAGTAGCCCGCCCCTCGCGGGGCGGACCAGCGCACGTCAGCGTGGAGACACGCAACCCCCGGTCGGAGGCCGGGGCCCGCAGCAGCGGGACGGCGTGCGGAGGACCTCCGACGGCAGTACAGGAGCACGACGATGGCACGTCTCGTCGGCGTCGACCTCCCGCGCGACAAGCGCATCGAGGTGGCGCTCACCTACATCTACGGCGTGGGGCGCACGCGCGCCCAGCAGACGCTCGCGGCGACCGGTGTGAACCCGGACCAGCGAGTGCGCGACCTCGGCGACGCCGAGCTGGTCGCTCTGCGTGACTACCTCGAGGGCAACTTCAAGCTCGAGGGCGACCTGCGGCGCGAGGTCGCCGCGGACATCCGTCGCAAGGTCGAGATCGGCAGCTACCAGGGTCTTCGGCACCGCCGCGGGCTGCCGGTGCGCGGTCAGCGGACCAAGACGAACGCGCGCACCCGCAAGGGCCCGAAGCGCACCGTGGCCGGCAAGAAGAAGGCCCGGAAGTAGCCCACTGGGCCTCCCGCCACCCCGCCGAGACTGACGAAGGACTCCCATGCCTCCCAAGACCCGCACCTCCAGCGGCGCCCGCAAGCCGCGGCGCAAGGAGAAGAAGAACATCGCTGTGGGCGTCGCCCACATCAAGAGCACGTTCAACAACACGATCGTGTCGATCACCGACCCCTCGGGCGCCGTGATCGCGTGGGCCTCCTCGGGCCAGGTCGGCTACAAGGGCTCGCGCAAGTCGACGCCCTTCGCCGCCCAGCTCGCCGCCGAGGCCGCCGCGCGTCGCGCTCAGGAGCACGGCATGAAGAAGGTCGACGTCCTGGTCAAGGGCCCGGGTTCCGGTCGTGAGGCCGCGATCCGCTCCCTGCAGGCGACCGGCCTCGAGGTCGGCTCGATCCAGGACGTGACGCCCCAGGCGCACAACGGCTGCCGTCCGCCGAAGCGGCGCCGCGTCTGACCCGCGAGGGCGCCCGGCCACCGCACGCGGCCGGTCGGGCGCCGTCGTCACCACCGCAGGACCCTGCCGGGTGGACCGAGTCCCGGCAGACCCGTGATGCGTCATATGGCGGACGCACACCGAAAGGACACCACCCGTGCTCATCGCACAGCGCCCCACCCTGACCGAAGAGGTCGTCACCGAGAGCCGCTCCCGGTTCGTCATCGAGCCGCTCGAGCCCGGCTTCGGCTACACGCTCGGCAACTCCCTGCGCCGGACGCTGCTCTCGTCGATCCCCGGCGCAGCCGTCACGTCGATCCGCATCGACGGCGTGCTGCACGAGTTCTCGACGATCCCGGGCGTCAAGGAGGACGTCACCGAGATCATCCTGAACATCAAGGACCTGGTCGTGTCCTCGGAGAACGACGAGCCGGTCGTGATGTACCTGCGCAAGCAGGGCCCGGGCACCGTCACGGCGGCGGACATCACCCCGCCCGCCGGCGTCGAGGTGCACAACCCGGACCTGCACATCGCCACGCTGAACGGCAAGGGCAAGCTCGAGATCGAGCTCACGGTCGAGCGCGGCCGCGGCTACGTCTCCGCCCAGCAGAACAAGGCGTACGACGCCGAGATCGGCCGCATCCCGGTCGACTCGATCTACTCGCCGGTCCTCAAGGTGACCTACAAGGTCGAGGCCACCCGCGTCGAGCAGCGCACCGACTTCGACAAGCTCATCGTCGACGTCGAGACCAAGTCGGCGATCAGCCCGCGGGACGCTCTCGCGTCCGCCGGCAAGACGCTCGTCGAGCTCTTCGGCCTGGCCCGCGAGCTCAACGTCGAGGCGGAGGGCATCGAGATCGGCCCGTCGCCGACCGACGCCGCGCTCGCCGCCGACCTCGCCCTGCCGATCGAGGAGCTGCAGCTGACCATCCGGTCCTACAACTGCCTCAAGCGCGAGGGCATCCACACGGTGGGCGAGCTCGTCGCCCGCAGCGAGGCCGACCTCCTGGACATCCGCAACTTCGGTGCCAAGTCGATCACCGAGGTCAAGGAGAAGCTGGCCGGGCTGGGTCTGAACCTCAAGGACAGCCCCCTGGAGTACGACCCGTCCGCCTACTACGACGACGCGGACTACGGCGACGACGAGCTGGCCTGAGCCCACGAGCCGGCCGCTCGCGACCGGCTCCCCGACCTGCACGAGGAGTTAAGAGATGCCCACGCCAACCAAGGGTCCGCGGCTCGGCGGCGGCCCGGCGCACGAGCGGCTCATGCTCGCCAACCTGGCGACGAGCCTGTTCGAGCACCGGCGCATCACCACGACCGAGACGCGCGCGAAGCGGCTCCGCCCGCTCGCTGAGCGGCTCATCACGTTCGCCAAGCGCGGCGACCTGCACGCGCGTCGTCGCGTGCTCACGGTCGTGCGCGACAAGAGCGTCGTGCACGAGCTGTTCACCGAGATCGCGCCGATGATGGCCGAGCGCAACGGTGGCTACACCCGCATCACCAAGATCGGTCCGCGCAAGGGCGACAACGCCCAGATGGCGGTCATCGAGCTGGTGCAGGAGCCCGTCAGCCCCAAGCAGGCGACGGTGCGCGAGGCGGAGAAGGCGACGAAGCGCGCCGCGACGAAGAAGGCCGAGCCGAAGGCCGCTCCCGTCGAGGAGCCTGTGGCCGACGAGGCCGTCGTCGAGGACGGCCCGGTCGAGGAGACCGCCACCGAGGCTCCGGCCGAGGAGACCGCCGAGGCGACCGAGGCTCCGGCCGAGGACGAGGCCGAGAAGGCCTGAGCGCCCCAGCACGCACGAACGAAGGGCCCGGACCGTGACGGTCCGGGCCCTTCGTCGTCGGCTGGTCGTGCTCAGCCGCGCCCGCGCGTCAGGCGGGGCACCAGCACGGGCGTCGTGCGCTTGTACTCCTCGTAGTCGGGCTGGCCGCCCCACCGGGCGTCGGCCTTCTTCTCCAGCAGCGGGACCCCGCTGACCCGCGTGAGAAGGAGCGTGACGAACACCGGCGACGCGAGCGCGACCCACTGCCAGCCGGTGAGGACGGGCGCCGCGACGACGGCGACGCCGATCCACAGCAGGATCTCGCCGGCGTAGTTGGGGTGCCGCGACCGCGACCAGAGCCCCGTCGTGATGAACCGGCCGGCGTTCGCCGGGTCGGCGCGGAACCGCGACTTCTGCGCGTCCGCGACGGTCTCCATCGCGAACCCGAGCACCCACAGCACCACTCCGACGACGGCCAGGGCGTCGAGCCCGGCGCGCGAGGTGGAGGAGATCCCGACCCAGGCGGCCATCGCGGTGAAGGTCACCCACAGGCCCTGCACGGTCCATACGAGCAGGAACCGCGGGAACGAGGGCTTGATCTCGTCGAACCGGTCGTCGGAACCCGCGCGGCGGATCCGGCGGAACAGGAACGGGCCCAGCCGCAGGGTCCAGACGATGACCAGGCCCGCGAGCAGCACGGCCCGCGCGTCCCGCTCCGGTGCGAGCGCCAGCAGGCCGGCGGTCACGGTGACGTAGGTGATGCTGCCGGTGATGTCGTAGTAGACCTCGGTCTGCCGCCAGAACGCGGGGACGAAGGCGACCCACTGCACGACGAAGGCGGCGAGCACGGCGAGCGCGAACAGCGGGACGTCCCCGACCTTCGCTCCGGCGTGGCTCCCGGCGAGTGCCAGCAGCGCGCCCAGAACCAGGGCCAGGGGGATGCCCACGAGGGCGCGGCGTCGTCCTTCGTCCATCTCGAGACCTTTCGTCATGGTGTCCGGGCGGTGCGCCCTCCGGTTCGGGAACACTCGGGGTTGACCTTGGTGTTCCCTGGACGAGCAACCAGCCGCGCGCCGAGCGCGCCCGTACGGAAGACGGACGACAGTGCGAGAGATGTCCAGCCCGCCCCTGGCTGACCTCACGGGCGTGCGCAACACCACCGACCTCCTGGCCGGTCGGGTGGCCGGTCATCCCGACGCCGTCGCGTTCGACGTGCGCGAGCCGGGTGCCCCGGTCGACGCCCCCTGGCGTCCCGTCACGACGGCCGCGTTCGAGGCGCACGTCCGCGCGATCGCGAAGGGGCTGGTCGCCGCCGGCCTGGCGCCCGGCGACGCCGTCGCCGTGATGGCGCCGACCCGGTACGAGTGGGCGCTGGTCGACATGGCCGTCTGGTACGCGGGCGGCGTCGTCGTGCCCGTGTACGAGACGTCCGCGCAGGTCCAGGTGTCCGCGGTGGTGCTCGACGCCGACGTCCGCCTCGCCGTGGGCGGAGGGCCGCGGCACGTGGAGCTGCTCACGCATGCGCTCGCGGAGGCCGGGCGCCCCGCGCCCGTGTGGTCGATGGACGCCGCTCCCGGCCACGACCTCACCGCGCTGGTCGCGCTCGGCGCGGACCTGCTGGACGACGTCGTCGACGCGCGCCGCACGGGCGCCGACCTGGACGACGTCGCGACGATCGTCTACACGTCGGGCACGACGTCGGCGCCGCGCGGGGCGCTCATCACGCACCGCAACCTCGTGGGCCAGGTGCTCAGCGTCGCCGCCGCGTACACCGACGTCGTGCGCGAGGGCGGCAGCACCGTCATCTTCCTGCCGCTGGCGCACGTGCTCGCGCGCGGCCTCCAGCTCGTCTGCCTCGCGGGCGGGATGCGGATCGCGCACCTGGGTGACCCCCGGGAGGTCGTGCCGGCCCTGGCCGTGCTGAAGCCCACGTTCCTGGTGGTCGTGCCGCGCGTCCTGCAGAAGGTGCACGCCGCCGCCACCGCGGCCGCGGCGGACAAGCACCTGGGGCGGGTCTGGGCGTCGGCGCAGCGGACCGCGATCGCATGGGGTCGCCTCGCCGAGGCCGCCGACGAGGCGCCCGCGGCGGCCCCCGGCACGGCAGCCCCCGGCACGGCAGCTCCCGCTGCGAGAGGCTCCGACGTCGTGCCCGCGCGCCCGTCGGTCGGCCTCCGGCTGCGCCACGCCGTCTACGAGCGGCTCTTCTACCGGCGTCTGCGGGCCCGCCTGGGCGGGCGGGTCGACTACCTGCTCTCCGGGGCGGCGGCGCTCGACGCCGACCTGTCGCTGTTCTTCCGCGGCATCGGCGTGCCGGTGATCGAGGGCTACGGCCTGACCGAGACGACGGCGCCCCTGACGGGCAACCTGCCGGGCTCGATCCGCTCGGGCTCGGTCGGCGTCCCGATGCCGGGCACGACGGTGCGCATCGCGGACGACGGCGAGGTCCTCGCCCGGGGCGTCGGCGTCTTCCGCGGGTACCGCAACCCGGAGGCCCACGCGGAGGCCTTCGTCGACGGCTTCTTCCGCACGGGGGACCTCGGCTCGCTGGACGAGCGCGGCCGGCTCGTCCTGCACGGGCGCGTGAAGGACGTCATCGTGACGTCCGGCGGCAAGACCGTGTCCCCGGCGGACTGGGAGCGGTACGTCGAGCGTGAGCCGATGGTCGCGCACGCGATGGTCGTGGGCGAGGGAAAGCCCTACCTCGGCGGCGTGCTGCTGCTCGACCCGGAGTCCGTCGCGGCGTGGGCGCACCGGCACGGCATCGCGGACCTGGGCCCGCTCCAGCTGCCGAGCGGCGGCGCGGTGGAGGTGCACGACTCGCGGCTGGTGGCCGCGATCGGCGCGGTGGTCGCCGCGGCGAACGCACGGTTGTCCGCGCCGGAGCAGGTGCGCCGCTTCGCGCTCGTCCTCGCCGACCTGAGCGAGGCGAGCGGCACGGTCACCCCGACGATGAAGCTCAAGCGCGCGGCGATCGCCGAACGCGTCCGCGACATCGTCGACCGGCTGTACCACGGGGCGCCCAGCCCGGCCTGACCCGGGGACCGGTCGCCGCCCGGCCCGGGCCGACGCGCGGCTAGCGTGGTCGCCATGACCCGCGCTGCCGACGTTCCCCGGGTGCCGGTCGTGCTCCTGCACGGTGCGCGGGCCTCGCGGACGATGTGGCGTGCCCAGCTGGACGCGCTGGCGCGCGCGGGGCGCCCGGCGGTCGCGATCGACCTGCCCGGGCACGGCGAGCGGCTCCGCGAACGCTTCTCGGTCGAGGGCAGCCTCGCGGCCGTCGACGACGCCGTGGCGGCCGTCGGCGGGCGGGCCGTCGTCGTGGGCCTGTCGCTCGGGGGGTACACGGCGCTGCACTGGGCCGCGCGGAACCCGGCGGCCGCGGCCGGCGTCGTCGCCGCGGGGTGCTCGAGCCTGCCGGACCAGCCCGCGACGCGCGCGTGGCTGCTGGCGGCCCGTGGCTTCGCCCGGCTGCCCGACCGTGGTGCGTGGTTCAACCAGCGGCTCGTCGACCTGGCGCTGCCCCCGGAGGCCGGCGCCGCGCTCGCCGAGGGTGGCTACGCGCTCGACGTCATGGTCGACCTGCTGACGGCCATCCAGCGCGTCGACCCGCTCGACGACCTGGCCCGGACCCGGTGCCCGGTGTGGCTGGTCAACGGGCAGTGGGACCACTTCCGGATGCAGGAGCGCCGCCTCCTGGCCGCGGCGCCCGACGCGCGGCTCGTCGTCGTGCGCGGCGCGACGCACCTGGTCAGCCTGGTCCGTCCGGTGGCCTTCACGCGGGTGCTGCTCGAGGCGCTCGCGGAGGTCGACGCGCGCGAGTCAGGCGCTGCGGCGTAGCTCCCACGCGCGCACGCCGCCCGCGAGCGCGGCGGAGTCGGGCACGATCACGACGTCGTCGCCCAGCAGGGCGAGCGCGCGCGGCGTGATCCGGCGCGCGTTCCCACCGCCGAGGTAGAGGCGGTCCCAGCGGATCACGGGCCGCAGGCCGGCGACCGCCTCGCGGACGCGGCGCGACCACACGCCGTCGCCGAGCCGCCGTCGGGCGTGCGCGCCGAGCCAGTCGTCGTAGGTCGTGCCCCGGCGCACCGGCGCGTGCGAGAGCTCCAGGTGCGGGGCGAGCGTGCCGCCGTCGAACAGCGCCGAGCCCAGCCCGGTGCCCAGGGTGAGGACGAGCTCGACGCCCGTGCCCGCGACCACGCCGGCGCCGTGCACCTCCGCGTCGTTGAGGACGAGCACCGGGTAGCCGAGCGCGGCGGCGAGGTCGGCGGCGACGTCGCGGTCCGCCCAGGCCGCGACGAGGTCCTCCCGGGGTGCGCTGCGCGGGCCGCCGACGGTCACGTAGTGCGGCGTCGCGACGACGACGCCGTGCCGGATCATCCCGGGCATCCCGACGGTCCCGCGGTCGGCCGGCGGCAGCTGCGCGGCAAGGTCCGCGATGGTCGCGGCGAGGCGCTCGGGGGGCAGGGGGTACGGCGTCGGGACGCGGACCGGCTGCGCGTGCATGGTGCCCGCCGCGTCGAGCACGGTGGCGCGGATGCTCCCGCCGCCGCAGTCGACGGCGAGGGTGCGCAGCTCGGGCATGACGCCGACCCTAGGCCGCCGCCGGGGAGCGCACCACGGACCGCGCCGCCGTGGCCCGCAGCCGCGGCCCGGCGGCGTGGCCCGGCGGCGGGTCACGGCCGCGGGTCACGGCCTCGCTAGCCTGGTTCCTCGTGACCACCGCCGACGCAGCGCCCGTCCGCGTGCGCCTCGACCTGTCCTACGACGGGACGGGCTTCGCGGGCTGGGCGACGCAGCCGGGCCTGCGCACGGTCCAGGGCACGCTCGAGGCCGCCCTCGGCACGGTCCTGCGCCACCCCGACCCGCGGCTCACGGTCGCCGGGCGCACCGACGCCGGCGTGCACGCGCGCGGCCAGGTCGCCCACCTCGACCTCCCCGCCGACGTCTGGCAGGCCGTGCGCGGCCGCATGGCCGGCAGCCCGGGGGAGGTCCTGGTCCGCCGCCTCGCGGGAGTGCTGCCGCCGGACGTCGTCGTGCACCGGGCCGCGCCCGCGCCGCCAGGGTTCGACGCGCGGTTCTCGCCGCTGTGGCGCCGCTACGCCTACCGGATCGTCGACGACCTGACGCGCGTGGACCCGCTGCGCCGCGCGCACGTGGTGCGACACCGGGTGCCGTTGGACGCGGAGGCGATGGCGCGCGCGGCGGCACCGCTGGTGGGGCTGCACGACTTCCTCGCGTTCTGCAAGCCGCGGCCCGAGGCGACGACCGTACGCACCCTGCAGGTGCTCGACGTCGTCCGACCGACCGACGGGGCCGACGCGGACCTCGTCGTGGTCACCGTCCAGGCCGACGCGTTCTGCCACACGATGGTGCGCTCGCTGGTCGGCGCGCTGACCGTCGTCGGCGAGGGGCGCAAGCCCGAGACGTGGCCCGCCGAGCTGCTCGCCTCCCGGGTCCGCGCGAGCGCCGTCGCGCCCGCGCACGGGCTCACGCTGGAGCAGATCGCCTACCCCGACGACGCCGAGCTCGCCGCCCGCGCCGAGGCGACCCGGGCGCGCCGGGCCCCCCTGCCGCCCGGCGCGCGTGCCGACGTCGAGGATCCCGACGCCGGCGCGTGACGCGGACCTCAGTCGTCCGGCTCGTCGGGTGCGGCCAGGTCGTCGATGACGTGCACGGCGGCCTCCTCGGCTGACGCCGCGCCGCCGGCGATCCCGACGTCCACCGCCATCGTGTCCGCGCTGGGCAGGCCGTCGGCGTCGGGGTCCGCGGCGGCCAGCCGCCCGGCACGGTCGAGCTCGCGCGCACCGGCGTCGGGACCGGGGTCGGTCTCCCACACCTCGGGCTCCTCGGCGGCCAGCTTGTCGTCCATGCGCTCGCCGAGCTCCTGGTCCAGGTGCGTCTCGAGGCGAGGCCGGTTCGTCGGGTGCTCGGGCGGCGAGTAGCCCTCGTCGAGGACGTTGTCCACGCCCCGGTCGAGCAGCGTGTCGTCCTGCTGCAGCTGGTCGGTGTCGCCCTCGGCGCCGGTCTCGGGGTCGGGCGTCGTCGCGGGCGTGCCTCCTCCGGCGAGGTCGCTGTCGAAGTCGCTGGGCGTCGTCATGCCCCCACGCTGGCACCGCCGCCACCGGCCCGCATCCGGACGCGGACGGCGGAGGCGAGGGGAGGTGAGGGGAGCGCGAGGGGAGCGCGAGGGGGAGCGCGCGGGGAGCAGCGGGCGTCAGCCCGCGACGACGAGGCCGGTCGCGAGGGCCGCCATGACGACCGCGATGGCGGCGTCGAGCACGCGCCAGGCGGAGGGGCGCGCGAAGACCGGGCGCAGGCGGCCGGCGCCGAAGCCGAGGGTCGTGAACCACACCGCGCTCGCGGTGGCGGCGCCGACGGCGAACGCCCAGCGCCCGTCGCCGTGCCGCCCGGCGAGCGACCCGAGCAGCACCATGTCGAGGTACACGTGCGGGTTGAGGAACGTGAAGGCGAGGCACGCGGCGACCGCGGCGGCCCGGGAGCCGGCGCCGTCCTCGGCGGGCCGCAGCGCCTCCGCCCCGCGCACCGCCCGGACCGCGGCCGCTCCCGCCATGAAGGCCAGGAACGCGGCCCCGGCCCAGCGCACGACGGCGAGGGCGGTCTCGTGCGAGGCGACCAGCGGCCCCAGGCCGGCGACCCCCGCGCTGATGAGCACGGCGTCGGCGGCGGCGCACAGCGCGACGACCGTGGGCACGTGCTCGCGGCGGACGCCCTGCCGCAGCACGAACGCGTTCTGCGCGCCGATGGCCACGATGAGGCCGAGGCACGTGAGGAAGCCCTGGGTCGCTGCGGTCACGCCGGCGACGCTAGGGCGGGGACACCAGTGAAGACCAGTTCAGGTTCCTTCGGGATGATTAGCAGTGCTGAACTAGGCTGCCTGCATGGACCTCGACCCCGCCCGGCTGGACGCGCTCGCGGCCGTCGTCGAGGAGGGCAGCTTCGAGGCCGCGGCGCGTCGGCTGCTCGTGACGCCGTCGGCCGTGAGCCAGCGCGTCAAGGCGCTCGAGCAGCAGGCCGGCCAGGTGCTCGTGCTGCGCAGCCGCCCCTGCCGCCCGACGGCGGCCGGGCGCGCGCTCGTCCGGCTCGCCGGCCAGATCTCGACCCTGCGGGCCGAGGCGGTCCGGGAGGTCGCCGGCACCGGCGACCCGCTGCGGCTCCCGGTCGCCGTGAACGCGGACTCCCTGTCCACGTGGTTCCCGACGGCGCTGGTCGGCCTGCCCGAGCACGTGCTCGTCGAGCTGCACCGGGAGGACCAGGACCACTCGGCCGAGCTGCTGCGCGACGGCGCGGTGATGGCCGCGGTGACCGCCGATGCGCGGGCCGTCCAGGGCTGCCGCGTGCGCCCGCTGGGGTCGATGCGGTACCTCGCCGTCGCGGCGCCGTCGTTCCACGAGCGCTGGTTCGGCGGACGCGGGGGAGGTCCGGCCGGGCTGGCGGCCGGGCTGCGGGTGGCGCCCCACCTGACGTTCAACCGCAAGGACGGGCTCCAGGACCGCTTCGTGGAGCGCGTCCTGAGGGCGCCCGCGGGGCCCCGGCCGGTGCACTACGTGCCGTCGTCGTCGGCGTTCGTGGAGCTGGTCGAGGCGGGCCTGGGCTGGGGGATGGTGCCCGAGAACGCAGCGTCCGCGCTGGTCGCCGCCGGTGCGCTCGTCGCGCTCGACGACGCGGGTCTCGACGTGCCGCTCTACTGGCAGCACTGGCGGATCGACGCGCCCAGCCTGACCGACCTCTCCGCCCGCGTGGAGCGCGCGGCGTCGGCCTCGCTGCGGCCTCCCGACCGTCGCCGCGGCTGATTATCAAGAACTCTTGATTAAGACTTCTTGATTTCCTACCATCGGCGGATGGACGAGAACCGCACGGTGGCGACGAACGACCGGGCACGCGTGCGGGCGATGGCGCACCCGCTCCGGCTGCGCCTCCTCGAGCTGCTCGACGAGCGCGACCTCACGGCCACGGAGTGCTCCCGCCTGACGGGGGAGAGCGTCGCGAGCTGCGCGTTCCACCTCTCGTCGCTGGCCACGCACGGCTTCGTCGAGCCGGCGCCGCGCCGTGGCCGCGAGAAGCCGTGGCGATCCGTCGCCCGTCATCGGAGCCTGTCGGTCGACCCGGCCGACCCGGAGTCGGCGCGCGAGGTGGCCCGGCTCGCGGGCATGGTCGTGGAGCGGGAGGCCGCCCGGTTCGCGGCCTGGACCGCGACGGTCGACGACGAGCCCTCCGAGTGGCTCCTCGCGTCGACGGTCTCCACGAGCTCCTTCTGGGCGACGAGCGAGGAGCTGGCCGCGTTGAGCGCCGAGGTGGCCCACCTCACCGACCGGTTCCGCGGGCGCTGGCAGGACCCCGGCGAGCGCCCACCCGGGGCGCGTCCGGCGACCTTCTTCGGCGTCGTCAACCCGGACCGGCGATGACGGGGGTCACGGTCCGGCGGGGCTCGTCGGCCCTGCGCCTGCCGGCCTTCCGGCGCCTGTGCGCGGCCTGGGTGCTCAGCAACCTCGGCGACGGCGTCCTGTTCCTGACCCTCGCCATCTGGGTGAAGGACCTGACCGGGAGCACCGCGACCGCGGGCCTCGTCTTCGCCGCCCTCGGTCTGCCGGTGCTCCTCGCGCCGTTCGCCGGTCACGTCGCGGACCGGGTACCGCGTCGCAGGCTCCTCGTCGTGAGCAACCTCGCCGTCGCGGGTGCGGTCGCGCTGCTGCTCGGCGTCCAGGACGCCGCTCAGGTGCCCCTGCTCCTGGCCGTGACGTTCCTCTACGGCTGTGCGGGCCACCTCACGGGAGCGGCGCAGTCGGGGCTGCTCCGGGACCTCCTCGCGGACGAGGACCTCCCCTCGGCGAACGGCGTCCTCACCACCATCGACCAGGGCCTGCGCCTCGTCTCGCCGCTGCTCGGCGCCGCCCTGTACGTCGCGGTCGGGGTCGGCTGGGTCGTGGGGCTGACGGCCGCGTGCTTCGTGGGCACCGCCGCCGTGCTCCTCACTGTGCGGGTCACCGAGTCCGAGCCCGGGGAGCCGACGGGCAGCTACCGCCGCGAGCTCGCGGCGGGCCTCGACCACCTCCGTGCGACGCCGGTCCTCCTCCGGCTCACCCTCGCGGTCGCCGCGGCCATGGCCGTCACGGGCCTCAGCAACGTGACCAACCTCCAGGCCATCGAGTCCGGCCTGCGTCGGGGGCCCGAGCTGCTCGCCTTCCTCGCCGCGCTCCAGGGCGTCGGCGCGCTGGTGGGTGGGCCGTTCGCGGGACGGCTGGTGCGTCGGTGGGGCGAGCGGCCGGCGGTGTCGCTGGGACTGCTGCTCCTGGCCGTGGGCATCTCCTCGACGCTCACCGCGTCGGTGGTGGTCTTCGGCGTCGGCGCCTTCGTCGCGGGCGTCGGCCTCCCGTGGGTGTTCGTGGGCTTCGCCACCCTCCGGCAGCGGCTGACGCCCCCGCACCTCCAGGGGCGCACGTCGGCGGCCACCGGCCTGGCCCTCAGCGGTCCGCAGACCCTCGTGACGATGAGCGCTGCGGCCCTCGTCGTGCTGGTCGACTACCGGGCGCTGATCGCGTGCACGGTGGCGGTCGTGGCCGCCGCGGCGCTCGCCGTCGGCCGGCAGGGACGGCCCGGCGCGGCGGGTGCGTGACCGCTGCCTGCGGCGGCCGCGGCCCACGTCCTCGTTTTGACCCCCCGCGCACCGCAAAGGTACTCTGGCCTGTCGTTGTGCGGCTTCGGCGCGCCTAGGGATCGCCCGGGGGGCGGCGCCTGATCACCGCGCGACGTACCCGCAGCCTCCCGCGAGGTCGGCGGGAACCCATCAGCTACACGAGACAGAGGCTACGACCGTGCGCACGTACACCCCGAAGGCAGGCGACGTCGAGGCGACCTGGCACGTCATCGACGCCACCGACGTCGTCCTCGGCCGGCTCGCGACGCAGGCGGCAGTCCTCCTGCGCGGCAAGCACAAGGCGACGTTCGCGCCGCACGTCGACTCCGGTGACTTCGTCATCGTGGTGAACGCCGACAAGGTCGCCCTCACCGGCAACAAGCGCACGTCGAAGCTGGCCTACCGCCACTCCGGCTACCCGGGCGGCCTGCGCGCCACGCCGATCGGCGAGCTCCTCGCCAAGCGCCCCGAGCGCGTCATCGAGCAGGCCGTCCGCGGCATGCTCCCGAAGAACACCCTCGGCCGCGCGCAGCTGCGCAAGCTCAAGGTCTACGCCGGCCCGGAGCACCCGCACGCCGCGCAGAAGCCCCAGCCCTTCGAGATCAGCCAGGTCGCCCAGTAAGGGCCCGGGCGACCACCACCACAGGACGCGAGGACACCGCAGTGGCCGAGACCACGGTCGACACCGAGTTCGAGGGCGAGACGCCCACCAGCTACACCTCCGAGACCCCGACGCCGGGGGGTCGCGGCCAGTCCCTGACCGCCCCCGGCCAGGCGCTCGGCCGACGCAAGGAGGCGGTGGCGCGCGTGCGCCTCGTTCCCGGCACCGGCCAGTGGCGGATCAACGGTCGGGCCCTCGAGGAGTACTTCCCCAACAAGGTCCACCAGCAGCTCGTCAACTCCCCGCTGAAGCTGGTCGACGTCGAGGGTCGCTTCGACGTCATCGCCCGCATCAACGGCGGCGGCGTGACCGGCCAGGCCGGAGCCCTGCGCCTCGGCATCGCCCGGGCGCTGAACGAGATCGACGCCGAGCACAACCGCCCGGCACTCAAGAAGGCCGGCTTCCTCACGCGCGACGCCCGCGTCGTCGAGCGGAAGAAGGCCGGTCTCAAGAAGGCCCGCAAGGCGCCTCAGTACTCCAAGCGCTGACGCAGAACTCAGGTCGCGGCCCCGACGAGCCCCAGGCTCGGCCGGGGCCGTCGGCCTTCCCGGGCCCGGGTGCAGGACGCGGGCGACGCGCGTGTGGAACAGTCGGGGCACGACGAGGAGGTCTGATGGGTCGGTTGTTCGGCACGGACGGGGTACGTGGCGTCGCGAACCGGGAGGTGACGGCGGAGCTCGCGCTCGACGTGTCGGTGGCAGCCGCACACGTCCTCGGCAGCTCCGGCGCCTTCGACGGGCACCGGCCGCGGGCCGTGGTCGGACGGGACCCCCGCGCGTCGGGCGAGTTCCTGTCCGCGGCCGTGGTCGCCGGCCTGGCGAGCGCGGGCGTCGACGTCGTGGACGTGGGCGTGCTGCCGACGCCGGGCGTGGCCTACCTCACGGGCGCGCTGGGCGTCGACATCGGCGTCATGCTGTCCGCGTCGCACAACCCCATGCCGGACAACGGCATCAAGTTCTTCGCGCGCGGCGGGCACAAGCTGCCCGACGAGGTCGAGGACGCGATCGAGCAGCGCATGGGTGAGCCCTGGGAGCGGCCCGTCGGCGCCGCGGTCGGCCGGATCAACGCCGAGCCGGACATCACCGAGGAGCTCTACATCTCCCACCTCGTGCAGACGCTGCCCGAGGCGGTCGCCGCGCCGGGGCTCGCGGGTCTGCGGATCGCCGTCGACTGCGCGAACGGTGCGGCGAGCACCGTCGGGCCGGCGACCCTGCGCGCCGCGGGCGCCGACGTCGTCGTCATCAACGCCTCGCCCGACGGCCGGAACATCAACGAGAAGGCCGGCAGCACGCACATGGAGCCCCTGCGGGCCGCCGTGGTGGCGGCCGGTGCGGACTTCGGCGTCGCGTTCGACGGCGACGCCGACCGGTGCCTGGCGGTCGACCACACGGGCGCGCTCGTCGACGGCGACCAGATCATGGGGATCCTGGCCCTGGCCCTGCGGGAGCGGGGCGAGCTGGCGCACGACACGCTCGTCATCACGGTGATGAGCAACCTCGGCCTGCAGCTGGCGATGGCCGAGGCCGGGATCACCACCGTGCAGACGGCGGTCGGCGACCGGTACGTCCTCGAGGCCATGCGGGCCGGCGGCTACGACCTGGGCGGCGAGCAGTCGGGTCACCTCGTCATCGCCCGCCACGCGACGACCGGCGACGGCGTCCTGACCGCGCTGCAGCTCGCCGCCCGCGTCGCGGAGACCGGGCAGACGCTCGCGGAGCTGGCCTCCGGCATCCCGCGGCTGCCGCAGGTGCTCATCAACGTGGCCGGCGTGGACCGGACGCGCGCCGACGCCGACGAGGGCGTGCAGGCCGCGGTGGCCGACGCCGCGGCGGTGCTCGGCGAGTCCGGGCGGGTGCTCCTGCGGCCGTCCGGCACCGAGCCGGTCGTGCGCGTGATGGTGGAGGCGCGCGACGAGGACGTGGCCCACAAGGTCGCCGAGGGGCTCGCCGACGTCGTCAAGGAGCGGCTCGCGCTGTGAACGCCCGGGAGCTCGCCGGCCAGGTCGAGCAGCTGCTCGTACGTCCGGCCCCCTGGCCGATCGTCCAGGCGGGGCACCCGGTGCTGCGCGAGCCGACCGTGCCCTACGACGGCCAGCTGGGCCCGCGGACCCTGGAGGCCCTCCTCGCGGGGATGCGCACCACGATGCGCGAGGCGCCGGGTGTGGGCCTCGCCGCGCCGCAGATCGGCCTGGGCGTCGCGATCGCCGTGGTCGAGGACCCCGGGGCGACCGACGACGACGTCGCCCGGGTGCGCGAGCGCACGCCGCTGCCGTTCCGCGTGCTCGTCAACCCGACGTACGCGCCCGTCGGGGACGAGCGGGTCGGCTTCTTCGAGGGCTGCCTGAGCGTCGTCGGGTGGCAGGCCGTGACGCCGCGCTGGCGATCCGTGCGGCTGACGTGCACCGACGAGCACGGGAACCCGGTCGACGAGGTGCTCACCGGGTGGGCGGCGCGCATCGTCCAGCACGAGACCGACCACCTGCGGGGCAGGCTCTACGTGGACGTGGCCCACATGCGGTCGCTCGTCAGCGACCGGATGGCGGCCGCGTGGGCGTTCGAACCCTCGCCGGAGCGCGCGGCGGCCGCGCTGGGCTTCGAGCTGCCCTGACGGCGACGCCCGCGTGACCTCAGGGTGAGCGCGGGATGACCAGGGTTCCCTCGGGGGTATCCCGGTGCCGGAACCGGCGTGCCGTGCCTTACGTTGAGATCACGCCGCCCCTCGAGATCCCGGAGCACACCTGTGGCCGACCTCCTCACCGCTGTGAGCGACTGGGCGGTCGCGCTCGCCGGGACGCCCTGGGTGTTCGTCGCGCTCTACGCCTTCGCCACCATCGACGGCTTCTTCCCGCCGATCCCGAGCGAGTCGGTGATCATCGCGCTCGCGGCGCTCTTCGTGGCGAGCGGGAGCGCGGACTTCTGGATCCTTGGCGCGGTCGCGGCCGCCGGGGCGTTCTCCGGGGACCAGATCGCCTACTCGATCGGCCGGCACATCCCGATCCGACGCCTGCGGTTCATGCAGGGTCCGCGCGCGAAGACGTCGCTGGCCTGGGCCGAGCGGGCGCTGGCCGAGCGCGGCGCGTCGTTCATCATCTCCGCGCGGTACGTGCCCATCGGCCGGGTCGCCGTGAACATGACGGCCGGGGCCACCGGGTACCCGCGCCGCCGGTTCACCGCGCTCGCCGTCGTCGCGGCGATCAGCTGGTCGATCTACTCCGTCCTGCTCGGCATCGGGGCGGGCAAGCTGTTCGGCGACCACCATCCCCTGCTGGCCATGGCGATCGGCGTCGCCGCCGGTCTCCTCATCGGGCTCCTGGTGGACTGGTTGATCTCGTGGTGGGGGCGGCGCCGGGGGCGACCCGTCGGCGTCGTGACCCCGGCCGAGGGCGACGCCGAACCGGTGGCCGGGCCGGCGACCCGGCCGACGACCGACGAACCCGAGCCGGAGGCCGTGGGCGCCGGCGAGCCGCACTGACCTCGGCTCGCTGACCTCGGTCCGCGGACGTCAGAGCTTGCGCAGGCGCACGCGCTCGACCGCATGGTCGGGCCCCTTGCGCAGGACGAGGGTGGCGCGTCCGCGCGTCGGGAGGATGTTCTGTTCCAGGTTGGGGGCGTTGATGGCGTCCCAGATGCCCTCGGCCGTGGCGACGGCCTCGTCGTCGCTCAGCGTCGCGTACCGGCGGAAGTACGACTCGGGCTGCGCGAACGCGGTCTGCCGCAGCGAGAGGAACCGGTCCACGTACCACTGGCGCACGTCGGCGGCGCGGGCGTCGACGTAGATCGAGAAGTCGAAGAAGTCGCTGACCGCCAGGCTGGACTCCCCGGCCGCCGTCGCGCGCGCGGGCTGCAGCACGTTGAGGCCCTCGACGATCAGCACGTCCGGCTGGCGCACCGCGACGTGCTCGCCGGGCACGATGTCGTAGGTCAGGTGGGAGTACACGGGGGCCCGCACCTCGGGCCGCCCCGCCTTGATCGCGGCGAGGAAGCGCAGCAGCGCGCGCCGGTCGTAGGACTCGGGGAAGCCCTTGCGCTCCATCAGGCCACGCCGCTCGAGCTCGGCGTTGGGGTAGAGGAAGCCGTCGGTGGTGACGAGCTGGACGCGGGGGGTGTCGGGCCAGCGCGCCATGAGCTCGCGCAGGACGCGCGCGGTCGTCGACTTGCCGACGGCGACCGAGCCGGAGATGCCGATGACGTACGGCGTCCGGGCCCCGGTCTCCCCGAGGAACACCGAGGACGCGGAGTGCAGGGACCCCGTCGCCGCGACGTAGAGGTTCAGCAGCCGGGACAGCGGCCGGTACACGGCGTCGACCTCGGACAGGTCGATGGGGTCGCCGAGGCCGCGCAGGCGGGTGACGTCGTCGTCGGTCAGCGGAAGCGGGGTCTGGGCGGAGAGCCTGCTCCACGCCTCCCGGTCGAGGTCGACGTACGGCGTGGGGATCTCTGCCACGGGGAGCAGTCTGCCGGAACCCGGGCGCCAGGGCCGTCTCCACGCCCGTCTAGACTCGCGGCATGTGCGGAATCGTCGGGTACGTGGGAGCTGGTGAGGCGAGCAGCCGGCCGCTGGACGTCGTCATGGGCGGGCTCAAGCGCCTCGAGTACCGGGGCTACGACTCGGCGGGCGTCGCGCTCGTCGTGCCCGGGGCGGGCGAGCTGGCCACGGCCAAGAAGGCCGGCAAGCTCGGCAACCTGGCCGAGGCGCTGAGCGCGCACCCCCTGCCGGCCGCCACCGCCGCCATCGGGCACACCCGCTGGGCGACGCACGGCGCGCCGAACGACGTCAACGCGCACCCGCACACCTCGAGCGACGGGAAGCTCGCCGTCATCCACAACGGGATCGTCGAGAACTTCATCGAGCTCCGCGCCGAGGTCGAGGCGTCGGGCATCACGATGCGCAGCGAGACCGACACCGAGGTCGTGGCGCACCTCCTCGCCGCGGCGTACGCGCGCACCGGCGACCTGACGGCGGCGATGCGCGAGGTGGCCGCGCGCCTGCACGGCACGTTCACGCTCCTCGCCGTGCACGCGGACGCCCCGGACACGGTGGTGGGCACGCGGCACGACTCGCCGTTGGTGGTCGGCCTGGGCGAGGGCGAGAACTTCCTCGGGTCCGACGTCGCCGCGTTCATCGCGCACACGCGCGAGGCGCTCGAGCTGGGCCAGGACCAGGTCGTCACGATCACGCCGGCCGACGTCACGGTGGTGGGCTTCGACGGCCTGCCCGCCTCCCCGAAGCGGTACACGGTGGACTGGGACGCCGCCGCGGCGGAGAAGGGCGGGTTCCCGTCCTTCATGGACAAGGAGATCCACGACCAGCCGCAGGCCGTGCACGACACGCTGCTCGGGCGGATGACGGCGGCCGGGCGGCTCACGCTCGACGAGATCCGCGTCGACGAGCAGGTGCTGCGGCAGATCGACAAGATCATCGTGATCGCGTGCGGCACGGCGGCCTACGCCGGCCAGGTCGCGAAGTACGCCATCGAGCACTGGTGCCGGATCCCGGTCGAGGTCGAGCTCGCGCACGAGTTCCGCTACCGCGACCCGGTGGTCAACGCGAAGACGCTCGTCGTGGCCGTCTCCCAGTCGGGCGAGACGATGGACACCCTGATGGCCGTGCGACACGCACGCGAGCAGGGGGCGACGGTGCTCGCCATCGTGAACACCCACGGCTCGACCATCCCTCGTGAGTCCGACGCCGTGCTCTACACGCACGCCGGGCCCGAGGTGGCCGTCGCGTCGACCAAGGCGTTCCTCGCCCAGATCACGGCTGCGTACCTGCTCGGCCTTTACCTGGCGCAGCTGCGCGGCACGAAGTTCCCCGACGAGATCGCCGAGGTGATCGACGACCTGCGGGCGATGCCGGAGAAGATCGCGAAGGTCATCGCCGACTCCGGCCGGGTGCGGCAGATCGCGCGCTGGATGGCGGACACGTCGTCGGTGCTGTTCCTCGGGCGGCACGTCGGGTACCCCGTCGCGATGGAGGGGGCCCTCAAGCTCAAGGAGCTCGCCTACATCCACGCGGAGGGCTTCGCCGCGGGCGAGCTCAAGCACGGGCCCATCGCGCTCATCGAGCCGGGGCAGCCGGTGTTCATCATCGTGCCGTCGCCGCGCGGGCGGGACTCGCTGCACAGCAAGGTCGTCTCGAACATCCAGGAGATCCGGGCCCGCGGTGCGCGCACCCTGGTCATCGCGGAGGAGGGCGACGACGCGGTGCTCCCGTTCGCGGACGAGGTCTTCTTCGTGCCGCAGACGCCGACGCTGCTCGCGCCCCTGGTGAGCGTGGTCCCGCTGCAGATCTTCGCGTGCGAGCTCGCGACCGCGCGCGGTCTCGACGTCGACCAGCCGCGCAACCTCGCGAAGTCCGTCACCGTCGAGTGACGGACGAGGGGTGAGGCCGGCCCGGCGGGTGGGGGTGCGCTGATGGCGGTCGTCGGCGTCGGGATCGACGTCGTGGACGTCGCGCGGTTCCTGGCGACGCTCGAGCGCGCCCCCGGGCTGCGCGAGCGGTTGTTCACCGAGCCCGAGCGCGACATGCCGGGCGCCTCGCTCGCGGCCCGGTTCGCGGCCAAGGAGGCGATCGCGAAGGCTCTCGGCGCACCCGGGAACCTGCGCTGGCACGACTGCACGGTGCGTCGCGTCCTCGGTGGCCCGCCTGAGGTCGAGGTGACGGGCACGGTGGCCGCGCGGGCCGCGGAGCTGGGCGTGACCCGCTTCCACGTCTCCATCTCGCACGACGCCGGCATCGCGTCGGCGATGGTCGTCGCCGAGGGCTGAGCCCCCGTGCCGCCCGCGACAGCTCGGGCGAGTGCTCGGGTTCGGGTGGGCTCAGCCGGCGCCGAACTTCAGGAGCCACTCGGTCTCGGTGTCCCGGCCCATGCGCGGGTCGGGCGCCTCGACGACGTCCTGAGACGTGGTCGTGTCCTCGAGCCGGATGGGCTCGGGCAGGTGCCGGTAGTCGTCGGCGTCGTGCGGCTGGTCGGGGTGCTCGGCCATCGGTGCCCTTCCGTCGCGTCGTCGACGACGACGCTACGCGCCGCCGGGGTTCTCGAACAGCGCGGCCCAGAGGAAACCGCGCCCGAACACGGGGGCGTCGTCGGGCAGGTCGCGCATCGGGCGGATCTCGACGGGGGTGAGCCCGCTGAACAGGGCGCGCAGCTCGGCGTCGGTGTAGGCGAGGCCGCCACCGAGGCTGCCAGAGCGGTAGAGCTCGAGATCCGGCACGGAGGTACCCGTGACGCCGTCGGGCCCGCCGGCGGCGAAGCAGGCGAGCGCGAACCGGCCGCCGGGGCGCAGCGCGTGTCGCAGCAGCGCGAGGTAGGTGACCCGGCGGTGTGGGGGCAGGTGGTGGAAGCACCCTGAGTCGACGACGACGTCGTACCCGTCGGCCGGTGGGGTCCAGCGCAGGACGTCGGCGCGCTCGAAGCGCACGTCGACCCCGGCGGCGTCGGCGCGTTCGCGACCCCAGGCGAGGGCCTGCGGCGAGAGGTCGAGCGCGCGCACGCGCGCGCCCTGTCGGGCGAGCCAGACGGCGTTGCGGCCTGGCCCGCAGCCGAGCTCGAGCACGGTCGTCCCCGGACCGGCGCCCAGGCGTCCAGAGTCCTGCCAGGCGACGAGCGACTCGTCGGGCGCGTCCCGGAAGAAGGGCACCGGCCGGTCGCGGTCGCCGTAGAACCCGTCCCACCAGGGCGTCCCGCCCCGGTCGGACCACCGGTCCGCCGCCTCGTCGAACAGGGCGTCGAGGAGGTCGAGCGCGTCGTCCGCGGTACGCACCCAGCGACCCCGCCCGGCCCGCGAATCTGGACCCTGACCTGCCTCGTCGCTCATGCCTCAGTCTACCCGGGCGGCGCCCCGGGCCGGGGTGCGATCAGCGCTCGCCGAGGGCGACGGACAGCAGGCGGGCCGCGGGCGGGGTGGGCACGCCAGGCCCGCGCCACACCGCCCGGACGCGGCGGTCCAGGCGCACGCGGCGCCCGGACGTGTCCATGAGCGCGACGGCGACCAGCCGGCCCGCCGCGACGTCACCCCGGACGGCGAGACCCGACACCACACCCGGCCCGACGCCGGACCGCACGGCCGCGACGAGGGCGTGCGTGGACGCGAGGACGACGGCGGGGCGGGGCGACAGTCCCTCCCGCGCGAGCCAGCGCTCGAGCACCTCGCGCGTGCCCGACCCGGTCTCGCGCATGACCAGGGGCGTCGCGGCGACGTCGGCGGCGGTGCGAGGCCGCCCGTCGAGTGCCCACGGGTGGTCGGGCGTGACGACGAGGGCGAGCTCGTCGCGCGTGACGGTCGCCAGGCGCAGGCCGCGCGGGGTGCTCGCGCCCTCGATGAAGCCGAGGTCCGCGCGGCCGTCGCGGACGTCGCGGACGACCGCCTCGGAGTTGCCCATCTGCACGACGACGGTGACCGGCGGCGGCTCGGCCGCGAGCGCGACCAGCCACCCCGGGATCAGGTGCTCGGCCACCGTCAGGCTCGCGGTGACGGACAGGCGCGCCTCGCCCCGGAGCTCGGCGACGCCGGCGGCGAGCTCGGCGGCCGACCGCAGCACGGTTCGCGCCCAGTCGGCCACCCGTTCGCCGTCGTCGGTCAGGACCGAGCCTTCGGGGCGCCGGTGCACGAGCGTGAGCCCGACGCGCCGCTCGAGCAGCCGCAGGCGCTCGCTCGCGGTCGGCTGGCTCAGGCCGAGGGTGCGCGCCGCGGCACCGATGCCGCCGGCGTCCGCGACCGCGACCAGGAGCTCCATCTGGGCGAGGTCGGGCGTCCCGGCGGGCAGGCGAGCGGCCATAGGTCCAGCCTATGGGGTGATCGGGTTCCGACGGCTGGCGGCGCGGCCAGGCGGGGGCCAGGCTCGACGGGTGCCTCCCGCCGCCCTGCCGCCCGCCTCCGTCACCGTGACCGCGCCCGCGCCAGCGCTGACGACGCCGGCCGCGCCCCCGCCCGTGCTCAGGGCCGCGCTCGCGCGCCTCGGTGCCGTGGCGCCCGGGCTCGGTGTCGCGGCGGCGATCGGCGTCGTGGCGATGGCGGTCGGCCGTCTGGTGCCGGTGGTCGGCGGCCCGGTGACCGCCATCCTGCTGGGGATCGTGGTGCGCGAGGTGGTCGGCGAGCGGGCCGCCGTCGTGCCCGGTGCACGGGTGGCCGCGAAGGTGGTGCTGCAGGCCGCCGTCGTGCTGCTGGGGGCCGGGCTGTCCCTGCGCGAGGTGGCGCGCACGGGCACCGCGGCGCTTCCCGTGATGCTCGGCACGCTCACGGTGGCCCTCGCCGGCGCGGCGCTGCTCGGCCGCTGGCTGCGCGTCGACGAGGAGACCCGGACGCTCGTCGGCGTCGGGACGGGGATCTGCGGCGCCTCGGCCATCGCGACGGTGAGCGCCGTCATCGGGGCCTCCGAGGCGGCGGTCGCCTACGCCGTCGGGACGATCGTCGTGTTCAACGTCGCCGGGGCGGTGGCCTTCCCGCTGGTCGGGCACGCGCTCGGGATGTCGCAGGAGGGCTTCGGCCTCTGGGCGGGGACGGCCATCAACGACACGTCGTCCGTCGTGGCCGCCGGGACGGTGTTCGGGGCCGCGGCCGCGTCGGCGGCCGTGGTGGTCAAGCTCACGCGGACGCTCCTGATCGTGCCGGTCTCCGTGGCGCTCGCGGTCCGCACCCGGCGTCGCGCCCGGGCGACACTGGACGCCGGCGGCACGGCCGGCACCGATCGCGTGCCGTGGCGGCGGCTCGTCCCGCCGTTCCTGGTGCTGTTCCTCGTCGCGGCGGCGCTGCACAGCGTCGGCGTCGTGCCCGCGGCGTGGGGGCCGGGGATCTCGGGTGGCGCGCACCTGCTCACGGCGGTCGCCCTGGCCGGCGTCGGCCTCCTCACGTCGGTCGCCAGCCTCCGACGCGCGGGCTGGCGACCCCTCCTGCTCGGCGGCCTGCTCTCGCTGGCGGTCGCGACGAGCAGCCTGGCCCTCCAGGCGGCGACGGGCACCCTCTGACTCAGGTCCCGACGCCCCCCACCGTTTCCCGCGCGATCAGCGCGATCACGTGGAGAGCCGTGGCGGCGGATCGGCCCAACCGGTGCACGATGGCGCCACGGCGCTCCACTTGAGGGGGCGGGCCCGTCAGCGCAGGGCCGGGACGACCTCGCGCTCGAAGAGCTCGATGCTCGAGGTGTCGTAGGCGGCGTCGGCGAAGTACGTGATCGCGTACGTCATGCCCAGGCCGCGCAGCTCGGTGAGCTTCTCGACGATCTGCTCCGGCGTCCCGACGAGCGGGCCGCCGCGCAGGCCGGCGACCTCGGCGTCGGCGCGCTCCGGCACGAGCCGGCGCAGCCGCTCCTCGGCCCAGTCGAGCTTCGCCGCGACGTCGGCCTCGGTCTCGCCGATGAACACGTTGTAGTTGGCCGAGCGCGTGATCTCCGCGTAGTCCCGGCCGATCTCGCGGCAGTGCGCCTCGAGCACCGACGACTTGTGCGCGAACGTCTCGGGGTCGCCGGACAGGTTCGCGTAGTCGCCCATCCGGGCCACGATCCGCAGGGTCTTCTTCTCGCCGCCGCCGGCGATCCACAGCGGGATGCGCGGCGACTGCAGCGGCTGCGGGTGCACGCGGGCGCCGTCGACCTGGTAGAAGCGGCCGTCGAGCGTCGCCTCGCCGGTCTCCCATGCCTGCTTCATGATCTGCACGCCCTCGTCGAGCGCCGCGATCCGCTCACCGGCGGTCGGGAACCCGTACCCGTAGGCGCGCCACTCGTGCTCGTACCAGCCGGCGCCGATGCCCATCTCGACGCGCCCGCCGGAGATGACGTCGACGGTCGCCGCGACCTTCGCGAGGTACGCGGGGTTGCGGTACGCCATGCACGTGCACATCTGGCCCAGGCGCACGCGCGACGTCGTGGCCGCGAACGCCGCCATGAGCGTCCACGCCTCGTGCGTGGCCTCCTGGGTCGGCTCGGGGACGGTGTGGAAGTGGTCGTACACCCACACCGACTCCCAGACGTCGCCGGCGTCGGCCCGCGTGGCCAGCCCGTTCATCGTGGCCCACTGGTCGGCCGGGTCGATGCCGACGAGGTCGAGCCGCCAGCCCTGAGGAATGAAGAGTCCGAAGCGCATGCGCAGAACCTACCTCGCGCCACGAATCGGTTCGACCGGGCCGTGCCCGCCGGGTGGAAAGGGGGTCAGCTGGCCGGGTGGTAGCCGAGGTTGGGGGCGAGCCACTGCTCGGCCTGCGCCAGCGTCCAGCCCTTGCGCGCCGCGTAGTCGGCCACCTGGTCCTGGCCGAGCTTCCCGACGGCGACGTACCGCGCGTCGGGGTGGGCGAAGTAGAGCCCGGACACCGCGGACGGCGGCGACATCGCGTAGGACTCCGTCAGGGCCAGCCCCGCCTCGGCCGCGTCGAGCAGCGCGAAGACCTGCTCCTTCTCCGTGTGGTCCGGCTGGGCCGGGTACCCCGGAGCGGGTCGGATGCCTGGGTACCGCTCGGCGATGAGCTCGGCCACGGGCAGGTCCTCGTCGGGCGCGTACCCCCAGATCCGCACCCGCACCTCGCGGTGCAGCCACTCGGCGAACGCCTCGGCGAGCCGGTCGGCCAGCGCCTTCACGAGCAGGGCGGTGTAGTCGTCGCCCGCCGCCTCGTGCGTGCGCGCGAGCTCCTCGGCGCCGTGGATCGCGACGGCGAAGGCCCCCACGTGGTCCCCGGCGAGCGCCACGTAGTCGGCGAGGGCGGTGTAGCTGCCGTCGCGCTCGCGCTGCTGGCGCAGGGTGTGCAGGACGGTCGTCGGCGTGCCCGGCGCGCCCCCGGCCGGCGCGGGCCCGTCCGCGTAGACCTCGATGTCGTCGCCCACCCGGCGCGCCGGCCAGATCCCGACGACGCCACGCGCCTGCAGCGACCCGTCCTCGACGACCTGCGCCAGAAGCGCCTGCGCGTCGGCGAAGAGGGAGCGGGCCTGCTCGCCCTGGCGGGGGTCCTCGAGGATCCGGGGGTAGGTGCCGCGCAGGCCCCACCCGGTGAACAGCGGCGTCCAGTCGACGACCTCGGCCAGCTCGGCGATCGACGGCGTCACGAGCCGTCGCCCGGTCTCCTTCGGCGCGGGCGGCGTCGGCGGGCCGAGCCGCGTGGCGCGGGCCCGCGCGTCGGCGAGCGGGACGAGGGTGTGCTCGCGCTCGCCGTGCCGCTCCCGCAGGGCGGCGTAGTCCGTGGCCGTCCGCTCGGCGAGGGCGTCCGGCCGGGCCAGGATCTCCGCCACGACCCCGACGGCGCGGCTCGCGTCGGGCACGTGCACGACCAGCCCCTCGTAGGCGGGGTCGATCTTCACGGCGGTGTGCGCGCGGCTGGTGGTCGCGCCGCCGACGATGAGCGGCGTGCGCAGGCCGCGGCGCTGCATCTCGGCCGCGATGCCGACCATCTCGTGCAGGCTCGGCGTGATGAGGCCGGAGACGCCGATGACGTCGGCGCCCAGCTGCTCCGCCTCGGCCAGGATGCGCTCGGCGGGGACCATGACGCCGAGGTCGTGCACGACGTAGCCGTTGCAGCCGAGGACCACCCCGACGATGTTCTTGCCGATGTCGTGCACGTCGCCCTTGACGGTGGCCATGACGACGGTGCCCTTGCCGCGCTCGGAGACCTCGCCCGCGGCGACGCGCGCGGCCTGCTCGGCCTCGAGGTAGGGCCGCAGGTACGCCACGGCGGCCTTCATCACGCGCGCGGACTTCACCACCTGCGGCAGGAACATCTGCCCGGCGCCGAACAGGTCGCCGACGACGTTCATGCCGTCCATGAGCGGGCCCTCGATGACGGCCAGCGGCGAGCCGAGCTCGCGGTACGCCTCCTCGGCGTCCTCCTCGACGAACTCCACGAGCCCGTGGACGAGCGCGTGCGACAGCCGCTCGGCGACGGGCAGGGCGCGCCACGCCTGGGCGGCCGGCGCGTCGCGCGCGACCTCCTTGTAGGACTCCGCGAGCGCGATGAGCCGCTCGGTCGCGTCCGTGCGCCGGGCGAGGATGACGTCCTCGACCGCCTCGCGCAGCTCGGGCTCGAGGTCCGCCTCCACCGTGAGCATGCCCGCGTTGACGATGCCCATGTCCAGGCCCGCCTCGATCGCGTGCCGCAGGAACACCGCGTGCATCGCCTCGCGCACGTGGTTGTTGCCGCGGAACGAGAACGACACGTTCGAGATGCCGCCGCTGGTCAGCACCCCGGGCAGGGTCTGCTTGATCCAGCGCACCGCCTCGATGAAGTCGAGCGCGTACCGGTCGTGCTCGGGCAGCCCCGTGGCGACGGTGAGCACGTTGGGGTCGAAGATGATGTCGTGCGGCGCGAGGCCGGCCTGCTCGGTGAGCAGCCGGTACGCCCGGGCGCAGATCTCCTGCCGCCGCTCGAGGGTGTCCGCCTGGCCCTGCTCGTCGAACGCCATGACGACGACGGCGGCCCCGTACCGGCGCACCCGCCGCGCGCGCTCGACGAGCGCCTCCTCGCCGTCCTTGAGCGACAGCGAGTTCACGACCGCCTTGCCCTGCAGCCGCTGGAGCCCGGTCTCGAGCACCGTCCAGTCGGACGAGTCGATCATCACCGGCACCCGCGCGATCTCGGGCTCGGACCCCAGCAGGTTGAGGAACCGGGACATCACCTCGGGCACGTCGAGCATGCCCTCGTCGACGTTCACGTCGACGATCTGCGCGCCTCCGGCGACCTGCTGCGCGGCGATGGCGACGGCGGCGTCGTCGTCCCCGGCCAGGATCGCCTTGGAGAAGCGCGGGCTGCCGGTGACGTTGGTGCGCTCGCCGACGTTCACGAACGGGATGTCGTCGGTGAGGGTGAAGGGCTCCAGTCCCGACAGGCGCAGGCGCGGCTCGCGCGGCGCGGCGACGCGCGGCGGCAGGTCCGCCACGGCGTCGGCGAAGGCGCGGATGTGGGCCGGCGTCGTGCCGCAGCAGCCGCCGACGACGTTGACCAGGCCCTCGGCGGCGAACTCGCGCAGCACGCGCGCCATCTGCTCGGGGGTCTCCTCGTACTCCCCGAACGCGTTGGGCAGGCCCGCGTTGGGGTGCACGGACACGAGGGTCTGCGTCGACGCCGCGATCTCGCGCAGGTGCGGGCGCAGGCGCTCGGGCCCGAGCGCGCAGTTCAGGCCGAGGGAGAACAGGTCGGCGTGCTCGGTGGAGATCGCGAACGCCTCGGGCGTCTGGCCGGACAGCGTGCGCCCCGACGCGTCGGTGATCGTCCCCGACAGCATCACGGGCACCCGGCGCCCGACGGCGGCGAACGCCTCCTCGCACGCGAACAGCGCGGCCTTGGCGTTGAGCGTGTCGAAGACGGTCTCGACGAGCACGAGGTCCACCCCGCCGCGCAGCAGCGCCGTGACCTGCTCCTCGTACGCCGTCGCGAGGTCCGCGAACGTGACCGCGCGGAACCCGGGCCGTTCGACGTCGGGGGACAGGGAGGCGGTCCGGTTCGTCGGCCCGACGCTGCCGGCGACCCAGCGCGGGCGGCCGTCGCGAGCCTCGGCGGCGTCGCACTCGGCGCGCGCGATCCGCGCCGCGGCCTCGTTGATCGCGCCGACGAGGTGGCCGGTGGCGTAGTCGGCCTGCGAGATCGAGGTCGCGTTGAACGTGTTCGTCTTGGTGATGTCCGCGCCGGCCTCGAGGTAGGCGCGGTGCACGCCCGCAACGACGTCGGGCCGGGTCAGGCACAGGAGGTCGAAGTTGCCCTGGTAGGTCCGGGCGTCGTCCGCGCCCTCGAACCGGAAGTCGGCCTCTGCCAGGCCCGCGCGCTGGAAGGCCGTGCCGTACGCGCCGTCGAGCACGAGGATGCGCTCGCGCGCACACTCCCCGATGTCGCTCCCGCTCATCTGTGCCCTGCCTCTCGCCCCTGCGGGCCCGGTTCCTGGGTCCGGGCACCGTGTCCGCGAACGGCCTCCAGGGTACGCGCGGCGGCGAGAGCGCATCGGGACGCCCGGGCGCCGCGAGACGGGCAGGATGGTGCTGTGATCGAGGCCTTCCGCGCCGATGCCGTCCGCGCCGCCGAAGCACCCCTGCTCGCCGCCGAACGAGGGTTCGCCGGCGGCCTGATGCACCGGGCCGCGACGGTCCTGGAGGTCGCCGTCCGGGCCGAGCTGCGCGCCGGCACGGGGCGCGTCCCCGGCGCGTGCGTCGTCGCGCTCGTCGGGCCCGGCAACAACGGGGGCGACGCGCTGCACGCGCTGGCCGGCCTGGCCCGCCGCGGCGTGCGCGCCGTCGCGGTCCTCACCTCGGCCCGCGTGCACGACGGCGGTCTCGCCGCCCTCGTCGCGGCCGGCGGCACGGTCCTGTCGGTCGTGGACGACGCGCCGGGCCGGCGGGTCTGGCTGGGCGACGCCGCGGCGGAGGCCTTCGCGGCGGAGGTGGTCCTCGACGGCCTGCTCGGCATCGGGGCCCGCGGCGGCCTGCGGGGGGCGGCGGCCGAGCTCGTGGAGGTCCTCGACGGGCTGCTCGGTGACCGGTCGGCGCCCGCGCCCACGGCGCGCCCGCTCGTCGTGGCGGTCGACGTGCCGAGCGGCGTCGGGGTCGACGACGGCACGGTTGCCGGGCCGGTGCTGCGCGCCGACCGGACCCTGACCTTCGGCGTCGCGAAGCCCGGCCTGCTGCTGCCGCCGGCCGCCCACCTCGCGGGCCGCGTCGACGTCGTCGACCTGGGGCTGGCGGCGCAGCTCGCCGCCGACGACGCCCGCCCGGCGGTGCGGCGGCTGACGGCCGCGGACGCCGCTCTGCGGTGGCCCGTCCCGGGCCCGGGCGACGACAAGTACCGGCGCGGCGTCGTGGGCGTCGTCGCGGGCACGGCGACCTACCCGGGCGCGGCGGTGCTCGCCGTGGCGGGCGCGCAGGGCGCGGGCTGCGGCATGGTGCGCTACGTGGGGCCGGACGCCGTCCGGCACGCCGTCGTCGCGGCGCACCCGGAGGTGGTGGCGGGCGCGACGACGGAGGTCCGCGTGCAGGCCTGGGTCCTCGGCCCGGGCGTGGCGGACGACGACGCGCAGGCCGGGCGGGTCCGCGTCGCGCTCGCGCACGCCGTGGCGGGCGGGCTGCCGGTCGTCGTGGACGCCGGCGGCCTCGAGCGCCTGCCCGTGCCCCTGGCCGCGAGCGTCGTCCTCACCCCGCACGCGGGCGAGCTCGCGCGGCTGCTGGCCGAGCGCGGGGAGCGCGTGAGCCGCGAGGACGTGGAGGCGGAACCCGCGCGCTGGGCGCGGGCGGCCGCGCTCGCGACGGGCGCGACCGTGCTGCTCAAGGGTCACGTGACGGTCGTCGCCGGACCCGCGCCGGACGCACCCGTGCTGGCCCAGGCCGACGCGCCCGGGTGGCTCGCGACGGCGGGCGCCGGGGACGTGCTCGCCGGGACGCTCGGCGCCCTCCTCGCGGGCCGCGCTGACGACGTGCGCGCCGACCCCGCGCTGGCCGCGGAGCTGGCCGCGACGGCGGCCCTCGTGCACGGGCGCGCGGCCCGCCTCGCCGGGCCGGGGCCCGTCACCGCGGGCACGGTGGCCCAGGCGCTGCCCGCCGCCGTCGCCGAGCTGCTCGCGGCGCCCACGCCGACACCCGCGCGGCCGGCCGCGCGCCGGCACCCGCGGCTGCGCGTGCACCTCGCGTCGCGGCGGGTCGTGCGATGACCGGCCCCGCCCCTGCGCCCGTCCCCGTCCCCGACCCGGCGCCCGTCCCCGTGCTGGGCCTCGGCGAGGCCATCGCACGGGCCCGCGCGATGGCGGCGGGCGGGGAGCGCGTCGTGCTCGGCATCGCCGGGGCGCCGGGCGCCGGCAAGTCGACGTTGGCGGGCGCGGTGGCCGACTCCGTCGGGCTGGCCGCGGTGGACGTGCCGATGGACGGCTTCCACCTGGCGCAGGCCGAGCTGGACCGCCTCGGCCGGGCCGACCGCAAGGGCGCGCCGGACACGTTCGACGCCGCCGGGTTCGTCGCGCTGCTGCGGCGGATCCGCGACCAGCGGCCGGGCGACGCCGTCGTCTACGCGCCCGCGTTCGACCGCACGCTCGAGGAGCCGGTCGCCGGCGCCATCCCGGTCGAGGCGGACGTGCCGCTGGTGATCGTCGAGGGCAACTACCTGCTCGTGCCCGACGGCGCCTTCGCGGGCGTACGCCCGCTGCTCGACGAGTGCTGGTTCGTGGAGGTGGACGACGCGCTGCGGCTGGACCGCCTGACGGCCCGGCACGCGGCGCACGGCAAGGCGCCGGCGGCCGCGGCCGCCTGGGCGCGCGGGCCCGACGAGCGCAACGCCCGCCTCGTCGCCGGCACGCGGCACCGCGCGGACGCCGTCGTGCGCCTCGCCTGAAAAGCCTTCCGGGCGGCCCGCGGTGCAGGTGCCAGACTGTCCGGCGTGAGAGCCCCGTCGCGAGCCGTGATCGACCTGGACGCCATCCGCTCGAACGTCGGCGTGCTCGCCGCCCACGCGGGCGCCGCCCAGGTGATGGCCGTCGTGAAGGCGGACGCCTACGGGCACGGGCTGGTGGCGAGCGCGCACGCCGCGCTCGCGGGCGGCGCCACCTGGCTCGGCGTGGCCCAGGCGACCGAGGCGCTCGAGCTGCGGGCGGCCGGTATCACGGCCCCGGTCCTCACCTGGCTGTACAAGCCGGGCGAGCCGCTCGACGCGCTCCTGGTCGCCGACGTCGACGTGTCCGTGAGCAGCGGGGCCGCCCTGCTCCAGGTGCTCGACGCCGTGCGCGCGACCGGCCGGACGGCCCGTGTGCACGTCAAGGTCGACACGGGGCTCGGCCGCAGCGGCGTCCAGCCCGTCGAGCTGCCGGCGCTCCTCGACGCCGCGGTGGCGGCGCAGGCCGAGGGCGCGCTCGAGGTGGTCGGCATCTGGTCGCACCTGGCCTGGGCCGACGCGCCCGACCACCCGACGGTCCTGGCGCAGACGGGCGTGTTCACCGACGCCGTCGCGCTCGCGGAGCAGGCCGGCGCGCACCTGGAGGTGCGGCACCTGGCCAACGCGGCCGCGACGCTGACGAACCCCGCGATGGCGTTCGACCTGGTCCGCCCGGGCCTCGCGGTGTACGGCCTGTCCCCGGTGCCGCAGCTCGGCGGACCGGAGCGGTTCGGCCTGGTCCCGGCGATGCGGCTCGAGGCCGACCTCGTGCTCACCAAGGTCGTGCCGGCCGGGCACGGGGTCTCCTACGGGCACGAGTACGTCACGCCGGCCGAGACGGTCCTCGGCGTCGTCCCGCTCGGCTACGCCGACGGCGTCCCGCGGCACGCCTCGGGGCTGGGCGGCCGGCCGGGCGCGCCGGTCCAGGTGGGCGGTCGGCGGCTCGCCGTCGCGGGCCGCGTCTGCATGGACCAGTTCGTCGTGGACCTGGGGCCGGGGGCCGCAGAGGCGGCGGGCGACGTCGTCGTGCTCTTCGGCACCGGCGCGGACGGCGAGCCGACGGCGGAGGACTGGGCGGCGGCCTGCGGCACCATCTCCTACGAGATCGTGACCCGGCTCGGGGTCCGGGTGCCGCGTGAGTACCGCGGCGCTCCCGAGCTGCTGGCGGCCGCCGGCGTGGGTGGAGGGGAGCGCGGATGAGCGTGACGGTGCGGGTGGACCTCGCGGACCCGGAGGCGACGCGCTCGTACGGACGGGCGCTCGCGGGCGTGCTGCGCGCCGGCGACCTCGTGGTGCTCACGGGCGCGCTCGGCTCCGGGAAGACCACCCTGACCCAGGGTCTCGGCGAGGGCCTCGGCGTGCGCGGCCAGGTCGCGTCGCCCACGTTCATCATCGCCCGGGTGCACCCGTCGCTGACCGACGGCCCCCCGCTCGTGCACGTGGACGCGTACCGCCTCGGGTCCATGGAGGAGCTCGACGCCCTGGACCTCGACGCGGGCCTGGACGAGTCCGTGACGGTCGTCGAGTGGGGCGAGGGGCTGGTCGAGGTCCTCGCCGAGGACCGGCTCGAGGTGGTCATCGAGCGGCCGCACGGCGGGCTCGAGGCCACGGGCGAGGTGCTCGACGCCGAGGTCGGCGTGCGGCACGTGACGGTCACGGCCGTCGGCCCGCGCTGGGCGGACGTGACGCTGCCGACCTGACCCCCTCGAGTGGAACGGAACGGGAGCACGACGTTCCACTCGACCACGATTCACGTCACATTCGTTCCACTCGGGTGTGTGGGGGAGGATGAGCCCGTGCTGCTCGCGCTCGACACGTCCGGAGACATCGCCGTCAGCCTGCTCGCCCTCGACGGCAGCGTGCCCGGCCCGGTGCTTGCTGCCCTTCGCACGCAGGAGCAGCGCCGGCACGCCGAGCTCCTCGCGCCCATGATCACGCAGGTGCTGGCCGACGCCGGCGCGCACCGCGGCGACCTGACGGCCGTCGTCGTCGGCACGGGACCGGCGCCCTTCACCGGGCTCCGGGCGGGCCTGGTCACCGCCCGGGTGCTCGCCCGGGCCCTCGGCGTGCCCGTGCACGGCGTGCCGAGCCTGGACGCCCTCGCCGCCCAGGCGTTCGCCGCCGGGGTGACCACCGAGGGGGAGGTCCTGGTGGTGACCGACGCCCGGCGCCGCGAGGTGTACGCGGCGCGCTACCGGGCCGCCGGCCAGAACGAGGGGCCCGACGTCGCGGCCGTCGACGGGCCGCTGGTCGAGCGCCCCGACGTCGTGGCGACCACGCTCGCCGCGGGCGCGGCCGTCGTGGGGCCCGCGACGGCCCTGTATCCCGACCTGCTCCGCGCGGCGCCCGGTGCCCCGACGGCGCTGGACCCCGCGGCGCTGGCAGCGCTCGCGATGACGAGGGTGGCCCGCGGGGCCGAGCTGGCCACCGAGCCGCTCTACCTGCGCCGTCCGGACGTCACGCCTGCCGTCACCCGCAAGAGGGTCACCGCGTGACCGAGCCCGGGGGCGGGCAGGGGGCGGGGCCGGGCGGGCCGGACGCCCCCGACGAGGGCGCCGGTCCTGAGCTGCGGGCCATGGTGCCCGCCGACGTGCCGCAGGTGGCCGAGCTCGAGCGGCAGCTCTTCGGGCCGTCCGCGTGGAGCGAGGCGATGCTCGCCGGCGAGCTCCACGCGCCGGGCCGCTGGTACCTGGCCGCCGTCGAGCACTCCGCGACCGCGGGGGCCGGGGCCGCGGCGGCCGACGGCGGGACGGTGGTCGGGTACGCGGGCCTGTGGTTCGACGGCGACGTGTCCCAGGTGATGACCATCGGCGTCGCGCACGCGGTGCAGCGACAGGGGCTCGGCACGGCGCTGCTCGCGGCGCTCGTGGAGCGATCGCGCGAGCTGGGGGCCACCGCGGTCCTCCTCGAGGTGGCGGTGGACAACGCGCCCGCGATGGCCCTGTACGAGCGGTTCGGGTTCGAGATCCTGACGCGGCGACGCCGGTACTACCAGCCCGAGGACGTCGACGCCTGGACGATGCGCCTGGAGCTGGGCGGGGCCTGACGGGGCCGTTTCACCCGCTGACCGGACGAGATCACCCGTTTGCCGCATCCACGGCGCCGCGGGCGAAAGCGGACGCCGCTATGTTCTCGATCATGATCCCCCGCCGCGTTGGTCTCGTGCTGCCCGCCGCCCTCGCCCTGGTCGTCGTCACGCTGCCCACCGCCACCGCGGTGGCGCCGCCGTACGAGCCCGTGACGATCGACGACCCGGTCGTCGTGGGCGAGGCGGGCGACCTGAACCTCTACGGGCTCGAGGTGGGGCCGCGCACGATCGCCTGGGGCGGTGGGCTGCACGCCGGGCCCGTGCCGAGCCCTTCACCCAGCCCCTCGCCCAGCACGGCGCCGGGCGAGGACCTCGGAGCCGCCGTCGCGCAGTCCGGGGCGCAGATGCGCAGCCGCCTGTACACGCCCGACCTGGGCAAGGCGGCGCTGAGCCTCGGCGACATGACCACCGCGCCCGTCGTCGCCGCCATCGACGCCGCCACGACGGACGAGTGGGCGGTCGGGTTCGACCCATTGGGGCCGTCGTACGTCCTGCGGGTCCGCCACCAGGGCGGGCCCGAGATGGCGGCCGAGCTCGCCACGGACGACTTCGGCCCGGGCTCGGGCAGCGTCGCGATCTGGGGCGACATGGCCCTTGTCGGCCCGAACCTCGTCGACCTGGACACGCTCGAGTCCGTCGACCTGGGCACGCTGGACGAGTGCATCGCCGGCGAGAACGCGGTCCTTGCCGACGGCCTCCTGCTCGTCCAGGGTCTCTGCGAGGGCGGCCAGACGTTCGCGACCGAGGTCCCCGAGGACGGCCTGGACCTCGAGTCGCTGGACAGCCTGGACTGGGACGTCGTCCTGGACTTCCAGCCCGACCTCATGGCCTACAGCCGCGGGCTGTTGGTGTTCGCGGACAGCAAGATGGGGCTCTACGGCTACCTGCGGCTGGACGACCCCGACGCCGAGCCCTGGGCCGCCACCATCCCGGCGGGCATCGACGCCCTGCGCGTGCAGGGTCACCGGTACGTCGTCGTCGCCGCCAGAGATGGGGACGTCGTCGCCGGGGTCTTCGAGGAAGGCGGGGAGGCTCCCGTCGCCGTCGTGCCGCTGGACGGCGGGCTCGGCATGGCGCCGGTGCTGTTCGACGAGGGCGCCGCCGCGACCGCCGCGGTCGTCATCCCGCGGGACGAGAGCTCGGAGATGAACCTGGACGGGATCGCCATCGACCTGTACGGGCGCACGCTGGCCTGGTCCGACGGCGAGGACGTCTTCGCCGCGACGCTGCCGCCGCTGGCGGGCGGTGCCGTCACGTCGACCGCCCCGGCCACCGGCAAGGCCGGCGCGCCCGTCGCCGTCACGGCGGCCGGGCTGCAGCCGGGCGAGGAGGTCGCGGTCTGGCTCGAGTCCGACCCGGTGCTCCTGACCCTCGGCCGCGCGGCCGCCGACGGCACGTTCGCGGCGTCCGTGACCCTGCCCGCCGGGACGGCCGCGGGGACGCACTCGCTCACCGTGCACGGCGTGGAGTCGGGCTGGACGTCGGTGCGGTCGATCGCGCTCGCCGCGGCCGCCACCGGCAACCCCGGGCTGCGCGTCGACACGGGCCGGTGAGGGCGCGGCTCGTCGCGTTCGTCGTCGCAGGGGTCGTCGCCGTCGGCGCCGCAGTGGGTGCGGTGCTGCTCCTCACGGCCCCGGACGACGACGTCGTCGCGCCGCCCGCACCGGCGCCGTCGGTCACGCGCAGCGCGCCGCCGAGCCCCACCCCGAGCCCGACGCCGTCGTTCCTGCCGGCGTTCGTGGCGATGGCCGTGCCCGAGCGGGTCGAGATCCCCGCGGTGGACCTGGACCTGGCCGTGCTGCCCATCAGCCCGGTCGGCGGGCGGATCAACCCGCCGACGGTCGAGGAGGCGTACTGGATCCAGGACTACGGCCTGCCGGGCAGCGACGCGGACAACACCGTCTACCTCGTCGGGCACTCGTCCCTGCGGATGCCGGCCGCGTTCAACCCGCTCCTCGACGTCGAGCACCAGGACGCGGTCCTGCAGCCCGGGGACGAGGTGCGCGTGACGACGGCGGGCGGCGTCCTGCGGTACGAGGTGACCGGCTGGACCCGGTACGACAAGGACGGCCTGCCGACCGCCGACGAGGTCTGGGCGATCGCGCCCGGGACGCTGCAGATCATCACCTGCTTCCAGGAGGACGGGCGGGAGTTCGCCGACGACAACCTGGTGGTGACGGCGACGCTCGTCGAGGCCCTGGTCCCGGCCGAGGGCGCGACGGCGGGCTGAGGCCCGAATTCCACCCGTTCGGCCCACTCGGAGCCGAGACGCCGGACGGGCGTGTCCGATACCTTCCTGATCATGATCCCCCGGCGTCTCGCCCTGCCCGCGCTCGTCGTCACGACGGCCGTCGTCGCCTCCGGCGCGGCGTTGCTGCCCACCGGTGCCGTCCCCCCGGTATGGGGCCTCGCCGACGTCCAGGCCGTCGCGTCCCCCGCGCGGGACGTCGACTCGTACCTGTATTCGGTCGACGTGGCGCGCCGGACCATGGCGTACTCCTACGACCTGCAGGACGACGACGAGGGCGGCTGGTACCCGGTGGCCGGGGCGCGCTCCTTCACCCCGGACCTGGGCCTGTCGCCGCTGACGCTCGGGAGCGACGTGGCCCCCCCGTTCGCCGACAGCTACGGGACGGCCGTGACCGACCGCTGGGCGGTGGCTGTGCAGGTGCCGGAACAGACCGACGGCCCCGACTCGGAGCCTCTGCGAGTGCGGATCAGCGGTGGTGGCACGACCCGGACGGTCGCCCTCGAGGGCGACATGGGCTACTGGGGCGTGGACGTCGCGGTCTGGGACGACACCGCCCTCGTCGCCGGCCAGCTGGTGAACCTGGTGACCGGCGACGTCGTCCCCGTGCAGGTGACGGGCGAGGACGTGCTCGAGCCGATTCCGGGCGAGGCGCCCTGGTGCCGGGACGGCATCGGCGCGGCGCTGGCGGACGGCGTGCTCGCCGTCTACGAGTGGTGCACCGGCGCCGTCGTCACGTATTCGATCAGCGCCGGAGGCGTCCAGGCGGACGATCTCGACGTCGCTGCCGGCGATGTCGTCGCCGCCGACGAGGAGATCGACGATCCCCTGGCCCTCAGCCGCGGCCTGCTGGTCTGGTCCGACGGCGAGGTCGGCGTGGCCTACACGCGGCTCGGCTCGGAGACGGTCCACCGCGTCGAGCTCCCGGACGAGGTCGTCCGCGTGGTCGCGCAGGGGGCCCGGTTCGTCGTCGTGACGCGTCCCTGGGAGGAGGGCCCCGTCAGCGACCTGGATGCCTGGGTGTTCGAGGAGGCGACGGCGGCCGACGGCCCGGTCGCCCACGTGGACCTGCTGGACGGCGAGGAGTGGTCCCCCGAACCGACTCCGACTCCGACTCCGACGCCGACGCCGACGCTCGGCGCGGTCCCGGCTCCCGAGGCCGAGGTGCAGGCGATGTCCGTCGCCGAGCCGACCTCCGACGTCGACGTCCAGACCCTGCCGGTGGACCTGTACGGCCGGACGCTCGTCTGGCTGGCGACCGACGGCACGATCACGGCGGGCACACTGCCGGTCCTGCCGGCTGGTGCGGCGACCGTGTCGACGTCGGGCACCCCGAAGGCCGGCCAGCGGCTGACCGTGACCGGCGCGGGCTACCAGCCGGGCGAGGAGGTCGCGGTCTGGCTGCAGTCGTCGCCGGTGCTGCTGGCGACGGGTGTCGCGGGTGCGGACGGCCGGGTGGCCCTGGACGTGACGATCCCCGCGGCGACGGCGGCGGGCGCGCACACGGTCACGGTCGTCGGCGTGGAGTCCGGCTGGCGCGCGGCCTCGCCGGTGACCGTCGCGGCCGCCGGCAACCCCGGCCTGCGGGTCGACACCGGCCGCTGAGGGCGGCGTTCGGGGCCCGGCCCGCGCGGTTGACCGGGGCAGGTCCCGCGCGCCCGTACGCTGGCCGTCATGAACGACCGTGGTGACCTGGTGCTCGGCATCGAGACGTCCTGCGACGAGACCGGGGTCGCCCTGGTCCGCGTGACCGACGACGGCCCGCAGCTGCTGGTCGACGCCGTCGCCTCGTCCGTCGACGAGCACGCGCGGTTCGGCGGGATCATCCCCGAGGTCGCCTCGCGCGCCCACCTCGAGGCGATCGTGCCCACGCTCGACCGGGCGCTCGCGCAGGCCGACGTCGACCTCGGCCAGGTCTCCGCGATCGCGGTCACGGCCGGCCCCGGCCTCGTCGGGCCGCTCACGGTCGGTGCCGCCGCGGCCAAGGCCCTCGCCGTCGGGCTCGGCAAGCCGCTGTACGGCGTGAACCACGTCATCGGGCACGCGGCGGTGGACGAGCTGGTGCACGGTGCGTTCCCGGAGCGGTTCCTCGCGCTGGTGGTCTCCGGTGGTCACTCGTCGCTGCTCCTGGTCAACGACATCGCCACCGACGTCGTCGAGCTCGGCCAGACCCTGGACGACGCGGCCGGCGAGGCCTTCGACAAGGTGGGCCGGCTCCTCGGCCTGCCGTACCCGGGCGGCCCGCACATCGACCGGCTCGCGCGCGAGGGCACCGCCTCGATCCGGTTCCCGCGCGGCCTCACCGCGCCCAAGGACCAGGCCGCGCACGCCGACGACTTCTCCTTCTCCGGGCTCAAGACGGCCGTCGCCCGCTGGGTGGAGGCGCGCCAGGACGCGGGCGAGGAGATCCCGCTGCCCGACGTCGCCGCCTCCTTCGCCGAGGCCGTCGCCGACGTCCTGACGGCCAAGACCATCGCGGCGTGCCGGCGCCACGAGGTGGACACGCTCGTCATCGGCGGCGGGTTCTCGGCGAACTCGCAACTGCGCGCGATGGCGGAGGAGCGGTGCGCGGAGGCCGGCATCACCGTGCGCATCCCGCCGATCAAGTTCTGCACCGACAACGGCGCGATGATCGCCGCGCTCGGCTCGGCGGCCTGGCGCCGCGGGGTCGCGCCGTCCGCGCTCGACCTGCCGGTGGACTCCTCGATGCCGCTCACCCGCATCACCGTCTGACGGAGCACGCGGTGGACCGTCGGCTCGAGGGCCGCGCGCTCGTCGCGGCCGCGCTCGGCGTCGGGCTGGTCGTGCTCGCGGGCGCGCCGCCGTCGGGCGCCGACGCGGGGGTGCCGCCCGCCGCGCGCGTCCTGACGTCGCAGGAGGGTGGTGCGGCCGGGGCGCCGGGCGCCGCCGCGGGCTGGGTGGCCCCGCTGGCCGGTGCGGAGGTCGCCTCCGTCCGCGCGTCGGGCCGCCCGACGGCGCCCGCGGCGACGGTGCCGAACCCGCGCACGGACTGGGGGCCGACGGTGGCGGTCGTGGCGCAGGCGCGCGCGGCCGTGGCGGCGATGCCGGTCGAGGTGCTGGCCGGTCAGGTGCTCGTCGCGGCCTTCGCCGGCACGGACCCCGCGGCCCCGGCCGGCCTCGTCGCCGGGTACCACCTCGGTGGGGTCATCCTCATGGGCGAGAACGTCGCCTCGCTGGACCAGGTGCGCGCGACGTCGGCCGCGGTGCAGGCCGCGGCCGCCGCCGACGGCCGGGCCTGGCCCGCGATCGTCGCGATCGACGAGGAGGGCGGCCGGGTGTCCCGGCTGCGCGGGCTCCTGCCCGACCTGCCGGCGTTCGCCGCCTTCGGCGCCGCGGGCGACGACGCGGCGACCCGCGACCGGTTCGCCCGGCTCGGGGCCGACCTCGCGGGCCTGGGCATCACGATGGACTTCGCACCCGTCGCGGACGTGACGGTCGGCGCGGCGGACCCGACGATCGGCGACCGGTCGGCCTCGGCGGACCCGGCGGTCGCCGCGCGGACCGTGGTCGCCGCGGGTCGCGGCCTGCTCGACGGCGGCACGGTGCCGGTGCTCAAGCACTTCCCCGGGCACGGCTCGGTGACCGCCGACAGCCACGTCGGCCTGCCGGTCCAGCCGGCCGGCGTCGAGCAGCTCGCGGCGCGGGACCTCGTGCCCTTCGGAGCAGCCGTGGACGCGGGCGCCCCGGTCGTGATGATGGGACACCTCGACGTGGTCCAGCTCGACCCGGGGGTGCCCTCGTCGCTGTCGCCCGCCGCCTACCGGCTGCTGCGCGAGAGCCTCGGGTTCGACGGCGTCGCGGTGACCGACGCCCTCGACATGGGCGCCGTGCCGTCCGGGGCGCCCGGCGAGGAGGTGGTGCGTGCCCTGGCGGCGGGGGCCGACCTGGTCCTCAAGCCGCGCGACGTCGGCGCCGCCCATGCGGCGGTCGTCGCGGCCGTGCAGTCCGGCGCGCTGCCGCGCGAGCGGCTTGAGGAGGCCGCGACGCGCGTCGTCGCCCTCCAGCTCTGGGCGGGCTGACCGGGGCGGCTCCCGGGTGCGCCTACAGCGGCTTGCCCGCGCGCATCTCCGCGACCAGGGCCTCGACGACCGGCCCGAGCTCGCCCGCGTTGCGGCGGGCGACCGCACGCTGGCGCTGGTACCCGGCGCCCTTGCGCAGGATGGTCCGGATGCCGGCGAGCTCGTCGGTGGCGCCGAGGCGCTCGGCGGTCGGCGCCAGGTCCGCCAGGAGCCGCTCGACGGCGTCCGTGACCAGCTCCTCGTCGCCCGCCGCGTTCGTGATGATGATCGCGTCCATGCCGTAGCGCGCCGAGCGCCACTTGTTCTCCTGGACGAACCACGGTGGCAGGCGCGGCAGCTCCTCCCCGGCGTCGTACAGGGTGGAGAAGTGCTCCACGAGGCACTGGGTGAGGGCCGCGAGCGCGAGGACCTCGGTGAGGTTCGAGGCGCCGTCGCAGATCCGCATCTCCAGGGTGCCCAGGCGGGGCGAGGGCCGCAGGTCCCAGCGGATCTCGGAGATGTCGTCGATCACGCCCGTGTGCAGCATGTCCGCGGCGTAGGCCTCGAAGTCGGCCCAGGCGTCGAACTGGAAGGGGAGCCCCGCCGTCGGGAGCTGCTGGAACATCAGGGCGCGGTTGGACGCGTAGGCGGTGTCCTTGCCGCCCCAGAAGGGCGACGACGCCGAGAGGGCCTGCAGGTGCGGGTAGTAGGCGAGGACCGCGCGCAGGATCGGCAGCACCTTGTCGCGCGACTCGATGCCGACGTGCACGTGGATGCCGTAGATGAGCATCTGCCGGCCCCACCACTGGGTGCGCTCGATGAGCGTGGCGTACCGCTGCTTGTCGGTCACCTTCTGGTTGCTCCACGACGCGAACGGGTGCGTCCCGGCGCACATGAGCTCGACGCGGAGGGGGTCGGTGATCCGCCGAAGCTCCTCGACCGTCCGGTGCAGGTCCGCCCCCGCCTCGCCCACGGTCCGGCACACGCCCGTGACGATCTCCACCGTGTTGAGCAGCAGCTCCTGCTTGATGGTCGGGTGGTCGCCGCCGTCCGAAGGGGCGACGGCGTCGAGCACGGTCTGGGCGACCTGGCGCAGGTCGCCGGAGTCCGCATCGACGAGCGCGAGCTCCCACTCGATGCCGACGGTCGAGCGCTCCGACTCCGCGAACGGGATGTCCATCAGTCGGTCCCCACCGGCTCCACGAGGAGCACCTGCTGGCTCCCGGCCACGCGCGTCAGCACGATCGTCGCCTCGCCGTCGCCGCGCAGGTCGAGCTGCTTGCGCAGCTGCTCCGGCACGACGGCGGTGCCGCGCTTCTTGATCGTCAGGCGGCCCACGCCCCGCTCCCGCAGGGCCGTGCGCAGCCGCTTGAGGCCGAACGGCATGGTGTCGAGCACCCGGTAGGCGGTCGCCGCACCGGTGGCCACGAGGGCGTCCGAGGTCACGTAGGCAATCGTCGCGTCCAGCAGCCGACCGCGCACCTGGTCCGCGACCGTGCCGACGAGGCCGGCGCGGATGACGGCGCCGTCGGGCTCGTAGAGGTAGGTGCCGACGGGTCCGGCGTCGGCGTGCGGAGCGGGGCCGCGCAGGACGGTCGCCGCCTGCCCGCGCACGACGAGCGCGGTGCGCCCGGGGCCGTCGGGCGCGAGCGGGCCGAACCACAGGCCGGCCTCGACGACGTCCCCGTCGATGCTGACCCACTGGGCCTCGGCGTCGTCGGGCACGGCGGCGTGCGGGATGGCCGGGCCGACCTTCACGCCCAGGGCCGGGACGGCGTCGCGCAGGGCGAGCACCCGGTCCAGGGGCGGGGTGTACGCCGCGGGATCGTGCGCGCGCCGGCCCTGGGCCGTGCGCCGGGCGGGGTCGGCGAAGACGCCGTCGACGCCCTCGGCGGCCAGGTCGAGCGTGAGGCCGTCGGCGTGCCGGACGGTGGCCTCGGGGAAGTGCCGCAGGTTGACGGTCGCGATGGCCGCGGTGAGCTCGTCGACGTCGCACGCGAGCACGCCGAGGCCGAGCGCCGCCATCGCCATCGCGTCGCCGCCGATGCCGCAGGTGAGGTCGGCGACGAGGGTGCACCCGGCGGCCTGGTAGCGCCGGGCGTGCCGGGCGCCGACGGTCAGCCGGGTCGCCTGCTCCAGGCCGGCGGGCGTGAAGAGCATGCCGTCGGCGAAGTCGGCGAACTTGGCGCGGCCCTGGGCGCGCAGGCGCGACTGCGTGAGCGCGCCGGCCACGAGCCGCGGGTCCAGGCCCTCCTTCTGCAGCCGCTCCGCCATCGGGAGCGCGAGGCGCTCGTCGTAGGGCGGGAGAGCCCCGAGCAGGGCCCAGCCGTCGGGGCTGAGCAGCAAGGACAGGGTCTCGGGGTCCACGCGCCCGATCCTTGCACGCACCGCTCGCTCGGGACGGCGCTGCGGTCGTCGTCCCGGCGGGGGCGGGCCCCGTGGTGGGTGACCCCGCCCGCCCGCGTGCACCCACCGCCGCACCTGTGACGCGTGGGGCCAGTGGGGCGGGTGGGGCGTCACGCGCGCGCCAGGAGTCCCGCCTGTCACAAGAGCGGCGGTACGTGCGCCGTGGACGCGGTCACACGCGCGCGTGTCGGGCGGGAACGCTCCACACGGTGGGGAGGGGGATCGCGGGGCTGGCACTCGCGTTGACTGAGTGCTAACCCCGGCCTAGATTGCTCCTAGCACTCGCCACAGGCGGGTGCCAGCCGCTCCGGTTCGGCTGACCGGCACCCGCGACGGCGGACAGCCCGGACAGGCGGCAGCTGAACGTTCCGTTCCCACGACTGTGAGAAGGGGAGGTCCGCTGTGTCGGTCTCCATCAAGCCGCTCGAGGACCGGGTCGTCGTCCGCACGCTCGAGGCGGAGCAGACGACGGCATCCGGTCTCGTGATCCCGGACACCGCCAAGGAGAAGCCCCAGGAGGGCGAGGTCCTGGCGGTCGGCCCGGGTCGCATCGACGACAAGGGTCAGCGGGTGCCGCTCGACGTCGCCGTCGGCGACCGCGTCATCTACAGCAAGTACGGCGGCACCGAGGTCAAGTACAAGGGCGAGGAGTTCCTCATCCTCTCCGCGCGCGACATCCTCGCCGTCGTCAGCTGACACCTGACATCACGACGCACGACGCCCCGGCCCCCTCGTGGGGGCCGGGGCGTCGTCGTCTGCAGCCTCAGCCGGCTCGCCGGACGCGGCGGCTGAGCATCTCGCTGCGCTCCTCCTCCGACAGGCCGCCCCACACCCCGTAGGGCTCGCGGACGGCGAGGGAGTGCTCGCGGCACTCGTTCAGCACGGGGCACGTGGCGCAGATCTGCTTGGCCGCCTCGGCGCGCCGACGGCGCGCGGCACCGCGCTCGCCCTCGGGGTGGAAGAACAGGGTCGGGTCGGCCTCACGGCACTTCCCCTCGTACTGCCACTCCCAGAGGTCCATCACCGGACCGGGCAGTCGCGAGATCTCCGTCATGGGTCCTCCTGCTGATGACTCATCGGCGGGCACCGGCGAGACCCTCACCGTAGAACCGCGTCAGAAGTTGGTCAACCCCCTTGGTCAAACTGCTTCGTCAGCGTGGCGGCGAGCGGCATGCACGGCTTCGTCCGCGCGGGACGCCGCGTAAATGCCGATGACCTTGCGCTTGACGGGTGGTGAAGCGGCGCGGTCTGTGGCGGAGCGCGCCACCGGCTGTGCAGAATCGCGTCATGTCGACGAGTGGCGAGGGCGTCCGCGAACGGCCGCCGGCGCCGTCCTTGACGGTCGCGGCGGTGGCCCGTCGGCTCGGTGTGGCCCCCGCGACGCTGCGCACCTGGGACCGCCGCTACGGCCTCGGCCCGTCGGAGCACCTCGCGGGCGCGCACCGGCGCTACTCGGCCCAGGACGTCGCCCGCCTGCTGGTCATGCGTCGCCTGACCCTCGAGGGCGTGGCCCCCTCCGAGGCGGCCCGGACGGCGCTGGCCGCGACGGACGCCCCGAGCGCCGAGGTGCACGTCCCCACCACCGCCGAGGTGATGGACGCCTACTCCGACGCCGTCCCGATGGCGGCGGACCCCGCCGCGCTCGCCGCGGCCGCCGGTCAGTTCGACAACGCGGCCGTCCGGTGGATGCTCGCGCGCGTCGCCCCGCGGGACGTCCTCGCCTGGTGGACCGACCTCGTCGAGCCGACGCTGCGCACCGTCGGGGAGCGCGCCGCCCTCGAGCGCCCCGGCGAGAGCGTCGCCCCGGCCCTCGTCGCCGCGGCCTTCGCCGAGCTGCGCAGCCGCGCCGCCGTCGCGGCCGCCCACCTCGACGCCGCCAAGCCCGCCCCGACGGTCCTCGTCGTCCCGACGGGGGAGGGCCCGGACCTGCGCTCGCACGTCCTGGCCACCGCGCTCCAGGGCCACGGCGTCCGGGTGCGGGTGCTCTCGTCGTCGGCCCCCGCGGTCGTCACGGGCGCGGTGGAGCGTGCGCAGCCCGCCGCGCTCCTGGTCGAGGTCTCCCCGGCCGACGCCGGCGCGCGGGGCACCGCCGTCGTCCGCGCCGCGACGGCGGCCCGGCCCGGCATGCCCGTCTTCGTGCACCACGGCCCGACGGCGCCCGAGCTGCCCGTCGCCGCGAACGTGCACCGCGTGCGGACCCTCCCCGGGGCGCTGCACGAGGTGCTCGCGACCGTCTGACCGGCTTCACCCCATCCGCCCGCGTCTTCACCCTCCGACCCGCTAAGGTCCGCCGCCGCGGTGGCCGATGATTGCTGCACGCGGATCCCCCGTCCCGGCCGACGTGCGTGCCGGGACACTGCGGAAGGAGGCGGATGGCCGGCGTCGTCGTGTGCCACGGCTCCGCTGCCGTCCGCGAGCGCATCGTCGCGGCGGCGCACGGGGTCCCCGGTCTCGTCCCCGCGCGCGGCGCCGGGAGTGCCGAGGAGCTCGTCACGCTCGCCCGGCGCACCGCACCCGCGCTCGTGCTCCTGGACACGCACCTGCCCGGCACCGGGCCGCTGGAGGCCATGCGCCGCCTGCGCGAGCTCGACACCGCGCCGATCGTCATCATGCTGGCCGTGCCCGGTGACGAGATCACCCTGGACCGCGCCGTCGCGCTCGGCGCGCGCGGCTACCTCGCGCCCGACCTCGAGCGCAGCGAGCTGGCGGCCGTCGCCGCGCACAGCCTCGCGGCCGCCCCGGCGCCCCCGCACGGCGCGAGCGCGAACGGCCTGCCGCGCCCGCGGCCCGCCGGGCAGCCGGCCGCCCCGCCGATCGAGCTCACCAAGCGCGAGATGGAGGTGCTCATCGGCATGAGCCACGGGCGCTCCAACGCGCAGATCGGCGCCGACCTCTTCCTCTCCGAGGACACGGTGAAGACCCACGCCCGCCGGCTGTTCCGCAAGCTCGACGCCGCGGACCGCGCCCAGGCCGTCGCCATCGGGCTCCGCCGCGGTCTCATCCGCTGACCGCTTCGCGGACGGCTCGGCTCACGACGCCGCCCTCGTCCCGGCCGTGCCCGCCGGGCGGTCTCAGCGACTGACGGGCCCACCCGGGGCTCCCGGGGCCGCGACTACTATCGCCGGATGAGCGTGCCGCCGCCCACCCCTGCCGAGGCCGACCCGTTCGGTTTCGTCGGTCTGACGTTCGACGACGTCCTGCTCCTGCCGGGGCAGACCGACGTGATCCCCTCCGAGGTCGACACGACCTCGCGCCTGACGCGTGAGATCTCCGTCGCCGTCCCGCTGGTCTCGGCGGCGATGGACACCGTCACCGAGGCCCGGATGGCGGTCGCGATGGCCCGCCAGGGCGGCGTCGGCGTCCTGCACCGGAACCTGCCGATCGCCGACCAGGCGCACCAGGTGGACCTGGTCAAGCGCTCGGAGTCGGGCATGGTCTCCGACCCCGTGACCGTCGGCCCGGACGCCACCCTCGCCGAGCTCGACGCGCTGTGCGGCAAGTACCGCGTGTCGGGGCTGCCGGTGGTCGAGGAGGGCAACCGCCTCGTCGGCATCATCACCAACCGCGACCTGCGCTTCGTCGCGGCGGCGGACTACGCGAGCCTGCGGGTCCGCGACGTCATGACGACCCAGCCGCTGATCACGGGTCCCGTCGGCATCTCGCGTGACGACGCCGCGGCGCTGCTGGCCAAGCACAAGGTCGAGAAGCTGCCGCTGGTCGACGACGCGGGCCGCCTCGCCGGCCTCATCACGGTCAAGGACTTCGTCAAGACCCAGCAGTACCCGTCGGCCACCAAGGACGCCGAGGGGCGGCTCGTGGTCGCGGCGGCGGTCGGGTTCTTCGGCGACGCGTGGGACCGCGTGCTGGCGCTCGTCGAGGCGGGCGTCGACATCCTCGTGGTCGACACCGCGAACGGCCAGGCGCGCCTCATGCTCGACATGGTCCGCCGCCTGAAGTCGGACCCGGCGACGCGCGGGGTCCAGGTGATCGGCGGCAACATCGCCACGCGCGAGGGCGCCCAGGCGCTCGTGGACGCCGGCGTGGACGCGGTCAAGGTGGGCGTCGGCCCGGGTTCCATCTGCACGACGCGCGTCGTGGCGGGCGTCGGCGTGCCGCAGGTCACGGCGATCTACGAGGCCGCGAAGGCGTGCAAGCCCGCCGGTGTCCCGGTGATCGGCGACGGCGGCCTGCAGTACTCGGGCGACATCGCGAAGGCGCTCGTCGCCGGCGCGGACACCGTCATGCTGGGCGGGCTGCTCGCCGGCTGCGACGAGAGCCCGGGTGACCTGGTCTTCGTCAACGGCAAGCAGTACAAGCGCTACCGCGGCATGGCCTCGCTCGGCGCGATGCAGTCCCGCGGCGACCGGCGCTCGTACTCCAAGGACCGCTACTTCCAGGGCGACCTCGGCGACGACGAGATCATCACCGAGGGCATCGAGGGCCAGGTGCCCTACCGGGGCCCGCTCGGCGCCGTGGCCCACCAGCTCGTGGGCGGCCTGCACCAGTCGATGTTCTACGTCGGCGCCCGCACCATCCCCGAGCTGCAGGCGCGCGGGAAGTTCGTGCGGATCACCCCCGCGGGGCTCAAGGAGTCGCACCCGCACGACGTCCAGATGATCTCCGAGGCGCCGAACTACTCGAGCCGGTGAGACCCGCGGTCGACGTCGACGCCGTGACGGCGCTCGTGGAGCGCGTCGCGGCGACGGTGGTCGCCCCGCGCTTCCGGGACCTGGTCGCCGGCGAGGTCGGCGAGAAGGGCCCGGGCGACGTCGTGACGGTCGTCGACCACGCTGCCGAGGCGGCGATCGCGGACGGGCTCGCGCAGCTCGCCCCGGGCGTCCCGGTCGTGGGGGAGGAGGCCGCGTCGGCCGACCCCGCCCTGTTCGACCTGCTGGGCGCGCCCCTGGCCTGGGTGGTCGACCCGCTCGACGGGACCCGCGCGTTCGTCGAGGGCTCCCCGGACTACGCAGTCATGGTCGGCCTGGTCGCCGCCGGAGTGCCGGTCGCCGGCTGGATCTGCCTGCCGGAGCACCGCATCACCCTCGTGGCCGAGCGCGGCTCCGGGGCGTGGTGCAACGGCGCGCCGCTGGCCCCGGCGCCCCGCTCCGGCGCGCCGCGGATGCAGGTGGCGGCGCGCTACCTGCCACCCCCGACGCGCGGGCGCCTGGTCGACGGCCTGCGCACCCGCTCGGGGGCGGAGGGGATCACGGTGGCCGAGACGGTCTGGTCCGGCCACGAGTACACACGCATCGCGCTCGGCGACGTGGACGGGATGCTGGCGTGGCGGACCATGCCCTGGGACCACGTCCCGGGGGTCGCCATCGTGCGTGAGCTCGGCGGGACCGCGCGCCGCCTCGACGGGAGCGACTACCGCGCCGACGTCGCCGCCGAGGGCCTGCTGGTCGCGGCCGACGAGGAGCTCGCGGTGAGCTTCGCGCAGCTGCTGGACGTCGCGGCGCTCAGGCCGGCACCGGCAGCGCCGTCGTCGGGACCTGCGTCGTCGGCACCTGCGCGGGCGTAGCGGGCGCCGCGCCCACGGGCGCGGCCACGGTGCTGGGGGCGTCGGTGCTGAGGACGTCGGTGCGCACGGGCCACTCGAGCTCGGCGCCCGGGCCGGTCAGGCCCTGGCCGGCCCGCCACGCGTTGAAGCCCTCGGCCCAGCGCCGGTGCGCGCGCGCCTGCGCGTCGTGCAGCCGCTCGGGCACGGCGCGGCGCAGGCCCGGGTGGCGGGCGCAGATCGCGGCCAGGACGTCCAGCGTGGCGACCACGTCGTCGTCGGCGCTGTGCAGGGCGCCCGTCGCGACCCCGTAGTGCGCGCACAGGTCGCCCAGGCGCCGCTTGCCGGGACGGTAGGTGTCCAGCCACCGGTCCAGCACCAGCGGGTCGACGACGACGCGCACGTCCCGCGCGAGGCGTTCGGGGAGCGTGCGCAGGCCGTGCCGGCGCAGCTCGGCGTCCAGGAGCGTGAGGTCGAAGGACGCGTTGTACGCGACCACGGGCTCGCCGCGCAGGAGCGCCCCGCTCAGCGCGTCGGCGATCTCCTCCAGCGCCGCGGCCGGCGGGCGGCCGTGCGCCCGCGCGTGCTCGGTGGTGATGCCGTGGATCGCCGCGGCCCCGTCGGGGATCTCGACGCCGGGGTCGATGAGCCACGTCCGGGCCAGGGTGCGCCCGCCCGCCCGGCGGACGACGGCGGCGGTGACGATGCGGTCGCCGCCGACGTCGACGCCGGTGGTCTCCGTGTCGAAGCCCACCAGCGGTCCGTCGGCCCAGCTCGTCATGATCACCACCTCGCGGCCAGCCTGGCAGGGGCCTCTGACAGTCCGGCCTGCGACGCGCCGCCCGGTGTGCCAGGCGGCGCCGGTAGCCTTGGCGCCGTGAGCAACGAGATCGAGATCGGTCGCGGCAAGCGGGGCCGCCGGGCCTACTCCTTCGACGACGTCGCCGTGGTCCCGTCGCGGCGCACGCGCGACCCGGAGGAGGTGTCGGTGGGCTGGCAGATCGACGCCTACCACTTCGACATCCCGATCGTGGCGGCTCCGATGGACTCCGTGATGAGCCCCGCGACCGCGGTGGCCATCGGCAACCTCGGCGGTCTCGGCGTGCTCGACCTCGAGGGCCTGTGGACGCGCTACGAGGACCCGGAGCCGCACCTCGCGGAGATCGCGGCCCTGGACCCCGAGCGGGCGACGCCGCGCATGCAGGAGCTCTACGCGGCCCCGATCATCCCCGAGCTCATCACGCAGCGGCTGCACGAGATCCGCCGCGCCGGCGTCACGGTCGCCGGCGCCCTCTCGCCGCAGCGCACGCAGCAGTACTGGAAGACCGTCGTGGACGCGGGCGTCGACCTGTTCGTCATCCGCGGCACCACCGTCTCGGCCGAGCACGTCTCCGGCCGGGCCGAGCCCCTCAACCTCAAGCGCTTCATCTACGAGCTCGACGTCCCCGTGATCGTCGGCGGCGCGTCCACCTACACGGCCGCGCTGCACCTCATGCGCACGGGCGCCGCGGGCGTCCTCGTGGGCTTCGGCGGGGGCGCCGCGCACACCACGCGCATCTCGCTGGGCATCCACGCGCCGATGGCGACCGCGGTGGCCGACGTCGCCGCCGCGCGTCGGGACTACCTCGACGAGTCCGGCGGCCGCTACGTGCACGTCATCGTCGACGGCGGCGTGGGCCGCTCGGGCGACCTGGTCAAGGCCGTGGCGTGCGGGGCGGACGCCGCGATGCTGGGTGCCGCGCTGGCCCGCGCGTCGGACGCGCCGGGGCGGGGCTGGCACTGGGGACCCGAGGCGCACCACGCGAACCTGCCGCGCGGCGAGCGCGTGTCCGTGGGCACGTCCGGGACGCTCGAGGAGGTCCTCTTCGGCCCGGGCCGCCAGGCGGACGGGACGCTGAACCTCGTGGGCGCGCTGCGCAAGGCGCTCGCCACCACCGGCTACTCCGACCTCAAGGAGTTCCAGCGGGTCGAGGTCGTCGTCTCGCCGTACCAGCCCTTCTGAGCCGCTCCTGACGGCGGGCGACCCCGCCCGCCCCGGCACGACCCGAACGGGCCGCCGACGCGCGTCGGCGGCCCGTTCCGTCGTCGCGCCCTGGTCGGGTCGCTCATGCCCGCGGGTGCCCGGATCGGCGGACATCTGGACCGATCCGGGCAAAGATCATGGTCGCAAGGGTTGACTTCGGACAGAAACAGAACTAGACAAAGCCAATACAACATCCGATCCAACAGGATCGGGCGTGGAGAACGAGGTGGTCGTGTACGCGACGGAGCGTCAGCAGGAGATCTTGGGTCGGGCCCGCCACGACGGCCGGGTCGACGTCAAGAGGCTCGCCGATGCGCTCGAGGTGACGCCGGAGACGGTTCGCCGTGACCTGACGGCGCTCGAGCGCCTCGGGCTCGTGCGCCGGGTGCACGGCGGGGCGATCCCCGTCGAGCGGCTCGGCATCGAACCGGCGGTCGCCGACCGCGAGGGCCGCATGGCCGGCCAGAAGGAGCGCATCGCCAAGGCGGCCCTCGACGAGCTGCCTGACGGCGGCGCGGTCATCCTCGACGCGGGCACCACCACCATCCGCCTGGCCGAGATGCTGCCGACCGACCGCGAGCTCACCGTCGTCACCCACGGCCTGCCGATCGCGATGCTGCTGGCGAGCCGACCGAACATCACGCTCCACCTGCTCGGGGGGACGGTCCGCGGGCGCACGCTCGCCGCCGTCGGCACCTGGGCCGAGCGCGACCTCGCCGACGTGTACGCCGACGTCGCGTTCCTCGGCACCAACGGCATCACCTCCGAGCGCGGCCTGACGACGCCGGACCTCGCGGAGGCGGGGGTCAAGCGCGCCCTCGTCGCGGCCTCCCGGCGGGTCGTCGTGCTCACCGACCACACCAAGTTCGGCCGGGTCGACTTCGCGCAGGTCGCCCCGCTGTCCGCCATCGACACGGTCATCACCGACAGCGAGCTCGAGCCCGAGCTCGTCGACGAGATCGAGGCCGCCGGCCCCCGGGTGGTGCGCGCGTGAGCGGCGCCGCCGGGGCCCCGGCCGCCCCCACCCGGCGCCCGGCGGCGCCCGACGAAGGAGAGAGATGAAGGTCTTCCGCTTCCACGCCCCCGGCGACGTGCGCCTCGAGGAGGCCCCCGAGCCCGAGGCCGGTCCGGGCGAGGTGAAGATCCGCGTACGGGCCTGCTCGATGTGCGGCACCGACGTGAAGATCTCCACGGCCGGGCACCTGCGGATCGTCCCGCCGCGCGTCATGGGGCACGAGATCGCCGGTGAGATCGTCCAGGTCGGTGAGGGCGTCGAGGGCTGGGCCGAGGGCGACCGGGTGCAGGTCATCGCCGCCATCCCGTGCGGGACGTGCGAGTACTGCCGCGCCGGCGCGATGACCATCTGCCCGAACCAGGTCTCCATGGGCTACGACTTCGAGGGCGGCTTCGCGCCGTACATGGTCGTCCCGAAGGTCGTGCTCGACGTCGACGGCCTCAACCGGATCCCCGAGAACGTCTCGTTCGCCGAGGCCAGCGTCGCGGAGCCGTTCGCCTGCGCGATCAACGCCCAGGAGATCGTGGGCGTGCACGAGGGCGACGACGTCGTCGTCGTCGGTTCCGGCCCGATCGGCTGCCTCCACGTGCGCCTGGCCCGCGCCCGCGGCGCGCGCCGGGTGGCCCTCGTCGAGCTGAGCCGCTCGCGGCTCGACCTCGCGTCCGCCGTCGTGCACCCCGACCTGGCGGTCTGCTCCTCGGAGGAGGACCCCGTGGCGGCCGTGAAGGCCTTCTTCGACGGCACGGGCGCGACGGTCGTCATCACGGCGGCCGCCTCCGGCGCCGCGCAGGAGCAGGGCCTGCTCATGCTCGCCCCGCAGGGCCGGATCAGCTTCTTCGGCGGCCTGCCCAAGGACAAGCCCACCATCACCCTCGACTCGAACCTCGTGCACTACCGCGAGCTGACGATCGTGGGGGCCAACGGATCGAGCCCCGCGCACAACAAGCAGGCGCTCGCCTACATCGCCGACGGCAGCGTGCCCGTCGCGGATCTCATCACCCACCGCCTGCCGCTCGAGCAGGTCGCCGACGGCATCGACGTCGTGCGGTCGGGTGTGGGCATCAAGGTCACGGTCGAGCCGTGACCGACCGCCGGCCCCCCGGCCGGCGTGCGGACGGTCGGCCCGTTCCCCGGCGGGCCGACCGCGAAAGGTCAACGACGATCACTGCCGCTCCGGGCACCGACGCCCGGGCGCGCATCATCACGATGGGAGTGTGAGCCCGTGTCCGCTACGACGGCACCCGCGGCAGGCACCACCAGCCGGGGCAAGGCCATCCAGGTCAGGCTCCAGCGGTTCGGCGCCTTCGCCAGCAGCCTGATCATGCCCAACCTCCCGGCCTTCCTGGCCTGGGGCATCATCACCACCCTGTTCATCGCCGTCGGCTGGTGGCCCAACGGCATCCTCGGCGGCTTCGGCAACGCCGACACCGGGACCTGGCAGGGCGCCGCGACCCAGCTGGTCATGGCCAAGGACGGCACGACCTTCCACCAGTACCTCGGCCTCGTCGGCCCGATGATCACCTACCTGCTGCCGCTGCTCATCGCCAACACCGGCGGCCGGGTGGTCTACGGCGCCCGCGGCGCCGTCGTGGCGTCCGTCGTCGCCGTCGGCATGATCACGGGCAGCACCGTGCCCATGTTCCTCGGCGCGATGATCATCGGCCCGCTCTCCGCGTGGGTCATGAAGCAGATCGACGCGATCTGGGCCGGGAAGATCCGGCCGGGCTTCGAGATGCTCGTCGACATGTTCTCCGCCGGCATCGCCAGCGCGGCGATGGCCGTCGGCGCGTTCTTCGGCTTCGCGCCGATCATCACCAACGTCTCGACGTGGCTCGGCGACCTGGTCAACTCGCTCGCGGACGCCGGCCTGCTGCCGATCATGAGCATCGTCGTGGAGCCGGCGAAGGTCCTGTTCCTCAACAACGCGATCGGCAACGGCGCGCTCGTCCCGCTCGGCGCGCAGCAGGTCGCCGAGCACGGCAAGTCGCTGCTCTTCCTCGTCGAGGCGAACCCCGGCCCGGGCCTGGGGATCCTCATGGCCTACACGCTCTTCGGCATCGGCATGGCCAAGAGCAGCGCGCCGGGCGCCGCGATCATCCAGTTCTTCGGCGGCATCCACGAGGTGTACTTCCCCTTCGTGCTCATGAAGCCGACGCTGATCCTCGCCGCGATCGCCGGCGGTGCGACCGGCGTCGCCACCATGGCGGCCACCGGCGCAGGCCTCACCGGCCCGGCGGCGCCCGGCTCGATCTTCGCCGTCTTCACCGCGACGGAGCGCGGGTCCTACTTCGGCGTGATCCTCACCGTCGTGCTCTCGTTCGCCGTGACGTTCGTGCTCTCGGCGATCATCCTGCGGGCCACCCGCAAGCGGGACCTCGCCAAGGGCGGCGGCGACCTGCAGGCCGCCATCGCGCAGACCGAGGTGAACAAGGGGAAGTCGAGCACCGCGCTCGGCGCGCTCGCCGGCGCCGCGGGCGTCGAGGCGGCCACGGCGGGCACGGCCGGCCCGGCCACGCCGATCCACTCGATCGTCTTCGCGTGCGACGCCGGCATGGGCTCGTCCGCGATGGGCGCGAGCATCCTGCGCGACAAGCTCAAGAAGGCGGGCCGCGGCGACATCACCGTGGTCAACAAGGCCGTCGCCACCCTCGACGACGACGTGGACCTCGTCATCACGCACACCGAGCTGACCGACCGGGCCAGGGGGCACGCGCCCAGCGCGCGCCACGTCTCGGTGGACAACTTCCTGGCCAGCCCGGTGTACGACCAGCTCGTGGCCGAGATCACGGCCGAGGACAGCGCGCGGGCGAACGCATGACCGAGATCCTCGCCCCCGGCGACGTCGTGACCGCGGTGTCGGCCGCCTCCAAGGAGGACGCCATCCGCGAGGCGGGAGCCATCCTGGTGCGGGCCGGCGCGGTCGCCCCGGCGTACGTGGATGCGATGCTCGAGCGCGAGCGGTCGGTCTCCACGGCCATGGGCAACTTCCTCGCCATCCCGCACGGCACCGAGCAGGCGAAGGGCGCCATCGTGCGCTCGGCGCTCTGCCTCGTGCGGTACGACGAGCCCGTCGACTGGGGCGGCCAGCCCGTCCGCGTGGTCGTCGGCATCGCCGGGGTCGGGGACGAGCACCTGGAGATCCTGTCCAGGATCGCGCTCGTGTTCGCCGACATGGATCAGGTGGAACGCGTCCTGAACGCGCCGTCCGCCGCGGAGCTGTACGAGATCCTGCAGCAGGTGAACACGGAGTGAGGACCGGCTCCCGGTGGTGCGCGGCACGCCCCCGCACCACCGGGAGCCCCTCCGGCCAGCCACGAGCAACGCCAGCATCAGGAGATCCGATGATCGTCACGGTCACCCCGAACCCGAGCGTCGACCGCGCGCTCGACCTCGAGTGCCTCGCGGTCGGCGAGGTGAACCGGGCGCACGCCACCCACGTGCACGCGGGCGGGAAGGGCATCAACGTGTCGCGGGCCCTCGTCGCGCACGGCCGCCCCACGCGGGCCGTCCTGCCCGCCGGCGGTCCCGACGGCGAGCTGCTCGTGCGGCTGCTCGACGACCACGGCGTCCCGGCCCGCGCCGTGCCCGTGGCCGGCGAGACCCGGTCCAACATCACGCTCGTCGAGTCGACGGGCGTCACCACCAAGGTCAACGCGCCCGGCCCGGCGCTCGGGCCCGACGACGTCGCGGCGCTGCTCGACGCCGTGGCGGCGGAGCTCGTGGGCGGGGCGCGCCTCGTCGTCGGCGCGGGCAGCCTGCCCGCCGGCACCGGCGCGGACTTCTTCGTGCGGCTCGCCGAGCTGGCCGGACGGCACGGCGTGCCGTGCGCGCTGGACACCTCCGGCGAGCCGCTGGCGCGGGCCGTGGCCGCCGGAGGGCTCGACCTGGTCAAGCCCAACGACGAGGAGCTCGGCGCCCTCGTGGGGTGCGACCTCGTGGTGGTGGGCGACGTCGTCGACGCCGCCCGCCGCGTCGTCGCCCGCGGCACGCGGCGTGTGCTCGTGAGCCTCGGCGTGCACGGCGCGCTGCTCGTCGACGCGACGTCGACCTGGTGGGCGGGCGGCCCGCCGCTCGTGCCGGCCTCGACGGTCGGCGCGGGGGACGCCACGCTGGCGGGCTTCCTGGCCGCCGAGGGCGAGGAGCCGGCCCGCCAGCTCGCGACCGCGGTCGCGTGGGGCCGTGCGGCCGTCCTGCTGCCCGGCACAGCCGTGCCCGCGCCCGCCGACATCCGGACCGACGACGTGCGCGTCGCCGCGGACCCCGACCCCGACCTGGCGCTCAAGGAGCTCTAGGCCTCCACGGAAGGAACCCACGATGCCCCAGCGCACCGTCACGATCGGCTCCAAGGTCGGGCTGCACGCCCGCCCCGCCGCGCTCTTCACGCAGGCCGCCGCCGGCGCCGGCGTGAAGGTCACCATTTCCAAGGGCGACGGCCCCGCCGTCGACGCCGCGAGCATCCTGCGGGTGATGACGCTCGCCGCCAGGTTCGGCGACGAGGTCACCCTCGCCGCCGAGGGCGAGGGCGCCGACGCGGCCCTGGACCGCCTCGCCGCGATGCTCGCCTCCGACCTGGACGCGGTCCAGGCATGACGACGCTGCACGGCGCGGGCGTCGGCCGCGGCGCCGCCGTCGGGCCGGTGGCCCGGGCGCACCTGAGCCCGCCGGTCCCGGACGGCCCCGCGGACCCCGACCGCGAGGCCGCGACCCGGGCTGCCGAGGCCGCCTTCGCGGCGGTCGCGGACGCGCTCGACGCGCGCGCCCGGGACTCCTCGGGGACCGTCGCCGGCGTGCTCGGCGCCGCCGCCGCGATGGCCCGCGACAGCGAGCTGATCGGGCAGGTGCGCGCGCGCATCGGCCTCGGGCAGGCCGCGCCGTTCGCGGTCGACCGGGCGGTGGCCGAGTTCGTGGACCTGTTCGGCCAGGACCCGTTCCTCGCCGAGCGGGTGACCGACCTGCTCAGCGTCCGCGACCGGGTCGTCGCGCGGCTGCTCGGGCTGCCGGAGCCCGGCGTGCCCGCGCTCGCCGTGCCGTCCGTCGTCGTCGCGCGGGACCTGGCGCCCGCCGACACGGCCGCCCTCGAGCTCGACAAGGTGCTCGCGATCGTCATCGAGCAGGGCGGCCCGACGGGGCACACGGCGATCATCGCCGGCCAGCTCGGCATCCCGTGCGTCGTGCGCGTGGCCGGCGCCGGCGACCTCGCGGACGGGACCGAGGTGGCGGTGGACGCGGCTGCCGGGACCGTCGTCGTCGCGCCCGACGACGACGTCCGGGCGCGCGTCGCCGCGCGTCGGGAGGCGCTGGCCTCCCTCGCCCTGCGACGGGACCCCGGGGCGACCGCCGACGGCCACCCCGTGGCGCTCCTGGCCAACATCGGCACGGCCGAGGACGCCGAGCGGCTCACCGGGGCGGCGGTCGAGGGCGTCGGCCTGTTCCGCACGGAGGTGCTGTTCCTCGGCCGCACCGACGAGCCGACGCAGGCGGAGCAGGCCGACGCGTACGCGCGCGCGTTCGCGGCGCTCGGCGGCCGCAAGGTCGTCGTGCGCACCCTCGACGCGGGCGCCGACAAGCCGCTGGCGTTCGTGACCCGCGGCGACGAGGAGAACCCGGCCCTGGGTGTGCGCGGCTTCCGCCTGGTCCGGGGGGCCGAGGCGCTGGTGCGCGGCCAGCTCGCGGCCATCGCGCGCGCGGCGGAGCGCACCGGCACCGACCCGTGGGTGATGGCGCCGATGGTCGCCACGGTCGAGGAGGCCGCGCAGTTCGCGGCGCTCGCCCGCGCGGCCGGGGTCCGGACGGTCGGGGTCATGGTCGAGGTGCCGTCCGTGGCCCTGCGCGCGCGCGACGTGCTCGCGGAGGTCGACTTCGTGTCGATCGGCACGAACGACCTCGCGCAGTACACGATGGCGACGGACCGGCTGCTCGGCGACCTCGCGGACCTGCTGGACCCGTGGCAGCCGGCGGTGCTGGACCTCGTCGCCGCGACGGCGTCGGCGGCCGCCGAGACCGGCAAGCCCGCCGGCGTGTGCGGGGAGTCCGCGGCCGACCCGCTCATGGCCCTCGTGCTGGTCGGCCTCGGCGTGACCAGCCTCTCGATGTCGCCGGCCGCCGTCCCGGGCGTGCGGTTCGCCCTGTCCCGGCACACCCGGGCGCGCTGCGCGGAGCTCGCGGCGACCGCGCGCGCGGCCCGGACGGCGGGCGACGCGCGGGCCGCGTGCCTCGCGCTGGCGGACCCGGAGGTCCGCGAGGTACTTGCCCTCGGCTGAGCGAGCGGGGCAGGAGGGGTGGGCGGCCCCGGGGAGGGCCGCCCACCCCGGCTCGCGGCACGTAGGCTTCCGGCCATGTCGACATCCCTGGAGTCGGACGGCGCCCTCGAGGGCGAGCTGGACGTGTCCGCCGTCGTGCCCGGGGCCGTGTGCCACCGCGGCGTGACGTACGTGGCCCGGCAGGGCTTCCGGCGGCTGCTCATGGACGTCTACGTGCCGGTACGCCGCACGCCCCCGGCACCGTGCGTGGTGTGGATCCACGGCGGCGCGTGGTGGGAGGGCGACCGGCGGGAGACGCCGAGCACCTGGCCGCCCGGCCTGTTCTTCCCGCTGCTCGTCGAGGCCGGTCTGGCCGTCGCGACCATCGACTACCGCTTCTCCGGCGAGGCGCGGTGGCCGGCCCAGGGTGACGACGTCGCCGAGGCGCTGCGCTTCCTGCGCGCCCACGCCGACGTGCTGCGGATCGACCCGGCCCGGATCGGCGTCGCGGGGGAGAGCGCGGGCGGTCACCTCGCCGCGATGGCGGCGCTGACGGGCACCGGCCCGACGGCGGTGCAGGCCGCCGCGGTCCTCTACGGCGTCACGGACCTGCGCGACTTCGACGGCGTCGAGCAGGCGACGCCCGAGGAGCGGCGCGGCACCCCGGAGGTCCTGCTCATGGGCGGGCTGCCCGACGAGGCGCCGGCGGCGTGGGACGCGGCCTCACCGATCACGCACGCCCACGCCGACGCGCCCCCGATGCTGCTGATCAGCGGCGACGCGGACTCCGTGGTCCCCGTGCGCCAGACCGTGCGCCTGCACGAGGCGCTCGTCGCCGCGGGCGCCCGCGACGTCGTCCTCGACCTCGTGCCGGGCGCCGACCACTGCTTCGGCGGGGTGGACGCCGAGGTGCCGCTGCGGCGGATCGTCGAGTTCCTCGCCGAGCGGCTGCGGGCGGGCTGACCCGGCCGCAGCCGCTCGGCGCCGGAGCGTCAGTCCTGCGAGGCCGTCACGAGCGCGACCGACTCGCGCGCGATCTCCAGCTCCTCGTTGGTCGGCACGACGAACACCTTGACGGGTGAGTCGTCGGTGGAGATGAGCGTGTCGGTCTTCTTGCGGCCGGCGTTGCGCTCGAGGTCCAGCACGATGCCGAGGTGCTCGAGGCCGGCCATCGAGTTCTCGCGCACGATGTCGTCGTTCTCGCCGATGCCGGCCGTGAAGGCGATGGCGTCGACGTGGCCGAGGTGCGCGTAGTACGCCCCGACGTACGTGCGGAGCCGGTGGTAGTACACCTCGAGCGCGGTGCGCGCCCGCTCGTCGCCCGCCGCGACGGCGTCGTGCACGTCGCGCATGTCGGTGTGGCCCGACAGGCCCAGCATGCCCGAGCGACGGTTGAGCAGGTTGTCGAGGTCGTCGGTGGTCATGCCCGCCTCGCGCGAGAGGTGGAAGAGCACCGCGGGGTCGATGTCGCCCGAGCGCGAGCCCATCACCAGGCCGGCGAGCGGCGTCAGGCCCATCGACGTGTCGATGCACCGGCCGCCCTGGACGGCGCTGGCCGAGGCGCCGTTGCCGAGGTGCAGCACGATCACGTTGACCTCGGCGGGGTCCTTGCCGAGCAGCTCGGCCGTGTGCCGCGACACGAACTTGTGCGAGGTGCCGTGCGCGCCGTAGCGCCGGATCGCGTAGCGGTCCGCCAGGTCCCGGTCGATCGCGTACGTGTACGCGGCGGGCGGCATCGTCTGGTGGAACGAGGTGTCGAACACGGCGACGTGCGGGGTGTTCGGGAAGGCGTGCCGAGCGGCCGTCAGGCCGGCGACGTGCGCGGGGTTGTGCAGCGGCGCGAGCGGCGACAGGTCGGCGATCTGCTGCTGCACCGTCTCGTCGACGAGGGCCGGGCCGGCGAAGACGCTGCCGCCCTGCACGATGCGGTGGCCGACGGCGACCAGCCGCGACTCGTCGATCTGCGGACCGTGCTCGGCGAAGAGCGACAGGACGATCGCCATGCCCTCCTCGTGGTCGGCGACGTGGCGCTCGAGCACCGTCTCGCCGTCGAGCCCTTCGTGCTTCGCGCGCCCGACCTCGAGGCCGATGCGCTCGACGATCCCGGTGGCCAGCGCCTGTTCGCTGGCCATGTCGATCAGCTGGTACTTGATCGACGAGGACCCTGAGTTGACGACCAGGACCTGCTCGCTCACTTGCTCTCCTTCGAGGGGCTCATGGCCTGTGCCTGGATGGCGGTGATGGCCACCGTGTTGACGATGTCCTGCACCAGCGCGCCGCGGGACAGGTCGTTGACGGGCTTGCGCAGGCCCTGCAGCACCGGGCCGATGGCGATGGCGCCGGCCGACCGCTGCACGGCCTTGTAGGTGTTGTTGCCGGTGTTGAGGTCGGGGAAGACGAACACCGTCGCGCGGCCGGCCACGGCCGAGTCCGGCATCTTCGTCTTGGCGACCGACGCGTCGACCGCGGCGTCGTACTGGATGGGGCCCTCGACGTCGAGGTCGGGGCGGCGCTCACGCACCAGCGCGGTCGCGGCGCGGACCTTGTCGACGTCGGCGCCCGTGCCCGACTCGCCCGTGGAGTACGACAGCATCGCGATGCGCGGTGCGATGCCGAACTGCTTGGCGGTCTCGGCCGAGGAGATCGCGATGTCCGCGAGCTGCTCCGCCGTCGGGTCGGGGTTCACGGCGCAGTCGCCGTAGACGAGCACCCGGTCCTCGAGGCACATGAGGAACACGCTCGAGACGATCGACACGTCGGGCGTGGTCTTGATGATCTCGAACGCGGGCCGGATGGTGTGCGCCGTCGTGTGGATCGCGCCGGACACCATGCCGTCCGCGATCCCGTCCTGGACCATCATCGTGCCGAAGTAGGACACCGAGCCGACGATCTCCCGCGCCCGCTCGACGGTCATGCCCTTGTGCTTGCGCAGCTCGGCGTACTCGTGGGCGAAGCGCTCGAACAGCTCGCCCTCCTTGGGGTCGAGCACCTTCGCCGCGGCGATGTCGAGGCCCAGCTCGGTCGCGCGGGCCCGGATGCCCGCCTCGTTGCCGAGGATCGTCAGGTCGGCGACGTCGCGCTGCAGCAGCGTCGACGCGGCCCGCAGGATGCGGTCGTCGCTGCCCTCGGGGAGCACGATGTGCTTGCGGTCGGCCCGCGCACGGGCGAGCAGCTCGTACTCGAACATCAGCGGGGTCACGACCGACGTCCGGGAGACGTCGAGGTGGCGCAGCACCTCGGGGCCGTCCACGTGCCGCTCGAAGAGCGCGAGCGCCGTGTCGACCTTGCGCTGGGAGTCCGACGACAGCCGGCCGCGGACCGCCGCGGCGCGGTTCGTCGTCCGGAACGTGCCGAGCTCGGTCTCGATGATCGGCAGCCGCTGGCCCAGGCCGCTGACCAGGCGGGTGATGACCTCCGGCGGCTCGAAGCCGCCGTTGAGCACGATGCCCGCGAGCGACGGGAAGCCGTCCGCGGCGTGCGCGGACACGAGCCCCAGCAGGATGTCGCCCCGGTCACCCGGGGTGATGACGATCGCGCCGTCGGTGAGGCGCTCCATGAGGTGCTCGAGCGACATCGCGCCGACGAGCACGTCGAGCGCCTCGCGCGACAGGAGCGCCTCGTCACCGGCCACGAGGCGGCCCTCGACGGCCTCCATCACCGCGCGGACGGTCGGCGCGGCGAGCAGCTGGTCCTCGGGCACCGCCCACGCGGGCAGCCCCGTCGCGGCGAGCGCGTCCTTGACCTGGGTCACCTGCTCCGGCTCGCACCGGTTGGCGACGACGGCGAGCACCTCCGCGTGCTGCGCGCGCAGCTCCGCGAGGCTCACCTCCGCCGCCTGCCGGATGGCGTCCGGCCGGCGGCCGGTGCCCCTGACGACCAGGAGCACCGGCGCGCCGAGGTTGGCCGCGATGCGCGCGTTGTAGGCGAGCTCGGTCGGTCCCGCGACGTCCGTGTAGTCGGTGCCGACGACGACGACGGCGTCGCACTCGCGCGCCATGTCGTGGTACCGCGTGACGATGCGGGCGAGCGCCGCCTCCGGGTCCGCGTGCACGTCCTCGTACGTCACCCCGACGCACTGGTCGTAGGTGAGGTCGACGCCGTCGTGCGCGAGGAGGACCTCGAGCACGTAGTCACGCTGGTCCGAGGACCGGGCGACCGGGCGGAAGACCCCGACCCGCCGCACCGTGCGGCTGAGCAGGTCGACCATGCCGAGCGCGATCGTGGACTTGCCGGTGTCGCCCTCGGAGGAGGTGATGTACAAGCTGCGTGCCATGGCTCCTACTACTCGTTGTCGCCCCCGGTGGCGGCGGTGGCCGACACCTGGTCCTGCTGCGGGCCGCCCTCGGCGGTCCCGGTCTCGCCCGCGTCCGGCCACACCCAGTCGCGGACCTCGGGGATGTCCTCGCCGTGGTCGCGCGTGTAGGCCCGGGCCCGCAGCCGCGCGTCGACCATCTCCTGGCGCAGGTTCGCCTGGCCCGACCGCATCCAGTGGACGTGGTCGATGACGTCGATGACGAGCTTGTAGCGGTCGATGTCGTTGAGCATCGCCATGTCGAAGGGCGTGGTCGTGGTGCCCTCCTCCTTGTAGCCGCGCACGTGCAGGTTGTCGTGGCCGTTGCGGCGGTACGTGAGGCGGTGGATGAGCCACGGGTAGCCGTGGTAGGCGAAGACGATCGGCCGGTCGGCGGTGAAGAGGTTGTCGAACTCGCGGTCGGACAGGCCGTGCGGGTGCTCCCGCGCGTCCTGCAGGCGCATGAGGTCGACGACGTTGACGACGCGGACCTTGAGCACCGGCACGCGCTCGCGCAGGATGTGCGCCGCCGCCAGCACCTCGAGCGTGGGCACGTCGCCCGCGCACGCCAGCACGACGTCGGGCTGCTGGCCCTCGACCTCGGTGCCGGCCCAGTCCCAGATGCCGACGCCGCGCGTGCAGTGCGCGATCGCCTGCTCCATGGTCAGGAAGTTCGGCGCCGGCTGCTTGCCGCTGACCACGACGTTGACGTAGTCGCGGCTGCGCAGGCAGTGGTCGTAGGTCGACAGGAGGGTGTTGGCGTCCGGCGGCAGGTACACCCGGACGATCTCGGCCTTCTTGTTGACCACGTGGTCGATGAAGCCCGGGTCCTGGTGGCTGAAGCCGTTGTGGTCCTGGCGCCACACGTGCGAGGACAGCAGGTAGTTCAGGCTCGCGATGGGCCGGCGCCACGGGATGTCCGCGGTGACCTTCAGCCACTTCGCGTGCTGGTTCACCATCGAGTCGACGATGTGGATGAACGCCTCGTAGCAGTTGAACAGGCCGTGCCGGCCGGTGAGCAGGTAGCCCTCGAGCCAGCCCTGCATCTGGTGCTCGGACAGCATCTCGAGCACGCGGCCCGCGCGGGCCATGTGCTCGTCGACCTCGGGCCCCTCGAACTCGGCGTTCCACTGCTTGTCGGTCGCCTCGAAGACGGCCTGCAGGCGGTTGGACGCGGTCTCGTCCGGGCCGAAGATCCGGAAGTTGTCCGGGTTGAGCCGGATGACGTCGGCCAGCCACTGGCCGAGGATGCGCGGCGCCTCCGCGAACGAGCCGCCCGGTCGCGGGACGTCGACCGCGTACTCGCGGAAGTCCGGCAGGCGCAGGTCCTTGAGCAGCAGGCCGCCGTTGGCGTGCGGGTTGTCGCTCATCCGCAGGTGGCCCGCGGGGGCCAGGGCGCGGATGTCGGCGGAGACGCGCCCGTCGGCGTCGAACAGCTCCTCGGGGCCGTAGCTCTCGAGCCACTCGCGCAGCACCTGCAGGTGCTCGGGCGTGTCCCGCGCGCTCGCGAGCGGCACCTGGTGCGCGCGCCACGAGCCGGTGGTCTTCTTGCCGTCGATGTAGTCCGGGCCGGTCCAGCCCTTGGGGGTGCGGAAGACGATCATCGGCCACATGGGGCGGGTCTCGTCGCCGCGGGCCGCGCGGTCCTTGATCTCGGCGATCTCGTTGAGCACCTCGTCGAGCACCAGCGCGAAGCGGCGGTGGATCGAGTGCGCGTCCTCGTCGTCGAAGCCGGCGGTGAACAGGTGCGGCTTGTGCCCGTAGCCCACCATGAGCGCGCTGAGCTCGTCCTCGTCGATGCGCGCGAGCACCGTCGGGTTGGCGATCTTGTACCCGTTCAGGTGCAGGATCGGCAGGACGACGCCGTCCTGGACCGGGTTGACGAACTTGTTGGAGTGCCAGCTCGTGGCGAGCGGGCCGGTCTCGGCCTCGCCGTCGCCCACGACCGCGGCGACCAGCAGGTCGGGGTTGTCGAACGCGGCGCCGTACGCGTGGGAGAGCGCGTAGCCGAGCTCGCCGCCCTCGTGGATCGAGCCCGGGGTCTCGGGCGCGACGTGGCTCGGGATGCCGCCCGGGAACGAGAACTGGCGGAAGAGGCGGCGCAGGCCCTCGGCGTCCTCGGTGATGTCGGAGTAGACCTCCGAGTACGTGCCGTCGAGGTAGGCGCTCGCGACGAGGCCCGGGCCGCCGTGGCCCGGGCCGGTGATGTAGATCGTGGACTGCTCGCGCTCGGCGATCGCCCGGTTGAGGTGCGCGTAGAGGAAGTTCAGGCCCGGCGTCGTGCCCCAGTGGCCGAGGAGGCGCGGCTTGACGTGGTCCCGGTGCAGCGGCTCGGCGAGCAGCGGGTTGTCGAGCAGGTAGATCTGGCCGACGGACAGGTAGTTGGCGGCACGCCACCACTTGTCCACGCGCTCGAGCGTCTCGTCGTCGAGAGGCGCGACCTCGCGGGTGCGCCAGCCGGCGGGGCTGTCCAGGACTGAGGTCATGACGCTCTCCTCACAGGGCTGCCGGCGGCCGGGTGGGTCCCGGTCCGCTCCTTAGGTTGCCGTGCGTGTGGGCCAGGACAGGGGACGTTCGGCCCCGACAAAGGCGACCCGATGTGGCCATCTCGCCCGCGGTCGCTCCGCACGCGCTCATCGCATCACATCCCGGCCCTCGGGCGCACCATCGCCCGCCCCTCCTCGTGCGGGACGAACTGCTCGAAGCACGTTCGCACGTGACGATCCCGACCTGCGGTTCCGTGCCACCCGGGCGCGCGGACGCGTCGCGCGCGCGGGCAGGTACCGTGGCCGGTGTGATCGAGGACCGGCCCCCCTACGGCCGGACGGCGCGCTCGCCCCGCATGCTCGGCATCCTCCTCGTGCTCCTCGCCATCGCGGCGGTGTGCGCGCGGCTGGGGGTGTGGCAGCTGGACCGGGCGCAGCAGTCCGCGCGCCAGGCCGAGGCGGCGCAGGCCGCGCAGGCCGCCGACGCCGTCCCGCTCGCCGACGTCCTGGCACCTCAGGCGACGTTCACGGGCGTGGCCGACCGGCGCCTCGTCGTCGCGGAGGGCACGTTCGGGTCGGACGAGGTGCTCGTGCCGGACCGCGAGCGCGAGGGCGAGACCGGCCTGTTCGTCGTGACCCCCTTCGTCGTGGACGGCACGGGCGCGACCCTCGCCGTCGTCCGCGGCTGGGTGCCCGACGCCGGCGACGCCGCGGCCTTCCCGGCGCCCGGCGGTGACGCGACCGTGACCGGCGTCCTGCAGGTGGGCGAGCCCGCGCACGACGACGTGGACCTGCCCCCTGGTCAGGTGGCGGACGTGAGCCCGGCGGCCCTGGTCAACCGCTGGGGCGGCCCGGTCTACACGGGCTACCTGCTGCTCACCGCCGTCGAGCCCGCGCAGGGGGCGCTCCTGCCCGCGCCGCTGCCCGACCCGCCGACGGGGGCCTGGGACCTGCAGAACCTCGCCTACGCGGCGCAGTGGTGGCTGTTCGGGGCGTTCGCGGTCGCCCTGTGGGTGCGCCTCGTGCGCGACGAGGCGCGGCGGTCCGTCGAGCAGGACGCCGCCGAGGGTGCGGCCGACGTCACTCCGGCTGACGACGCGGGGGAGTCCGCCGCAACGACTTGACCTCGCAGCGGTGCTGCTCGGCCGCGACGCGACGGGCCCGCGAGGCCCGGCTGGCGCGGGTCGGCCGGCGTGGGGCCGCGGGCGGGCGCAGGGCGTCGTCGAGGAGGGCCACCAGCCGCGCCGTGGCGGCCTCGCGGTTGCGCAGCTGCGAGCGGTGCTCGGCGGCCACCACGGTGAGCACGCCGTCGGTCAGGCGTCGCGCGAGGTGCGCGACGGCGCGCTCGCGCAGCTCGGGCGGCAGGGCGGGCGTGCGGGCGACGTCGAACGAGAGCTCCACCCGCGAGTCGGTCGTGTTCACGCCCTGGCCGCCCGGACCGCTCGAGCGGGAGAAGCGCCAGCGCAGCTCGGCCACGTCGATCGCGTGGCCGGAGCGCAGCAGCAGGGCGTCGGGCACGTCCCCAGCCTCCCACCCCTCAAGTGGAGCACCGTGGCGGCTGATCGGCTCAACCGGTGCACGACGGCGCCACGGTGCTCCAGTTGAGAGGGGCGGGTGGGGTGCGGGCGTCGCGGAGGATGGGGCAGGGTGGGCGCGTGGTGACGCTGCGCAGCTACCGACCCGACCGGGCCCAGGACAGGGCCGACGTCTACGACGTGTGCGTGCGGACCGCGGAGTCCGGCGGGGACGCCCGCGGCGTGCTCTCCCGCGACGACCTGTGGGGCGACATCTTCGCCGGGCCCTACCTCGCGCTGGAGCCCGAGCTGGCGTTCGTGCTCGACGACGGCGCGCGCGTCGTCGGCTACGTGCTCGGCACGGCGGACACCGCCCGCTGGGCGGCCGAGCAGCGGGCCCGCTGGCTGCCGACGGTCGCCGCGCGCCACCCCCTGCCGGCCACGCCGACGACGCGCGAGGAGCACCTCGTCGACCTGCTGCACCACCCCGAGTACAACGTCCGCCCCGAGCTCGCCGACTACCCCGCGCACCTGCACATCGACGTCCTGCCCGAGCACCAGGGCGGCGGCCACGGGCGGGCGCTGATCGAGGCGTTCCTCGGCGCGCTCGCGGACCGCGGCGTGCCCGGCGTGCACCTGGGCGTGCTGACGGCCAACACCCGGGCGCGCGGCTTCTACGCGCACCTCGGCTTCCATGAGCTCCCGGTGACCGAGCCCGACGTCGTCTACCTCGGCCGCGGCGGGCTCGCCGCGTGACGGGCGGGGGCACGACGCGCGGCAGGGCAGGATGGTGACCATGGAGAAGGTGCGAGCGGCCCTGCAGCGGTACCGCGTGATGGCCTGGATCACCGGCGTGATGCTGCTGATCCTCACGGCCGAGATGGTGCTCAAGTACGTCGTGCAGGTCGACGACTCGGTGCTGCGCTGGATCGAGTGGGTGCCGTTCGCGCACGGGTGGATCTACGTCGCGTACCTCGTGACGGTGATCGACCTGTGGAGCAAGCTGCGCTGGGGCTGGGGCCGGCTCGTGACGATGGTGCTCGCCGGCGTCGTGCCCGTGATGTCCTTCGTGATGGAGAAGCGCGTGCACCGCGACGCGGACGCGGACGCCGGGCGATAGGCGCCCCTCACTAGACTCACGAGGGTGACCCAGCCTCACGGGGAGACCCCGAGCGCCGAGACCACCCCGCCCGTGCCCGCCGCGCCGACGGCCGCCGAGCGGCCGGTGCTCGTGGTCGACTACGGCGCCCAGTACGCCCAGCTCATCGCGCGGCGCGTGCGCGAGGCGCACGTGTACTCCGAGATCGTGCCGCACACGTGGTCGGTCGAGAAGATGCTCGAGCGCAACCCGGCGGCCGTCATCCTCTCGGGCGGGCCGGCGAGCGTGTACGAGCCGGGCGCCCCGGCCGTCGACGCCGCGCTGTTCGACGCCGGCGTGCCCGTGCTGGGCATCTGCTACGGCTTCCAGGCGATGGCGCACGCGCTCGGCGGCGCCGTCGACGCGGCCGCCACCGGCGAGTACGGGGCCGCCACCGTCGCGGTGGACGAGCCGGGCGTGCTGCTGACCGGGTCGCCCGGCGAGCAGGCCGTCTGGATGAGCCACGGCGTCGCCGTCACGGCCCCGCCCGAGGGCTTCACCGTGCTGGCCCGCTCCGCGGGCGCGCCCGTCGCTGCGTTCGAGGACCGCGAGCGCCGGCTGTACGGCCTGCAGTGGCACCCGGAGGTCAAGCACTCCCCGCTCGGCCAGCGGGCCCTGGAGAACTTCCTCTACCGCGGCGCCGGCCTGCGTCCGGACTGGACCGCCGGGAACGTCGTCGCCGAGCAGGTCGCCGCGGTGCGCGCCCAGGTGGGCGACGCGCGGGTCATCTGCGGCCTGTCGGGCGGCGTGGACTCCGCCGTCGCCGCCGCGCTGGTGCAGCGCGCCGTCGGGGACCAGCTGACCTGCGTGTTCGTCGACCACGGCCTGCTGCGCCGCGGCGAGGCCGAGCAGGTGGAGAAGGACTTCGTCGCCGCGACGGGCGTCCGGCTCGTGGTGGTCGACGCGCGCGAGCAGTTCCTCGGCGCGCTGGCCGGCGTCACCGACCCCGAGACCAAGCGGAAGATCATCGGCCGCGAGTTCATCCGGTCCTTCGAGGCTGCCGCGCGCGACCTCGTCGCCGAGAGCGGCGCGTCGGGCGAGGAGGTGCGCTTCCTGGTCCAGGGCACGCTCTACCCCGACGTCGTGGAGTCCGGTGGCGGCGAGGGCGCCGCGAACATCAAGTCGCACCACAACGTGGGCGGCCTGCCCGACGACCTGCAGTTCGAGCTCGTGGAGCCGCTGCGGACGCTGTTCAAGGACGAGGTGCGCGCCGTCGGTCTCGAGCTCGGGCTGCCCGAGGGCATCGTCTGGCGCCAGCCGTTCCCCGGGCCGGGCCTGGGCATCCGGATCATCGGCGAGGTCACGGCCGAGCGCCTCGAGGTGCTTCGGGCCGCCGACGCCATCGCGCGCCAGGAGCTCACGCTCGCCGGGCTCGACCGGACCATCTGGCAGTGCCCAGTGGTGCTGCTGGCCGACGTGCGCTCCGTCGGCGTGCAGGGTGACGGCCGCACCTACGGGCACCCGGTCGTCCTGCGCCCGGTGAGCTCCGAGGACGCGATGACGGCGGACTGGACGCGCGTGCCGTACGACGTGCTCGCGCGGATCTCCAGCCGCATCACCAACGAGGTGCGCGAGGTCAACCGCGTCGTCCTGGACGTGACGAGCAAGCCGCCGGGGACCATCGAGTGGGAGTGAGCGGCCGGTCCTGAGGGCGCGCCGCCGTCGGGCAGCCGCCCGCAGGGACCGTGCCGTCAGCCCGCCTGCCGCCGGTCGGTGTCGTGCCGGGGCAGCTGGGAGGTGCGCAGGACGCCGTGCCGGGCGCGCTTCTGCCGGTACATGGCGGAGTCCGCGGCCGAGAGCAGGCGCTCGGCGTCCAGGCCGGTCCCCGGCGTCCCGATCGCCGTGCCGGTCGCGATCCCGACCCGCACCGTCACCCCGCCCACCTGCACCGGCTCGACGACCACCTCGGTGATCCGCCGCACGGTCTCGCTCGCCAGCACCGCCGGGTCGCCCTCGGCGACGATCACGAACTCGTCGCCGCCGAAGCGCGCGACGAGGTCCTCCTGGCGCACGCTCGCCGTCAGCCGGCGGGCCACGACGGTCAGCACCTCGTCCCCGACGTGGTGACCGTGCACGTCGTTGATCTCCTTGAAGCCGTTCAGGTCGCAGAACGTCACGACGACGGCGGGCACCTCGCCGGCCTGGACCCGCGCCACGGACTGGGTCAGGCGCTCGCCGAGCTCCCGGCGGTTGGCCAGGCCGGTCAGCTCGTCGTAGCGGGCCATCCAGGCGAGCTTGGCCTCCGCCTCGTCCCGGGAGCGCGACAGCAGCCAGATGCGGGTCAGCACCACGGGGACGAGCAGCAGCGTCGATGCGGCGGACAGGACGTTGTCGAAGTCGCCCGCGGCGACCTCGTGCGCGATCCCCAGCGACGGGCCCACCGCCAGGGCGGAGCCTGTGGCGATGACCGTGGCGGACGTGATGTGGCCGCTGGTCCGGACCTCCCGGTCGGGGAGCCCGGGGGCCGACGGGTGCAGGAGAGCGCACGCGACGAGGGTGTAGGCGACGATCAGGAGCGGGCCGGGCCACCAGGCCTCGACCGCGCTGTGCGGGGCGGTCGCGACCGCCCTCCCGAGGCTCGCGGCCGTGAACGTGATCGTGGCGAGCGAGAAGAGCAGGAGGGGCGCCGGACGGTCGGCGCTGGTGTGGTGCATCGTCACGGCCGCGCCGAGGGTGGCGGCCTGGACGAGCAGGACGAGCGTCGCGACGCGCTGCGCACCGGCCTCCATGCCCAGTCGCTCCGTGACGGGACCGAGCACGAGCTGCCAGAGCACGACGGCGCAGCTCACGGCGATGACGGCGGAGTCGAGCACCGCCCCGCTCGGCCGCGGACGGGGGGCGAGCAGGAGGCGGAGGGCGGCGACGAGCAGGGCGAGGTAGGCGAGGGATGCCGGCAGTGCCTGCAGCCAGTGTGCCGGCAGGCCGAGCAGGTCCACGCGCACGAACCACGTCGCATCGCCCAGGACCGGGGCGCCGATCCCGGCCAGCAGCCAGGTGAGGCTGTCGTGCGCGCGCCGGCCGCGCCTGCGGCGTGCCTCGGCGACGAGGCCGAAGGTCGCGAGCCCGGCCACGACGTCGCCGGCGTCCTGGACGGAGCCGCGCGTCAGCGCGGCGCCGACGACGAGCGCGGCGCCGACGACGGCGGCGGCGAGGGGTCGCCGGGGGGATCGGCCACACTCCCAAGATCGGCACGTCGGGACGCCCCGATGAGCGGGCCGGGCGCGCGGACGGCTATGTCGCCCGGGCCGGCCGTCCCTTGTGGCGGTACATCTCGGCGTCGGCGGCGGACAGCACCTCGTCGACAGGGGTGGACTCGCCCGGGTGGACGGCGCGGGTGCCGACGCTCGCCCGGCAGGTCAGCCGGGTCCCGTCGAGCTCGAACGGCTCGGCGAGCGCGGCGGCGACGGTCTCCCGGATGCGGCGCTCGACGGCCTCCGGGTCGCCCTCGCACAGGATGAGGAACTCGTCCCCGCCGAACCGCGCGACCGTGTCGCCGGCGCGGAGCCGCCCGCGCAGCCGTTCGGACACGGCCACGAGCAGGCGGTCGCCCGTCGGGTGCCCGAGGCCGTCATTGACCGACTTGAAGTCGTCGAGGTCCAGGAAGGCGACGACGGCGCCCGGCGAGCTCCCGTCCGACACGCGGGCGAGCGTCTCGCGCAGAGCCGACGTGACCGCCCGCCGGTTGGCGAGCCCGGTCAGCTCGTCGTGCTCGGCCAGGTGCGCGAGCCGCGCCTCGGCCGCGTGGTACAGCCGGGCCAGCATCGCGACGCGCCCGAGCACGAGCGGGACGACGACGACGGCGTTCGCGGCCACCAGGACGCCGTCGACAGGGCTGCCCAGGCCCGCCTGGAGGCCGACGATCACGGGCGCCGCGAGCAGCGCGCCGCCCAGGCCGAGGATCCGGGTGCGCGTGAGCCGCTCGGCGGACGGCGGGACGGCGACCGCCGCGCCGGACGGGTGCAGGCTGGCCGCCGCGAGGCCGCCGTACGCCAGGCCCCAGAAGACGGCCACCCACCACGGCGCACCGACCGCCGCGTCGTCGGTGGCGAGGACCTTGAACGCGTTGCCCGCCAGACCCGCGGTCGCGGACACGAGCACGTACCCGACGCCCGCGTGCCGGGCCCCTTGGGCCAGGAAGGACCGGAGCAGGGCGCCCGTCATGCCGCCGAACAGGAGCACGGTCAGCACGCTGGTCACGACGGTCGCCGGGGTGGCATCGATCCGGTCGAGCTGGGGGCGCAGGACCACCGCCCAGAGCACGGTGGTCGCCGTGATGGCGACCAGGGCGGCGTCGATGAGCGCACCGGGGTTGCGGCGACCGGGCGGTGAGACGAGCAGGAGCGGCCCCGCCAGCAGCCCGAGGAACCCCAGGGGGAGGGCGACCGCGCTGAGGCCGCTCGCCGCGTCGGGGATGCCGGTCAGTGCGGGGACGGCCACCGAGCCGAGGGCGTCGAGCGTCAGCACCGCCACGCCCGCCAGGACCGCGCGCCAGGCCGGCCCGGTCGCCAGGCCGACCGCCACCTGCCGGCCGATGACGACGAGCGCCGTCGCGGTGGCGACGAGGGCCGCGGGGCGGCGTCCCGCCGTGACGGCGACGACGGCCACCGTGATCACGAGGACGGCGAAGACCAGGTGCGCCGTGCGGGCGTTCGCCGGTCTCCTCACACCTTCCCATCGGTCCGGGCGTGTCGACCGTGAGTCATCCCGGACCGACCCGGTGCCGACTTCACCCGGCAACCGGTCACCGCTGTCCGGTGACGAGCGTCCGTCGTCAGCCGGTCACCGGTGGTCGTTCACCCTCGGCCGGACGTCCGTGCCCGCTGCTCCCGCTTGTCGCAGTACATCGCCTCGTCCGCGGCCGCGAGCAGGCGACCGGGGGTCGCCCCGTCGCCCGCGCGCGCCACGGCCGCCCCGATCGACGCGCCCACCTGGTGGCGCTCGTCGCCCACGTGGACGGGGTCCGCCAGGGCGGCGGTGACGCGACGGACCACCTCGCTGCGGACGTCGCCGTCGGCGACGACGACGAACTCGTCGCCGCCGAACCGCGCCACGAGGTCCGTCGGCCGCATCGCGGCCGCCAGCCGACGCGCGACCACGGCGAGGACGGCGTCGCCGGTGCCGTGCCCGTGCGCGTCGTTGACGGACTTGAACCCGTCGAGGTCGCAGAAGACGACGGTGACCGCCGCCGTCTCGCCCCGGGCGAGGCGCTCGAGCGCCCGGGCGAGCCGCCGGCCGAGCTCCCGCCGGTTGGCCAGGCCGGTCAGCTCGTCGAACCGGGCCAGTCGCGCCAGGTGCGAGTTCACGTCCTCCCGGGCGCGGACGAGCAGCCGGACACGCAGGCCGACGAGCACGAGGAGCGCCAGCATGCCGACGCCGAGCGAGACGCCGTCGACGGGCCGCCCGACGAGCCCTTGCACGACGGCCACGGTGGGGCCGACCGCGAGGGCCGTCCCGAGCGCGCGCAGCATCGCGGGCGTCAGGCCGGGGGTGGCGCTCCGGGGTCGCTCGCCGAGCCGGGCGACGGCGGGGTGCCAGGTGGCCGCCGCCGTCGCGCAGAAGGCGACGATCCACAGCGGCACCACCCACCACTGGCCGTCCACCTGCTCGGGCGTGGTGGTCGCCACCCGGGCGACGAAGCCGGCCGTGGTCGCGCCGGCGGCGAGCACGAGGTAGCCGACCGACGGGCCGCGGGCCACCGTCGTCCGGGCAAGGGTGACGAGGCAGCCGGTGGTCGCGCCGAGCGCCAGCAGGCTGCCGAGCGACGCGACGCGGACGGCGCGGGGGGCGCCGTCGAGACCGGGGCTGACGGCCGTCGTCCAGACCGCCAGGGCGATCGCGACGGCCACCGTGCCGGACTCGAGCAGGCGGGCCTGGTTCTGACCGTCGCCCTGGAGCAGCACGCCCGTGCCCGCCAGCACGAACGCGCCGAAGGTCAGGACCGGGACGGCGACGAGCACCTCGCCGGCACCCGTGGCGCCCTGGAGCCAGACGAACCACACGACGCTGTAGACGAGGAGGACCAGCAGTCCGGCGCAGAGCCAGTCCCAGGGGCGGCGCGACGCCGGCCGCCACCGGCGCCGGGCGCGCAGGACCGAGCCCAGCGCCAGCAGCAGCGCGACCTCGAGGACGACGCCCTGCGCGAGCCCGCGCAGCGGCAGGCTCGCACCGACGAGGGCGATCGTGCAGACGGCGAAGCGGAGGTGCAGCGCGCGGGTCGTCGGTGACACACGACCATGATCGCCGCTGTCGGAGCGGGGAGACGTGGGCCCTCTGGGCCCGCCGTCCCCGCGGCCGGTGCCGGGCTAGCCTGGCCGGGTGCGGATCCTCCACGTCTCCGACTGCTACGCCCCGCGGACGGGTGGCATCGAGTCGCAGGTGCGCGACCTCGCCCGGGCGCAGGTGGCGGCGGGGCACGAGGTGCACGTCCTGACCGCGACGCTGGGGCCGGAGGGCGAGCGCGGCGGCGTCGTGCAGGACGACGACGGCGTGCAGGTGCACCGGCTCGGCGCGCGGCTGCCGTTCGAGCTCCCGGTGAACCCGGCGGCCGTGCCGCGGATGCGCACCGTCATGCGCGGGCTCGCCCCCGACGTCGTGCACGTGCACGCGGGCGTCGTCTCGCCGTTCGCGTACGACGGCGCCCGGGTCGCCCTGCGCGAGCGGCTGCCCCTGGCGATCACCTGGCACTGCATGCTCGACGGCGCGGTGCCGGCCCTGCGCCTCGCCGCCCGTCCCCGCTGGCGCCGGGCGCCGGTGGCGCTGTCGGCGGTGAGCGGGGCGGCCGCCGAGCGGGTCGAGGCCGCGTTCGGGGGGCCGGTCGGCGTGGTGCCCAACGGCATGGACCTGGAGGCGTGGCGCCCGCCGGGGGCGTCGGCGCCGGCGGACGGGCCGCTGCGCTGCGTCGCGACGATGCGCCTCGCGCCGCGCAAGCGGGGGCTCGCGCTGCTCGGCGTCGTCGAGGACGCGGTCGCGCAGCTGGCGCCGGGTGCGTTGCGCCTGGACGTCATCGGCGACGGTCCGCAGCGGGTGGCGATGGCCCGCCGGGCGCGCCGGCGTGGGCTGGCCGACGTCGTGACGCTGCGCGGTCGGATGACCCGTGAGCAGGTGCGGGCGGCGTACGCCGACGCGGACGTGTTCGTGGCGCCGGCGGTGCTCGAGGCCTTCGGCATCGCGGCGCTCGAGGCGCGCGCAGCCGGGCTCGTGGTGGTGGCCCGACGCGGGACGGGGATCGCGGAGTTCGTCACGGACGGCGTCGACGGCCTGCTGGTGGACGACGACGCCGGGATGGCCCGCGCCCTGGTGCGGCTCGCGTCGGACCGCGGGCTCCTCGAGCGGCTGCGGGGGCACGCCGTCGTGCACCGCCCGCTCCAGGGCTGGCGCGCGACGCTGGCCGCGGCGCAGGCCGAGTACGCCCGCGCTGCCGCCGTCGCGCGCTGAGGGCGAGGCGTCCCGGGCGGGCCCGGCGCCGTCGCGCGCCCGGGCGGCACCGGCGCTGTCGCGCGCCCGGGTGGCGCGCCCTGGCCGGTGCCACGGTTTTAATCCGCCGACAGAATGTCCGGTTTTCCCCTAGGAATGATCATGTACGGCCGTGATTATTAGGACCAAGGTCCACCGGACCATCGGCCCAGGCAGCGCGCCCGCGGATTTGGCACGCTCATCCCATGAGCTCGGAACGTGAGCTCCCCGGGGTCGGCGCTACCGGACCCGGACCCTGAATCCTGGGAAGGGATCGCATCATGGGCAACACCAAGGCCGTCCGGATCGTCGGCTACCTGGCCCTCCTCGCCGGCGCCATCATGGTCATCGCCGGTGGCGTCACCTGGGGCATCGTGCGCGGCCAGCTCGTCGCCGAGAACATCGTCATCCCCGAGGACGCGATGGCGTTCCAGGGCAACGTCGTCGACGGCCCGCTCGACGCCTACGTGCAGGCCGACATCATCAACCACCACGCGCTCGAGGCCTCCGGCGGCAAGACCTACGCCGAGCTCGACCGCGAGGACCCGCTGCGCGCGACCGTCATGAACGGCTCGTTCCTGCGCACCTCGCTCTTCTCCTCCGTCATCGCCTTCGGCGTCGCGTTCTTCGCGGGCGGCATGGGCATCCTGTGGGGCCTCATGGGCTTCGCGCTCCTGAAGCTCGCGCCGAAGACGGCGGTCGTCGAGGCGAAGAAGGTCGAGGCCACCGCCTGAGCTCCACCGAGCACGACCGAGGGCCGTACCCGATCGGGTACGGCCCTCGGTCGTTCGCGTCCCCGGCCGGTCGCCCGGGACGCGCCTCGTCAGCGGCGTCGGCGCACGGTCGTGGCGACCGATCCGACCAGGAGCAGGACGCCGGCCGCGGCCACCAGCACGATGAACGCGAGCTCGACGTCGAACGTCAGGCCGATCGCCCAGGCCAGCACCCCGGCGCCGATGGCGGCGAGCACCAGGCCCCAGACGATCGTGCCGACGCGCATGCCGCGCTGCGGCCGGACCGGTGCGACGGGCGGTGCCGCGGCGGTGGGCGGGCCCTGCACCGCGGGCTGGGTCGGCGCTGCGGTGTCCTCGGGGCCGGTGTCGAGCGGGCTGGTCATGGTGTCCTCCTGGGGGGCTGTGCCGGGGTCGTCCGGCGTCGTGTGCAGCGGCTGGGTCGGCCGTTCGTCGGGAGTGCTCATCGCCCCTCCTCCACGGTGAGCTCGCCGGCGCCGAGCGTGAGCTCGAGCTCGAGCTGGGGCTCCGCGCCGTCGCGCACCGCCTGGGACTCGTAGGTGCGCCAGCCGCCGTCCCCGACGCCGGACCGGGTGGCGTCGTCGAGCCAGGTGAAGTCACCGGCGGTCTGGCGCACGCGGGCGGTGTAGGCGCCGTCCTCGGGGAGCACGACGCGGAGCTCGCCGGCGCCGAGGTTGACGGGGACCGTCACCACGTCCGTGTCGAGCGGCAGGTCGGTGAGGTCGATCACCACGTTGCCGGCGACGATGGAGTAGCCCTCCTCGGCGACCGACACCTCGGTCGGGCGGTACTCGGCGTCGCCGACGAACCGGCCGTTCGACCAGTTGATGTCCGACGCGGCGCTGATCGGCACGATGACGAGCAGCGTGACGATGGCGAGCCCGCCGAGGCCGCCGCTGGTGCGGCCGAGCGCGCCGGCGATCGCGATGCCGAGGCCCGCGAGGACGACCATCACGGCCGCGGCGGTGAGCAGGACCGGGTGGTCGAACCGCCCGATCCGCTCGGCGTACAGCAGGCCGGCGAGCACGAGGAGGCTCAGGGCGAACACGATGCCCACGGGGCGGCCGCCGGGGCCGGAGCGCACGGGCGGCAGCGCGGTCTGCGGTCCCGCGGGGGCCGGCGGGCGGTGCGGCGGGTACGGCGTCTGGCCGTAGGCGTAGCCCGGCTGGCCAGGGCCGTACGCCTGCGGGGCCGGGGCCGGAGCGGCGGGCGGGGCGGCGGACATCGAGGTTCCTTCCGATCGGGGGGCGGCGGCCGGGGTGGCCGGGCCGTAGGTCGTGGGGCGGGGCGGGGGGCCGTAGACCGGCCCGGAGGTGGGTGCTGCGCCGAAGGGGGCCGGGCCTGCGGGAGCGCCGCCGAAGGGCGGCGGCCCGTACGGAGCCGGCCCGTAGGGCGCCGGGCCGTACGGCGGTGGCGTACGGGGCAGCGACGTGCGGGGGCCGACTCCTGCGCCGCGGTTGCGGCTCGCGTTGGACGCGACGACGACGATGATGACGACCACCGCGATCATCGCGACGAGGCCGCCCCACCACGCGTCGTGCCGGTTGCCCCACCAGGGCATGCCCCAGGCGTCCGGGGCGCCGAAGCCGATGAGGATCGCGGCGAAGCCGCCGATGACCGCGGCGTCGAAGTCGCCGCGGAACAGCTGCTGGACGTGGATGCGCCCGTCGCGCTGCTCGGGCAGGAGCAGCCACGCCACGCCGTAGAGCACGAGGCCGATGCCGCCGAGGAGCGCGCCGATGCCGAAGAGCCCCCGCACGATCAGCGGGTCGATGCCGAGCCGCTGGGCGAGGCCGCCCGCGACGCCGCCGATCCACCGCTCCTCGGAGCGCACGACGCCCATGCGGCGCACGTTGTCGAAGAACGCGTCGGCGCCCGTGGTGGGCGGCGGGGCGTAGCCGCCCTGGTCGCCGGGAGCGGGGGCAGGGGCGTCCCCCGGGTTCTGACCGGGGGTCTGGCCGGGCGCCGTCGGGCCCGGCTGCTGGGCAGGGGTCTCGTCCATGGCACCGAGCCTGCCGTGCGGGCGGTGCACCCCACATCGGGGCACGGCCCTGAGCCGACCCTGAAAGCGCCGGCCCGAGGCCCTGAGCGGGGCCGTCGCCGCACCCTGAACCGCACCTGATTGCGGCCGCGACGCGCGTTCGCAGGGTGTCTGACGTGTGACGATGCTCCTCGTGGAACCACGTCTGCCGTTGCGGCGCCCGCCGCAGGGACGCGTCGTCGGCGGAGTCTGCCGCGGCCTGTCCCTGCACCTGCGCGTGCCCGTGGGCGTGGTCCGCCTGTCGTTCGTGCTCCTGACGCTCGCCGGGGGCACGGGCGTACTCCTCTACCTGTGGTTCTGGGTGACGGTGCCGGTCGGCGACCCGTCGGTCGTCGCGGCTGAGGCGCGCCCGCCGTCGCTGAGCCGGCTCGCGCCGCGGCTGCGGCAGCAGGGCCGCACCCTGCCCGTGGGCGAGATCGCCATTGGGCTCATGCTCATCGCCGGAGCGGTGCTCCTCATCGCGGTGCGCAACGGCGCGGAGATCGGCAGCTCGTGGGTGCTGCCGGCGCTCATCGCGCTCGCGGGCATCGCGCTGGCGTGGAGCCAGCTCGACGCGATCCAGCGGGACCGGCGCAACGGCGCCGCCGTCGGGCGCATGCCGATCAGCGTGCTGCGGCTGGTCGGCGGCACGGTGCTGGTGGGGCTGGCGGTGTTCCTCGTCGTCGGCCAGGAGCAGCCGATGGAGGCGCTGATCCGGTCGGCCGTCGCCGCGGTGGCGGTGCTCATCGGCTCCGCGCTGGTGCTCGCGCCCTGGTGGCTGCGGCTGGTGCGTGAGCTGGGCGACGAGCGCGCGGCGCGCGCCCGGGAGTCCGAGCGCGCCGACATCGCCGCCCACCTGCACGACGGCGTCCTGCAGACCCTGGCGCTGATCCGGCGGCAGGCGACCGACGCCGAGGAGGTCGCCCGCCTGGCCCGCGCCCAGGAGCGCGAGCTGCGCGAGTGGCTGTACGACGACCGGCGCACGCCGGGGACGTCGATCGCCTCGGACCTGCGGGGCGTCGTCGCGGAGGTCGAGGACACGCGGGCGGTGGCGGTGGACGTCGTCGTGGTGGGGGACGCGGTGCCCGACGCCGGGACGGACGCGCTGCTGCAGGCGACGCGCGAGGCGCTCGTGAATGCCGTGAGCCACGGCAAGGCGCCGTACTCGCTGTACCTGGAGGTCACTGACGCGCAGGTCGAGGTCTTCGTGCGCGACCACGGCGAGGGGTTCGACCTCGACACCGTGCCCACCGACCGGTTCGGCGTGCGAGAGTCCATCATCGGTCGCGTCACCCGCCGGGGTGGCACGGCCACTGTGCAGAGCAGGCCGGGCCGCGGCACCGAGGTGCACCTGTGCCTGCCGAGGGAGAACCATGTCTGAGCAGCTCGACGTCATCCTGGTCGACGACCACCTCATGTTCCGCGCGGGCGTGCGCGCCTCGCTCGACCCGTCGATCAACGTCGTCGGCGAGGCCGACGACGTCGAGAGCGCGATCGCGCTGGTCCGCTCGCTGCAGCCGCCCGTGGTGGTGCTCGACGTGCACCTGCCCGGCGGGATGGGCGGCGGTGGGGCCGAGGTGCTGCAGCAGTGCGCGGACCTGCTCGGCTCGGTCCGCTTCCTCGCGCTGTCGGTGTCGGACGCGGCCGAGGACGTCGTCGCGGTCATCCGCGGCGGGGCCCGCGGGTACGTGACCAAGGCGATCAGCGGGCCGGACCTGTCGGACGCCATCCGGCGCGTGGCGGGCGGGGACGCCGTGTTCTCGCCGCGGCTCGCGGGGTTCGTGCTCGACGCGTTCGGTGCGGCCGCGGGCGACATCGCGACCGGGGACGACGAGCTGGACCGGCTCTCGGCGCGCGAGCGCGAGGTCATGCGGCTGATCGCGCGCGGCTACTCCTACCGCGAGGTCGCGTCCGAGCTGTTCATCTCGATCAAGACCGTCGAGACGCACGTGTCGGCGGTGCTGCGCAAGCTGCAGCTGTCGTCGCGGCACGAGCTCACGCGGTGGGCGGCGGCGCGCCGCCTGCTCTGAGGAGCCCGCATACCCCCTTGGGTATCTGTACCAAGATCGTCTACGGTGTCTGGCATGCGCCGGACGACGATGATCGCGACCTCCCTCCTGGCGGCCCTGGCGCTCGGCGCCGGCCTCGCCGCGTGCGGATCGGGGGACGACGCCGGGGGCGGGCTGGCCGTCACGGACGCGTGGGTCAAGGCCACCGACGAGGGCATGACCGGGCTGTTCGGGACGCTCGTGAACGAGACCGGCGAGGACGTGCTCGTCGTCGCCGGGACGTCCGCCGCGGCGGCCCGCGTGGAGCTGCACACCACGGCGATGGGCGAGGACGGCTCGATGGTGATGACGCCCGTCGAGGACGGCTTCACCGTGCCGGCGAACGGCGAGCACGAGCTCGCGCCCGGCGGGGACCACATCATGCTCATGGAGCTGACGGCCCCCCTGGAGCCCGGGGACGAGGTCGAGTTGACGCTCGAGACCGCGGACGTGACGACCGTCGACGTCGTCGCAGTGGTGCGGACGTTCGCGGGCGGGCAGGAGGAGTACGAGCCGGCCGATGGCTGACGACGGGAGCGCCCACCAGGTCAGCCGTCGCGGCTTCCTCGTCGGCGCCGCCGGGCTCGCGGGCGTCGCCGTCGGCGGCGCGGTGGGCGGCGTGGTGGGCGGCACGGTGGGTGGCGCGCAGGGCGCGCCCGAGGACGCCGGAGGGCGCGCCGTCGTGCCCTTCCACGGCGAGCGCCAGGCCGGCGTCGCGACGCCCCCGCCCGCCTTCCTCACGCTCGTCGCGCTCGACCTGGCGGGCGGCGTGGACCGCGACGCGCTCGTGCGCCTCCTGCGCATCTGGACCGACGACGCCGCGCGGCTCACCCGGGGAGAGCCCGGGCTCGCCGACAGCGAGCCGGAGCTCGCCGCGGTGCCCGCGTCGCTCACCGTGACGGTCGGGTTCGGGCCGGAGGTCTTCCGCGTCGCGCGGCGGGCCGACCGCGTGCCGCGGTGGCTGGGGCCGCTGCCGCCGTTCGGCGTCGACGCGCTGCGGCCCGAGTGGTCCGACGGCGACCTCGTGCTCCAGCTCTGCGCCGACGACCAGGTGACGCTCGCGCACGCCGCGCGTGTGCTCGTGCGGCAGGCGTCGACGTTCGCCCAGGTGCGCTGGGTGCAGCAGGGGTTCCGCCACGCGCCGGGCGCGGTGCCGTCGGGCACCACCATGCGGAACCTGTTCGGGCAGGTGGACGGCACGCGGAACCTGGTCCCCGGGCGAGACGACGACCTCATCTGGGTGGGCGACGGTCCCCTCGCGGGCGGCACGGGCATGGTCGTGCGCCGGATCGCCATGAACCTGGACACCTGGGAGGCGCTGGACCGGCCGGCGCGCGAGCAGACCGTGGGGCGGCGCCTCGCGGACGGGGCTCCCCTGACCGGGAACGCCGAGCACGACGAGCCGGACCTCGCGGCGACCGGGCCGGACGGCCTGACCGTCATCCCCGGCTTCGCGCACATCCGCCGGGCGCGCACGGACGACCCGCGGCAGCGCTTCCTGCGCCGGGGCTACAACTACGACGACGGCGCGGGGCGCGACGCCGGCCTCGTCTTCGTCACGTTCCAGGCCGACGTCGCGGAGCAGTTCGTGCCGGTGCAGCGCCGGCTGGACGAGCTGGACCTGCTCAACACCTGGACGACGCCGATCGGCTCGGCCGTCTTCGCGGTGCCCGGCGGCGTCGCGCCGGGGGAGTACCTGGGCCAGCGCCTGCTCGTCTGAGCGCATGCCCCGGCGGAAGGCTCAGGAGCACACGTCCGGCATCGCGACGTCGCCGGCGACGCGCTCCCACTCCTCGGCCGTGATCGGCGTGCCCCGGCGGGCGTCCTCGCACAGCTCGTCGCGCGCCTCGTCGGGCCGGGTCTCCCAGACGCGCACCGTGCGGTCGCCGCCGGCAGCGCTCACGTGGCGGCCGTCGGGCGAGAAGTCGAGGCCGTACACGGTGCCGGCGACGCCCGCCAGGCTGGCCCACCGGAGCGGGTGCTCGCGGTCGGTGACGTCCCACAGGCGCACCGTGCCGTCGGTCATCGCGCCGGCCAGCAGGGTCCCGTCCGGGCTGAACCAGACGTTCGTGGCGTAGCCGTCCGCCCAGAGCAGGGGCGCGCCCAGGGGGGTGGGCCGGGCGGGATCGGTGACGTCCCACAGCCAGATCGACTTGTCGTTGCCGCTCGCGGCGACCGTGCGGCCGTCGGGGCTCATGGAGGCGCTGTAGACGTAGCCGCTCGGCCCGGTCTCGGGCGAGCCCACCACGACCGGCTCGGCCAGGTCGCGGACGTCGATGAGCAGCACCTTCCCGCTGAGCACGGACGCGACCAGGGTCTGCCCGTCGGGGGAGAAGCTGACGGTGTAGACGTAGCCGCCGAGGTCGCCGAGGCGGGCCGTGGGCTCGTCGCGGACGCCGTCGCTGGTGTCCCACAGGGTGATCGAGCCGTCGTCGGACGAGGCGGCCATCGCGGACCCGTCGGCGGTGAAGGCGATCGCGTCGACCCATGCGGAGTGCGGCTGGACCGAGCGGACGTACCGGGGCCGGGAGGGGCTGCGCACGTCCCAGACGTGCAGGGAGCCGTTGGTGTCCCCGGCGACGGCGAGCCCCGTCGACGAGACGTCGAGGGCGCCGTCGAGCTGGGTGGCGGACTCCGGTGCGCCGGCCTGGCCGAGGGGCGCGATCCGGTCGGGATCGGCCGCGTCCCAGACCCGCAGGCCGTCGGCGCTCGCGGTGTAGAGCAGGGTGCCCTCGAACACGCCCTGGCCCGGGATGGAGCCGAACCCCGTGAGCACCGACGTCGCCGCGTCCCAGGCGCGCAGCGTGCCGTCGGCGCCGGCCGAGTACAGCTGGTCGCCCTGCGGCGACCACACGCCCGCGAGCAGGGTCGTCGGGTGGGCCAGGGCCTGCCGGACGACGCCGGTCGCGGCGTCCCAGAGCCAGAGCTGCTTGTCCGAGCTCGCGCCGGCGACGACGGCGCCGGCCGGGTCGACGTCGACGTCGTTGACCCAGCTCGCCGCGCCCTCCAGCCGGGGGCCGGCGACGGGTGCGGCCGGGTCGGTGACGTCCCAGACGTAGGCGAAGGTGTCGGTCGAGCCGACGACCAGCGTGCGCCCGTCGGCCGACAGGTCGAGGCTCGTGATGCGCCCGCCGCCCGCGACGAGCTCCGCGAGGGGCGCAGGCGCCTCCGCGTCGGTGACGTCCCAGAACCGCACGAGGCCGTCCGCGCCGCCCGCCACGAGGGTGCCGTCCGGGCCGAAGGCGACGGTCTGCGCCGGGCCGGTCTCCGAGAGCTGTGCGCTCCCGGCCGGCTCCGCGCCGTCGTCGCCGACCGACCACAGGTGCACGAGCCCGTCCGAGGCCGCCGCGGCCGCCACGGCGCCGTCGGGGGAGAAGGCGACGTCGTAGAGGGTCGCCCCGACGGGCTCGCCCGTGACGCCGAGCGCGGCGGGGGCGCCGTCGTGCGTCGCCCACAGGTGCAGCGAGCCCGCGTCGCCCGCGGCGGCCAGCAGGGTGCCGTCCGCGCTGAACGCAGCCCCGTACAGGGCGGTGTCCGGGACCGTCAGCGAGACGCCGGTCGTGAGCCGGTCCGCGGTCGAGGCGAGCGCGAGCGTACTCGCGTCGGTCGCGGCGGCCACGAGACCGCCGTCGGGGCTCACCGCGAGGGCGTTGACGATGCCGTCGACGAGCGGCAGCCGCGCGATGCCGCCGCGGCCGGAGGCGCTGAGGATCGCGGACCGCGCCTCCACGGTGTCGGCCGCGGCGAGGCTGCCCACCGCGACCTGCCCGGCGAGGGCGGTGTCGGTCGCGGCGAGGGACTGCGCCGTGACGGCGAGCTGCCGGGAGACGGCCAGGTCCCGCTCGTCGGCGATCGCCCGGGCCTGGGAGATCGCCGCGAGGGTCAGGCCCCCCGTGGCGGCGGCGAGGACCGCGAGGCCGGCCGCGAGGAGCCGCAGCCGACGCGCGGAGCGGCGGCGGGCGCGAGCTGCGCGGGTGGCCGCGGCGGTGCTCTCGTCGAGGAAGGCCGACTCAGCGGCGCTCAGGCCGGCGGGGGCGGCTGGGCCGGTGACCCAGCTCATGGCCTGCTCGAGGGCGGAGCCGCGGTAGAGGAGGTCCGGGTCGCGCCCGGACTCGTGCCAGGTCCGGGCGGCCGTGCCGAGCCGGCTGCGGATCCGCAGGCCGTCCCGGCTCTCCTCGACCCAGCCGGCGAGGCGCGGCCACGCCACGAGGAGGGCCTCGTGGGCGAGCTGGACGTTGCCGCGGTCGGAGGTGAGCAGCCGGGCCCGCGTGTACGCCTCGACGACGCCCCGGACCTCGGAGGCGGAGAGGTCCTCGGCCGGGACCGCGCGCCGGGTGACGGTGGCGCTCTCGTGCACGTGGACGAGGCGCAGGAGGGTCGCGCGTTCGACGACGCGCTCGGCGGGGCCGAGCGCGTCGTGCAGCTGCTCGGCGGTCTGGGCGATCGCCCCGGCGAAGCCGCCCACCTCCTTCAGGTGCGCCAGGGTCAGGCGACGTCCCGAGGAGGCCAGCCAGGCGGCGTAGAGCGCGTGGGAGAGCAGCGGCAGGGCGCCGGCGTCGAGGGCGGTGCCGTTCGACCCGGAGCGTCCGGTGGCCTCGGCCAGGAGGACCTCGACCAGGGCCTCGTCCACCTCGATCCCCGCGACGCGAGCGGGCTCCACCACGACGCGCCGCAGCGCCTCGGCCGACAGCGGGCCGACGGGTACCTGGTTCGCGGTGAGCCAGGTGGCGAGCCCGGGGGTCTCGAGGGCGCGGTCGAAGAAGTCGGCCCGCAGGCCCACGACGACGCAGGTGCCGGCGTCGTGCAGGGTCGTCAGCCTCGCCACGAGGGTGTCGACCTCGGCGCGCTCGTGGCCACCGGTGAAGAGCTCCTCGAGCTGGTCGACCAGCAGGACGTCGCCGGGGGCGAGCGCTCCGGCGTCGCCGAGCGCGCCGAGCGGGTCGGGACCCGGCGTGACGACGACGACGCGCCGGCCCTTCGCGGTGAGCCGGGCCGCGAGTCCGGCCCGCAGCAGGGAGGACTTGCCCGAGCCCGAGGGGCCGACCACGACGATCGGCGTCGTGGGGGCGCCCGTGACGCGCGCGAGGAGGTTCGCCGTCAGCTCCTCGCGACCGAAGAAGTAGTCGGCGTCCTCGGCCTGGTAGGTGACGAGGCCGCGGTAGGGGACGGGCGCGTCCCCGGGGCGGGGCCCGGGCGCGCGGCGCATCCGGTTGACCACGTCGGTCCAGGTGCCGAGGGCGTCGTCGTCGACGCCGAGCACGGTGAGCAGGCGCACGAACTGGGGCAGCGTCGCCAGGGGCGGGAGGTGGCGGCCGGAGAAGTAGCCGCCGACGGTCGCGATCGGCAGGCCGGACTCGCGGGCCACCTCGCGGACCGTCAGGCCGCGCGCCTGCCGCAGGGCGGTCAGGGCGGCGGCGAGCTCTTCGCGGGTGCGCAGGTGGTGGGGGTCGATCGGGTCCGGGCGGTCGGCTGCCACGTGAGTCCGTTCGGGAGCGGGGGAGGGGTGCCGAGGCTGCCTGCCCCCCGGCACCGCGAGGATAGTGAGCGGGACACGGCGTCCGGTACCGGTATCACCCGGTCGGACCAGGTGAAACCGCCCGCAGGGGGCAACGATCCCCCGTCCGGCCGAGTCCCCGGCGCCGCCTAGGCTTGTGGGGCCATGACGCTCTTCCCTGATCTCCCTGTGCTGCCCGACGCGCGATCCGCCGGGGCGCGCGTGCCCGACCGCCCCGCCGGGGTGCGCCTGCCCGAGGTGGTGGTGCACGCCGAGGCCCGCCTGCCCGGCGTCGTGCCCCCGCGCCGGGACGACGCGCCGGACCGCGCGGCCGAGCGCGAGGCGGAGCGCGAGGCGGAGGCGCGCGCCCGCGCCGACGCGCTGCTGGAGGGGCTCAACCCGCAGCAGCGCGAGGCGGTGCTGCACGCGGGGAGCCCGCTCCTCATCGTCGCGGGCGCGGGTTCGGGCAAGACGCGCGTGCTGACGCACCGTATCGCCCACAAGCTCGCCACGCACCAGGTGCGGCCCGGAGAGGTGCTCGCGATCACCTTCACCAACAAGGCCGCGGGCGAGATGCGCGAGCGGGTGGAGCAGATCGTCGGGCCGGCCGCGCGGGCGATGTGGGTGTCGACGTTCCACTCGGCGTGCGTGCGGATCCTGCGGCGCGAGCACGAGACGCTCGGCCTGCGGTCCACGTTCTCCATCTACGACGCCGCGGACTCCCAGCGCCTGCTCACCCTGGTGGGGCGCGAGCTCGACCTGGACCCGAAGAAGTTCCCGGTGAAGGGGCTCGCGCACCGGATCTCGAACCTCAAGGACGAGCTCGTCGACCCGGAGGCCTACGCGCGGTCGAGCGGCGCGTCGGCGGGCGAGGCGAACCAGTTCGACGAGGTGCTGTCCGCGGTCTACACGCGGTACCAGCAGCGGCTCCGCGCGGCGAACGCGCTCGACTTCGACGACCTGATCATGACGACCGTCAACCTGCTGCAGGCGTTCCCGCAGGTGGCCGAGCACTACCGGCGGCGGTTCCGGCAGATCCTCGTCGACGAGTACCAGGACACGAACCACGCGCAGTACGTACTGGTGCGCGAGCTGGTGGGGGCGCACGAGAGCGCGACGCCCGGGGAGCTGACGGTCGTCGGTGACGCCGACCAGTCGATCTACGCGTTCCGCGGGGCGACGATCCGCAACATCCTCGAGTTCGAGGCGGACTACCCCGACGCGCGGACCATCCTGCTCGAGCAGAACTACCGCTCGACCCAGACCATCCTGACGGCCGCGAACGCCGTGATCTCGAAGAACCCGGGCCGCAAGGAGAAGCGCCTGTGGACCGCGGCGGGGGCGGGCCCGCAGATCGTCGGGTACGTCGCGGACAACGAGCACGAGGAGGCGCGGTTCGTCGCCGAGGAGATCGACCGCCTGGGCGACGACCACGACGTCCGCCCGGCCGACGTCGCGATCTTCTACCGGACGAACGCGCAGAGCCGCGCCCTCGAGGAGGTGCTGATCCGCGTCGGCCTGCCCTACAAGGTCGTCGGCGGCACGCGGTTCTACGAGCGGCGTGAGATCAAGGACGCGATCGCCTACCTGCGCGCCATCGTGAACCCTGACGACGACGTGAACGTGCGTCGGATCCTCAACGTGCCGAAGCGTGGGCTGGGGGAGCGCTCGGAGGCGATGATCGCCGGGTTCGCGGAGCGTGAGCGGATCTCGTTCGGCGCCGCCCTGGACCGGCTCGACGAGGTGTACGGGCTGTCGCCGCGCGCGACGACGCCGCTGCGCGAGTTCGCGGGGCTCCTCGCGGGGCTGCGTGAGCTGGCCGCGGAGGCCGGGCCGGCGGAGGTGCTCGGGGCGGTCCTCGACCGGACGGGCTACCTGGCGGAGCTGCGCGCGAGCGACGACCCCCAGGACGGGTCGCGCGTCGACAACCTCGCGGAGCTGCACGCGGTCGCGACCGAGTTCGAGCAGAGCGACCCCGAGGGCGATCTGTCGGACTTCCTCGAGCGCGTCTCGCTCGTCGCGGACTCCGACCAGATCCCCGACGCGGACGAGGGCGGCGATGCTGCTCCCGACCAGGGGCAGGTCACCCTGATGACCCTGCACACGGCGAAGGGCCTGGAGTTCCCGGTGGTGTTCGTGACCGGGTGGGAGGACGGGACCTTCCCGCACATGCGGTCGCTCGCGGACCCGGACCAGCTGGCCGAGGAGCGGCGGCTGGCCTACGTGGGGCTGACGCGGGCGCGGCAGCGGCTGTACATCTCCCGGGCCGCCGTGCGCACGGCGTGGGGGGTCCCCAACGAGTTCCCGGCGAGCCGGTTCCTCGACGACCTGCCGGACGAGGTCGTGGACTGGCGTCGCCGCGAGTCCAGCATGCAGGCGCTGCGCGGGTCGGGCTCCGGCTGGGGCGGCGGTGCGTCGGCGTGGGGCGGGTCGCGCGGGGGTGGCGGTACTGGCGGCGGTGCTGCCGGCCGTTCGGGCCCGGTGACGACGCGCAAGGGCGCGGCGCCGGTGCACTCCGGCACGGGGCGTCCCGTCGGTGCACCGCGCGACGCGGGGACTCCCTCGTTCGGGTCGGGCAAGCGCCCCGTGGGTGACACCCCGTCGCTCGCGATCGGCGACAAGGTGACGCACGACTCCTACGGGCTCGGCACGGTCGTCGGGGTCGAGGGGGGGGGCGCGAACGCGGTCGCGAAGATCGACTTCGGCACCGACGGGGTCAAGCGGCTGCTGCTGCGCTACTCACCCGTCACCAAGCTGTAGGGCGCGGGCCCGCAGGTCACCCGGCGATGCGCAGGGTCTCCTGCCCGTCCGGTGGCGCGGCCCGCCCGTCCGCGTCGCCCGTCGTTGCGCCGCGCGCCCGCGCGCGCCCTCCCGGTGGCGCGCCGCCGGCGGGTGCCGGCCCGTCCTCACCCGCCGCCGGCGGGCCCATGCGGCTGCCGTCCCGTCTTCGGAACTCCCACCGACCGCGGCGCCGCGTGATCGCCAGGTTCTCCCGGTGCACCACGTCGTGGTGGTACCAGCACAGGAGGACGCCGTTCTTGACGGCCGTCGGCCCGCTGTCGCGGACCCACCACGCGACGTGGTGCACCTCGCCGAGCTGGGGCGGGCGGTCGCAGTCGGGGTAGGCGCAGGTCCGGTCCCGGGCGACGACCGCGTGCCGCTGCGCACCCGTGAAGGTGCGCTGCGACCGCCCGACGTCGAGCAGCTCGCCCGTCGGCCCGAACACCACCCGGGCGATCTCGCTGTCGCAGGCGATGCGCTCGAGCACGGACCGGGGGATGGGCTCGCCGTCGGCGAGCTCGGCCGGCACCTCGTCCGCCACGCCCGCCCGCCCGGCCAGCCCGAGGAACGTCTCCCACGCCACGTGCACCGTGATGTGCGGGCGCACCTGCCCGCCACCCCCTGCGAGCCCCTTGTCGAGCACCAGTCGCGCCAGCCCGACGAGCGCGTCGGCGTGCCGCTGCTCGGACGGCCGGTCGTCGTCCGCCGACGGGACGCCGGTGACGGCCCTCAGCGCCGTCGCGAGGAGGTCGCCGCGTTCGACGGTGAGAAAGCCGGAGATCGCGACGCCGTCGGTCGGCCGCAGCAGTGACAGGTGTTCCTTCGCGCGCGCGGCCGCGTGCTCGCGCTCGTGCGCCTGCGCGTCGACGGCGGCGGCCCAGCGCTTCGCCTCGGTGCGGAACCGGTCGGCGCGCATGAGGCGTGCCTTGGCCAGGAGCGCCGCCTCCGCGCGGCCTCCATCGGCGGCCAGTGCGTCGCGCCGCGCGTCGGACGTCGCCGCGAACCGCGCCATCACGTCCGCGTGCTCGAGCGTGATCTCCCCGCGTGCCACGGCGCCCGCGGTGCCCGGCAGCGCGTCGGTGAGCGCGCGGCCGAGCTGCGCCTGGCCGCGCGCGGCCCCGACCGACGACCGCGTCTGCCGGGCCACCCACTCCGGGAACGTGCGGGCCGCGCCCACCCAACGACCGCCGTCCTCCACGCGCGCCAGAAGCCGCGCCGCCACGGACTGCAGCTGGTCGGTCGCCGCCCGGAGCTCGCGGTGCAGCGCCTCGGCGTCCCGTGGGGGCAGGGTCGCGACGTCGGCGCTCGCGAGCTCGCGGGCGAGCTGACGCAGCAGCGCCACGCTCTCACCCGTGCTCGTCATGCCCACCCTTCCGTCCCGAGTTAGCACAAGTGTACTATTCGGGACGGACAAGGATGATTCGGACGGCGGGGGCTGTTGACGACGCAGGCAGACGGCGATCACCGGATCGATGCCGCGACCAAGATCTCTCGATGTGAAGATATCTGGCGCGCGCGGTTACGATCAGGCGGCCGACGATGGTGACGACATCCCGGGCGACCGTGCCCGCGAGAGGGAGGACCGACCAGGTGGACCTGTTCGAGTACCAGGCCCGGGACATGTTCGAGAAGCACGGCGTCCCCGTGCTCGGGGGCATCGTCGCGACCACGCCCGAGGAGGCCCGCGCGGCCGCCGAGCGGCTGGGCGGCGGCACCGTCGTCGTGAAGGCGCAGGTGAAGACGGGCGGCCGCGGCAAGGCGGGCGGCGTCAAGCTCGCCCACTCGCCGCAGGAGGCTGCCGACCGCGCCGGTGAGATCCTCGGCATGGACATCAAGGGCCACACCGTGCACCGCGTCATGGTCGCCGCGGGCGCCCGCATCGCGGAGGAGTACTACTTCTCCGTCCTCCTCGACCGCGCCGAGCGCCGCTACCTCGCGATGTGCTCCGTCGAGGGTGGCATGGAGATCGAGCAGCTCGCGGTCGAGCGGCCCGAGGCCCTCGCCAAGGTCCCCGTCGACCCGCAGGTCGGCATCGACCGCGCCAAGGCCGAGGAGATCGTGGCGGCCGCGGGCTTCGCCGCCGACGTCGCCCCGCAGGTCGCCGACGTCATCGAGCGCCTGTGGACGGTCTACCGCGAGGAGGACGCGACGCTCGTCGAGGTCAACCCGCTGGTGCGCACGGAGGACGGCCGGATCGTCGCCCTGGACGGCAAGGTCACCCTGGACGCGAACGCGGACTTCCGGCACGCCGACCACGCCGAGCTGGAGGACGCCGCCGCGACCGACCCGCTCGAGGCGAAGGCCAAGGAGCACGACCTCAACTACGTCAAGCTCGACGGCTCGGTCGGGATCATCGGCAACGGCGCCGGCCTGGTCATGAGCACGCTCGACGTCGTCGCGTACGCGGGCGAGCGGCACGGCGGCGTGCGCCCGGCGAACTTCCTCGACATCGGCGGCGGCGCCTCCGCGGAGGTCATGGCCGCAGGCCTCGACGTCATCCTCGGCGACCCCCAGGTCGACGCGGTCTTCGTGAACGTCTTCGGCGGGATCACCGCGTGCGACGCCGTCGCGAACGGCATCGTCGCGGCCCTGGGCATGCTCGGGGACGCGGCGACCAAGCCGCTCGTCGTCCGCCTCGACGGCAACAACGTCGAGGAGGGCCGGCGGATCCTGCGCGAGGCCGCGCACCCGCTGGTGACCCTCGCCGACACGATGGACGGCGGCGCGGACAAGGCCGCCGAGCTCGCCCACGCGGCCCACGCGGCGCGCACCCCCCAGGCCTGAGACCTCGAGACGAGAGAGAGCGACAGCGACATGGCGATCTTCCTGACCGAGGCCTCCAAGGTCATCGTCCAGGGCATGACCGGCTCGGAGGGCATGAAGCACACGACGCGCATGCTCGCCGCGGGCACGCAGATCGTGGGCGGCGTCAACCCGCGCAAGGCGGGGACGTCGGTCACCTTCCCGGCGCCCGATGGCGACATCGACGTCCCGGTGTTCGGCACCGTCGCGGAGGCGATGGCCGCGACGGGCGCCGACGTCTCGGTGGTCTTCGTGCCCCCGGCCCACGCGAAGGGCGCGGTCCTCGAGGCCGTCGACGCGCGGATGCCGCTCGTGGTGATCATCACCGAGGGCATCCCGGTGGCCGACACCGCCGAGTTCTTCGCCGCCGCCCAGGCGGCCGACGTGCGGCTCATCGGCCCGAACTGCCCCGGCATCATCAGCCCGGCGCGCTCGAACGTCGGCATCACGCCCGCCGACATCACCGGCCCCGGCCCGATCGGCCTCGTGTCGAAGTCCGGCACGCTGACCTACCAGATGATGTACGAGCTGCGTGACCTGGGCTTCTCCACCTGCATCGGCATCGGCGGCGACCCGATCATCGGCACCACGCACATCGACGCGCTCGCCGCGTTCGAGGCGGACCCGGAGACGAAGGCGATCGTCCTCATCGGCGAGATCGGTGGCGACGCCGAGGAGCGGGCGGCGGCGTTCATCCGCGACAACGTCACCAAGCCGGTCGTCGGGTACGTCGCGGGGTTCACCGCCCCCGAGGGACGCACGATGGGCCACGCGGGTGCCATCGTCTCCGGCTCGTCGGGCACCGCCCAGGCGAAGAAGGAGGCGCTCGAGGCCGTCGGCGTCCGCGTCGGCAAGACCCCGAGCGAGACGGCGGCCCTCATGCGGGAGCTCCTCGCCACCCTCTGACCCGGCACCGCTGCCACGGTCGCGCCCACGGGGCCCGACCCGTGGCCCCGCGCGTGGAGTGTTCCGCCCAGGTGTGGAGCGTTCCACCCAGGTGTGGAGCGTTCCGCCCGCGCGTGGAGCGTTGGTGACCGACACGCCCGGCGAGTCCGTCACCAACGCTCCACACGGTGCGGCGTGTCACCGGCGGCCGACGCGCGGCGCGGCGGCGACGATGGAGCGGTGACCCGACCGCCCGCCCCGCGCCGCGCCCCCGACGGGCGGGCGCGCACCTCGGCGTCGGCGTCCCGTCCGGCGTCCCGCCCCGGCGCAGACCGCGGCGACCGCACGCCGACGCCGGACCCCCCGGCCTCCCGAGCGCCACGGGTCCCTCGCGGCGCACCGTCGCCCCGCGCGTCGGGCGCGGACCAGCCGCCGCGCGCCCCCCGCGCGTCGGGCGCGGACAAGCCGCCGCGCGCCCCCCGCGCGTCGGGCGCGGACCAGCCGCCGCGTCCCTCCCGCGCCCCCGGCACCGCCCGCACCCCCGGTGCGACCCGGCCCGCCCGCGCGTCCCGCGTTGCACGCCCCGAGCGCCCCGAGCGCGCGCCCGTCCTCCCCGGCGACGCCCCCGAGGTCGTCGCCCGGAGCACGGTCATCGGCGGTGCGCCGCGCTGGGTGTCGGGCGCGCTGGCGGGCGTGCAGGCCGCCCTGCTCTCGGTGCTCGCCGTCGTCACCCCGGCCCTGGCGGCCTACGTCGCCACCTCGGCCGACCCGGCCAACGCCGACGTCGGCTGGACCCGTTCCGTGGCGGTCGGCGCCGCGCTGTGGCTCATGGGTCACGGGGGCGCGCTGCAGGTGGGCGGGCTGTCGCTGACCATCGTGCCCCTCGGCGTCACGGTGCTCGCGCTCTTCGCCGCCCACGCGTCCGCGCGGCGCTCGGCCTACCCCACGCCCGGCGCCTGGGCGGCGGGGATCGGTGGCTACCTGGTCGCCGTCCTCCTCGTGACGCTGCTGGCCGGGGACGCCGGGCCGCTCGGTGCCGGGTGGGGCTCGGTGGCGCGCACGCTCATCGGCGCGACGTTGATCGCCGCGATCGGTCTCGGCTGGGGTCTGCTGCGGCCCGGTCGGCTCGCCGTCGTGACGCGGCCGCTGTGGTCCCGGGTGCCGCCGGTCGCGCGGGCGGCGGCGCGGGCGGGCGCCCTCGTCCCCGCGGCGCTCCTCGCGGTGGCCGCGGCCGTGACGGTCGGCTGGGCGCTGTCGGGCCGGGCGGCGACCGGCGACGTCATCGTGGGCCTCGGTCTGGACACCTTCAGCGGCCTGGTGATGGCCGTCGCGCAGCTGTCGCTGGTCCCCAACCTCGTGCTGTGGGCGCTGGCCTGGCTCGCCGGGCCGGGGTTCGCCGTCGGGCAGGGGACCGTGTTCTCACCCACGGAGGTGGTGAGCGGGCCGATGCCGGCGCTCCCGCTGCTCGGTGCGCTCCCCGCCGAGCCCTCGGGTGCCGGGCCGTGGGTGCCGCTGCTGGTCGTCGCCGCGGGCGCGATCGCCGGGTGGTGGCTGCACCGGCGCCTCGAGCCGCGCTCGCCCTGGCAGCCCCTCGGCGCGGCCGTGGGATCGGGGCTCGTCGCGGGGCTCGTCGTGGGCGTCGCCACGGCGCTCGCCGCGGGCTCGGCCGGGCCGGGCCGGATGTCCGAGGTCGGGGCGCAACCCCTGCTGGTGGGCGGGACGGTCGCCCTGCTGGCGGGTCTGGGGGCCGTGGTCGTCGCCGTCCCCACCGACGCGGCGGTGCGCGCCGCCCTCCGGGGCGCCTGGTCGCGGCTGCGGGGCCGCGCCGGCCGGTCGGCCGCGCGTGCCGACGGCGCCGCGCCTCACGCCGCGCCCGACCCCGCGCCCCACCCCGCGCCCCACACCGCGCCCGACGGGTCGGCCGAGGCCGCGCCCGACGGGTCGGCCGACGACTGACCTCAGTCGCGCGTCGGGTTCGTCAGCTGGTCCAGCCGGCGCTCCACGGCGTCCCGGTAGGCGCTGTCGCACGACTCGCGGGCGGACAGCGTCACCGCGTTGTCGAGGCAGTCCTGGTGCGTCATCTGCTCGGACCACAGCACCAACGACGACGACATCGACAGCGCCAGCATCACCGTGAACACGAGGCCGACCACCAGCATCGGGGCGACCTGCTCGCGCAGGCCGGGGCGCCGCGCGCCCGACAGCGCCCACACCCCGGTGCCGAGCGCCGCGAGGACGAACGCCAGGCTGCCGAGCTGCCACGGCAGGCGCAGCCGGGACGTCAGCAGCGCCGCGAGCACCAGGAGCAGGAACGTGCCCATCCGACGCTGGACGACGCGCAGGGCCTCGGGGTCGGGTGCCGGCGGCGGGGTCCGCGGCGCTCGCGGCACCGGCGCAGGACGCTGACCGGCCACCCGCTCCGGACGCGGACCGCGCGTGCGTGCACCTCGGCCGGGCTTGGGCGCGTCAGGCGGCGGTGCGTACGGGTCCTCCACGGCGCCAGTCTTCCATCCGGGGCGGCGTCCCCTCCGCCGCGCGGACGCCTGCGCCCCGTCCGGGCGCCCCGGTAGGGTCGCCGCCGTGCCGCCCACCGCGCCCGACGCCGACCCCGCCGCCCGCCCGACGCCGCCCCCGCCGCAGGCCGCGGTCGTGCCGCGTCAGGCGCGCGTCGTCGTCCTCGTGTCGGGGACCGGGAGCAACCTCGCGGCGCTCCTGGCGGCGCACGGCGACCCGGCCTACGGGGCGCGCGTCGTCGCCGTCGTGAGCAACACCGCCGACGCGCCCGCGCTGGCCAAGGCGCAGGCCGTGGGCGTGGCGACGGCCGTCGTCGCGCCGGGGGACTTCCCCGACCGCGCGGCCTGGGACGCGGCGCTCGCGCGCACGGTCGAGGTGTTCGACCCCGAGCTCGTGGTCCTGGCGGGCTTCATGCGGATCCTGGGCGAGCCGTTCCTGGCGCGGTTCGGGGGGCGGATCGTCAACACGCACCCGGCGCTGCTGCCGTCCTTCCCCGGCGCGCACGGCGTGCGCGACGCGCTGGCCTACGGCGTGCGCGTCACGGGCTGCACCGTGCACCTGGTCGACGCGGGCGTCGACACGGGCCCGATCGTCGCCCAGCGTGCGGTTGAGGTCCTCGACGGCGACGACGAGGCCGGCCTGCACGAGCGCATCAAGGCGGTCGAGCGGGAGCTGCTGGTCGACGTCGTCGGGCGCCTCGCGCGCGAGGGTTACGCGGTCGACGGCCGGACCGTCCGCATCGGCTGAACCGGTCGCCGGGGCCCTTCCGGCCACCCCCGCACCGGCGGCTAGACTGCCCCCGCCGCGACTGGCGAGGGTGGGATCGACCACCGGGGAGCGGCGAGCAGGTCCCGTCAGCGCACCGCCCGCCTGGGTGCCGGGAGCAGGTCATCCGATCCGCACCCGAGCCAGGAGCCGCCATGTCGCACCTCGCCCCCCTGCCCGACGTCGCCGACCCGACCGCCGACGAGACCCGCCGCCCGATCCGCCGCGCGCTCGTCAGCGTCTACGACAAGACCGGCCTCGCCGAGCTCGCCACCGCCCTGCACGCCGCGGGCGTCGAGCTCGTCTCGACGGGCTCCACGGCCGCCCGCATCGCCGACGCCGGCGTGCCCGTCACGCGCGTCGAGGACCTCACCGGCTTCCCGGAGTGCCTCGACGGCCGCGTCAAGACGCTGCACCCGCGCGTGCACGCGGGGCTGCTCGCCGACACCCGCCGGCCCGAGCACCTCGCGCAGCTCTCCGAGCTCGGCGTCGCGCCGTTCGAGCTGGTCGTGGTCAACCTCTACCCGTTCGCGGCGACCGTCGCGTCGGGTGCGAGCCCCGACGAGTGCGTCGAGCAGATCGACATCGGCGGCCCCTCGATGGTCCGGGCCGCGGCGAAGAACCACCCGAGCGTCGCCGTCGTCACGGACCCGGCCAGGTACGACGACGTCGCGCGCGCGGCCGCGACCGGCGGCTTCACGCTCGCCGAGCGGCGCGCGCTCGCGGCGGCGGCCTTCGTGCACACCGCCACGTACGACGTGCACGTCGCCTCGTGGATGGGCAACGTGCTGTCGCCGACGGACCGCGTGGAGACCGCCGACGGCGCCGTCGACACCGGCTTCCCGGTCTGGATGGGCGCCACCTGGGACCGCGCCGCCGTCCTGCGCTACGGCGAGAACCCCCACCAGCGCGCGGCCCTCTACACGAACGGCCACGGCGCCCCCGGCCTCGCGCAGGCCCGCCAGCTGCACGGCAAGCCCATGAGCTACAACAACTACGTCGACGCCGACGCCGCGTACCGCGCCGCGTGGGACCACGCCGGCCCGGCGGTCGCCGTGATCAAGCACGCGAACCCGTGCGGCATCGCCGTCGGCGTGGACATCGCCGACGCGCACGCCAAGGCGCACGCGTGCGACCCGGTCTCCGCGTACGGCGGGGTCGTCGCCGCGAACCGCGTGGTGACCCGGGCCATGGCCGAGCAGCTGAGGCCCGTGTTCACCGAGGTCGTCGTCGCGCCGGGCTACGACGACGACGCCCTGGCGATCCTCACCGCCAAGAAGAACCTGCGGCTGCTCGTGGTCGACGGCGGCCCGGCCGCGGTGGTGGAGACCCGGCCGGTCACCGGCGGCCTCCTGGTGCAGGACCGCGACCGCATCGACGCCACCGGCGACGACCCGACCACGTGGACGCTCGTGTCGGGCGAGGCCGCCGACGACGCCACGCTCGCCGACCTCGCCTTCGCCTGGCGCGCGGTGCGCGCCGTGAAGTCCAACGCGATCCTGCTGGCGCGCGACGGCGCGTCGGTCGGCGTCGGGATGGGGCAGGTCAACCGGGTCGACTCGTGCCGGCTCGCGGTCGAGCGCGCGAACGGTCACGGCGAGGAGCGGGCCCGCGGCGCGGTCGCGGCGTCGGACGCGTTCTTCCCGTTCGCGGACGGCCTGCAGATCCTCCTCGACGGCGGCGTGCGCGCCGTCGTCCAGCCGGGCGGCTCGATCCGCGACGAGGAGGTCGTCGCGGCGGCCCGGGCCGCTGGCGTCACGATGTACGTGACGGGCACCCGCCACTTCGCGCACTGAGCCGGCCCCGCTCGGCATCGTGGAGCGTTCCGTCCGCCCGACGGACGGAACGCTCCACGATCCGGCGCTGCGGGCGCTGCGGGCGCTGCGGGGGAGCGCCCGCGCGTCAGGCCGGGCGGAGCGCGGCCTTCAGGGGCGCGGCCGGGTCCGCGAGCACCGCCCGGTCGACGCGCGGCAGCGCTGGTCCGGTGAACAGCCGCCGGGCCGCCGACACGTCGCGCGGGCGGTCGACGGCGAGCACCGCGGTCAGCTCGTCGGTGCCGGCGCGCAGCCACGCGGCGCCGAACCCACCCTCGCCCGGCGCCCCGCGCAGCACGACGTCGTCGCCCGGGCCCGGCAGACCGACGAGGCCCAGGTCGTGGCCGAGCTGGGTGGAGAACACGTAGGGCGCGAGGTCGTGCTCGGGGCCGTCCACCGGCAGGCCGAGCAGCGCCCGGGCCGCGACCGTGGGGCCCCGCAGGGCGCCGTCCCAGTGCCCGCCCGGCAGCCAGCCGTGCCGCGGTGAGCGGCGGCGCGCCAGATCGCCGACGGCGACGACGCGCGGCTGGCCGGGCACCCGGTAGGCCCCGTCGACCTCGATCGAGCCGTCGTGGGCCACGGGCAGCGCGCCGGCCAGCCACGCCGACGACGGCCGCGCGCCGACCGCCGCCAGGACGACGTCGGCCGCGAGCTCCTCGCCGTCGGCGAGCCGTACCCCGTGCGCGTGGGCCTCGACCACCTGCGTGCCCGTGAGCAGCCGGATGCCCGCCGCCGCGTACCACGGCACGGTCAGGGCCCCGATCGCGGGGCCGAGCGCGCCGCCGAGCGGCGCCGCGCCGGCCTCGACGACCGTGACGGTCACCCCAGCGGCAGCGGCGACCCCGGCCACCTCGGCGCCGACCCAGCCGGCCCCCACGACGACGAGGCGCGCGCCCGGGCGCAGCGCCGCGCGCAGGGCGGCGGCGTCGGCGGCCGTGTGCAGGGTGCGGGCGCCCGCGAGCGCCGCCGGCAGGACGGCGTGGGCGCCGGTCGCGAGGACCGCGGCGTCGGCGGCGACCTCGCCGGCCACCGTCGTGACGCGGACGCCGGAGCCCTCGACGGCGAGCCCGGTGGCCGGCTCGGCGAGGCGGACGTCGTCGGCCGTGAGGGCGAGCCCCTCGTCCGCGAGCCAGACCGGCTCGGTGCGCGTCAGCAGCTGCTTGGACAGCGGCGGGCGGTCGTAGGGCGGCAGGCCCTCGGCCCCGAGCACCGTCAGGTGGCCCGCGAAGCCCTCGGCGCGCAGCGCCGCGACGGACGCGGCGGCGGCCAGGCCGCCCCCGACCACGACCACCGAGGACGGCGGCAGCGGTCGGTCCTCGGGCACTCGTCAACGGTAACCTGACCGACGTGACGGAGGAGGAGCGGCACCGGGCACCCGCGCTCTGGGTGGTCGCGACGGGCCTCGCGGTCGCGATCGGGACCGGCTACCTCGTCGGCGCGACCGAGGGGCTGCTCGTGCTGGCGGTGACCCTGACCGGGGCCGCCGTCGCGCGCCTGCTGTGGCGCGGCCGCCGCCCCGAGGGCGTCGCGGTGCGCTCGGTCTGGCAGGACGCCGTCCTGCTGCTGGCGATGGCCGCCGCCATCGCCACCCTCGCCCTGACCCCCGGTGTCTCCTCGGGCACCGGGGGCGTCCCGCGCACGGGACAGACGACGGGTCAGGCCGGGACGAGCTAGCGGCGCTCGTCCTCGTCGTCCGTGACGATGACGGTCTCCTCGGTGACGACGACGACCGTCTCGGCGTCGTCCGCCTCGTCGAGCTCGTCGTCGCCGTCGAGCACGTCGTCGTAGGCCTCGGCGTCGTACGCGGCGGGCGGCGCCGGCGCGAAGGCGAGCACCAGGAGGCCGACGATCGCGGCGCCGATGAGCGGGGCGGCCCAGAACAGCCACAGCTGGCTGAGGGCGTCGCCGCCCGCGAACAGGGCGGCGGCCGTGGAGCGCGCCGGGTTGAGGCCGGCGTTCGTGATGAGCCCCGTGACGAGGATCATCGCGCCGAGCGTGCCGCCGATGGCGAACGGTGCGGTCGACGCGGCGGCCTTGCGGCCCGTGACGCCGAGGATGACGGCGACGAACACGGCGGTGCCGACGACCTCGAGGATGAGCGCCGTCTTGAGGTCGAACGTGATGGCGTCGAGCCCGGCCTGCGAGGTGTAGCCCTGGGTCTGGGCGAAGAGCGGCGACTGCTCGCCCCAGCCGTTGGCGACCGTGGCGAAGAAGTCGGCAGTCCCGGCGTCGGGGTTGCCCGTGATCGCGGCGGCGAGGCCCTTGGGGATCGCGACGACGAGGACGACCGCCGCGAGCAGCGCACCCACGACCTGGGCGGCCCAGTAGGCGAGCATGTCGACGAACGACACGCGGCCGGCGAGGGCGGCGCCGAGGCTCACGGCGGGGTTGAAGTGGCCCCCGGAGACGTGGCCGAACGCGGCGATGAGGCCGGCGAGCACGAGCGCGGTCGCGACGGCGACGCCGAACAGCCCGATCGAGGTGAGGTTCGCGTAGAGCGCGGAGCCGAGGATCGTCAGCACGAGGGCGAACGTCCCGAGCACCTCGGCGCCGACGCGCGGCAGCAGGCCGACCCGCGGCGGCGCCTCGGTCACGCCCGCCTCGCCGAGCAGGTGGGGCTGGACGGCGGTGCCGGGCGGGTGCGCGAGGTAGGGATCCGGTGCGGTGGACATGGCTGTCCCTTCGGCGTATTTCGGGCTGTGGACGGCCCCGATCATGCCACGGGGCCCGTGCGGCGCGACCGGTGGGCGGCGACCACCTCGCTGTGCTTCTGCTGTGTGACGGCGGCGAGGGCCGGCGTCGTGAAGATCTCTCGACGTCGAGTAATCTTGGGGGCGCATCGTCGAGCACACGGGGAGAGCAGAGCGCATGGCGAAGATCACGGTGGCCGGCCCGGTCGTCGAGCTCGATGGCGACGAGATGACGCGCATCATCTGGCAGGCCATCAAGGACCGCCTCATCCACCCGTACCTCGACGTGGACCTGCGGTACTACGACCTGTCGATCGAGAACCGCGACGCGACCGACGACCAGGTCACCGTCGACGCGGCGAACGCGATCAAGGAGCACGGCGTCGGCGTCAAGTGCGCCACGATCACCCCCGACGAGGCGCGCGTCGCCGAGTTCGGCCTGAAGAAGATGTGGCTGTCCCCGAACGGGACCATCCGCAACATCCTCGGTGGCGTCGTCTTCCGCGAGCCGATCATCATCTCGACGATCCCGCGCCTGGTCCCGGGCTGGACCAAGCCGATCGTCATCGGCCGTCACGCGTTCGGCGACCAGTACCGCGCCACGAACTTCAAGGTCGACCGCCCCGGCACGCTCACGCTGACCTTCACCCCGGAGGACGGCTCGGAGCCGATCCAGCACGAGGTCATCCGCTTCCCCGAGGAGGGGGGCGTGGCGATGGGCATGTACAACTTCACGAAGTCCATCCGCGACTTCGCCCGCGCGTCGTTCGCCTACGGCCTGCAGCGCGGCTACCCGGTGTACCTGTCGACCAAGAACACGATCCTCAAGGCCTACGACGGCGCCTTCAAGGACATCTTCGCCGACGTCTACGAGACCGAGTACAAGGCGGCGTTCGAGGCCGCCGGCATCACCTACGAGCACCGCCTGATCGACGACATGGTCGCCGCCGCGATGAAGTGGGAGGGCGGCTACGTCTGGGCCTGCAAGAACTACGACGGCGACGTGCAGTCCGACACCGTCGCGCAGGGCTTCGGCTCGCTCGGCCTCATGACGTCCGTCCTGATGACCCCGGACGGCCGCACGGTCGAGGCCGAGGCCGCGCACGGCACGGTCACCCGGCACTACCGCCAGCACCAGGCGGGCCAGCCGACGTCGACCAACCCGATCGCCTCGATCTACGCGTGGACGCGCGGGCTCGCGCACCGCGGCAAGCTCGACGGCACCCCCGAGGTGGTCGGCTTCGCGAACACGCTCGAAGATGTCGTGGTGAAGACGGTCGAGAGCGGCGCGATGACGAAGGACCTCGCACTGCTCGTCGGGCGCGACACGCCCTGGTTGACCACCGAGGAGTTCCTGGCGACGCTCGACGAGAACCTCGGGCGGCGCCTCGCCTGACCTCGCCCGGCCCGCGGCCGGCGAGCAGCAGCACCTGCCCCACCCTGGCCCCGCGCCAGGTCCCAGGCCGTAACCCCAGGCCCACCGGCCGACGACGACCGAAGGAGCACCCATGGCGGGCACCACCGAGAACGCGCCGGTCACCGTCACCGTGACCGGCGCCGCCGGCCAGATCGGGTACGCGCTGCTGTTCCGCATCGCGTCCGGCGACATGCTCGGCCCCGACACCCCCGTGCGCCTGCGCCTGCTGGAGATCCCGCAGGCGGTCAAGGCGGCCGAGGGCACGGCGATGGAGCTCGCCGACTGCGCGTTCCCGACGCTCGAGTCCGTCGACATCTTCGACGACGCGCGCAAGGCGTTCGACGGCGTCGGCGTCGCGCTGCTGGTCGGCGCCCGCCCGCGCGGGCCGGGCATGGAGCGCGGCGACCTGCTCGAGGCGAACGGCGGCATCTTCGGCCCGCAGGGCGAGGCGATCAACGCCGGCGCGGCGAGCGACGTGCGCGTGCTCGTGGTCGGCAACCCGGCCAACACGAACGCGCTGATCGCGGCGTCGCACGCGCCCGACGTGCCGGCCGACCGGTTCACCGCGATGACCCGCCTGGACCACAACCGGGCCCTGTCGCAGCTGGCCACGAAGACCGGCATGCCGGTCAGCGCGATCCGCCGGATGACCATCTGGGGCAACCACTCGGCGACCCAGTACCCGGACGTCTTCCAGGCGACCATCGGCGGCCGGCCGGCACCGGAGGTCCTCGACCAGCACTGGGTGGAGCACACGTTCATCCCGACGGTCGCCCGCCGCGGCGCCGCGATCATCGAGGCGCGCGGGGCGTCGTCGGCGGCCTCCGCCGCGAACGCGGCGATCGACCACGTGCGCACGTGGGTGCACGGGACGCCCGAGGGCGACTGGACCTCCGCGGCCATCGTGTCCGACGGCTCGTACGGCGTGCCCGAGGGCCTCGTGTCCTCCTACCCGGTCGTCTCGCGCGAGGGCCGGTGGGAGATCGTCCAGGGGCTCGAGCTGAACGAGTTCTCCCGCGCCCGGATCGACGCCTCGATCGCCGAGCTCGTCGACGAGCGCGACGCCGTCCGCGACCTCGGCCTCCTCTAGCCGCGGGTGGTCCCGGCTGGAGCCCGGGGCGCGGGAGGATGGGGCCGTGAAGGTCGACATCCGCGTGCGCCCCGGCGCCTCGCGCACCCGTGTGGGTGGCGCGCACGCCGGCCGGCTCGTGGTCGCGGTGGGCGCGCGGGCGGTGGACGGCGCCGCGACCGAGGCCGCGCTCGCGGCGGTCGCGGACGCGTTCGGCCTCCGACGCCGCCAGGTCGCCCTGGTCACCGGGCTCACCTCCCGCGACAAGACGGTCGAGCTCGACCTGCCCGACCACGTCGCGACGGCGGCCGCACGGGCCCGGCTCGAGGCGCTGCTCGGGTAGCGGGCGGGCCGGCGCGGCCTGCCGCGGCTGCGACCGTCGGGCTCCAGACCGGATCGTGACGACCTGGTGACCGGATCGTCACCGGAGGGCGCCCGTTCCGTGTCCCTGGCCGTCTAGCGTCTCCGGTCGGGCACGGCGCGGCGGGCGCCGTCGGGCGGGAGGCATCGTGCGCGCAGGTCGGACTCTGGTGGCGGGGCTCGCCGCCCTCGCGCTCGCGGGCGTGCTCGGCGGCTGCGGCGGCGCCGCCGACGGGGCGGCCGACGCGGCAGGACCCGAGGCCGACCAGGCGGCCGCCGGCCGGACGCCCGCGGAGGACCTCGGCGAGGGCCGCTCCGTCGCCGAGACCGTCCCGACGCCGTCGCTCGCGAACAACATCCTGGGCGACCCGGCCGAGCGCGACGTCGTCGTGCACCTGCCCCCGACCTACGACACCTCCGACGCGCGGTACGCGGTCGTCTACTACCTCGCCGGGGCCGACGAGCCCGTGGGCCGGCTGCGCAGCCTGGCGCCCGTCCTCTGGTCGGAGATGGGCAAGGAGGGCATGCGCGAGCTCATCGTGGTCGAGCTGGACGGCGAGAGCTCGATGGGCAACACCTTCTACGCGAACTCGCCGGTGACGGGGAACGCGGAGGACGCCCTCACCCAGGACCTGGTCGCGTACGTCGACGCGACGTACCGCACGATCCCCGAGGCCGCCTCACGCGGGCTGTCCGGCTTCTCGATGGGCGGGTCGGGCGCGATCAACGTGGGCCTGGCCCACCCGGAGGTCTTCGGTGCGCTCTACGCGGCCTCGCCGGGGCTGTTCCGGCCGGCGGACGGCCTGGCCGGCTTCCTCGCCGACAACGGCGCGTGGGACTGCTACGGCGCAGCCTTCGCGCCGGCCCCGCAGGCGCCGTACCCGCACCACCTGTCGATCGACCCGAGGGCGCCGCTCAGCGCCCAGGACCCGGCCGCCGTCGCCGCGTGGGAGTCCGGGTACGGCGACCTCGAGCGCAAGGTCGCGGACTACCTCGCCCAGCCCGAGCGCCTGGCGGCCATCCGGATCGCGTACGGCACGGCGGACGGCTACCGCTGGATCCCCGAGGGCTCGGAGTACCTGCTCGGGCTCCTCGCCGAGGACGGGATCCCGGCGAGCTCGAACGTCTTCACCGGCGGGCACACGCTCGACACCGGCTTCCCGGGGGACCTGGTCGCGTTCTTCTCCGCGAACCTCGCCGGCTGAGGGGCCCCGGCGGCGCCGGCGGCGCCGTGCGCCGGCCCGCGCCGGCCCGTCAGCGGGGCGTCTGCTGGTGGAACGCGAGCCGCCAGCCGCCCGCGCGGCGCACGTACAGGCTCGAGACGAGCGCCGCGTACGGCGTCTCGTCGCGCTCGGCGGCGGCCGAGTAGGTGACGACGGCGACGTCGTCGGTGACGTGCTGCACCGCCCAGTCGGACAGGTGGTACCAGTCCCACGGCGCGCCCGACATGGCCTTGAGCGCCGCGGGCCGGCTGGTGATGGTCAGGCCGCCCGGCAGGAGCATCGTGACCTGGGTGTCGAGCACCGAGTTGTAGAAGGCGATGACGGTGCCGCCGCCCGCCCGCAGCGCCTGCCAACCCTGGTCCTCGAGGCCGATGAGCTCGTCGTCCATGGACCCATCCTGCTCACCCGGGCCCGCGCGCGCAGGGCGGTGGGGACGACCGCCGTCAGTCATCCCATTGCTGGATCTTGCTGCAACGCGTTACAGTCGCGCACCGGCCATTCACCCGGGTGAAATCACGCGAACCCTGGCGACGAGGGGGTCCCATGTCCGCGGCATCCGTACGCCCGCACGCATCTCACCGTTCCGGCCCGGGGCGCCGACGCGCGGCGGTCGCCGCCGCGACGACCCTCGCGCTCGGCGTGACCGGCGTCGTCGCGCTCCTGCCGACCGCGGCCATCGCCGCCGACGGCGAGCGCAGCCCGGCGCTCGTCGGCAGCCTGCAGACCGAGCTGGGCTGCGGAGCCGACTGGCAGCCGGCCTGCGCCGAGACCGAGCTGGCGCCGACCGCGGTGCCGGGCGTCTACGCGGCCGAGCTCGAGCTCGCGCCCGAGGGGGCCGCGCCGCCGGAGGGCTACGCGTACGAGTACAAGGTCGCCCTCGACGACGAGTGGACCGAGAACTACGGGGCGGACGGCGTCGCGGGCGGCGCGAACATCCCGCTGATCGTCGGTGGCCCCACGCGCCTGCGCGTCGTCTACGACGACACCACGCACCGGATCGCGATCCAGCCCCTCGACCTCGCGGGCGACTACACGGCCGCCGACGACGCGCTCGTGGCCCCGCCCGTGCGCCAGCCCGGCTCGACCGAGCAGTTCTACTTCGTCATGACCGACCGGTTCGCCAACGCCGACGCGTCGAACGACGCCGGCGGCCTCACCGGCGACCGCCTGGTCACGGGCTTCGACCCGACCGACAAGGGCTTCTACAACGGCGGCGACCTCGCCGGCCTGCGCGCCCAGCTGCCGTACATCGACGGGCTGGGCACGACGGCGATCTGGCTCACGCCGTCGTTCAAGAACCAGCCGGTGCAGGGCGCCGGGACCGCCGACGTCTCCGCCGGCTACCACGGCTACTGGATCACGGACTTCACGCAGATCGACCCGCACCTGGGCACGAACGCCGAGCTCGAGGCGCTCATCGACGAGGCGCACGCCCGCGGGATCAAGGTCTACTTCGACATCATCACCAACCACACGGCCGACGTCATCGACTACGCCGAGGGCCAGTACTCCTACATCGACCAGGCGACGAGCCCGTACTTCCTGGCCGACGGCGTCACGCCCTTCGACCCGGGCGCCAACGCGGGCAGGGACGACTTCCCGACGCTCGACCCGGTCGCCTCGTTCCCCTACACGCCGGTGGTCGACCCGCAGGACGCGGACCTCAAGGTCCCGGCCTGGCTCAACGACGTGACGGCCTACCACAACCGCGGGAACTCGACCTACAGCGGCGAGTCCACCACGTTCGGCGACTTCTCCGGCCTGGACGACCTCATGACCGAGGACCCGCGGGTCGTCGACGGGTTCGTCGACGTCTACCAGTCCTGGATCGACCTGGGCATCGACGGGTTCCGCATCGACACCGTCAAGCACGTGAACCTCGAGTTCTGGGAGGAGTGGACCACCCGCGTCCTCGACTACGCCCACGCGCACGGCAAGCCGGACTTCTTCATGTTCGGCGAGGTGTACGACGCCGACCCGGCCAAGCTCTCCCCGTACGTGCGCCGGACCGACATGAGCTCGGTGCTGGACTTCACGTTCCAGTCCGCGGCGTCGCGGTTCGCCCGCGGGTTCGAGCCCACCACGCTGAGCGAGCTCTTCGCCGGCGACGACATGTACACGACGCCGACCACGAGCGCCTCCGCCCTGCCGACGTTCCTCGGCAACCACGACATGGGCCGCATCGGCTTCTTCGTCGCGGGGAACGGGAACGGCCTGGAGCGCTCGGAGCTCGCGCACTCGCTGATGTACCTCACGCGCGGCCAGCCGGTCGTCTACTACGGCGACGAGCAGGGGTTCGTCGGCCTGGGCGGCGACAAGAGCGCCAGGCAGAGCATGTTCGCGTCGCAGGTGGCCGAGTACACCGGCCAGCTGCTGCTGACCGGCGAGACGGTCGGCTCGGCCGACCGGTTCGACACCGACGCGCCGCTGTACGAGCACATCGCCGGCCTGGCGGCCCTGCGCGACGCGACGCCGGCCCTCGAGTCGGGCGCGCAGATCGAGCGTCCGGTCTCCGGGGCGGGCGAGGACTCCGTGTACGCGTTCTCGCGCGTGCAGCGTGACGAGAAGATCGAGCACCTCGTGGCGGTGAACAACGCGGCCGACGCCGCCACCGTCACCGTCGACACGCTCACCCCGGGCGCGGGCTTCGCCCCGCTCTACGGCGGCCACGCACCCGTGACGGCCGACGCCGACGGCGCCGTCACCCTCACGGTCCCGGCCTTCTCCGCCGTCGTGCTCGTGGCGGACGCGCCAGTCGCGGCGGGCGCGGGCGACATCGCCGTCGACCTGCCGACGCCGGGCGCGGCGCTCACGGGCGTCAGCCCGGTGCGCGCGGACGTGCCGGACGGCGTGTGGGCCGAGACCTCGTTCGCGTACCGCCTGGTGGGCACGGACGCGTGGACGCCGCTCGGCACGGCCGAGACGACGACGCCGCGCGTCTTCCACGACGTCTCGGGGCTCCCCGCCGGCGCCCTCGTGGAGTATCGCGCCGTGAGCGTGGACGCCGCGGGGACCACGGTCGCCGCCTCGACGTACGGGTCGGTCGGCGTCGGGGTCGACGGCGTCGTGCCGGAGGACCCGGAGGAGCCCGGGCCGGTCCCGGGCCGGACCGACCTGGTCGTGTCCATCCCCGGCACGCTGAACTCCGAGCTCGGCTGCACGGGCGACTGGGACCCGGGTTGCACGGAGATCAGGCTGGGGCACCTGGCGAACGGCGTCTACGCGGGCACCTTCACGGTCCCGGCGGGCACCTGGGAGTACAAGATCGCCATCGGCGGCACGTGGGACGAGAACTACGGCGCGGGCGGCGTGGGCGGCGGGGCGAACGTGTCCTTCACGCTGGCCTCCGCGCAGGCCGTCACGTTCGTCTACGACGACGCGACGAAGTGGTTCACCTCCTCGGCGCAGGGCCCGCTGATCACGCTGCCGGGCTCGTACCAGAGCGAGGTCGGCTGCCCGGGCGACTGGCAGCCGGAGTGCCTGGTCACGTCGCTGCAGGACAAGGACGGCGACGGCGTCTACACGTACACGGCGGCGGCGATCCCGGCCGGCGCGTACGAGGTGAAGGTCGCGCACGAGCTGTCGTGGGGCGAGAACTACGGCGCCGGGGGAGCGCGCGACGGGGCGAACATCCCGTTCAGCGCCCCGGGCGGCAAGCCGGTGACGTTCACCTACGACATCACGACGCACGTCCTGACGATCGAGATCACCGACCCGCCGCTGCCCGGCCTCGGCCAGCAGCAGGCGCACTGGGTGGACGCGGGGACGATCGCCTGGCCGGCGGAGCTCGTCGGCGACGCCGACCCGGCCGGCCTCACCTGGCGCCTGCACCACGCCCCGGACGCCTCCCTCGAGGTGGCCGACGGCGCCGTCCAGGGCGGCGAGGCCGTCGAGCTCAGTGCGGCGGCCGGCGCCCTGACCGACGAGCAGCTGGCGCGCTTTCCGCAGCTCGCGGGCTACGTCGCCCTGACCCTGCCCGACGCCGTGGACCGCGCCGACGTCGAGGCGTGGCTGCGCGGGGAACTCGTGGTGGGGCAGTACGAGGGCGACGACCTCACGGCCGTCACCGGCGTGCAGATCCCGGGCGTGCTCGACGACCTGTGGGCCGCCGACGCCGCGGACCGCGCCCTCGGCGCCACCTGGGGCCGCGGCGGCAGGCCGACGCTCGCGCTCTGGGCCCCGACGGCGCAGGACGTCGACCTGCTCCGCTGGCCCGACGCCGACCTGTCGGCCGAGCCGACGCGGACGGCCATGGAGCGCCAGGCGGACGGCTCCTGGACGGTGACGGGCGCGCGGTCGTGGTCCGGCGACGCGTACCTGTACGAGGTGACGGTCTACGCGCCGAGCACCGACGCCGTCGAGGTCAACCAGGTCACCGACCCGTACTCGGTCGCCCTGACGATCAACTCCACGCACTCGGTGCTGGTGGACCTCGACGACCGGGCGCTCCAGCCGCGCGAGTGGCGCCACGCCCGTCAGCCCGACGTCGAGCCGGTCGACCAGACCATCTACGAGCTGCACGTGCGCGACTTCTCGATCAACGACGCGACGGTGCCGGCCGACCTGCGCGGGACGTACCTCGCGTTCGCCCAGCGCCGCTCCGACGGCCGTGAGCACCTGCGCGACCTGGCCGAGGCCGGCCTGACGACCGTGCACCTGCTCCCGACGTTCGACATCGCGACGATCGAGGAGGACCGGAGCGCCCAGCAGACGCCGCCGTGCGACCTCGCGTCGTTCCCGCCGGACTCGGCCGAGCAGCAGGCCTGCATCGACCAGGTCCGCGACACCGACGGGTACAACTGGGGCTACGACCCGCTGCACTGGTCGGCGCCCGAGGGCTCGTACGCGGTGAACCCGGACGGCGGGGCGCGCGTCGCGGAGTTCCGCACGATGGTCGGCGCGCTGCACGCCGACGGCCTTCAGGTCGTGCTCGACCAGGTGTTCAACCACACCTCGGCGAGCGGCCAGGCGCCGTTGTCGATCCTCGACCGCGTGGTGCCCGGGTACTACCACCGGCTGAACGCCGTCGGGGCCGTGGAGACCTCCACCTGCTGCCAGAACATCGCGACCGAGCACGCCATGGCCGAGAAGATGATGGTCGACTCGGTGGTCGTCTGGGCCCGCGACTACAAGGTCGACGGCTTCCGCTTCGACCTCATGGGTCACCACTCGCGCGAGACCATGCTCGCCGTCCGCGAGGCGCTCGACGGGCTCGACCGGTGGCGCGACGGCGTCGACGGCGAGGACGTGTACCTCTACGGCGAGGGCTGGAGCTTCGGCGAGGTGGCCGACAACCGCCTGTTCACGCAGGCGACGCAGGGTCAGCTGGGCGGCACCGGCATCGGCACCTTCAGCGACCGGCTGCGCGACGCCGTCCGCGGCGGCGGCCCGTTCGACGAGGACCCGCGGATCCAGGGCTTCGGCTCGGGTGCGTACGTCGACCCGAACGGGGCGGCGGTCAACGGTGACGAGGCCGCGCAGCTCACGCGGGCGCAGCACCAGGCCGACCTCGTGCGCCTCGGCCTGGCGGGCAACCTCCGCGACTTCGCGTTCCTCACCAGCGCGGGCGTGGTGCAGACCGGCGCCGAGCTCGACTACAACGGGCAGCCCGCCGGGTACGCGGACTCGCCGGAGGAGGTCGTCACCTACGTCGACGCCCACGACAACGAGACGCTCTGGGACGCCCTGACGCTCAAGCTCCCCACGGACACCCCGATGGACGAGCGCGTGCGCATGAACACCCTGTCGCTCGCGACGACGGCGCTCGCCCAGACCCCGTCGTTCTGGCACGCGGGCGCGGACCTGCTGCGCAGCAAGTCGCTGGACCGCAACTCCTACAACTCCGGCGACTGGTTCAACACCCTGGACTGGACGGGGGAGGACAACGGGTTCGGCCACGGCCTGCCGCCGGCGGGCGACAACGAGGCGAAGTGGCCGTTCCAGCAGCCGCTGCTCGCGGACCCGGCCCTGCAGCCGACCGCCGACGACGTGGCGACCGCCACGCAGGCGGCGCAGGACCTGCTCGAGCTGCGGTTCTCGACCGACCTGTTCCGCCTCGGCGACGCCGACCTGATCGAGCAGAAGGTCTCGTTCCCGGCGAGCGGGCCGGACGCCGACCCGGGTGTGATCGTCATGCGGATCGACGACACCGTGGGCCGGGACGTCGACCGCCGCCTGGACGGGGTGCTCGTGGTCTTCAACGCCACGCCCGAGGAGGTGTCGGTCCCGATCGCCGGGCTTGCCGGCGACCGGTACGCGCTCTCGCCGGTCCAGGCCCGCGGCAGCGACGACGTCGTGCGCGGCACCGAGTGGGACCGGGCGACCGGGACCGTGACGGTGCCGGCCCGGACGGTCGCGGTCCTGGTTGACGACCAGCACCGGCAGGGCTGGACGTGGCCGTGGGAGGGCGGCTGGCACTGGCCGTGGTCGTGACGACCGGCCGGCACGAGCGGTGAGAGATGCGGGGGCCGGCCGCCCCTCCGGCCCCCGCACACCCGTCCGCACGCTCCCGAGCTGCCGGTGCCCCGTGGCCGCACATGGCGGCCCCAGGCACGGGAGGTGCGGCGACGGCACCGGGCCGCCCGCCCGGTGCGACGCGGCGGCCCGTCTCGGGAGTCCCGGGACGGGCCGCCGACGTCTGGTGCGCCCCCGGTCCGGACGAGCGCCGCCCGGACCGGGGACGTGCCTTGGTGGTCACCTCGAGGAGGTCACCGTCGCTGGTGGGATCAGCCCACCGTGCAGTTGACCGACGGCCAGGTCCAGTTGCCACCGTGCTGGACGGTGAACCCGAACGAGGTCGAGGCACCCGGCGCGAGGTAGCCGTTGCCCTGCGGCCGCATCACCATGCGGTACTGGTCGGGCCACGTCGGCGAGCCGTTCCAGGTGGCGATGATCCGCTGCGGGTACTGGACGATGACGTTCGAGGTCCAGCTGGAGATGGCCGCCGTCCCGGTGTTGCGGATCGTGACCGTGCCGTTGAACCGGTCGTTCCACTTCTGGCCCTCGGAGTACGTCGCCGAGCAGCTCGTCGTGCCCTGGCCGGGGTCGGTCGGGTCCGTCGGGTCGGTCGGGTCCGTGGGGTCGGTCGGGTCGGTGGAGATGCCGCCCGGCGTGGCCCGCACACCCTGGCCCGAGTTCAGCTGGCCCAGGACCGAGGTGTACGCGGCCTTCTTGTTGCCGTAGCTGTCGAACAGCAGCGGGGTGCCGCTGGCACGCCACGAGTCGGAGTCGCGCACGCCCCAGACCGTCACGCCGGTGCAGCGGGAGACGGCCATGCAGGCCTGGATGACGCCCTTGTACTGGTCGGCCTGCGAGCTGCCCGAGCCCTCGATGTCCAGCTCGGTGATCTGCACGTCCACGCCGAGGTCGGCGAAGTTCTGCAGGGTGGTGTGGTAGTTCGACGGCACCGGGTTGCCCGAGTTGAAGTGGGCCTGGAAGCCGACGCAGTCGATCGGCACGCCGCGCGCCTTGAAGTCCTTGACCATGTTGTACACGGCCTGCGTCTTGGCGTGGTTCCAGTTGTCGGTGTTGTAGTCGTTGTAGCAGAGCTTGGCGTTCGGGTCGGCGGCGCGGGCGGCGCGGAACGCGGCCTCGATCCAGTCGTTGCCCGTGCGCTGCAGGTTGGAGTCACGACGGGCGCCGGAGCTGCCGTCGGCGAACGCCTCGTTGACGACGTCCCAGGCGTAGATCTGGCCCTTGAAGTGCGTGGCCACCTGCGTGACGTGGTTCAGCATGGCGTTGCGCAGGGCCGTGCCGGACATGTTCTGCATCCAGCCGGGCTGCTGCGAGTGCCAGGCCAGCGCGTGACCGCGCACCTGCATCCCGTTCTGCCGGGCCCACGAGACGAGACGGTCGCCGCTGCTGTAGTTGAACTGGCCCTGGTTGGGCTCAGTGGCGTCCATCTTCATCTCGTTCTCGGCCGTCACCATGTTGAACTCGCGCGCGGCGATGGTGGAGTAGGTCGAGTCGCTGCTCAGCCGGCTGACGGCGATGGCGGTGCCGAAGTAGCGGTTGCTCTCGGCGGCGGCCGTGTCGAGAGTGGACCCTGCGGCGACGGCCGGCAGACCTGCGGCCGCGAGCGTGAGGACGCCCGCCGCTGCGATGGCCTGCACGGCGCGACGTGCGCCCGCGTGGCCGGACATGCGTGGTGACTTCATCGAAGAACCCTTCTGATCGGTGGCCGTGACCGGGCGGTCTGCCCGGACCGGCTCGGGACCGGCTCGGTCCCCGTCGCTCCGCCGACCTGACCGTCGGCGGCACTGCTGCCCCCGTCCCCCTCTCGTTCTGCAACGTTGGACGACCCGCGCAGCCGGAACCGCGGCGGGCGAGATCGCCGCAGTCGTCCCTGCGTCGTGGTGCGTCGTGTGCTCTCGGTGCGCCGGTGACACCGGCGCGCGGCCCCGGTGGCGGGGCCGGCCCGATCAGGGCCCCGGAGGTCCCGGCGGCGCGGCGGACGACGGCGTCGTCGTCGCCCTTCCGACCGGTCCGGACATCTGCCCTCCTGCGCCGCGGCTCCGGACCGGTGCCGTGCGCCCTTCGGACGACCGCCCCGTGGCCCGAGTCACACCCTGTGACACGGCACACCGTGCGCTGTGGCGCGGGCGTCGTCAATGGACGCGAAGGGCATCGATAGTTTCGAAGGCGACGACGACCGTGTCGGCGGCGCTGAGGCGTGGGAACCCTCCCAGCGCCCCGGCCTCGACGGATGCGGTCGCCCATGTCCGCCCTGAAACACGCTGGAAACGTGGGCAGAATCGGACAAAGCGATAGTTTCGCGTCTCGCTATGCGGACGCCTTCTGCGGGGGTCCGTCTCGCGGCGGGACGGCGGTCGCGGCGGGCGCAGACGCGGCCCCGTCGTGACGGCGGGGCCGCGGCACGCCTCTCAGCCGAACGTCTCGCACGGTCCCGTGGTCGCCGCGGCGGGCGTGCGGGAACCGGCTCTCGTCATCCAAGCGGCTGGCGGGCGTTGGCGTCAACAAATGAAGACAATGGACGCGATACTGTCTGCCGTGCCCAAGGACCGGGTGCCGCCTGGCTCCCAGACCTCCCTGCGTGAGGCGAACCGTGCCCGCATCATCGACGCGGTGCAGCAGCGCGGTGCCATCACGCAGGTCGAGCTCGTCGGCGTCACGGGTCTGTCGGCCGCGACGATCTCGAACATCGTCAAGGAGCTGACCGCCGCCGGGGTCCTCAACACGGCGCCGACGTCGCGCAGCGGCCGACGGGCGCAGATGGTCAGCCTCGCCCGGAACCTGGGTCTGGTGGCCGGCGTGCACTTCGCCGAGCGGTCGCTGCGGGCGGTCCTCGCCGACGTCACGCAGCGCGTCGTCGCCGAGCAGCGGCTGCCCCTCCCGCCCGACCACCGGGCCGACAGCGGCCTCGACCGCGTCGCCCAGCTCATCGAGGAGATGGTCGACTCGCTCGGCGCCTCCATGACCGAGGTGCTGGCCGTCGGCGTCGGCATCCCGGCGCCGGTCGACGCCACGACGGGCATGGTCTCGGCGTCGGGCGTGCTGCGCGGGTGGGACTGGGTGCCGGTGCCCCAGGTGCTGGGGGAGCGGCTGGGGCTGCCCGTGCGCGTGGAGAACGACGCGAACCTGGGCGCCCTGGCCGAGCACCGGATCGGCGCCGCGATCGGCACCCGCAACCTCGTCTACCTGCGGGCGTCGTACGGGCTAGGCCTGGGCCTGATCGTGGACGGGCACCTCGTGCACGGCCGCAGCGGCGCGGCGGGCGAGCTGGGGCACATCGTGGTCGACCCCGACGGCGCACCCTGCCGGTGCGGGAAGCGGGGCTGCCTGGAGACGACGGCAGGCGCCACCGCGCTGCTCGGCACGCTCCAGGCCGATCGCGGCCACCTGGCGCTGCGCGACGTCGTCACCCAGGCGCTCGAGGGCGACGCCGGACTCACGCTCGCGCTCGCCGCGGTCGGCCGTCACCTCGGTCGCCAGCTCGCCGTCGTCTGTACCCTCCTGGATCCGGAGATCGTCGTGGTCGGTGGTGAGCTGGCGCGTGCCGGCGCGATCCTGCTCGACCCGCTGCGTGCGGAGCTCGCCGCAGGCGCGCTGCACGGGACCGCGGGGCCGGTGCCCGTCGTGCCGGCAGCGCTGGGCGAGCAGGCTGAAGCGCGCGGCGCGGTCGCGCTCTCGGTCGAGGCTTCCCGCATCGTCGTCGCAGGGGGTGTCGGGTGAACGCACGGCGGAGGTGCCGGACGGCGGCCATCCACGCCTCGCTGCTCGTCTGCGCGCTGGTGCTCGCGGCGTGCGCGCCCGCCGCGTCGCCGCAGTCCAACGAGGACGTCATCGCCTTCCTGCTCCCCGAGTCGAAGACCTCGCGCTACGAGACCACCGACCGCCCCGAGTTCGCCAGCGTGATCTCGCAGGACTGTCGTGACTGCCGCCTGATCTACGCGAACGCCGGGCAGGACGCCGCGCGTCAGCAGCAGCAGGCGGAGTCGGCCCTCAGCCAGGGCGCAGACGTGCTCGTGCTCGACCCCGTCGACTCGGTGGCTGCACGGACCATCGTCGAGGCAGCCACCGCGCGCGGCGCCGCCGTCATCGCCTACGACCGGTTCATCTCCGGTGCGCCGCTCGACTTCTTCGTGTCCTACGACGCCGGTCGGGTCGGGCAGATCCAGGGAGCAGCGCTCGCCGAGGCGCTCAAGGACGACGTCGGCCCGGGCCAGGGGCTGCTGGCGGTGCACGGCGCTCCCACCGACTCCAACGCCGCGACGATCAAGAAGGGCCTCCGCGAGGCGCTCTGGGGCAGCGGGCTGACGATCCTCGCGGAGTACGACACACCCGACTGGAGCCCCGACGCATCTCAGCAGTGGGTGGAGTCGCAGCTGACGGTGTACGGGGATCGCGTCGTGGGCGTGTACGCCGCGAACGACGGCACGGCGGCGGGCGCGATCTCTGCCCTGCGGGCTGCGGGGATGGATCCAGCCGTACCGGTCACCGGGCAGGACGCCGAGCTGGCGGCGATCCAGCGGGTCGTCGCCGGCGACCAGCTGATGACCGTCTACAAGCGGATCGGCCAGCAGGCGCGCCTTGCCGCGGCGCTCGCGATCCGTCTGCTTCGCGGTGAGCAGCCGACGGCGGACCTGCTCGTGGAGGGCGTTCCGACCCGCCTGCTCACTCCGGTCGAGGTGACGCAGGACAGCGTCCGCTCGGTCATCATCGACGGCGGGGTCTTCACCGTCGACGAGATCTGCACCACTGCCTATCGGCAGGCCTGCCAGGACCTGGGGCTGCTCGAGGAGGGCTCATGACACGTCCCCCCGTGATGTCTCTGCGCGGCATCACCCACAGCTTCGGCGCCGTCCGGGCTCTCATCGACGTCGACCTCGACGTGTCGGCCCACGAGGTCGTGGCGGTCGTCGGCGACAACGGTGCCGGGAAGTCGACGCTCGTCGGCGTGATGGCGGGCGCCCTGGTGCCCGACGCCGGCGAGGTGGTGGTCGACGGCCGCGAGGTTCGCCTCAGCTCGCCGGGCCTCGCGCGCCAGCTCGGGATCGCCACGGTGTTCCAGGACCTCGCCCTGTGCGAGGACCTCGACGTCGTCGAGAACCTGTTCCTCGGCCAGGAGCTGCGGCGCGGACCCGTGCTCGACGAGGTCGCCATGGAGCGCGAGGCGCTCCGGCTCCTTGCCCAGCTCTCCGCGCGGGTGACCTCCGTGCGTGGACCGGTGTCGGGACTGTCCGGCGGCCAGCGCCAGGCGGTGGCGGTGGCGCGGGCCCTCCTCGGTGAGCCCCGCGTCCTCGTGCTGGACGAACCCACGGCAGCCCTGGGCATCACGCAGACCGCGGAGGTGCTCAACCTCGTCGAGCGTGTGCGGGACCGGGGCTACGGCGTCGTGCTCGTGAGCCAGAACATGGCGGACGTGCAAGCGGTCGCCGACCGTGTGGTCGTGCTGCGGCGCGGCCGGGTCAACGGCGACTTCGACGCGGAGACCGCGAGCTACGAGGACATCATCGCCGCGATCACGGGGATCGCCCCGACCCGTCGGAGAGGAGGGGTCTCATGACCGTGCCTGTGGTCGACCGCGGAGGCATTCCTGTCGCGGACCGGCCGGACTGGCGGTGGCGTTCGTGGGACGAGCGGGACCCCGGGCGGATACCCGTGCTCATCGCGCTCGTGCTCATCGCCCTGGTGTTCCAGGCGCTGAACGGCGCGTACCTCTCCGCGGACAACCTGGTGAACCTGGCGCTCCAGGCGTCCACGACAGGCATCCTCACGCTCGGCGTCGTGCTGGTCCTCATGGTCGGGCAGATCGACCTGTCCGTGGGCGCCGTCAGCGGCGTCGCCGCGGCGGTCGTCACCGTCGGCTTCGTCCGCGCGGGCTGGCCGTTGATCGTCGCGGTGCTCGTCGCGGTGGCCGTCGGTACCGCGCTCGGGGCCGGGTACGGCTGGATGTTCGCCCGGCTCGGCGTACCGAGCTTCGTCATCACGCTCTCCGGACTCATGGTCGGCGTCGGTCTGCAGGCGCAGGTGCTCGGGCCGACGGCCTCCGTCAACCTGCCCTACGAGTCCGGCCTCGTGCGTTTCGCCCAGCAGACCTTCCTCCCGCCCGTGCTCTCGGCGGGGCTGGTCGTCGCGGTGGTTCTCGCGTACACGACCAGCCGCCTCGTGGATCGGCGGCGCAGGATCGCCGCGGAGCTGTCGGCCCCGTCGCTCGGGGCGACGGCGGCGCGGATCGCGGCGCTGGCCGCAGGCCTGGGGGTGCCCGTCTGGTACCTCAGCCGGGGGCGCGGCGTCGGTGCGATCGTCGCTGTGTTCATCGGCCTGGTGTGGGCGACCGACATCGTGCTGCGGCGTACCCAGTGGGGGCGCTCGGTGCGTGCGATCGGCAGCAGCGTGGAGTCGGCCCGTCTGGCCGGCTTCCCGGTGCGGCGCGTGTACATCGCGGCCTTCATGGCTTGCGCGGGACTTGCGGCGCTGGCGGGGGTCCTCTCCGCGGGTCGGTTCGCCGCGGCGAACCAGAGCACGGGCGGCGCGGACCTGACGCTCACGGCGATCGCGGCAGCCGTGATCGGTGGTACCAGCCTCTTCGGCGGCCGCGGGAGCGCATGGTCGGCCGTTCTGGGCGTCGCGGTGATCCACGCGATCTCGTCCGGTCTGACGTTGCTCACGGCGGACGGCTCGCTGCGCTACATCGTGACGGGCGTGGTCCTGGCGCTGGCCGTCACTGTTGATGCGGTGTCGCGGCGGTCCAGGGGCGTTCCCGGCCGCTGACCCACCCCTCGAGTGGAACGAACCTGCTGGTGACTCTCCTCGAGTGGAACGTTGTGCTCCTGTTTCGTTCCACTCGAGTGTTGGGCGGTCAGAAGCCCGGGAGGCGCTGGGCGAGCGCTGCCGTGCGCAGCTCCTCCAGGTGCGTCTCCGCGCGGGCGGCGGCCACCCGGCCCGACGGCGCCCGGTGCCCGGCCTGGCGGCGCTCGACGTGCAGCTCCACCTGCTCGGTGACGCGCACGACGACGCTGCCGCGGACGCGGCCGAGCCAGAGGACGGGCATGCGCAGGCGGAACGTGCGGGCGTCGACGGCGATGGTGGTCATGGCCGGTCCTCCGTGGTCTCGTGGGTGGCGGCGGTCCCGTGCTCGGGGCCCGTCTCGTCGGGGAAGCTGTCGGGGTTGACGGTCGCGAACAGGCGACCCAGGCGTGCGCCCTCCGGTCGGAGCGAGGGGTCCGCGGTGCGGCCGGCGAAGCGGTCGGTCAGGTGGGTGACGGCCTCGACGAGCTCGCGCATCTCGTCGGCCGTGGCCCAGAACGTCGAGGTCGTCACGCTGACCGTGTCGCGCCACTCGTCGGGCCGGTCCGGATGGGTGGCCATGAAGGAGCGCACCCGGTCGGCCTCGCGCGTCACCACCAGCCCGACCAGCTCGGACATCGCGATGAACGAGGTCGGGTCGGCCGGGTCGACGTCGAGCGTGCGGCTGCGCGTCACCGGGCGCCAGGGCTTCTCGCGCCCCCGGCTCGGCGCCGGCTCGATGAAGCCGGCCTTCGCGAGGGTGCGGAGGTGGAACGAGCAGTTCGCGACGGTCTCGCCGGTGTGCTCGGCGCACTGCGTCGCGGTGGCCTCGCCGACGTCGCCGAGGAAGTCGAGGAGCTCCAGGCGCAGCGGGTGGGCGAGCGCGCGGATCCGCGACGGGTCGGTGATCGCCGGGGTGGTGGGTGCGTCGTCGGGCATGTGCGCAACACTAGTTGCGCAACGAACCTTTAGCAAGAGTTCTTGCGAAAGAGTTCTTTCCTACGGTCTCGACCGGGTTGGGAAGGTCAGCGGAACACGATCGTCCGGTGGCCGTTGAGCAGGATCCGGTGCTCGGCGTGCCAGCGCACGGCCCGCGCCAGGGCGCGGCGTTCGACGTCCTGACCGAGCCGCACCATGTCCGCCACGCTCTTGGTGTGGTCCACCCGCTCGACGTCCTGCTCGATGATCGGGCCCTCGTCGAGGTCCGCCGTCACGTAGTGCGCCGTCGCGCCGATGAGCTTGACCCCGCGGTCGTGCGCCTGGGCGTACGGGCGGGCGCCCTTGAACGACGGCAGGAACGAGTGGTGGATGTTGATGACCTTGCCCTCGAGCGCCCGGCACAGGTCGTCGGACAGGATCTGCATGTAGCGGGCGAGGACCACGAGCTCCACGTCCAGCTCGCGGACCAGGGTGAGCAGCCGCGCCTCGGCGTCGGCCTTGGTCGCCTGGGTGACGGGCATGTGGTGGAACGGCACCCCGTAGAACTCGGCGAGCCCGGCCAGGTCCGTGTGGTTGCCGACGACGCCGACGATCTCGACGGGCAGGCCCTCCTCGCGCTGGCGGAACAGCAGGTCGTGCAGGCAGTGGGCCGCGCGCGAGACGAGCACGAGCGTCCGCACGGGCCGCCCGACGACGTCGAGCCGCCACGCCATCTCGAAGCGCGGCGCGAGCGCCTCCAACGCCGCCGTGAGCTCCTCGCGCGAGGCCGCGGACTCCACCTGCACCCGCATGAAGAACAGCCCGCTCACCTGGTCCCCGAACTGCTGGGACTCGGTGATGTTGCCGCCGTGCTCGGCCAGCAGCCCGGCGACCGCGTGCACGATGCCGGGCCGGTCCGGGCAGGACAGGCTCAGCACCCAGTGCGTGGGCGCGGGGGAGCGGCTCGGATCCGTCGGGGGCTGGTCGGCGTGCTGGGTCTCCACGAGCGCTGAGGGTAGTCGTGATGCCGCGCGTCAGCGGGTGGCGACCAGCTCCCGCTCGCTGCCCGATGGCGTCCCGGCCGGCGCGCCGTCGTCCTCCGGTGCGCCCTCGTCCAGGCCCAGGCGGGCCTGCAGGCGGGCGAGCGGCGCGGGCAGCCACCAGTTCGCGCGGCCGAGTAGCCGCATCGTCGCCGGGACCAGCAGCGCGCGGACCACCGTCGCGTCGAGCGCCACGGCCAGCGCGAGCCCGACGCCGATCACCTTGAGGAAGGTGACGCCGCTGGTCGCCATCGCCGCCAGCACCACGACCAGCAGGAGCGCGGCGGACGTGATGGTCCGGCCGGACCGCTGCAGGCCGAGCGCGATCGAGGTGGCCTCGTCGGTGCCGCGCCGGTGCTCCTCGCGGATGCGGCTGAGCAGGAACAGCTCGTAGTCCATGGCCAGGCCCAGGGCGATGAGCCCGATGAGCACGAGGTTCGCCGCCTCGACGCGCCCGGTGGTGGTGAAGTCGAGCGCGCCGGACAGGTGGCCCTGCACGAAGCCCCACGTCACCAGGCCGACGGTCGCGCCCAGGGACAGCGCGTTCATCAGCACCGCCTTGAGCGGCAGCACCACCGAGCCGAGCGCCGCGAAGAGCAGCACCATCGTCACCCCGGCCACGAAGAGCAGCGTCCACGGCAGCACCCGCGTGATCGCGGCGACCGCGTCGATGCCGGCGCTCGCCGCGCCGCCGACCAGGGCCGTCACATCCGGCCCGACGCCGGGCAGCCGGCCGTCGTCGGCCATGGCGCGCAGGCTGTGGACGAGGTCGCGGGTCGTGGCGTCGTCGGTGTCGCCCGGGGTGGTGATCTCGACGTGGGTCACCGTGGCCGCGCCGTCGCCCGTCTGCCCGACGACGCGCGCGGTGCCGGCGTGCGGCAGCGCGGCCATCGCGGCGACCGCGTCGCGCAGCCCGCCGTCGCTCACGGACCCCGTCAGCACGACGTCGACGGTCGTCGCGGCGGCCGCGGGGAACTGCTCGGTGAACAGGTCGGCGTCCTGGCGCGTGGCCGACGACGCGGGCAGGTCCCGCACGTCCGTCTCGCCGGCGACCAGGTCGAGCGCGGGGGTGGCGAGGAGGCCGAGGCCCGCGGTGGCGGCGACGACGACCGTGACCGGCCGGCGCAGGACGCCGCGGGCCAGGCGCGCCCAGCCGCCGTCGGGCCCGGGCGTGCCCGCGGTGCGCCGGCGGCGCAGGCCACGCACGCGCTCGGTGAGCGAGCGGGGGAGGCGTCCGGCGTCGACGCGCGGGCCGAGCCAGGCGAGCAGCGCCGGCAGCAGGGTGAGCGAGAGCGTGACGTCCACGAGCACGACGGCGATGCCGCCCAGGCCCATCGAGCGCATGAACATCTGCGGGAAGAACAGCAGCCCGATGAACGCGATGGCGACGGTGAGGCCGGAGAACGCGACGGTGCGGCCCGCGGTGGCGACGGTCGTGCGCACCGCCGCCCCGACGTCGTCGGTGCGCCGGATCTCCTCGCGGAACCGGCTGACCATGAACAGCGAGTAGTCGATCGCCAGGCCCAGGCCGAGGATCGTCGTGACGTTGAGCGCGAACGTGGAGATCTCGGTGACGGCGGCGACGGCCCGCAGCACGAGCATGGCGCCGACGATCGCGATGCCGCCGATGGCGACCGGCAGGGCCGCGGCGGTGAGGCTGCCGAAGATGAGCACGAGCAGCACGAGCACGATCGGCATGGCGAGCATCTCGGCACGGGCGATGTCCTGCTCGGTGCGCTGGGTGAGCTCGGCGAACGCGGGCCGCTGGCCGGCGAGGTGCGTCTCCCACGGCTCGGGGGCGCGCAGGTCGTCGCGGATCCGCTCGTACGCGGCGGCGCGCTCCTCGTCGTCGGCGCCGGCGAGAGCGATGGCGGCCATCGTGGTGCGCCCGTCCGTGCCGACGAGACCGGCGCGGGCGGCGTCGGGCAGGCCGGGGGTCCACGGGCTGAGGACGGCGGTCACGTCGGCCGCGGGCAGGTCGGCGAGCACGGTGCGCAGCTGCGCCGCGTAGGCCGGGTCGGCGGGGGTGAGGGTCGGGTGCCGCCACAGCACGACGACGTCGCCCGGCTCGCGCCCGAACGCGGCCTCGAGGGCGACGGCGGCCTTGGTCGACTCGGCCTGCGGGTCGGTGAAGCCGCCCTCGCTGACCTCGTCGGCGACGCCGGGGCCGACGATCGCGGCGACGACGGCGAGCAGCGCTGCCGCGCCGATGACGAGGCGCCTGCGGGTGTGGGCCAGGCGGCCGAGTCGGCTGAACATGTGACGCCTCCGGGTACTCTTGCGTGACAGGCGATTGCCACGGCGAACGCCGTACGCATTCGTTAACGGTGTTTGCTAACGGTGTATACCCGAGCACATACTGTTAGCGGGTGTCAACGGTGTTCTCGCATGGTGGTGGTCGCCCAGCACCGGAGGAGGGGTCATGACGACGACGACGGAGTCGCGCCGGGACCGTCAGCGCGCCGCGACCGAGGCGGAGATCAAGGAGGTCGCCCGGCGCCAGCTCGTCGCCTCCGAAGGGGCCGAGCTGAGCCTGCGCGGCATCGCGCGTGAGATGGGCATGACGGCGCCCGCCCTCTACCGCTACTTCGAGAGCCTCGAGGCCCTCACGCAGGAGATGTGCCACGACTTCGTCCACGAGGTCGCCGAGGCGATCGACGCGCGGATGGCCGGGGCCGGTCGCGACCTGGCGACGCGCGTGCACGTGGCGATCCGGGCCTTCCGGGACTGGGCCGTCGCGAACCCGGCGGAGTTCGGCCTGATCTTCCGCTCGAAGGGTCCCGGGCCTGTCGCGTTCGCCGGCGCGGAGCAGGCCGAGTGGACCGACGACTGCAGCCACAGCCAGTCCTTCGCGCGCCTCTTCCTGGACCTGTTCGTCGACCTCTGGGCCGAGCAGCAGCCGATCGAGCTGCCCGACGAGGAGCACCTGCCCCGCGACGTCGTCGAGCAGCTCGCCGCCCTGCGGCGCCTCATCACGGTCGACGTGCCCGACGGCGCCGTCTGGGTCTTCGCGCACGCCTGGGTGCGCCTGTACTCGGTGATCGCGCTCGAGGCCCTCGGGCAGCTGGAGTTCATGTTCGCCGACGTCGAGCCCTACTTCGAGGCCGAGCTGCACGCCGTCGTGCACACGCTCGGCATCGACTACGTCCCGCGCGAGCCCTGACCCCGCCCACCCGTGTGGAGCGTTCCCGACGCGACGCGCGGGCGTGTCGGTCGGGAACGCTCCACACGCGGCGCGAACGCTCCACTCGCGCGGGTGACGCTCCGCACGTGCCACGATGTCCGGCATGGATGCGCCCGAGGTGAGGATCGACGTCGTCGACAGCGACGAGGCCGGCGAGCTGCTGACGCTGCGCCGCGCCGCATTCGTGGCCGAGGCCCAGGAGTACGGCGACCCCTTCATCCCCCCGCTCACGCAGACGCTCGACGAGCTGCGCGCGGACCTGGCGCGCACGGACGTCGTCACGCTCGCCGCGTGGGTGGCTCACCGGATGGTCGGGTCCATCCGCGTCGAGGTCGAGGGCACCAAGGCGACGCTGGGCCGGCTCGTCGTCGTGCCGGACATGCAGGGCAAGGGCATCGGCACGCAGCTGCTGCTGGCGATCCCGCCCTACCTGCCCCCGGAGACCTCCGAGGTCTGGGTGTTCACCGCGCGCGACGCCGTGCACAACCTCGCCGACGCGTACGAGGGCGAGAACGAGGCGCTCGGCGACCTCACGTACGCCTACCTGCGCCGCATCCTCGGTGCAGGCGGCACCCTGCCGACCCAGGGCTGAGCGCAGCCCTCGCCGCCCGACGGCGCCGCTCGCCGTCGGCTGCCAGGTGCCGGATATGCGGCGGCATCGCCGGGCGGCGGCTTGCTAGGCTGGGCCGGGTCGCGACTGGCGGACAGATCAGGTGGGGAACCACCGGGGAGCGACGCAGCAGCTGACGAGGGGTCGTACGCCTGGGCCCCGGGTCGCCCACCACGTGCGCGCCCCGGCTCGCACTGCTGACCGAGGAGAACGATGACCGCCACCCCCGACTCCGCCCACTCGTCCCGCGAGCGCGTGCTCGACGCGCCGCTCGCCGAGGTCGACCCCGAGATCGCCGAGGTCCTCGAGCTCGAGCTCGGCCGCCAGCGCGAGACGCTCGAGATGATCGCGAGCGAGAACTTCGTGCCGCGCGCCGTCCTCCAGGCGCAGGGCTCCGTGCTCACGAACAAGTACGCCGAGGGCTACCCGGGCAAGCGGTACTACGGCGGCTGCGAGTACGTCGACGTCGCCGAGAACCTCGCGATCGCCCGCGCCAAGGCCCTCTTCGGCGCGGAGCACGCCAACGTCCAGCCGCACGCGGGCGCCCAGGCGAACGCCGCCGTCCTGCACGCGCTCGCCACGCCCGGCGACACGATCCTCGGCCTCGAGCTGGCGCACGGCGGCCACCTCACGCACGGCATGAAGATCAACTTCTCGGGCCGGCTGTACGACGTCGCCTCCTACCAGGTGGACCCGACCACGTTCCGGGTGGACATGGACGTCGTGCGCGCCACGGCCGTCGAGCGCCGGCCGCGCGTCATCATCGCCGGCTGGTCCGCCTACCCGCGGCACCTCGACTTCGCCGCGTTCGCCGAGATCGCGCGCGAGGTGGGCGCCGCGCTCTGGGTCGACATGGCGCACTTCGCCGGCCTCGTCGCCGCGGGCCTGCACCCGTCGCCCGTGCCGCACGCCGACGTCGTCTCCTCGACCGTGCACAAGACCATCGGCGGCCCGCGCTCCGGCTTCATCCTGAGCAAGGAGGAGCACGCCAAGAAGATCGACTCCGCGGTGTTCCCGGGCCAGCAGGGCGGCCCGCTCATGCACGTCGTCGCGGCCAAGGCGACGGCCTTCAAGATCGCCGCGACCGAGGAGTTCCGCGCCCGCCAGCAGCGCACGCTCGACGGCGCCCAGATCCTCGCCGAGCGCCTGTCTGCCCCCGACGTCGCCGGCGCCGGCGTCTCCGTGCTCACCGGCGGCACTGACGTGCACCTGGTGCTCGTGGACCTGCGCGAGTCGCCGCTCGACGGCCAGCAGGCCGAGGACCTCCTGCACGCGGCCGGCATCACCGTGAACCGCAACGCCGTGCCGTTCGACCCGCGCCCGCCGCGCGTGACGTCCGGCCTGCGGATCGGCACGCCGGCGCTTGCGACGCGCGGCTTCGGCGAAGCCGAGTTCCGCGAGGTCGCCGACATCATCGCGACGGCCCTCGTGGACGGCCAGGCGGCCGACGTCGCCGCGCTGCGCGCGCGGGTCGGCAGGCTCACGGCGGACTTCCCGCTGTACCCGGGCCTGCAGCAGTGACCGCCCAGCTGCTCGACGGCAAGGCCGTCGCCGCGGCGATCAAGGGCGAGCTCGCGGTCCGGGTGGCGGCGCTGCGGGAGCGCGGCGTCGCCTGCGGGCTGGGCACGATCCTCGTCGGCGACGACCCGGGCTCGCACGCCTACGTCGCGGGCAAGCACCGCGACTGCGCCGAGGTCGGCATCGACTCGATCCGCGAGGACCTGCCCGCGGACGCGACCACCGCCGACGTCGAGGCCGCGATCGACCGGCTGAACGCCGACCCGCGCTGCACCGGCTACATCGTCCAGCTGCCGCTGCCGAAGGGCATCGACCCGGGGCCGCTGCTCGAGCGCATCGACCCGGCCAAGGACGCCGACGGCCTGCACCCGACGAACCTCGGCCGCCTGGTGCTGCGGGTGAGCGAGCCGCTCACCTCGCCGCTGCCGTGCACGCCGCGCGGCTGCCTCGAGCTGCTGGCGCGGTACGGGCTGTCCGTGGCGGGCAAGCACGTCGTCGTCGTCGGGCGGGGGACCACGGTGGGGCGGTCCATCGGGCTGCTCCTCACGCGGCGCGAGCACAACGCGACGGTGACGCTCACGCACACCGGCACCCGCGACCTGGACGCGCACCTGCGGACGGCGGACGTCATCGTCGCCGCGGCGGGCGTGCCCGGCATCGTGCGCGCCCAGGACGTCGCCCCGGGCGCCATCGTGCTCGACGTCGGCGTCTCGCGGCAGGTCGACGAGGAGACCGGCCGCACGCGCCTGGTGGGCGACGTCGACCCCGCCGTCCGCGACGTGGCCGGCTGGCTCTCGCCCAACCCGGGTGGGGTCGGCCCGATGACGCGCGCCATGCTCCTGGCCAACGTGGTCGAGGCCGCCGAGGCGAGCCTCTGACGGGCTCCCAGCGATCCACCCCCCTCGGAGTGGAACGAACCTGTCGTGATCTGCCCTCGAGTGGAACGTCCTGCTCCACGTTCGTTCCACTCGACGGCAGATGAGTCCGCACGGGCCGGGTGGTCTGCACCTTCGACAGTGCCCGACCACCGAGGGAGACCGCCATGTCCGTGCACACGCACCTCTGGTTCGACGACCAGGCCGAGGACGCCGCGAGGTTCTGGACCTCGATCGTGCCCAACTCGCGGATCCTGGCGGTCCGCCGCGCGCCCGCGGGAGTTCCCGACGTCGCGGAGGGCACCGTGTTCGTCGTCGAGCTCGAGCTCGACGGCCACCGCGTCACGGCGCTCAACGCCGGACCGTCCTTCACGCTGGACGAGGCGTTCTCGTTCTTCCTCGAGTGCGAGGACCAGGCTGAGGTCGACAAGTACTGGGAGGCGCTGCTGGCCGACGGCGGCGAGCCCAGCCAGTGCGGCTGGCTGCGGGACCGCTTCGGCGTGGCCTGGCAGGTCGTCCCGAAGGGCCTGGACGACCTGGTCTTCGCACCCGGCGAGGCCGGGCAGCGCGCGATGGACGCGATGATGCGGCAGGTCAAGCTCGACATCGGCGCCATCCGGGCGGCGTACGAGGGCGTGTCCGCGCCCGCCTGACGGGCGGCCCGGGCGGGTGCACATTCACCCGCTCGTGCCGATTTGACACGGGAGGGTGCGGGTTACATTCGTCTTCCCCCACGCTATGCGGGCCGGCGGACCCCCAGCCGCTGCGCCGAACCGAAGGACCCGAGTGACGCTCGCCGCCCCCACGAGCAGCCCCGCAACCGACCCGCCGACGAGCGTGCCGGGTCGCCTGCGCACGTCCCTGGGCAGGCCGTCCGGCGTCTTCCCGGCCACGCGCTGGTTGTTCGCGCGGCTCGCCCTGCTCTCCCTGGCGGTCACGCTGCCGGTGCCGCTCCTGACGGCGAACCTCGTGGAGGCCGGCGCGGTGCTGCTCGGCAGCGGGGTGCTCGCGACCTCGTGGACCTTCGGCTACCTGCGCGGCCGGACGAGCGTCGGCGCGGACGTCGCGGACACGATCGCCGTGTTCGCGATCGCGCTCGCCAGCGACGTGCCGTCGAGCATCGTCGCGGCGCTCGTCTCGGCCCTGTGGTTCCGCTCGCTGGAGGGGACCGCGACCCGCGCCTACCTGCGCCCGGTCGCGTACTCCGCGGCGCTGGCGCTGGCGCTGGCGTTGTGGCCGCACGTCGGCGACCACGTCTCGACGACGGAGGGCCTGCAGTTCCTCGCCACCGTCCCGATGCTCTTCCTGACCGTCGTCGTCGCGCGCCGGCTGGCCTGGATGTTCCTCGAGCGCCAGGTGCGCGACGCCGTCGGGGCGGTCTACGCCGCCGCCATCGAGCAGCTGCTCGGCCTCACGGACTGCGCGGCGATCCGCGAGGTCGCCGCCGAGGCCGACCGGGGGTTCTGCCAGGCGGTGCCCGGGCTGCGCATCGCGAAGGCGGACGCGGACGGGCAGCACCTGGTCATCGACGTCCGGCACGGCGACTGGGTCGCGCCGCCCGAGCGCCTGCCCCTCGCCCTGGTGGGCGACGTCCCGGCGGGCGACCGGCCGCGGGAGCGGGCCTCGGCCGCGCGCCCGGTCGCCGACGCGCGGCTGCTCGACGCGGCGGCGGGCGCCCGGTGCGTCTGGGTCGCCCTGTCGCTGCCCGTGGTGCCCCGGCTCGGCGCGCGCAGCTGGCTCCTCGTCGGCGCTCCCGGCGCGGTGCCGTCGTCGTTGATCCGTGCCCTGCGGAACCTCGCCAACCACATGGCCCTGGCCTACGCCGTCGCGGAGGCGCACGACGCCCTGACCGAGCGCGCCACCACCGACGCCCTCACGGGCCTGGCCAACCGGTCGGCCTTCACCACCGCCCTCGGGGGGGCGCTCGCGGACGGCTCGCTCGCGCACGTGAGCGTGCTGTTCGTCGACATGGACGCGTTCAAGGAGATCAACGACCGCCTCGGTCACCAGGCCGGCGACCAGGTGCTCCGCGAGGTCGCCACGCGCCTGCGGCGGGCGTCGCGACCGGGCGACACGTGCGGTCGGCTCGGCGGTGACGAGTTCGCCGTCCTGCTGCCGGGCGCGGACGCGAAGGCCGCCGCCATCGTCGCGCAGCGGGTGGCCGCCGCGGTCCGCGCGCCGCTGCGGCGGGCGGGCGACGTCGTCGTGCCGCTGAGCGCCAGCGTGGGGTGCGCGACCGCGGCCACGGGCACCGACCCCGAGGTGCTGCTCCGCGAGGCCGACGCCGCGATGTACGACGCCAAGCGCGTCTCGCGCTGAACGATCGAGGTCCCGCGGTCGGGGAGAATCTCCGGGTGCTGATCGCCACCGCCAACGTCAACGGGATCCGGGCCGCCTTCCGTCGGGGGATGGGGGCATGGCTCGACGCCCGGCAGCCCGACGTGCTGCTGCTCCAGGAGACCCGGGCGGGGGAGGAGCACCTGCGCGACCACCTGGACCCCGCGGTGTGGCACCTCGCGCACGCGGAGGCGGAGGCCAAGGGGCGGGCGGGCGTCGCCGTCGCGTCCCGGCTGCCGCTCAGCGCGGTGCGCGTCGGCCTCGGGCCCGACGGCGTGCCGACGAACACCGGCCGCTGGGTGGAGGCGGACCTGGAGCTGGCCGACGGCGGCGCGCTCACCGTGGTCTCGACGTACGTGCACAGCGGCACGCTCGACACCCCGTCGATGGCGGAGAAGTACGCCTTCCTCGAGCTGGTCACCGCGCGGATGCGCGAGCTCGGCGCGGACGGGCACCGCGCCGTCGTCGCCGGGGACGTGAACATCGCCCACCGCAGCGTCGACCTGAAGAACTGGAAGGGCAACCTCAAGGCCGCCGGGTGCCTGCCGGCCGAGCGCGCCTACCTGGACACGTGGTTCGACGAGCTCGGCTGGGTGGACCTGGGCCGGCGGCTCGGGGGCGACGGCCCGGGTCCGTACACCTGGTGGTCGTGGCGCGGGAAGGCCTTCGACAACGACGCCGGGTGGCGCATCGACTACCAGATCGCCTCGCCCGCCCTCGCCCCGGCGGCGGTGCGCGCAGAGGTGGACCGTGCGCCGTCGTACGACGCGCGGTGGAGCGACCACGCGCCGCTGGTCGTGGAGTACGCGCTCTGAGCGACGCCGGTGCCCGGCCGGCCGTCAGGCGCGGTGGGCCGGGAGGCGGGCGCCGCAGCCGGGGTCGAGGAACGCGTCCAGCTCGCGGCGGGTCGGGCCCGTCGCGGGGCCGGGGCGCGTGACGGCGAGCGCGGCGCCACCGTTCGCGCGTGCGGCGGCGTCCCGGGCGGTCGCCCCGCGGGCGAGCTCCGCCAGGAAGACGCCGGTGTGCGCGTCCCCCGCGCCGTTGAGGTCCACGACGGTCACCGGCACCGGTGGCACGGTCAGCGGCTCGCCGTCCCGCTCGACCAGGACGCACCCGTCCGCGCCGGTGCGCACGAGGACGCCGCGCCGGCCCGCACGCTCGGCCAGGTGGGCCGCGACCGTCGTCGCGGCCGTCGTCGCGGGGTCCCCGGTGACGGCGCGCGCCTCGGCGAGGTTGGCCGACACCCAGTCCGCGCGGTCGAGCAGGACGGCGAGCGCCTCGCCGGGCACGGAGGCGACGAGCGGTCCCGGGTCGACGACGACGGTCACCCGCGGGTCGACACCCGGCAGCCAGGCGGTGAGCGCGGCGCAGTTGATCGCGTGCGCGAGCGAGTAGCCGGTGACGTAGAGCAGGTCCCCGGGCCGGAGCTGCACGCGGGCCAGCGCGGCGGGCGTCAGGTGCGCCTCGGCTCCCGGGAGCGTCACGAAGGTCCGCTCGCCGGTCGCGTCGACGAACGCCAGGACGACGCCGGTGTCGATCTCGGGCACCGGCGGCTGGAGCACCGTGATGCCCTCGTCGCGCAGGGCGGCGCGGGCCAGCTCGGCGTACTGGCCGGTCCCGTGCATCCCGGCGTAGGCGACCGGCAGGTCGTGCCGGGCGGCCGCCGCCATGACGTTGAACCCGCCGCCGACGTGCGCCGTGGCGCCGTAGGCGAACACGTCGCCGCCGCGCTCCGGCAGGTGGGGGACCGTCACGACCAGGTCGACGACGGCGTTGCCCAGGTGGACGAGCTGCGGTCCGTGCGGCGCGCGGCTCATGCGACACCCCGCAGGACGAGCAGGTCCCGCGCGAGGCCGGCCAGGTCGAGGCCGTTGACGGACTCGACGGTCGCCCGCGCGTCGGGCGGGAAGGCGGCGGCCCCCGCGCACGCGCCCGCGACGGCACCCGCCATGGCGGCGATCGTGTCGCAGTCGCCGCCGACGGACGCCGCCACGCGGCACACGCGCCACGGGTCGTCGGGATGCAGGCTGGCGAGCGCGAACGCGGCCGGCACGGACTCCTGGGTGGCCAGGCTGGTGCCGACCAGGCGGAACACCAGGTCGCACGCCTCGGCGTCGGTGCGGCCCGCGACGGTGCCGACGGCCCACCGGATCCGCGTGGCGACGTCGGCGGCGGCCACCCAGCGGCCGCGCCGGGCGGCCTGCGTCGCGGCGTCGACGGCGGCGTGCGTCGCCGCGCGGACGTCGGCTCCGTCGATCCCGGCGGAGACCGCGGCGGCGACGGCGGCCGCCCCGGCCAGGGCCACCGAGGTGTGGTGGGTGAGGCGGCTGGCGGCGACGACGGCGTCGACCAGCGCGGACGGGCCGCCGGGGCCGTCCAGGGGGGTCGCCACGCCGACGGGCGTCACGCGCATGGCCGCGCCGTTGGTGTCCCCGTACCGGCCGACGTCGTCGGGGTCGGCGCCGGCGAGGAGGTCGGCGAGCGCCCGCTTCGTGGACGGCCCGAGCAGGTCGAGCGAGCCGCGCGCCCGCATCGCGTCCTCCCAGGCGACCAGCCGCCGGGCGAGCTCCGCGGGGTCCACCCGGCCGCCGCCGTCGACCAGCAGGCGCGCCAGCAGCACCGCCTGCTCGGTGTCGTCGGTGACGGTGCCGGCGGGCAGGCCAGCGGCGATCGGGTGGTCGGCCGGGGCGGGGGTGAAGCCGGCGAGCACGGGCCCGTAGCCGGCGACGACGGCGTCCCGCGACAGCAGCTGGGTCGGCATGCCGAGGGCGTCGCCGACCGCCAGGCCGAGCAACGCCCCGAGCGCCCTGTCGGCGCGCGCGGTCGCCTCGTCGTTCATCGGCTCAGCCCCCTGTCGTCGACGATCCCATCGTGGCCCACGAGCATCACGCGTCGCTGCCGAACGTGAGGGACAGCTCGAAGTGCTCCGGGTCCAGGAGGCTCTCGACGCGTTCGACGAGGCTGTCCTGCGCCGTCAGCGACGTCCGGCAGGTGTGCAGGAACCACGTGCCGACGTCGCGCCCGAGCAGCGCCGCCTCCCGCTCACCGAGGCGGCGGCAGGCGGCGCGCTGCTCGCCGTGGTCGGCGGCGAGCCCTGCGGCGACGAGCTCGGCCGAGAGCGAGCCGGTCAGCCCGCGCGTCGGGAGGTCCGCGAGGGGCCCGACGGCGGGGAGCGTGGCCCGCTCGTAGGAGATGGGCCTCGCGGGCGTGCCGTCCGGGCCGGCGAGCTCGCGCACCCGCTCGACGACGACGACGCGCGCGCCGTCGGGCAGGTGCGCGGCGAGCTCCGGGGCGCGGCCCGCCACCACGGACAGCACCCGGACGCGGGAGTCCACGCCGCGCGAGGCGAGCGCCCGCGCCCAGCCCTGCGGGTTGTCCAGCGGCTCGCCGTCGTACAGGACGTACGAGCCCTTGCCCGTGCGGGTGGCGATGAGCCCGTCCTCGCTCAGCTCGGCGAGGGCCGCGCGCACCGTGGTGCGGCTCACGCCGAAGCGCTCGGCGAGCGCCACCTCGCCGGGCAGCCGGGCGCCGCGCCGCAGCCGGCCCGAGCGGATCTCGCGCGCCAGCTCGCTCGAGATCCGCTCGTGCTTGAGCCGGACGCGCCGGCCCGGGGTGCCGGTCACCGGTGCTCGGCCTCCCGTGCCAGCGCCAGGCCCTCGGCCAGGTCGACGACCCGGACCAGGGGCGCGTACAGGCTCATGACGTGCAGCGCCTTCGCGTGCGAGTCGTCGTCGACGCCCGCGCAGGCGTCGGCCACGACCAGCACCTCGATGCCGTCGTCCGCCGCGGCCAGGGCCGTGGAGATGACGCAGCAGTCGGTGCTGACACCGCAGAGCACGAGGCGTCCGTGCGGCCCGACGAGCGGGCGCAGCTGCGACCACTTGCTGAAGGTGGTCGCGGAGACCACCCGGCCGGCCCGCTCGGCGGGCCCCGCGGCGTCGTCGAGGGAGGGCACCACGTCCCACAGCGGCGCGTCCGGGGGCTGGAGGGCGAACGACCACTCCTCGTAGTAGGGCACCCACGAGCCCTGGGGGCTGTCCGGCGCGACGAAGCGCGTGAACACCGCCCGGTCGCCGTACGCCTCGGCGAGCTGCCGGACGGGCTCGACGACGTCGGCGAAGCGCGGGGTCAGCCACGGGCTGCCCGGCTCGCCGAAGACGTTCTGCATGTCGATGACGGCGAGCACCGTCCGCGCCGGGTCGCTGCTCGGGGCGGGCCGCAGGGTCGCGGCGGTCGCGGCGAGGTCGTTCATCACTGGCCGCCCTCGTCGAGCAGCGGGCGGGCGCCCTCGGCGACGACCACCTCGGGCGAGGCGGGCAGCGCCTCCTGGTGCCGCACCGCGCCGGCGCGCAGGGCGAGCGTCGCCACGAAGGCGAAGGCGAGCGCGACGAGGACGCCGAGGTTCGCGTACGCCCAGTCGCCCTCACGCCCACCGAGCCCGACGACGTCGAGCAGGTAGCCCTGCCAGCCGAGCCACTCCGCGTAGCCGTTGGTGACCAGGCCCCAGCCGAGGACGGCGCCGGTGGCGAGGATCGCCATCGGGACGGCGGGCACGTCGCCGTAGCGGCCGTGGTGCCGGTACAGGTCGCCCTCGTCGTAGTCGCGGCGGCGCATCGCGACGTCGGCGAGCATGATGCCCGCCCACGCGGCGATCGGGACGCCGACGGTGATGAGGAAGCCCTGGAAGATCCCGAAGAACGAGTCCGGGCCCCAGACGATGTAGATCGTGCCGAGCACCATGATCACGCCGTCGATGGCGGCGGCGACCGGGCGCTTGACCGGCAGGCCGGTGGAGACCAGCGCCAGGCCGGAGGAGTAGATGTCGAGCACGGCGCCGCCGATGAGGCCGGAGACGGCGACGATCGCGAACGGGATCAGGTACCAGGTCGGCAGGATCTCGGTGAGCGCACCGATGGGGTCGCCGGAGATCGCCACGCGCAGGTCGTCGTCGGAGCCCGCCAGGAGCAGGCCGAAGACGATGAGGAAGAGCGGGGCGAGCGCCGCGCCGAACGTCGTCCAGCCGGCGACGCCGCGGCCGGAGGTGTGGCGCGGGAGGTAGCGCGAGTAGTCGGCGGCCATGTTGACCCAGCCGAGGCCGAAGCCGGTCATCATGAAGACGAGCGCGCCGATGAAGGCCTGCGCGGAGCCGGCGGGGATCGCGCTGACCGCGTCGAGGTCGATCTCGTCGACGACGAGCGCGACGTAGCCGATCGTCAGGACCGCGGTGACGATCGTGATGATCGTCTGCAGCCGCATGATCAGGTCGAAGCCGAAGATGCCGCCGGCGATGATGAGCGCGCCGACGACGACGAGGGCGATCACCTTGGTCGCGTCGCCGTCGCCCCAGCCGAGGCTGCCGGCGACGGTCGCGACCGCGAGCGTCGCCAGCGCCATGAGCACGGTCTCCCAGCCCACGGTCAGGATCCAGGACAGCGCGGAGGCGACCCGGCTGCCGCGCACCCCCAGCGCGGCACGGCTGAGCACCATGGTCGGTGCGGAGCCCCGCTTGCCCGCCAGCGCCACGAAGCCGCAGAGCAGGAACGAGAACACGATGCCGACGACGCTCGCGATCGTCGCCTGCGCGAACGAGATGCCGAAGTCGAGCACCCAGGCGCCGTAGCTGATGCCCAGCACGGAGACGTTGGCGGCGAACCACGGCCAGAAGAGGTCGCGGGGCCTGCCCTTGCGGTCGGCGTCTGCGATGACGTCGATGCCGTGCATCTCGACCTGGAGCGCGCTGGCGGTGGCGGCGGTGGTCGCGCTCGCCGCGGTGCTGGTGGGGGTGGGGGTGGGATCCGTCACGACGCCTCCTCGGGCGGCCGGTGAACGTGTTTAGACCTGTCTAAACTAGAGGCGCCGCCCCGGGGCGTCAACAGGTGGGCTCAGGCGGCCGGCGTCGGCGCGGCGCCGGGCAGGTCGCGCATCCGGGCGAGCGGGGAGAGCAGGACCGGCAGGCTCCCGACGACCGTCCCGGCCACGGCGATCCAGAGCGTCTCGACCACGCCGACGTGCGTGCCGAGGAACCCGCCGATGAGCCCGCCGAGCGGCATGCCGCCCCAGACGAGGAACCGGACGGACGCGTTCATGCGGCCGAGCAGCGCCGGCGGGCACAGGCGCTGGCGGAACGACACCTGCGCGACGTTGTAGACGACGATCCAGAACATCTGCAGGCCGCCGCCGACGACGAGCGTCACGCTCGCGGGGATGCCGGCCTCGGCCAGGGGCAGGGCGAGGGGGGTGAGCGCCATCGCCGGCAGCCACGCGGCGGCGGCCAGCGCGATGACCCGGCCCTCGCCGATCCACCGGCTCAGGCGCTCGGCGACGACGGCGCCGACCAGGCCGCCGATCGCCCCCGCGGAGCCGACGGCGCCGAACGCCGCCGGGGTGAGGTCGAGGACGCGCAGCGCGTAGATCGCCATGAGCGCCCCGCTGATCGAGCCGGCGAGGTTCGACAGCCCCGTGCACGCGACGATCCGGCGCAGCAGCGGCTGGCCCAGGACGAACCGCAGCCCCTCGGCGATCTCGGTCCGCAGGGGCCGCCGTTCCTCGCGCGGGGGCAGGGTCTCGTCGTGCCGGATCCGCCCGACGGCGAGCGCCGAGACCAGGTAGGTGACGACAGTGACGGCGACGAGCGCGGGCGCCGTCACCACGCGCAGCAGCTGCCCGCCCAGGCCCGGCCCGACGGCGATCGCCACCGACTGGGTGGCCTGCAGCTTCGAGTTCCCCTCGGCGATGTGCTCGAGGCCGACGAGCCCCGGCACGTAGCTCTGGTGCGCGACGTCGAAGAACACGGAGGCGCAGCTCATCGCCACGGCGACGCCGATGAGCAGCGGCACCGACCCGTGGCCGGTGAGCCCGGCGACCACGACGACCGCGAGCGCGGCGGCGCGCACGAGGTCCGCGGCGATGAGCGTGCGCCGCTTGTTCATCCGGTCCACCCAGGCGCCGACCAGCAGCCCGATGGCGGGGAAGGCCACCGTCTCGGCAGCCGTGAGGAAGCCCATCTCGAGCTCGGTCGCGGCGAGCGTCTGCACCGCGTAGATCGGCAGGGCGAAGATCGCCAGCTGCGCCCCGAGCTGCCCGAACGCGTCGCCGATCCACAGCTGACGGAAGTTGCGGTGGAAGGCGAGCGACCGGCGTCGGGCGGGCGCGGCGGGGTTGGCGCCGTCGGGCAGCGTGACGCGGTGGCCCTCCGGCGGCTCGGGGCCGCGACCGTCCGGTCCGTCGGGGATGCTCACCCGAGGAGCATCCTCCGGTGATTTGGGAAAGTCAATCAGTAAGATGGCGGCATGGCCGACGACGACCGCGCCCCCGACCGCGTCACCGATCACGACCCCGACGGAGGCCTCGAGCGTGACGCCGACGTCGACGCCGACGCCCGTGCCCTGGCCTCCGTCGTCCGGTGGCGGATCCTGCGCCTGTGCCTGGACGAGGCGCTGACCAACCGCGAGATCGCCGCACGCCTGCGCCGGGACCCCGGCACCGTCTACCACCACGTGCGCACGCTCGCCGAGCGCGGGTTCCTCGCGGCGCAGCCCGAGCGGCGCGGCGCGCGCGGCGCGCGCGAGGTCCCGTACCTGGCCACGCGCAAGACCTGGCGCACCGAGGCTGGCCCGATGCTCAACGGGCTGCTCGTGGAGACGTTCCTCGAGGAGCTCGGCGAGGCCGACCCGGAGAGCGTCTCCCTCGGGCGCCTCGGCGTGCGCCTCGACGAGGCCGGTCGCGCCGAGCTGGGCCGGCGGATCGGCGAGCTGCTGGAGGAGTTCGCCTCCCGCACCCCCGACCCCGACGGCGTCCCGTACTCCCTGTTCATCGCCATCCACGAGGACGCCGCCCGCCGCTGACCCTCGCCGCTGACCCTCGCCGCCGCCCGCACGGGCCAGGAGTCGGTTGTGTGGCCGGGGTCACATCGCGGGGGAGACATTGGGCCCAAAGGGCCCAGGCGGGCCGGGTGTATGCGCCCGTACGTTCGTGGTGCGCGTCACAGTCGCCGCGCAACCTCCGAGCTCAGGGGTGACGCCGATGAGCGTTCGAACTCCGATGACCCTCGCCACGATCGAGGCCGAGCAAGGACTCCGCGCCGCGCTGGCGTTGGACCCGGCGGGCGTGGTGGCCACCATCCGCGAGTCGGGCATGAAGGGCCGGGGCGGCGCAGGCTTCCCGACCGGCCTCAAGTGGCAGCTCGCCGCGGAGGCGGTGGCGCCCGACGGCGTCCGGTACGTCGTGTGCAACGCGGACGAGGGGGAGCCGGGCACCTTCAAGGACCGCGTGCTCCTGGCCGAGCTGCCCGACCTCGTCTTCGAGGGCATGACCATCGGGGGCTACGCCATCGGCTCGCACGAGGGCATCTGCTACCTGCGCGGGGAGTACGTCTACCTGCTCGCCGACCTCGAGGCGTGCCTCGAGCGCCGGCGCGCGGCCGGCCTGCTGGGGCCCGACGTCGCAGGGTCGGGCTTCGCGTTCGACATCACCATTCACCTCGGCTCGGGCGCGTACGTCTGCGGCGAGGAGACGGCGCTCATCGAGAGCCTCGAGGGCCGCCGCGGCGAGCCGCGCAACCGGCCGCCGTTCCCGGTGGTCTCCGGGTTCCGCGGCGCCCCGACGGTCGTCAACAACGTCGAGACGTTCGCGTGGGCCGCGGCGATCCTGGCCCGCGGCGCGGACTGGTTCGCGCACATCGGCACCGACCGGTCGACCGGCCCGAAGCTGCTCAGCGTCTCCGGCGACGTCCAGCGCCCCGGCGTCTACGAGTTCCCCCTCGGCGTGAGCATCGCCGAGGTCATCGAGGCCGCGGGCGGCCACGACGCCAAGGCGGCGATCGTCGGCGGTGCGGCGGGCACGTGCGTCCCGGCGCGCGACTTCGGCCGCGCCATCAGCTACGAGGACGTGTCCACGGGCGGCGCCGTCATCGTCGTCGGGCCGTGGCGGGACCTGCTGGAGGTGGCCGAGAACCTGCAGTGGTTCTTCGCCAACGAGTCGTGCGGGCAGTGCACCCCGTGCCGGGTCGGCAACGTCAAGCTGCTCGAGGGCATCCGGGCGCTACGCCGCGGCGAGCTCACGGTGCAGCAGCTCGAGGACATGGTGAGCCTCGGCCAGACGATGCGGATCGCGTCGAAGTGCGGCCTCGGGCAGGCCGCCCCCAACGTGCTCCTGTCGATCATCGAGAACTACCGGTCCGAGGTCCTCGGCCACATCCCCGTCGGTGCCCGATGAGCGGCCCGGTGAGCGCGGAAGGAACGAACCGATGACCACGACCCTGCGCCTCGGCACCCCCGGCATGCCGGGCGGCCCCGCGGTCACCAGCACCTCCGTCACCGTCACCGTCGACGGCCACGAGGTCGAGGTGCCCGTCGGCTCGACCATCCTCGAGGCGGCGGAGAAGGCGGGCCGCCGCATCCCGACGCTCTGCCACCACCCCGACCTGCCCGACGTCGGCGTCTGCCGCATCTGCGTGGTGGAGGTGACCGGGCAGCGGGCCCTGCAGGCGAGCTGCGCCTACCCGATCACGACGCCGATCGAGATCCAGACGTACAGCCGGCGCGTGCGCCAGGCCCGGCAGACGATCGTCGACCTGATGCTGGCCGAGCACTGCGGCAGCTGCCAGACCTGCGGCCGCAACGGCAACTGCGAGCTGCAGGACCTCGCCGCGGAGTACGGCAGCGACCACTTCCGGTTCGGCCAGCGCACCGAGCCCACCCGGCTGTTCGACACGTTCGGGCCGTCGATCCGGCGGGACATGAACAAGTGCGTGCACTGCCTGCGCTGCATCCGCACGTGCGCGGAGCTGCAGGGCGTGGGCGCGCTCGGCGTCATCGGCCGCGGCGACTCCACGACGATGTCGCCCTACCTGACCCTGCCGATCAGCGACGTCGTCTGCATCAACTGCGGCCAGTGCATCAACCGCTGCCCGACGGGCGCGCTCCAGGAGGTCGACAACACCGACGACGTCTGGCGCGCCATCGAGGACCCCACCAAGCACGTCGTCATCCAGACGGCGCCCGCCCCGCGCGCGGCGATGGGTGAGGAGTTCGGCCTGCCGCCGGGGACGCCGGTGACGTGGCAGCTCAACTCGGCGCTGCGCGAGCTGGGCTTCGACAAGGTCTTCGACACGAACTTCAGCGCGGACCTGACGATCATCGAGGAGGGCACGGAGCTGCTGGTGCGGCTCTACGAGAACCTCGTCCTCGGCGACCACGGCCGGCCCGTGCCGCAGTTCACGTCGTGCTCGCCGGGCTGGATCAAGTACCTCGAGCACAAGTACCCGGAGTTCGCGCCGAACCTGTCGAGCTGCAAGAGCCCGCAGCAGATGTTCGGCGCGCTCATCAAGACCTGGTACGCCCAGAAGAACGGCCTGGACCCGGCCGACGTCGTCTCGGTCTCCCTCATGCCGTGCACGGCGAAGAAGTTCGAGGCGCACCGGCCGGAGATGACGGACTCGGGCTTCCCCGACGTCGACGTCTCGCTCACCACGCGCGAGCTCGGCCGGATGATCCGCGAACTCGGCATCCGGCTGCCGGACCTGCCCGAGAGCGACTTCGACGACCCGTTCGGGACGGCGTCGGGCTCCGGCGTCATCTTCGGCGCGACGGGCGGCGTCATGGAGGCCGCGCTGCGCACCGTCGTCGAGCTGGTCACCGGCGGCAAGGTCGAGGACCTGTTCGACCACGCCGACATCACGCCGGTGCGCGGGTTCGAGGAGACCCGGTACGCGGAGATCACGCTGCCGGACACCTTGGGCCCGGTGCCCCCGCTGCTGGCCCACCTGGTGCCCGACTGGGACTGGCTGCGCGGGGTGACGCTCAAGCTCGCCGTCGTGCACGGGACCGCGAACGCGCAGAAGGTGATGGAGGACATCAAGGCGGGCGGGCGCTTCAGCGAGTGCCACTTCATCGAGTTCATGGCCTGCCCGGGCGGCTGCCTGGGCGGCGGCGGCCAGCCCATCCCGACGTCGAAGGAGATCCGGTCCGCCCGCGCGAAGGCCATCTACGGGGAGGACGCGCGGTACGGCGAGACCGGGCGCGTGCGCAAGAGCCACGAGAACCCGGCCGTGCTGCGGGTCTACGAGGAGTTCCTCACCGACGGCCCGTGCGGCCACACCAGCCACCACCTGCTGCACACCACCTACACGCCGCGCGGGGCGTTCATCGCGACGCCGTCGATGACCGTGCCCGCCACGACGAACGCCACGACGAACGCGCCGACGAACGGGGGTGCCCGATGATCACCCTTCCCGCCGAGGTGGAGGCCGCGAACGCCGGTCTCATCGAGGCCATCGACGACCTGGTGGCCGAGTACGGGGACGACCGGAGCGCGCTGATCCCGATCCTGCAGGCGCTGCGGCAGCAGCGGCGGCAGATCAGCGACGTCGCGATGCAGGTGGTCGCGGACCGGCTGGGCATCCCGCCGGTGGACGTGCAGGGGGTGGTGACCTTCTACCACTTCCTCGACACGACGCCGACGGGCACGCACGTGATCCACCTGTGCCGCACCATCTCGTGCGCGATGGCCGGCATGGGTGCGATCGCCGCGCGCCTGGAGCACGAGCTCGGCATCTCCTTCGGGGAGACGACGCCGGACGGCCTGTTCACCCTGTCGTGGGCCAACTGCATCGGGATGTGCGACGCGCCACCCGCGCTGCTGCTCAACCGGCAGGCCCTCGCCCGCGTGACACCCGACCAGGTCAGCGAGCTCGTCCTGGGTCTGCGGGCCGAGGTTTCCGGCATGATCGGGGCATGATCGGCGGGATCGTCTCAGCGCTGTTCTTCGGCGTCACCTCTGTCGCCGCGCGCCGAGCCATCCGACTGGTCGGCTTCGTCAAGGCGAACGCCTGGCGGCTCGCGCTCGCGACGGCGGTGCTGGGTGTGGCGTCGCTCGCGCTGGGGCAGGGGTTCGGCGAGGAGACGGGCCTGCTGCTCCTGGCCGGCGTCGTCGGCTTCGGCGTCGGCGGCGTGGCGCTCTACCGCGCCCTCCCGCTGCTGGGCGCGCCCCTCGCGTCGCTGGTCGTGGAGACGACGGCGGCCTTGGTCGCCGGCGCGACGGCGTGGCTGTGGTTCTCCGACCAGATCTCCCTGGAGTCGGCGGTCGCGGCCGTCGTCGTGCTGGGCGGGGTCGTGCTCGGGTTGGCGCCGTTCATCCGGCAGGGCGGGCGGCCGCCGCGGCTGACGCTCGGCATGGGGATGGCGCTGCTGGCCGCGGCCGCGCAGGGGCTCGGCCTGGTCATCACGCGCAAGGCGCTGCTGGACATGCAGGAGCGCGCGCTGGAGACCGGGCAGGGGGCGCGGCCGGCGCTCGAGCAGGTGGTGTCGGCGTCGTTCGACCGCCTGGTCGGCGGCCTGGCGGTCGCGCTCGCCGCCTGGGTGGTCGTGTGGGTGCTGTCGCGGTGGATGGCGGGCGCCCGGTCGGTGCTGAGCCCGGCCGGTGGCTTCGCGCCGGGCCGTGACCGCGAGCGGGACGACTTCGGGTCGCTTGGTTCGCGGCTGCCCGACACGGCGCTGTTCTGGGTGAGCTCGAACGCGCTGGTCGGCCCGGTGCTGGGCGTGACGGCGCTGGTCTGGGCCCTGCGGACGCTGCAGCCGGGGCTCGCGCAGACGTTCACGGCCGTCGCGGCGCTGATCTCGATCCCGGTCGCGCACTGGCTGGAGGGCCACGAGCAGCCGGCGTCGTACTGGGTGGGCGCGTCCGTGTCGGCCGCGGGGTTCGTGGGCCTGGTCCTGTCGTTCTCCTGAGGCTCGCCGGGGTTCGCAGGCGGGGGTTCGCGGTGCCGGGGGTCAGTGGCGCTTGTCGTCCACGCGCTCGAGCCGGATCCAGCCGTCCCAGCCGCGCTCGCGCATGAGCTCCGCGAGTCGGGCCGACCGCGGGTCCTTCTCGAGGGCGAAGGAGTCGAGCAGGTCGTACGAGGCGTCGTCCTGCACGTGATCCAGGTCGGACCGGCCGGACGCCTCCGCCTCCTCGAACATCGCGGCCATCAGGTCGGCGATCTCGCGCATGATCGCCTCGTCCGCGTCGTCGCTGTCGAACACCTGAGACAGCAGCCGGTAGAGACGGACGACGCGCGGGTCCTCGAGCTCCGCGATCTTGGCGGGCATCCACTCGCGGACCTTGTCCGGCCAGCGAGCGGCGACGAGGATCCACGCGTCGCGCTCGCTGGTCACCATGCGTTCGGAGACGCCGAGCGCGCGGAGCCGGTCGAGGTAGGCGGTCACCTCGGGCGGCAGGGCGAGGCTCTCGCCGGCGGCGAGCTGGGCGATCTGCCGCCGGCTGGTCTGCAGGCGCTGGACCTCGGCGCGCAGGCGGGCGTCGATCCGGTGGACGGCGGCGGCGAAGGTCTCCTCGTCGGCGTCGAGCATCTGGGCGATCTGTGAGAGGGGCACGCCGGCGTCGGCGAGGGTGCGGATGCGGATTGAGCTGCACGACGGCCGTCGCGCCGTAGCGTCGGTAGCCGGAGGCGTCGCGCTCGGGCTCGGGCAGCAGCCCCACCTGGTGGTAGTGCCGGACCGTGCGCACGGTGACGCCGGCGTACGTGGCGAGCTCGCCGATCGTGAGCATGGGGTGATCCTCTCTCGGTCTGGCCCGGACTGACACGGCGCGGGCCGGGTCAGTCCGGGCCGGGCTCAGGCGACCTTGCGCCGGTAAGCGGCGACGGCGAGCCCGTACGCCACGGCGAGGATGCCGACGCACCAGGCGAGCGCGATCCACGCGTCGTTGCCGACCGGCTGCTGGGTGAGCAGGCTGCGGATCGCGTCGACGATCGAGGTCACCGGCTGGTTCTCCGCGAACCACCGCACCGGGCCGGGCATGGACGCCGTCGGGACGAACGCCGAGCTGATGAACGGCAGGAAGATCAGCGGGTAGGAGAACGCGCTGGCGCCGTCGACGCTCGTCGCGGACAGGCCGGCGACGACGGCCAGCCAGGTCAGGGCGAGCGTGAACAGCACGAGGATCCCGACGACGGCGAGCCACGCCCCGACGCCCGCGCCGGACCGGAACCCCATGGCCAGGGCGACGAGCACGACGATGACGAGGGAGATCAGGTTCGCGACCAGCGACGTCAGGACGTGCGCCCACAGGACCGCGGAGCGCGCGATCGGCATGGACTGGAACCGCTCGACGATGCCCTTGTCCATGTCCATGAACAGCCGGTAGGCCGTGTACGCGATGCCCGACGCGATGGTGATGAGCAGGATGCCGGGCAGCAGGTAGGTGACGTAGGGCTCGGCGGTGGCGCCCGTGTCGATCGCGCCGCCGAAGACGTAGACGAAGAGCAGCATCATCGCGATCGGCGTGACGGCCGTCGTGATGATCGTGTCCGGGCTGCGGGCGATGTGGCGCAGCGAGCGGCCGGTGAGGGCCGCGGTGTCGGCGTAGGTGTGGGCGGTCATCGGGTCTCCTTGGCGGGGGTCGGGGTCGGGGCGCCGGTCGGGGCGCCGACGAGCGTGAGGAAGACGTCCTCGAGCGTCGGCTGCTTCTCGACGTACTCGACGGTGGCGGCCGGCAGGAGCTGCTTGAGCTCGGCGAGGGTGCCGTCCACGAGGATCCGGCCCTCGTGCAGGATGGCGATCCGGTCGGCGAGCTGCTCGGCCTCGTCGAGGTGCTGGGTGGTGAGCAGGACGGTGGTGCCGCGGGCGGCGAGCTCGCGGACCGCGGCCCACACCTCCAGGCGCGCCTGCGGGTCCAGCCCGGTGGTGGGCTCGTCGAGGAACACGATCGGCGGGTTGCCGACCAGGCTCATCGCGATGTCGAGCCGCCGCCGCATGCCACCCGAGTAGGTGCCCGCCCGGCGGTTGCCGGCGTCGGTGAGGGAGAAGCGGGCGAGCATGTCGTCGGCGATGGCGCCGGGGTTCGGCAGGTGGCGGAGCCGGGCGACCAGCGTGAGGTTCTCGCGTCCGGTGAGGATCTCGTCGACGGCGGCGAACTGGCCTGTCAACGAGATCGAGGCGCGGACGTCGTGAGCCTGGGTCGTCACGTCGTGGCCGTTGACGACGGCGGTGCCGCCGTCGGGCCGCAGGAGCGTGGCGAGGATGCGGATGGTCGTGGTCTTGCCGGCGCCGTTGGAGCCGAGCAGGGCGTAGATGCTGCCCGGTGGGACGTCGAGGTCGACGCCGCGGAGGACCTCGACGTCCTTGAAGGACTTGGTGAGGCCGCGCACCTGGATGGCGTGCTGGGTGGGTGTCGGAGTGGTCATGTCGGCGAGCATGCGGGCCTGACGCTGCGTCAGGGTCAAGTCGATCTGCGAAACCGGTCGTCGGGTCTCGGGTGCGGGGACCCGGCGTCGGCGGGCGCGGGTGTCGCGGGGCCCGATGTCGGGGGCGGGCGCGAGGATGGACCGTGTCCCTGGCCCTGCTGTACGACGACGCCGCTCGACGCGGGTGGCTCGTCCTCCAGGACGCCACGGACGACGGCGCGCCCCTCGCGCGCGAGTCCGTTCCCGCCGAGCGTGCGGCTGAGGCCGTCCTGGCGAAGGAGCGTGCGGCGCGGCCGCGCTGGGTGTGGGACGACACCGCGCGTCGGTACCCGGCGCTCCTGGCGGCTGGTGTGAGGGTGGAACGTGCCCATGACCTGCGGCTTTGCCACGCGATCCTGCGGGGGAGTGCGTTCTGCGCGGGGTCTGCGCTAGCCGCTGCGCCGCGTGGCCCGTGGGACGCGCCGCGCGCCGCGGAGGCCTCGCCTGGTGCTCGGACGGCCACGCTGTTCGACGACGAGGACGCCGGACCGGCCGTTGAGGAGCCTCTGGACGTGGTGGGGGAGCTGCGGCTGCAGCTCGATGCGGTGGCCGGGTCTCAGGCGCCGCGACGGCTCCGGCTGCTGCTCGCGGCGGAGTCCACGGGCGCGCTGATCGCCGCGGAGATGACCCACGACGGGCTCCCGTGGAGCGCGGAGGCGCACGACCGGATCCTCACGGAGATCCTGGGCGAGCGGCCCGCGGGAGGGGGCCGTCCGGAGCGCCTGGAGAGATTGTCTCGAGAAGTGCGCGAGGCCCTCGGTCAGCCGACTCTGAATCTCGACAGTAGCGCCGAGCTGCTGAACGGCCTCCGACGTGCAGGGATAGAGGTCTCCAGCACCCGTTCTTGGGAGTTGCGCGACCACGGCGGTCCGATAGTCGAGCAATTGCTCGAATACAAGCGCCTCTCGCGCTTGTACACCGCGAACGGGTGGGCCTGGCTCGAGACGTGGGTCTCGGGTGGTCGCTTTCGCCCAGATTACGTCCCAGGTGGCGTGGTTTCTGGGAGGTGGGCCACAAGTGGTGGCGGCGCGTTGCAGATCCCCGCGGCGGTGCGGGGTGCGGCGGTCGCGGACCCGGGCTGGAAGCTCGTGGTGGCCGACGCGGCGCAGCTCGAACCGCGCGTCCTGGCGGCGATGTCAGGCGACCAGGCGATGGCCCGCGCCGGCCGCCACGCGGACCTCTACCAGGGCTTCGTCGACGCGGGCGTGGTCGCGGACCGCAAACAGGCCAAGGTCGCGATGCTGGGCGCGATGTACGGCGCCACGACGGGCGACTCTGCGGCGCTCATGCCCAGGCTGGAGCGGGCGTTCCCGCGGGCCATCGCGATGGTCGAGGCCGCGGCACGCGCGGGGGAGCGCGGCGAGGTGGTGACGACGTGGCTCGGCCGCTCGTCACCACTCCCCTCGCAGCGGTGGCAGGACCTGGTCGCGGCCGCGTCGGTCGAGGGTGCGGGCCCGGAGGACGCGCGCGCGGCGCGGTCGGCGCGACGCGACTGGGGCCGCTTCACCAGGAACTTCATCGTCCAGGGAACCGCGGCGGAGTGGGCCCTGTGCTGGATGGCCGCCCTACGCCGCCGCCTCCTGACGATCCCGGGCCGCCCCCACCTGGTCTTCTTCCTCCACGACGAGCTTCTGGTGCACTCTCCAGGCGGGGTCGCCGAGGACGCCGCTCAGGCACTGCGTGACTCGGCTGTGGAGGCCGGCCGCTTGCTGTTTGGTCCGACCCGGGTCGAATTCGCGTTGTCGGTCCACATTGGCGAGACCTATGCCGACGCAAAGCGCCACATGTGAACTTGAACCCCAGCGACCCAGTGCGGTAGGAGGTGGGCCAGCGTCAGAACGGCGGCTCGTCGACAAAGGGGTTTGTGCCGGGTGACGGAGGCGTCGCCCACGGATCACTGCTCACAGGCTCGGCGGGCGGGCTCCACTTCTCCCGCATTTCTGTGGCCCATTGGTCTTGGTTCGCGCTCGTCCGCTCGTTCCAAAGCGCGTCCAGCTCCCACTCCTCCAATGCGTCGAGGTTGCGCTCGACCGTTTCTCGGAGCACCTTGAGGTCTTCGCGTACATTCTGAGGAATGCTCGGTCGAGGCATTACTCTGTGCCGCAACTCGTCGAGCGTCGCTCTCATCTGAGCGAGTTCCGCGGCGACGGGGTTCTCCGGCGCCAGTTCGTCAATGGAACGGTTCGCAGCGAGGTCGCGGAGTGGCGAGGGTGGAGTGTAGCCCTCGGCAAGCACGATCTTGAGGCTCTCGCGTAGCGATTGCTTCGCCTGCTCTCCTTGCACGTACGTCAAGCCGGCCTCCCCCCACATCCCGAGTTCAATGACGCGTTCGTCCTTAGTGTCGAAGGGTAGGTCGGTCACCGCCTCTGCAACGCTTATGAGAGGCTTCGCAAATGCATGCACGATGCCCAGTTCGTAGAAGACGTTTGGGTTCCGACCGGTGAGGTCGGCGATGATCAGGCGACTGTTAATGAGTTCGGAGAGCATCTTGGCCGTGATTCCGCCCGGGGAAGGGTCGAGGTCGGCCCGGTACGGCGTGATGCCGAACTCGGTGAGCGCGGGCGTAACGATGTAGTTGTAGATGTCGTCAGCACGACGACGTTCGATGCTGTCCTTCTCGCCCACTTGCATCACGACGAACGCTTTGTCCTGCGTCATTTTCTCCCCCAGCCTGGTATGGCGGCACGGCGATACCCTAGCGACCGCAGCGCGTCGCCGATGAAGAGATGCGACACGAAATCGCCGTCGCTGCGCGCCGGGCCATCGACGGGTGGTTGGCAGGATGAGCATGTGCACTCCACAGGAAGAGTCCCCCAGCGTTCCCCCTACGCCCGCGCAGCCGCCCCGGCCCTCGCTGCACTCGGCGTCCTCGTCTGGCTCATCGGGCTGATGGGGATCATCGACCTCACGGTTCCCCTGGTCCCGCTCGAGGACTTCTACAACGCGTACCTCATCGAGACGAGCTGGGGGCTCCTCTACACGGTCCTGCTCGGCGTCCCGACAGTCGTCCTCGCGTTCCGCCCGCAGCACGACGCCGCCGCGCAGCAGATCCTCGTCACCGCGGTCGCCCTGGCGCTCGGTGCGGCCGCGGCGCCGGAGCTCGGACACCTCGTCCCGGCCGCCCTCGCCGTCGGGCTCGTCGCCGCTGTGCGCGCGCTCCACGGCTCGCCCGCCCTCCCGCCCAGCCCGCAGCGGAAGCTCACGCGCCGAGACGCGCCGGTCGCCGTCGTCGTGCTCGCCGGGCTCCTACCGGCGATTGCCATCGCCAGCCAGGCCGTGAACGCCTTCCGCGACCCCACCGTGTCCTCCGACGTCACGCAGAACCTCGACCACTGGCCCGCGCACGCCGCGTTCGCCCTGGCCACGCTCCTGGTCGCAGCGCTGGCCATGCTCCGGACGCGCGGCGCGTGGCTCCCGGCGTCGAGCGCCGCGCTCTCGGCGGGCTGGTTCGGGGCGACGTCCATCGCGTTCCCCGACCACAACGGCAGCCTCGGCACGACGGGCGGCTGGCTCGCCATCGCCTGGGGCGTCGCGCTGATGGTGACGGTGCTCGCGCGTCGGACGGCGACGGCGCCGGTCCCCACACCGCTCGCCGGTGGCGCTGCGCCGCAGTCCGAGCCGCAACCCGAGCCCGGCCCGGCGCAGGACTGACGGCTCGCCGCGCTACGGCGCGGTCGCCACCGGCCCGCCACCGGCGAGGCACCGCCCGATGTCCCAGACGTGGTGGTGCGCGTCGTGGGCGTTGTTGCGGGCGACGTCGGCCGCTGCCTGCGCGCCTCGCGTCGCGTGGGTCAGCACCAGCCCCCGCGCGAGCGCCAGCTCCATCACCGCCACCCAGTCCTCGGCCGCCCGCCGCAGCGACCACAGCGCGGCCGCCAGGCGTACCTGCTCGTACCGCCTCGCCCGCGCGAGCTCGTCGGGGTCGTAGCCGCCGACGACGCCGTCGTCGCCCGCCAGGCGACCGGCCACCCGCTCGGCCCACAGCCGCAGGTTGTCCCCGACGTGGCAGACGTACTCGCCGGAGGACCAGGCCAGACCCGCGCCCCGCTCCTGGCCGGTCCGCCCTGCCATGAGGGCCTCGATCACGCCCGGCAGCCCGCGCACGTACGCGAGGGCGTCGGCAGGCTCTGTCTCCCATGACCAGCCGCAGGCGCGGCACGGCTGTCCGTACAGGTCGGCGCCCCAGGCTTCCACGGACCGCCATCGTAGGCTCGCGGCTCAGCCGACCGGCCGCCGTCCGACCGCCAGCAGGTGCGGGCTCAGCCCGAGCACGCTCGGCTCGCTCTCCACGGCGCGCGCGGACCACAGGAGCGTCTCCCGGCCGGCGTCGTCGTCCATCCGCGGCCCGAGGTGGCGCATCCAGCCCGCGATGCCCTCCACGCCGAGCACCTCGACGCCCTCCAGCCCGGCGGCCGCCGCCTCCGCCGCGAGCTCGTCCGGCCGCTGGAAGTACGCCGTCGTGAACCAGCGCGGGTCGCGCTCCGGGTTCTCGTGCCGGCCCGTGGCCAGGTCCGCCTCCACGATCGACCGGAACTCCGGGTCGAACAGCGACCCCCAGGCGAGCCCGTCGAACACCGAGGCGAACCGCGAGATCGCCATCCCGATCACCGCTCCGCCCGGCCGCACCGCGCGCACCGTCTCCCGCCAGGCCGCCGCGCGGTCCGGCGCCTCCTGCAGGTGGTACAGCGGCCCCAGCAGCAGCACGACGTCGTAGCTCGCGTCCGCGACCGGCAGCGCCCGCGCGTCGGCCACCTCCGCGGAGAAGCCCGCCGCCCCGCCCAGGCGCTCGCGGGCGCGCGCGACGTGCGAGGGGAGCAGGTCGACCAGGTGCACCTCGTGCCCGTCGGCGAGCAGCCACTCGGCGTGCACGCCGGTCGCGCCGCCGACGTCGAGCACCCGCGCGGGCGCGGCCGGCAGCGACCGCCGCACGATCTCGCGCACCCGTTCGAGCTCCAGCCGCCCGATGCCGGAGCGCAGCCGCGCGTCCTCGTCGATCTGCGCCTCGTAGTGGTGGCCGATCTGGCCGCGAAGGTCCGTCATCTCGGCAGGCTAGGCGCGGCGCCGCGGCCGGTCACGGGCTTGTGCGGGTCCCGCCGGAGAGTTCGCGTCGCCGTGCGTGACGAACTCTCCGAAGGCGGGCTCGAGGGTGCGCGTCGCGTGCCGATTCCGCCCTCTGGCGGTGCGAGGGCCGCCACACTGGGCCCAGCGCGGTGATGCTCCGCGCCGGGTGCAGGGGGAGGCGCGGATGGGCGGACGACGTCGTCGGACGGGCAGCGCGGTGGTGCTCGCCGCCGCGGGTGCGCTCGTAGGGATGCTCGCGGCATGCGGCGGCGACTCAGGGCCGCTCACGGTGAGCGGAGCGCCGGAGGAGCTCTGCGTCGTGGCGCGGCCGGACGGCTCCGCGACCCTCGTGCTCGAGGGCCTCGACAACGCGCTCGACCGGCCCGTCCAGGTGATCCGGGTGGATCTCGAGGCGGGCATGAACCTCGAGGTCGAGCCCGCCCCGGACGGCTGGCTCGTGGATCCGTCGCAGCGCACGCTCGAGGTGCCGGTGCGCACCGCGGGGCCGAGCACCGAGGGCACCGCGCGCGGCGCGACCCTCGTCTACACGGACGGCACCGAGCCGACGACGACCACCAGCCACGTCGGCACCGACATCCGCGTGCTCCCCTCCGGCGGCGACTGCGCGACGTCGGGCAGCTGACGCGCGCCCACCGCTAGCCTGACCGCAGCCGAAGGGAGGCGCCGATGCTCGCCGCACTCACCGGCGCGGGACTGTCCGCGGCCGCCGGGCTCAACGCGTTCATCCCGTTCGTGCTGGTCGGGATGCTCGACCGGTTCACGAACCTGCTCGACCTGCCGCCGAGCCTCGACTGGATCTCGTCCTGGTGGGCCATCGGCGTCGGCATGGCGCTGCTCGTCGCGGACGTCGTCTTCGACAAGGTGCCCGGCGTCGACCACGTCTCCGACGTGCTGCAGACCGCCGTGCGCCCGCTCATGGGCGGGGTGATGTTCGCGGCGGCGTCGGGCGCGCAGCAGATCGAGCAGTCCGACTGGTGGCGCGACAACCCCTGGGTGGGCGCCGCCATCGGCGTCGCGCTCGCGGGGACCGTGCACGCGGGCAAGGCCCTGAGCCGCCCGATCGTCAATGCGGGCACCTTCGGCCTGGGGACGCCGTTCGTCTCCGCCGCCGAGGACGTCACGTCCGCGACCGTGACCATCCTCGCGATCCTGGTCCCGGTGCTGGTGGTGCTGGTCCTCATCGCCATCGGCTTCGCGCTGTGGCGCATCCTGCGCTTCCGCCGCCGTCGCGCCGCCCGGCGCGCGGGCCTGCCGCCCGGCAGCGGGGAAGGCCTCGCACCGCCAGGCGACGCACAGCCTTCTCACCCCTGACGCCGCGGCGCCCGGCGCGCCGTCTCCCGGCACGGTGAAGGTTTCCTACCGGATATCGGTAGGAACCCTTCGGCGGACGCGGCGTCGTCGCTCGCGCTCAGAGGCGCGCCGTGGCGCGGGCGTGGGCGAGGCCCAGCGCGCCCACGGTCGCGGCGCGCGGGCCGAGCCGGCTGACGCGCACGTCGACGGGGCGGTGGGCCCCCGCGCCGAGCTGGCGACGCACGGCGTCGACGATCTCGGTACGTGACCCGAGCCCGCCGCCGAGCACGATGATCCGGGGGTCGAGCAGGCAGCGGATCGAGACGACGAGGTGGGCGACGGCGGCGGCGACGGCGGTCACCGCCTCCTCCGCGGCTGGGTCGTCCTGCGCGCGGGCGAGGACGTCGCGCGTCGCGGCCAGCGCACCGCTCCGACCGGCCCCGGCGTCCGCACCGCCCGCACCGCCCCCGCCAGCCCCGGCGCCTCCGTCAGCCGCACCCGCCCGGGCGGCGTACTCGCGCTGGAGGCCCGGGCCCGAGGCCACGTCCTCGAGCGTCCGCGCACCGGGCACGGCGCTGCCGGTCACCAGCGGCAGGTCGAAGACCTCGCCGGCGCCGCCTGTCGCCCCCCGCAGGAGCCGCCCGCCCTGCACGATCCCGACGCCGATGCCCGTGCCGAGGGCGATGAACGCGAGGTCGGCCTCCCCGCCCCACAGGTGCTCGCCCCACGCCGCCAGGGCGACGTCGTTCTCGATCACCACAGGAGCGCCCAGCCTCGCCGACAGCGCCGCGGGGACGTCGAGCGCATCCCAGCCTGGCAGGTTCGGAGCGTGCGCGAGCGTGCCGTCGGGCTGGGGGATGCCGGCCGCGCCGAGCACGACGGCCGATGGGCGTCGCCCCCGGCCGAGGCCCGTGGCGAGCGCGGCGATCTGGTCTACCGCGGCGAGCCCCCCGGATGGCTCGGTCGACGCGGCCGCCTCGGACAGCGCCGCGCCGTCGCGCGCCCAGGCTGCGCCGTGCACCTTCGTCCCCCCGACGTCGACGCCGACCAGGGGACCGGCGCCGTCAGTGCTGGCGCGGCGGAGGTCGATCCAGGACGCTGGGGCGTCGGGAGGGGGCGGAGTTGCGGTCCAGCCCGCGTAGAGAACGGCGTCGGCGAGTGTCATGGCTCCCACTTTTGCTTAGAGTGAGCGATAGTCTAGAGCGCGCAGCCGACAGAATGTCCAACCGACGGGCCCGACCCGTCCCGGCATCAGGGGGTGTCCCGTGGATCGCGACCACTCGCTCTCGGCGACGTCGATGTCCCGGCACAACCGGGACGTGATCCTGCGGGTGCTGCGGGCCGAGGGTCCGTTGCCCAGGTCGGAGCTCGTCGAGCGGATCGGCGCGTCCCCGGCCACCGTGAACCGCCTCACCACCTCGCTCCTCGAGCGCGGGCTCATCGTCTCGGTGGGCACGGCGACGACGGGGCGCGGACGGCCGTCGATGGTGGTCCGGTTCAACGAGCAGGCGGCGTACGTCGCGGCTGTCGACATCGGCTCCCAGGTCACCCGTAGCGCCCTCGTCGACCTGACGGGCGGCGTGACCGCACTCGTGGAGGAGCCGGTGCCCGACGGCGCCGGCCCGCGCCAGCGGCTGGACCAGGTGCGGGACGTCGCGCTCGGGCTGCTCGCGTCCGCACGTGCCCGCCGACGCGCGGTGATCGCCGTCGGTGTGGGGGTGCCGGGCGTCGTCACCCCGGACGGAGTGGTCGACTGGGCGCCGGTGCTCGGCTGGCGCCAGGTCGGCCTGGCGCGGGTGCTGCGCACGGCGTGCGACCTGCCGGTCGTCGCCGAGAACGACGCCAACGCCCTGGCCATCGCCGAGCACCGCCACGGCGCGGCGCGCGGCACCGCGGCCATGGTCGCGCTCAACCTCGGTAACGGCATCGGGGCGGGCGTCATCGCAGGTGGGGCCCTGTATCGCGGGCACACCGCGGCCGCCGGCGAGATCGGCTACATGCTGCTCGGCACGAGCTCGCTCCGGCAGACGTACGCCGGTTTCGGGGACATCGAGAGCCGGGTCGGCGCGGAGGGCATCGCGCGCCGGTCGCGCGAGCTGGGCCTCGCGGACGAGGTCGCCGGTCCCCTCACCGCCGCGTCCGTCTTCGAGATGGCCCGTCGTGGCCACCCCGTCGCGACGGGGCTCGTCGACGAGATCTGCGACGAGCTCGCGCTGGCGCTCGCCAACGTGGCCGCGGTGCTCGACCCGGGCGCCGTGGTGCTCGGCGGCGGTATCGGCGGCTCGGCGGACCTGCTCATCCCGCGCCTGGAGGAGCGGCTGTCCGGCCGCATCCCGCACGTCCCGCGGCTCCTCGGGCCTTCGCACGGGCACGGCGTGCTCGTCGGTGTCGCCGAGCTCGCCATCGACGCCGTCGGCTCGCTCGACGGCGCACTCGCCGAGGCGGGCTCGCTCCCAGCCCAGGACTGACGCCGCGCGGCGCAGCCCGCGACCTGGCGTCTGCCTGGCCCGCGCGACCTGGCCCGCGTCTGCCCGGTCGGCATGCGTGCGCCCCCGCGCGCGCGTCCGGGGTGTGATCTGGTTCACGCCCCACCGCGATGGGAGCGCGGGCACCGCAGGTCGAACGCGCGCGCTTCGGACATCCCAGGCGCCCTCGTTGGTCGGCCACCCTTCTCGCCGCGATCAGGGCGTTCCGGCGGCTTGCATCAGACCGCCAGGTGGGTGTTACGATCCCCGCGTTCTGCTCACACTGAGAAGAAGCAGGCGGAGAGAAGTTCGAGGAGGAACGATGCTCAAGCGAGCTGTCCCGTGGGTGGCTGCCCTCGGTGTGGCGAGCCTCGCGCTGGCCGGGTGCTCCGGCAGCTCCGAGGAAGGCGAGACGTCCGGAGGCGAGGGGCCGTTCACGATCGGTCTCAGCAACGCCTTCATCGGCAGCGAGTACCGGACGCAGATGGTGGACGACGTCACGAGCGTCTTCGAGGAGTACGAGGCCGAGGGCGTGCTCGACGAGCTCGTGCTCGAGAACGCGGACACCGACACCAACGGCCAGATCCAGCAGATCCGCAACCTCATCAACCGCGGCGTCGACGCGATCATCGTCGACCCGTCGTCCGAGACCGCGCTCAACGAGGTGTTCAAGGAGGCCACCGACCAGGGCATCGTTGTCCTCGCCGTCGACCAGGCCGTCACCGAGCCGAGCGTCACCAACGTCGTCATCGACCAGGGCGAGTGGGCCCGGCCGTCGAGCGAGTGGCTCGCGGAGCAGGTCGGCGAGGGCGGCAAGATCGTCGTCGTCAACGGCATCTCCGGTCACCCGGCCAACGAGGTCCGTTGGGCCACCGCGGAGAGCGCCTTCGAGGAGGCCGGTGTCGAGGTCCTCACCGTCGCCGACGGCGGCTGGGACCAGGCGACGGGCCAGCAGGTCATGTCCGACCTGCTCGCCGCGTACCCGGACATCGACGGCGTCTGGACGCAGGACGGCATGGCGCAGGGCGTGCTGCGCGCGATCGAGGCGGCCGGCAAGACCGACCAGATCTTCGTCTCGGGTGAGGCCCGCGGCGGCTACATGCGGATGTGGGACGAGCTCAGCGCCGACGGCTACGAGTCGATCGGCGTCGTGAACCCGCCCGGCACCGCCGGCACTGCCGTGCACGTCGCCGTCGCGCTGCTCCAGGGCAAGTCCTTCAAGGACGGCGTCCTCGACGGCAACACCCTCACGCTCCCGACGCCGCCCGTCGTGACCAGCGACAACTTCGCTGAGCACTGGGAGGCCATCGCGGAGTTCGGTGACGCCTACGTCATGGACGACGTGCTGACGCGCGACGCGGTCGCCGACTTCTTCAAGTGACCGATCGGCCCGGGGGCGGGCCACGTGCCCGCCCCCGGACCGGTTCCCGCACCACCCAGGAAGGAAGGCGCAGACGTGGCGATCCTCGAGATGCGCGGCGTCCGGAAGCGCTACGGCGGCGTCCGTGCGCTCGACGGCGCGAGCCTCACGGCCGACCGCGGCGAGGTCCACGGACTGCTCGGGCCCAACGGCTCCGGCAAGAGCACCCTGAACAAGGTCCTGACCGGCGTCGTCGCCCCCGACGGCGCCGAGATCACCATCGACGGGCAGTCGGTGCGGATCGCGTCGCCCGCCGACGCCGCCGGCCTCGGCATCGCTGCGGTCTACCAGCAGCTGACCCTCCTGCCCGAGCTGACCGTCGAGCAGAACGTCGCCCTCGGCGTCGAGCCCGCCGTCGCCGGCCTGCTGCGCAACCGCCAGGTCCGCGCCACCGCCCGCGACGCGCTCGCCCGCCTCGCGGATGCGCTGGATGGCGTCGGCCCCACGGCGCGCGTCGGCGACCTGAACCCGGGGCAGCAGCAGCTCGTCGAGCTCGCCAAGGCCCTCGCCCGCCGGCCGCGCATCCTCGTCCTCGACGAGGCGACCGCCTCGCTCCACAAGCACCAGGTGGACCACGTCTTCCGGATCGTCCGCGAGCTGTGCGCCGACGGCGTCGCGGTCCTGTTCGTCTCGCACCGCCTCGACGAGGTCTACGAGATCTGCGACCGGGCCACGATCGTCCGCTCCGGCGTGACCGTGGCCGAGGTCGAGATCGCCAGCACCCCCGAGCAGCAGCTCGTCGAGCTCATGGTGGGCGTGCCCGCCCCGGCGCCGACCACCCCGACGGCGTCGCCCGCCACCACGGCGCGGCCGACCGCGGAGCACGCCACCGACGACGACCAGGTGCCGGTCCTCGTCACGCGCGGGCTCGGTGGACCGGGCTTCACCGACATCGACCTGACGGTCCGCCCCGGCGAGATCGTCGGCCTCGGCGGGCTCCAGGGCCAGGGCCAGAGCGACCTGCTCCTCGCGCTCTTCGGCGCGACGCGCGTCACGCACGGCCACCTGGAGCTGGCCGGCCGGCGCGTCCGGTTCCGCAACCCGCGGCAGGCCGCCCGCGCGGGCGTCGCGCTCGTCCCCGGCGACCGCGGCACCCAGGGGCTGCTGAGCGTGCGCCCCATCCAGGAGAACCTCTCCGTGGTCAGCCTCGAGCAGCGGGCCGCGGCGCGGACGTTCGTGCGCCCGGCGCGCGAACGCGAGGCCGCCCGTCGGATGGTCGAGGCCCTCGCCATCAAGCTCGGCCGCCTGGCCGACCCGGTGTCCTCCCTCTCCGGCGGCAACCAGCAGAAGGTGATCATCGGCAAGTGGCTGCTGGCGCAGCCGCGGCTCGTGCTGCTGGACGACCCGACCAAGGGCGTCGACGTCGGCGCCAAGGCCGAGATCTACGACCTCATGCGCTCCCTCGCCGCCCGCGGGGTCGCCGTCGTCTTCAACTCGAGCGAGGACCGGGAGCTCGCCGAGCTGGCGGACCGCGTCGTCGTCCTGTTCGAGGGGCGCGTGAGCGCGGAGATCCAGCGTGACCAGCTCACCGTCGACGCGCTCGTGGCGGCCGCGTTCGGCGTGGACGTCGAGGAGGGGCCGGCATGACCGACACCGTCAACCGCCCGGCGGACCGGCTCGCCGAGCTCGTCGAGGGCGTCCGGCACGCCCGGATGTCCACCTGGATGGTGGTCGCCCTCCTCGCGGTCGCCGTCGCGACGAACGCCGCGGTCCAGGACAACTTCTTCACGCCCTACTCGATGACGTCGACCACGGCCACGCTCGTGCCCCTCGTGCTCGTCGCGCTGGCCCAGGCGGTCGTCGTCATCGGCGGGGGCATCGACCTGTCGATCGGCGCGTCGGTCACCGTGGCGAGCGTGACCGCCGTCGTCGTCATGGACGGTCAGGAGAGCAACCTCCTGGCGGGTGCGGCCGTGGCCGTGGCCGTCGGTGCGGGGTGCGGGCTGGTCAACGGCCTGGTCATCGCGCTCCTACGACTGCAGCCGATCATCGTGACCTTCGCGACCGCGTCGGTCTTCTCCGGCGCGGCGCTCCTCGTGCTGCCGACGCCTGGCGGCTCCGTCCCGGCCTCCCTCGCCCGGGGCTACCGCGAGACCATGCTCGGCCTGCCTGCCGGCGCGTGGCTGCTGCTCGCGGTGCTCGGGCTGTGGTTCCTGCTGGCGCGGACCCGGCTGGTGCGGCACGTGTACGCGGTGGGCGGCGACCCCGCGGCGTCGTATGCGTCACTGGTCGCCGTCCCGCGCGTGCAGATCCTTTCCTACGTGCTGTGCGGGGCCCTCGGCGGCCTGGCCGCGATCGCGCTGCTCGCCAACTCCGGCTCCGGGGACCCGTTCGTGGGGCTCGGCATGACGCTCGACTCCGTCGCCGCGGTGGTCATCGGCGGCATCGCCCTCACCGGCGGGCGGGGCAGCGGCATCGGCGCCGCCCTGGGCGCGGTGACCCTCGCGCTCATCGAGAACTCGATCTTCTTCGCCGGTGTCCCGACGAACTACCGGCCGCTCGTCAGCGGCCTCGTCATCATCGCTGCGCTCGCGCTGTCGGCGCTCACCATGACGGACCGCAGGAGGCGCAGATGAGCACCGTCATCCACCGCGAGGTCAGCGTCGTCGCCGACCGCTCGGTCGGCTGGGCCGCCGTCGTCCGCGACCCGATCGTCATCGCCGGGGTCGTCACGGTCGCGCTGGTCGTCGTCGGCGAGCTGGTCTCCCCGGGGTTCGCCGGCTGGGGGCAGATCGTCAACATGCTGCGCGTCGCGTCCTTCCTCGGGGTGGTCGCGGCCGGGCAGACGATCGTCATCCTCTCCGGCGGCGGTGGCATCGACCTGTCCGTCGGCAAGGTGGCGACGTTCGCCGCCATCGTCGGCTCGCGGATCATGCAGGGCGACGACGCGGGCGTCGCGGCGGGCATCGTCGTCCCGCTGCTCGTGTGCGCCGTGATCGGCCTGGTCAACGGGCTCGGCGTGACAATGCTGCGGATCCCGCCGTTCGTGATGACGCTCGGCATGACCGGCGTCGTGCACGGCCTGATCATGGTCTACACGAACGGCCGCGCCGACGGCCGCGCGGCCCCCGCCCTGACGACGCTCGTCAACGGCAAGATCGTCCTCGGCCTGCCCGGGGTGCTCTTCCTCTGGGTGGCCATCGCGATCCTCGTCACGTGGCTGCTGCGCCGCACGACGTTCGGCTGGCGGCTCTTCGCGGTCGGTGCCAACACGCAGGCTGCCGAGCTGTCGGGCGTCCCCGTCCGGCGCACCGTGATCCTCGCCTACGTCGCGGGCTCGGTGTTCGCCGGCCTGGGCGGCCTGCTGCTCGTCGGCTACACCGAGTCGGTCATGCTCAACCTGGCCGACGACTACACGATGCCGGCGATCGCGGCCGTCATCATCGGCGGCACCCTGGCCGCCGGCGGTGTCGGCGGGTACCTGGGTACGGCCGTGGGCGCGGTCACGCTCACCGTGCTGACCAGCCTGCTCACCACGCTCAACATCGGCTCGGCGTGGCGGACCATCGTCAACGGCGTCGTCCTCGTCGCCCTCCTGTCGTTCTACGGCCGGCAGAAACGTCTGCGGGCCTGACCCGCCCGGCCACCCCCGCACACCCACGAGAGTCAACGGAAGGACGAGTCAGTGATCGAGAGAAGAGTTCTGGGAGTCGGGATCGTCGGCGCCGGGTTCATCGGGCACTTCCACGCCCGCTCGTGGGCCGGGGTGCGGGACGCGGACATCGTCGGCGTCACCTCGCGCGACGGCGCGGCCGGCCTGGTCGAGGCCGTGCGCGCCGCCGGCCTCGGCGACGCCCAGGTCTACGACGACGTCCGCGCCATGGCGCGCGACCCCAAGGTCGACGCGATCTGGGTGCTCGTGCCGAACGACGCGCGGCTCGAGGTCGTGCGCGCCATCGTCGACGAGGTCACGAGCGGCCGTGCCGATCTCATCGGGATCGCCATCGAGAAGCCGCTCGCGCGCTCCGTGCACGAGGCGCGCCAGCTGCTGGAGATGGTCGAGGGCGCGGGGCTGCTGCACGCGTACCTCGAGAACCAGGTGTACGCGCCGGCCGTGACCCGCCCGCACGAGCTGATCTGGTCCCGCGGCGCGGCGATCGCGGGCAGCCCCTACCTCGCCCGCTGCACCGAGGAGCACTCGGGTCCCCACAAGGACTGGTTCTGGGACGGCGAGAAGCAGGGCGGCGGCGCGCTGAGCGACATGATGTGCCACTCGGTAGAGGCCGCGCGCTACCTGCTCACGCCCCCCGGTGTGGACCCGTCGACGTGGCTCACCCCCGTCTCGGTCGAGGCGACCATCGCGTCCCTGAAGTGGGGTCGCGAGAAGTACGCCGAGATCCTCCAGCGCGCGTACCCGAAGGCCCCCGACTACCGCGTGCGTCCGTCCGAGGACTACGCGCGCGCGACCTTCACGTTCCTCAACGGCGACGGCGAGCCGGTCATCGCCGAGACCGGGACGTCGTGGTCGTTCGTGGGCGCCGGCCTGCGCCTGTCGTTCGAGCTGCTCGGGCCGGAGTACTCGATGGCGGCCGACACCCTGAACACGGAGGCCCGCGTCTTCCTGTCCCGCGAGCTCCAGCAGAGCCAGGGCGAGGACATGGTCGAGAAGCAGAACGCCGAGCAGGGCCTCATGCCGGTGCTCTCCGACGAGTCCCTCAGCTACGGCTACACCACCGAGAACGCCACGGTGGCCGCGGACTTCCTGGCTCGCCGCCAGCCGCGCGAGTCGCTGGCGAACGGCGTCCAGGTGACCGAGCTCCTCATGGCCGCCTACCAGGCCGCCGAGACGGGTACCCGGGTCACGTGGCCGGTCGACGTCGACACCTTCGCGCCGGCCGTCGCCCGCGGCACCTGGAACCCGCGGGCCACCACGGCCTGACGAGCGTGGTCCCGCCCGCCCACCCCCTGGCGGGCGGGACCGCCCTTCCCACGGACCGTCCTCGGCGGGCGGCTCCGCGCCCACCGACACGAGAAGAGGACGTACCAGTGGAGTCGACGGCCGGCCGCGTGATGGCCCGCGAGATCGCCGAGCAGCCCGCGACGATCGAGGCGACGGTGAACCGGCTGCGGCCGCTCGCCGAGGAGATCCGGGCGCTGGTCGGTGACCGCCGGCGGGTGATCCTCATCGCCCGCGGCACCTCCGACAACGCCGCGCTCTACGGGCAGTACCTCCTGGCGCTGCGCGCCGGCGTCCTGGCGGTGCCCGCGTCGCCGTCGCTGAGCGCCCTGTACCGGGCCGAGGTCGACCTCTCCGACACCGTCGCCGTCGCCATCTCGCAGTCGGGAGGGACCGAGGAGATCGTCGAGGCGATGCACGACGCCAAGCAGCGCGGCGCCCGCACGATCGCGGTGACCAACGGTGCCGACTCGCCGCTCGCACGCGACGCCGACCTGGCCCTGGTCACCGCGGCGGGCCGCGAGCTCGCGGTGCCCGCCACGAAGACGTACTCGGCGCAGCTGGTCGCAGTGGCGGTGCTGGCGCTCGCGATCGGGCAGGAACGACGCCTGCTGGACCAGCTCGACGACGTCCCCGAGGCCGTCTCCCGGATGCTCGGCACGGAGGATGCGGCGGCCGCGCTCGCGGACCGGTTGCGCGACGTCGAGCGCATGGTCGTCACGGCGCGCGGCCTCGCGCTGACGACGGCGCGCGAGCTCGCCCTCAAGCTCCAGGAGACGTGCCACCTCGCCGCCGTCGGGCTCTCGGGCGCCGATCTCCAGCACGGGCCCATCGCGATGCTCGATGCCCGCACCCCGGCGCTGCTCGTCGCGTCGGCGACCGACTCCGCGGTGGCCCCCGGCATGGTGGAGCTGGCGCGCCGGTGCCGTGCGTCGGGCGCGGACGTGCACGTGCTCGGGGGCGACGACGCGCTCGGCGCGCTCGCCGACGTCCGGGTCGCCGGGCCCGACCTACCCCCCGAGCTCGCACCCATCCCGCTCATCGTCCCCGGCCAGCTCCTGACCCTTGCGCTGGCCCGGGCCAAGGGCCTGGACCCGGACACCCCCCGCGGCCTGAACAAGGTCACCCAGACGGCCTGACCCGCGCCGTCTCCCGACACGGTGAAGGGTTCCTACCGGATGTCGGTAGGAACCCTTCACCGTCTCGGGGGATGACGACGCGGGGGACGACGACGCGGGGGATGACGACGCGGGGGACGACGCGCGGGCTCGGTCAGGTGCCGCCGCGGAGCGCGTGGATGGGCTCGATCTTGGCCGCCTTGAGCGCGGGGTACAGACCCGCGAGGACGCCGATGACGCCGCCCAGGCCTGCCGCGCCGACGACCACGACGGTGTCGAGGATCGGCGTCCACTCCTTGCTGACACTCACGACCACCACGACCGCGACGCCGAGCGCCGAGCCCACCAGGCCACCGAGCAGGCCGATCACGCCGGACTCGACCAGGAACTGGTTGCCGATGTTGCGCCTGGTCGCACCGAGCGCCCGGCGCAGGCCGATCTCCCCGGTGCGCTCGCGCACCGACAGCAACGTCACGTTCGCGATGCCGAGCCCGCCGACGAGCAGCGCCACCGCGCCCAGCGCCAGGAAGATCGCGTTGATGTCGGCCTGCACGCTCTCCCGCACGGTGGAGCCCGCCGGCGGCACCTGGACCTCGATGGTCTCGGGGTTGTTCGGCTCGAGCGCGATCGGCGCCTGCTCGGCGATGACCGGCCCGGCGCCGATCGCCATCCGTGCGTGCGCCTGCTCCAGGCCCGCCAGGTCGTAGTCGTGGCGGGCCGTCCCCACGGGGATGATGACGGCGTCGAGCAGGTCGGAGCGGCGGCGCACGTCGTCGATGATCCCGATCACCGTGTACGCGCGGTCACCGATGAAGACCGACGGCTGGCTGTCCACCCGGACGACGCCGAGCCGCAGCGCGGCGCGCGAGCCGAGCACGGCCACCCGGTCGGCGCGCTCGTCGTGGCCCGCGTCGAACGTGCGCCCCGTGACGACGGTGCTGCCGACCGCGTCGAAGAGGCCGGGCGTGACCGCCATGATCTGCGGGTTCGCGAGCGTCGGCGCCGACGGGTCGTTCACCGGCACGGCGGTCACCCGCGCGTCGCCGACGTCGACCGGCGCGATCGCCCCGGACACCTCGATGCCGGCGATACGGTCCAGGCGGTCCTCGACGTCCCACGGGATGCGGCCGGTCGCGCGCTCGCCGCCGCGCGTCTGCGCCGTGGCCGGCTCGACGACCACCTGGGTGGCCGCGACGGCGTCGAAGCGGCTGGCGATCTGCCCCGCCGCGGTCTGCGCGAGGCCGACGGTCACCACGAGCGACCCGATGCCCAGCACGGTGCCGATGATCGTCAGGAAGAGGCGCCCGGGTCGCGCGCCGATGCCGTGCGAGGCCTCCGAGAGCAGGTCGCGCACGCCGAACATGTCGCGGCTGCGCGCACCCGCGGCGTCCGCGCGGCTCCGACGTCGGCCACGTCGCGGCAGCCGGCGCAGCGGGCCGCGCCGCCACCGCGCGTCGGCCTCGGGGGCGGCGTCGGCAGCGGCCTCGGGGGTGGCGTCGGCGGCGAGCTGGGGCAGGACGGTGACGCCGTCGGGCCCGGGGACCGGCGCACCGGCCGTGGCCGTCGGCGCGTGGCCCGGCTCCGCGTCGGCGAGGCCCAGCGTCACCAAGGGGTCGGTCTCGGGCGCCTGGGCGCGTCGGCGGCGCAGCATCACGCCACCTCGCTCAGCCGGCCGTCGGCGATCCGCACCTGGCGCTGCGCGCGGGCGGAGACCTTCGGGTCGTGCGTGATGACGACGAGCGTGAGGCCGTCCGCGTGGAGCTCCTCGAACAGGTCCAGCACGCCCTCGGACGTCACCGAGTCGAGGTTGCCGGTCGGCTCGTCGGCGAGGAGCACGTGCGGCTGCGAGATCACGGCGCGCGCCACCGCGACCCGCTGGCGCTCGCCGCCGGAGAGCACGGTGGGCAGGAAGTCCAGCCGGTGCGACAGCCCTACGCGGTCGAGGGCCGCGAGCGCCCGCTCGCGCCGCTCGGCCCGCGGCACGCCGCTGTACAGGGTGGCGAGCAGCACGTTGTCGAGCACCGTGCGGTGGGGGAGCAGGTGGAACGCCTGGAAGACGAACCCGATCCGCCCGCCGCGCAGGTGCGCGCGCTCGTTCTCGCTCACCGTCGCCGTGGAGACGCCGTCGAGGAGGTAGTCGCCCGCGGTCGGCCGGTCGAGCAGGCCGAGGATGTGCAGCAGCGTCGACTTGCCGGAGCCCGACGGGCCGACGATCGAGACGTACTCCCCGCGGCGGACCACGAGGTCCACGCGCTGGAGCGCCTCCACCGGCGGCGTGCCGGGGAACGAGCGCGACAGGCCGCGCAGGTCGATGACCGCGGGTTCGCTCATCCCTCCGCGTCCTCGGTCGCCTCACCCGTCGGCTCGTCGCCGGCGTCCTCCTCGTCGGAGGCGCCCTCCTCGTCCGAGGAGTCCTGGGTGGAGTCTGCGAGCGATCCGCCCTGGCCGACGACGACGCGGTCACCGACCTTCAGGTCGCCCTCGACGGGCCTGATCTCCGCGTAGCCCTCGGCCGCGAGGCCGGTCTCGACGACGACGAGGCGCGGGGTGTCCGACCCGGCGTCGAGCACCTGGACGCGGGACTCCCCGCCGGGGCCCTGCGACAGGGCGGCCAGCGGGACGGCCATGACGTCGCCCTCGGTCGAGCTCACCGGGATGGTGATCCGCACGTTCGAGCCCTGGAGCATCATCCGCTGCTCCTCGCTGAGCTCGCCCGGCACCACCACGACCTTCCGGCGGTTCGGGTCGGCCGCCGTGCCGCCGTCGCCACCGCCGGCGCCGCCGCCGGCACCGCCGTCGGAGTCGCCCGGCTCGATGGCGCCGACCGACTGGACCTCGCCCGGCACCTCGGTGCCGTCCGGCATCGTGATGACGACGGGCGTGCCCTCGACGATGAGGTCGGCGTCGTTCTTGTCGAGCGTGCCCTGGATCTGCAGCGTCGCGCCGGACACGGTCATCACCGGCGAGGTGCCGGCGACCATGGAGCCGCGGCGGACCGAGACGTCGTCGACGCGGCGCGGCGTCGAGGAGAGGTAGACGACCTCGCTCGCCGGCAGCGGCGTGATGGTCTCCGCCTGCGCCTCGGCGAGCGCGGTGCGCGCCTCGGTCAGGCCGCGCTGGGCGGCCGTGACGGCTGCGCGTGCGGCGGCGGTGTCGGGGTTGTAGGCGGCGTTGCGCTCGGCGATGGCGGTGTTCAGCGCCGCCTGGGCGCTCACGACGCCGGCGCTCGCGCAGGGCACCTCGGGGTCGGCCTTGGCCTGGCAGGCAGCGAGCTCCGCCTTGGCGTCGTCGAGGGTGGCCTGCGCCGACGCGACGTCGCCGTCCGCGCGCACCCGCGCCAGAGGGTCGCCGGCGGCGTTCAGGTCGCGCTGGGCGGAGGCCACCTGCTCCTCGGCCCCGCGGACGGCCTCCTGGGCGGCCTTGACCGCGCCGTCCGCCTCCTCGCCCGACGTCGGGGCGGGGTAGCCGACCTTCGCGTACAGCGCGCGGACCGCGGCGGCCGCGCTCGCGTCGTAGGCGTTGTTGCTCACGTCGCCCGCGTCGATCCCGAGGGCGGCCAGCGCCGCGCGCAGCTGCTGCACGTCGGGGCCGGCGACGCCGGCCCGCAGCGTCCGGTAGACCGGCAGCTCGCCGGTGAGCAGGATCACCGGGCGGCCCGTGACCTCGAGGATCACGTTGCCGGCCTCGATGTTCGAGGCCTCCTCGGGCACCTGGCCCGTCACGACCGCGGGGCCGCCGATCTCGCCGGTCTCCAGCGTGACGGCCACCGGGTCCTCGTACAGCGCGTCGCCGCGCATGACGATGTCGTTCGTCAGCGGCCGCTCCTCGACGGGGACCGTGATCAGCCCCGCCTCCGGGGGTGCGGCGTTCGCGGCCGCCTCGGCCGGCGAGACGATCAGCCGGCTCAGGCCGATGCCCGCGCCGAGCGAGACCACGGCCGTGATCGCGATGATCCAGATGGTCCGGGTGGAACCGGTGACTGCCCTCACGTGCTGCCTCTTTCGTGGTGCGAGCGGACGGCTCCCTCCCGCGTGACGACGGCGCCCGGAGCCGGGGCGCCGTCGTCGGCCGTCAGGCCCGCGGCGGGCCGCTCAGCCCTGCTGCTCCTTCTGGTACGCGATCCACTCCTCGAGCTCCGCCTTGTGCTCGTCGTAGAACTTCTGCTGGAGGTCGAGGTTCACCTCGGAGTAGACGTCGTCGTAGCCGCTCTCGTCACGGCACGTGTAGTCGGCGACCGCCAGCTCGATCTCCTGCGGGGTGATCGCGGCGAGCTGGTCCTGGATCGACTGCTCGACGGCGCGGTAGTCCTCCTCGGTCGCGTCCGGCGGCATGTCGGAGTAGGCGTCGTTCCAGATCGGGTCGACCTGCGAGTAGATCTCCTGCTCGGCGTCGCCGACCTTGGCGAGGTTCGGGTGGCCGGCGTCGGCCATGCACGAGGCCCACTCGGCCTCGGTGGCGAGGATGCGGTCGTCGGTGGAGACCGACTCCCACATCGTGTTCATCTCCTCCATGAGCGAGGCGAACGGGTCGTCCTCGCCGGCTCCGAAGGCCGAGTCGCCGTAGATCTCGTGCTGCGCCGAGCCGAAGCAGCCCATCTCCTCCCACGAGGGCTCGACGTACTCGCCGTCCTCGGTGGGCTCCATCGACTGCTCGCCCCAGAGCGCCGCGTAGTACGCGTTCAGCTCGGTCTCGCTCATCTTCTCGGTGATGGCCTGGTTCGGATCCACGAACTCGTCACCGGGGAGGGGCTCGGGGCTCTCCTCGGAGTCCTCCCACGGGTTGGTGGTGATGCCGTAGCCCCACTGCTCGGCGAACTCGAGCGTGCCCCAGGGGATCTCGTCGTCGGTCGAGATGGACATGCCCGCGTTCATCGCCGAGTAGTCGACCGGGATGTACTCGAAGCCCAGGCCGGCCATGCACTCGGCGACGAGCTCCTCGACCTGCATCTGCTGCTGGTTCGAGGTCTCCTCGTCCCAGTCCGCGTAGGCCTCCTCGAACATCTTGTCGATGGCGCCCATGGGGCTCTCGCCGTCGCTCGGCTTGTCGCCGTCGCCGCCACCGCAGCCGGTGAGGCCGGCGGCGAGCGCGGTGCCGAGCACCAGTGCGCGGACGGTGATGGTGCGCTGTCGCGCCGTGGTCGGTGTGGCCGTCATCTCTCCTCGTTTCCCCCTGGCGGTGGAAGCCGGCCGTCGGGTGGCTCCGTCGCGCCGACGCTATGGGTCCGCTCCCAAGGCGCGGATCGTCCTGCTGGATGATGTCTTGGTTGTGTCGTCTAGACCCCAGGACTGGCATCACGATCAGGACACGTTTCTGGTGGGGCGCGGCCGGCCGGTCAGAGCCGACCGCCCCCGCACGTATGACGCGCGACGGGCGTGTTTCGTTGGTGCGTCGGCGGCCTCAGTCCTGGCCGGAGTCCCCGGAGAGCGTCTCGAGCCACGTCTGGATCTCGTCCGCGTGCTCGGCGAGGAACGCGAGCTGGTACTGCGTGTCCACCTGACGGCGGACGTCGTCGTAGCCGACGTCGGCGCGGCACGTCGCGTCCGCGACGGCCATGTCGATCTCGCGGGGCGTGATGTCCGCGAGCGCCTCGTCGAACGCCGCGTCCAGCTCGGGGTCGCCGCCGTCGGCGGCCCCCAGCAGGGCCCGACGCGCGGCCGCGGCCGGGTCGTCGCCGTCGGCCGTCGCCGGCGTGCCGCCGTAGACGTCCGCGCGGGCCGCCTCGACCTCCGCGCTGATGGCCGCCTCGCCGTCGCCCACCTGCTCCAGGCCGTCGAAGCCGGCGTCGAGCATGCAGGCGGACCAGTCGGTGGAGACCTGCGCCAGGCGGGGGTCGGCGTCGGCGTCGGCGAGCATCTGGACCATGTCCGCCTGGAGCGCGGAGAACGCCTCGTCCTGGATGCCCGAGGCCATCACCTCGTGCTGGGCCCGGCCGGTGCAGCCCGCCTGCTCCCAGTCGTAGTCCTCGAGCGTCTCGCCCTCGGCCGTCGCGCCGGCGTCGGCGTACCGGGCGCCGTACAGCGCCGTGAGGTACGCGTCGCGCTCGGCGTCCGACATCGCGGCGACGCGGTCCTCGTTCGGGTCGGCGACCTCGGCGTCGCCGGACGTGAACGGGTCGGTGGTGATGCCGTAGCCGTACTGCTCGGCGAACTCGACGCTGCCCGGCTCGAGCTCGAGCGCCGCACCGAGGTCCAGCTCCACCCCGGAGTAGTCCACGGGGGTGTACTCGAAGCCCTGCTCGTTCATGCAGGAGGCGACGAGCTGCTCCATCTCGGCGAGCCGCTGCTGCAGGTCCTCGTCCGACCAGTCGGACAGGTACTCGGTGAGCATCGCCTCGAGCGGCGCGGCGTCGGCCTCCGACGGCGTCGGCGTGGGCGCGGGCTCGTCGTCGCCCGAGCAGGCGGCCAGCGGCCACACGACGGCGGCGACGGCGACGAACGACAGGGCGGCGCGGCGTGCGGGCATGGTCATCTCCTCGGGCTCACCCCCACGGTAGGCACGCCGAGGCCCGCCGGGGAATCGTCCTTCGGAACGACGTCCAGCGCGCCGGTCCGCCGTGCGGAGGACCCGGGCGCGCGGCACGCCGTCGGGCGTCAGTGCTGGACGGGCTCCAGGCCGAGAGAGCGGCCGGCGAGGCCGCGCGAGCGGCGGGCGAGGCCCGCGGCGACGTGCGCGAGGACGCGCGCGGCACCGCTCTCGGGGGCCGTGGCGACGACGGGCGTACCGCCGTCGCCGGCCTCGCGCAGTGCCATGTCCAGCGGGATCTGGCCCAGCAGCGCGACGGCCGAGCCCGTGGCCCGCGACAGGCTGTCCGCGACGGCCGCGCCGCCGCCCGAGCCGAAGACCTCCAGGCGGGTGCCGTCCGGCTGCTCGAGCCACGACATGTTCTCCACGACGCCGACGATCCGCTGGCGCGTCTGGATGGCGATGGCGCCCGCGCGCTCGGCGACCTCCGCGGCGGCGACCTGCGGCGTCGTGATGACGACGAGCTCGCTGTTCGGCAGGAGCTGAGCGACGGAGATCGCGATGTCGCCGGTCCCGGGCGGCAGGTCGAGCAGGAGGACGTCGAGGTCGCCCCAGTAGACGTCGGCGAGGAACTGCTCGAGCGCGCGGTGCAGCATCGGGCCGCGCCACACGACCGGGCGTCCCGGGGGCACGAACATGCCGATCGAGATGACCTTCACCCCGTGCGCGACGGGAGGCAGGATCATGTCGTCGACCTTGGTCGGCTGCTGCGAGACGCCCAGCATGCGGGGGATCGAGAACCCGTAGATGTCCGCGTCGATGACGCCGACCTTCAGCCCGGACTGCGCCATCGCGACGGCGAGGTTGGCCGTCACGGACGACTTGCCGACACCGCCCTTGCCCGACGCGATCGCGTACACGCGCGTCAGCGAGTCCGGCTTGGCGAAGGGGATCTCGGGCGCCGCGTCGGTGCCGCGCAGCATCGTGCGCAGCTCGGACCGCTGGGCCTCGCTCATCACGCCCATCGCGACCTCGACCGAGGCGACGCCCTCGAGCGCGCCGACCGCGGCCGTGATGTCGCGCGTGAGCGTGTCCTTGAGCGGGCAGCCCGCCGTCGTGAGGTCGATGCCGACGGTGACGCGGGCGCCGTCGGGGGACTCGTCGAGGTCGACCGAGCGGACCATCTTCAGCTCGGTGATCGGCCGCCGGATCTCGGGGTCGATGACGCCCTCGAGGGCCGCATGGATCTGCTCGACGGTGGGGATTGGCATGGGGTCCATCGTAGGTGGCGCCGTGCCAGGTCCCCTGGGACGGGGTCCCGGGCCCACCGCCCCGCCGAAGTAGACAGTCCCCGACGGAGCAGACAGCCGGGAGTGTCTACTCCGGCGGCAGGTGTCTCCTTCGGCGGAAGGACGGGCGGGCGGGGTCGCCGTACGCTCGCGGTATGGAGCGCGCGCGGGAGTCCCGGCCGGACCACGAGGCGTACCTGGTCGTCATCCGGGAGCAGTCCGAGCGCTTCCTCGAGGCGCTCGTCGCGGTGCCCCTCGACTCGCCGGTGCCGACGTGCGAAGGCTGGACCGCCGGCGACCTCCTGTGGCACCTCGGCGAGGTGCAGCACTTCTGGGCCCACGTCGCCGCCGGCGCCTCGGGGGACGACGTCGTCACGCCCGACCGTCCCGAGGACGAGGCCGCGCTGCGCCGGTTCGTGGCGACGGCGGGCACCGAGCTGCTGGCCGCGCTGGCCGCCCGTCCGGCGGACGCTCCCGCCTGGTCCTGGCACGCCGACGGCGGGACGCTCGGGTGGGTCGCGCGGCGGATGGCGCACGAGGCGCTCGTGCACCGGGCCGACGCCGAGCTCACCGCCGGGCTCGTGGTCCGTCCACCCGCCGTGGAGGTCGCCGTCGACGGCGTCGACGAGGTGCTGGCGGTCTTCGTCGACGGGGTGCCGTCGTGGGGCACGTTCGCGCCCGACGGCGTCGCGGTCGCCCTGCGCGTGACGAACGCGTCCGGCGCCTGGCGGCTGGACCTGGGGCGGTTCACCGGCGTCGGACCGGACAGCGGCACGGCGTTCGACCTGGACGCGGCGGCGGTGACGCGCGTCCCCGACGACGACCCGCGGCCGGCCGAGCTCCTCGTCGCCGGCCGGGCGTGGGACCTGGACCGGTGGCTGTGGGGTCGCGGGTCGGCGGACGTGCTGGAGGTGGACGGAGACCCCGCCGTCCTGGCCCGCCTGCGCCGCGTCCTCGCGGACGCGACCCAGTAGCGCGCCGCCCCGCGCGCACCCCTCAAGTGGAGCGCGGTGCTGGCGAATCGGCTCAACTGGAGCGCGATGGCGCCGCCCTGCTCCACTTGAGGGAGCGAGGCGCGGGCGGGGCCTAGATCCAGCGGCGGCGGCGGAAGACCGCGAAGAGGCTGACGCTCACCACGGCCATGAGCACCAGGGCGAACGCGTACCCCAGCTGCCAGTGCAGCTCGGGGATGTGGTCGAAGTTCATCCCGTAGACGGTCCCCACGAGCGTCGGCGCGAAGAGGATGGCCGCCCACGCGGAGATCTTCTTCACCTCCTCGTTCTGCTCGACGCTGACCTCGCTGAGGTTCTTCATCTCCTCGTTCTGCTGCTGCGCGACGAGCGTGGCGTTCACCGTGAGGATGTCGCGCAGCAGGTGGCGGAACCCGTCGATCTGCTCGATGACCAGGGTGAGGTGGTCGTCGACGTCGCGCAGGTAGCGCTGGAGCTCCTCGTCGGTGCCGTACTTCGCGAAGCCGGCCATGAGGTTGCGGACCACCGTGGCCAGGGGGCGCGCCGCGCGCTGGAAGTCGATGACCTCGCGCGTGAGCTCGTAGATGCGCCGCGACACCTGCGGGTCGCCGCTGAACACCTCGGTCTCGATCTCGTCGATGTCGTTCTCGAGTCCGGCGACCACGGGGGCGTACCCGTCGACGATGCGGTCGAGGATGGCGTAGAGCATCGCCTCCGGGCCCAGACGCAGCAGGTCGGGGTTGCTCTCCAGGCGACGCCGGACGCCGGACAGCTCGGGCGCCTCGCTGTGCCGCACGGTGATGACGAAGTCCGGCCCGACGAACACGTGCACCTCGCCGAACTCGACCTCCTCGACGTCGTCGAGGTAGCGGGCGGCGCGCAGCACGACGAAGAGCGTGTCGTCGTACCGCTCGAGCTTGGGCCGCTGGTGGGCGAGGATCGCGTCCTCGAGGGCCAGCTCGTGCAGCCCGAACTCCTCGGCCAGCGACGCGAGCTCGTGGTTGTCGGGACGGTAGAGGCCGATCCACGCGACGGCGCCGTCGGCCGAGCGCAGCGCCTGGTAGGTCTCGGCGAGGGTCGTGGGCGAGCCGATGGCGTCGCCGTCGACGTACACCGCGCTGTCGACGAGGCTCCCGGCCGGGGCGGTGGGCGCCTCGGGCGCGGCCGGGGGAACGGCGGGGACGACGGCGTCCTGGCGGGTGCCGCGCCCGCCGAGCGAGCGGAACGGGCGGAACGAGATGCTGGACATGACGGGGTCCTCACGTCCTCACGAGGAGGTGACGGGTCCCGGGTGAGCGGTGGCACGGCGGACAGGCCGCGCCAGGGCAGGCAGCCCGGGGCAGAGCCGGCAGCGAGTGGCAGTGCTGGCTGTGCTGAGAGGTGCGCGACGCGCTGCTCAGCGGATCGGACTACTGGGGGGTTCGCCGTCCACGGCAACCACCTCCCAGGTCCGCGCTGATCCGTCGATCGAAGGCTACTCGCGGTTGCCGGGCCGGTCCGACGGACGATCGTCCCCGGCGCCCGGGACGTCGGTCTCGACCTCGCGCGCGCGGTCCAGCTCCTCGAGCAGGTCGCGGATCTCGGAGCGGACGAAGTCGCGCGTCGCGACCTCGCCCAGGGCGATGCGCAGCGCGGCGATCTCCCGGGCCAGGTACTCGGTGTCTGCGAGCGAGCGCTCGGCACGCTGACGGTCCTGCTCCGCGGCCACGCGGTCGCGGTCGGCCTGGCGGTTCTGCGCGAGCAGGATGAGCGGCGCCGAGTACGACGCCTGCAGCGACAGCATGAGCGTCAGGGCGGTGAAGCCCAGCTCCGCGCGGTCGAACCGCAGGGCCTCCGGGCCGTACGTGTTCCAGGCCAGCCACACGCCGACGAACACCGACATGTAGACGAGGAAGCGCGGCGTGCCCATGAAGCGGGCGATGCCCTCGGACACCTTGCCGAACACGTCGGGCTGGAACCGGGGGCGGGGGATCAGCGGCCGCGAGTCGGCGCGCGGGGTGTCGAGACGCTCAGCCACCGTCCACCCCCTGCCCGATGGCGTCCGTCATGGCGCGGTCGGTCTCGTCGTCGTCCGCGTCGCGCCAGTCGGTCGGTAGCAGGTGGTCCAGGACGTCGTCGACGGAGACCGCGCCCAGGAGGCGGCGCTCGTCGTCGACCACCGGGAGGGCCAGCAGGTTGTAGGTGGCCAGCAGGCGGGTGAGCTGGGCGAGCGGCGCGTCGACCGTCACCTTCTCGATCTCGGCGTCGATCAGCCCGCCGATCGCCTCGTGCGGCGGCTCGCGCAGCAGGCGCTGCATGTGCACGACGCCGAGGAACCGCCCGGTCGGGCTCTCCAGCGGCGGCCGGCAGACGAACACCATGGACGCGAGGGCCGGCGTGAGGTCCTCGCGGCGCACGTGCGCGAGCGCCGCGGCGATGGGCGTCTCCGGCGGGAGGATGACCGGCTCGGTCGTCATGAGGCCGCCCGCGGTGTCGTCCTCGTAGGCGAGCAGGCGGCGGACGTCGCGCGCCTCCTCCGGCTCCATGAGCTCGAGCAGCTCGGTCGCCTGCTCGGCGGGCATCTCCGAGAGGAGGTCGGCGGCGTCGTCGGGCTGCATGACGTCGAGGACGTCCGCGGCGCGGTTGAGGCCGAGGCCCGTGAGGATGGCGACCTGGTCGTCCTCGGGCAGCTCCTCGAGGACGTCGGCGAGGCGTTCGTTGTCCAGCGCGGTCGCGACCTCGAGGCGGCGGGTGTCCGACAGGTCGTGCAGCGCGTCGGCGAGGTCCGCCGGCTTGAGGTCGACGTACGACGCCAGCAGCAGGTCCGCCGGCTGCGCCCCCGCGCCCGGGGCGAGCGTGCGCACGTCGTCGACCTCGACGATGAGCGTCTCGCCGCGGCGGCGGATCAGCCCGCCCTTGGCGGGCAGGTGCCGACGGACGTACAGCTGGGTGACCACCCAGTCGCGGTTGCGCTGCTGCTCCATCGCCAGGTCGACGACCGTGGCGCTCCCGGAGCCGTCCTTGAGGTCGACGTGCCGGTCGAGGAGCTCGCCGATCGCGAGCGTCTCCGTCGGCCGCTGCTCGAACCGGCGCAGGTTGAGCAGGCCGGTGATGATGACCTGGCCGGCGTCGATGCTGGTCACGCGCGTGAGCGGCAGGAAGACGCGGCGCCGCCCGGGCACCTCGACGACCAGCCCGACGGCCCGGGGCCCGCCCTTGGGCCGGAGCAGCACGACGACGTCGCGCACCCGGCCGACCTGGTCGCCGATGGGGTCGAACACGGCGGTCCCGGCGAGGCGCGCGACGAAGACGCGGGTCCCGACGCTGCTCACGGCGCCAGCGTAACTGCGGGGCTGGCGCGCGGCCTTCAGGCTGGCTGATCCTCGGTCGCGGCGGCCAGCCACGCGTCGAGCTCGGCGCGGTGCTCGGCGACGAACTCCGCCTGTCGCTCGGCCGACACGCTTGCCAGCTCGGCGGCGTAGCCGACCTCGTCGCGGCACTGCAGGTCGGCGAGGGCCAGCTCGATCTCGAACGGTGCCATGTCGAGCTGGATGCGATGGGCCCGCCCGTCCATCTCGGCCACCGACGCCCCCTCGGGCGCGGACGGCTCGCTCTCCATGAGCCTGGCGTCGACCTCGCGGAGCACCGCGTCCTCGCCGTCGCCGACCCGCTCGAGGTCGGGGTGGCCGGCGTCGAGCATGCAGGCGGCCCACCGGGCGTTCACGCCGTCGAGGCGGGGGTCCTGGGCCGTCTCCTCGTCGAGCGCCGTCATCTCCGCGGACAGCTGCGCGAAGACGTCGGGCTCGAGCCCAGCCTCCCCGGCGTCGACGGCCCGCTCCGCGTCGCCGTGGCAGCCGAGGTCGGCCTCGGGGTCGACGGTGTCCTCGCTGATCGAGACGGCCTGGAGCCCCAGCTCGCTGTCGACGGCGGGCGGCGGGCCCCACAAGGCCGTCGTGTACGCGGGGAGCTCGCCGGGGGACATCTCCATCAGGCGCTCGATGTTGGGGTCGGGCGTCTCGTCCTCGGGCGGCGTCAGCCGCGTCAGCGTGAGGACCCCGTAGCCGTACTGCTCGGCGAACTCGCGGGTGCCGGGGACGAGGTCGCCCGGATCGGCGAGGCGCCACTCGTCGGGCTGCCCGGACGGCACGGGGTGGTACTCGAAGCCCTGCTCGGCCATGCAGGCGGCCGTGCGCTCCTCGACCGCGTCCCAGCGCAGCCGCGGGTCGGGCCGGGCCGCCTCGATCTGGGCGCGGATGGCGTCCAGCGGGGGGTCCGCCGGGGGTTCGCCGGGGCCGCAGGCCGTGAGCGCGAGGGCCCCGACGACGGCCGCCCCGGTCGTCGCCGCGACCCTCGCCGGGCGCGGGGTGTCGCGGCGGACGACCTGGGGGATCGCGCGTGGCATGGCCGGCTCCCTCCGTGTGGCGACACCGCCAGGCTAGAGGCCGATGATCTTGGTCGGGCCCCATCGGGCGGCATCTGGCCGTTTCCCAGCGGACCCTCAGCCGCGGCGGGGCGGGAACCCTTCGGGCCGCGCGATCGTCGTTCCTGGTGTGGGCCGTGCTCCGCGGAGGGTGCGCCGTGGCGAGTCCGCGGCCCGGGGGAGAGGATGAGACATGACCATGAACAGCCCCGGCGGCCGTGGCGCCCCGCGCGTCCCGACGCTGCCGACCGGCGAGCTCGTCGCCGCGTACGGCACCTACCTCGAGGCGCAGCGCGCCGTCGACCACCTGGCGGACAAGGAGTTCCCCGTCCAGAACGTGACGATCGTCGGCACGGACCTGCGGATGGTCGAGCGGGTGACGGGTCGGCTGACGTACTCGCGCGTGGCCCTGGCCGGCCTGCTCTCCGGGGCGTGGTTCGGCCTGTTCGTGGGGCTGCTGCTGTCGCTGTTCTCCAGCCCCGACGGCGCCTTCCTGCCGATCCTGCCCGCGATGGCGATCGGTGCCGCGTTCGGCATCCTCTTCTCGATCATCTCCTACGCCCTCACGGGCGGACGCCGCGACTTCACGTCGACCAGCCAGATCGTGGCGGGCTCGTACTCGCTGCTGTGCGCGCCGGACGTCGCGCACCGTGCCCGCGCGCTGCTCGCGGAGATCGGCGGCGTGCAGGTCCCCGGCCTGTACCGCCCCCAGCCGACCGACGCCGCGCCGTCGGCGCCCCCGGACCCGCACTCTCCGCCGACGGCTCCCCCTCCGGCCTCCTGACCCGGCCTCCTGACCCGGCCTCCTGTGCGGCGAAGGGTTCCTACCGATATCCGGTAGGAACCCTTCCGCCTGCGTCGGCGCACGCCGGGACCGAGGGCCCATGGCGCCCGATGAACGCAATGTGATATCACTGTGATGACGCACGCAGAGGCGCGCGGACCCACGAGTGAAGGGCATGACCATGAGCGCGGTCGTCGAACGCGACCCCCAGCTGGAACCGGGCGCGGGCCCGGTCGGCCTCCACGCGACGGAGGTGGACATCGCCGAGCGGCGCGCGTGGCACACGAACGGGTTCCTCGGCGTCGTCGTGATGCTCGTCCTGATCGGCGGCTCGATCGCCCTGTTCGTCCAGGCGGACTCCTCCGGGGACGACGCGCTCGCCGCGGTCGGGGCGGTCGCGATGCTCCTCGGCGTCATCGCCGCGACGTCGCTCACCATCGTGCAGCCGGGCACCACCCAGGTCGTCCAGTTCTTCGGGCGGTACGTGGGCACGGTGCGCCGCCCGGGCCTGCTGTGGCTCGCGCCGCTGACGACGCACCGCCGGGTCTCCGTGCGGGTGCGCAACTTCGAGACCGGTCACCTCAAGGTGAACGACGCCACGGGCAACCCGGTCGAGATCGCCGCGATCGTCGTCTGGCAGGTCTCCGACACGGCCAAGGCGACCTTCTCGGTCGAGAACTACCAGGGCTTCATCGAGACGCAGTCCGAGGCGGCCGTCCGGCACGTCGCCGGCGCGTACCCCTACGACGCCGCCGACGACGCCGAGTCGCTGCGCGGCTCGACCGACCAGATCTCCCTCGAGCTCGCGCACGAGGTCGCGGCGCGCGTCGTGGCCGCCGGCCTGGAGATCCTCGAGGTCCGGATCAGCCACCTCGCCTACGCGCCGGAGATCGCGCAGGCGATGCTGCAGCGGCAGCAGGCGGCCGCGGTCGTCGCCGCCCGCTCGCGCATCGTCGAGGGCGCCGTCGGCATGGTGCAGATGGCGCTCGACCAGCTGAGCCGCGAGGGCATCGTCGACCTCGACGAGGAGCGCAAGGCCGCGATGGTCTCCAACCTGCTCGTCGTCCTGTGCGGCGACTCGCGGGCGACGCCCGTCGTGAACACCGGGACGCTCTACCAGTGACGGACCTGTGAGCGAGGCGGACGAGGCGGAGATGAACGGCGAGGCGGACGGGGTGCGGGAGGGGCCCCCGCCCGCCTCGCCGTCGCGGGGCCGCGAGCGCAAGTCGATGCTGCTGCGGCTCGACCCCGCCGTGCACGAGGCGCTGGCCCGCTGGGCCGCCGACGACCTGCGCAGCACGAACGCCCACGTCGAGTGGCTGCTGCGCCGCGCGCTCGAGCAGGCCGGCCGCCTCGGTCCGGAGGACCGGCGCCGCGCCCGGTGACGCGCGGGGTGATCGGGCGGGTGGTCGGTCGGGTGGTCAGTCGGCCAGCAGGCCCGCCATCCACGCCTCGACGTCCTCGGGGCGCCGGGGGAGTGCGGCCGAGAGGTTCTCGTTGCCGTCGGCCGTGATGAGCACGTCGTCCTCGATCCGCACGCCGATGCCGCGGTACTCCTCGGGCACCGCGAGGTCGTCGGACTTGAAGTACAGGCCGGGCTCGATGGTGAACACCATGCCGGGCTCGATGACGCCGTCGACGTAGAGCTCGCGGCGGGCGTGCGCGCAGTCGTGCACGTCCAGGCCGAGGTGGTGCGACGTGCCGTGCACCATCCAGCGCCGGTGGTACTGGCCCTCCGGCTTCAGCGACTCCTCCGCCGAGCAGGGCAGCAGCCCCCACTCCGCCAGTCGCGCGGCGATGACCTCCATCGCGGCGGCGTGCACCTCGCGGAAGCGGGCACCCGGCTTCGCGGCCGCGAAGGCGGCGTCCGCGGCGTCGAGCACGGCCTGGTAGACCCGCCGCTGGACCTCGGTGAACTCCCCGTCCACCGGCAGGGTCCGCGTGATGTCGGCGGTGTAGAGCGACTCGACCTCGACGCCCGCGTCGAGCAGCACGAGCTCGCCGGCCCGCACCTCGCCGTCGTTGGTGATCCAGTGCAGCGTGGTCGCGTGGTCGCCGGCCGCCGCGATCGTCTCGTAGCCGACGGCGTTGCCCGCCACGCGCGCGTGCCCGTCGAACGTCGACTCGATCACGCGCTCGCCGCGGCGGTGGCCGGTGGCTCGCCGCAGGTTGCGCACCACCTCGGCGAAGCCGTCGATCGTCGCGGCGATCGCCTCGCGCATCTGCGCGACCTCGTGCTCGTCCTTGACCAGGCGCAGCTCGGACAGGGCCTCGAGCAGCTCGCCGTCGGCGGCCGTCGCCTCGTCCTCGGTCGTCGCCTCGGCCCGGGCGGCGTCGACGGCGGCCTGCACGCCCTCGTCGGCACCCGGCACCACCCGCACGCGCACCCCGCCCGGGCCGACGTCCTTGGCGAGCGCGTCGAGCAGGTCGGCCAGGGCCGCGGTCTCGATGCCGGTGATCGCGGCGAGGTCCTCGAGCGTCGGCCGCGGGCCGACCCAGAACTCGCCGTACCGCGAGTCGGCGAAGAACTCCTCCGTGTCGCGGCCCGCCGCGGGCCGGAAGTACAGCACCGCGTGGTGGCCGGGCTCGCCGTCCGGCCCCTCGACCGGGTGCAGCACCAGGACGGCGTCGGGCTCCTGGTCCTTGCCCAGGCCCGTGAGGTGCGCGAACGCCGAGTGCGGCCGGAAGCGGTAGTCGGTGTCGTTGGACCGGGTCTTCAGCGGGCCCGCCGGGATGACGAGACGCTCGCCCGGGAAGCGCGCCGAGATCGCCGCCCGACGCGCGGCCGTGAACGGCGCCGCCGGCCCGGCCTGCGGCACGACGTGCGCCCGCTCGGCCCAGCTGCCGGCGATGAACTCGCGGAACGCCTTCGAGTCGGGCCGCTGCGACCGCTGCGACCCGCGCGCGCTCAGCTCCTCGGCGCCGGCGCCGGCGCCGGCACCGCCCGCCGCCGCCGTCTGCTCCGCCGGTTCGACGACCGGCCCGCCCTCGCTCGTCTCGCGCATGCCCTCGGTCATGCGCCCCATCGTCCCACTCCCGCACCCGACCCCGGCACCCGATCACTCCCGCGCCCCTCCCGCACCCATGCCCGACGAGGTCGAAGGTTGCGCCCGAGGTCGAGCGTCAGAACTCACGACCTCGAGCACAACCTTCGACCTCGTCGAGGTGAGGGGGGAGGTGAGGGCGGGTGAGGGGGGAGGTGAGGGGAGGTGAGGGGGAGGGGGACGGGGCACGGGGTGGCGGGCGGCCATACCCTGGCGGGGTGCGCGTCGACCTCCACACCCACTCGCGGGTGTCGGACGGCACCGACCGGCCCGCCGACGTCGTCGCCGCCGCGGCGCGCGCCGGGCTCGACGTCGTCGCCCTCACCGACCACGACACGACGCGCGGCTGGGCGGAGGCCGAGGCCGCGGCCGTCCGGCACGGCGTCGCGCTGGTACGCGGCGCGGAGCTCTCCTGCCGGGCGGACCACGCGAGCGTGCACCTGCTCGCCTACCTGCACGACCCCGACGACGCCGCACTCCTGGCCGAGGGGGAGCGCATCCGCCGGTCCCGCGTCGAGCGGGCGCGGGAGATGGTCGACCGGATCGCCGCCGACCACCCTCTGACCTGGGACGACGTGCTCGCGCAGACGCAGCCCGGCACGACGGTCGGGCGGCCGCACATCGCGGACGCGCTGGTCGCCGTCGGACTGGTCACGGACCGGGGCGCGGCATTCGCCTCGATGCTCGCCACGGGGTCCCCGTACTACGTGCCCTACTACGCCACGGCCCTGCTGCCGGCGGTCCGGATGGTGCGCGCGGCGGGTGGCGTGCCGGTGCTCGCGCACCCCGGGGCGGCCGCGCGCGGGCGCGTGATCTCGGACGACACGATCCGTGCCGCGGCGCACGCAGGTCTCGCCGGTCTCGAGGTGGACCACCGCGACCACACGCCTGCCCAGCGCGAGCGGCTGTCGGCGCTCGCGGTGGAGCTCGGGCTGCTCGTCACGGGCGCCAGCGACTACCACGGTGCCGGGAAGCCGAACCGCCTGGGCGAGCACACGACGTCGCCGGAGGTGCTGGCCGCCGTCGTGGCGCAGGGCCGCCTCCCGCTCGTGGGACCATGAACGCCGTGCTCGACGTCCAGCTCTTCCTCGAGGTCTTCGTCACGCTCTTCGTGATCATGGACCCGCCGGGCACCGTGCCCGTCTTCCTCGCCCTGACCGGCACGATGACGTCCCGCCAGCGCAAGCGCGCCGCGCGGCAGGCGATCCTCGTCGCGTTCGGCGTCATCGTCGTGTTCGCGCTGTTCGGGCAGCAGGTGCTCGACTACATGAACATCTCGCTGCCGGCGCTCCAGGCGTCGGGCGGCCTGCTGCTGCTGCTGGTCGCGATGGAGCTCCTCACCGGCAAGATGGAGGACCCGGCGCCGTCGGAGAACGGCAACGTGAACGTGGCCCTGGTGCCGCTCGGGACGCCGCTGCTGGCGGGTCCGGGCGCCATCGTCGCGACCATGGTGTTCGTCACGCACGCCGACGGCCGCGCGGACTGGGTGGCGATCGCCCTCGGCATCGTGGCGGTGCACATCACCCTCTGGGCGTCCATGCGCTTCGCGGGCGCCATCCACCGCGTGCTCAAGGAGAGCGGCACCACGCTCGTCACGCGGATCGCGGGTCTGCTGCTGGCCGCCATCGCGGTGCAGCTCGTCGCCGACGCCGTCGAGGCCTTCATCAAGGCCGCCTGACCTCCCGCCGTCCGACGGTGGTGGGCGGCACGCCTCGGCGGACGACGAAGGGCGCCCGTCCGGGAGTGAGCCGGACGGGCGCCCTTCGACGTCGTCGTGGACCGGGACCTCAGCCCTCGCTGGGCTGGGGCGACCCCGCGGCGCCCGCGGCGCCGCCGCTGCGCCGTCGCGTGCGCCGACGGCGTCGGGCGCCCGTGCGCTCGCCACCCTCGCCGCCCGCGGGACGCTCGGCCGGCTCGCCGGCCGCCGAGGCGCGCCGGCCGTGGGTCTGCCCGGCGACCTTCGGCCGCTCGTGGTGCTCGCCCTCGGGGCGGTCGTGCCCGCGCTCGTGACGGTCGCCGTGGCCCGAACCGCCGGACCTGCCGCCCGACCGGCCGCCGGAGCGCCCGCGGTCGCGGTCGCCGCCAGAGCGCCCGCCGTGCCCGCCCTGGCTGCTCTTGCGGGCCTTGCCGCCGGTCTCGCCCAGGTCCTCGAGCTCCTCGGCCGCGAGGCCGGCGCGGGTGCGCGCCTCCTTCGGCAGGGTGCCCTTGGTGCCCTCGGGGATGTCGAGGTCGGAGTACAGGTGCGGCGAGCTCGAGTACGTCTCGATCGGCTCGGGGAAGCCCAGGTCGAGGGCCTTGTCGATGAGCGACCAGCGCGGCACGTCGTCCCAGTCCACGAACGTGACGGCGGTGCCGGTGCGGCCCGCGCGGCCGGTGCGGCCGGTGCGGTGCAGGTAGACCTTCTCGTCCTCGGGGCACTGGTAGTTGACCACGTGCGTGACGTCGTCGACGTCGATGCCGCGCGCCGCGACGTCGGTCGCGACCAGGACGTCGATCTTCCCGTGGCGGAACGCGCGCAGCGCCTGCTCGCGCGCGCCCTGGCCGAGGTCGCCGTGGATGGAACCTGCGGCGAACCCGCGCTCGACGAGGTCCTCCGCCACCCGGGCCGCGGTCCGCTTGGTCCGGGCGAAGACGATCGTCAGGCCGCGGTCCTTGGCCTGCAGCAGGCGGGCGAGCACCTCGACCTTGTCCAGCGCGTGGCAGCGGTAGACGATCTGCTTGATCGCCTTGAGGGTCGCGCCGTCGTCGTTCGGATCGGCCGCACGGATGTGCGTGGGCTGCGTCATGTAGCGGCGGGCCATCGCGACGACCGCACCGGGCATCGTCGCCGAGAACAGCATCATGTGGCGGCTGGCGGGCGTCGCGGCGAGGAGCCGCTCGACGTCCGGCAGGAAGCCGAGGTCGAGCATCTCGTCGGCCTCGTCGAGCACCACCGTCGAGACCCGCGACAGGTCCAGGTGGCCGCTGTTCATCAGGTCGATCATGCGGCCGGGCGTGCCGACCACGACCTCGGCGCCGCGGGCGAGGGCCGCGACCTGCGGCTCGTACGCGCGGCCGCCGTAGACCTGGACCACCCGGACGCTGCGGCGCTTCGCGGCCACGTCGAGGTCGCCGGCCACCTGGACCGCGAGCTCACGCGTCGGGACCACGACGAGCGCCTGCGGCCGGCCGGGGGCGGGCAGCTCGTCGAAGCCGGGCTCGCCCGGGCCGACGGCGTGCTCGAGGATCGGGATCGCGAAGCCGAGCGTCTTGCCGGTGCCCGTCTTGGCCTGGCCGATGATGTCGTGCCGCTGGAGCGCGACGGGGAGCGTCATCGCCTGGATGGGGAAGGGGTGCGTGATGCCGACGTCGGCGAGCGCGTCGACGATCTCGCTGCGGACGCCGAGCTCGGCGAACGAGGCGACGAGCCGCGACGCCGCGTCCGGGTGCTCGTCGACCGTGGTGATGCCGGCGGCGGCGATCTCCTCGGGCGTGGGTGTGGATGTGGGCGTGGAGATGGGGGTCATGGTCACCTCGGGTCGGCTCGCACGGGGCCACACGAGGAGCACGTCGCGCCTCGGGCCCGCACCGCGTGAGCGGGGGCCGGCAGCCGATCGTGCAAGTCAGGCCCGCTGACTCAGCGGGAGGTTCGGGACGACCGGTCAACCGTCGAACGGAGCCATCCTACCGTCCCCGCCCGTCGGGGCCGGTAGGCGGCCCGAGCGGGCGGGTCATGCCCGTCCGCGGCGCTAGCCTGGCGCGATGACCGCCACGCCCGGCACGGGCCCCGCCGACACCGCCGCCCTCGCCGTGCTGGGGCTCCTGGCCAACAGCGACCTCGCCGCCGTCACGCGGCTCGCGGCCGACGCCGAGGTCGCGCCGAGCGTCGTCGACCGCATCGAGCTGTGCCGGCTGGTCGGGGCCGCCGCCGAGCGCCTGGGGCGCATCGAGGCGCGCGCCGGCGAGCTGGGCGCGGACCTGGCGGACGTCGTCGCGCCGTTCCTGGGGACCTTCACGGACTTCGACGCGCGGACGCCCCCGGGCTCCTGGTGGGAGCGCCTGCTCAAGGCGCACGTCGGCTTCGGTGTGGAGGACGACGTCGCCCGCCTTCTCGTCCGCGGGCTGGACGACGGCGACGAGGCGACCCGCGCGCTCGCGCAGGCGGCCGTCGACGACGACCGGCACGGCGCACTCGTGGTCGCCCGGGTGACCGAGGCGACCGCGGCGGACCCCGTGCTCGCGTCGCGGCTGGCCTTGTGGGGCCGCCGGCTCGTCGGCGAGGCGCTCGGCGTCGTGCAGCGGCTGGTGACCGACCACCCCGAGCTGCGCGGGCTCCTCGAGCGGGCGCTCGCGGACGCCTCGCCCGACCAGCCGCTGCAGCAGCGGCTCTTCGCGGTGCTCACGGCGGAGCACACGCGGCGGATGGACCGGCTGGGCCTGACGGCCTGACGCTCTCGACGCCGTCGGCAGAACCGGCGGGGCCGGCCCGCGTCAGAGCGTGTGGAAGCCGACCTTGCGCGCCTCGTCGCCGATCTCGACATAGCCGACCGTGCCGGCCGGGACGATGATGCGGCGACCGCGGGTGTCGGTGAGCTCGAGCGCCTGCCCGGCGTCGAGCGCCTTGCGGATGGCCTTGGCGGCGTCGTCGGCCGTCTGGTCGGTCTCCACGACGAGCTCGCGGGCCACGTTCTGCACGCCGATGGTGATCTCCACGCCGTCCTCCTCGTTCTCGCGGCCGTGCGGCCGCTCGCCATCCTAAGCAGGATGGCGGCCCCGGCCGTGCCCGGGAGGGGCCAGCGCGGCTCGGCTACGCCGAGGGCGGAACCGGAGCGGCGCCGTCGAGCGGCGCACCTGTGCCGAGGGCCGGCTCGGCGGGGGAGACGAACCCGGCGACGCCGCGCCAGGCCAGACCGGTGATGAGGTCGACGGCCTCGTCGACCGGGACCTCGCCCGTCCGGTACCGCGCCGTGGCGGCGACGCGCGCCATGCCGACGAGCGCCGTGCTCAGCAGCCTGGCCTGCTCGGGCGCGAGGCCGGCCAGCTCCCGCAGGCCGCGGCAGACGGCCTCGGCGGCGTCGGCGGACGCCAGCTCGACGCGGCGGCGGACCTCGGCGTCGCGGGTCACGTCCGACTCGAAGAGCAGCGAGAAGGAGTCCCCGGCCTGCTCGACGAACTCCAGGTACGCCCGGACCAGCGCCCGGACGACGCCGCGCCCGTCGTCGGGGTCGTCGGCCAGCGCGACGTCGATCGCCGCGAGGAGCGACTCCGCCCGGTGGTCGACGACGTCGAGGTACAGGTCGAGCTTGCTCGGGAAGTGCCGGTACAGGACCGGCTTGCTGACCTCGGCGCGATCGGCGATGTCGTCCATCGACACGTGGTGGTAGCCCTGCCGCGCGAAGAGGTCCTGCGCGATCTCGAGGATCTGGGCACGCCGGACGTCGCGGGCCACGCTGGGGGCCCGGCCACGCCGCGGAGCGTCGGTCACGCGCCGATGCTACGCACCGGTACGGACCGGCGGGGTGCCGTCCGAGGGGTGGTTTCGTCCGCCTCGTGGGGTCCCCAGCGGGGTCCTGGGCCGGCTCCGGGAGGGAGCTGCGGGACGCTGTCGCGGGTGCCAGGACGGCTGCGGCGGCGTCCCGTCGATGCCACCATGGGCCGGTGACATCCCCGGGCACCGGCGCGTTCCGGCACGCCGGACGGCGACGCGGCGTCGTCGGCCCCGGCGCGCTGCTGCTCGCCGGGGGGATGGCCCTGCTCGCGGGTCTGGTCTCCGGTGCGTCGGTCGTCGGGGCGGCGCCCTGGTCGTCGCGCGAGGCGGCGGACGGCGGCGCGGACGGGGTGGCGACCGCCTCGGCCGTCGGCCCGCGGCCCGCGGCGTCGGGCCGGGAACGGCCGACGCCGGCCGCCGTCGACGTGGTCGCGTCGCCCGCCCAGCCGGTCCTCATCGACATGAGCATCGCCGGGCCCGACGGCGTGACGCTCGCCGACCGCGAGGCGGGCCTCCTGTCGATCGCGGTCCCGACGGCGGCGGGCGGCGACCTCGTCGTCGTGCCGGGCAGCGAACCGGCGCCGCACCCCGAGCGCCGGGTCCGCACGATCCGCGTGGAGGTCGAGTCGGGGCTGGAGGTGGACGGCGAGCTCTTCGCGGCGACGGTGATGCGGATCCTGAACGACCCGCGCAGCTGGGGCGGCGACGGGTCGATGTCGTTCGCGCGGACCGACGGCGACGCCGAGATCCGGGTGGTGCTCGCCTCGCCGGACAAGGTCGACGCGATGTGCGCGCCCCTGAACACCCACGGCGACTACTCGTGCGGCCGGTACGGCCACGCGGCGATCAACCACACGCGCTGGGTCCAGGCCACCGAGGAGTACCTGCAGATCAGCGACATCACGACCTACCGCGAGTACGTCGTCAACCACGAGGTGGGCCACCTGCTGGGGCGTCAGCACGTCGGGTGCCCGTCGGCGGGCGAGCGCGCGCCGATCATGCAGCAGCAGTCCATCGAGGTGGCGCCGTGCACCGCCAACGCGTGGCCGTTCCCCGACAACCCGACGTCCTGACGGGCCGGCGTCCTGACGGGCCGGTGTCCTGACGGGCCGGCGTGTGGGGCGCCGGTCGGCCCGGCGTGTGGGCGGCGGATGATGGAATCGGGGCATGCCCGCCCTGCGTCCGCCCGACCCGCGCGCGCCCTGGCCCGCGCCGGACGCGGACCAGGCGCGCGCCATCGCGCACCGCGGCCGGGCGCTGCTCGTGCGCGGCGCGCCGGGCACGGGCAAGACGACGACGGCGCTGCACCTGGTCGCCGACCGGGTCACGTCCGGTGAGCTGGCGACCGACGATGTCCTGCTCCTCGCCCCGACGAGGCGCGCGGCCGCGCGGCTGCGTGACGAGCTCTCCGCCCGGCTGCGGCGGACCACCGGTGCCCCCGTCGTGCGGACGCCGTCGTCGGCGGCGTTCGCCGTCCTGCGGGCGCGGGCGACCCTGCTGGGCGAGCCGGCCCCGCTGCTGATCAGCGGCCCGGAGCAGGACCTGGTGCTGGCCGACCTGCTGGCCGGGCACGCCGAGGGCGAGGGCGTGCCCATCGCCTGGCCGGCGAGCGTGCCGGAGCAGGCGCGCACGCTCCGGGCGTTCCGCGACGAGCTGCGCGACCTGCTCATGCGCGCGGCCGAGCGCGGGCTGGGGCCCGCGGACCTCGCCCGGCTCGGCCGCACCCACGGGCGGCCCGAGTGGGAGGCCGCCGCGGCGCTGTACGCCGAGTACCTGGACGTGACGCGGCTGCGGTCCGGCACGCCCGACGCCGGGGCGCGCTACGACCCGGCGGTCATCGTCGACGAGGCGGCCGAGGCGCTGCACGCGTGGGAGGACGAGGTCAGCGCCCCACGGCCGCGCTGGCGCCTCGTCGTGGTGGACGACCACCAGGAGTCGACCGCGGCGACCGCCCGGCTGCTCCACGTCCTGGCGGGCGACGGCGCCGAGCTGGTGCTCGTCGCGGACCCGGACGCCGCCGTGCAGACGTTCCGGGGCGCGAGCCCGGGGCTCGTGGAGCGGGCGACGCTCGCGCCGGCCGGCAGCGAGCTCGGCGCGTTCGCCGCGGACGAGGTGGTGCTCACCCGGGTGTGGCGGCACGGGGCCGAGGTGCGGTCGGTCGTGCGGACCGTCACCGAGCAGATCCGCGGGCCCGGGCGCGCGCACCGCGCGGCGGCCGCGGGACAGCCCGGTCGCCGGGACGACGCGCCCGCCGTGACCGTCGCGCTGCTGCGCTCGCCTGCGCAGGAGAGCGCGCACGTCGCCTACCTGCTGCGCTCGGCCTACCTGCACGGCGGGGTCCCGTGGCGCCGGATGGCGGTGGTGGTCCGCAGCGGTGCGCAGGTCTCCGCGCTGCGGCGCACGCTCGTCGATGCGGGCGTGCCCGTGGCGGTCAGCGGCAGCGACGTCCCGCTGCGCGCGGAGCCGGCCGTCCGGCCGATGCTGCTCGCGCTCGACGTCGCCACGCGCGACCAACCCGCGACCGCGGCCGAGGTGGCCGACCTGCTCACGACGTCGCTGGGCGGCCTCGACGCGGTCGGCCTGCGGCGGCTGCGGCGCGCGCTGCGCGCCCAGGAGCGCGCCGAGGGCGGCGAGCGCACCAGCGACGAGCTCCTGCTCGAGGTGGTGGGGGACCCGGTGCGCGCCGCGCAGCTGCCCGGCGTCGTGCGGCGGGGTGCGCAGCGGCTCGCCCAGGCGCTCGCCGACGGGCGGGCGGCGCTCGCCGCCGGCGGTGGTGCCCCGGAGGTGCTGTGGGCGATGTGGGCCGCGGCGGACGTCGCCGCGTCGTGGCAGCGGACCGCGCTGACCGGCGGGCCCGCGGGTGCCCGGGTGGACCGCGACCTCGACGCCGTCCTGGCGCTGTTCACGGCGGCGGAGCAGTTCGTCGACCGGTTCCCGCAGGCGCCGGCCGCGGCCTTCGTCGAGCACCTGCGTGCGCAGGACCTCCCGGCCGACTCGCTCGCACCGCAGGCGGACCAGGCGGGCGCGGTCGAGCTGCTCACGGCCGCGGGCGCGGCGGGCGGGGAGTGGGACCTCGTCGTCGTCGCGGGCGTGCAGGAGGGCGTGTGGCCGGACCTGCGCCTGCGCGACCAGCTGCTCGGCGCCCAGCACCTCGTCGAGGTCCTGGCCGGGCGCGCGGCCCCCGGCGACGGTGGCCCCGAGCGGTACGCCCAGGCGCGCGCGGCCGTGCTCGACGACGAGCTCCGCGCGTTCGCGGTCGCGGTCTCGCGGGCGCGCACGCGCCTCGTGGTGACGGCGGTCCGCGACGCCGACCACGCGCCGTCGGGACTCGTCGAGCTCGTCCAGCCCGGCCCGGACGACGACGCCGAGCCGGACCCGCGCGTCGCGAGCGTCTCCGCGGCCCTCGACCTGCGCGCCGTCGTCGCGCAGGCGCGCAGCTGGCTGGAGTCCGACGTCGCCCGGGCACCCGCGACCGTCGGCCCCGCCGAGGCGGCCGCGCACCCGGCCGCGCGGCTGCTCGCACGGCTCGTCGCCGCGGGGGTGCCGGGCGCGGACCCCGGCGGCTGGTACGGCGTGGGCGGCGCATCCACCCACGCGCCGCTGTGGCCGGCAGACGCGGTGGTCCCGCTGACGCCGTCGACGCTCGAGACGGCGTCGTCGTGCGCGCTGCGCTGGGCCCTGGAGGGCGCGGGCGGGACGTCGGCGGACTCCACGGAGCAGAGCCTCGGCACGCTCGTGCACGCGATCGCGGCCGAGCTGCCGCAGGGCTCGCACGCGGAGCTGGCCGCGGCGCTCGACGCGCGGTGGTCGTCGCTGGACCTGCCGGAGGGCTGGGTCGGCACGCAGCAGCGGCGCCGGGCGGACTCGATGATCCGGCAGCTCGCGGCGTACCTGCGCGACGCCGGCGAGGTGGTCGCCGTCGAGCAGCCGTTCACGGCCGAGCTCGGCGAGGCGGGGCGGGTGGTGCTGCGCGGCGTCGTCGACCGGCTGGAGCGCGTGGTGGACCCGGACGGTGAGCCGCAGCTGCGCGTCGTCGACCTCAAGACGGGGAAGAACGCGGTCTCCCAGGAGGAGGCGGCGCGGCATCCCCAGCTGGGGGCGTACCAGCTGGCCGTGGAGGCGGGCGCCTTCGACGACGTGGCCGACGGCGTCCGGACCGGGGGCGCGGCGCTCGTCTACGTGGGCACCGCGAACCAGGACTACACCACGCGCGACCAGCGCCCGCTGCCGCAGGACCCGGCGCCCACCTGGGCGGCCGACCTGGTCAGCGGCGTGGCCGACGCCGTGCGGCAGTCCGCGATGGTCGCGTCGACCGGCGACATGTGCCGGTTCTGCGCGGTCCGCCGGTCATGCCCGCTGCAGGAGGAGGGCCGGGTGGTGGGCTCGTGACCAGTGCCGCCGAGATCGCCGAGCTGCTGGGGCTGCCCCGACCCACGCCCGAGCAGGTCGAGGTCATCGAGGCGCCGCTCGCGCCGGGCCTCGTGGTCGCGGGTGCCGGCTCCGGCAAGACCGAGACGATGACCTCGCGCGTCGTGTACCTCGTCGACAACGGGCTCGTCGAGCGCGACCGCGTCCTCGGCCTGACGTTCACGCGCAAGGCGGCCGGGGAGCTGTCGGAGCGGGTGCGCCGCCGGCTGCGCGCGCTGGACCTGGTGCGAGGGCGGGCCCGGCGCGAGCCCGACGGCGCGGCGGGGCTGCTCCTCGCGCCGAACGTGTCGACCTACAACGCCTACGCCGCCGCCCTCGTCGGCGAGCACGCGCTCCGGCTCGGCGTCGAGCCGTCGGTGCACGTGCTCGGCGAGGCCGGCCGCTGGCAGCTCGCGCACGACGTCGTCCAGGGCTGGGTGGACGACCTCGACACGGACCTCGTCCCCGGGACCGTCACCGACGCCGTGCTCGGGCTGGCGGGCGCGCTCGCCGAGCACCTGGTCGCGCCCGACGACGTCCGCGCCTTCGCCGACGAGTGGTGCGCCCGGGTCCTCGCCCTGCCGGCCGGCAAGCGGGGGTCGGTCCCCGCCCCGGTCCGCAACCTGCTCGCATCGGTGCGGCTGCGTGCGGGCCTGATGGACCTCGTGGAGGAGTTCACGGCGCGCAAGCGCGCGACGGACGTCATGGACTTCGCCGACCAGGTGGCCCTCGCGGCGCGCCTCGCGCGCGAGAGCGACCAGGTGGGCCGGACGGAGCGCGCCCGCTACGCCGTCGTGCTCCTGGACGAGTACCAGGACACGTCGGTCGCGCAGCTCGCGCTGCTGCGCAGCCTCTTCGGGGACGGCGCGGGCGACGGCGTCGGGCACCCCGTGACGGCGGTCGGCGACCCCCACCAGTCGATCTACGGCTGGCGGGGCGCGAGCGCGGGCGGGCTCGAGCGATTCCCGCAGCAGTTCCCGCTGGCCGACGGCGCACCCGCGCCCGTGCTGGCGCTCTCGACGTCGTGGCGCAACGACGTCGCCGTGCTCGACGCGGCCAACCTCGTGGCGGCCCCGCTGCGCGCCGCATCCGCGGAACGTGCCGGGCTGGCGCTGCCGACCCTGCGCGCACGGCCCGGCGCGGGTGCGGGCGAGGTCGCCGTGGCGCTGGCGGAGACACCCGCCGACGAGGCGCGGGCGGTCGCGGCGTTCGTCGCCGAACGCCGGGCGGCACTCGCGGCCGATCGGGCCGGGCTCGCCGGCGGCGGCCCCGGGTCCCGCAGGCCCGAGCCGGTGACGGCCGCGGTGCTCTGCCGCAAGCGGAGCCAGTTCGCCGCCCTGCACGCGGCCCTCCTCGCCGCCGGGCTGCCGGTCGAGGTGGTCGGCCTCGGCGGGCTCCTCAACGAGCCGGAGGTCGTCGACCTCGTCGCGGCGCTGCAGGCCGCGCACGACCCGTCGCGCGGGGACTCCCTCATGCGGCTCCTCACGGGACCGCGGGCGCGGCTGGGCCTGGCCGACCTGCACGCGCTCGCCGACTGGGCGCGGCACCTGTCCGCCGAGGACCGGGCGCGCGACCGCCGCGGACCGGGCGGGTCCGCGCGGGCCGAGCGCGGCCCGCGCGAGGACCGCACGATCGTCGACGCGCTCGACGAGCTGCCCCCGCCGGGCTGGACGAGCGAGCGCGGCCGGTCCCTGACCCCTGACGGGCGGGCCCGGCTCGCCGACCTCGCGACCGTGCTGCGCACGCTGCGGCGTTCGACGTCCCTGCCGCTGGTCGACCTGGTGGGCGAGGCCGAGCGCCTGCTCGCGCTCGACATCGAGGTGGCCTCGCGCCCGGGCCGGTCGCCCGCCGCGGCGCGCGCGCACCTCGACGCGTTCCGGTCGGTCGCCGCCGAGTTCGACGCGCAGGCGGACGCGGTGCACGGGGGCACGCTCGGGGCGTTCCTCGACTGGCTCGCGGCGGCGCTCGCCGAGGAGCGTGGCCTCGAGGCGCCGGTCGCGGAGCTCGACCCCGACGCCGTCCAGCTGCTCACCGTCCACGCGGCGAAGGGCCTGGAGTGGGACGTCGTCGCGGTCCCGGGCCTCGTGGAGGGGTCCTTCCCGGTGAAGCCGCAGACCACGGGCTGGGTCGCCGGCCGTGGCGACCTGCCCACGGCGCTGCGCGGCGACCGCGAGCACCTGCCCGACGTCGACCTCGACGGCGTGACCGACCTTGCCGGCGTGGCAGGCCGCATCAGCGACTACCGCGAGGCCTACGTGGAGCACCACCGCGGTGAGGAGCGCAGGCTCGCCTACGTCGCGATGACGCGCGCCCGCGCCCACCTGCTGCTCGGCGCGGCCTGGTGGGGCGAGACCGGCGCCAAGGTCTGCCGCCTCTCCCCATTCCTCACGGAGGTGCTCGACGCCGCCGACGCGGGCGAGCTCGCGCTGGAGCGGTGGCTCTGGACACCCGAGCCCGTGGCCGACGACGGCGGCGCGCCGGTCCGGCCGCCCGCGCCCGCCGCCGACCCGGTCGCGTGGCCGCCCGACCACCCGCTCGGGGCGCGGCAGCCCGTGCTCGAGCGCGCGGCGGCGGCGGTGCGTCAGGCGGTGGCCGACGGCGGGCCCGAGGAGGACGCGCTGTCCGGCGCCGGGGCGCTCGGTGCGGTCGCGGGGCTGCTCCTCGACGAGCACCGACGCCGGGCCGAGGAGCGGGCGGGCGTCGCCCTGCCGGGCCATCTCGCGGCGTCGGCCGTCGTCCGGCTCGCCGCCGACCCGGAGGCGTTCGCCCTCCAGCTGCGCCGGCCCGTGCCGCAGGAGCCGTCGGCGCGCGCCCGCCGGGGGACCGCGTTCCACGCGTGGGTCGAGCGCTACTACGGGGCGGCCGCGCTCGTCGACGTGGACGCCCTGCCGGGTGCCGACGACGAAGCCGGTGACGACGCCGAGCTCGCGGCGCTCCAGGCGCGCTTCCTGGCGTCGGAGTGGGCGTCGCGCACGCCGGTGGCCGTCGAGGTGGACGTGGACACGCCGGTGGGTGACGTCGTCGTGCGCTGCCGGATCGACGCGGTGTTCGCCGAGCCCGACGGGGCGGTCGTCGTCGTCGACTGGAAGACCGGCCGGCCGCCGCGGGACCCCGCCGCCGTCCGCGCCCGCGACCTGCAGCTCGCCGCCTACCGGCTGGCCTGGTCGCGCCGCACGGGCGTGCCCGTCGAGCAGGTCACGGCCGCGTTCGTGCATGTCGGGACCGGCGAGACCATCCGGTCGAGCGCCGACGTGGGCGCCCTCGCGAGCGCGCTCGAGGCGGCTCAGGCGGGCTGAGGCTCCTCGTCCGGGCCCTCGCCCGCGGGCTCGTCGTCCACCTGCTCGTCCGCCGGGGCCTGGTCGTAGCCCGCGTCGTCGTCGGCCTCGTCGTCGTCGGCCTCGGGGAGGTCGACGGGCTCGTCGTCGGCCGGCTCGTCCGCCTCCTCCTCGGTCGCCCAGCCCTCCTCGTCGGCGGTCCAGGCGGCCTCGGTGACGACGGCGGGCGCCTCGTCGGCGGCGGTCTGCTCGGCGAGCTCGGCGAGCATCGCCGTGGCGTCCTCGACGATCGCCGGGTCCTCCATGTGCACGCCGTGCAGCAGCCAGCGCGCGAGCGCCAGCTCTCCCGCGAGGAGCGCGCGCTCGCCGAGGTACGGGTCGCGCAGCTCGGTGCGGCGCAGGTTGTAGGCCTCGACGATGGCGTCGACCGCCTCGTGCGGCGCGGCGACGAGGAGCCAGGCGAGGTCGTCGGCGGGGTCGGCGACCTTCGCCTCCGACCAGCCGAGCACCGCGACGGGCCGCTCGGGGCTGCACAGGATGTGGTCGGCGGAGAGGTCCCCGTGCACCACGACGGGCCGGAACCGCCACACGGCGACGTCCTCCAGCGCGCGCTCCCACCGCCGCAGCAGCGACGCGGGCACGCGCCCGGTCTTCGCAGCCTCGTCGACCTCGGCCAGCCGCCGACGGCGGTACTCGTCCGCCTCGTAGACGGGCAGCCCGGCGTCCTCGACCGTGGCCGGGGGAAGCTCGTGGATCGCGGCGATCGCGCGGCCGACCTCCGCCGCGAGCCCTGGCCCGGGGCCGAGGTGCTCCAGGTGCAGCGCGCGGCCGGGCAGCTGCGGGCTGACCACGGCGCGGCCGCCCTCGGGCAGCTCGACGAATCCCGCAGGTCGGGGCACCTCGAAGGGCAGGCGCCCGGCGTCGACGTGCTCGGCCAGGCCCTCGAGCAGCGCGGCCTCGGCCTCGAGGGCGGCGCCGGCCCGCGGGTTCTGCGGCGCGCGCACCACCCAGCGGCGTCCCTCCGCGTCGATGACGACGGCGGCGTCCACCCCCGTCGACGGGTTGCGAGGGCGCCGGACGTCGACGGCGTCGAGTCCCGGCACGGCGACGGTCGCGAGGGCGGCCAGGGCGAGCGGTGAACGGGGCACGGCCCCACGCTAGGTGCCGCGCGTCGTCGGCGGGAGCAGGAAGGGCGCGTGTCTCACCTACCGTGGGTGCGTGCACACCCTCCCGCTCGCCCGTTCCGTAGTGGACCCGGCGGCGCACCGGCGCGGCGAGCCGGAGCTCCTCGCCGAGCTCTGGGCCGACCCGGAGACGCTCGTCCTCGTGCTGCACGAGGGCCTGCTGCCGCTCACCGACGACGGCGCGCACCTGGACCTGCGTGCCCCCGACGAGCTCGCCGGGCTCGGCCCGGGCGACGGCGACGCGGTGTGGGTGTTCCTCGGCCAGTGCGACGAGCGCGCGTACCTCGCGGTGCTCCTGGCAGACCTGCCCGGGGACACGTCCCTCGAGGGCGTCGCGGCGGACGGGGGAGCGGCCTGGCTGGCCACGGTGCGCCGGGGCCGGCTGCGCGACGTCGGGCACCTGCTCGGCGACCGCGACGCGGACCTCGCGACGACGGCCGTCGCGCTCGCGGAGTGGCACGCCCGCCACCCGCGGTGCACGCGCTGCGGCGCGCTGACCAGGCCGGAGCAGGCGGGCTGGGTCCGCCGCTGCCCCGACGACGGCACCGAGGACTACCCGCGCACCGACGCCGCCGTGATCATGGCGGTCACCGACGACGCCGGGCGGATCCTCCTCGCGCACGGAGCGCACTGGCCGCCGCACCGGTACTCGACGCTGGCCGGTTTCGTCGAGCCGGGGGAGTCGCTCGAGACGGCCGTGCGGCGCGAGGTCGCGGAGGAGGCGGGCGTCGTCGTCGACGAGGTGGCCTACGTGGCGAGCCAGCCGTGGCCGTTCCCGGCGTCGCTCATGCTGGGCTTCCGCGCGCGGGCCACGACGACGGACGTCGTGGTGGACGGCAAGGAGCTGACCGACGCGCGGTGGTTCACGCGGGAGGAGCTGAGCGCGGCGCTGCGCGCGGGCGAGGTGCTGCTGCCCATGCGGACGTCGATCGCGCTCGCGCTCATCGAGGAGTGGTTCGGCGGCACGCTCCCGGCCAGCCCGCTGCCCTCGGGTCGCTGAGCGTCAGACGGCGAGGCGCTCGGTGACCTCGCGCAGCGAGGGGTTGGTCGCGGCGCTCCCGTCGGGGAAGAGGAGCGTCGGCACGGTCCGGTTGCCGCCGTTGACCTGCTCGACGAAGTCCGCGGCGTCGGGGTGCTCCTCGACGTCCACCTCGCGGTAGGCGATGCCGGCGTCGTCCATCTGGGCCTTCAGGCGGCGGCAGTACCCGCACCACGTGGTGGTGAACATGGTCACGGTGCCGGGCGTCGGCAGGTGGTTGCTTGTCATGGGATGACCAGCGTACGTCAGCGGTGCCGCGCCTCGCCCACGCCGGTGGAGGGGGCGGCGCGGTGTCGGGCGGGGCTGGGAGACTGGGACCGATGTCCACCGACGCCCGCCCCCAGGCCTCCCGCTCCGCCGACGCCCTGCTCGAGCACCTCGACCCCGACCAGCGCGCGGTCGCGCTCGCGGTCACGGGCCCGGTGTGCGTGCTCGCCGGCGCGGGGACCGGGAAGACCCGGGCCATCACGCACCGCATCGCCTACGCCGTCCGCACGGGGACCTACCCCGCCACGAGCGTCCTCGCGGTGACCTTCACGGCGCGGGCCGCCGGCGAGATGCGCACGCGTCTGCGCGACCTCGGCGTCACGGGCGTCCAGGCGCGCACCTTCCACGCCGCCGCGCTGCGTCAGCTCTCGTACTTCTGGCCCCAGGTGGTCGGGGGTGCGCCGCCGCGGATCCTGGAGCACAAGGCGCCGGCCGTCGCGGAGGCCGCCCGCTCGCTCGGCCTCGCGGTCGACCGGCTCACGGTGCGTGACCTCGCGTCCGAGATCGAGTGGTCCAAGGTCTCGCTCGTCCCGGCCGACGACTACGTCCGGGCGGCCGCCGCGACCGACCGGCCGTCCCCTGCGGGCGTCGACAGGTCCACCGTGGCCCGGCTGATCGCGGCGTACGAGACGGTCAAGGACGCGCAGGGCCTCGTCGACTTCGAGGACGTCCTCGTCATGCTCGGCCACATGCTCGAGAGCCGCCGGGACGTCGCCGACCAGGTGCGCTCGCAGTACCGGCACTTCGTGGTCGACGAGTACCAGGACGTCTCGCCGGCCCAGCAGTACCTGCTCGACCAGTGGCTTGGCGACCGGCACGAGCTCTGCGTCGTCGGCGACCCCAACCAGACGATCTACTCGTTCACGGGTGCGACGCCGCACCACCTGTTGACGTTCGCCGGCAAGCACCCGGGCGCGACCGTCGTCCGGCTGGTCCGCGACTACCGCTCCACGCCCCAGGTGGTCACCCTGGCCAACCGCGTCCGTGCCGGGGCCCGCGGCCGCCGCAGCGACGGCGTCGAGCTCGTCGCGCAGCGCCCAGCCGGCCCGCCGGTCGGCTTCACCGCGTACGACGACGACGAGGCGGAGTCCGCGGGCGTCGCCGGGCGGATCGGGCGGCTGATCGCCTCCGGGACCCCGGCCGCCGAGATCGCCGTCCTGTACCGGACGAACGCGCAGTCGGAGGCCTTCGAGCAGGCGCTCGCCGACGCCGGCATCGGGTACCTCGTCCGGGGTGGCGAGCGGTTCTTCCAGCGCAAGGAGGTCCGCGACGCGCTCGTCCTGCTGCGTGGCGGCGCGCGCTCCATGGCCGAGGTGCCGCTCGCCGAGGCCGTCCGCGACGTCCTCGCCAGTGCCGGCTGGAGCCCCGAGCCGCCCGCCGCGCGCGGCGCGGTCCGGGAGCGCTGGGACTCGCTGCAGGCGATCGTCGCGCTCGCCGACGACCTCGCGCAGGACCCGGCCGCGACGGTGGCGACGCTCGTCGCGGAGCTCGACGAGCGGGCGGCCGCCCAGCACGCGCCAGCGGTCGACGGCGTGACGCTCGCCTCCCTGCACGCGGCGAAGGGCCTGGAGTGGGACGCCGTGTTCCTCGTCGGACTGAGCGAGGGACTGATGCCGATCTCGCTCGCGGAGACCGATGCCGCGATCGCGGAGGAGCGGCGTCTGCTGTACGTGGGCGTCACGCGCGCCCGCGAGGTGCTCGAGCTCAGCTTCGCGCGGGCGCGGACGCCGGGTGGTCGCGGCAACCGGCGGCGCACCCGCTTCCTGGACGGCCTCTGGCCCGAGGACGGCGGCGTCGGTCGGCGGCGCACGGGAACCCGGTCGGTCGGCGCAGCCCGTCCGCAGGTGCTCACGGGCGAGCACGACCCCGTCCTGGTCCAGGCCCTGCGCGACTGGCGCGCCCAGGTCGCGACCGAGATCGACCGTCCCGCGTACGTGGTGCTCGGCGACGAGGTGCTCGCGGCGATCGCGGAGCGCAAGCCCCGCAGCGTCCCGGAGCTCGCCCGGATCCGCGGCATCGGGCCGGCGAAGATCGACCGCTACGGCGCCTCGCTCCTGGCGATCGTCGCCGGTCACGCCTCCTGACGGCGGCAACCACCGACGGCTCGGCAGCCGTGTCGGAGGTCGGTGGGACGCTGCTCATGGTCGCGCATCCACGGGTTCACACGATCTTCACAACGTCGCAGAAACTTGCTTCGGTAATTCGGTTGTGCGGCCTCTGGACGCCGTCCTAGGGTTCAGTGTCCCCACAGCGGGTGTGCTGGAACCACGCACCCGGACGGAGAGAGGAGGTGGGTAACGCGATGATCACGATCACTCGTGGCGGCTACGCAGCGACTACTGCTGCGCGCTGCGCTGCGCATGTGACCGCGCTTAACGCTGCCCAGCTCCAGGGGACGGGTCTGCCCATCGTCGGCGCCACCTCCACCGATTCCTTCGGTCCGGTGTGGCGACTTCGTGGGAAGCGCGCCACCGCCGAGCACGACTCCGCACCACCGGTCTGAGAGACCAGCCTTCAGAGGCCGCGGAGTCCACCTCGGGACCCCGCGGCCTTCGTCTTTTCCCGGCCATCTGGCCGATCGACGAGAGCCGAGCAGTCCCGGCATCACATTGATCGGAACGGAAAGACCAGGGAGGACATCGTGCGGCTCACCACGCTGCTCGATTCACTGAACGAGGGCTCGACCGGCTCTCTACCCATGCGGTCGGACATGCAGCTCGGCCAGGACGACCTGACCGAGGCTGAGCGGTTCGACCGGCTGGTCGCCACGCTCATCCCGTGCCGGGAGTACGACGCGGAGCTGTGGTTCGCGGAGTCCACCGCAGAGGTGGAGCTCGCGAAGTCGCTCTGCGCCGAGTGCCCCGTCCGCGAGGGCTGCCTCGCGGGCGCCGTCGAGCGGCGGGAGCCCTGGGGCGTCTGGGGTGGGGAGGTCTTCGTCGGCGGCATCGTCGTCCCGCGCAAGCGGGGACGGGGCCGGCCGCGCAAGGACGAGAGCTCGGCAGCCTGATCCATACGCCGGCGGGCGGAGACGCCCGCCGGACCAGCACGTCGTCATGCTCGGACGACGGTCACGACGGCGCCCCGCACCTCGCGGGGCGCCGTCGTCGCGTCCTCAGGCGGGCAGACCTGCGCAGCCGCAGGCCGGGTGGGTGCCCCAGCGGGCGAGACGCGGGACGGCGTCGGGCAGCGGGACCTCGAGGGTGCCGCCCTCCACGGCGGCGGTCCGGCCGTCGAGCACGGCGAGCGCCTGCGCCGCCGCGAGCGCACCGCCGACGGCGGACAGGACCGTCTCGACACCATCCGCCCGTCGTGCGGCCAGCTGGGTGGCGAGGGCGGGCCAGTCGGGGTCGGCGTCGGTGCGGTGCAGGTCGAGGCAGCGGAGGCAGGGCGTGTGCCCTGGGCGCACCAGCGGTCCGACCAGCACCGACGCCTCGCGCACGACCACGGACAGATGGGGGACGGCGTCGGTGACCAGCGGCCGGTGCCGCGACGGGTCGGCGACGTGGTGCTCGATGAGGACGACGAGGTCCACCGGCCCACCCACGGGCGCCGTCTGGGTGCCGGGTGCGACGTCGTGCAGCGCGCGGGCGACCGCCGCGGCACGAGGGCCGCCCACGTCGCCCAGGGCCATGCCAGGTGCGACGTCGTGCCGGGTGGCCGCCGTGTCGTCATCCAGCTCGAGCCGCCCCACGCCGCCGGCGGCGAGCGTCGCCGCCACGGTCGCGCCGAGCCTGCCCAGGCCGCTCACGCGCACGGTCGCGGCGCGGCGCCGGGCGAGGACGGCGGCGCCGTCGCCGTCGTCCGCGAGCAGGCCCCAGGCGGCGGCGTCGGGGGAGTCGGGCGCGCGGGACGGGACCAGCAGCCGCGCGTCTCGCAGGTGCGCCAGGACCGCAGCGGCCTCGTCGGCGGGCACTTCCTCGCGGCGCATCGCCGCCCGGACGGACCGCTCGTCGTCGGCGCCGCGTGGCAGCGTCGCCAGGGCGCGCGCGGCCGACGGGCTGAGGTCGCTCAGCACCACCGACCAGCGGGGGTCCGCGCCCAGGCGGACCCGCGTCGGGCCCTGCCACAGCACCACTCGTGTCCTCAGCCGCACGGCACCACCTTCCGGTCGGTGCTCAAGCCTGGCGGTCCGCGGCGGCGTGGACGGCGCTGTCCACAGGGCCGATGGGCCGGGCGTGGCGCTCAGACGCGGAGAGGGCGGCTCCCCGGTGGGGAGCCGCCCTCTCGATCCGTCGCTCAGGCCTTGCCGAGGATCCGGTTGAGCTTGGTGCCGCAGACGGGGCACACGCCCTTGGCCATCTTGCGCCCGTTGGCGACGACGACCTCGCCCTCGGCCTCGCGCTTCTCCTTGCACTTCACACAGTAGAACTCGCCCTTGTAGGTCTCGGCCATGAGTCGTCTCCGTTCGGAAGGCTTGCGTACCGGGACGTCAGCTCCCGGCCGGCACCGATGCGCCCCGACCGGGTGGGGCCGGACGTCATCGTGCGCCGCAAGCGTAATGGCCGCGTGCGGGCATGTCGCTCGCCACACGCACGACGCGCGGGTGTGGAGCGCCGCACGTGCCGGATTTCACCCGCTATGCCGGGTTCTCCACGGGGCGGGCGGCGCGGCGCGCCGGGCCCCCGGCTGTGCACGGCGGGCGTGCGACGTCGGCCGCGGCGGCTACCGTGCTGCTCGTGCCCCCCCGTTCCCGCCCGGCGTCCCCGGAGCCCGCGCTGCCCGACGTCGAGGTGCGGCGCAGCCGTCGGCGCACCCGCACGGTGACGGCCTTCCGGGAGAACGGTCGGCTCGTCGTCGCCATCCCCGACCGCTTCACGCGCGTCCAGGAACGCGAATGGGTGCGCCGGATGGTCGCCAAGGTGGAGTCGTCGGAGCAGCGGCGGCGGCCGTCGGACGAGCAGCTCGCCGCCCGCGCCGCCGAGCTCTCCCGCCGCTACCTCGGTGGGCAGGCGCGCCCGACGAGCATCACGTGGTCCTCCCGGCAGGGGCGCCGCTGGGGCTCGTGCACCGTGACCGAGGGGACCATTCGGATCTCGACCCGCGTGCAGGGCATGCCCGGCTGGGTGCTCGACTACGTCCTGCTGCACGAGCTCGCGCACCTGCTCTGCGCGGGGCACGGGCCGGCGTTCTGGGCGCTGCTCGGCGGCTACCCGCACCTGGACCGTGCGCGCGGCTTCCTCGAGGGGGTCGCGCACGCCACGGACATGCCGCCCGACGCCGACGGCGAGGGTGAGCTCGACGGTGCCGGCGACGGTGACCCCGAGGGCGCCGGCGACGCGGGGGCGCCCGAGGTGGGCCTGGACTAGGAGTGCTCGGGGGCCGCCGCGCCGGGCTCGTCGTCGGTGCCGGCGTCGTCGCTGGCTGCGCTGTCGGTGCTCGCGTCGTCAGTGCTCGCGTCGTCGGTGCTCGTCTGGTCGGTGCTCGCAGGGCCGTCGTCCGCCGAGCTCTCGCTCTCGCCGAAGATGGCGGCGAGAGCGGCGTCGACGTCGGCGTGCTCGGTGCGGGCGGCGGCGAGACGACCGGCGTAGCCCGCCGGGTCGTCGAGGTCCTCGGGGCCGGGCAGCAGGTCCGGGTGGTCCCAGACCGCCTCGCGGGCGCTCTGACCGCCGTCCTCGGCGATCTGCGCCCACAGGCGCGCGGCGTCGCGCGAGCGACGGGGGCGCAGCTCGAGCCCGACGAGGGTCGCGAAGGTGTCCTCGGCCGGTCCACCGGCCGCCCGGCGGCGCCGGATCATCTCGCGGAGCGCGGCGGTGTGGGGCAGGTGCGGGCGGGCGGCGGCCGCGGTCACCTCGTCCACCCAGCCCTCCACGAGCGCGAGGGCGGTCTCCAGCCGGAGGAGGGCGGCGTCCTGCTCCGGCGTCGTCTCGAGCGAGAAGACCCCCTCGGACAGCGCGTCGCGCAGGGCCTCGGGGTCCGTGGGGTCGATCGAGCGGACGGCGTCCTCGAGGGAGCCCATGTCGATGGTGATGCCGCGCGCGTAGGCCTCGACCGTGCCGAGCAGGTGCGACCGCAGCCAGGCGACGTGCGTGAAGAGGCGCGCGTACGCGGCCTCGCGCAGGGCGAGGAAGAGCCGCACCTCGTCGACGGGCACGTCCAGGCCCGACGCGAACTCCACGACGTTCCGCGGGAGCAGGGCGACCCCCGGTCCGTCGATCAGCGGGAGGCCGATGTCGGTCGAGCCGAACACCTCCCGGGCCAGCGCGCCGGCGGCCTGGCCCACCTGCATGCCGAAGACGGCGCTGCCGAGCTGGCGCATCATCTGACCGCCGACGGCGGCCCCGGCCTCGCCCGCCCCGAAGACCTCGGGAGCCTGGGTGCGCAGGGCGGCGACCAGCGCGTCCGCGACGGAGCCGGCGACGGGCTCCGCGAGCGAGCGCCAGCGCGGCATCGTGTGCTCGACCCACTCCGAGCGGCTCCACACGCGCACGGGACCGCCCGCCGCGGGCAGGTCCGTCGCGGTGTCGAGCCAGGTCTCGGCCGCGGAGAAGGCGGCCGTGGCCTCGCGTCGGTCGGCGTCGCTCACGGACGGGTCGCCCTCGGTGACGGCGACCTGGCGGGCGAGGTCGTGCGCGATCTCCCAGTTGACGGGCTCGTCGGCGGAGCTGTCGAGGACCCGCTTGATCTGGCCGAGCACCTGCTCGAGCGCCTGAGGGTCGTCGGCGATGCCGGCGGCGGCCGCGAGCGCCTCGAGGTCGAGCGGCGTGCCGTCCGGGCCGACGAAGCCGATCGAGCCGAGGTCGGGCAGCTCGCCGCGCGCGGAGAGGTCCTTGAGCACGCCGTCCGCGTCGGGGCCGAGCATCGCCCGCAGGATGGCGTCCCACGGACCTTCGCGGCGCGGCTCCTCCTCGTCCGGCCCGTCGGGCTCGGGGGGCGTCGTGCTCATCGGGCAGCTCCTGGGACGGCACGTGGTCAGGTCGGGACTCCACCGTAACCACTCGCCGACGCCTGTCGCGTGCGTCGGCGGGGCCAACGGTGGCTTTCGCTGTGGGCGCAGCGGCGGCGCGAGGTCCCCGTGCGGGGCATCACGGCCCGATGGGCGATGATGGCCCGATGAACGAGCGGGCGTCCAGCGGACCGACGTGGCCGCCCACGCCCGTCGCCGAGCCGCTCCCCGAGCCGTTCCCCGCGCCGTTCGAGGCGCCGGAGGTGCCCGTCACGCCTCGCGCGCTGACCCTGTCCATCGCGACGGTGGTGACTGCGCTGCTGGTCGGCGGCGCCTCGCTGGTGTCGGTGCCCTACGCCGTCAACTCGCCGGGACCGACGTTCAACACGCTGGGTGAGCACGACGGCGTCCCGCTCATCGACGCCGTCGGGGCGCCCATGTACCCGTCGGAGGGCGAGCTCCGGTTCACGACCGTGCGCCTGCGGGGCGGTCCGGGCAACCCGGTGACGCTCGTGCGGATGGTCGGCGGCTGGCTCGACGACGCTGTGACGGTGGTGCCGGTCGAGGACGTGCTGCCGACCGACCAGACGCCCGAGGAGATCGACCAGCAGAGCCAGGCGGCGATGATCTCCTCGCAGGAGAACGCCACGGTGTCGGCGCTCGAGGAGCTCGGCTACGAGGTCCCGACGACGCTGACCGTCGCCCAGGCGATCGAGGGGACGGGTGCCTTCGGCGTGCTCGAGGCGGAGGACGTGCTCCTCGCCGTCGACGGCGAGCGGCTCACCAGCTTCTCCGACCTCAGCGCCGCGATGGGCGAGGTCACGGCGGGCGACGACGTCACCGTGACGGTGGAGCGGGACGGCGCCGAGCGTGACGTCACGCTCACGACGACCGACGGCGGCGACGGCCGGGCGCTCCTCGGCGTCTACGTCGACCCGGTGTTCGACCTTCCCGTGGACGTCCGGATCCAGATCGAGGACGTCGGCGGCCCGAGCGCCGGACTGATGTTCTCGCTCGGGATCATCAACGCCCTGACCGAGGAGGACGAGACGGGCGGCGAGAGCATCGCCGGGACCGGGACGATGGACCTCGCGGGCACGGTCGGCCCCATCGGCGGCATCGTGCAGAAGATGACCGGTGCCCGGCACGACGGCGCGGACTGGTTCCTCGCGCCGGAGTCCAACTGCGCGGAGGCGGTCGGGCACGAGCCCGGCGGCCTGCACGTGGCCGCCGTCGCGACGCTCGCGGAGGCGCGCGCCGCCGTCGAGGCGATCGGCTCGGGCCACGGCGACCAGCTGCGCACCTGCGCCGACGCGGTCGGCTGAGCCGCCCCGCGGCCGGGGGCTACTCCAGGGTCGTCGCCAGGGCGGCGACCAGGCCCGGGACCAGGTCGGCGCCGCCGGCGACGGCCGCGTCGTCGTCGTTCGCCCGGGCCCGCACGGCGCACCAGGAGCCGCCGTCGCGCAGGACGCCGACGGCGATCCGCACGTCCTGGCGGTCCGGGTGGGCCATCAGGTAGGCCAGTGCCTCCTCGGGGTCGGCGGGCATCGCCGCCTCGGCCGCGCTGGGCAGCACGACGCGCTCGACGACGAGGGCGACGCCGTCGACCGTCTGCGGCCAGGACAGGCGGGCGAGCAGGTCCTCCAGGCTCGACGCCTGGGGCAGCCCCTCCTGCTCCACCGACGTCAGGTGGGCGGCGTCCGCCCGCGCGGCCGCGACCGCCTCGGCGGGCAGCCGGTCGGCGAGACCGGGATCGGCGTCCAGGGCCGCAGCCGTCCGCACGAGGGCGAACACCCGCACGGGGCCGTCCCAGCCTCCGCCGGCGACGTGGCGCTCGATCTCGTGGACGGCGTCGGCCAGGGCGGGGCGGGGGGCGCGGGGGGTCGCGTCGTCGTCGGGCATGCGTCCATGCTCGCACCCCCGTTGCGGGGGTGTGGGAACCTGGGGACCGGTGCGGGCGTTGTCCGTGGTGTCCGCCGGACTGCGTGCTGCGGTGCGCGGCGGACCGACAGCCACGCATCGCAGTCCCACGAGCCGACCCGAGCACCGCCGACCCGAGCAGCCGTCGAGATCACCGCCGTCGAGATCACCGCCGTCGAGACACCGAAGGACAAGAGGACACCGTGACGTTCGCCTCCCCCCCGCGTTCTGCCGGGCCCCGCCCCGCACGCCGCCGACGCGGCGCGCTCGGCCCGACGATCGTCGTGCTGGTCGCGCTGGGCATCCTGCTGATGCTCACCGCGCAGCTGTGGACCGAGTGGCTGTGGTTCGACGCCACCGGCTACCTCGAGGTGCTGCGCACCGAGTGGGTGACGCGTGCGGTGCTCTTCGTGCTCGCCTTCCTGGTCATGGCGGGGGCCGTCTACGCGTCGCTGACCGTCGCCTACCGCACGCGACCGGTGTACGCGCCGTCGACGCCGGAGCAGGCGTCGCTGGACCAGTACCGGGAGATGATCGAGCCGCTGCGGCGCCTGGTCATGCTGGCCGCGCCCGCGGTCCTCGGGTTCTTCGGCGGCATCGCCGCCGCTGCCCAGTGGCAGACGGTGCTCCTGTTCCTCAACCGCGTGCCGTTCGGCGTCGACGACCCGCAGTTCGGCCTCGACCTGTCGTTCTACCTGTTCACGCTGCCGGCGCTGCGGTTCGTGGTGTCGTTCCTCATGGCGGTCGCGGTGATCTCCGGCATCACCGCCGTCGCGACGCAGTACCTGTACGGGGGCCTGCGCTTCGGCTCGGGCGCGGGGGAGCGGACCACGCGTTCGGCGCGGCTGCAGCTGGGCATCACCGCCGCGGTGATCATGCTGCTCATCGGCGCGAACTACTGGCTGGACCGCTACTCGATCCTGACCCGGACGGGCGGCGGCGACGTGGCCGCCGGCGCGTCGTACACCGACGTCAACGCGGTGCTTCCGTCGAAGATCATCCTCGCCGTCGTCGCGGTGATGGTGGGCGTGCTGTTCGTCGTCGCAGCCGTGCGCGGCACGTGGCGGCTGCCGGCCACCGGCGTCGGGCTCATGGTGGTCTCCGCCATCGTCATCGGCGGGATCTACCCGGCGGTCGTCCAGCGCTTCCAGGTGCAGCCGAACGCGCAGGAGGCCGAGTCCGACTTCATCCAGCGCAACATCAACGCGACGCGGGCGGCGTTCGGGCTCGACGCCGTCGAGGTGTCGCGGTACGACGCGACGCTCGAGGGCACCGCGGGCGCGCTGCGCGAGGACGCCGAGACGACCGCGAGCATCCGCCTGCTCGACCCGTCGATCGTGAGCAACTCGTTCCGGCAGCTGCAGCAGAACAAGCAGTACTACAACTTCTCGAACACCCTGTCGGTCGACAGGTACACGATCGACGGCGAGTCCCGCGACACCGTGATCGCGGTGCGCGAGCTCGACCAGACCGGTCTGGGCGCGGGCCAGCGGACGTGGATCAACGACCACATCGTCTACACGCACGGGTTCGGCGTCGTCGCGGCCTACGGCAACACCACCGGCAACGACGGCCGCCCTGCCTTCTACGAGGGCGGCATCCCGTCGGCCGGCTCCATCGGCGACTACGAGCCGCGCATCTACTTCGGGCAGTCCAGCCCGCCCTACTCGATCGTGGGTGCCCCCGAGGGCAACGACCCGTGGGAGCTGGACTACCCCGACGACGACGCCCCGGGCGGCCAGGTCAACACGACCTTCCCGACGGACGAGGTCGAGGCGGGCCCGAGCATCGGGAGCCTGTGGAACAAGCTGCTCTACGCCCTGAAGTTCGGCGACGAGGAGATCCTGTTCTCCGAGCGGGTCAACTCCGAGTCGCAGATCCTCTACGACCGCGACCCCCGCGACCGCGTCGCCAAGGTGGCGCCGTTCCTCACGCTCGACACCCGCGTGTACCCGGCGGTGGTCGACGGGCGCGTGCTGTGGATCGTGGACGGCTACACGACCGCGAGCCAGTACCCGTACTCGTCCTCGCGCGCGCTGGAGGAGGTCACCACCGACGCGCTGACGGGCCAGTCGGCCACGATCGCCGCGCTCGCCCCCCAGCAGGTCAACTACGTGCGCAACTCCGTCAAGGCCACGGTGGACGCGTACTCCGGTGAGGTCACGCTCTACGAGTGGGACACCGAGGACCCGGTGCTGGCGACGTGGGAGAACGTCTTCCCGGGCCTGGTGCGGCCGATGGAGGAGATCAGCGGCGACCTGATGAGCCACCTGCGCTACCCGGAGGACCTGTTCAAGGTCCAGCGGAACCTGCTGGCGACGTACCACGTGGACACCGCGTCCGAGTACTACTCGGGCCAGGACTTCTGGGCCAACCCGGAGGAGCCCGTCCGCGGCAACGGCACCCAGCCGCCGTACTACCTGACTCTCCAGATGCCCTCGCAGGACGAGCCGACGTTCTCGCTGACGTCCGTCTTCATCCCCGGCGGCAACACCGACCGGAACGTGCTGACCGGCTTCCTCGCCGTCGACGCGGAGCCGGGCAACGAGGCCGGCGTGCGGCGCGAGGGGTACGGGCAGCTGCGGCTGCTCGAGCTGCCGCGCGACTCGACCGTCCCCGGTCCCGGCCAGGTGCAGAACACGTTCCGCTCCAACCCGGAGGTCTCGCAGAGCCTGAACGTGCTCCAGCTCGGCGACTCGACAGTGGTCAGCGGCAACCTGCTGACGCTGCCGGTGGGCGGCGGCCTGCTCTACGTGCAGCCCGTCTACGTGCAGTCCTCGGGCGGCACGCAGTTCCCGCTGCTGCAGAAGGTGCTGGTGTCGTTCGGTGAGCAGATCGGCTTCGCCGACACGCTCGCCGAGGCCCTGGACCAGGTGTTCGGCGGCGACGCCGGCGTCGACGACGTCACCCCTGGCGACGACGCCGAAGCGGTCCCGGACGCGCCGGTGGACGGCGAGCCGCCCGCCGACGGCGAGGAGCCCACGCCCACGGCCACGCCGTCGGCCACGCCCTCCCAGACGCCGAGCGCCGAGCCCACGCAGACGCCGTCGGGCAACGCGCGGGCCGACCTGCAGGCCGCGCTCGAGGACGCCCGCGACGCGCTCCAGGCGGGGCAGGACGCCCTGGCCAGGGGCGACTGGGCCGCCTACGGCGAGAGCCAGACCGCGCTGCAGGACGCTCTGGAGCGGGCCATCGCCGCGGACGCCCAGCTGGGGGACTGAGCTCCCCATCGCGGCGCGAGACCGAGGGTCTGGTGCGAGACCGAGGGCTTGAGCCCTCGGTCTCGCGCTGAGCCCTCGGTCTCGGCGCCGGCCGGTGCCGGCCGGTGCCGGTCGGCGCCGGTCGGTGCCGGGGGAGGGCGTGTCCCCGGCCTGGCCGGACGGCGAACGGTCCGCTGTCGGCGAACGGATTTGGCCCGGCTCCGTGCGTCGCGTAAGGTTGCAGAGCCGACGCGGGGTGGAGCAGCTCGGTAGCTCGCTGGGCTCATAACCCAGAGGTCGCAGGTTCAAATCCTGCCCCCGCTACAAGTGAAGTACCAGGTCAGAGGCCCTCCCGATCGAGAGATCGGGAGGGCCTCTGGCGTTGATGTGGGCAGGATGTGGGCGGCGGACTCTCCCGAATGACGGTGAACCGCAGCGAACGTGGCCGACTGCCGGGTCCTCTGGTGCGCCGAACGGGGTCCCGGCCCGCGCCCTCTAGTACTCCTGGTCGGAGATGGGCGGCTTGGTCGGGCGGACTTCAGCGGGCGCTGCCGCCGAGGTCGCGATGATCAGAGAGAGTGCCCAGAACGTGCGGGTTATCCGCAGCGCTCCCAACAGCACGGTAGCCAGGACGCCGGCCTGAACCAACCGGGAGCCGGCATGCCCCTCGGTGTCCGCGAGAAGCGCGAAGACGTATACGGAGCCTGACCCGCTTCCCCGGACACCTGCCCTGAGGTGACGATGTCATCTTCGAGAGGAGTCCTTGTGCCTGCAGCCAAGCCGCCGGAGTTCCGGCGCCGAGCAGTAGACCTGGCCCGCAGCGGCCAGCACCCGGTCGCGAAGGTTGCGTCCGACCTGGGCATCAGCGAGTCGTGCCTGCGCCGGTGGATGGCCCAGGACGACGTCGACACCGGCCGGCGCGAGGGCCTGACCAGCGAGGAGCGCAAGGAACTCATCGAGCTCCGCCGCCGGACCCGGGTGCTGGAGATGGAGAACGAGATCCTCAAGCGCGCCAGCGCCTACTTCGCCCGGGAGAACGTCCTCCCAAAATGACGTTCCGGCTGGTCCGTGAGCTTGCCGAGGACGGGATGTCCGTCGCGGTGGCCTGCCGGGTGCTTAATGTCTCCAGGTCCGGCTACTACGACTGGTCGACCCGGCCGCCTTCGGCCCGGTCAGTCGCCGACGCCGAGCTCACCGCGACGATCCTGGCCGTCCACCAGATGTCGCGGTGCTCCTACGGGGCTCCCCGGGTCCACGCCGAGCTGCGCCTGGGCCTCGGGCTCGCCTGCGGGCGCAAGCGCGTCGCGCGCCTGATGCGCACCGCAGGGCTTGTCGGGGTTTGCCACCGGCGCAAGCGCCGCGGCCAGCGGCCGCTGCCAGCGCCTCACGAGGACCTGGTCCGACGCCGGTTCACCGCCGACGGTCCGGACCGGTTGTGGTGCACCGACATCACCGAGCACCCCACGGGAACCGGGAAGGTCTACTGCGCGGCGGTGCTGGACGTGTTCACCCGCAAGGTCGTCGGCTGGTCGATCGCGGACCACATGCGCTCCGAGCTGGTGGTCGACGCCCTGCAGATGGCCATCTGGACCCGCCAGCCCGGGCCGGGCGCGATCGTGCACGCGGACCGCGGAGCCCAGTACACGTCCTGGATCTTCGGCCACCGGCTCCGCTCGGCCGGCCTCCTCGGGTCCATGGGCCGGGTCGCCTCGAGCGTGGACAACACGATGATGGAGTCCTTCTGGTCGACCATGCAGCGCGAGCTCCTGGACCGCCGCACCTGGACCTCCCGGGAGGAGCTCGCCTCAGCGATCTTCGAGTGGATCGAAGGCTTCTACAACCCCCTCCGGCGCCACTCCGGCCTCGGCTACCGGTCCCCGAACGACTTCGAGGACCTTCACACCGCCGCCCTCACCGCGGCATGATCACCCAACCCGAACTGTCCGGGAAACCGGGTCAGGCTCCAGGCGGTTCAGAAGCGGTCGGCTCGTCATCGGGCCACCACCGTCCCCCCCGAAACGGTGCCCAGAATGCCCTGACCTGCCCTGATCAGGGCGCAGGTCACCCATTGGACACCCGTTGCGGCGCGTTGTGAACCCTCGCGCCCGTTCCGCGGATGATCCGAATCGTGTCGCCATGCCATTACGTGTGCCCGCACACCGACCAACGTGGGGTGCTCGGCCGAGACGGCTGTGCAATGGAGGCGCGTTCGCTGCCCTGTGGATACGCCTCATGACGCCGCTCGCTCGGCGCCCGCGTCGCGCCGGCGGACGACCGTTGCGGGGGAGAGTGGCGGCGTCGCGGAGGGGAGGCACCGGTCACGGGTGCTCTTCAGAGCAGCCTGAGTCCCCGGGCCCTCCGCGGCGGCAGCGCCCTCGAGAGCGATCCGTGCGAGGAGGCCCGGCGAGTCGGGCGACCCGCGAAGGATCCAGACCAGGCGTCGTGCCTGCCACGGGGCGACGCCGAGCTTCTTCGCGAGAGTGCGCCAGCCGACGATGGTGCTCGACGCGCGTGCACGTGCGGGCGCCTCGAAGCGCGCCACCTCTCGGGCGATCGACAGGGCCGTGTCGTCCGGCCAGCCGACGGAGCGGAGCGCGCTCGCCGTGAGGGCGAGGATCCGCGCCAGTGTGCCGTCCTCCGCGTCCGGAACCGCATCGTCGCCTGCCGGCTGCCAGCCCCTCGCGAGAAGGGGCTCGAGGGCGATCGGCCTCTGGACGCGGCCGGCGCGCTCTGCGGCGTCGAGCTTCCACGCCCGTCTCGGGGGAACGCCCCAACGTTGGGCGAGGATCTCGCCGAGCACGGCACGCCGGGCCGTCTGCCAGAGGACGCCCCACGGCGACCGAGCGGTCCGGAGGGACGGTTCCTGCAGCTTCAGCCAGAGCACCTCCCACGCCGTTGCTTCCGCTTCGGATGCCGCTCCACCGCGAAGTCCAACGTCGACCACGAGAGGACGGACGATGTGGCTGCGTACGAAGCGGAGCAGGTCCGTCGCCGTCGGTCCGTCCCAGCCTTCGACCGCGATGGCGTCGAGACGCTCGAGGAGGTCGTCGCGGCGCTTGACGATCTCGGCGAGGTCTTCGGGCGTGCCGTCGCACGCTCTCCGGTGGTCCTTGTCCATCTCGTCACCTCCGGTAGCTCGGTGGTGATGACGTTGCTCAGGGCCTATGCACAGATCGATGACGCGGGCGGCCGGCGGTGGAGCGTCATCGATGACGCCCGGGCTGTGGACACCGCGTCATTGGAGGCCGGGCGATGCCCGCGCCGTCGTCATCGGTTTGGCTACCGGTGCCGGTCACAGTGGTTGCCTGCACTCACTCGGAGGTGATCCCCATGTCCGCCACTGCCCAGGTACACCTGATCTCGTCGCGTGGCCGCAGGACGCGGTCGCCGGAGATGCTCAACGTGACCGTCGAGAGCGACGAAAGGCTCCTTCTCACGGTCGTGGAGGCAGCCCATCGGCTCGGCATCGGTCGCACGCTGATGTACGAGCTCATCAACTCTGGCGCGGTGCTCTCGGTTCAGGTCGGTCGGCTGCGTCGGGTCCCGGCGGCTGCTCTTGCTCGCTACGTGGCGGCCCTGGATCCGCGGGGTTGATGCAGCCAGGCAGAGCAAGCGAGCGGCTGGGCGGTGGTTGCTTGATCGGTGAGTCTGCGGCGGGGCGGCGGCCAACGGGTGGGCAGTTATGTGCCGGTCGGCACTTCGGTCATCTGCACTACTGGCTCGCCTCATGCATTGGCACTGGCACCGTTGTGCGCGAAGAGGACAAGGGGGTCCCTGCGGACCGGCGCCGGCGTCCGGGCCACCGTGATCTTCGAGCTGGAGACCGCCGGCGTCTTCGCGGTCGGCGACGTGCGCAGTGGCTCGGTGAGGCGAGCGGCGTCGGCCGTCGCTGAGGGTGCGGTGGCCTTGCCCCTAGTGCACGATCACCTGATCCGGGCCGGCCGAAGATGACGGCGGCTGGGACCGGGTCGGAGAACGTGTCGGCGGAAGACTAGACGACCTCCGTCACGCGGCGGCTTCCGGGAGGAGCGATGACGACGTGCATGTGACCAGGACCCAGTCGGGGATCGTCTCCCCGGGGGTTCGTGTGACCGAGGATCGGCTGAACGTCCGTGGGTGACGGCGCGGACGAAGGATCCGCACGAGGCTGAGGCCATGCTCGCGGAGGCGTACCTGCCGAACCGGGTGGATCGTCTCGGGGAGGGACCGCTCGGGCTGCGACTGGATGTGATGCGGCTGGACTCGGCCACCGTGGGTCTTCTGTCGTTCGGCACCGAGACGCGGCTCCGTACGACCGAGGCGACTAACTGGGCAAAGCCGATGCCCAAGGAAGCCCTCATGGCGTGGCTCGCCTGTCGTCAACCTCCTGCCGCGCACGTGGACGGGTAGATGAACTCCGCCGCCGCCCAACGCGGAGGCGTCTCCGCGTTGGGCGGCGGCGGCCGGGTCGGCTGCCCGCGTGCCGGCCGGCGTCAGGTCAGGGTGCGCGCATCCCAACCGGCGTGCCTACGGCGAGCCAGGTCTCCAGGAATGCCGGCCTGAAGAGCTCGTCGATGGCCATGAAGGCGGCTCCTCGCATGCCGCCGACCGCTCCGAGCTGCGACTGGCCGATCGTCAGCTCCCGAGTTGCCAGCGCGAGGGAGCGGTGGAAGACCTCCTCCTTGATCGCAGCAATCAGGCGATCGCCGGCCACCGCCAGGGGCCCGCCGATGATCACCAGCGAGGGGTTGAAGAAGTTCACGACTGCGGCCAGACCCATGCCGATGTGCCGTCCGGCGCCGATGACGTAGTCAACGGCCGCCAGGTCGCCGGCCTCGGCCGCCTGGACGATGTCTGCGACCCGGAGCGCGCGCCCCCCCTCCATCAGCTTGGCAAGGTACGGGCTCCCCTTGCCTTCCTCGACGTCGGCGGCGGCGCGTCGGATGAGCGCGCCTCCACCGGCGACCGCCTCCAAACATCCCCGCTTTCCGCAGAGGCACGCGACGCCGGGATCGTCCACGACCCGCACATGGCCGACATCGCCGGCGCAGCCTTGGCTGCCGCGGTGGAGTCGTCCCTGAGAGATGAGGCCAGCACCGATGCCCGTGCCGAGCTTGACGTACACGAGGTCGTCCGTCCCGCGGGCCGCCCCGGCTCGAAGCTCGCCCAGCGCCAGCAGGTTGACCTCGTTGTCCACCCAGACGGGTATCCCGAGGTTGTCTGCGACGCGGTCGCGCACCGGGAACCCGTCCCAACCGGGCATGATCGGCGGTGCGATCGGCGTGCCCGACCTGAACTCCACCGGCGCGGGCAGCCCGACACCGGCAGCCCACAGCTGGCGTCCGGCTGCGGGCGGCGAGTGCAGGAGCTCGTCGGCCAGGTGCCTGAGGGTCCGCAGCGTCTCCTCTGGCCCAGCGAGGACGTCCCACTCGAGGCTGCGGTGCTCAAGGGGCTCGCCGGCCAGGTCCGTGATCCCGACGGTCATGCTCCGAGCCTCAAGCTCGGCCCCGAGGACGAGCCCGGCCTCCGCGCGAAACCGCAGTCGTCGGGGCGCGCGCCCGCCGGTGGACGGGGCGAGCTCGCCCTCTTCGACGAGCCCGGATGCCTCCAGCTGGGCGATCCGCTGGTTCACGAGAGTGCGCCCGAGACCGGAGCGCCGCAGCAGCTCGGGCCGCGTGACGGCGGAGCCGGATCGCACCATGCCGAGGATCGCATGAAGTTCCGGCTCGGCCGGCATCACAACCTGCAGGGACACTTCGTCTCGCCTTCCATGTGCGTCAGGTATGCAGAGATATTATCACCGCGAGTTGACTTCTGCACGAAACAAGCATTAGATCTCACCTGACAGACCAAAGCCGGGCGCTGCCGAGCAGGCGTCCGGCCTGACAGAGGAGCGTACGGGTGCAACGACGCGTTCGGGCGGGGATCGCGGGAGCGGGCTTCATGGGCTCGGTCCATGCGCGAGCGGTTCGTGCCGCCGGAGGCGATGTCGCCGTGGTGGCCGTGACGAAGCACGATCCGCGCTCCCGCGTCGCCGCGCTCGGCGCCGAGCGCGTGGTCGAGAGCTTCGTCGAGCTGCTCGCCGACGACTCGCTCGACGTCGTGCACATCTGCGTGCCAAACGCCCTACATGCTGAGCTAGCCGCCGCCGCGCTCGACACAGGCCGAGCTGTGATCTGTGAGAAGCCGCTCGCCACGACTGTCGCCGAGGCATCGGCGCTGACGGACCGCGCCCGGGCCGCCGGCGTCGTGAATGCCGTCCCGTTCGTCTACCGCTACCACCCCGTCGTCCGCCTCGCCCGCGATCGGATCGACGCAGGCCATGCCGGGGCGCTTCGCATCCTGCACGGGTCCTATCTGCAGGACTGGTTGTCGCGGTCCCGCGACTCCGACTGGCGCATCGACGCTGCGCGCGGCGGTGCCTCCCGGGCGTTCGGTGACATCGGGATCCACTGGTGCGACCTGATGGAGTTCGTCACCGGGCACCGCATCACTCGGCTCGTGGCGAACCTCAAGACAGCGGTCCCCGAACGCCCCGACATCGCCACGGTGACCACCGAGGACATGGCGACGATCATGTTCGAGACCGATCGGGGCGCCGCCGGCTCGCTCGTCCTGAGCCAGGTGTCGCCTGGACGCAAGAACCGCCTGTGGTTCTCCTTCGACGGTGAGCACGAGTCCCTCGCGTTCGACCAGGAGTGCCCGGAGCAGCTCTGGGTAGGAACACGCGACGACGTCCGGCTGCTGTCCCGGGGGGTCCCGGCGGGCTCGACCGAGGCCGACCGGCTGTCCGTCCTCCCCCCCGGCCACCCCCAGGGCTACCAGGACGCCTTCACCGCCTTCGTCGCCGACGCCTACGCCGCCCTCCTGGGCGGTTCACCCGAAGGGCGGCCGACGTTCGCGGACGGCCTTCGCGCCGCGGTCCTCACGGAGGCCGTCCTGCGCTCGACCCGGGAGGCGTCGTGGGTCGACGTGCCCCCTGTGTCGGTCGCACACCACAGACCGACCAAGTGACACCTCACCGAACGGAAGGACGAACGGCCATGGGTACCCCTCTCCGCGTGATCATGGACTGCGACCCGGGCATCGGTCCCGGACTCGATGCCGACGACGGTCTCGCGCTGCTCTTTGCGCTGGCCAGCCCTGAGCTGCACGTCGAGGCGGTGACCACCGTGTTCGGCAACGTGAACGTGCGCCGGGGCACGGACAACGCCCTGCGGCTGCTCGAAGCGGCGGGCCGCACCGATGTGCCGGTCGCCATGGGCATGGCCCAGCCCGTCACCGGACGTCTCAACGAACGTGCCCTGGACGACTACGCGGCACAGGACCGGCGCATCCCACCCGCCGACGAGGCACGGCTCACCCGCCGGGCTCCCCAGCACGCTGTCGACCTCATCATCGACGCCGTACTCGCCTCGCCCGGCGAGATCACCGTCCTCGCCGTCGGGCCGCTCACGAACGTGGCGATGGCGATGCTCAAGGAGCCGGCCGTGACGGGAGCGATCAAGGAGGTCGTCATCCTCGGCGGCGCCTTCGGGCGCGAGCCGGAGTTCGGGCGGGGCAACATCACCCCGGTCGCCGAGCTGAACATCTGGAACGACCCCCTCGCGGCCGACATCGTCTTCACGTCCGGCGCGCCGATGCGCGTGATCAACCTCGACGTCTCGAACCCCAACGCAGGGTCGGTCATGTACCACGACCAGCTCAGCGATGTGCTCGGCGACGACGTGAACCCCCTCACCTCGTTCCTGGGTGAGATGACCCGGACCTACATCGAGGCGCCGAAGTTCAACTGGGCACGCAACGGCTGCGTCCTGTACGACGCGATCGCGGCGGCCGTCCTGGTCGACCCGGGCCTGGTGGAGGTCGAGCGTGGCCGCGTCCGTGCGGTGACGCAGGACGGCCCCGCGTTCGGGCAGACGATCCTCTACCCCGCGGACGACGGGCACGTCGACGTCGCCGTGGCCATCGACGGGCCCCGCTTCGTGGGCCTGTTCCTCGAGCGCATCCGCTCCCTGGTCGACGCCGCGTCCACGAGATAGGCGTCTGCTCCGCCCACCACGCCTCACCCGACGAAAGGAAGACTCCCCATGTCACACCGCCTGCGGGCCGTCGTCGCGACAGTGCTGTCGCTCGGCCTGCTCTCCATCACCGCCTGCAGTGGCGACTCCGCCACGGATCCCAGCGCCGAGCCAGCCTCCGGCGACCCGAGCGCCGGAACAGGTGTCGAGGCGAAGATCAGCCTGGCGATGCCTGGCCCGAACTCCTACTTCAGCCCGTGGGAGCTGGCAGTGGCCGACGCCGCGGCAAAGTGGGGCTTCGAAGGCACCTACAACGTCCCGGCGTCCGACGCCTTCAACCTGACCCAGCAGAACGCGCTCGTCGACTCGCTGGTCGCGCAGGGCTACAACGGCTTCGGGATGTTCCCGGGAGACGCGAACGGGACCAATGCGCAGCAGCAGAAGCTCGCGGACCGGGGCATCCCCTCGATCAACATCAACGGGTGCACCTACGACCCCAGCCCTGCCCTCTTCTGCGTCTCCACGAACGTCTACGAGGCCGCGAAGTACCAGGCGGAGCAGCTGATCGACGCCATCGGCGGTGAGGGTCGGATCGCCGTGCTCACGAGCCAGCTCACTGATCCCAACACGCAGCTTCGGATCGAGGCCGTGGAGGAGGCGGTCGACGCCACGGACGGCGCCGTCGTCCTCGACCAGGTGGTCGCCGACATCGACACGCCGCAGGCGGCGCCGCCCGCCATCAACGCGCTGCTCGCTTCGAAGGGCGACCAGCTCGCCGGCGTCATGGCGACGTCGTGGTACCCGTCGGTCGCGATGGCCATCGCCCTCACCGACAGCCCGGAGTACCGGGACATCGTGTTCATCGGTGCTGAGAACTCCGAGCAGGTGATGAGCGCCCTGGAGAACGGCTACATCCACGGGACGCTCTTCCAGAACACCTACGGCCAGGCCTTCGTGGCGAGCTACGTGCTGAAGCGGGTCATCGAGGACGGCTGCACGGTCAACCCGAATGCACCGTTCGACACGACCCCGCAGACCTCGAAGCTGCTGACGGCGGACGTCCTCGTCGTCACGCAGGACAACATGGCCGACTTCGCCGGCAAGCCCGAGAGCCTGCCCGACGACACCGAGCGACTGCTTGAGCTCGTCGACCAGGACGTCCTGGTCTGCAGCTGACGCCTGCGGGTGGAGAGGTAAAGGGCCCAGACATGCAAACCAAGGTTCGCGACCGCTTTCGGCGGGCGCTCGGCAGGTCGAACTCCGCGGGGCTCGTGCTCCTCACGGTCATCACGTGGTCCGTGTATGCCGTGCTCGGCAACGGGTTCCTGAGCAGCTTCAACCTGTTCACGCTGTCGCAGGTGGCGGCCGGGACCGCGGTGATCGGTCTGGCACAGCTCGCCGTGGTCGTGACCGGCCGGATGAACCTGGCCGTCGGAGCGATCGGTGTCGGCGTGGTCATGCTCACCGGCTGGCTCATGGGCCCCGTCGGCGTGCCCCCGCTCGTGGCGATCCTCATTGGGCTCGTCGCGGGCGGGGCCGCCGGTGCCCTGATGGCGTGGCTCGAGCTGAGCACCGGCTTGAACAGCTTCATCGTCACGCTGGCGATGGGCTCCGTGTACACCGGGCTGATGCTCATCCTCTCGAAGGGTGTCTCGGTGAGCGTGCTTCCGCCCGCCGTGACGGCCTTCGGCTCACGGAGCCTGCTGAGCCCCTACCTCTCCTTCCTGGTCATCCCTGCGGTCGTTCTCGCAGGGGTCCTCTGGTACCTCTACCAGCGCACGAGCGTGGGCTGGAAGATCCTCGCGGTCGGGGGAAACGAGACCGCCGCCCGCCTCGGCGGGGTCCGGACGGGCCGGATGGTCGTCGTCAGCTTCGCGATCTCCGGCGTCCTCTGCGGTGTCGCGGCGGTCATGGAGATGTCGCGTGTCGCCGCTGCCCTTCCCTCGCTCGGGACGACGTGGCTGATGGCCTCCTTCATCGTGCCCGTCCTCGGCGGCACACCGCTCAAGGGCGGATCCGTGTCGGTCGGTGGAGCCCTTCTCGCAGCAGTGTTCGTGGAATCCATCACCTCGGGACTCGTCTCGCTGAGCGTGGCGCCGTACTGGCAGTCGCTGGCGGTCGCCCTCGTGCTGCTCGTGGCGGTCGTCGCCGACGAGGCGCGCCGTCGACGGCAGCGCCGCAGGCCGCACGTGGAGGTCTCCGAGCCGGTCGAAATGGAGGGGTCACATGTCCGTGCGACCGTCTGACGCGCGCCGGGGGACGAGCCCGTGGGTACCGCTGCTCGTCGTTGTCGCCATCGGGTGCGCCATCATGGCGCCGCTGAACCGCCAGTTCCTCACCGCCTCCAACGGCTACGTCATCCTGGCGAGCGCCGGTCTCCTCTGCGTCATCGGCCTCGCCCAGGTCGTGGTGCTCAGCGTGGGGGAGTTCAGCCTCGCCATCGGCGGCATCGGCGCACTCTCGGGTGTGGCGATGGGGTATCTCCTCGTCGAGCGCGGCGCGCCCCTGGCTGTCGCGGTCGTCGTGGCACTCGCCGTCGGATTGGCCGCCGGGCTGGTGAACGGGCTTCTCGTCGCCTACAGCGGTGTGCACGGCTTCGTGATCACCTTGGCCTCCGGCGGGGCCTTCACCGGCCTCGCGCTGGGCATCACCGAGACACAGCCGTACAACGGTCTGCCCGAGGCGCTGACCGTCTTCGGAACCGGCCGCGCGGGGTTCGTCCCCTACTTGGCCTTCGCCACAGTGGCCCTGTCCCTGGCGGCCGCGGCGTTCTTCCGGTGGCACCGGTTGGGGCGACTTCTCCTCACAGTCGGCGGCAACCGCGAGGCGGCCGCTCTCTCAGGTCTCTCGCCGGTCCGCGCGGTGGTGGCGGCGCACGCGCTGTCAGGGCTCCTGGCGGGGGCTGCGGGCGTCATGGCCGCCGCGCAGCTCCACGAGGCGAACGCGTCGGTCGGCGCCGAATGGGTCATCACCTCGTTCACCGTCGCGATCATCGGCGGCACGAGCCTGGCCGGTGGCGTCGTCTCCATCGGTGGACTCCTGTTCGCCGGCGTCATCCTGGCGCTGATCAAGGACGCGCTCGTGATGCTCGACGTCAACCCGCTCTGGGTGACCCTCACGCAAGGCGTCCTGATCCTCGCCGCCGTCTTCCTCGGCCGCTCGAGCGGCTGGCGCGCCGTCCGGCGACCGGCCGCTCCCCGCGCCGTCTCCCTCGAAGGGGCAGCATCATGAACGCGGTCGAAGCGCGCCGAATCTGGAAGACCTTTGACGGGAACACTGCGCTGCGCGATGCCCATCTGGCGATCGAGCCCGGCAGCATCCATGCCCTCGTCGGTGAGAACGGCGCGGGCAAGTCGACCTTGATCAAGGCGCTCACCGGCGTCCACCGGCCCGACCGTGGCGACATCCTCGTCGGCGGGGTCCCCGTGACGCTCGCCGGCGTGCATGACGCGATGCGCTTCGGCGTCAGTGCGGTCCACCAGGAGCGGAACCTCGTGCCTGAGCTCTCGGTCGCGGAGAACCTCCTGCTGCACCAGCCTCCGCGCCGCGGCGGCTTGCTCGACTACCAGCGCATGTACCGCGAGGCCGAGCCCTGGTTGGCACGGGTGGGCCTCGACGTCGACCCCCGGGCCCGTGCCAAGACGCTCAGCGTCGCCCAGGGCCAGCTGCTCGAGATCGCCAGAGCGCTGAGCGTGCGCGCGAGCGTCCTCCTGCTCGACGAGCCGACGGCGTCGATCACGGAACGGGAAGCGGCCGTGCTGTTCGGCATCCTTCGCGAGCTGCGGGACGCGGGCACAGCAGTGCTCTTCGTCAGCCACAAGCTGGAGGAGGTGCTCGGGCTGTGCGACCGGATCACCGTGCTGCGGGATGGGCAGACGGTCCTCGACGGCGTCCAGGCTCAAGGTCTGCGGCGCGCGGACCTCATCACGGCGATGGTCGGTCGGAGCGTCGCGTTCGCGGAGCGGCGCGAGCCATGCGCGCGACCTGAGGCGGTGCCAATGCTCGAGCTGCGCGACGTAGCGACCGAGCTCGGCCATGACGCGGTGAACCTCAGTGTGGCGCCCGGTGGCGTCGTGGCGCTCTACGGTCTGGTCGGCGCGGGGCGGACCGAACTCGCCCGCTGCCTGCTGGGCCTTGGCCGGCTGACCGGGGGTGAGGTGCTTCTGCGCGGAGCGCCGGTCCGCATCGCCGACCCGCACGACGCCCTTCACCGGCACCGGATCGGCTACGTCAGCGAGGACCGGAAGGGCGAGGGCCTGATCCTGTCGCACTCGGTCGCCCACAACATCGGCATCACGGTGTGGGACCGACTTCGCCGTGCGCTGGGCTTCATCACACCACGGCGCGAGGCGGACGCCGTCGGCCCGGTCGCGGCGCGGATGGGCGTGCGCATGTCCGGCCTCGATCAGGAGGTCGGCCAGCTGAGCGGCGGGAACCAGCAGAAGGTCTGCGTCGCCCGTTGGCTCGCCGGCGACGTAGATCTGCTCGTGGTAGACGAGCCGACGATCGGTGTCGACGTGCGCACGAAGGAGGAGATGTACGTCCTTCTCGACGAGCTCGCACGGGCGGGCAAGGCCATCCTCCTGATCTCGTCCGACCTCTCCGAGGTCGTCCGACTCGCCGACCGCATCCTGGTCATGGCCGACCGTCGGATCATCGCCGAGCATGTCAACACGGGCGACTACGCCCAGCTCAGCGCAAGGATCATGGACGAGATCGTTGAGGCGCAGGCCCTCGTCGTCCCCGAGCGGGCCACGGCATGAGCGGCGCGGTGACTCTGTGCTCGGACGAGCTGCTCGTCGAGTGCCAGCCTGACCACGGCTTCCACATCACACGGCTGCTCGAACGGCGAAGCGGTGTCAACCTCCTCTGGCGACGCCAGGAGGGTGCGATCACGCCGTGTCCCACGGATCTCGGGCCTGCCGGCGACGAGTCGCACCGCACCTTCGACGTGGACCTTCTGGAGGGCGGCTGGTTCGCCATGTTCCCCACCGCGGGCAAGCCCGGGGTGCTGGACGGGGCGCTGACTTGGATGCACGGCGAGGTCGCGCGGCTCCCCTGGGAGGTCCTCAGGGCCACCGCCTCGTCGATCACCTGCCAGGTGCGCACGCCTAGTTCCGGGTTCGATGTGCGCCGCACCGTGTCCGTGGACGGCGGGACGGTCGCGGTCCAGACGGTGGCGATCAACTCCTCGGGGAACAACCGTTCCTGCACGTTCGGTGAACACCCGTGCCTCAGCGCCGATGCGTTCGCGGGCGGGGAGGTCATCGTCGACGTCGCGGCTGGGCACGTCGTTGAGCCGCAGCCGAGGTCGGCCGCGCCGGCTCTGGACCCCGCGGGCGGTCTCGCTTGGCCGGTCGCGCACGACATCGGCGGCGTCGTCGTCGACGTCTCTCGGATCCCGGCGGTGCCCGACGGGCGGCACGATCACGTCGCGCTGCACCCAACGGTCCCGCAGGTCGTCGTGACCGCGCCGCTCCTCGGCGGAAGGTTGGTGCAGCGCGGGGACTCCCAGCTTCCCTTCGCTCTTCTCTGGCGGCACTTCGGCGCCGAGGGCTCGTACCTCGGCCCAGCTCGGGTCCTGTCCGTCGAACAGGTCTCCGCACCGGGAATCGGCGTCCAGGACGCCATCGAGGGCTACGCCGTGACCGTTGTGCCACCGGGGTGCGGCGTCGGCTACTCGTTCCAGGTTTCGTGGCAGCAGGAAGGTTCCCCAACGTGAGTACCCCCAAGTTCCCCGCGTTCAGCGTTTCGGTGATGTGCATGGACCTCCTGCGCGTCGGCGAACAGCTCGAGGTCCTCGACCGCCACGCAGATGCCCTGCATGCGGACGTCATGGACGGTCACTTCGCGCGGAACATCGCGATGAGCCCCGACTTCGTCAAGGCGTTGTGCGACCAGTCGGCCCTGCCGGTCGAGGCGCATCTCATGACCGAGCACCCGGGTGACTGGCTCGAGATCCTCGCTGAGGCAGGAGCCTCCACGCTGTCGATGCATGCCGAGACGGTGGAACGGGACGCATTCAGACTTCTGGACCGCGTGTCCGGGCTCGGGTGCCGCACCGGGATCGTCCTGAATCCCGCCACGCCGCTGACCGCCGCGCAGCACTACCTCGACCGCGTCGATCTGCTGACGATCATGACAGTGGACGTCGGCTACGCCGGCCAGCCGTTCATCGAGCAGATGCTGACCAAGATCGAGGCAGCCGCAGCCTTCAAACGCGAGCACGGCTTGCACTACCAGCTCCAGATCGACGGGTCCTGCAACGCGGCCACCTACGCCCGGCTCGTGGACGCCGGAGCCGAGGCGTTCGTCCTCGGCAGCACGGGACTCTTCAACCTCGATGCCGACCTCGAACGCGCCTGGTTGGCCGCCGAGTCCGCCTTCACCGCCAGCACCGGGGTTGAACGGGCATGAGCGAGCAGCCGAAGAGCCACCCGGAGCGTGCCGCGGTTCTCGCCGTCGACATCGGTGGAACCCACCTGCGCACCGGCATGGTGGACCCCGCACTCGGTCTGCACGCCTTCAATCAGGTCAGCAGTCAGGCCGTGCTCAACGTCGCCAACCCCGCCGAGCGCCTGGCCGACCACCTCGAGCGGTTCCTCAGTGGCGCGCACGGATGGCGCCCGGCCGCCGTCGCGGTGGGCTTCCCCGCGACCGTCGACCGCAAGCGCCGGGTCGTCATGTCGACGTCGAACATCGCCGCCATGCAGAACATGCCCGTCGCGGACGTCCTGGAGAAGCGGTTGGGGATCCCCGCGTTCATCGACCGCGATGTCAACATGCTCCTCCGCCACGACCTGCGGGCGCACGGGCTGACGTCCGCGAGGGTCGTCATCGGCTGCTACGTCGGAACTGGCCTCGGCAACGCCATCAGCATCAACGGCACTATTCACGCAGGCCGGCACGGCGTCGCGGGCGAGCTCGGGCACGTCGCGATGATCGGCCTCCACGAGCGCTGCGGCTGCGGATCCTACGGATGCCTCGAGACCGTCGCCTCGGGACGCCACCTCGCCGACCTCGTGCGGACCAGATTCCCCGGGACGCCCGTCCAAGACGTCTTCCTACGGCACGGTGACGAGATCGAGATCAAGCAGTACGTCCGGACGCTCGCCGTCCCCGTCGCCCTCGAGGTCAACATCCTCGACCCCGACGCCGTCGTCCTCGGCGGTGGCGTGGTGCAGGCGCCCGGCTTCCCACGCGCGCTCCTCGAGGAGGCGGTGGTGGCACTCGCGCGCAAACCGCTGCCCGCAAGTGACATCGACTTCCGGTACACCACATCCGGCCAGGAGGCCGGGCTGGTCGGAGCCGGGATCCACGCCTGGGCCGCGTTGGGCGGACCGGTGCCGACACACATCGAGGAGTTGCAGCATGCGGGTAGCGCTCGCAAGTGACCACGTCGGGATCGAGCTCAAGGGAGCGATCGCCGAGCTCCTCGACGAGCTCTCGATCGAGCATTCGGACCTCGGGCCGTACGACCCGGCGCGAACCGACTACCCCCTCCACGGATCCCGCGCGGCCCGCGCGGTGGCCGAAGGCCGCTTCGACCGGGCGATCCTTGTCTGCGGCACGGGGATCGGCATCTCCATCGCGGCGAACAAGATCCCCGGTATCCGGTGCGTCGCGTGCTCCGAGCCGTACTCCGCCGTGCTGTCCCGGCACCACAACGACACCAACGCCCTGGCGCTCGGCGCCCGTGTCGTCGGTGTGGACCTTGCGAAGATGATCGTTCGCGAGTGGATCGCCGCCCCCTACGAGGGTGGTCGTCACGCCGTGCGGGTTGCGCAACTTGCCGCCCTGGAGCATGGCATTTGCCTCTAGATCGATGTTAGGGCGAAGCGCATGCTCTTCGCCGAGTTGAGGACGCCGTGCCGCTGATTCTCGCGCTCGCGCCCGCTTGTTGGGCGACGAGGCCCAGCCGCCGAGGGAGGCGTTCCGCAACTCGTCGATGTCGCAGAGCTCGGCCTCACGGGAAGGCAGCAGGGCGTCTCCGTGCCTCACGCGATGCTGGGTTACGCGGCGCCGGGCATCCAGCTCGAGGGCTACATGACGTCGTACTGGCTGAGCGCGCCCGACCAGACGGCGTTCTCCGGGGCGGTGGGCAAGGTCAAGGGGGACGG
>NZ_BJYK01000008.1:0-157330 GCF_007991475.1 Actinotalea fermentans | reverse complement strand
GGCGGGACGTCAACCGTCACCGCCGCCGGCCGCGGCACCACCGACAGCAGTACCCAGCAGGGGGGAAGGAGAGCGGTACCGTGGCAACACTCGGCATTGACGGCCTGGTCAGCGGTCTCGACACCACCACCCTGATCAACCAGCTCATGCAGATCGAGGCGGGCCCGCAGACCCAGCTCAAGGCGAAGCAGTCGACCACCAAGAGCTTCGTCAGCGCCCTGCAGTCCCTCAACGTCAGGGTCGCCTCGCTTGCGGAGATGGCCGCGAAGGTGGCCAAGCCCGAGTCGTGGCAGGCGTGGAAGGCCACCTCGTCGTCGACGAGCGTGACGGCCTCCGCCTCCGGCTCCGCGCAGGCGGGTTCCCTCAGCTTCACCGTCGACTCGGTCGCGAGCACCCAGGTCACGCTCACCGACGTCGTCGCCGACGACGGCGCGCTCGCCGGCATCCCGCCGCAGATCACCGTCCGCACCGGCGCGGGCGCTCTGGTCACCATCCAGCCCACCAGTGGCAGCCTCGCCGACGTGACCAAGGCGCTCAACGACGCCGCCGACGTCGGGGTCAAGGCGACGGTCGTCCGCGTGACCAACGGCGAGACGCCGCTGTACCGCATCCAGTTCACCGGCACGACGACCGGCGAGACCGACGGCGCCTTCGAGGTGTTCCGCGGCGACGCGGCCGCGGTCGAGGTCGGCACGGCCACGCGGATCGACACGGCGACGGTCCGCGCGTCGAGCGACGCACAGCTCACCCTGTGGAAGGGCACCGACGCGCAGCAGGTCTACACGCAGCCGTCGAACACCTTCACTGGCCTCATGACGGGCGTCGACGTCACAGTCTCCAAGGTCACCGCCGCGGACGAGGCCCCGACGACGATCACCGTCGCCCAGGACACGGACGCCCTCAAGAAGCTCGGCTCCGACCTCGTCAACTCGCTCAACGTGGTCCTGTCGGAGATCGCCTCGCGCTCCGCGGTGACGACCACCACCAACAGCGACGGCACGACGAGCGTCAAGGGCGGGCTCTTCACCGGCGAGACAGCGGTCCGCGCCATCCAGCAGCAGCTGAGCGAGGCGGCGTCGTACCCGGTCGACGGGTTCTCGCCCTCCGTCGCGGGCATCACCCTGAAGAAGGACGGCACGTTCACGTTCGACGAGGCCGCCTTCACGAAGGCCTTCGCCGACGACCCCGCGAAGGTGCAGACGGTCCTCGCGGGCGTCGCCGAACGGGTCGCCGAGGTCGCGACGGACGTCTCCGACAAGTACGAGGGCAGCCTGACCCTGAAGATCCAGGGGCAGGAGGGCCTGGTCAAGGACATGGGCACCCGGATCGAGGACTGGGACCGCCGCCTCGCCGTCCGCAAGGAGGGCCTGCAGCGCACCTACGCCGCGCTCGAGGTCACGATGTCGAACCTGACCTCGCAGTCCAACTGGCTCGCCGGCCAGCTTGAGACGCTCAACGCCAACTGGTCATCCTGAGCCCAGGGACGGGATAAAGAGATGAACTACGCCGCCGGTCGCACCCGCTACGTGGACGACTCGATCAGCACGGCCAGCCCGGCCAAGCTGCTGACCATGCTCTACGACCGCCTGGTGCTGGACCTCCAGCGGGCCGAGGCCGAGCAGCAGGTCGGCGACCGCGTCGCCGCCAGCGCGCACCTGGTGCACGCGCAGGAGATCGTCCACGAGCTCGCCGCGACCCTCGACGTCGACGCCTGGGACGGCGCCGCGCGCCTCATGAGCGTCTACATGTTCCTCATCACCGAGCTCGTCGGCGCCAACATCAGCGGCGACGCCGACCGCACGGCCGCCTGCCGCGAGCTGGTCGAGCCGCTGCGCGACGCCTGGCACCAGGCCGCCCGCGAGGTCGCCGCCGCCACGCCGCTCGAGATGGCTGCCGCGCCCGTGCGTGCGTTCGGCACCGGCGTCGCGGCGTCGTCGGGCACGGTCTGGGAGGGCTGAGCCCACCATGACCAGCCCTGTCGCCCGCGTGACCGGCCCCGCCGTGGGCTGGGACGCCGCCTGGGAGGCGGCGCTCGCGGCGCTCGAGCTCGACGTCGCCGAGGTGGAGCACGCGCTCGCGCTGCGCGAGATCGCGCTCGACCCGCCCGACCCGTGGACCCCGCCCGTGGGCCTCGGCCCGCTGCCGATGGCGCTCGCCGACCGCGCCCGCGCGCTCCTGGACCGCCAGATCGAGGTGAGCCGCCGCGTGGCCGAGGCCGCCGCGCTCGCCCGCCGGCACGCGCGCGCCGCCCAGGGCATGCGCTCCGCGCCCGAGGCCTCCCCGGTCTACCTGGACACGCCCGCCTGACGCCCGCCGGCGCCCGCCGGATGACCCGAGTGGGTGAAGCGGACGCCAGTTCCCGGAGAACCTCTCACACGCCTCACGGCACGGCCGATGGGCAGCCTGAGCACGGACCGCTCGCACCCCGGCCACGGATTCGGCCACCGCCCGCGTGACAGGGGACCGGACCGTGTTCGACTCCGTGAGCTTCGTGGCGATGAACAGCGCCCTCGACGGTCTGTCGATGCGTCAGCGCGTCATCGCCGACAACGTGGCCAACCTCCAGACCCCCGGCTACCAGGCCAAGCGCGTCTCCTTCGAGGCCCAGCTGGCCGACGCCGTCCGCCAGGGCACGGGTGCCGCGCGCGCCTCGGTGGCCCGCTCGCTCGAGCCGACCCGCGAGGACGGCAACAACGTCAACCTCGACACCGAGACGCTCCTCAACATCGAGACGAACCTGCGCTACCAGCTCGCGACGCAGGCCATCGACGGCACGTTCAGCAAGCTGCGCACCGCGATGAGGACCTCATGAGCATCTTCGGCGCCATCGGGGTGGCCGGTACCGGCATGACCGTGTACCGCAAGTGGCTCGACGCCATCTCGGACAACATGTCCAACCTCAACACCGTCCGGCGCACGGACGAGGACGCGTTCCAGACGCGCTACGTCGTCGCCAAGCCCATCGAGGGCGGCGGCACGCAGGTCGCCGGCATCGCGCTCGGCAGCGCCGAGGGCCGCCTGGTCTACGAGCCCGACAACCCCCTGGCCGACGAGGGCGGGTACGTGAAGTACCCGGACATCGACATGTCCAGCCAGATGACACAGATGATCATGGCCCAGCGCGGCTACCAGGCGAACGCCGCGGTCGTCGACCGGGCCACCGCCGCCTACCAGGCGGCCCTCCAGATCGGTCGCAGCTGATGAGCATCTCCCCGATCGCAGGCATCGCCGGCTTCGGCGGCGTCCCCGGCGCCTCCGCCGTCAACGCCCTCTCCGGCCTCGGCGGCGTCACCGGCGCCGCGGGCACGACGCCGGCCGGTGCCACGGGCGCGACCGGCGCCTTCTCCCTGACGAGCTTCGCCGACGCGCCCGCGGCCGTCGACTCGCTGCAGGCCCTGCAGTCCAACGCGACAGCGCTGGGCATCAAGGCCGTCACCGGTGACCTCGACGACGTGCACGACTACACGATCGCCTCCAGCCAGGCGAGCGTCGCGCTCGAGCTCACCGTCGCCATGCGCAACAAGGCCGTCGAGGCGTTCACCGAGATCATGAGGATGCAGGCCTGATGGCAGCTCAGCTCAACGGACTGCTCGGTCGCCTCCAGGCGACCCTCCGCCAGTTCAACCTCGCGCAGAAGACCCTGGGCCTCATCGGCATCGCCGTCCTCGTGCTGGGCGGCCTCGCGCTCTCCTCCTGGCTGAGCAAGCCGACGATGAGCCCGCTGTTCGCGAACCTGTCCAGCGCCGACGCGAGCGCCATCGTCGACCACCTCGAGTCCGCGGGCGTCGCCTACGAGCTCACCGACGGCGGCAGCACGATCCTCGTGCCCGCCGACAAGATGTACGCGATGCGGCTCGAGGTCGCCGCGGCGGGCCTGCCCACCGCGTCGGAGGGCGGCTACTCGCTGCTCGACGACATGGGCATGACCTCCTCGGACTTCCAGCAGCAGGTCACCTACCAGCGGGCGCTCGAGGGCGAGCTCGCGCGGACCATCGGCGCGATCAACGGCGTCGAGGCCGCGACCGTCAAGCTCGCGCTGCCCGAGGACAGCGTCTTCGTCGACGAGACCCCGGACCCGACGGCGTCGGTGTTCATCCGGACCACCCCCGGCACCACGATGGACGCCACCAAGGTGCAGTCGATCGTGCACCTGGTCTCGGCCGGCATCGAGGGCATGGACCCGGCCGACGTCGCGGTCATCGACGCGGACGGCCAGGTGCTGTCGGCGGTCGGCGGCAGCGCGGCCGACGGCCTGCGCGACGGGCAGACCGGCGAGTACGAGTCGCGCGTCCAGGCGGGCGTCCAGGCGATGCTCGACAAGCTCGTCGGTCCCGGCAACGCCGTCGTGAGCGTGACGGCCGAGCTCGACTTCGACCAGACGGTCCGCACCACCGAGACCGTCGAGACCGACCCCGACCTGCCGCCGCTGTCCTCCTCGACGACCACCGAGGAGTACACGGGCACGGGCAACGCCGACGGCGGCGTGCTCGGCCCCGACAACATCGCGGTCCCGGTCGACGGCAACGGCGGCGGCTCGTACAACAGCGAGTCCACGACCGTGAACAACCCCTACGACACGGTCACCGAGCAGCTCACGACGGCGCCCGGCGGCGTCCGCCGCCAGTCGGTCTCCGTCGTCGTGTCCGACGACGCCGGCGCCGGCCTCGACCTCGCCGACCTCGAGACCGCCGTCGCCGCAGCCGCCGGGGTGGACACCGAGCGCGGCGACGTCGTCTCCGTGACCCGGATGGCCTTCGACACGACCACCGCCGAGCAGGCGCAGGAGGCGATCGCGCAGGCCGAGGAGCAGGCCAAGGCCGCCGAGACGATGGGCCTCGTCAAGCAGGGCGCGGTCGCGCTCGCCATCATCATCGGGATCGCGGTGCTCGCGTTCCTCGTCGCCCGGCGCAACAAGCGGGCGCGGCGCGAGGCGCTCGACCTCGGGGTGCTCCAGCTGCTCGAGGCCCGCAAGACCGAGGCGCTCGAGGGCGAGACCCTCGAGGTCCCCGCCCTGCCGGCCGCCGCGCGGCAGGCCGCCGTCCGCAACGAGCTCGAGGCCCGCCGTGAGGACGTCCTCGCGCTCGCCGCCGAGCAACCGGCCGAGGTGGCCGAGGTGCTGCGCAGCTGGCTCGTGGGTGGTCGGCGCTGATGGCCGGCACCGCGATGCTCACCGGCACGCAGAAGGCCGCGCTGCTGCTCATCCAGCTCGGCAAGGACCAGGCCGCGCGCGTCATGTCCCAGATGGACGAGGCCGAGATCGAGGAGCTCACCACCGAGATCGCGCGCCTGGACCGCGTGAACCCCGAGGTCGCCCAGGCGGTCCTCGACGAGTTCTACGAGACGTCCATCGGGGGCAGCGGCGGCGCCGGCGGCCTCGGCTTCGCGCAGAAGGTGCTCGAGGCGTCCCTCGGGCGCGAGCGCGCCGCGGGCATGATGGAGCGCCTGGCGAGCTCCCTGCAGGGCCAGCCCTTCGAGTTCCTCCAGCACGCCGACGCGCGGCAGGTCGTCTCGCTGCTGTCCGGCGAGCACCCGCAGACCATCGCGCTGGTGCTGGCGCACCTGCGCCCCGACCACGCGTCGGCCATCATCACCGGCCTGCCGCCCGCCGTGGCCGGCGACGTCGCGCACCGCATCGCGCTCATGGAGCGCGCCTCGCCCGACGTCGTCGCCGTGGTCGCGGAGAACCTGCAGCGCAAGGCGTCCGCGGTGCTCACGCCGCAGGAGATGGCGGCGGTCGGCGGCGTCCAGCCCCTCGTCGACATCATCAACCGCACGGACCCGTCCACCGAGAAGATCATCCTCGAGAGCCTCGAGGCCCGGGACACCTCCCTCGCCGAGGAGGTGCGCAGCCGGATGTTCGTCTTCTCCGACATCGTGCTGCTCGAGGAGCGGGCCATCCAGCTCGTGCTCCGCGGCGTCGAGACGAGCACCCTGGCCACCGCCCTCAAGGGCGTCGAGGGCGACGTGCGCGAGAAGATCACGCGCAACCTGTCCGAGCGTGCGCGCGAGAACCTCGACGAGGAGATGGACCTGCTCGGGCCCGTGCGCCTGTCGCTGGTCGAGGATGCCCGCGCCACCGTCGTGCAGGTCATCCGGCGCCTGGAGGAGTCCGGCCAGATCGTCATCCGGCGCGAGGGCGAGGACGAGTATGTCGCCTGACGCCCGCGCCGCCACGCGGTTCACCCCCGCGCCGATCTCCGTCGACCACCGCGTCGACGGCGAGCGCGCCGGGTACGCCGCGGGCTGGGTCGCGGGCGCGCGCGCCGCTGCGGAGGCGGCGGCCGAGGCCGAGGTCCGACGCGCGGAGGACGCCCGTCGGGCCCAGGCCGCACGCGACGACCAGGTGGCCGCCGCCGTGGAGGTGCTCGCGCAGGCCGCCGCCCGGCTCGCGTCGCGGGCGGCCGCCGACGAGGCGCACCTGCGCGGCGTGCTGCAGGCCGCGGCGCTCGAGCTCGCCGAGGCGGTGCTGCGCCGCGAGCTGCGGACCGGGCCGGAGTCGGCGCGCGAGCTCCTGGCCCGCGCACTGGCGATGACCGACGGCGCACCGGGCGCCGTCCTGCACGTGCACCCGGCGGACGCGCGGCTCGTCGCCGAGGCGGGCGCGGTGCTGCCCGACGGCGTCACGCTCGTCGGCGACCCGCGGCTCGCGCCGGGCGACGTCGTCGTCGAGGACGCTACCGGTGCTCTGGACGGCCGGATCCGCACGGCGCTCGAGCGGGCGCGCGCGGCGCTCGGCGAGGACCTGTCGTGAGCACCGCCGGCACGCTCGTGCGCGACGCCCGCTGGGAGCGGGCGCTCGCGGTGGCCGCCCCGGAGCGGGTGGGCTCGGTCAGCGCCGTCGTCGGCCTGTCGATCGACGTCGCGGGCATCGAGGGCGCGGTCGGCGACCTCGTCCGCATCGGCGGTCCGGACCTGGCCGGCGGCTCGACGGACCCCGTGGCCGCCGAGGTCGTCGCGGCCACCCCGACCGTGCTGCGCTGCATGCCGCTCGGCCGCGTCGACGGCCTGCGCGTGGGCCTGCCCGTGCGCGCGACCGGTCGGCCGCTCACCGTGCCGACCGGCGACGGGCTGCTCGGGCGGGTGCTCGACGGTCTCGGCCGGCCCGCCGACGGGCGCGGCCCCCTCGGCGACGGTGCGCGCGTCCCGGTCACCGGCTCGGCGCCCGACGCGCTCGCCCGCGCCCGCGTCGCGCTGCCGCTCACGCTCGGCGTGCGCGCGCTCGACACGATGGCGACCGTCGGCCGCGGCCAGCGCATCGGCCTGTTCGCGGGCTCGGGCGTCGGCAAGTCCAGCCTGCTCTCGATGGTCGCGCGCGGCACCGAGGCCGAGGTCTCCGTCATCGCGCTCGTGGGCGAGCGCGGCCGCGAGGTCCGCGAGTTCCTCGAGGACGACCTGGGCCCCGAGGGCCTCGCGCGGTCGGTCGTCGTGGTCGCGACGTCCGACGAGCCGCCGCTGGTCCGCCTGCGCGCCGCGTTCGTCGCCACCCGGATCGCCGAGTCGTTCCGCGACCAGGGCCGCGACGTCGTCCTCATGATGGACTCGCTCACCCGCGTGGCCATGGCCCAGCGCGAGATCGGCCTCTCCGTGGGCGAGCCGCCGGCGACGCGCGGCTACCCGCCGTCGACGTTCTCGCTGCTCGCGCAGCTGCTCGAGCGCGCCGGCACGGCCGCACGCGGCTCGGTCACCGGCATCTACACGGTCCTGGTGGACGGCGACGACCACAACGAGCCCATCGCCGACGCCGCCCGCTCCATCCTCGACGGCCACGTCGTCCTGTCCCGCGACCTCGCGGTCGCCGGGCACTTCCCGAGCATCGACGTCCTCGGCTCCGTCTCCCGTGTCGCGTCCCGCGTGACGACGCCCGCGCAGCAGGCCGCCGCCGTCGGGCTGCGCCGCGTGCTCGCCGCCCGCCGTCGCGCGCAGGACCTGCTCGACGTCGGCGCGTACGCCGCGGGCAGCAACCCGCTGGTCGACGCGGCCGTCGCGCACTCGGACGAGATCGACGCGTTCCTGCGCCAGCCCATGGACGAGGTCGCCGCGGCGCCCGCGTCGTGGGCGGCGCTCGAGGCGCTCGTGGCCCGGATGGGGGTGTCCCGATGACCGGCTTCCGGCTGACCGGCCTGCACCGGCTGCGCCGACTCGAGGAGGAGCGCGCCGCCGCGGCCCTCGCGCAGGCGAACGCCGAGCGCGCGGCCGCCCGCCGGCGTCGCGACGAGCACGCCCAGAACCTCGCCTCCACGTCCCTCGACGAGCACGACTTCGCGGTCGCCGTCGCGGGCCGCGCCGCGCTCTTCGGCCTGTACTCCGAGTCGACCGCGTACCTGACGCTCATGACCCAGCGGGCGGAGCAGGCGGGCGTCGAGTGGAGCGGTGCGCGCACCGCCGTCCGCATGATCGACAAGCTCGCCGAGCGGCACGCCGCCACCGAGGAGACCGAGGCGCTGCGCGCCGAGCAGCTCCTCCTCGACGAGACCGCCATCCGCCAGGCCCTGACCACCGAGGGGGACCGATGACGACCCTGATCGTCCTGCCCACGCCACCCGCCCCGCGCGCCCCGGCGCCGGCGTCGGGCGACGCCGACCCGATGACCGACGCGGGCCGCTTCGCCGCCCTCCTCGACGCGGCCATGGCCACGGGCACCGACGGCGCCCCCGCCGACGCCTCGTCCGCCACCCCGGACGGCTCCGCCACCCCGGACGGCGGGACCCTCCTCACCCTGGTCCCCACGCTCCCCGACGCGGACACCGACGCCGCCACCGACGCCGACGCCGTCACCACTCCCGACGCCGCGGTCACGCCCGTGGACGGCCTCGCCCTCCTCCTCGCCTCCGGCGCGGGCCTGGCGGCCGCCGTCCCGCCCGGGGCTCGTTCGTCGCCCATGCCCGAGCCGAACCCCGACGGCGCCCCCCAGGCCCACGCCTCCGCCCCGACCGCCACCTCCGCCATCGCCACCCTGGGAGACGTCCCCACCCCGACAGCCACGGTCGCCGCACCCCAGCCCTCCTCCCAGCCGGGCACGGGCGCGACCGCCGCCGCTGCCCCCGCCCCGGGCGAGACGCCAGCCGAAGCCCCCGCCGCGCAGTCCGCCGAGAAGGCGACCGCCGACCAAGGCGACGTTGCTACGGAGGCGGCGCGGCCGGGCGAGGTGGCCGGGAGTGGCTTCGGGCATGCGGAGCGAAGCGGAGCGGGCGGGACGGCCCGCCCGACGGCGGCGCCGGAGGCGACCGCCGCAGTAGACGCGACCACCACCCCAGCCGCACCCGCGATGACAGCGGCAGACCGCACCTCGACCACCACCGCGACGACCGCGACCGAACCCGCGCGCCCCGTCGCCGCGCAGGTCCTCGAGCAGCTCGACGCGCGCTGGCCCGCGGTGCGCGCCGCCGGCCCCGGGACGCACGTGCTGACCATGCGGCTCGAGCCGGAGCACTTCGGCCCGCTGCGCGTCGTCGCGCACATCGGCTCCGAGGGCGTGCGGATCGAGCTCCTCGGCGCGACCGACGCCGCCCGCGACGCGCTCCGCGCCGCTCTGCCCGACCTCAAGCGCGACCTGGTCGGCGTCGGGCTGAGCGCAGACCTCGACCTCGGCTCCCGGCAGGGCCAGCAGCCGGCCCGGGCCGACGGCGGTGCCTCCGGGGACGCCGGGGCGCGCGGCGACGACCGGGGCGACCGGCCGGCGTCGGGCGACCGCGGCTCGCGGGCCGCCGAGCGTGCGACCGAGGGCGTGCCGCCCGCCCATTCCACGGCGACCGCCCGGCGCGGCCGTCTCGACCTGACCGTCTGAGAGGAACGCCGATGACGGAAGTCAGCGCGGTCTCCGCGACGAGCCTGTTCACCACGGGCACGACGTCGGCGACGCCCAAGAAGGAGATGGACAAGGAGGTCTTCCTCGCCCTCCTCGTGGCGCAGATGCGCTACCAGGACCCGACGGCACCCATGGACACCACCGAGATGATGGCGCAGTCCACGCAGATGGCGTCGATGGAGCAGCTCACCGCCGTCGCCGACGTCACGCGCGAGAGCTTCGGGCTGCAGATGCGCGTCGCGGCGAGCGCGATGCTCGGCCAGGAGGTCTCCTACACCGACGCCGACGGCGAGGTGCAGACCGGCACGGTCACCGGGGTGGACTTCTCCGGCGCGGTGCCGAAGGTCAAGGTCGGCGACGCCGACGTGCCTCTCGACGCGATCTCCGCTGTTCGTACCCCGCGGCCCACGGACGGGTCCGCCACCACCACGCCCACGGACGGGTCCTCCTCCTCCTCGACCACGGCCTGACGCCGTCACCACGAAGGGATCCGTCCAATGCTGCGCTCTCTGTTCTCCGGCATCTCCGGCCTCCGGGCCCACCAGACGATGCTCGACGTCACCGGCAATAACATCGCCAACGTCAACACCACCGGCTTCAAGGCCTCGCAGACCCAGTTCCAGGACACCCTGTCCCAGGTGCTCACCAACGCGGGTGCCGCGCAGGACGGCGTCGGCGGCACCAACCCGGCCCAGGTGGGCCTGGGCGTGCGGGTGGCCGGCATCACGACGAACTTCCAGCAGGGCGCGGCCCAGCTGACGAACCGGTCGACGGACATGATGATCTCCGGCGACGGCTTCTTCGTGGTCCGCAAGGGCACCGAGCAGCTGTACACGCGGGCCGGCGCCTTCGACTTCGACGCCACCGGCCAGCTGGTCACGCCGGACGGCGGCCTGGTGCAGGGCTGGGCGGCGGACGCCGCGGGCAACATCGACACCAACGGTCAGCTCGTCGACCTGCGCCTGCCGATCGCGACGCTCATGGGGGCCGCGGCCACCACGAGCGCGACCTTCGAGGGCAACCTGCCGTCGGAGGCCGCCGTCGGTACGACGCTCAACCGCGACGTCGACGTGTACGCGGCCGACGGCACGGTGAGCACCCTGGCGCTGGCCTTCACGCGGACGGCGGCGGGCTGGGACGTCTCGGGCGCCATCGGGGCGACGAACGCGACCGGCTCGATGACCTTCAACGCGGACGGCACGCAGGCCACCGGCGGCTCGCTGACCGTCGGCGGCGTGACGGTCGACCTGTCGACGATCACCGGCTTCGCCGGCCTGGACACCGTCGAGGCGTCGACGCAGAACGGCCGCGCGGCGGGCACGCTGCAGTCGTTCACGATCAACGCGGACGGCACGCTGCTCGGCTCGTTCAGCAACGGCCTCAAGCAGGCGCTGGGCCGGGTCGCCCTGTCGACCTTCACGAACCCCGCGGGCATGGAGAAGGCGGGCGGCTCGCTCTACCGGACCACCGTGAACTCCGGCGACGCGCAGATCGGCGCGGCGGGCACGGGCGGCCGCGGTGACCTCACGGGTGGCGCGCTCGAGATGTCGAACGTCGACCTGTCGGCCGAGTTCACGAACCTGATCATCGCCCAGCGCGGCTTCCAGGCCAACAGCCGGGTCATCACCACGTCCGACGAGCTGCTCCAGGAGCTGGTGAACCTCAAGCGCTGACGACGCTCCGAGGAGGGCTCGTGCCCGGGTCTGACCGCCCGGCACGAGCCCTCCTCGGCGTCTGCGCGCCTGCGGAGGGGGACCGCTACCGCGCGGACGGCTGCGGCCGGCGGAGCCCACGTCCCGCCGCGAGGAGGAGCCCGCCGAGGGCGAGCGCCGCGGCAGCGAGCCACGCCGTGCCGGGCACGCCGCCGGAGGCGGCCAGGGCGGGGACGACGACGACGTCCGTCACCAGAGGCGCGCTGCGGGCGCCGTCGCGGTCGGTGGCCCAGACGGTGACACGGTAGGTGCCCGCCGCTGCGAACGTGTGGGACACGGGCGGGTCGGCCGGCCCGGTGAGCGTCTGGTCGACGACGCCGTCGCCGGTCCAGTCGATCTCGTAGGTGAAGGTGGCCGCAGCGTCGGCGGCCGATGGGTCGACGGCGCCGACCTTCATCGTGAAGGGCGTGTCGGCGAGGATCTGCCGGGGGAGCGTGACGGTAGCCGTGGGCGCCGTCGCCGTCACCGTCACGGTGCTGGCCGCCGTCTCGACGATGGCGCCGTGGGTGACCTGGAGGCCGACGGGGAGCGGACCGACCGGGCCGTCGCCCAGGCCGAGCGCGGCGAGCGTCGCCGCCGGGACCGTCGGCGTGGCGCCGGTGGCGTCGTCGTAGGCGCCGTCACCGTCGAGGTCCCACGCGTAGGTGGCCGACGCGCTCGCCACCGAGGCGGACGCGTCGAGGGCCAGGGTCGCACCCTCGGCGATCGTGTACGGGCCGCCGGCGTCCGCCGCCACGCCCGCGGTGATGTCGAGCGACCAGCCGGCGAGCGAGCCGGCGTCGGAGCCCCAGCCGTCGACGACGTAGAGGCTCCAGACCCCGTTCGGGTCGGTGCCCTCGAAGACACCGAGATCGGTGCCGGCACTCGGGGGGGCGGGCGCCGGGAACGCGAGCTCCTGGGTGGCGTCCGCGGACGGCAGGTAGGGGCCCGCGCCGAGCGGCCCGCTGGGGCTGAGGGGCGTCGTCGCGGCGGCCGAGAAGGTGACGGTGACGCCGCTGACGTCGGTGCCGCCACCGACGTGTCCCATGAGGAGGGTCGCCTGCCCGCCGGGGCCGACGAGCATCACCCCGAGGTCCGCCGGATAGGTGTGCGTGAGCCCTTCGAGCGTGACGTCGACGCCCAGCACGACGCCGGTGAGCTCGCTGACCGTGATCGTCGACGGGTACGGGGACGCGGCGGTGTTGTCGGGGATCGCGATCGCACCGGACACGGTGGACGCCGCGTCGGCGGGCAGCGCGGCGGCGAGAGTGGCGGCGAGAGCGGCGACCAGCGCGAGGGACGCGCGTCGGGCAGGGACGGACGAGCGGCGGGGGGTGCGCATCGGGATCCTCCGGGGGACGGTTGACCGAACGCTACCGGTCAACCGGGACAACTCGGCATGATCAACAACCATTCCACCTGCGGATACACCCGATCGGCCCACGTCGGCCCCGGATGCGTGCGAGAGGCCCCGCCGCCGTCGATCATGCACGGTCCCTCAACACCGGCCGCCCCTGGCCGATCAGAGACCTGACAGGCCCACGGACGGGCCTTGCCAGTCAGCCAGGGATGGGACCAGCCGTGATCGTCGTGACGCGCCTCAACGGACCGCAGTTCGCGGTCAACCCTGACCTGATCCAGCGCATCGAGACGACGCCGGACACGATCCTCACCCTCATCGACGGCACCAAGTACGTCATCGCCGAGAGCCTCGACGAGGTCACCGACCGGATCATCACCTACCGCGCGAGCGTCGTCGCCCGCACGATGGTCCTGGCCGAGGAGGCCCAGGTCGGCGACACCACGATGGCGGCCGTCACCCAGCTGCGCCCGGCCCCCAGCCGTCCGTCGCTGACGCCGGTGCCGGAGGCCGACTGATGGACCCGGCAACCCTCGGCGGTATCGCGTTCGCCTTCGGGATGGTGCTGCTGAGCATCTTCCTCGAGGGCTCGAGCCCGATGTCGGTCATCATGCCGGCCCCGATGATCCTCGTCATCGGCGGCACCCTCGGCGCGGGCCTGGCCTCCGGCACGCTCAAGGACGCCATCCGGGCGTGGGGCGGGCTCGGCCACTGGTTCACGTTCAAGAAGCCGGACCCCGACGGCACCGTCGAGACGATCGTCGGCCTCGCCGACAAGGCGCGCCGCGAGGGTCTGCTCTCCCTCGAGGAGGCCGCCCGCAGCGTCGACGACGAGTTCCTCAAGTCCGGGCTGCAGGCGGCGATCGACGGCACCGACCCCGACGACCTGCGCACGATGCTCGAGGACCGCATCACCACGAAGCGGTCCCAGGACAAGGTGTCGTCGAAGTACTTCACCGCCATGGGCGGCTACGCCCCGACCATCGGCATCATCGGCACGGTCGTGTCCCTCGTGCACGTGCTGGAGAACCTGAGCGAGCCGTCGGAGATCGGCCACATGATCGCGGGCGCGTTCGTCGCGACCCTGTGGGGCCTGCTCTCGGCGAACCTCCTGTGGCTGCCGATCGGCGCGCGCATCGCCCGGTGCTCGGACCTCGAGGCGCAGCACATGGAGCTGACCGTCGAGGGCCTGCTCGCGATCCAGGCCGGTGCCAACCCGCGCCTCGTCGGGCAGCGCCTGCGGAGCCTGCTGCCGCCCGGTGAGAGCAAGGAGAAGGCCGCATGAGCGCCGGCCGCGGCTCCGGCGGCCACGGCGGGCGGCCGCGCCGCAAGAAGGGCCACCAGGAGGAGGAGCACGAGAACCACGAGCGGTGGGCCGTCAGCTACGCCGACATGATGACCGTGCTCGTCGGCCTGTTCATCGTCCTGTACTCGATCAGCCAGGTGGACCAGGCGAAGTTCGAGGAGCTGCGCGAGTCCCTCGCCATCGGGTTCGGCAACCGGCTGCCCTCCGTCATCGAGGGCAGCAACGGTGCGCTCACGGGCGTCGAGGCCGTCGAGGTCACGCCCGACCTGGCGGCCGACGTCGGCAGCGACGCCGTGCCGCCCGTCGCGCCCGCACCGGAGACGCAGGGCATGACCCAGGAGCAGCTCGACTTCATCGCGGCCGCCGCAGAGCTGAACCACCTCCAGGAGATCGCCCAGCAGGTGACCGGCACCCTCGACGCCCAGGGGCTCGGGGACCGCGTGCGGCTGCGCGTCACCGAGCGGGGCCTCGTCATCGGCATGGTCGCGGACGACGTGTTCTTCGGCGCCGACGCCGCCACCCTCACCGGGACGGCGCTGCGGGTGATCGACTCGGTCTCGCCCGTGCTCGCGCGCGCCACCGAGCAGATCTCGGTGGAGGGCCACGCGAACACGGTGCCGTCCGTGCGCTACCCCACGAACTGGGAGCTGTCGTCGGCGCGCGCCACCGAGGTGCTGCGCCGGATGGTCGACGCCGGCGGGATCCCCGGCAACCGCATCGCGGCCGTCGGGTTCGGCGACCAGCGACCCATCGACGAGGCGGGCGTCGACCCGCTCGAGTCCAACCGCCGCGTCGACGTCGTCGTGCTGAGCGGTGTGCCGGAGGACATCCGCGCGCTGCTCCCGGTCGTCGCCGCGCAGCAGCAGGGCCTGTGACCACTCACGACGCGCGGACCGCGCGCCGGACGAAGCAAGGACGGGAGGAGCCGAGGTGAGCCAGATGACCGAGCAGCGAGTGGTGGCGAGCAAGCCGAAGATCGGCGCACGCCCGACCGCGCCCGCGCCCGCGCCCGAGCCGGCCGACGACGGGAAGAAGAAGGGCGGCAAGACGAAGCTGCTCGTCATCGCCCTGGTGGTGCTCCTGGCGGGCGGGGCCGCGTACTGGTTCCTGCTCAAGCCGGCGCCCCCGGCCGGCGGCGCGGCCGCGGCCGCCGTCGAGGAGCCCGCGCCCGAGCCGGGCTCCGTCGTCGTGGTGGAGCCCATCAGCCTGAACCTCGCGGACGGGCACTACCTGCGGATCGGCATCGGGCTCCAGCTCACGGCCGACGTCGCGGAGGAGCCCGACACCGCGCGCGCGCTCGACCTGGTGGTCGCGCTGTTCTCGCAGCGCCCGGTCGCCGAGGTCACCACCGCGGAGGGCCGCGACGCCCTCAAGGCGGAGCTGCTGCGGCAGCTCGAGGACGCGTACGAGGGCGAGGTGATGGACGTCTACTTCACGGACTACGTGACCCAATAGGACTGGGTCAGCCGGACCGACGCCCCCCGCCCGCACGGCGGGTCCCGCCTCCGGGCGGACGTCGACCCACCGGCCGCCACGGTGCCATGGACGGCACCCCCGCCGTCGTCGCGACGGATGCCCGCCGGGCCAGCCGGCACGCGAGGAACCTCTCGTCGACCTCGCCCACCCACTTTCCCTCATGGCTCCTGCGCGCCTGCCGATGGGCAGCACGTGACAGTCGCGGACCTCCAGGCGCCCAAGCGGCGCAAGCGGTCCGGCGTGCCCGAGACCTACGACTTCCGCCGCCCGATGACGCTCGCGCGCGAGCACGGGCGCGTCCTCGAGATGGCGTTCGAGACCTTCGCCCGCCAGTGGGGCACGCAGCTCACGTCGCGCCTGCGCGTCGTGGCGTCGGTGACGCTCGAGTCGGTCGAGATGAAGTCCTACGACGAGTACGTCGGCGGCCTCCCGGCCATGACGACCATGGTGCTGTGCGGCGTCGAGCCGGGCCGCTCCACCGGCGTCCTGCAGCTCCCGCTCGACATGACGATGGTCTGGATCGACACCATGCTCGGCGGTCCGGGCGTGCCGCTCGACACCGAGCGCGAGCTCACCGAGATCGAGTGGTCCCTCTTCCGCGAGCTGCTGCAGCACGCGGTGCGCGACCTCAGCTACGCCTTCACCTCCGTCGCGCCGCTCGACGTGCAGGTGCGCTCCGTGCAGTACAACCCGCAGTTCGTGCAGGCGGCCGCTGCCTCGGAGCCGGTGATCGTCGCGACCTTCGCGCTCATCGTCTCCGACCGCGAGGCCCTCGCGACCCTGATGGTCCCGGCCGACGTGCTGCTCGCGTCGCTGCGGGCCGGTGAGCACCTCGACAACCGGACGCCGGAGGAGGTGGCCGCGCACCGGGCCGCCCAGGCGCGGGTCACGGAGAACGTGCTCGACGTCCCCGTCGAGGTGGCCGTCCGGTTCGCCCCCCTGACCGTGGCCGCCGACGCCGTCGCGCGCCTCCAGCCCGGCACCGTCATCCCGCTGCGCCACCGCGCCGACGCCCCGCTCAGCGTGGTCGTCGGTGACGTGCCGCTCGCCACCGCCGCCATCGGGACCAGCGGCTCCCGGCTCGCCTGCCTCGTCGTCACCTCGGAGGAATGATGGCCCCCACCACGAACGCCTCGACCGACCTGGCTGTCGCCCAGGCCGCCGCGAGCGAGCTCGCGCGCCTGCTCCCGTCGGTCGTGCCGCTCGTCCCGGTGCCGTTCGACGCCGCGCAGGCGCCGGCCCCCGACGCGGTCGCCGTGCGCGCCTCGTTCGTCGGCGGCGTCAGCGCCGACCTCGTCGTCGTCGCCGACGCGGCCGTCGCCCAGGTGCTCGCGTCCGCGGGCGCCGTCTCGCTCGCGGACGCCATGCGCCCCGCGCTCGAGGCCGCCGCCGCGACGCTCGGGCCTGGCGTCCTCGACGCCGCGGTCGCCGGCTCCCTCGACGGCGACCTCGCCGAGCCGGGCGTCGCGGCCATCGCGCTGGCGCCCGCGCCGGGCGAGGCCCCCCAGGCCTGGTTCGGCCTGCGCACCCGTACGCACACGCCCGTCCCGCAGCAGCGCGACGGCGTCCGGCCCGGCCAGGGCGCCGGGGGCGACCGGGCGGCCCTGCGCCTGCTGCACGACGTCGAGCTCACCCTCACCGCCGAGATCGGCCGGACCCGGCTGCCCGTCCGCCAGGTCCTCGAGCTCGTGCCCGGGACGGTGCTCGAGCTCGACCGCGCGGCCGGCTCGCCCGCCGACGTCATGGTCAACGGCCGGCTCGTCGCGCGCGGCGAGGTCGTCGTCGTCGACGAGGACTACGGCATCCGGATCACCGAGATCGTGGCCAACGAGGCCTGACATGGACACGTCGTCGGCGGTGCTCGTGCTGCGGGTCGCGGTGTCGCTCGCGGCCGTGCTCGGGCTGCTCTGGTGGCTCGCGCGCCGCACGGGCGGCCGCGCCACCGGTGCCGGCGGCAAGGGCGGCCGCGGCCTCCTGCGGCCGCGCACCTCGCTGCAGCTCGCCGTCGTCGGGCGCCAGTCGCTCGGCGGGCGGACGTCCGTGGCCCTCGTGGCCGTCGGCGAGCGCCGCCTGCTGCTGGGCGTCAGCGAGCACGGCGTCACGCTCCTCACGGAGGTCGCGCCCGAGCCCGCCGAGCCGTCGGCCGCGGAGCGCCGGGAGACCCTCGACGCCGCCGAGCTCGAGCGCCTGCTCGAGCAGCCCCTCAGCCCGTCGTCGGGGGAGTCCCTGACGGCTGCCTCCACCCCATCCGCCCCCGCGGCACGGAAGCCCGCGGTCCCCAAGCAGCGCAACCCTCTCGAGGGATCGGTCCTGGACGCCACGACGTGGCGCCAGGCGGTGGTTGCGGTGCAGGAACGGACCACTCGTCGTTGATCGCCACCTCCGCCGGGGCCGACCAGGGCCTCGGTGACCGGCCCGGTCGAGCCTCTCGGGGCGTGCGTCGGGCCCGTGCCCTCGCCGGCGCGCTCGTGCTCGCGGGCGCCGGCCTGCTGCTCGGCGCCGCGCCGGCATCGGCCGCGCCCGCCGTGCCTGCCGCGCAGGTGACGGCGCCGGTCACGACGGCGCAGGTGGCGACGGCGCAGGTGGCGACGGTCGTCGACCCGGCCCCGCCCGTGGCGCCCACGCCGCCGACGGCCCCGACGAACGACCCGACCGTCACCATCGACATCAACGGCGTCAACGGCACCCCGGACAGCTCGGTCGTCGTGCTCCTGGCGATCACGCTGCTCTCGGTCGCGCCGTCGTTGCTGCTGATGATGACGAGCTTCACGAAGATCTTCGTGGTGCTCGCGCTGACCCGGAACGCGCTCGGCCTCACGGGTGTGCCGCCGAACCAGGTGCTCGCCGGAATCAGCCTCTTCATCAGCCTGTTCATCATGGGCCCGGTGCTGGGCGAGGTGAACGAGGTCGGCGTGCAGCCCTACCTCGACGGCGACGTCACGTTCTCCCAGGCGGTCGAGGCGGGTTCGGACCCGCTGCGCGAGTTCATGCTCGGGCAGACCCGCGAGGACGACCTCGCCCTGGTCACCCGGGCCGCCGACCAGCCGAACCCGGAGACCCGGGAGGACGTCGGCATCCTCACCCTCATCCCGGCGTTCCTGCTCTCGGAGCTGCGCAGCGCCTTCATCATCGGCTTCGTCGTGTTCGTGCCGTTCCTCGTCATCGACCTCGTCGTGTCCTCGTCGCTGATGTCGATGGGCATGATGATGCTGCCGCCGGTCATGGTGTCCCTGCCGTTCAAGCTCCTGCTCTTCGTCCTCGTCGACGGCTGGGGCCTGATCGTCACGGCGCTGGTGGGGAGCTACGGCTGATGGACACCAACGCCGTCCTCGACATCGGGCTCGACGCCCTGCTGGTCGCCGCGAAGCTCGCGGCGCCGATCCTCATCACGGCGCTCGTCGTGGGCTTCGGGATCTCGCTGCTCCAGTCGATCACGCAGATCCAGGAGGTCACGCTCAGCTTCGTGCCCAAGGCCCTGGCCGTCGGCATCGCGCTGCTCGTCGCCGGGCACTGGATGATCTCCGAGATCGTCACGTTCACCACCGACCTGTTCGAGCGCATCCCGCAGCTCCTGGGCGGTTGAGGCAGCCGTGATCACCCTTCCCCTGGCCGGCCTCGAGGTGGTGATGCTCGCGGGCGTGCGCATCGCCGCCTTCCTCGTCATCGCGCCGCCCTTCGCGCACCGCGGCATCCCCGGCACGGTCAAGGCGATGCTCGCGACGGCGCTCGGGCTCCTCGTCGCGCCCCGCGCGATCGCGGCCGGCGGCCCGGAGCTCGGGACGACCATCGCGTCCGGCACCGCGCAGTTCCTCGGCGGCGTCGCGCTGCAGGCCGTCATCGGGGCGGGGCTGGGCTTCCTGGTCATGCTGGTCTTCGGCGCCGTGACGTCGGCCGGCAACCTCATCGACCTGTTCGGTGGCTTCCAGCTCGCCCAGGCCTTCGACCCGATGGCGATGAACAACGGTGCCCAGTTCTCCCGGCTGTACCAGACGAGCGCCGTCGTGCTGCTGTTCGCCTCCGGTGGCTACCAGCTGATGATCGCCGGGCTCAGCCGGACGTTCGAGGCGCTGCCGATCGGCACGCCCCTCGACCTCGCGGCCCTCGGCCAGGCCGCCACGACCGGCCTGACGGACATGTTCATCGCGTCGCTGCAGATCGCCGGGCCGCTGATCGCCGTGCTGTTCCTCGCCGACGTCGGGCTCGGCCTGCTCACGCGGGTGGCGCCGGCCCTCAACGCGTTCGCGCTGGGCTTCCCGCTGAAGATCCTGCTCACGATCGTGCTGGGGGTCTCCGCGTACCTCGCCCTGCCCGAGATCGTCGGCGCCCTCACCGGCGACGCCGTCACCACCGTGCTGGAGGTGGCGCGATGAGCGACGGCCAGGACCGCACCGAGAAGGCAACCCCGAAGCGGATGAAGGAGGCGCGCCGCAAGGGGCGCCTGCAGCACTCGCAGGACCTGTCGGCCTGGCTCGGCATCGGCGCCGCCGCGCTCGTGCTGCCCGTCGTGCTGACCGCCGGGGCCAGCGCCGGCCGCGACCAGTTCGCGCTGCTGCGCGACGTCATCGCGAGCCCCGACCCCGAGCAGGCCGTCACCGCGCTGGGCGACGGGCTGGGGTCCATGCTGCCGACGCTCGCGCCGCTGGCCGCCGTCGTCGTGCTCGCCGCCATCGCCGCGACCGCCGTGCAGGGCGGCATCCACCCGTCGACGCACCGGCTCAAGCCCACGTTCAAGCAGTTCAACCTGGCCGCGGGCGTGAAGCGGCTCTTCGGCATGCAGGCCGCGTGGCAGGGCGTGAAGGCGGCGCTGAAGGCGGGCGCCATCGGGCTCGTGCTCTACACGGTGGTGCAGGGCATGGTGCCGCTGCTGCTCGGCTCGGGCACCCACTCGCTGTCGCAGGTGCTCGACACCGTCGCGGGCGGCACCAGCAACCTCATGCGGACGGCCGTCATCGCCGGTCTCGTCCTGGCCGCCGCCGACGTGTTCGTCGTCATGCGCCGCAACCGCAAGCAGACCCGGATGACCAAGCGCGAGGTCCTCGACGAGTACAAGCAGACCGAGGGCGACCCGCTGGTCAAGTCCCAGATCCGGTCCCGCCAGCTCGCGATGAGCCGCAACCGGATGATCGCCGACGTCGCGGGCGCCGACGTCGTGCTCGTCAACCCGACGCACGTCGCCGTCGCGCTGAAGTACACGCCCGGCTCGGGTGCGCCGAAGGTCGTCGCGAAGGGGGCCGGGCACGTCGCGGCGCGGATTCGCGCGAAGGCGACCGAGAAGCACGTCCCGATGGTCGAGGACGTCCCCCTCGCGCGCGCCCTGCACGCCGCGTGCGAGCTCGGGCAGGAGGTGCCGCCGCACCTGTACATGGCGGTGGCCCGCATCCTCGCGTTCGTCATGGCCCTGCGCCGCCGCGGCGCCGCCACCGGCCTGCACCGGCCGCCGGGTGGCCCGACCGAGGTCCCGGTGGCCGCATGAGACGCACCGGCCCGCCGCCCGCCTCGCACCCGTCGCCCCGTCAGTCCCGTCAGTCCCGCAGCAAGGAGGCCCACCGATGAACGGTCGCCCGGTCCAGCTCGCCGTGCCGATCGGCGTGGTCGGCGTCGTCCTGCTGCTGATCATCCCGCTGCCGGCGGCGATGCTCGACGTGCTCATCGTGGTGAACATCTCGCTGTCGCTCGTCGTGCTGCTGACCAGCATGTACGTGAAGCGGCCGCTCGACTTCTCGGTGTTCCCGTCGCTGCTGCTGGTGCTCACGCTGTTCCGGCTCGGCCTCAACGTGGCGTCCACGCGCCTGGTCCTCAAGGACGGCTACGCGGGCGAGGTCATCAACGCGTTCGGGCACTTCGTGGTCGGCGGGTCGCTCGTCATCGGCCTCGTGATCTTCCTGATCCTCGTGGTCATCCAGTTCGCGGTCATCACCAACGGTGCGGGCCGCGTCGCCGAGGTCGGCGCGCGGTTCACCCTCGACGCGATGCCCGGCAAGCAGATGGCCATCGACGCCGACCTCAACGCCGGCCTCATCGACGAGGACACGGCGCGCCGGCGCCGGGCCGACGTCGGCGCCGAGGCGGACTTCTACGGCGCGATGGACGGTGGCTCGAAGTTCGTCAAGGGCGACGCCATCGCCGGCATCGTCATCACGGTCATCAACCTCATCGGCGGGTTCGCCGTCGGCATGCTGCAGATGGGCATGTCCGCGGGCGAGGCCATCGAGAAGTTCAGCCTCCTGACCGTCGGCGACGGCCTGGTCACGCAGATCCCGGCCCTGCTGATGTCGGTCTCCACCGGCCTCATCGTCACGCGCGCCACGAGCGAGTCCGATATGGGCACGACGGCGGGCAACCAGCTGACCCAGAGCCGGATGGCCCTGCAGATCGCGGGTGCCGCGGCCATCGGCCTGGCGCTCGTCCCGGGCATGCCGAAGATCCCGTTCGTGCTGGTCGGCGCGGCGCTGCTACTCGCCGCCCAGCGCGCCAAGTCGGCCGAGGCCACGGCCGCCGAGGTCGCGGCCACCGAGCCGGTCACCGCGGCCAACCCGGACACCCCCGAGGCCCTCATCGAGCAGATGCGCGTGCCGGCCCTGGAGATCCTGCTCGCCCCCGACCTCGTCGACCTCGTCGGCAGCGGCACCGAGGCGGACCTGCTCTCGCGCGTGCGCGCCCTGCGCCGCAAGATCGCGCTCGAGCTCGGCGTCGTCGTGCCGCCCGTGCGCACGCGCGACTCCGTCGACCTGCCGCGCTCCACGTACGTCGTCCGGATCGCGGGCGTCGAGGTCGGCCGGGGCGAGGCGCCCGCGGGCCGGCTGCTCGCGCTCGGCGACAACCTCGACGGCATCGGCGGCACCGCCGTCGTCGAGCCGGTGTTCGGTCTGCCCGGCAAGTGGATCCCCAGCGAGCTGCGGTCCGCCGCCGAGATGGTGGGCGCGACCGTCGTCGACCGGGTCTCGGTGCTCATCACCCACCTCGGCGCGATCATCGAGTCGAATGCCGGCCGGCTCCTCTCGCGCGAGGACGTCCGCGTGCTCACCGAGGGCGTGAAGGCCGTCAACCCGTCGGTCGTCGACGAGCTGGTCCCGGGCCTGCTCAGCCTCGGCGAGGTGCAGCGCGTCCTGCAGGGCCTGCTCGCCGAGCAGGTGCCGATCCGCGACCTCGGCCGTATCTACGAGGGCCTCACCCTGCGGGCCAAGGTCAGCACCGACCCGGAGAGCCTCGTCGAGGCCGCCCGGACCGCGCTCGGCCCCGCGCTCGCCGCCCCGTACGCGCGCGACGGCGCCATCGGCGTCGTCACGCTCGACGGCGGCCTCGAGCAGACGCTCCTGGAGTCCGTGCGGCCGGGGCCCGACGGCTCGCAGCTGCTCATCGACCCGGTTCGCGCGGACCGGCTCCTGTCGGCCGCACGCCGCGTGGTGTCCACCGCCGAGAACGCGGGCCACGACGTCGTCCTGGTGTGTGCGCCGGGACTGCGACCCGCTCTGCGCCGTACGGTTTCCCTGGGTATGCCGGGCCTCGCCGTCCTCTCCTACCCGGAGGTGACGAACTCCGGCCTGCGCATCGAGACCCGGGGAGTGATCGAGGATGCCCACGCGCTTGCTGCTGGACGGTGACGACCTCCCCGAGCTCATGATCCGGATCCGCGAGGAGATGGGTCCGGCGGCTCGGGTGGTGAAGGCCGAGCGGATCCGCACCGGCGGGTTCGCGGGCTTCTTCGCGCGCGAGCACTACGAGCTCACCGTGGAGGTCCCGGACGCGCCCACCGCGCAGGAGCGGTGGCGCGCGACGCACGGGGGCGGCGGCCTGGACGCCCTGATGGCGGCCGCTGACGCGGCCGACGACGCCGTCGAGTCCGTCGACCTCGAGCCGGAGGCGCCGCCCGTCTCCACGGCCGGCCCCGAGTTCGCCGAGGTCCTCGCGTCGGTCCGCGCCATGGTGGGTCAGGGCGAGACTGCGGGGGTCGCGGTGTCTCCGGTGGCTGGGTCCGGCGTCGGCGGCGAGGCCGGCGCCCCGCCCGCGCCTCCAACGCCTGCGATGCCCGAGCCGAACCCCGACGAGGCGCCCGGCCCGGCCGCCTCTGCCGGCCCCGTTCCCTTCGTGTTCCCCCGCCTCCACGGCGAGGCCGACATCGAGGAGGGTCCCGAGCCGACGCCCGCCGTCTCTGAGGAGAGGCAGGAGGAGAGGGCGGGCGCCACCGCGGCCGGGCTGCTCGAGCTCGGGGTGCCCGTGCGGCTGCTCGAGGGGTTCGCGAGCCTGACCGATCCCGTGCCGCTGTCGATGCTCGTGCGGCGGTTCGACCGGCCGCCGGCGGTGCGCCTGGAGCCCGGGGCGACCGTCGTCGTCGCGGGGGCGGGCGAGCACGCCCTGCGGACCGCGAGCCAGATGGCCGGCCGCGCGGGCCTCGACGAGCGGGACGTGCTCCTCGCCGGCGAGATCGACTCCGTCGCCGGGCACGGGCGGCGCCTGCTGACCGTGGCGGCCGCGGCGCGCCACCGCTCGCGCCGGCGCACGGACGTCCCGACGGTCGTCGCGCTCGGCATCGGCGCCGGTGCGGCCGCGCACGCGGAGGCGGCGACGCTGCTCGCGGCGCTCGCGCCGGACCAGGCCTGGGTGGTCCTGGACGCGCGGCTGCGGGTCGGGGAGATGCGGCGGCTCGTGCGCGCGGTGGGCGCGCAGCGACCCGTCGACGCGCTCGCGGTGGTGGGCACGCAGGAGGCGCAGGCGCCCGGCGTCGTGCTCGACGTCGGTGTGCCGGTCGGCTGGGTGGACGGCCTGCCGGCCACCGCGCTGGTCTGGGCGGCCCTGCTCAGCGAGCGCCTCGCCGACGACGCCGACTGGGACTGACCGCGACGCCGCTCGCCGGGCGCAGGGCCGGTCGCGGGGCGGGGCAACCGCCCGGGCCGCCTTCGCCTGGTGTGCGGGGCGCCGCCGGGCAGCAGAGCGGATAGTCTCGCCGCATGCTCGTGCTGAGCCGCCGCGTCGGCGAACGTCTGGTGATCGGTGACGACATCGTCATCACCGTCATCGACGTGCGCTCCGACGGCGTGCGCATCGGCATCGACGCACCGCGCCACGTGCGCGTCAACCGTGCCGAGATCCTCGAGGCGGTGACCAAGGCGAACCAGGAGGCCGCCGCGGTCGACGACGCCGCGCTCGACTCGCTGCGCGCCCTGCGTCCGACCCGCCCCGCCAAGCCGGCCGCCCCGGCGAAGCCCAGCGCCGAGGCCTGACGCCCGGCCCGACGGCGGGTCCGACGGCGCTCCCTGCGCCCGGCCCGACGGCGCTCCCTGCGCCGGGCCTGACGGCGCTCCCTGCGCCCGCGGCACCGCGGGTCGCGGCACTTCGCCCGGTCGCACGCGTCCGGACGGCTCACATCGGCGCCCCTCGGGCCGATGGTGAGGCTGTCACGGAGGACCGGGAGAGTGCCAAGGAGGCGTTGTGGAGGGCGTTGACGAGATCGTCCGCGAGTTCCTCGTGGAGAGCCACGAGAACCTGGACCAGCTCGACTCCGACCTCGTGGCGCTGGAGAGCTCGCCCGGTTCCCGGGACCTGCTCGCGAGCATCTTCCGCACGATCCACACGATCAAGGGCACGAGCGGCTTCCTCGCGTTCGGCAAGCTCGAGCGCCTGACGCACGTCGGCGAGAGCCTGCTGGCCGAGCTGCGCGACGGCAAGCGCACGATGGACCAGACCTCGGCCGACGCGCTGCTGCACATGGTCGACGCCGTGCGTGCCCTCCTGGCCGCGATCGAGACCAAGGGCGGCGAGGGCGCCGTCGAGGTGGACCCGGTGGTCGCCGAGCTGCAGGCCGTCCTCGACGGCACGGCCGCCGTGAAGGTCCCCGTCGCCGCCGCCGCGCCCAAGACGACGATCAAGGCGACGGCCCGGAAGGCCGCCGCGTCCGCCGCCGCCGCGGGGTCGTCCGACGGGGCCGTGGCCGCTGCGCCCGCTGCGCTGGCCGACGCGGCCGCCGCCGCGCCCGCCGCCGAGCCCGCTGTGCCTGCCGAGCCCGCTGCGGATGCCGCCGCCGCGCCCGCGCCGGCCCGGACGCCGCGCATCAAGCGCACGGCCGCCGTCCCGCACCCGAGCGAGCCTGCCGCACCCGAGGTCCTCCCGCCCGTCGCCCCGGCCCCGCTGAGCGAGGCTGCCCTCGCGGCCCTCGACGACGGCGAGGCCGCGTGGACACCCACGTTCGCGCTGGCCGACGCGGCCGCCGCCGCGCCCGCCGACGAGCAGCCCGCCGAGGCGCCCGCCGACGAGACCGCGGACCCCGAGCCCGAGCCCGAGCACCGAACATCCCCCCAGGAGGCCCCCGTGGCCGTCGACACCGCCCACGCCGCGCCCGCGGGCACCACCCCCGAGGCACCGCCGGCCGCCGAGACCGGCACCTTCCGCGGCGCCGCCGAGCAGGCGATCCGCGTGGACGTCGCGGTCCTCGACGCACTCATGCGCCAGGTCAGCGAGCTCGTGCTGGCGCGCAACGCCATCGCGCGACTCGCGGAGGCCGACGGCCGCATCGACCTCGCGCGCGCCTCGCAGCGCCTGAGCCTCGTCGCCGGCGAGCTGCAGGAAGGCGTCATGAAGACGCGCATGCAGCCCATCGAGCACGTCTGGTCGAAGGTGCCGCGGATGGTCCGCGACCTCGCCGCGTCGTGCGGCCGCCAGGTCCGCCTCGAGATGACGGGCGGGGACACCGAGCTCGACCGCAGCCTGCTCGAGGCCATCAAGGACCCGCTGACGCACCTGGTCCGCAACGCCGTCGACCACGGCATCGAGCCGCCGACCATCCGCACCGGTGCGGGCAAGCCCGCGACCGGCGTCGTCACCCTGCGCGCCTACCACGCGGGCGGCCAGGTGGTCGTCGAGGTGTCCGACGACGGTGCGGGCATCAACCCGGACCGCGTCGGCGCGACTGCGGTGCGCAAGGGCCTGCGCACGCAGGAGCAGATCAACGCGATGCCGCCGGCCGAGATCCTGCGGCTGCTGTTCCTCCCCGGGTTCTCGACCGCGACCTCCGTGACGAACGTCTCGGGCCGCGGCGTCGGGATGGACGTCGTCCGCACCCGGATCGAGGCCATCGGCGGGGCCGTCGATGTCGACTCGGTCGTCGGCAAGGGCACGACGTGGCGGATGCGCATCCCGCTGACTCTCGCGATCATGCCCGCGGTGCTCGTGGCCTGCGACAACCAGACCTACGCGCTGCCGCAGTCCAGCCTGCTCGAGCTCGTCGCGCTCGACGACCCGAGCACGTCCGTGGAGCACGTGCACGCCGCGCCGGTCTACCGGCTGCGCGGCGAGCTGCTCCCGCTCGTCGACCTGCGCGAGGTGCTCGCGCTCAGGTCGCGCCCCGCCGACGCCGGCGTGGTCGTGGCGGTCCTGCAGGCGGACAACACCCGGTTCGGCCTCGTGGTCGACCGCGTGCTCGACAGCGAGGAGATCGTCGTCAAGCCGCTGGCCGCGCAGCTCAAGGCGATCGGCCTGTACGCCGGCGCGACGCTGCTCGGCGACGGCGCCGTCGCGCTCATCCTCGACGTGCCCGGCCTGGTGCGCCGCGCCATGGTGGTCGAGGCCGAGGACGCCGACCTGCGCGCCGGCGACGCGACGTCGGCCGTCGCCACCACGGAGCAGCTGCTCGTGGTCGGCATCGGCGGCGACCGTCGGGTCGCCATCCCGCTCGCCGAGGTGACGCGCCTGGAGAAGCTGCCGGCCGACGTCGTCGAGGTGGTGGGCGGCCGCGAGGTGGTCCAGTACCGCGGCGCGATCACGCCGCTGGTCCGGCTCCCGCACGTGCTCGGCACCTACGCGGACACCGACGGCGAGCTCACGGTCATCGTCGCGACGCGCGGTGCGCGCTCCGTGGCGATCGCGGTGACGGAGATCGTCGACATCGTCGAGGACGACGGCACGCGGCACAGCGACGTCGCGGGCGACGTGCTCGTCGGCTCGGCCGTGCTGAAGGACCGTGTGACCGAGCTGCTCGACGTGCGCGCGGTGGTCAGCTCCGCCGACCCGCGTTTCTTCGACGAGGACCTGTATGCCGCGGACGCCGCGGCCGACCTGGTGGGGGTGTGAGATGACCGACCAGCTCGCGACGTTCGTGGTCGACGGCTCGCTGTACGGGGTGGACGTGATCCGGGTGCAGGAGGCGCTGCGGCACCAGCCGCGCACCCCCGTGCCGCACGCGTCCGCGGCCAGCGCCGGGCTCGTCAACCTGCGCGGCCAGGTGGTGCTCGCCATCGACCTGCGGGTGAGCCTGGGCCTGGCCCCGGCGCCCGAGGGTGCCGAGCCGATGATGGTCGTGGTCCAGGTGCACGGTGAGCCGGTGAGCCTGCTCGTCGACCAGGTGGGCGACGTCATCGAGGTCGACCCCGAGTCGTTCGAGGCACCGCCGAGCACCCTCGCCCCCGAGCTGCGCCAGTTCGTCAAGGGCGCCTACAAGCTCGAGGACCGCCTGCTGCTCGCCCTCGACGTCGAGCGCGCCGTGGCGGCCTGACGGCGGACCCGCAGCGTCCGTCCCGACGCGCACGACCGCACGACAGCACGACAGCACGGCAGCACGACCGCACGACAGCACGGCAGCACGACTGCACCGACGCATGGAGGAGAGCCGGATGGCACGGATGCCAGGACCGTCGGCCGACGACGTCGCGACCGCCCCTGCAGACGAGTCGGCCGAGGAACGCCCCCAGGAGCGCTCGGCCGCGTTGACCCGGCTCGCCCACCTCGCCCGGCGCGTGCCCGTGCAGCGGCGGCGGAGGTCCGGTGCCCCCGCGGGCATCGCGGACGCCGACGGCGCCGCACCTGACGGCGTCGACCTGCCCGACGGCGCCGACCGAGGGCCCGAGGACGCCGCGCCGGCCGACCGCAGACGCGGGCTGCGGTGGCTGCGGTTCGGCATCTCGGCCCGGATCCTCGGGGTCGTCGCCGTGCTCGTCGTGGCCGCGGCCCTGGCGGGCAGCGTCGCCGTCGCCGGCATGACGAGCCTCGCGGAGGACACCGCCTCCGTGGTCGAGACGCAGGAGGGCCTGGGCGACGGGCTGGCCGCCGTGGAGCGCGCGCAGGCCGAGGCCCGGCTCGTCATCGCCCAGGTCGCGGCCGCCGGGTCGACCGCCCAGCGCCAGATGTGGCTCGGCCGGATCTCGGCCGCGGACCAGGACGTGGACCTCGCGATCGGCCTCGTGAACGAGCACATCGGGCCCGAGAGCGCGGCGCCGGACGAGGACTGGGCGTCCTTCCTCGAGCGCTGGGACATGTGGCGGGCCATCCGCGACGACGACCTCGTGCCCGCGGCGGAGGAGGGCGACCTGCTCCAGTTCGAGTCGATCCGCCTCTCCGCGGCGCAGCCGCTCGCCGACGGCTTCGTGCTCGACCTGGAGAACGTGCGGGAGACCGTCCGCACCCAGATGGCGGACGTCGCCGCGACCGCGCAGGCGCACGCGGACCGGACCCGGCTGCTCGTCACCCTCGTCATCGCGGCGGGCGCGCTGCTCGCCGTCGCGGCCGGCGTCCTCGTCGCCCGCTCGGTGCGCCGCTCGGTCCGCGAGGTGCAGACCGCGCTGGAGGCCCTCGCGCGCGGCGACCTCACGGTGCACGCGAGGGTGCTGTCCGACGACGAGCTCGGGCGCATGGCGATGGGCCTCACCCGGGCGCAGGGCACGCTGCGCGCGACCCTGGCCGAGGTGGCGGAGGCGTCCGGGACGATCGCGAGCGCGGCGTCGCAGATGTCCGCGGCGGGTCAGCAGATCGCGGCCGGCACGCAGGAGATGTCCGAGCAGGCGGGCGTCGTCGCCGGCTCCGCGGAGGAGGTCAGCCTGAACGTGCAGGCGGTCGCCGCGGGCACCGAGCAGATGGACGCGTCGATCCGCGAGATCTCCCAGAACGCGCAGGAGGCCGCGGCCGTGGCCGCGCGGGCGGCGGCGATGGCGGCGGAGACGAACGCCCAGGTCGCCCGGCTCGGCACGTCGTCGCAGGAGATCGGCGAGGTCGTCAAGGTCATCACGTCGATCGCGGAGCAGACGAACCTGCTGGCGCTCAACGCGACGATCGAGGCGGCGCGTGCCGGCGAGGCGGGCCGCGGGTTCGCCGTCGTGGCAGGCGAGGTCAAGGAGCTGGCCCGCGAGACGGCGGCCGCCACCGAGGACATCTCCCGCCGCGTCGACGCCATCCAGGCGGACACCGGCTCGGCCGTGACGGCGATCGCCGAGATCGCGCAGATCATCGCCCAGATCAACGACTTCCAGCTGACGATCGCCTCGGCGGTCGAGGAGCAGACGGCGACGACGAACGAGATCGGCAGGGGCGTCACCGAGGCGGCCGGCGGCTCGAGCGAGATCGCCGAGACCATCGTCGGTGTCGCCGCGGCGAGCCAGCAGGCGAGCGCGTCGATGTCGGACCTGGAGTCCTCCATCGGGGACCTCGCGAGGCTGTCGGAGGACCTGCGGGTCCGCGTCGCCAGCTTCACCTACTAGACCCGGGTGGCGCGCGCGGGGGGACCCGCGCCGCCCACCCGCCACGAACACGGACCGGTCGCGCCGACGGGCTCACAACCTGGCGCGACCGGTCCGTCTCGACGTTCCCACCCGTCGGACGCCGGTGCACGAGCGCAGCCGGGTGAATCTCCGGTGGCCCCTCGCAGCCCCGCTCCCGACCGGTCAAGATCGTCCGCTTCGTCAGCCCCGAAACTCACCTCGTGAGAGGGGTCACAGACGGCTCCGACCAGCCGATCTGCCGGTCAGACCCGACCAAGGGAAGGATCCCCGATGGCTCTCGCGACGCAAGCTCCCCGCCGGCCCTCCAGCGCGCTCGCGGACGTGCCGCACCAGCGCACGGCGCCCGACGCCGGGCCGCGCCCGCCCGCCGGCCCGCCGGCCGCGCCGCGGCGTGCGCGGTTCGGCCTGTCGGCCGTGACCGGCTCGGTGCGGAACAAGATCCTGGGCACCGTCGTGCTGTTCCTGGTCGGCTCGCTGGCCAGCGGCGTCGTCGCGGTGTCCTCGATGCGGAGCCTGTCGGAGAACGCCGGCTCGCTCGCGCTCGTCCAGGCGAGCGTCTCGGCGCCCCTGCAGACGGTGCACCAGGGCCAGCTGAAGGCCCGGATGATCGTCGCGCAGGTCGCGGCGGCGCCGTCGGACGCGCAGAAGGAGGCCTGGCTGGCCGACCAGGACGCGAACGACGCCGAGGTCGACGCGGCCATGGCCGCGTTCGAGGCCGCCGTCGGTGACCTCCTGTCGGAGAACTGGACGGCGTTCGTCGACGGCTGGGCGCAGTGGCGCCAGATCCGTGACACGAAGCTGATCCCGGCGGCGCTCGAGGACGACCGGGAGACGTTCGAGCAGGTGCTCCTCGACGAGGCCGAGCCGGTCAAGGGGGCGTTCGTCGACGCCCTCGACGCCGTCGCGGCCGAGGTGGTCGCCTACACGGGCGGCGTCGCGCAGGACTCGGCCGACGAGGGCCGGGCCGCCGAGCGGACGATGTTCATCCTGCTCGGCGTCATCGGCCTGGTGACGCTCGGGCTCGGCTACCAGGTGGCGCGCACCATCCGGAACGCGGTCGCCGAGGTGCAGGGGAGCGTCGGCGCCATGGCGGCGGGCGACCTCACCGCCGAGCCGGCGGTCCGCAGCCGCGACGAGCTGGGCCGGATGGCGGACGAGCTCGTGCTCGCCCAGCGCGCCCTGCGCGAGGCGCTGGTCGGCGTGTCCGAGACCAGCGTCGCGGTGGCGGGTGCCGCGGAGGAGATGTCGGCGTCGGGCGCACAGGTGGCGGCGGGTGCGGAGGAGACCTCGGCGCAGGCCGGCGTCGTCGCCGCGGCGGCGGAGCAGGTGAGCCGGAACGTGCAGGCGGTGGCGGCGGGTGCCGAGCAGATGGGTGCCTCGATCCGGGAGATCGCGCAGAACGCGCACGAGGCGGCGAAGGTCGCCGAGCAGGCGACGAGCGTCGCCGCCTCGACGAACGAGCAGGTCGCGCGGCTCGGCACGTCGAGCCAGGAGATCGGGAACGTCGTCAAGGTGATCACGACCATCGCGGAGCAGACGAACCTGCTGGCGCTGAACGCGACGATCGAGGCCGCCCGGGCGGGCGAGGCCGGCAAGGGCTTCGCCGTCGTGGCCGGTGAGGTCAAGGAGCTCGCGCAGGAGACGGCCAAGGCGACCGAGGACATCGCCCGCCGGGTGGAGGCCATCCAGGCGGACACCGACGGCGCCGTGGCGGCGATCGGCGAGATCACCCACATCATCGCCGCGATCAACGACTACCAGCTGACGATCGCGTCGGCGGTGGAGGAGCAGACCGCGACGACCAACGAGATGTCGCGCGGCGTCACCGAGGCCGCCACGGGTGCGGGCGAGATCGCCGCCAACATCACCGGTGTGGCGACCGCGGCGCAGTCCACCACCGAGGTGCTGGCCCAGATGGAGGCGGCGATCGGCGAGCTCGCCCGCATGTCGGAGGACCTGCGCGCCCGCGTCGGCGCGTTCCGGGTCTGACCCCGCCGGGCATCGACCACGGGCCCCGCTCCGCACGACGGAGCGGGGCCCGCCTCGTTCTCGGCACCGCCCGCCCGTCGGCAGGCTCGTTACTGGCACGTCACCCGCTCGAAACGGTCAACGCCGGGTGATCTTGTCCGATCGTCTGGGCAGTGGGCGGCCATCGTCAGGGCCGCCCCGCACGAGGAGCCCACCATGTCCGTCACTGCCAGCACACGCCGCCGTCGCACGATCCAGGACGTGCCGATCCGGATGAAGATGATGGCTGTCGTCACCATCCTGGCGGCGGAGCTGGCGGCGATGGCCGCGCTGGGCGGTGCGGCGGTGGGCAGCCTGCGGGCCGACACCGAGCGCCTCGCCGACGCGCAGACCGAGGTGGCGACGTCCCTCACGGCGCTCAAGGACTCCGTCTGGACCGTGCGGAACACCGTCACCGCGATCGGCGCCTACCCGCTCGACATGAAGCAGGCGCAGGTCGACAAGCTGCAGGCCGCCTACGGCGCGCTCGACGAGGCCGAGGCGACCTTCCTCGCCGCCTTCGAGAAGGCCGACGGCGGCGCGCCCCAGGGATGGGACGCCTACCTGGCCGCGTTCGACGACTACCAGGTGGTGGTCGACGGCGACCTCCTGGACGCCGCGATGACCGGTGACCCGGAGGAGTGGGCCGCGGTGCGCGACGCCGGCGCAGCCGAGAAGGGCGGCGTCATGGTCGAGGCGCTCACCCAGGTCGAGCTCGAGGTCGGCGCCCTGACCGAGGAGATCGCGAGCCACGCCGACGACGAGGCGGCCGGCGCCCAGCGGACGCAGCTCGTCCTGGCCGCGGTCGGCGTCGCGATCGCGCTCGCGCTCGGCTGGTGGTTCGCCAACGCGATCCGGCGCACGGTGCTCGCGGTCAAGGACTCCGTGGACGCGATGGCCGGCGGCGACCTCACCCGGACGCCGGTGGTCGAGCGCGACGACGAGCTGGGCCGGATGGCCGGTGCTCTCGGCGCGGCCCAGCAGTCGCTGCGCACGACGCTCGGTGGTGTCGTCGAGGTGGCCGACGCGGTGGCCTTGTCGGCCGAGGGGATGTCGGCGTCGGGTGCGCAGGTGGCTGCGGGTGCGGAGGAGACGTCGGCGCAGGCCGGTGTCGTGGCCGCGGCGGCGGAGCAGGTGTCGCGGAACGTGCAGGCGGTGGCCGCGGGTGCGGAGCAGATGGGTGCTTCGATCCGGGAGATCGCCCAGAACGCGCACGAGGCCGCGAAGGTCGCCGAGCAGGCGACGGCGGTGGCGGTGTCGACGAACGACACGGTGGCGAAGCTGGGGGTGAGCTCGCGGGAGATCGGTGACGTGGTGAAGGTGATCACGACGATCGCGGAGCAGACGAACCTGCTGGCGCTGAACGCGACGATCGAGGCCGCCCGGGCGGGAGAGGCCGGCAAGGGCTTCGCGGTCGTGGCCGGTGAGGTCAAGGAGCTCGCGCAGGAGACGGCCAAGGCGACCGAGGACATCGCCCGCCGGGTCGAGGCCATCCAGGCCGACACCGACGGCGCGGTGGCGGCGATCAGCGAGATCTCGTCGATCATCGCGCAGATCAACGACTACCAGATGACCATCGCCTCAGCCGTCGAGGAGCAGACGGCGACGACCAACGAGATGTCGCGCGGCGTCACCGAGGCCGCCACCGGCGCGAGCGAGATCGCCGCGAACATCACCGGCGTCGCCACGTCCGCGCAGTCCACCACCGAGGTCCTGGAGCAGATGGAGACCTCCATCCGCGAGCTCGCCCGCATGTCGGAGGACCTGCGTGCGCGCGTCGACGCCTTCACCTACTGAGGGACGACCAACTGAACCGGTCGCCGCCGGGGAGGTCTCACGAAGACCCCCCGGCGGCCGATCAGAAGCATGTGCCGACGCCCCGCGCGCCGGCGCCCCAGACCTTCGCCCAGGAGGGCCCGTGCCACCGATCAGCGTGCTCGTGGTCGACGACTCGGTCGTCGTCCGGCGACTCGTCACGCTCGCCCTCGAGGACCACGAGGGCATCGAGGTCGTCGGCGTCGCCGCGAACGGGCAGATCGCGCTCGGCAAGGTCGACCAGCTGAAGCCCGACGTCGTCACGATGGACATCGAGATGCCCGTGATGGACGGCATCTCGACCGTGCGGGCGCTCCGCCGGGCAGGGCACCGGATGCCGGTGATCATGTTCTCCACGCTGACCGAGCGGGGAGCGGCGGCGACGCTCGACGCGCTGGCCGCCGGTGCGACGGACTACGTCACCAAGCCGAGCGGCCACGGCAGCGTCGCCGAGGCGGTGTCGCGGGTCGCGAACGACCTGGTGCCCCGGATCATCGCCCTCGCCGGCCCGCGTCGGCAGGCGCCCGCCCGGACCGAGCGCCCGACGGCGGCCAGCGCGGCCGCCCCGCGCGCCGCCGCGGCCGTCAAGGTCCTGCCGCCGCCCGAGCGCGGCACGGTGCGGGCGGTGATGATCGGCTCCTCCACGGGCGGGCCGGAGGCCCTGTCGCACGTCCTGCGCGGCCTGACGGCCCCGCTGCCGGTCCCGGTCGTCGTGGTGCAGCACATGCCGCCGGTCTTCACGCGGCAGCTGGCCTCGCGCCTCGACCGGCTCGGCCCGAGCACCGTCGTCGAGGCCGCCGGCGGCGAGCTGCTCGTGCCCGGCACGGTGTACATCGCCCCGGGCGACCAGCACCTGGAGGTCGTCCGGTCGGGCGCCACGGTGCGCACACGGCTCCAGCAGGGGCCGCCCGTGAACTACTGCCGCCCGTCGGTCGACGTGCTGTTCGCCTCAGCCGCCGCCGCCTACGGGGGCGACCAGCTCGCCGTCGTGCTCACGGGGATGGGCGCGGACGGACGTGGGGGCGTCGAGAAGATCCTGGCCGCGGGTGGCCGGGTCGTGGTGCAGGACGAGGAGACGAGTGTGGTGTGGGGAATGCCGGGCGCCGTCGCGACCGGGCCGGGAGCCCACGCGGTGCTGCCCTTGGACGACGTCGCCCCCGCCGTGGTGCGGGCGGTGACGCGTGCCGGGTCGCGCGACGTGACGACAGGGCCGGGCAGCGATCCGGTCCGTCGCGCGGGCGGTGGCGCCGCATGAGCATCACGGCCGAGAGCTTCGCCTTCGTGGCCGACCTGGTGCGACGCCGCAGCGGCATCGTGCTGGAGACGGGCAAGGAGTACCTGGTCGAGGGCCGGCTGCTGCCGCTCGCCCGCGCGGCCGCGGTCGCCGACGTCGACGCGTACGTGCGTGGGCTGCGCGCGGCCGGGCGGCCCGAGCACCTCGAGTCGATCGTCGACGCCCTGACCACCAACGAGACGTCCTGGTTCCGCGACGCGCAGCCGTTCCGCGCGCTCGTCGACCACATCGTGCCCGAGCTGACGTCGCGCACGCGGGTCGGGGCGGACCCGACGCTGCGCATCTGGTCGGCCGCGTGCTCGAGCGGGCAGGAGCCCTACTCGATCGCGATGGCGCTCGCGGACGTCCTGCCGGCGAGCCGGGTGCGGATCCTCGCGACCGACCTGTCGGCCGAGATGCTCGACCGCGCCAAGCGGGCGCGCTACAACCAGCTCGAGGTCAACCGCGGCCTGCCGGCGCCGATGCTGGTGCGGCACTTCGCGCGGGTCGGCGCCGAGTGGGAGGTCGCCCCCGCGCTGCGCGCGCAGGTCAGCTTCGCGCGGCACAACCTGCTCGAGTCCGTCCCCGTGGGCGGGCCGTTCGACGTCGTGTTCCTGCGCAACGTCCTCATCTACTTCGACCTGGCGACCAAGCAGGAGGTGCTCCGGCGGGTGCAGCGCGCGCTGCGCCCGGGCGGGTACCTGCTGCTCGGAGCCGCCGAGACCACCATGGGCATCGACGACAGCTGGGAGCGCGTCCCGGTCGGTCGAGGTGCCGTCTACCGTGCCGACTCGCGGAGGGCAGCATGAAGGCACTCGTCATCGACGACTCGCGCACCATGCGCAGGATCGTCACGGGCATCCTCACCCCGCTGGGGTTCGAGGTGACCGAGGCCGCCGACGGCCAGCAGGCGCTGGACGCCATGAACGCCGGTCTCGAGGTCGACCTCGCCTGCGTGGACTGGAACATGCCGGTGCTCGACGGGCTCAGCTTCGTCACCGCCGTCCGGCGCGAGCGCAAGTGGCGCGACGTGACGCTGATGATGGTCACCACCGAGAGCGAGCAGGCGCAGATCGTCCGGGCCCTGGCCGCGGGCGCCCACGAGTACCTCATCAAGCCGTTCACCCCGGACGCGATCCGGGACAAGCTCCAGCTCCTCGGGCTGGTCGAACTGGAGGAGTCCGCATGAGCTTCGAGATCGACGTGCAGGCCTTCGAAGGCACGGACCCCGTCTACGACATCGCCTCGGAGGTCTTCGCCGCGATGATCGACGGCGAGCCCGGCTTCGTGCGGCCGTGGGAGGGCGCGCCCCCCGCGCCGGTCGACGAGCTGTTCGCGTGGGTGGACGTCACCGGGCCGATGAACGGCCGCGTGCTGCTCTCCACCGAGACCACGACGGCCGTCGAGGTCACCCGCGCGCTCCTCGGCCTCGCGCCCGACGAGCCGGTGGTCCACGCTGACATCGTGGACGCACTGGGGGAGGTCGCCAACGTGGTCGGCGGGAACGTCAAGTCCCTGGGCCCGGACCACAGCGTGCTGACCCTGCCCGAGGTGACCAAGGAGCGCCCGACGACCGAGGGCGGGCTGCTGCACACGCTCTCGCTGGACTGGCGCGGCCGGCTGCTGGTCCTGAGCCTGTGGATGCTGCCGTGACGCACCCGTCGACCCGTCCCGCCCCGACCTCGAGGAGGTGGACCCGATGAAGGTCCTCGTCGCCGACGACAGCCGCGTCATGCGGCAGATCGTCATCCGCACCCTGCGCCAGGCCGGGTACGACTGGTGGGAGATCAGCGAGGCCCCCGACGGCGCCGCAGCGCTCGAGATGGTCGCGTCGACGCACCCGGACTTCGTGCTCTCCGACTGGAACATGCCCGAGATGACCGGCATCGAGCTGCTGCGCGCCCTGCGGGCCCAGGGCAGCGACGTCCCGTTCGCCTTCGTGACGTCCGAGGGCTCGCCCGAGATGCGCAAGCAGGCCGAGGCCGCCGGAGCGCTCTTCCTCATCGCGAAGCCGTTCACTGCCGAGATCTTCCGAGAGACGATCGACCCCTTCCTGGAGTGAGTCCCATGAACGCCACACCTCTGCCCGCCGCCCTCGAGGTCCGCGAGCTGCTCGAGGGCCTGCTCGGCCGAGATGTCGGTGCGGTGCTCGGCACGGGGATGGTCGACCCCGGGCAGCATCCGGGCGCCGTCGTCGGCGTGTACGTCGACGACATGCTCAAGCTGCGCGCGCTCATCGTCATGGACCTCGCGCTCGCCTGCCACGTCGGTGCCGCCATCGCCCTGCTGCCGGCCGCCACGGCGAAGGACGCCGTCGAGCAGGGCCTCATGACGCCGGCGCTCTACGACAACACCGCGGAGATCCTCAACGTCGCGGCGTCGCTGTTCAACAACGCGCACGCGCCGCACGTGCGGCTCTACGAGGCGTACGCGCCGCGCGAGGCGCTGCCGCCCGACGTCGCGAAGTGGGTCACCGCGTACGTCCGCCGGCTCGACATGGAGCTGAACGTGACGGGCTACGGCATCGGCCGGGTCTCCGTCGCCGTGATCTGACGCGCGGTCAGCGCGTGGGCGCGTACTGCCAGTGCCAGGGCTCGCGGGCCACGTTCTCGACGTAGCCGAAGCGGCCCGCGTTCTGGCGCATCCACGCCTGGGCGGAGGAGTCGAGCTTCAGGTCGAGCGCGACGCCCCAGCCGTGCATGCTCGTGCCCGGCGTGGCCGCGAGGCCGCCCTGCGAGTACAGCCCCTTGCGGCCGACCAGGTCGACCTGCGTCTCGTAGGTCCGGTAGGAGTCCGTGATGCCGATGGTCACGCCCTCGGCGGCGGCGGCGGACTGCATCGCCTCGAACGAGCGGGCGGCGGGCTCCCACAGCGTGTGCGACGTGCCGGCGATGGTGCTCAGGGCCGCGGCGGGGACGCGCCCGTTGCCGTAGGCCTTGAGCTCGATCGGCACGCCCTTGGCGTCCACCCGGTCCTTCCCGGAGCCGACGGCGACGACGCCCGTCAGGCCCGCCAGAGGGGCGGAGCTCGCGGTCGCGGCGGGCGACCCGCGGAGCTCGGCCACGACGGCCTCGCCGAGCACGCTCTCGAAGCTGGCCGACGGCGCGCTGACCTGCGCGATCCGGCCCTGGATCTGCGCGATCCGCTGGCCGATGGCGGCGACAGCCTCCATCCGGCGACTCCCCTCGTGGACGGCGAACGTCTTCCGATCGGCCGGCCCTCCCCGCGGATGAGAGGTCGGCTGCTCCGTCCGGGTGAGCGACACTCGCGGGACCGGGTGAAAAACGCCCCAGCGGTTGCGGCGAACGGGTACCTGGGCCTGTGCGCGCTCACATCCGTCACGTACGCTCGTCCCGTCAGCGAAAAGGCAAACCCGTCGCAAGGCGGGGACGCAAAGCCACGGGACCCACGACGGTCAGCCGGGCTACCGAACGAAGGATGGCCGCCATGTGTGAGCCGGCTGGTTTCGACCCCCGCGTCGGCGACTTGTCGTCGATGGAGACCGCCACCCTCTCCCCCGAGGTTCTTGCGCGCCTCGCCGCCATGGCCAGCCAGCTGGCGACCTCGCGGGTCTTCCTGCCGTTCATCCCGCAGCAGGAGCGCGTGCCCGTCTGACCGGTGACCGCCCGCCGCACCGGCTACTGGTAGCTGACGAAGTGCGGGAGGGGCTGCACCTGGTAGGTCTGCTGGGGCGTCGCCATCGGGACGTCCTCGTGGATGAAGTTCTTCCACCCCCACACGACGTTCGCGGGCGCGCCCTGCAGGATGTTCGCCCAGGTGCCCGCCTTTGCCCCCTGGCTGCCCTGGCCGTCGACGTGGATGAGCACCTGCACCGCGGGGTCGGCCGTGTCGAGGCGCTCGCGCCCGTCGACCATCCGCTGCATGAACTGGTGGAGGACGAGCAGCTTCTGCGGCAGGTGGTGGGTCCGGGTGAGCTCGCTCAGGTAGTCGCCGACCGCGTTCACCTCGTCGATCCCGACCGACCCGATCTGGCGCAGGTGCACCTGGTCGGGCCCGAGCCGCCACTCCGGGTCGAGCGCGAGCCCGACGTTCGGGTACAGCAGCAGTGACTCGTACAGGCGCGCCTGGGTGACGAAGTCCGTGCGCCCGGGCTGCAGGTCGAGCACGACGTAGACGCCCGCCTCGAGCGCGGCCTCGACCCACGGCACGAACGCCTCGACCGGCAGCTCGTTGGAGTAGTTGCCGTCGGCGCCGGCGGGCCGGTCCGCGATCGTCGCGATGATCTCGAAGGCCGGCACGACGACGTCGGTGGTGAGCGCCTGGTACTCCGCGGCCAGGCCCTGCGCGCGGGCGATGCTCGCCGTCACGTCCTGCTCGCCGAGGATGCCGAGCGCCGGGATGCCCGGCGACCCGTACATCGCGACCATCCGGCGGCCGGTGGCCGGGCCGGTGAACACCAGCTGGCCGCCGCCGGGGAGCTCGACCCCCGTGGCCGCGGTCGCGGCCTTCCAGGCCAGGTCCTCCGGCGTGCCGAACGCCCCGCCGATGCCGACGACGGTCGTCGCCTCGGCCGCGGCGACGGCCTGCACGACGGCGGGGTCGCGCCGCGGGTCGCCGCTGCGGACCTCCAGCACGTCGACGCCGGCGGCCCGCGCGGTGGCGACGGCGGCGATCTCGCTCGGGTCGCCCGTGGTGAGCACGAGCCCGCCGTCGGGCGCCTCCGGCAGCTCGGTGAGCGGCAGGGCCGGGCCCGACGGCGTGGGCTCGGGCGTGCCGGTCGCCGCCTTCGTCGCGGCGTCCGCCGCGGGGGTCTCGTCCGCGGGGGTCTCGTCTGCGGGGGTCTCCTCCGGCGGCGCGTCGGTGGTGAGCAGGGTCGGGGCCTCGCGGTCGAGCCCGACGACGGCGGCGACGTCGCCCGTGCCGGCGTCGTTCGGCAGCACCGGCGAGGGCGCCAGGTCCGTGCGGAGCAGGGCGGCCAGGTCGGCGTCATCCGCGGGGGCGGGCACCGCGGTGAGGTCGGCCGTGAGGTCCAGGCCGGCGGCCTCCCCGGCGCCGACGGCGCCCACGGTGACGAGGGCGACGGCACCGAGGCGCTCGAGCTCCGCGATGAGCGCTGCCGCGTCCGCTGCCCCCGCCGCGTCCGCTGTCCCCGCGCCGCCCGCGGCGTCCGCCGAGGGCGTCTCCCCGGCCGCCGTCCCGTCCTCGGAGGTCGTGTCGGGGAGCGGCTGCGGCAGCGGCTCCAGCAGGAGCGGCGCGCCGAGCGCGACGGCGATCGACGCGCCCCGCAGCTGGGCCACCGGGTCGAGCGACGGCGCGAGCACCACGACGGGCGCGGACGCGTAGAGGGACGCGCTCGCCGCGAGCGCCAGCGCGACGTCGTCGGCGCCCGCCAGGACCGCGGCCGGCCCCTCGGGCAGCCGGGCCTCGCCCTGCAGGACCGGCGTGGGCGTGGGCGTCGGGGCGGGGGTGTCGGGCCGGGGTGCCGTGCAGGCGGCGAGCCCGGCCGCGCACGCGGTCAGCGCCGCCACGGCACCGGCCGCCGCCGTCCGACCTGCGCCGCGCCGTCCGTGCGCCATCCCGCCTCCCCGTCTCCGACCTCGTGCCGTCTGGCAGCGTAGGGCTCCCGGCCTGACGGCGCGCCGTCAGGAGCGGCGGGGCTCCCCGCGGGTCCGCGGCGGCGCAGGGAGCGTATTCCCCGGCGCGCTGTGGTGAGCAGCACCCGGAAATCCCTTGGCAGGTCCGCGAACGCGACGTACGGTCGTCGGACACGTGAAGGGAGGTGGTCCAACAGATGAGTTTCACTTGGACGCGTGAGGTGACTGCCCGCTAGTCGCCCGAGAGCATCGGACGGATTGCCTTCCGGTCCCGCCGCTCAGCGGCAGCGAGACCCCGGCAGTCACCGCAGCCCGTGGGTGCCGTGCATTCGTCCAGCACGGCGCGCCGACATCCGGCAGCCCACGGGCTGTTCCACGCCCGCGCCCGGTCAGGCGTCCGTGTACTTCTCCCGGGCGAACGGGCTGACGGCCAGCCGGGCCAGGCCCGCGGCCAGGCCGAGCGGGGCGAGCAGCGACACCGCGACGTCCGGCCCGCCGAGCCCCGCGCCGGCGAGCGCCCCGACCATCGACCCCGCGAACGTGAACGTCACGACGTGCGCGGCCGTGCTCGCCGAACGCCGCAGCAGCCGCCCGAGACCGAGCGCGGCGAACGGACCCAGGAGCAGCAGCAGCGCCCCGCCCATCACGCCGACGACGGCCGTGATCCGGGCCGCGCTGTCGTCGGAGGCGAGGACGCCGTCGGGCACGACGAGCTCCAGCCACAGGTAGAGCAGCCCCGCGAAGAGGACCGCGGTCAGCGCGCAGCCCGCGAACGTCACCAGCGGCGAGAACGAGATGGCCCACGGCGGCACGTCGCGCGAACGGTCGACGGCGCTGATCTCGCTGCTCATGGCTGCCCAGCCTAGGACCGGCGGACCGCCTGGCAGGATCGACCCGTGCCCGACTTCGCCGTCTTCGAGCCGCTCGCGCGGGGCGTCCGGGACGCCGCGGTGGGCGTGCGGACGGCGCGGGCCGACGACGCCGCGGCCGTCGCCGCCGTGGCCGCGACGCGGGGCGGGCCCGGCCTCGACGTGCACCGGCGCCTGCCCGGGTGGGTGGACGACGCCGAGCGGCGGGTGCTCGTGGCGGAGGTGGGCGGCGCCGTCGTCGGCTGGGCGATGGCCGGCGCGTGGGGGCGCCCGGGTGCGCAGGACGGACCGCACGTCACGGCGCTGACCGTGCACCCGGAGCACCGGCGCCGCGGCGTCGGCGACCAGCTCCTGGCCGCCCTGACGGGGTGGGCATGGGGGCGCTCGGACCGGATGTGGAGCGTCGTGAACGCCCGCAACGAGGCGTCCGTCGCGCTGCACGAGCGGCGCGGTTTCGTCCTCGAGGGGTGGATCGCCGACTATGCGGGCATGACGTTCGACGGCGGCCGGGGTGTGCTGCTGCGGGCCGCGCGTCCGGCCGACGTCGTGGAGGAGGGACCGTGAGCCGACCGACCTTCCGTGTGATGACCGTCTGCACGGGCAACATCTGCCGCTCGCCGATGGCGGAGGTGGTCCTCGCGCAGCGGTTCGCGGCGGCGGGCCTCGGCGACGTGGTGACGGTCGACTCCACGGGCATCAGCGACGAGGAGCACGGTCGCCCGATCGACCCGCGCGCTCGCCGCGTCCTGGCCGCGCACGGCTACGACGTGCCCGCGCACGTCGCGCGCCGCGTGCGCCGCGAGGACCTGGCCGCACGCGACCTCCTCCTGCCGATGACCGCGTCCCACGCCCGGGCCCTGCGCGCGCTCGCCCCGGACGACGGCGTCGCGGACCGGGTCCGCATGCTGCGCAGCTTCGACCCCGCCGCGCCCACGGGCGGCTCGGAGCACCTGCTCGACGTCGACGACCCCTGGTACGGCGACCAGGCCGGCTTCGAGGTGACGCTGGCGGAGATCGAGGCGGCGGCCGACGGCGTCGTCGAGTACGTCCGGACCGAGCTCACCGCCCGCGGGCTCCTCGCGGCCGACTGACGGATCGTCGACCCCGACCGCAGGACACGCGGGCCCCTGCGGGAGTAGGACTGGCCCATGACCGTCGGCAAGGGTGCCGGTGGCTGTGGCGAAGGAGCCGTCGTGAAGTTCGTCATCACCAAGGACAAGGCAGGCGAGTTCCGCTTCAAGCTCGTCGCGAGCAACGGCCAGACCGTCGCGATCAGCGAGGGCTACAAGGCCAAGGCGTCGGCCCTGTCGACGATCGAGAGCATCAAGGCCAAGGCCGGCGACGCCGCGATCGACGACCAGACCCTCTGACCCTCCGGGCACGGGGCTCCGGCCGGCCACGGACGCTCCGGCTGCGCGGCCGCGCCGGAGCCCTATGCTCGGGGTCACAACCGAAGACGTCGCTGTTCGAGCCGCGGTGGGAGAGTCCGTGCGGGTCCGGTTCCGGCCGGGCCGACGGCGCCGAAGGAGCAACCTCCCCGGGAATCTCTCAGGCCCCCGTACCGCCGCGGCGAGGCAACTCTGGAAAGCGGCCGCTGGACCTCCAGCGGCCCACCGACGGTGCACGCCGTCCGCCCGGCCCACCGGCCGGTCGCGCGGCACAACTCTCAGGTCGGGGCCCACGCCCCTGACGACAGAGCGGGGAGGTCCATCGCGCTCGCGCCGCGTCGCCTGCCGGCGCGCCGGGCCAGCCCTGACCGACCCTGCCGGAGGAGTCGTCCGTGACCAGCACCCCGCCCGCCCGTGCCTTCGTCGACCGTCACGTCGGACCGCGCGGGGACGACGTCGCCCGGATGCTGGAGGTCGTCGGCGCGCCCTCCCTCGAGGCGCTCGTCGACGCGGCCGTCCCGGCGGCCATCCGCAGCGACCGGCCGCTCGACCTGCCCGCCGCGCGCGGCGAGGCCGAGGTGGCCGACGCGCTGCGCGCCATCGCCGGCCGCAACCGCGTGGTCACCTCGATGATCGGGCTGGGCTACCACGGCACGACGACGCCGCCCGTGATCAGGCGGAACGTCCTCGAGAGCCCGGGCTGGTACACGTCCTACACGCCCTACCAGCCGGAGATCAGCCAGGGCCGGCTCGAGGTGCTGCTGACCTTCCAGACGATGGTCGCCGACCTCACCGCGCTCCCCGTCGCCGGCGCCTCCCTGCTGGACGAGGCGACCGCCGTCACCGAGGCCGTGCTCCTCATGCGCCGCGCGGTGAAGGGGCGCGAGGACGGCGTCGTCGTCGTGGATGCGCAGTGCCTGCCGCGCACGCTCGAGGTGGTGCGCGGGCGCGCGGACGCGGTCGGCCTCCCGCTGGTGGTCGCCGACCTCACGGACGGCCTCCCCGCGGACCTGCCCGACGTCGTCGGCGTGGTCCTGGCGCAGCCAGGCGCCTCGGGCGTCGTGCGCGACCTGCGCCCGCTCGTCGACGCCGCGCACGACCGGGGCGCGCTGGTGACCGTGACGGCCGACCTGCTCTCGCTCACGCTCCTGATGCCGCCCGGCGAGCTCGGCGCGGACGTCGCGGTCGGGTCGGCGCAGCGGTTCGGCGTCCCGATGTTCTACGGCGGCCCGCACGCCGCGTTCATCGCCGTCCGCCAGGGCCTCGAGCGCACCCTGCCGGGCCGCCTGGTCGGCGTCTCGCACGACGCCGACGGCGCCACCGCCTTCCGCCTCGCGCTCCAGACGCGTGAGCAGCACATCCGCCGCGAGAAGGCCACGAGCAACATCTGCACGGCGCAGGCGCTGCTCGCCGTCGTCGCCGCGGCCTACGCGGCCTACCACGGTCCCGACGGCCTGCGTGAGATCGCCGAGCGGGTGCACGCCCGCGCGGTCGCCCTGGCGAGCGGCCTGCGCGACCTGGGCGTCGCCGTCGTGCACGAGGCCTTCTTCGACACGGTCCTGGCCCACGTCCCGGGCGCCGCCGACGCGGTCGTCGCCGCGGCCCTGGCCCGCGGCATCAACCTCCGCCACGTCGACGCGGACCACGTCGGCATCACCACCGACGAGACCACCACCCCAGCCCACATCGCGCAGGTCCTCGCCTCCTTCACTCAAGTGGTGCATGGCGGCGGGGAATCGGCTCAACTGGAGCACGGTGGCGCCACGGTGCTCCAGTTGAGGGAGGGGGGGATTCCGGCGGGGTTGCGGCGGACGTCGGAGTTCCTCACCCACGAGGTGTTTCACCGGTACCGGTCCGAGACCGCGATGATGCGCTGGCTGCGGCGGCTCGCGGACAAGGACCTCGCGCTGGACCGCACGATGATCCCGCTGGGCAGCTGCACGATGAAGCTCAACGCGGCGGTCGAGATGGAGCCGATCTCCTGGCCGGAGTTCGCCGACGTCCACCCGCTCGCCCCCGCCGACCAGGCGGCCGGCTACGCCGAGCTCATCGCCCAGCTGGAGGCCTGGCTGGCGGAGATCACCGGGTACGCCGCCGTCTCGCTGCAGCCGAACGCCGGCTCGCAGGGCGAGCTCGCGGGCCTGCTCGCGATCCGCGGCTACCACCGCTCCCGGGGGGACGACGCGCGGACCCTCTGCCTCATCCCCGCCTCGGCGCACGGCACGAACGCCGCGTCGGCCGTGCTCGCGGGGATGCGCGTCGTCGTCGTGAAGACGGCCGCCGACGGCACCATCGACCTGGCGCACCTGCGCGAGCTCCTCGCCGAGCACGGGCCGCAGGTCGCGGCGATCATGCTCACCTACCCGTCCACGCACGGCGTCTACGAGGCGGAGGTCCGCGAGGTCACCGCCGCGGTGCACGACGCCGGCGGGCAGGTCTACATCGACGGCGCCAACCTGAACGCCCTCGTCGGGCTCGCGCGGCCCGCCGAGCTCGGCGGCGACGTGTCGCACCTGAACCTGCACAAGACGTTCTGCATCCCGCACGGCGGCGGCGGCCCCGGCGTCGGGCCGGTCGCGGTGGCCGAGCACGTGGCGCCGTTCCTGCCGGGGCGGGGGGGCACCGCCGTCGCGCAGGCGCCGCACGGGTCGGCGGGTATCCTGCCGATCTCCTGGGCGTACGTCGCGCTGATGGGGCCGGACGGGCTCCGGTCGGCGACCGAGCACGCCGTCCTGGCCGCGAACTACGTGGCCGCGCGGCTGACCGAGCACTTCCCCGTGCTCTACACGGGCCCGGGCGGGCGCGTCGCGCACGAGTGCATCCTCGACCTGCGCGCGCTCACCGCGGCGACGGGCGTCACGGCCGAGGACGTGGCCAAGCGGCTCATCGACTACGGCTTCCACGCGCCGACGCTGTCCTTCCCGGTCGCGGGCACGCTCATGGTCGAGCCGACCGAGAGCGAGGACCTCGCCGAGCTCGACCGGTTCTGCGACGCGATGGTCGCGATCCGCGGCGAGATCCAGCGCGTGGCCGACGGCGAGTGGACCGCCGCGGACTCCCCGCTGCGCGGCGCGCCGCACACCGCTGCGTGCGTGAGCGCCGACGTCTGGGAGGCTGCCTACAGTCGCGAGCTCGCCGCCTACCCGCTGCCGAGCCTGCGGCACGACAAGTACTGGCCTCCGGTACGACGGATCGACAACGCTGCAGGGGACCGAACTCTGGTGTGTGCCTGCCCACCCATCGAGGAGTACGCATGAGCGAGAGCGAGACCGGGGCCGCGTCGGCGCCGCTGACCCGCCGCGAGCTGCGGGAGGCGACGGAGACGCGGGGCGTCGTCCCGCCGAGCCGGTCGGTCCTCGGGTCGGAGGCCGGCGCGGAGGACGCGGCGGGCGGCGACGACGGCGGCGCGCGCCGCGGCCCGCTGCACGCCACGCACGTCGCGCTGGGCGCCACGCTGGTCGAGTACGCGGGCTGGCTGATGCCCCTGCGGTACGCGTCCGACCTGGCCGAGCACCAGGCCGTGCGCCAGGCCGCGGGTCTCTTCGACCTGTCGCACATGGGCGAGATCTGGCTCAGCGGCCCGGGCGCGGGTGCCGCGCTCGACCGCGCGCTCGTCGGGTGGATCTCCCGCCTCGAGGTCGGCCGCGCGCGCTACACCATGATCTGCGCGGACGACGGCGGCGTCATCGACGACCTCGTGGTCTACCGGCCGGGCGAGGAGGAGTTCCTCGTCGTCGCGAACGCCGCCAACGCGGCCGTCGTGGCCGACGAGCTCCGGGTGCGCTGCGCCGGCGAGGGCGTGACGCTGCGCGACGCCTCGGCCGAGGTGGCGCTCATCGCGGTCCAGGGTCCGGCGGCCGAGGGGATCGTCGCGGCCGCCGTCGAGGAGGGCGACCGGGACGCCGTCGTGGGGCTGAAGTACTACGCGGCCGTCCCCGCGACCGTGGCCGGCGTGTCCGCGATGGTCGCGCGCACCGGCTACACGGGCGAGGACGGGTTCGAGCTGTTCGTTCCCGCGGAGTCCGGCGACCACGTGTGGGCCTCGCTCATGGTGGCGGGCAAGGAGACGGGCATGGTCCCGGCCGGCCTGTCCGCGCGCGACAGCCTGCGCCTGGAGGCCGGCATGCCGCTGTACGGCAACGAGCTCGACCGCACGACGACGCCGTACGACGCGCGCCTCGGCCGCGTGGTCCGCCTCGACAAGACCACCGACGACGGCGCACCGGTCCCGTTCGTGGGCCGGGAGGCGCTCGCCGCCCGCGCGTCGTCGGAGCCGGCGCGGCTGCTCGTGGGCCTCGAGGGTCTCGGCCGCCGGGCCGCCCGGCACGGCTACCCCGTGCTGTGGGGCGACGCCCGGGCCGGCGAGGTCACCTCGGGGGCGCCGTCGCCCACCCTGGGCCGGCCGATCGCGATGGCCTACGTCACGCCCGAGGCGTCCGCGCCCGGCACCGAGCTGTCGGTCGACGTCCGGGGCCGGCTCGAGCCGGTCCGCGTCGTCGACCTGCCCTTCTACCGTCGTCCCGCCTGACCGGAGGTCCCCGTGAGCCACATCCCCGACAACCTGCGCTACACCACCGAGCACGAGTGGGTGACGGACGAGGACCCCGTCACCATCGGCATCACGGCCGTCGCGGCCGAGGCGCTGGGCGACATCGTCTTCCTCGAGCTGCCCGCGGTCGGCACGGCCGTCATCGCAGGCGGCGTGTGCGGCGAGATCGAGTCGACCAAGTCCGTCTCGGAGCTGTACTCGCCGGTGAACGGCACCGTGGTGGAGGTCAACGAGGGCGCGATGACGGACCCGGCCGTCGTGAACTCTGACCCGTACGGCGCGGGCTGGCTGATCAAGGTGTCGGCGACGTCGTTCGGCGAGCTGATGGGCCCCGACGAGTACCGCGCGCACGCCGCGAGCTGACGGGCGTTACTCCGAACGGGTGATTGTGTCACCCGAAGGTGTGAGCCCGCTCTCAGGTCGCTGACCTGCGGCAATGCCGAGTTGATCACGCTCTTAGCGGGTCATCAGAAGGCTCGCAACTGCATCCGGCCGCAAGTTCGGGTGAAAACCGCGTCATCGCGGGTGAAGTCCACGCTCTCTTCAGGTGTAGCGACAGCGACGGTGCCCCCCCAGCACCCGGGCAACACCTGGAGGTCATGATGATGGAACTGCGCGAGGTCCCCACCCAGCGGACCGCACTGACGCGGCGTGAGCGCGTGATCCTGTCGAACCTCGACGAGGACGTCACGCTCGAGCAGATCGCGACGCGCCTCTTCGTCACGCGGAACACCGTCAAGTCCCAGGTCCGCTCGGTGTACAAGAAGCTGGGCGTGAACACCCGCGCCGAGGCGGTCGCCTGCGCGAAGGCCATCGGCCTGCGCTGAGCCCGCCCGTTCGCGCCGGCGGCGACGTCGGCGTTCCCGGCACGCGCCCCAGGGCGCACCGGGACCCCTCGTCGGCGGGGGCTTGCCGACTCGACCTCCCGGGCCCGGGTAGTGTCGGAGCACCATCTACGTGCTCCGGCTCTGCCCGGGCCCTCGTCATGTCCGCAGGAGAGCGTGTGGAACCTCCGCTCGGTCCCGTGCTGGACGAGCACTGGGCGCCCGACCACATCGTGCTGGCCAGGCGTGTGCTCTCCTATGCCGGTCGGCTGTTCGTGGAGCGCGACGCGAACGGCACGGTGATCGTGCACTCCCCGCTGGCCGACATGGCCGCCGTCGAGCACCGCTACCCGGCCTGGGCGCTCGGCCCCTTCGGCCGGATCGAGCCGGAGTTCGCCGTCCCGCGCCGGCCGGGCGTGTACGCGCTGGTCTCCGCCGGCGTCGCCCGGTACGTGGGCGGGTCGAACGACCTCGAGCGGACCTTCGGGGTGCGCGACGGCCTCGGGCACATCTCCCGCCGCGACGCGATGAGCAAGCGGCACGAGGAGGCCTGCCGGCTGAACCGGCTGGTGGTCGCGGAGGCCGCGGCCGGGCGGACGCTCGACCTGTACCTGCTGCCGCTCGAGCCGCGCGCCTGGTGGGGCGGCCGCCGCGGCGAGGCGCCGTCCGCGGTGGCGGCCGAGATCGTGGCCGCGGCGCGCCCGGAGTGGCACCTGCCCGAGTGAGCGGGCCGGTGGCTCGCGTCTGGGAGGCTGGGCGCGTGAGCCACCCGATCGTCGTCGTGGCCGCGGCCCTGGTGGACGACCTGACCCGGCCGCGGCTGCTCCTGGCCGCCCGACGGCGCAACCCCGAGCGGCTCGCCGGCCGGTGGGAGTTCCCCGGCGGCAAGGTGGACCCGGGCGAGACGCCCGTCGAGGCGCTGCACCGCGAGCTGCGCGAGGAGCTCGGGATCGCCGTGGAGCTCGGCGCGGAGCTGGTCGGGCCCGACGACGGCGCCTGGCGCCTCTCCGAGCGCTACACGATGCGTCTGTGGCTGGCCCGGGTGACGTCGGGCGACCCGGCGCCGCTGGTCGAGCACGACGAGCTGCGGTGGCTCGAGCCGGACGCCTGGCTCTCGGTGCCCTGGCTCGATGCCGACGTGCGGATCGTCGAGGCGCTCGCGGCGCACGTCGGGTCGGCCTGACCTAGCGCGCGAGCACCACCGGGCAGTCCGCGAGGTGGTCGTCGACCAGCCCGCACGCCTGCATCGACGCGTAGGCGGTGGTGGGTCCGATGAACCGGAACCCGACGCTCTTGAGCTCCTTGGCCAGGGCGACGGCCGCGGGCGTCGACGCCGGGACGTCGGCGTAGGTCCGCGGCCGGTCGGCCTCGGCCCGGGGCTCGGGGGCGTGCGACCAGGCGAGGTCGGTGAGCGTCCGCCCGGCCTCCCACAGGCCGAGCACCGCGCGCCCGCCCGCGATCGCAGCCTCGATCTTCGCGCGGTTGCGGATGATGCCCGGGTCGGCGAGCAGGCGGGCGACGTCGTCCTCGCCGAGCCGCGCCACGGCCTCCGGGTCGAAGCCCAGGAAGGCCGCGCGGAACGCGGGCCGCTTGCGCAGCACCGTGAGCCACGACAGCCCGGACTGGAACGCCTCGAGGCAGAACCGCTCGAGCAGCTCGGCCTCCCCGCGCACGGGCACGCCCCACTCGGTGTCGTGGTACTCGGAGTACAGGGGGTCGCCGTCGCCGAAGCAGCGCCTGCCGGTCTGGTCCATGGCGCGCACGCTAACGGCACCGCCCGACGCGCGGCCCGCGCCATCCACAGCGGCGCTCAGTCGTGGTCGGCTGTGGTCGACGGTGCGGCGGGGCCCGCGCCGGCCCCGGGCCCCGCCGCCGCCTCTGCCGCGGCGACCAGGTGCGCGACGCCGTCGAGCAGGAGGTCGACGCGGAAGCCCGCGCCGCCGTAGCCGCCGTCCGTGCCCGGCTCGTCGTCGAACCCGCCGACCTCCAGCGCCTCCCAGACCCGCGGGTGGGTGTCCGGCGTCGTGAGCAGGCGCAGGAGGCCGCCGAAGTCGACGAGCGCGGGGTGCGCCGCGGCGCCCGCCGGCTGGTCCGTCGGCGGCGCGTCGCCCGTGCCCCGCGGCGCCAGCGCCGCCGCGAGCAGCATGCCCTCGCTGAGCATCAGCAGGGACGCCGCACCCAGGACCTCGACCCGCTGGCCCACGGGCAGCGGCGTGTCCGCGAGCGTCTCGAGGCCCTCCTCGAGCATCTGCACGCGGCGCGGACCCAGCGCCGGGATGGCGTCCGCGGCGTGCATGAGCCACGGGTGCCGGACCGTGAGCGCGAGCTGCCGGTCGCACCAGGCGTGCAGCCGGACTCGCCACGCCGGTGCGTCGGCGGCGGGTGGGGCCAGGACCTCGGGTCCCGGCTCGTCGGCGATCGCGGCGTCGTACATGAGGCCGAGCAGCTCGTCCTTGGAGGTGACGTACCGGTAGAGCGCCATCGTGGTGACGCCGAGCGCCTCGGCGACGCGCGCCATCGAGACCGCGCGCAGGCCCTCGGCGTCGGCGAGGGTGATCGCCGCCTGGGTGATCTGGTCGAGGGTCAGCGTGGGGCGCGGCCCGCGGCGGGGGCCCTCGGCGGTCCGCCAGAGCGCGGCGAGCGGCGAGGGCAGGTCGGCGGGGCGCCCGGGCGTGAGCCCGGCGGCCTCCGCGCGGAGCCGCGCCCGCTCCGCCTGGCGCTCGGCGCGCTGCGCCTTGACCTGCGCGTCCAGGGCCGCGCGTACGGCCTCGCGCGCCGCCTGGGCGGCCTCCTTGGCCGCCCCTTCGACCGCCCGCTCGTGCTCCCGACGCCGGGCCGCGGCCTCCTTCTCGGCGGCCTCCTCGAGCCGGCGCCGGTCCCGCTCCAGGCGCGCGGCCTGGCGCTCCGCCGCGACGCGCTCCTTCTCGGCGATCTCGGCGGCGCGCTGCCGGTCGCGTTCGGCCCGCTGGCGCTCCTTCTCGGCGGCCTGCTCCGCGCGCTGGCGGTCGCGCTCGTTCACGGTCCTCCTCGACGCCGGCCGACGCCCGTCCCTTGACAGCCGCCGTAACTGTGTACATGCTACACAGCAATATTCGTGTACGGCATACACAGAAGGGAGGGTGGCCATGGCCGCGATGATCGAGACGCGAGGTCTCCGCAAGAGCGTCGGCCCCACCCGCGTGCTGGACGGCGTCGACCTCGCCGTCCCCGAGGGCTCCGTCCTGGCGCTCCTCGGCCCCAACGGGGCCGGCAAGACGACGATGGTCAACGTCCTCGCCACGCTCCTGCGGCCCGACGGCGGCCAGGCGCTCGTGGGCGGGGTCGACGTCGTCCGCCAGCCCGAGCGCGCCCGGACCCTGTTCAGCCTCACCGGGCAGTACGCGGCGCTCGACGAGCTCCTCACGGGGCGCGAGAACCTCGTGCTCATGGCGCGCCTCGCGCACCTGCCGCGGGCCGCCGTCGGGCCGCGGGCCGCCGAGCTGCTCGACGCGTTCGACCTGACCGACGCCGCGGACCGCCTGGTGCGGACCTACTCCGGCGGCATGCGCCGGCGGCTCGACCTGGCCGTCTCGCTGCTCACCCGGCCGCGCGTCATCTTCCTCGACGAGCCCACCACCGGCCTGGACCCGCGCAGCCGCGCCGACCTGTGGGAGGTGATCCGCGGCGTCGTGCGCGAGGGGACGACCGTCCTGCTGACCACGCAGTACCTGGAGGAGGCGGACGCGCTCGCGGACCGGATCGCCGTGCTCGACCGCGGCAGCGTGGTCGCCGAGGGGACCGCCGCCGAGCTGAAGCGGCGCGTGGGCAGTGCGCACCTGGAGCTCGAGCTGGTCGACGGGCGGGTGGAGCGCCTCGCGACGGACGGCTCCGTCGGGGACGCGCGGCGCCTCCTCGCGCTCGTCGAGGCGGAGGACCGGCCGGTCGCGCACTGGCGCCTGGCCACCCCCACGCTCGACGACGTCTTCCTCACCCTCACCGGCGCACACGTGCCCGGTGCGGAGCCGGGCGCGGCCCGCGCGTCCGACGACCCCGGCCGGCGCGCGTCGGCCCCGCTGCAGGAGGTGGCCCGATGACCGCGACGACGATCGACCGGCCCGCTGTGAGTGGCGCCGTGGCCGGCGCCGCGACCGCCGCGCGTGACACCTGGGCGCTCATCGGGCGGACGCTGCGCCGGTCGCTGCGGACCCCCGACACGCTCATCATGGGCATCGCCCTGCCGGTGATGATCATGGCGATGTTCGTCTACGTCTTCGGCGGGGCGATCGACACGGGCATGCAGTACGTCGACTACGTCGTGCCCGGCATCGTGCTCCTGTGCGCGGGCTACGGGGCGTCGACGACGGCCGTCGGCGTCGCGACCGACATGACCGGCGGGCTGATGAACCGATTCCGGTCGCTGCCGATGCGGCCCGCGGCCGTGCTCACCGGGCATGTGGTGGAGTCGATGGTCCGCAACGTCGTGTCGACGGTGCTCGTGGTGGGCGTGGCGCTCGCGGCGGGCTTCCGGCCGACGGCGGGGCTCGGCGGCTGGCTGGCCGTGGCGGGCGTCGTCGCGCTCTACGTGCTGGCCCTGACCTGGGTGGCCGTGTGCATCGGCGTGGTGGCGTCGACGCCGGAGGCCGCGAGCGGGTTCTCCTTCGTCATCATGTTCGTGCCGTACGTGTCGAGCGCGTTCGTGCAGCCGGAGACGATGCCGCGGGTGCTCGAGCTCGTCGCCCGCTACCAGCCGGTGACGCCGGTGACGGACACCGTGCGGGCCTGGCTGACCGGCGCCGGCGAGGCCCAGCCGTGGGTCGCGCTCGCGTGGTGCGCGGGCGTGTTCCTGGTCGCGCGCGTGGGCGCGGTGGTGCTGTTCCGCCGACGCGCGGGCTGACGTTCGGTGCGGTCGGCTCAGCCGGCGCGGCGGGGGGCGGCGTCGTCGGCGGGGCCCTCCCACACGACGGGCGCCTCGTCGGAGAGCAGCACGAGCCCGCGGTGGACGGCCTTGAGGGTGCGCATGTCCGGCGGCGTGGCCTTGCCGCCCATGAGCGCGCGGAGCGCGGCAGCCTCCGACGTGTCCGTCACGCCGCAAATGTACGGAAACCCCGGTGATAGCTGTGGGAGCGTCCACCACTCGGCGTGGCGCGGGCGGGTCGACTGCGCGGGCTCGTCGGTGGCGCGTGCCGAACCCCGCCCCCATTGCCGAGGTCGAGCTCTCCGCTCGAGGTCGAGCGTTCGGACGCTCGACCTCGAGCGCAAGGCTCGACCTCGACCTCGACCTCGACTCTGCCGGCGGCGGGCGCGGGCGTCAGGGCGCGAGGAGGGCGCGGATGCGTTTGGCGCTGACCGGGACCGGGGTGCCGAGCTGCTGGGCGAACAGCGAGACGCGCAGCTCCTCGAGGAGCCAGCGGGCCTGGCTCAGGCGGGCGTCGCGGGCGGCGTCGGGCGCGGCGGTGCGGGCGGCGGCGACGGCGTCGTCGTAGTCGGCGAGCACGTCGGCGACCTGCCAGGCCAGCGACTCGTCGCGGGCGAGGTTCTCGGCGGCCTTGGCGAGCCGGTGGCGGGCCGCGCGCAGGTACCGGACCAGCTGCGGGAGGCGGGCGGCACCGGCGTCGGCCACGAAGCCGTCGTGGACCAGGCCGGCCGCCTGGCCGCGGACGTCGTGCACGGTCGACAGGAGCGCGAGGCTCGTGGTCGCGCGCAGGGCCGCGTCGAGCTCGCGGGCCGCGGTGAGGACGCCGACGACGTCGCGCGCCACCGCGTACGTCCGGTCCTCGAGGGCGTCGCGCAGGACGGTGCGCAGCGCCGCGTAGGCGTCGGCGTCGCGCAGGGCGGCCAGGTCGGTGCCGCGCTCGGCCGCGACGGCGTCGATCGCCGCCCGCTGCAGGTCGGCGACCAGGGCGTCCGTCGTGGGGTAGGGGCTCGTGGCGAGCGTGAGCGACTCGGCACTGGTCCACCGCGTGGTGATCCGCCCCGTCGCGAGCCCCACCTCCCGCAGCAGCAGCTCCCGCACCCCGACGCCGTGCGCGGTCACCTGCTCCGCCTGCGTCGCGAGGACCCGCAGCCCGACGGCGCGCACGCCCGCCTTCCCGGCGTCCTTCCCGAGCGGCTTCCCGACGACGTACGCCGGCCACGCCCGCACGGCCATCCCCGCGGCGGTCGTCTCGATGACGTCGGGGATCCGCCCCTGCGGCAGGTCCGCGGGCCAGGTAGTGAGCTCCGCGCGCTCGAGGCTCGGCAGCCTTGCAGCCCCCCCAACCCGACCCGAGCGCGCGGCGACCTCACCAGCAGAGGCGACGGCGCGGGGGCGCCCGCCGGGGTTCGGCTCGGGCATGGCCGACGAAGGAGGCCCGGGCGGGGCGGGCGCCCCCGAGCCGTCGCCGGACCCAGCCGAGGGAGACACTCCCTCGCCCGCCGCCTCACGCAACGCCGACCGAACCGCCGACCGCACGGCCGACCGCACCGCGTCCTCGGCCCGTGTCGCGAGCCGTCTTTGCAGAACGACCAGGTCGTCCGCCTCGTCCACAACCTGCACGGCCCTCCCGCGCTGCTCGACGGCGCGGAACCGCATCCTCAGGTGTGGCGGAAGACGAGAGGCGTCCCAGGCGTCGTCGGGCACCTCGACGTCGCGGACCGCCCGCGCCGCGCGCGAGAGCACCGCCTGGAACGACGGCGCCATGTCGCCCGCGCGGACGGCGTCCTCCCAGGCGGGCTCGTTCGCGGCGATCCAGGCGACGAGCTCGCGTGCGGCGTCGGGTGCGGGGACGAGCGGCACGCGCAGCGCCTTGGGCAGCGACCGGATGAGCGCCACCACGAGCTCCTCCTGGAGCCCGGGCACGAGCCGGTCGAACCCCTCGGGCCGGACGCGCGGGAGGACCGAGAGCGGGATGTCGACCATGACGCCGTCGTGGTCCGCGCCCGGGTCGTACTGGTAGGCCAGCGGCAGCTCGAGGTCGCCCTGCGGCCAGATCGACGGAAACGCGTGCTCGTCGACGGCGACGTCGCCCACGAGCATCTCGAGGGAGAAGTCGAGGAGCCCGGGGTCCTCGCGCTGCGCCTTCTTCCACCAGGTGTCGAAGTGGCGGGCGGAGACGACGTCGGCGGGCAGGCGGTCGTCGTAGAAGTCGAAGAGGGCGTCCTCGTCGGCGACCAGGCCGCGGCGTCGGGCGCGGTTCTCGAGCTGCTCGGCCTCGGCCAGCAGTGAGCGGTTGTGCGCGAAGAAGCCGTGGTGGGTGGTCCACTCGCCCTGCACGAGCGCGTGCCGGATGAACAGCTCGCGCGCGTGCTCGGGGTCGACCCGGCTGTAGAGCACGCGGCGCCCGGCGACGATCGGCAGGCCGTAGAGCAGCACGCGCTCGGTCGCGACGGCGGCGCCCTGCTTGGCGGACCACGTCGGCTCGGAGTACGTGCGCTTGACCAGGTGCTCCGCGAGCTCCTCGGCCCACTCGGGCTCCACGCGGGCGACGTCGCGCGCCCACAGGCGCGAGGTCTCGACGAGCTCGCCGGCCATCACCCACGACGGCGGCCGCTTGGCCAGCCCGGACCCGGGGAAGATCGCGAACCGCGCCCCGCGCGCGCCGAGGAACTCGTTGCGTGCCTGCTGGCGACGGCCGCCGGTGCCGTCGCGGCCGCCCGTGGCGCCGCCCCGCGCGCCGACGCGGACCTCGGTGGCCTCCTGCATGCCCAGGTGCGAGAGCAGCCCGGCGAGGATCGACTGGTGGATCCGGTCCGCGTCCCACGCGTGCCGCAACGGCTCGGTGTCGCCGCCCTCGCCGTCGACCACCTCGTGTGGAGCGTTCGCGTCGGGAGTGGAGACCTTGGCCGGCGGGCGGACCGTGATGCCCAGCGGCTTGGCCAGCTCGCGGAGCTGCGCGACGACGTCCTGCCACTCGCGCACGCGCAGGTAGTTGATGAACTCCGCGCGGCACAGGCGCCGGAACGCCGAGCCGGACAGCTCGCGCTGCTGCGTGCGCAGGTACGTCCACAGGTTCAGGTAGGTGAGGAAGTCCGACGTCGGGTCGGCGAAGCGGGCGTGCGCGGCGTCGGCGACCTCGCGCTGCTCGGCGGGGCGCTCGCGCGGGTCCTGGATCGAGAGTGCGGCGGCGACGATCATCACCTCGCGCGCGCAGTCGCGGCGTCCGGCCTCGACGATCATCCGCGCCAGCCGCGGGTCGATCGGCAGCTGCGCGAGCGCGCGTCCGACGTCGGTCAGCCGGCTCTTCCCCCCGGCCGTCGGCTCGAGCGCGTGCAGCTCGGTGAGGAGCTGGACGCCGTCGCGGACCGCGCGCACGTCGGGCGGGTCGACGAAGGGGAAGCGCGCGACGTCGTCGGGCGTGGCGGCGACGCCCACCGCGACCATCTGCAGGATCACCGACGCGAGCGACGTCCGGAGGATCTCGGGCTCGGTGAACTCGGGCCGCGACTCGAAGTCCGTGCGCGAGTAGAGGCGGATCGCGATGCCGTCGGCCACGCGGCCGCACCGACCCGAGCGCTGGTTCGCCGACGCCTGGCTGACCCGCTCGATCGGCAGCCGCTGCACCTTGGTCGCCTTGGACCACCGCGAGATGCGCGCGGTCCCCGGGTCGACGACGTACCGCACGCCCGGCACGGTCAGCGAGGTCTCGGCGACGTTCGTCGCGAGCACCACCCGGCGCAGCGCGTGGGGCTCGAACACCCGGTGCTGCTCGGCCGACGACAGCCGCGCGTAGAGCGGCAGGATCTCGATCGCGCCCGGCGTCCGCGGGTCCGACGCGCGGGGGCCGAGGTGCGCGCGCAGGGCGTCCTCGGCGTCGCGGATCTCCCGCTCGCCGGACAGGAACACGAGGATGTCGCCCGGCCCCTCGCGGGTCAGCTCGTCGACGGCCTCGCAGATCGCGGTCATGACGTCCCGCGTCTCGCCGCGACCCGTCCCCGATCCGTCGTGTGGAGCCTTCGTGCCCCGAGTGGAGCGCTTCCGACCGACACGCCCGGCGTGTCCGTCGGGAACGCTCCACTCTCGCGTGGGGGGGCGGGTGGGGGTGGGGTCCGCGGTGTCGAGGGACTCGTCGTCCGCGTCGTCGTCGGGCTCGTCGTCCGGGCCGAGCGGGCGGTAGCGGATCTCGACCGGGTACGTGCGGCCGGTGACCTCGACGACCGGGGCGGGGACGCCGTCGGGCGCCGCCGCGCTGGGCGGGGCGCCGAAGTGCCGCGCGAACCGCTCGGAGTCGATGGTCGCCGAGGTGATGACCACCTTCAGGTCCGGCCGCTGCGGCAGCAGGCGCGTGAGGTAGCCGAGGATGAAGTCGATGTTCAGGGACCGCTCGTGGGCCTCGTCGATGATGAGCGTGTCGTAGGCCAGCAGCTTCGGGTCGCGCTGGATCTGCGCGAGCAGGATGCCGTCGGTCATGACCTTGACCAGCGTCCCCTCCGACGACTGGTCCGTGAACCGCACCTGGTAGCCGACCACGGTCCCCAGCGCGCCCGCGCCGCCCGTGATCTCCTCGCTGATCCGCTCCGCGACGGTCCGCGCCGCGATCCGCCGCGGCTGCGTGTGCCCGATCTGGCCGTCCCGTCCGCGCCCGAGGTCCAGCAGGATCTTCGGCAGCTGCGTCGTCTTCCCGGATCCGGTCTCGCCCGAGACGATCACCACCTGGTGGTCCCGGATGGCCGCGGCGATCTCCTCCCGACGCGCGGAGACCGGCAGCTCCTCCGGGTAGCGGATCGGCGGCACGACGACGGCGCGGCGCACCTCCGCGAGCCGCGCCCGCCTGGCCGCGGCGTGGGGCGTGTGCCGCTCGGGGTCGCGCCGCGCGTCCGCCCCGGAGCTCCTCCCGGCCCCCGACGCCGCCCGCTCGCCGCGCCCGCCGCGCCCGCTCCGCTCGCCCCGCCCGCTCCGCTCGCCGCGGGGGCGTGGGGGACGCCGTCGGCGGGGCCGGGGCTGCTGCCCGTCGCCGCCGATCTGCTCCTCGCCCACGACCGGCCATTCTCCCCCGCCGCGGCCCGAACCTCCCACCGCATTCGCCGCCCCTGCCTGGGACCGTCGCGGGAGCGGCGGCGAGCGCCGCCGACCTGCGCAAACACCTGCCTCCGGGTTCCGCTTAGAACCGGTGGCGCCCCGCCGATGGTCGGTCGTGCCCGCCATCATGCGACCGCGGACCAGCACGCCGACGGGTGTCGAGCGTGAGTTCGGACGCGAGCAGATCATCGTCTCGAAGACCGACCTCCAGGGCCGGATCACCTACGCCAACGACGTCTTCTGCGACGTCTCCGGCTACCGCGAGGGCGAGCTCGTGGGCGCGCCGCACAACGTCATCCGGCACCCGGACATGCCGATGGCCGTCTTCCAGCTGCTCTGGGACACGGTGCAGGCGGGCGAGGAGCTGTTCGCGTACGTCGTCAACCTCGCGTCCGACGGCGGGCACTACTGGGTGCTCGCGCACGTCACCCCGAGCTTCGGCCCGGGCGGGCGGATCGTCGGCTACCACTCGAACCGGCGCTGGGTCCCCCCGCAGGTCAGGCGGCAGATGGCGGCCCTGTACGCCGACGTCCGACGCGCGGAGGCGGGCGACGCCCCGAAGAAGGCCCGGATCGCCGCCGGCACGGCGGCGCTGCACGCGCGGCTCGACGGTCGCACCTACGACGAGTTCGTGTGGTCGTTCGCGGGCGCCGACGCCGACGCCGCTCGGGCCGATGCCGGCCGCGCGGAGGCCGGGCGATGAGGCGCCTCGGCCCGGCGCGGTCCGCCGGCGACGCACGCCCCGAGGCCGGCACGGCCGCACGCGGGCGCGACGACGACGCCGCGCTCGCCGTCCTCGCCGACGTCTGCGCGCGCCTGGCCGAGGGTGACCTCGAGGCTCGCATCCCGGTGACCGACGCGTCGCCGTCCGTGGAGGCGGCGCGGTCCGCGGTGAACCGGATGGCGGACGTCATGGACGCCTACGTGCGCGAGTCGCGGGCCGTCCTCGCCGCCGCCGACCAACGGCGGTTCCACCGCCGGTTCCTCGTCCAGGGCATGCCCGGCGGGTTCCGCGACGGCGCCCAGCGGATCGACGAGAGCCGCGCCTCGCTCGCCGGCGCCGCCGCGCGTGCGGACCAGGAGCGGGCCGAGCGGGTCGCGCTCGCCGAGCGCCTCGTGCACGTGGCCGACCAGGTCGCGGAGTCCGCGCAGGACCTCGGCCGCTCCGCGGGTGAGCTGGCGGCCGCCTCCCAGGCTGCGGCCGACGCGGCCCTGGCGTCGATGACGACCGTCGAGACGCTCGAGCGCAGCGGGGTCGAGATCGCGGCCGCCGTCCGGCTGATCCAGGCCATCGCGGCCCGGACGCGCCTGCTCGCGCTCAACGCGACCATCGAGGCCGCGCACGCGGGCGAGGCCGGCAAGGGGTTCGCGGTGGTCGCCAAGGAGGTGCGCTCGCTGTCGGAGGAGTCCGCCGACAGCTCGCGCGACATCACGGTCCAGGTGGGTGCGGCCCAGGCCGCGTCCACGGCCGCCGCGGAGGCGTTCGCGCACATCAACGCCCTGGTGTCGGGCATGAGCGAGCAGGTCACCCGCATCGCCGACGCTGCGGACGGCGGCACGGGCTCGGGCCTCGCCTCGCTCGCGGCGGACCTGCGCGCCGAGATGGCGCAGTTCGTCGACCTGCGCTGACGCCGGCCGGCCCGGCCGGCCCGCCTCAGTCGGGCCAGACGAGCGATCCGTCGCGCACGCGGGCGAGCACGCGGTCGGCGACGGTCCGCGCGTCGTCGTCGCTCGCGACGTCGACGACGTGCCGGGCGACCGACCTGGCCCGGGCGAACTCGGCGTGCATGTGCCGCGCCGCGTCGAGGTCGGTGAAGCCGTGCCCCACCCGGGTCGCCACCCGCTCGAGGCACACCTCCGCCGGCGGCAGCAGCACCGCGTAGTGCAGCCGCCCGACGCCGGCCGCGGCGGCGAACGTCGGCAGGAACCAGGCGCCAACGACGCCGTCGTAGACGACGGTGCAGCGCTCGGCCAGGCGTCCGGTGGCGGCGGCGGCGGCGCGGATGACGCCGTCGTTCTGCTCGTGTGCCTCGGGCAGCCAGGGCTCGCGCATGCCGCGGCGCAGGAACGCGAAGAAGGCGTCGCCCTCCACGAGGGCGGACGGGTCGAACGCGTCCACGAGCGCGCCCGCGACGGTGGACTTGCCGGAGCCGGGCGGTCCGGTCACGACGACGATCGACGGCACCCGACGAGTGTGCCGGGCGTGTCCAGCGGAATGTGAGGATGGCCCGATGACGACCGAGCACCAGCCGTCCGAGGGCGAGGCCCGCGCGCTCGCGGCCCTCGAGGCATCGGGCCTGCGCTTCCGCATCACGCGGCACGGCCCCGTGCGCAGCCTCGAGGAGGCCGCGGCCGCGCGTCGGCTGCCGCCGGAGCGGATCATCAAGACGATCGTGGTGCGCCGCGGGGACGACGACTTCCTGTTCGTCCTGGTCCCCGGCGGCCGGACGATCTCCTGGCCCAAGCTCCGCGCGCTCCTGGAGGTGTCGCGGCTGTCGATGCCGGACGCCGCGGTCGCGCGTGAGGTCACCGGCTACGAGCGCGGCACCATCACGCCGTTCGGCTCGCTGCGCGCCTGGCCGGTGGTGGCCGACGCGCGGGTGGCCGGGCACCCGGTCTCGATCGGGGCCGGCGCGCACGGCGTCGCGGCGACCGTGGACGGGTCGCAGCTCACGCTCGCGCTGGGCGCGACGGTCGCGGACGTGACCGAGGCCGAGGGCGGCGCGGGCGACGCGTGACGCGTCGGTGGTCGGGCGTAGCGTCCGGCCCGGACCCGCACCGCGCGCGGCCGGAGAGGACGCCATGAGCACGGCACCCACCACCCACCCCGCGGTCGTGGCGGCCGGCGACCTCGCCGTGCTCAGCTTCCAGTTCGTCTCGCAGGGGTCGGAGGGGCAGCGGCGCTGGAACACCACCGAGGCGTACCGGCGCGACCCGGAGCGTGGCTGGCGGATCGTCCACACGCACTGGTCGCTGACCGACGCGGGGCCCGCCGTCGTGGGGTGAGCGAGGCGTTCCGCGGAGCGCGGCGGGCCGACCGTGATCGGCTCCTGACCTGCGGACACGCGTGACATCACCCGTTCACACGCACGACGCGCGGCCGTCGCACGGCGGGCGTACGCTGCCTCGGCACGGTGACAACGTTCGCGGCGCAGCGCGGCTCCGGGGAACTTCCGGGCCCGGCCGCGCGTCGTTCATGGCAGGGCAGGTTCGGAGGGAAGGGGCACCGTGAGCGAGGACGCGACAGGGCAGGGCGGCATCGAGGTCGTCGACGACTCCCGGCGCACGGTGGTCCGGCTCTGGGGCGACGTCGACGCGTCGCTGCGCGACCAGGCCAGCCTGGCCATGGTCGCCCTGCTCACCCGGGGCGGGCCGTACATCATCGACGTCTCGGACGTGACGTTCATCGACTCGTCCGGCATCGCGTTCGTCCTGCAGGTGCACCGCATGGCGACCGACACCGGCTCGACGGCGGTCCTGCGCGACCCGCCCGTGCTGGTCATCGAGATGCTCGACCTCATCGGCCTCGGCGGCACGATCCCGTTCGAGTTCAGCGCCGGGGACACCGCCGACCGCGTCGAGACCGCCGGCGTCTGACCGCCGCAGACCTCAGCCCAGGGTCTCCGGGAGCTCCGGGGTGCCCGTGGCCAGCACGTGCTCGGCCAGGAAGCCGCTGACGACCTGATACCAGATCTTCGCGTGCTGCGGCGTGAGCACCCAGTGGTTCTCGTCCGGGAAGTACAGGAACCGGTGGACGGTCGTGCCGTCGTCGTCGGCGGGCAGGCCCGAGGACGAGAGCAGGTCGTACCAGAGCCGCAGGCCCTCGCCGATCGGCACCCGGTAGTCCTTGTCGCCGTGCACCACGAGCATCGGCGTGCGGATGTCGCCGACCGCCAGGTGCGGGCTGTTCTCGAGCGCCATCTCCGGGGTCATCTCGCGGCCCCAGTAGAAGGCCATGTCCGTCGTCGGGCCGAACTGGTCCAGGGCCCACAGGCTCGCGTGCGTGACGATCGCGTCGAAGCGGTCCGTGTGGCCGGCGATCCAGTTGGCCATGTAGCCGCCGAACGAGCCGCCCATCGCGGCCGTGCGCGTCGCGTCGACGTCCTCGCGCGCGACCGTCGCGTCGGTGACCGCCATGAGGTCCGTGAACGGGTCCTTGCCCCAGCGGCCCCAGCCGCGCTGGATGAAGTCCTGCCCGTAGCCGGTCGACAGGGCCGGGTCCGGCAGCAGGACGGCGTAGCCCTGGGCCACCATCAGCCACGGGTTCCAGCGCCACGACCAGGAGTTCCACGAGCTCAGCGGCCCACCGTGCACCCACAGGAGCAGCGGGGCCGGGTCGGTGGCGGTGGCGCCGTCGGGCATGGCGAGCCAGCCGCGGACCTCGTGCGCGTCGTCGCCCTCGCCCGCGGTGGTGCGGACCTCGGTGAGCCAGCCCGGCAGCGTGGGCGGGGCCGCGGGCGCGCGGAGCACGGTGACGGTGCCCCGGGGGCGGTTCTCGTCCGCGACGAGCTGGATGCGCACCGGGTGGGCCGGCGCGAGGTACGACGCGCGCATCGCGTAGACGACTGACGAGTCCGGAGCGACCTGCAGGTCGGAGTACACGTGGTCGTCGTGCGTGAGCTGGGTGACCGTGCCGTCGGGGCTGTCGGCCAGGTCGATGTGGAAGACGGGCGCGCGCCCGTCCTGGTCGGCCACGACGAGCAGGCCGGCGCCGTCGGGCAGCCACTGGTGGCAGGTCACCCAGCGGTCCCAGTCGTCGACGAGCCGGCGCGGCTGGGCGTCCGGGTCGCGCAGGTCGAGCAGCTCGAGGGTGATGCGCGGCGCCGTCGTCGGCGTGGAGTGCGACTCCCGGCGGTAGGCGACCAGGGCGCCGTCGGGGGAGATGACGGGCGCGCCCAGGTCGGCGTCGACGTCGTCCACGAGGACCGTGCGCTGCTGCGTGTCGATGTCGATGCGCACCAGCTGCGTGCGGGAGGCGCCGCGGCCGGTCGGCACCAGCCACGTCGAGACGACGAACGTGCCATCCGGGGACAGGTCGAACTCGGCCTCGAGCAGCGCCTGGCCGGGCGTCGGGGTCAGGTCGCTGACCTTGAGGTGCTCCACGGACAGGCTCGCGACCTCGACCGAGCGCGCGACGTCGTCGCCCGCCCGGAAGTGCCAGCCGAGCAGGTGCGGGCTGTCCGGGCCGAGGTCGTGGTCCCAGTACCGCACGGGGTAGCCCTCGTGCAGGACGGCCGAGACCTTCTTCTCCTTGCGCAGCGCGCGCAGGCGGTCGTCGGCGGCGCCGTCGGCGGCGCGCGGGAGCATCCGGGTGGTGAAGACGACCGCGGGCGAGCGCTGCGCCGTCTTGACCTGGTGCACGCCGCCCGGGCGCGAGGCGACGATGCGCGCCTCGCCACCGCCGGCGGGGAGCACCCACAGCGCGGGGGTCTTCTTGTCGTTCTCGTCGTCGGCCGCGTCCGCGTTGGGGCGGGCCGAGGTGAAGAGGAGGTCGCCGTCGGGCGTGAAGGCCGCGCCGGTCTCGCCCTCGGCGCTGCGCGTGAGGCGGCGGGCCGGCCTGGCGCGGGTCGGGTAGACCTCCCACAGGGCGGTGTGCGTCTTGGTGCCGTCGGCGTTCAGGGTCGAGACCTGGGTGACGAGCCGCGAGCCGTCCGGCGACAGGACGAGGCCCTCCATGCGCGGCAGGCGCACGTACTCGTCGAGGTCGTGGAACGGCGTCTGAAGGGTCGGGTAGCCCTCGGGCTCGCTGGGCACGAGGTGGAGCTGACGACCGGACTCGTCGGGCGGCTGCATGGGTCCTCCTGGTCCTGACCGGAACGGTCCCGCGGCGTCTGGGCACGAGGCACCGGGCGTCGGGGGACGCTGCCAGCGTCATCGGCCTCGGCGCTGGGCGTCTTGACCGTTGCGGGCAGATCTCACCCGGGATCCTGCCATTCCCGGCACGCCTGGCGGCGGGACCGACGCCCGACGGCGTGGAGCGTCTCGGCTGTCGGCGGGCGGCCGTACCGTTCCGGGCATGCGGATGCTCCACACCAGCGACTGGCACCTCGGTCGCACGCTGCACGGTGTGGACCTGCTGGGGCACCAGGCCGCGTACCTGGACCACCTGGTCGAGCTCGTGCGCGCGGAGTCCGTGGAAACCGTCGTGGTCGCGGGGGACGTGTACGACCGGGCTGTGCCGCCGGTCGAGGCGGTCGGGCTGCTCGCGGACGCGCTGCGCCGGCTGAGCGAGACCGCGGCGGTGGTGGTCACGCCCGGGAACCACGACTCGGCGATCCGGCTGGGCTTCGGCGCCGAGCTGATGCGGCCCGGCGTGCACCTGCGGGCGCGCGTCGCCGACGTCGGGGTGCCCGTGGTGCTGCGGGACGAGCACGGGCCGGTCGCGGTGCACGCGCTGCCCTACCTCGACCCAGACGCGGCGCGGTCGGTGCTGGCCGACGACGGCGAGCCGCTCGCCCGGTCGCACGAGGCGGTGGTCGGCGCGGCGATGGCGCGCGTGCGGCGGGAGCTGGTGATGCGGGGGGCGGCCTCGGGAGCGTCCGAGCGGGTGCGGGCCGTGGTGCTGGCGCACGCGTTCGTCGTGGGCGGGCAGGGCTCGGAGTCCGAGCGGGACATCCGCGTGGGCGGCGTCGACGCGGTCCCGGCCGGGGTGTTCGCGGGCGTCGACTACGTGGCGCTCGGTCACCTGCACGGCCCGCAGGAGATCGCGTTCCCCGCGGGTGCCGCGGCGGTGCCCGACGGCGAGGGGTCGGGTGGGTCCCCACCGGCCGTGTCCGGTCCTGCGCCCGTGCTGCGCTACTCGGGCTCGCCGCTCGCGTACTCGTTCTCCGAGCTGCGGCACCGCAAGTCGTCGGTGCTGGTCGAGCTGGGGCGGGACGGCGTCGTCGGGACCACGCTGGTGCCCGCGCCCGTGCCGCGGCGGCTCGCGGAGGTGACCGGGACGCTCGGCGAGCTGCTGGGCGCCGCGGGCGACGGGCACGAGGACGACTGGCTGCGCGCCGTCGTGACCGACCCCGTGCGGCCGCCGGAGCTGCACGCGCGGCTCAAGTCCCGGTTCCCGCACCTGCTGGTCACCGAGCACCGGCCGCCGGCCGGGACCGCGCGGACGCGGGCCGCCGTCGTGACCGCGGCGCAGGACCCGGTGGACGTCGCGGCGCAGTTCGTCGAGCACGTGACGGGCGCGGCGCCGAGCGCCGACGAGCTCGCCGTGCTGCGGGCCGCGTACGAGCAGGTGCTCGCGGCGGAGCGGAGCGCCTGATGCACCTGCACCGGATGACGCTCCAGGCCGTCGGGCCGTTCCCGGGCCGGCACACGATCGACTTCGCCGCGCTGTCGGCGTCGGGGCTGTTCCTCCTCGAGGGGCCGACGGGGTCGGGCAAGTCGACGGTCATCGACGCGCTCGTGTTCGCCCTGTACGGCAAGGTCGCGTCCGCGGACGCGAGCGAGGACCGGATGCGCTCGGACCACGCGGCACCCGGCGACGACACGTTCGTCGACCTCGTCTTCGAGACCGGGTCCGGCATCTACCGCGTGCTGCGCACCCCGCGCTACGAGCGCCCCAAGCAGCGCGGCACCGGCACGACCACGCAGCAGGCCACCATCAAGCTCTGGCGCCTGACCAGCCCGGACGCCCCCGACGACGGCGACCTGCTGAGCACCCGGCTGGACGAGGCCGGGCTCGAGCTCGCCCACGCCATCGGGCTGGACCGCGAGCAGTTCGTGCAGACGGTGGTGCTGCCGCAGGGCGAGTTCGCGAGCTTCCTGCGTGCCAAGCCCGAGGACCGGCGGCGCGTGCTGGAGCGCGTGTTCGGGACCGAGGTCTACGAGCGCCTGGAGAAGCGGCTGGCGGCGATGCGCGCCGAGGCCGGCCGGGGGCTGGACGCCGCGCGCGGCGAGGTCGGCCGTGCGGTCGCGGGCTTCGTCGCGGCCGCCCGCTGCGCCGACGACGACGCGGCAGCCCTCCGCGAGGCCGCCGCCGGCGCCGAGGTGGACGTGCCCGCGCTGACCGCGGCGGTCGAGGCCGTCGCCGGTGCCGCCGCCGCGGAGGCCGTGGCGGCGGAGGCCGTGGCCGCCCGCGCCGCCGAGCGGTGCGCCGTCACCGAGCGGGCCCGCGACGCGGCCCGGACGACGGTGGTGGCGGTCGAGCGCCGCGACACGCTGCTCGCCGAGCGCGCCCGGCTCGCGGCCCGCGGGGCGGAGCACGCCGACGACGCCCGTCGCCTCGCCGTGGCCGGTCGGGCGCGGCTGGCGATGCCCGCGGTCGCCGGCGTCGCGCAGGCGGAGACCGCGTTCGGCGAGGCAACGACGGCCGTCGCGCGGCGGCGGGCCGCCGTGCTCGCGGGGGCGCACGCCGACCTCGCCGCCCTCGTGCCCGCGGAGGCGGAGGCGGACGTCCAGCTCAAGGCCCTCGCCGACGAGCGCGAGCGCTGCACCGGCATCCGCGCGCGCCTGGACCACGCCCTCGAGCTCGAGGCGACGCTGCCGACGCTGCGGGTCGCCGTCGCCGACCTCGAGGCGCGCGTCGAGCGGCGCGCGGCGGAGCGGGACGCGCTCGTCGACGGGCTCGCCCAGCGCCCGCACGAGCGCGCGGCACTGCGCGAGCGTCGGGACGCGCTGGGGGCCGCCGCGGGTGGCCTCGCCGAGGCGCAGGTGGCCCTGCGCGCAGTGGAGGACCGTCGGGCGGCAGCGGCGCTGGTGGCCGAGCTCGAGCCGCGCGTCGGGACGGCCGAGGCCGCGGCCGGCGTGGCCGCGCGGGCGGCGTCGGAGGCCTTGGAGCACGCGGCGGCCCTGCGGCAGGCGCGGATCGCGGGCATCGCCGCGGAGCTCGCGGTCGAGCTCGCGCCGGGGGCGCCCTGCCCGGTCTGCGGCGGGACGGAGCACCCGCACCCCGCGGCGCCGTCGGCCGAGGCGGTGACGCCCGAGGTGGTCCACGCCGCGGAGGAGGCGTGCGCGGTGGCCGACGAGGTGCTCGCCGCGGCCGGCCGCGTGCTCACCGAACTGCGGACGAAGCGCGACGGGGCCCGCGCGTCGGCGGACGGCTGGGACCTGCCGGCGGCGGACGCCGCGGTCGCGGACGCGCGCCGGGCGGTCGAGGAGGCCCAGGCGGCCGCCCGGGACAGGGACGCCGTCGACGCCGAGCTCGAGGCCTTCGACGCTGGCACGCGCGCGCTCGAGCAGCAGCGCGCCGAGCTCGACACGGTGGTCGGCAAGGACGGCGTCGCGCTCGCCGGCCGACGCAAGGAGATCCGGGACGCGGAGACGGCGATCGAGGCGGCGCGCGAGTCGTCGGACACGGTGCGCGCCCGCGCGGCGCTGCTCGACGCTCGCGTGGAGCTCGTCGGCGCGTGGCTCACCGAGGCGCAGCGCCTGGTCACGGCCGAGGAGCGGCTGGCCGAGCGCCGCGTCGAGCTCGCGGCGGCGCTCTCGGAGCACGGCTTCGACGACGCCGCAGCGGTGCGCGCGGCGGCCCTCGACGAGGCGGCGCTCGCGGCCCTCGACCGGCGGATCCGCGAGCACGACTCGGCGCTCGACCGCGTCGAGCGGGGTCTGGCCGACGACGCCGTCCGGGCGGTCGGGGACGTGACCGCGGACGCGGCCCGCGCGTCGTCGGCGGAGGCCGAGGCGACGCACGCGGCGGCGGACGAGGCGGCGACCCGGGCGGCGGGCGAGGCGGCGCGGCTGCGGGACCGCGCGTCGTCGGCCGAGCGGGAGGCGGCGGAGGTGTCCCGGGCCGGACGGGCGCTGGTCGCGGCACGCGAGGCCGCCGGGCCCGTGGTGCGGATGGCGAACGTGGTCGCGGCGAGCGGCGGGGACAACGCACGGCAGCTGTCGCTCGGCACGTACGTGCTGGCCCGGCGGTTCGAGGACGTCGTGGCCGCGGCGAACGGGCGGCTCGCGGCGATGTCGTCGGGCCGGTACGAGCTGCTGCGGAGCGAGGAGAAGGAGCGCGGCGGCGCGCGCAAGCTGGGCCTGGCGCTCAAGGTCGTCGACCACCACACCGAGCGCGAGCGCGACCCGGCGACGCTGTCCGGCGGCGAGACGTTCTACTTCGCGCTCAGCCTGGCGCTGGGCCTCGCGGACGTCGTCACGGCCGAGGCCGGCGGCACGGACCTGGGCACGCTGTTCGTCGACGAGGGCTTCGGCTCGCTCGACGGCGACACCCTCGACGTCGTGCTCGCCGAGCTGGGCCGGCTGCGCGATGCGGGCCGGGTGGTGGGCGTGGTCTCGCACGTCGACGCGATGAAGCAGTCGATCGCCGAGCGCATCGAGGTCCGCCGCGCCGCCGACGGCCGCAGCACCCTGACGGTCCGCGCGTAGCCCCCCGTCGCCGTCGTCGCTCCCCTCCCGAGTGGAACGAAACGGGAGCACAGCGTTCCACTCGGCGTTGGATCGCGGCGGTTCCGTTCCACTCCAGGTGGAGCGAGGGGGAGGGGTCGTCGTCCACAGCGTGCGCGGGCCGTCGGTGAGGGCTGGCCTCGACCGTCCGACCATCCGCTCATGGAGCTTGATGGGTCGTCGCTGGAGCGCGTGCCGACGTTGACCTCCGCCGAGGCGACCCGCGCGGGCATCGGTCGGTGGCAGCTCGCGGGACGGTCGTACGCGCGGGTGCGCCGGGGTCTCTACGTGCCCGTGGGGACCCCGTGCGACGATCTCGACGGGCGCACCGCGATTACCGTGCGCATGCTTCCGGAGGGCTTCGTGCTCGGGGGCTGGGCGGCCGCCCGCGTTCACGAGCAGGCACACCGGTCCCAGTCCGACGAGCTCGAGGTCTTCGACGGCCGCCTGCCTGAGATGGACTCCGACGCACGGGTGGCCTTGCCCATCCTGGTGTGTGCCTCGCGCCCCGGACGACTACGCCCGCAGCCGGGGGTGCGCGTGTTCCGCAGCGACCTCGAGCCGCACGAGGTGGCGGTCGTCGGCGGGCTCCCCGTCACGGCGCCGACGCGCACGGCGTTCGACGTGGCGCGTCTCTGGCCCTTGGAAGCGGCGGTGGTCGCGCTGGACCGCCTGCGCGCGCTCGGCCTCGTCGCGGCGGACGACGTCGCCGCGATGCTCGCGGAGCGGACCGGATGGCGGGGAGTCGGGGTCGCACGGCGTGCGCTCGACCTATCGCAGGACGGCGTCGAGTCACCACGCGAGTCGATGATGCGTCTGCTCTGGCACCGCGCTGGACTCCCGCGGCCCGTCTGCAACGGTGTGGTCCTCGACGAGCACGGCAGCTTCGCCGGGAGGGTGGACCTGCTCGACATCGCATCTGGCCTGGTTGCCGAGTATGACGGCTCCTTTCACGCGTCAGCGGCGCGGCGCCACGCCGACGCCCGACGCCAGGAGCTGCTCGAGCACCTGGGGCTGACGGTGGTGCGTGCGAATGACCCGGACATCGCGACGGCTGCAGGCCGCCGTGCGTGGCAGGCGCGAGTGAGGCGGGCCTACGACCGGGCACGCGCGGACCGCCGTCCTGGTCGTTGGACGCTCGGAACCACCCCCTGACGCCCCGAGTGGAACGGAACTGGAGCACGACGTTCCACTCCTGCCCGGATCGCAGCCGTTTCGTTCCACTTCGGGGGGAGAGGTGACGAGTCGAGGACGGCTACCAGGACCAGCCGCGCTGGGCCAGGGCCAGCTCGTCCTCGAAGCGGTCAGGGTCGCTGTTGCGGCGCAGGCCCGATCCGCCCGCGGGCGGCAGGTGGCTCTGGATGCCCGCCAGCCGGCAGGCCTCGTCCAGGAGCGCGTCGTAGGCGGCCTGCGCGGCCTCGAGCCGACGGCCGCGGGCCCAGATGCGCTCGTCCGACTCGAGCTCGCGGATGTGGTCGGCCAGGACGCCCAGGCGCACCTGGATGGCCAGCACGGCCAGCGGGTCGTCGGCGCCGGGGAGGGCGGGGTGCGGCGAGATGACCTCGTCCGGCAGCCCGTCCCGGCGGGCCTGACGGCGCTCGCGCCACCTGCGCATCCGCGCGCGGAGGCCGCGGGGCTCGCGAGGGGGTGGGACGGCGACCGCGAGCAGGCCGTACACCGTCATCGGCAGTGCCATCCAGAACACCGACTCCACCATGACGCGCCTCGCTGCGCTCGTGCCATCACCTCCAGCGTAGGCGCGTGGCGACCGGTCGGCCATGGGTTCGGCGCGCGAACGACGGGCAGCGCGGGCGCAGTCGGCGGGCCCTGCGTAGCCTCGGGGCATGCGTCGCCTGGTCTGGACCGTCGTCGTGCTCGCCGTGCTGGCGGGCGGCGCCTACCTCGTGGACTCGCTCATGCGGGACCAGGCCGAGCAGCGCGTCGCGGCGGAGGTCGAGCAGGCCATCCCGGGCGTCGAGCAGCCGCCGGACGTCACGATCGAGGGCTTCCCGTTCCTCACCCAGGTCGCGGCGGGGGAGCTCAGCAGCGTCCGACTCGCGGCGCCCGCCGCCACGGTCGACGGGCTGCGCCTGGAGGACGTCGTCGTGCGCGTGCACGGCGTCGGCACGACGGCGCCGTACACGGCCGAGACCGCCGAGATGACGGCGCTCGTGACGCCCGACGCGGCGGAGGCGGCGCTCGGGCTCTCGGGGCTCGACCTGGGCGTGCGCGACGGCGAGCTCATCGCCACGGCGTCCGCGCTGGGCCTCCCGCTCGACGTCGCGATGAGCGTGCGGGCCGAGGGGCAGGAGGTGGTGGTCGACGTCGTGGGGTTCGTGCTGGGCGGCTTCCGGGTCGACAGCGGCGAGCTCCCCGCCGAGATCACCGCCCAGCTGCAGGGCCTGCGGATCGCCATCACCGGCCTGCCGGCCACCATGAACCTGACCGGTGCGACGGTCGTCGACGACGGCATCCGGCTCGAGGCAGCCGGCGCGGACCTCGCGCTCTCCGCCGCCGGCTGACCGTCTGACGACGGATTCCGTCACATCCCGCGGGAAAGACGGCCGCACCTGGTGCGCTCGCGGGGCAGGTGCGGCTAGCGTCGGGCAGACCGACGCCGGTCAGGCGGCGTCCCTGCGCTCCCGAGGACGACGATGAGCGACAGCACGGGTACCTCTGCCGGCGCCGCCAGCACCGCCGGCGCGCCCCGCCACCGCGAGCAGTGGTCGGGCCAGCTCGGCTTCGTCCTGGCCGCGGTCGGCTCCGCCGTCGGGCTGGGGAACATCTGGCGCTTCCCGGGGACGGCGTACGACAACGGCGGCGGCGCGTTCCTCATCCCCTACCTCGTGGCGCTGGCCACGGCGGGCATCCCGATCCTGTGGCTCGACTACTCGCTCGGGCACCGGTTCCGCGGCGGTGCGCCTGCGGCCTTCCGCCGGCTGTGGCGGCCGTCGGAGGCACTGGGCTGGTTCCAGGTCGGCATCTCGGTCGTCATCGCGCTCTACTACACGGTGATCATCGCGTGGGCCGCGAGCTACGTGGTGTTCGCAGCGGACCAGCGCTGGGGCGACGACCCGAGCGGGTTCCTCTTCGGCACGCACCTTCAGGTCGCGGACCCGGGGGTCGGCTTCGACTACGTGCCCGGCGTGCTGCTCCCGCTGATCGGCGTGTGGATCGTGACTCTGCTCATCCTCGCCGGCGGCGTGCAGAGGGGCATCGAGCGCGCGAACCTGGTGATGATCCCGATGCTCGTGGTGATCTTCCTGGCGATCGTCATCCGGTCCGTCACGCTCGAGGGGGCGGCCGACGGCCTCAATGCGTTCTTCACGCCGGACTGGGAGGCGCTCGCGCACCCGGACGTCTGGATGGCGGCGTACGCACAGGTGTTCTTCTCGCTGTCGATCGCGTTCGGCATCATGATCACGTACTCGTCGTACCTGAGGCGGCGCGACAACCTGACCACCACGGGCCTCGTCGTCGGCCTGGGCAACTCCTCGTTCGAGCTGCTCGCCGGCATCGGCGTGTTCGCGGCCATCGGGTACATGGCCGGCCAGGCGGGCATCGCAGTGAGCGACACCTCCTACCAGGGCATCGGCCTGGCGTTCATCGCGTTCCCGCAGATCCTGTCGACGATGCCGGGCGGCTCGGTGTTCGGCGTGCTGTTCTTCGTGTCGCTGCTCCTGGCGGGCATGACCTCCCTGATCTCGATCCTCCAGGTGGTCTCCGCGGCGTTCCAGGACAAGTTCGGCTGGTCGGCCCGCCGCGGCGCGCTGTCGGTGGGCATCCCCATGGCGGTCGTCTCCTGCGTCCTCTTCGGCACCACCACGGGGCTCTACGTCCTCGACGTCGCCGACAAGTTCGTCAACGAGATCGGCGTGCTGGTCTCGGCGATCGCCAGTGCGGTCCTGGTCGGGCTCGTCACGCGCAAGCTGCCTGAGCTCCAGGCCCACCTGAACAACCGGGTCGGCATCCACGTGGGCGCGTGGTGGCGATGGGACGTCGGTCTGCTCGTGCCGGTGGTGCTGACCGCGATCCTGGTCACGGGCCTCATCAAGCTGCTCGACGAGGGCTACGACCCGGCGACCTACACCGACCAGTCGCTCGTCCGGTGGATCGGCTGGGGCACGGTGGTCGTCTGCGCCCTCATCGCCGGCGCGTCGATGATCCCGCGCTGGCGTCACGACCCCGACGCGTTCATCCCTGAGCAGCTGCCCGATGCGCGGCCCGTCACGGAAGGAGCGGCCCGATGACCGGCACCGCGATCGCGTTCATGGCCCTCGCCATCGTCCTGGTCTGGGGCGGCCTCGCCGTCGCCATCGTCCGCCTCCGCAAGGAGGGCGGCTACGAGGACGAGGCGCCGCACGACCTGTGACCCGGCGCAGGGATCGGCTCGTCGCCGCGCCGGGCGAGCCCGTCCGGTTCCCGACGCCGCCCGCCCGGCCCACGACGGCGGCGCGCAGGTCCGGCTAACCTCGCCCCATGGCCACTCCGCACATCAGCGCCGAGCCCGGCGACTTCGCCCCCGACGTCCTCATGCCCGGCGACCCGCGCCGCGCCCAGCGCATCGCCGAGACGGTGCTGGAGGACGCCCGGCTCGTCAGCGACGTGCGCGGCATCCTCGGCTACACGGGCACCTTCGACGGCCGCCCGGTGTCGGTGCTGGCGTCCGGCATGGGCATCCCGTCGATCAGCATCTACGCCACCGAGCTGTTCCGGTTCTACGGCGTCGAGCGGATCATCCGGATCGGGACGGCCGGCGGCATGGCCCCGCACCTGGAGGTGGGCGACGTCGTCATCGCGAACGTCGCGCACACGGACTCCTCGATCGTGGGCAACAAGATCCCGCAGATCCACTTCAGCGCCGGTGCGACGTTCTCGCTGACCGCGGCCGCGGCCGATGCGGCCGGCGTCGGGCACCGGAAGGCCGCGAAGCCGGCCGACGACGCGCCCGCGGCCGGGCGTCGGCGCCGCCGGAAGAACGGGTCCGTCTACGTCGGCCCGGTGATCTCGAGCGACATCTTCTACTCCGACCGCCCGCTGACGAACGAGCTGCTGGTCAAGCACGGCACGCTCGCCGTCGAGATGGAGGCGGCCGGGCTCTACGCGGTGGCCGCGCAGGAGGGCAAGGAGGCGCTGGCGATCTGCACGATCAGCGACCTGCTCTTCCGCGACGAGTCGCTGTCCTCCGCCGAGCGTGAGCAGCTCTTCGACAAGGCCGTCGCCCTGGGCCTCGCGGCCTTCGCCAACGCCTGACGCCGTCTGACTGGGGCGGGCCGGGCGTCCTTGCCCGACCCCTGCCCGGACACGCGTCGGGGAGGATCCCTCGCGCCTGGCGCGAGTGAACCCTCCCCGCGTCGGGTCGGTCAGTCCTTCCCGATGACGTCCTTGGCCTTCTCGACGGCCGTGTCGATCTTCTCGTCGACGTCGTCGCTCGTGCGCTCCTTCACGAAGTCGGCCGCCTTGTCGAGCGCGCCCTCGACCGCGCCCTCGTTCTTGTCGAGCGCGTCCTTCGCCTTGCCGACCAGGTCGCCGATGTCCACCGGGCGCTCCTCACCTCAGGGCCGCCCTCCCGACGGGCGGCCGACGTCCTGATCGTCGTCGTGGCCGGCCGCGCGTCGCAAGGGGTCTCAGGCCGGGGGCGGCGGGGGCGGGGGCGGCGTGGCGGCCTTGCGCGCGCGGGCGGGCTTCTCGGGAGCCGGAGCCGGCTCGGGCGTCGCCGCGGGCGCCGGGCTCTTCGGGGCCCCGGCGGCCTTCGGTGCAGCGGGAGCCGGCGCCGCCACGGGAGCCGGTGCGGCAACCGACGTCGCGGCGTGACGGGAGGCCGGAGCCGCCGGGGCGGGCGCGGCCGGCGCCGCAGCGGGGACGCCGGCGACGCTCGAGATCAGCGCGGTCAGGTCCAGGCCGGTGAGCTGCTTGACGACCTCCTGGCCCTCGCTGAGCACCGAGGCGACGGTCTTGGTCAGCTGCGAGGCGCCGTCGGTCGAGACGACGGTCATGTGGTCGATGGCGGCGACCGGCTCCGCGGCGGCCCGGACGATCTCCGGCAGGCGCGAGATGAGCTCCTGCGCGATGGCGGCCTGGCCGTACTTCTTCAGGGCCTCGGCCTTGGCGTCGGTCGCGGCGGCCTCCGCGCGGCCCTCCGCCTCCGTGGCGGCAGCGCGGGCCTCGCCCTCGGCGCGGATGGCGGCGGCCAAGGCCAGCTGGCGGTCGCGCTCGGCCTCACCGGCGCGGCGCACGGCCTCGGCGGCGGCCTCGGCGTCCTGGATGGCGGCCGTCTTGTTCGCGGTCGCGATCGTGGTGCGCTTGAAGGCGTCGGCCTCGGTCGCGGCGTTCGCCGCGTCGCGCTGGGCGGTCGCGCGCTGGACCTCGGCGTACGCCTGGGCCTCGGCGGGCTTGCGGACGTCGATGTCGAGCTGCTCCTCGGTGACCCGCGCCTGCTCGGCGAGCGCCTCCCGCTGCTTGCCGGCGACGATCGCGTCCTGCTCCGCGCGGGCGAGCTGCCCCGCGGCGTCGGCCTCGGCGTTCGCCCGGTCGGTCTGGGCCTTGATCTCGGCCTTCTTCAGGTCCAGGGCCTTCTGCCGCTCGGCGATCTGCTCGGCCGCCTCGATGACGGCGAACTCCGACACCCGCCGGGCCTCGGCCTCGCTGACCTCGGCGACCTGGCGGGCGCGCGCGGCCTCGGCGCGACCGAGGTTGGCCAGGTAGTCCGAGCCGGGCGTGGAGATGTCGGAGATGTTGAGCAGGTCGACCTGGAGGCCCTGCTCGGCGAGGTCCGTCTTCGTGGAGTCGACGACCCGGTCGGACAGGCCCTTCCGGTCGGAGATGATCTGCTCGATCGTCATGTCGCCGACGATCGACCGCAGCGAGCCCTCGAGCGACTCCTTGATGATGTCGGTGAGGGTCTGCTGCTGGGAGAGGAAGCGCTGGGCCGCGCGCCGCACGCCCTCCTCGTCGCCGCGGACCTTGAAGTTGATGGACGCCTTGATGGCGATCTTGATGCGGTTCTTGTCGACGCCCTCGACGGTGATGCCGATCTGCCGCTGCTCGAGGGAGATCGGGAAGCCCTGCTGCAGGATCGGCCACACGAACACGCGCCCGCCGACGACGACGCGCTGCCCGCTCTCGCCCGCGGCCGCCTTGCCGGCGCCGCGGCCGACGATGATGAGCGCCTCGTTCGGGGGCACGCGCCGGATGCGCCGGGCGACGAACGCCAGGATCGCCAGGACGACGAGGATCAGGGCGATGACGCCGAGGACGGTGACGGTGTCCGAGGCGACGTTCTCGAGGTCCGGCATCGGGCTTCCTCCGGTTGCGGTGTCGGGTTACGGGCGGGCGGGGGTGGCGTCGGCCGGGGCGACCTTGACCCGGCTGCCGGACTGCTCGAGGACGACGACGCGGGTGCCGACCTCGATGGGTGCGTCCGCCCAGGCGAGGCGCCGCTCGAGCTCGCGGGGGTCGTCGAGGCTGACCTCGCCGCCGGTGGCGCCGATGGTCGACATGACGGTGCCGTGCACGCCGACGAGCACCCGGGGCTGGCCGTCCTCCGACGCGCGGAGCCGCTTCACGACCACCTGCACGCCGAGCACCACGAGCACGCCGAACACGGCGGCGGCGGCGTACGCCCAGCCGGTGGCCAGGCCGTTGACCTTGACGATCGAGCCGAGGGCGCCGAACGCCACGAGCCCTGCCCCGAGCGACGTCCCGGAGACGGGTCCGTCGCCGAGGTCGAGGAGGTCGTCCAGCACGAGCGAGACGAGGAGCAGGAGCAGGCCCACGCCGCCGACGACGAAGAACGTGACCATGTCCCACCCCTGACCAGTACCGGCGTCGGCGAACCTGGCCGAACCCTATCGGTGCGTCTCGCGCGGGGGGAGGTCTTCCCGGCAGTCGGTGTGGCAGCGTGAGCGACCGTGACGCACCCGACAACGCCGGACCCTTCCGAGCCCGGCCCGCCCGACGCCGGCCCGCCCGACGCCGGCCCGCCCGATGCCGGCCCGCCTCGCCCCCGCCCGGCGCGCCTGGTCCTCGCGCCGCTCGGCGCTGCCGCGGCCGGCGTCGCCGCCGGGCTGCTCGGCGTCGGGCTGACGGTCGCCCTCGCGAACACCGTCGACTCTGGCGACGCGTGGGCCGACCTCGCGATGGCCGTGCTCGGCGTGCTGGTGTCCGTGGGCCTCGGCGTCGTCGTGTGGCTGGCCGCGCTCGTGGCGGCGGCCCGCCGGCTCTTCGCGCGTGGCGAGCGGCTCGCGCCGCTCCTGCTGTCCGCGGGCGGCGTCCTCGGCCTCGTGCTCGTCGCGGGCGTCGCGTCGTCGGCGGACCAGACCCTCCCCGGGGCGGGTCCGCTCCTCGTGCTCGGCGCCTGCGTCGTCGGCGTGGTCGTGCTGCCGCCAGCGGTGTTCTGGCTCTACGGGACGACGAGGCGCCGCCCCGGCCCACCCCCGGGCTGGCCGCTGCCGCCCGCCTGAGGCGAGCCCGCCACGGCCCGGTGCGCGTCACCGCGCGCTGTCCGGAACGCCCCTACTCGCCCGGTCCTCGAATCGTTGCGGCGCGCGGTGGCAGGCTGAGGCACCGTGACCGACGTCGTCCCTGCCCCGAGTGCCCTCGCCGGCGCCCTGAGTGCCGGCGCGCGACGGCGTGACCTCGGCCTGCTGCTCGCGGGCGCGGCCGTGTCGACGGTCGGGGGCTCGCTCGCGCTGCTCGCGGTGATGGTGCACCTGGAGCCGGCGGGTCCGGGCTGGATCGCGGCGGCGTGGGCCGGTGAGCTCGTCCCGGTCGTCCTGCTGGCGCCGGTGGTGGGCCGCATCGTCGACCGCGTGCGCAACCGCGAGCTGCTGCTGGGCGCCATCGCGCTGCAGGCGGTCGCGCTGCTGCTCTGCGGGCTGCTCGGGGTCCGCGAGGGCGGCGAGCTGGTGATCATCGGCTCGCTGGTGCTGCTCGGCGTCGGGACCGCCGTCGCGAACCCGGTCATCGCGGCGCTGCTGCCGCGCGTCTCCGGCGAGGAGAACGCGACGCGCGCGTACGGCTGGTACTCGATGATCTCGCAGGCCGGGTTCCTGGCGGGCTTCGCGGTCGCGGGCGTGCTGGTCGACGCGACCTCCGAGCGCACCGCCCTGCTCATCGCGGCCGCCACCTCGGTGGTCATGGCGGCGGCCGTCGCCTTCATCCGCACCCAGCGCGTCCCGGAGCCCGACGCCGCACACCACGGTGAGTCCGTCTGGCTCGGCTTCGCCCGGATCCGGGCCGACCGGATGCTGCTCGTGGGCGTCTCCGGGCTCGGCGTCGCCACGCTCATCAGCGTGCTCGTCAACGTCGCGGACGTGTTCTACGTGCTCGACGACATCGGCGCCTCGGCCTCCGCGTACGGGCTGGTCACGGCGTTCTGGCCGGCTGCCGGCGTCGTCGGCGGCTGGTACGCCGGGCGGCTGTTCGGGGACACCGTGCTGTCCCGGTGGCTCGCCGGCACGACCGTCGCGGTCGGGCTGGCGCTCGTGGCCGCCGGCTCGGTGGTCTCGATCGTCGCCGTCGGCATCGGCTGGGTGATCGGCGGCGCCGCGAACACCGCGCAGCGCGTCTGCCTGAACGCGCTCGTCCGCTCGCGCACCGACGACGCTGCCCGCGGTCGCGTGTTCTCGGCCGTCAGCGGCGTGCTGCAGGCGGGCAACCTCGTCGGCCTCGCGACGGGTGCGACGGTCGTCGCCCTGGTGGGCGCGCGGGCCAGCATGCTCGGCGCAGGGGCGGCGACGGTCGTCGTCGGCCTGGTGATGTTCTGGCTGATCCGGCGGGCGCCGGGCGTGGCCGCCTCGCCCACCGTCTGAGCACGTCGGCGGGCCCCCGGTGCGGGGACCCGCCGAGCGTCGTGCAGGGTGGGCGTGGCGCGGGCGGTCAGCCCTCGCTGTCGAGGTTCTGCAGGTCCTGCTCGAGCTGCTCGTTGATCTCGTCGACCTGCTGCTGCCACTCGTCGATGTCGTCCATGTTCTCGTCGACCGCGTCGTCGACGGCGTTCAGCGCGGCGACCGCGAGGACGATGACGACGATCGAGATGACCAGGCCGAGGACGCCGGTGACGATGCCGCCGATGGCGAGGCCGCGGCCGCCCGCGACGTCGACCTTCTTCAGGCCCAGGAGGCCGACGACGAGCGCAACGACGCCGGCGAGGATCGCGATCGCGTTCACGAACGGGATCAGGCAGAAGACCAGCGACACGATGCCGAGGATCAGTGCGGTGATGGCCAGGCCGTTGCTCTTGCTCGGCGGGGCGCCTATCGGCTGGCCGTAGGGGGTGGGCTGGCCGTAGGGGGCGGGCTGGCCGTACGGCGTCGGCTGGCCGTAGGGGGCCGGCTGGCCGTACGCGGCCTGCGGTGCCGGTGGGTACTGGTCCTGCGGAGGGTTCGGGTACTGCTGCGGCTGCTGCGAGCCGTCACCGGGCGGCGGGTAGGCGGTGGCCATGCGAGGGCCCCTTCCTGGTCGGGCGGCGAACCACCGGAGCGCGGACGGGACAATCGTGACCGTTCGCCCGTCGTCGCACCGCGGGTTCGCGCGGGGAGTTGTCACGGCCGACCCGCACTCACCCGGACGGCCTACCCGCGGTGGCGGCGGTCTCGGCTGGCCGCGCTGGCGGCGGTCTCGGCCGCCGTCGGCCTCGGCCTGTTCGGGCGGCGCGACCTGAGGGTGTGACCCGTTGTCAACGCTCCACGCCGTTCTTCACCCGAACGGGTCTTCAGCCCGCGCGCTGATGGTCCGATCAGTCGGGTAGGGAGTCGCGCGCGGGACGTGGCTCGGGGCGGTGAGGACGATGGGCAAGGTTCCGGCGGCAGAGGCTCCGGTGGTGGTGCACGGCATGCACCCGACCCGTGGCTACCCGGTCACGCTCCACATCACGCCGGTCGCCGGCGGGCTGCGCCGCCGCGTCGACTTCCTCGTCGAGCAGGCCGACGGCCGGATCGAGGACGACGAGGCCTGGCTGTGTGCGATCAAGACCGTCGAGCTGCTCTCCGCCGACGAGGCCCGCGAGCTCGTCGAGGAGACCGAGCCCCCGCGGCGTTAGGACCGGACGGCCGGCTGCCGGAGCACGGGCGGCTGCGCTGCGCGCCGGAGCACGGGCCGGGCCGGGGCAGGCCGGTGCGCCGCGAGCCGGGCCCCCGCCGTCGTGCAGACCCACTGGGCCCCGAGTAGGAGCGGCCCGCCCACGACGACCATCGCGAGCACGATCGCGGGCGTGACCTCGAAGGGCAGGCCGAGCGAGCGCCGCAGGTCGTAGGTCGTGGACGGGCGGGCGACCGCCAGGAACGCGGCCAACGTGCCGAGGACGGCGAGCGTCGTCGTGGTCACGCGCCGGGTGCGGGCGAGGTCCAGCCGCCCCCGCCCGGCGACCGCGCCCGCGACCGCGCCCAGCGCCAGCTGGGGCACCGGCACCCCCATGCTCAGCACGAACAGCGTCACGGCGTGGAAGACGTACAGCCCGACCGCCAGCCCCGCGGGCGCGTCGAACCCGAGCCGCACCCAGCGCGGGACGAGGCGCGCGTCCGCGACCAGCCCGACCGCCAGCCCGACGACGGCCGCGACGGCGGCGTCCTCGACCGGGCGCCCGGACACGAGGCCCACCCAGGCCGCGCCCGCGCCGAGGGTGACGGGCGCGACAGGGGCGTGCGCGAGCGCGAGCAGGACCCGGTCCGCGCGGGTGGTCGCGCGGAAGGCGCCGTCGTCGTCGGCAGGCACGTTCCCGACGGTAGGTCCGGCGCGCGTGGTGGCGGCGCGTCGGCGCGGGTGAAGCGCGCGCCCGGCGGGGGTGAAAGGCGGCTCAGTCGGAGACGGGCTCCAGGAGGAAGACCGGGATGAGGCGCTCGGTGCGCTTCTGGTAGGCGTCGTAGTCGGGCCAGACGGTGGCGGCCCGCGCCCACCACTCCGCGCGCTCGGCGCCGGCCAGCTCCCGCGCGTCGTAGTCGCGCTTGACCGCACCGTCCTGGAGCTCGACCCGGGGGTGGGCGACGACGTTGTGGTACCAGACCGGGTGGGTGGGCGCGCCGCCCATCGAGGCCACGACGGCGTACCGGCCGTCGTGCTCGACGCGCATGAGGGGCGTCTTGCGGAGCTTGCCCGTGCGGGCGCCGACGGTCGTGAGGACGATGATCGGCACCCCGCGCAGGGTGTTCGCGTCGCGGCCGTCGCTGGCCTCGAAGAGCTCGACCTGGCTGCGCGCGCGGTCGGACGGGCTGGGGGCGTACTCACCGGAGAGAGGCATGCTCGGGGCAACCGTGCCGGGCGGCGGGGCATTCCGGGCCGACCGGGCGCGCCCGCCGCGGGACGGCGAACGGTCGGCGACGCCGTCAGTCCCACCACAGCGACCAGCACGGCTCGTACGGCCGCCAGGGGTTCACCTGCGCGTTGATCGAGTCGGGCATCCGCACGGCGTCGTCCACCCCGAGGTCGCGCCGGACGATCGTCCACAGGCGCGCGCACTCGCACCCAGCGTGGTGGCCGGCGGTGACGTCGAGCTCCGGCGCGACGTACGCGAAGAGACCCTCGGCGCTCAGCCGCTCGTCGACCCGGCCGGGTCCCACGAGGTAGCCCTGCAGCTCGACCTCGTCCGGGTGCTCGGCCGCCGCGCGGAGCAGCGTCCCGAGCGTCGGCGCGTCGTTCTGCCGGTCGTCGAGGTGCACCGCCGGCAGGGCGTCGAGCAGGGCGCGCGCGGTCGCCCCGTCCAGGCCGGCCCAGCGCGCGACGTCGCCCGCGTCGGCGGGTCGCCACGTGACGAACGGCTCGACGAGGTCGACCACGCCCGTGTCGAGCAGCCACCCTCGCGGGTTGCCGAGGAGCGTCACCGTGGGCGCGTCGGGATCCGCGCGAACGTGGTCGAGAGCGGTGGCGAAGATCGTGCGCAGCGGCGTCGGTCGGGTCATCACGCGTCCAGGGCTCGGGGGATCGGCTCCCTGGAGCGTTCCGCGTGCGGCCCCGGGCGCACGGCATCGGCCCGGGCGGGCGGTGGACGACGACGGCCGTCGGGCCCCGGTGGACGACCCCGGTCAGTCCTGGTTCTGCGCCTCGACCCAGGCGACGTCGCGCAGGTACGCCGACCACAGACCGCCCGTCAGCACGCCGACGGCGACGGGGGACGCGCCGACCACGGCCGCTTGCAGCACCCAGGGCAGGTCGAGGCCGCCGAGCATCGGCGAGACCGCTGCGGCGAGGAAGCCGATCGCCCAGGCCCACGCGTACACCCGGTAGCGCAGCGGGACGTCGCCCAGCTCGCGGCGGAGCATGCTCCGACGGCGCAGCACGCGGACGAGCACGAGGAGCCCCAGGCCGTAGACCACGACGATCGCCGGCACGAGCATGAGGAACGCGACGGTCAGCCACGTCTCCGCGGTCAGCGTCAGGAGCACGCCCAGCACGGGGAGCACCGTCGCCACGACGAGGGCCACGAGATCCGCACGGGGCCGCGCCGGAGCGGGCCGCGCGGGAGTGTCCGGGGCTTCCGCCTCGGGTGCCTCGACCGGTGCGCTGTCGGCCGGCGCGCCCTCGGCGACCCCGGCGCCGACGACGTCCTCCGCGCTCGCCGCGGGCTCGTCCCCGCGCGTCGCGACGGCGTCGGGGGTGAGGTCGGACATGGGTCGACGGTAGCGCGTCAGAAGGGCCGTTCGGCCCGCAGCAGGAAGCGGCTCTGGGTGAACACGAGGGGCTGTCCCCAGGCCGGCGCGCGCATGTGCAGGTAGATCAAGGTGTTCGCGTAGCCGTCGACGCTGAAGTCGGCCGGTGAGCGCCACGGCACCAGGGCGAGGTAGCTGGCCAGGGCGGCGACGTCGTCGAAGGCCAGGGGGCCGTGCCAGGTCTCGCGGCGCGTCACGTCCAGGCCGAGGTCGGTGAGCTCGTCGGCCCGCGCGTCGACCGTCAGGTGCGGCCGCGGCAGGGGGGCGCCGAACACGGCGTGCAGGTCGACGACGTCGTCCCCCGCGAGCTGGTCGGTGAGGAGCACCCCGCCGGGCCGCAGCACCCGGGCGACCTCCGCGGCGTCGTACCCGCCGTGCCGGTCCACGACCACGTCGAAGCACCGCTCCGGGTACGGCAGGTCGGTCGCGTCCTGGACGTCCGGGTCGAGGCCGACGAGCGTGAACCCCTCGGCCTCGAGCGTCGGCTCGCCGGCGGTGACCTCGAGGACGGCCGTCGTGCCGCGCACGGCCTCGGCGGCCAGGGCGTCCAGGTCCCAGGGCGGGGTGTCGGCGTGGACGCGGGCGGCCAGCTCCTCGAGCGGCGGCGGGCTCTCGGCGGCGGCGCGCCAGAGGTCCATGAGCTCCTCGGTCGTCGGGACGCGCGTCTGCCTGCTCGGCCCCCGTCCCCCGCTCACCCGTCCACCGTACGTGCGACGGCGCCGGAATGGGGCGCGCGTCCACCGGCGTTATCGAGGACATGACCACCTCCACCGCCGTCGTCGACCTCGCGTCCCTGCCCTTCACCACGCTGGACGGGAGGGAGACGACCATCGGCGCCCTCGGCGGTTCCGTGCGCCTCGTCGCGAACGTCGCGTCGCGGTGCGGGTTCACCCCGCAGTACGCCGCCCTCGAGCGGTTGTGGCAGACGTACCGCGACCGTGGCCTAGTGGTCATCGGGTTCCCGACGAACCAGTTCCTGCAGGAGCTGGGCTCCGAGGAGGCCATCGCCGAGTTCTGCCAGGTCAACTACGGCGTCACGTTCCCGATGTCGGCGAAGGTCAAGGTCAACGGCCGCAGCCGGCACCCGCTCTTCGACCAGCTGACGGCCGTGCCCGACGCCGACGGCAAGGCCGGGCGCGTCGCGTGGAACTTCGAGAAGTGGCTGGTGGCGGCCGACGGGACCGCGCACCGGTTCCGCTCGAGCACCGAGCCGGACGCACCCGAGGTGGTGCGGCTGATCGAGGAGGCGCTCGCCGCCGCCTGACGCGCCGGTCAGGCCGGCGGCACGTTCTGGTTGCGCGCGAACACGTTGTCGGGGTCGTACTCGGCCTTGACCGCACGCAGCCGGTCCCACGTCCCGCCCGGGTACGCGGCCCGCACGCGCTCAGGTCCCTCGTCGCCGAGGAAGTTCACGTACGCGCCGGGCACACCCTGGTCGAGCAAGGCGAGCATGCCCTCGATCCAGGCGAGCTTGCGGGCACGGTCGTCGGTGTTCACGAAGGCCGCGACGTTCGCCATCAGGGGTGCGGACCGGTGCGCGTACGCGGTCGCGTCCGCCGGCACGCGCGCGATGGCGCCGCCGAGCGCCCGGAGCTGGAGCGCGCGCATGCCGTCGGCCTGGGCGAGCCCGTCGAGCGCCCGGGCGGCGAGCTCGGTGTCGACGTGGTCGAGGAACATCGTCCGGGAGACGGCCACGGGCCGGTACGACGGGTCCTCCGGCGGGAACATCTCGGGGTAGGTCATGGGCTTCAACAGGTCGGCCAGGGGCGTGGCCAGCGCGCGGATCGGCGCGAGGGCGGCCGCGGCGTCGTCGGCGGTGCCCGCGAAGCAGACCAGGGCCATGACGACGAGGCTGCCGTGGTGCTCCGCGGGCACGAACGGCATCGGCGGGCAGGGCATGACATTGGCGATGACGCCGAGCTCCTCCGGCGCGGCCTGCATGGCGGTGACCAGGCCGGCGACCACCTCCGCCGTCGCGGGGAGGAACAGCATGCCGCCGGTCACCTCCGGCACCGGGTGCAGCCGGTACTGCAGGCGCGTGACGACGCCGAAGTTCCCGCCGCCGCCGCGCAGGGCCCAGAACAGGTCGGGGTGGCTGGTGGCGTCGGCGCGGACCGTGCGCCCGTCGGCGAGCACGACGTCGGCGGCGAGCAGGTTGTCGATGGTCAGGCCCTGCGCGCGGGAGAGGTAGCCGACCCCGCCGCCGAGGGTGATGCCCGCGACGCCCACCGAGCCCGTGTCGCCGAAGCCGATCGCGAGCCCGTGCTCGGCCGCCGCCACGCTGACCTGGCCGGCGGTCGCGCCGGCGCCGACCCAGGCGGTCCGGGTCTGCGCGTCGACCTCGACGTCGGCGAGGTCGCGCACGTCGATGACGACGCCGTCGTCCACGCTGCCGTAGCCGACCGAGCTGTGCCCGCCCGAGCGGACGGCGACGGGCAGGCCGTGCCGGCGGGCGACGGCGAGGGCGGCCGCGACGTCGTCCTCGGTCTGCGGCCGGACGACGACCGCGGGCCGGGTGTCGATCCCGCCCAGCTTCACGGCGCGGACGGCGTCGTAGGTCTCGTCCGCGGGCGTGAGGACGGTGCCTGCGACGGCGGCCCTGAGCTCGTCGGCAACCGGGGTCGTGCCGGTCGGTCGGGGGGTGCCTGCGGTCTCCGTGCTCGTCATCGTGCGCTCCTTCACCGGTTCACTCGTGCGCGTCCATCGATACTGACGACGCAGACCGGCAAAAGTCATCGGGTTTGTGCGGCGCGCGAGACCGGCACGATCGAGGCCGCCGAGCCGAGCCGCACCGGTGAGCAGCGCGCTTCCCAGCGCGGGTGATTCGACGCCTCGATCACTCGCTTTGGGCGGTGGCGGTGGCCGATGATGGGGGGCACGGCCGCGCAACGACGCGCGCGCCTCGGGGCCTGGAGGTAACAGTGCGCGAGGTGACACTTCAGGATCGTGACGGCCACCACGTGGCGGTGAGCATGCGTGCGGACGACGGCGCCCTCGTCATCCGGGGCGACGTGCACCGGACGAGCCCGTGGGGCGTGGAGAACTACGAGTACTCGATCGTGGTGTCTCCGGGTGACGTGCCGCGCGTCCTGAGTGCCCTCGGCGCTCCGGACGAGGGCATGGACCCCCTGGACGTGATGCTCGCGCACAGGAGCGACTTCCTCCTGGCGGGCGAGCGTGCGTGGCTGCGCTCGATCGGCATCGAGCCGGAGTTCAGCTCGAGCGAGGTCTGAGCCGCGCCCGTCAGGCGGGCGGTGCGGGCGGCGTCGGGGGTGCCGGAGGTGCCGGGGGCACCGCCGGGGCCTGCGTGTGCACGTGCTCGGTCCAGCGCGTGCCGTCCCAGTAGCGCAGCTGCGCGGCGCCGGTCGGGTCGGGGTGCCAGCCGGGCGGCACCGCCGCGGGCGCGACGGGAGCCGGCGGCTGGGCCGGGGCGGCCTGCCACGCCCCCGCGGGCTGGGCCGGGGCGGCCTGCCACGCGGCGGGCTGCGGCGGCAGCGTCGCGGTGGGCAGGGCGGCGCCGCGGTTGAGCTCGGCGAGGCTCAGCCCGGCGGCGTGGCCGGCCTTCGCGAGCTGCGCCTGCCCGAGGACGGCGAGCACGACGCCCGCCAGCGCGGCCAGCAGCGTGAGGATCAGCCCAAGACCGGGGCTGACGTCCGCCAGCCCGTCGAGGTCGCCCATCGAGCGGCCGACGTCGATGAGGTTGGCGACGGCGACGAGCGCGGCCAGGCCCGAGGCCACGGCCGCGATGATCACCAGCGGCCGCTTCCAGAGGCCCATCAGCACCCCGGCGGCGACGCCGAGGAGCAGCGTGATCACGCCGTCGCCCTCGGTCCCGTTGGCGGAGTAGCTGCCGAGCCACATGTCGATGGTCGCCCACGGCAGGAACGAGCCGATCAGGACGAACAGCGCGGCCACGATGCCGCCGATCCTCAAGCCGGACATGAGTCCTCCGTCGGGAGCGAACCGGTGTTGACGAGCGACAACGCTAGCCGTGTGCGGGGCCGCCCGGCGGTTCGTCCGGGCCGCTTCACCCGCGCCTTCGGTGGGAGGTCCGCGCCGCGGCTAGGGTCGCGGCGTGCCGTCGTACCGGGTCCGGATGGTCGTGGGTGACCTGCGCCCTGGCGTCGACCCCGCGACCGTGCTGCCCGCGGCCGCCGACGCCGCCGCCGAGCTCACCGCGGTCGAGGCGCAGTACCTCGAGGTGGTCCGCGGCGAGGCCCGTCTGACGGTCCGCTTCGAGGCAGCCGACGACGCCGCGGCCGGGGTGGTCCGGCACGCCGTCGTCGAGCGGGCGGGCGAGCTCGTGGACGTGCTGGTCACGCGGGTGTCCCGGCGCTGGGGCGCGCGCTGGTACCCGATCCGCTGAGGGGCGGCCGGGTCACGAGGCGCGCGCGGCCTCCGCGGTCGCCGGGGCCTCGACGTCGTCGGCGGGGATGGGCTCCGGGCGCGCGACGTGGTCGCGTGGCATGGCCGCGGCGGCCACGGCGGTCAGCAGGGCGACCACGCCGGCCGCGACGAACACCGCCGTGGCGGCGTCGTTGAACCGCGCAGGGGCGCCGAACGGGTCCGCGCCGCGCATGATCGCGTTGACGAGCGCGCCCAGCGCCGCGACGCCCACGGCCGAGCCCATCGAGCGGGCGAACATGTTCGCGCCGGTGACCACCCCGCGGTCGCCCCAGCCGACGCTCGCCTGGGCCGCGATGAGGCTCGGCGCGGCGACGAAGCCCAGACCCAGCCCGATGACGAAGCAGCTCACCGCGACCAGGGCGAGGGACGGCGTCGTCGAGGTGGCGGCCAGGGACGCCGCGCCGACGACGGCGACCGCCGCGCCGATGAGCGTGGTCCGGCGGAAGCCGATGCGCAGGTACACCCGACCGGCCTGCGAGGCGGAGATCGGCCAGCCCAGCGTCAGCGCGGCGAGCGCGAGTCCGGACGCCAGCGGGGAGACGCCCAGCTCGGCCTCGAGGAACGTCGGCACGTACGTGGTCACGCCCATGAGCAGCACGCCGACGCCGACGGCGATGAGCGCCGTCGTCCCGAGCAGCCGCCGCGAGAGCACCCACAGCGGGAGCACGGGCTCGGGCGCGCGCGTCTCGACGGCGACGAACGTCCCGAGCAGCAGCGCCGCGGCCACGAACGCGCCGATCGACGCCGCCGAGTCCCAGGCCCACGCGTTGCCGCCCTCGATGAGCGCGAGCAGCAGGGCCGCGGAGCCGCTGGTCAGCAGCAGGCCGCCGACCCAGTCGATCCGGTGCTCGCGGCGCTCGACCCGCTCGTGGAACCGGGTGACCAGCAGCCACGCGGCGGCCAGGCCGATCGGCAGGTTCACCCAGAAGATCCACGACCAGTCCAGGTACTCCGCGAACAGGCCGCCGAGCGTCGGGCCGATCACCGATGCGCTCGCCCACACCGCCGCGATGTACCCCTGGACCTTGGAGCGCTCGGCCACGGAGTAGATGTCGCCGGCGATCGTGATCGCCATCGGCTGCACCGCGCCCGCGCCCAGCCCCTGCACCGCGCGGAAGGCGATGAGGGCCGCCATCGACGTCGCGAAGCCGGCGAGCAGCGAGCCGAGCAGGAACAGCGCGATCCCCACGAGGATCACCGGCTTGCGCCCGACCGTGTCCGCGACCTTGGAGTAGATGGGGACCGTGACGGCCGTCGTCAGCAGGTAGACGGAGAAGAGCCAGGGGAAGGACGCGAAGCCGCCGAGGTCCGCGACGATCGTCGGGACGGCCGTCGCGAGGATCGTGGCCTCGACCGCGATGAGGCCCGTGGTCACCATCAGCGCCAGCAGCACCGGGCCGCGCTCGCGGTCGCGGCGCAGGCCGACGGGTCGGTCCGGGCGTGGGCTGGTGGTGGTGTCGTCCTGCACGAGGGTGCCAACGGCGGCCGACGCGCGGTGATTCCGCGTGGGCGGTCGTGACGGGCCGCGGCGGGAATTACCCCCGGAGGTTTAACAAACTCGCAATCATGATCAGGCCGTCGCGTGCCGAGGTAACAGCGTGACCACTGCGCCTGACGAGCTCCTGCCCGCCCCGGCCGCAGTGGTGGAGGGACTGCTCCGCCCCGACGGCATCCAGGCCTACCGGCAACCGGTCGTGCGCGTCTCGGACAGCGCCGTCGTCGGCCACGAGGTCCTCAGCCGGGCCACCCAGTTCCCGGCGATGTCGCCCGCCGACTGGCTGGCCGCGGCCGACGACCTGGGCCTGCGCGCGGAGGTCGAGCTCGCGTGCCTGGAGGCCGCGGCCGCGCTCGGCGAGCCGCCGGACCGGGCGCTGCTGTTCGTCAACGTCAGCCCCGACGTGCTGGTGGGCGAGGAGTTCTCCCAGGTGGCGGCACGGCTGCCCCGGCACGTCATCGAGGTCACCGAGCACCACGCCGTCGAGGGGTACGAGCCTCTGCGCGAGGCGCTCAGCCGCCTGCGCGGGAGCGGTTCGCTCGTCGCGGTCGACGACGTCGGCGCCGGCTACGCGTCGATGGCGCACGTGCTGCAGCTGAACCCGTCCTTCATCAAGATCGACCGGTCCCTCGTGCAGGGCATCGACAACGACCCCGGCCGGCGCGCGCTCGTCGAGGCGCTCCAGGCGTTCGCCGCGGCCGTCGGCGCGCTGACCATCGCCGAGGGCGTGGAGACCGAGGACGAGCTGCGCGCGCTGCGCGACATCGGCGTCGACCTGGCCCAGGGGTACCTGCTGGCGCGCCCCGCACCCGCGTGGGCCGACGTCACGGCGGAGGCCCGGCGCGTGCTGGTGCCGCAGTCGCCGCCGGCGGAGGCCATCGACCAGGAGACGCTCGAGGTCGAGCTCGCCGCGGCGCGCACCGCGGCGGCGGCCTGCGACGTCGTCGGACGGTTCCTCGCGCGGCACGGTGGGCTGCTGCCGAGCGTCTACCTCGAGCGGGGCGGCATCCTGCGCTGCCACTCCCGCCGCGGCCAGTGGCTGGTCCTGGACGGGCTGCGGCCCGGCGTCGGGATCACCGGCGCCGCGTACGCGACGGGCACCGAGATCGTGGTCCGGGACGTCTCCGACGACCGGCGCTACCGGATCGCCGTGCCCGGCGTGTGCGCGGAGATCGCGATCCCCCTGCGCGTGGACGGGCGCGTGGTGGGCGCGCTCAACGTCGACGCCGTCACCCCGCTGCACGACGAGCACGTGCGGCTCGCGCGCCGCTGCGCCGGCCTGCTGGAGGAGCGCCTGGCCACCCTGGGCAGCCACGGCCGCGTGAGCACGGTGCTGCACGACGTCGCCGCGCTCGCCCCGGCGCTCTCGCTCGCGGGCTCCGCGCCGGACCTCTGCCACGCGCTGCTGCGCGCCGCCGCGGAGCTCACGGGCTTCGAGAGCGCCTGCCTGTGGCACATCGAGCGGCGCCCGGGCGCCCCCGAGCCGGGTGCGCCACCGCAGGCGTCGCGCGCGGAGGTGGTCCGGCGTCGGGCGACCGCGGCCACCGGTCCGGCCGGGCCCACCCTGACGCGGCTCGCGCCCGACGACGTCGCCGCGCTCGCCGAGCTCGTCGAGGACCTGTCGTCGTGCTACTCCGGGGGGACCGACCTGAGCCTCGACGTGCCCCCCGCGCAGGCGCTGCGGACGAACGGGGCGCGCGGCGCCGTCATCGTGCCGATCCGCGACGGGTGGCGGATGACGGACCTGCTCGTGCTGACCTCGGCGGAGACCGCGTACGTCGCACCGGACGCCGTCGACGGTCTGGAGCTGCTGTGCCTGCAGGCGGGCTCGCGCCTGGCGGCGCTGCGCCGGGTGGCCGAGCTCGAGGAGCTCGTGCACCGGGACGCGCTGACCGGCGTCGGCAACCGTGGGCTGTGGCAGATGGTCGTCGGGGACACCCCCGGCGGGCGGGCGTTCGGGCGCGACGCCGGCCCCGGCCAGCCGATGTGGGTGGCCGTCGCGGACGTGGACCGGTTCAAGGCGGTCAACGACGGGCACGGCCACCTCATCGGTGACGAGGTGCTCCGCCGCGTCGCGGAGACGTTCGCGGGCCTGCCGGGCTGGTCGGTCTTCCGGCTCGGCGGCGACGAGTTCGCGCTCTTCGGGCCCGCGGACGACGACGGCGGCTGGCCCCGCGCGCTCGGCGCCGCCGTGGACGAGGCGCAGACCGTGCTGGGCGAGTACGGCGTCGCCGTCTCCGTCGGTGCCGCCCGCACGACGCGCGAACGGCTGGCGCTCGACCACGCGCTCGCCGACAGCGCGCTGTTCCGGCGCAAGCGCGCCGGCGGCGCCGGGCTCACGGTCGCTGCGCCGCACTCGGGCGCGACACCCGTCGTCGGCACGGACGGGTAGCGGCCGCGCGGAGGTCCGGTTCCGCCGAGCCGACTGCCCGGCTGCAAGGCCCGTGCCCGTCCCGACACCTGTGGGTAGGAGGTGTCGAGATGAGGACGATGCGGACGGGTGCCCTGGTGGGCGTCCTGGTGGGTGTGCTCGCGCTGTCGCTCGCGGGCTGCCAGACGGGCCGGGCCGACGACGGCGGCGCCGGCGCGGGCGGCGGCGCCGGGACCGAGGGCGGCGGCGACGCGGACGTGCCGGACGTGACCGGCGACGGCGCGACCCTGGTGCTGCAGCTGCACGCCGCGGGCGGGTTCGTGCCCTGGGGGTACGACTTCGCGTCGGTGCCCGCGCTGAGCGTCTACGCGGACGGGACGGCGATCGTGCACGGCCCGATGACGATGGAGTACCCCGGCAAGGCCCTGCCGAACCTGCAGGTGGTGCAGCTGCCCGACGGCACGGTCCAGGAGATCGTCGCCGCGGCGGCGGAGGCCGACCTGCTCGCGCCCGGCCCCGACTACGGCATGCCGGGCGTCGCCGACCTGCCCACGACGAGGGTGACGATCGCCGTCGGCGGCCAGACGTACGAGCACGAGGCCTACGCGTTGGGTGCCGGCCCGGGCGAGACGACGCCGGAGGACGAGGGCATGTTCGGCGGTGGCGACACCGGGCTCACGGAGGAGCAGTCGGCGGCGCGGGTCACGCTGGCGCAGTTCATCCAGCGGGTGAACGGCCTGGTGGGTGCGACCGGCGCTGAGGAGTCCTACGCGATCCCCGCGCTGGGCGTCATGGCGATGCCGGTGGACCCGGCGACCGACCAGGGCGTCGAGGGCGTCGACATCCAGGTGCTGGCGTGGCCGGTGGGCGTCGCGCTCGCGGACGCGGGCCAGTGCGCGCTCGTCGAGGGCGCGGACGCGCAGACGCTCCTCGCGACGCTGGCCGAGGCGAACCAGCTCACCCAGTTCGAGCAGGACGGCGTCACGTACCAGGCGTGGTTCCGCCCGCTCCTGCCGCACGAGACGTCCTGCGCGGACCTGATCGGCTGAGCCGCCCGGTCAGAGGCGCGGGAGGACCATCGCCTTGACCTCGGCGCGGAGGATCTTGCCGAGCATCGAGCGCGGCGTCTCCTCGATCGCGACGATCCGCTTGGGCACCTTGTAGGCCGTGAGCTGGTCGCGGCACCAGGTGCGCAGCGCCTCCTCGTCGAGCGTCGCGCCCGGCTCGAGCTCGACGGCGGCGACCACCATCTCCCCGCCGCGCTCGAGCGGCTTGCCGATGACGGCGGCGTCGACCACGTCGGGGTGCCCGCGCAGCACGTTCTCGACCTCCGACGGCGACACGTTGAACCCGCCGGTGATGACGAGCTCCTTGGCGCGGTCGACGATCGTCGTGAAGCCGTCGGCATCGACCGTGACGATGTCGCCGGTGCGCAGCCAGCCGTCGTCGGTCAGCGACTTGGCGGTCTCGTCGGGGTCGTTCCAGTAGCCGGCGAACACCTGCGGGCCCGACAGCAGCAGCTCGCCCGGCTCGCCCTGGTCGACCTCGCGCGTCGGGTCCTCCAGGTCCACGACCTTCATCCGCGTCGAGGGGAACGGGATGCCGATCGTGCCCGCGCGTCGGGACGGGTGGAACGGGTTGCCGAGCGCCACGGGCGAGGACTCGGTGAGGCCGTAGCCCTCCACCAGCAGCCCGCCGGACATCGATTCCCACAGCTCGACCACGTGGTTCGGCAGGTTCATCGCGCCGGAGATGCAGAACCGGCACGAGCGCAGCGAGATCCCGTGCTCCTTGGCCGCCATCGCGGTGCGCTCGTAGATCGGCGGCACCGCGCAGTAGACCGTGGCGGGCGTGGACTTCATGGCGTCGAGCACCATGTCGACGTCGAACTTCGGGAAGAGCACGATGAGCGCCTGCTTGAGCACGCCGTAGGTGAGGTACAGCGTCATCCCGAAGCCGTGGAACATCGGCAGGATCGCGTAGAAGACCTCCTTGCGGTACTCGGCGCCGTGCATCCACGCCTCGCCCTGCAGGGCGTTCGAGTACAGGTTGAGGTGCGTGAGCATCGCGCCCTTGGGGCGGCCGGTGGTGCCGGACGTGTACTGGATCGCGGCGAGGTCGCCCACCTCGGGGCGCGGGTGCTCGGGGTCCAGCGGGTCGTGCGCCAGCAGGGCGGACCACGCGATCGTCCCGGGTGCGGCCTCGGTCAGCGACGCGCGCGTCCGGCGCAGGCTGGGCACCGGCAGGCTCAGCGCGAGGCGCTTCACGGTCGGGAAGGCCTCGAGGAGGTTGACGGCGACGACGTGCTCGGGGGCGACGTCGTCGGGGAACGCGCGGACCGAGGCGACCGCCTTGTCCCAGGCGATGACGACGCGCGCGCGGTGCGACTCGAACTGGTGGCGCAGCTCGCGCGACGTGTACAGCGGGTTGTGCTCGACCACGACGGCGCCCAGCCGCAGGACGGCGTAGAACGCCACCACGTGCTGCGGGCAGTTGGGCAGGATCAGCGCGACCCGGTCGCCGTGCCGCACGCCGAGCCGGCGCAGGCCCTCGGCCGCGCGGGCCACCTGGTCGCCGAGCTCGCGGTAGGTGGTCTGCCGGCCGAAGAACTGCAGCGCGGGGTGGTCGCCGGCCTCGGCGACCGACCGCTCGAGCATGGCGGTGAGCGGCTCGGTCGGCAGCGTGATCTCGGCGGGCACGCCCGGCTGGTAGTTCTTCACCCACGGGGCCGGGACCTGCTCGGGGACCGGCGCGGAAGCATGATCGGACACCCTCCGAGGGTACGACTCCCGGTCAGGCCTGGAGCAGGCCCCGCCGGCGGAGGACGGCGGCCGCGGCCGCGCCGATGCCGAACAGCGCCGCCGCCGCGGCGCCGCGCGTCATCGAGGCCGAGCCGGAGCCGTCGACGCCCGCGATCTCGAGGGAGTACGCGGTGACCGACGTCGCCCCCTCGGGCCCGCCGTACGCCATCGACTCGGTCGCGGCGCGCTCGGCCCCGGCCTCGAGGACGGCGTACTTCACGCCGTAGTCGGCGGCCGTGGCGGCGCCGGTGTCGACAAGCACCGAGGTGCCCTCGGCGGAGAGCTGCGTGGCGCCGTCGGCCAGGGCGGGGGCGCCGGCCGAGGCGGTGCCCAGGCCGTCGGCGAGCTGGGTGGAGCCCGCGGCGGCGTCGTCGAGCCCCGCGGCGAGCCGGCTCGCGCCCGCCCGCAGGTCGCCGGTGCCCGCGGCGAGCTCGCCCGTCCCGCTGCGCAGGGTCCCCGCGCCGGAGGCGAGCTGGTCGATGCCCGCGACGAGGGTCTTCGCGCCCGCGACCAGCTGGTCGACGCCCGAGCTCAGCGACCCGATGCCGCCGCGCAGCGTCCCGTCGGTCTTGGTCTGGCCCGCGGTCCCGATGCCGCCGGTCACCTGCCCGACGACGCCGTTCACCAGCTGGTCGATGCCGCCGGCTACCTGGTCCAGGCCCTCGTCGAGGCCAGGGGTGCTGCCGCACGTCGCCGCACCCGTGACGGACTGGTCGAGGCCGCACTGCAGGCGGACCAGGCCGGGGACGACGCCCGTCGTGAGCACCTGGCCGAGCACCTGGAGGCCGGGGCCGAGCGGGAGCGTCACGCCGGGGGCGGCGCCCGCGTACAGGGCGGCGACGGCCTCGAGCGTGGCCTTCTCGACCGGGTCGGTCTTGGTCGCGGCGACCCCAGCGACGAACTGGCCGAGGGCCTGGACGCGGGCCGCCGCGGTGGCGTCCGCGGGCGTGACCGTCGGGTTCGTGGCCGCGAGCGCGAGGAGCACGTTGCCCTCGTTCTGCGCGGTCGAGGCGAGCTGCTGCGCGCCCGCGAGGAGCTGCGCGACGCCCGCGTCGAGCTGGGCCACGCCCGCCTTGAGGGGCGCGGCGCTCGCCGGCAGGTTCCCGACGGCGGCCGACATCTGGGCGAGCCCGGCGTCGACCGTGCCGAGACCGGCCCGCACCTCGGTGAGGCCGCCGACCAGGCCGGGGGCCGCGGCGTCGGCGGACTGCAGGCCGGAGTCGAGCTGGCCGGCACCCGCGGCGAGGCGACGGGCGCCGTCGTCCAGCCGGCCCGCGCCGGAGGCGAGCTCGTCCGCGCCGGGCGCGGCCTCGCCGTTGAGTCCCGTGGCCAGCTCCTGCGCGCCGGCGTAGAGCTGCTGGAGGCCGCTCGTGAGCTCGGCGGCGCCGTCGCGCAGCCGCAGCAGGTTGGCGTCGATCTCGGTGGCGCCCGCGGTCAGGGCCGCGCCGGACTCCGCGCCCGAGGCGTAGCTCGCCGCGCCGCCGCGGTAGCTCGGGCTGAGCAGGGGGGAGACGGGGACGGCGGTGATCGTCGCCGGCGGGAGGGCGGCGTCGTGGACGGTCGCGGTCCAGCCGAACTCGGCACTCGTCGCGCCGATGGGCGGGAAGAGCGTCATGGTGAACGAGAGCTTGGTGCCGCCGCGGCCGTCGCCGGCCATGCTCGCCTCGCCGGAGGAGACCGCCGTGAACTGCGACGGCAGCACCGTGACGAGCTGGCCGACCATCGGGATGACGGTCTCCGCGCTGGTGGTGGCCTGGTTGCCGGTGCCGTCGTCGTAGGTCACCTCGTCCGTGCGGCCGGTGAGGTTCTCGACGACGTAGCGCGCCGCGAGCTCACCGCTGCGCCCGACGACGTCGCCCGGCTCGATCGGCTCGCCGTCGAGCGTGTAGGTGACGGCGACCGACAGCGGCAGGTCGCCCGTGAAGTCGGAGACGGTGCGGATGCGGCGCTCGCCGTCGACGTCGACGGTCGCGGTCATCGCGCCGGCCTGGACCGCGAACCCGCCGAAGCCGTCGAGGTTGCGCAGGCCCTGCACCGACGTCGGGTTGGTCACCGTGACGTGGCCCGTGCCGGTGAAGCTGAGCTGCTCGTACAGGCGCGCGGAGCGCAGCTCGCCCGAGGGCGAGAGCTTGGCCTGCACTGTCTCGGTGTTGATGACGGTGACGTCGCCGGCGCCGGGTGCGTCGTCGGTGGCCGTGGGGGCGAGCAGGGGCGCGGCCGCGGCCGGGGCGGCGAGTGCGAGGGCGGCGGCGCCGCCGAGGGCGGCGAGCGCGCGCGTCGTGCGCAGGGTCCGGCCCGCCGGGCGGGCGACGGTGCGGCGTGCGGTCATGTCAGGCCTCCCGCGAGTCGAGCAGGGCGGCGACGCCGGAGGGCTGCCGTACGTCGGACGGTGGCGTGGGGCGCGGAGCGGGCGCGGCGTCGGCACGGAAGGCCTCGTCCCGCGCGGCGCGCTCGGCGGGCGAGAGCTCGTCGTCGGCCAAGCCGGTGCGGGCGACGGGCGCGAGGACCGCCGTCGCGAGGAAGCCGGCGGCGGAGGTGAGCAGGACGGCCGTCGCGGCGGTCGGCACGGTGGCGAGGATGTTCGAGGGGTCCGCGGCGTAGGTGGCCTCGTACGCGCCGGCCAGCGCGCCCGCGCCGAGCAGCATCGACCACAGCGCGATCCGCCGGCGGGTGGTCGCGGTGACGGCAACGCACGCCAGGACCACGAGCACGACGGCGACCGCGCGGCCGCTCCGCGCGTCGGGCAGGATCGCGGCCCGGGCGACGTAGCCGAGGCCCGCCGCCGCGAGCCCCACGAGGAAGCCGCCGACACGCGCGAGAGGGCTGCGGTCCGGGACCAGGCCGAGGACGCCGCCGAGCGCCGCGCCGAGCAGCGCGACCCCCTGCACCTCGGCGCCCAGCGTGGTGGACAGGAGCACGATGGCGCCGGCCGCGAGGGCGAGCGCGGTGCCGGCAAGGACGACTCTGGTCATGACCACCTCGTTGTGGGTGTTGCGGGTCGGGGCTGTCGCGGGTCGCCGCGGGAGCTGCGGGTCGCGGGTGTCGCGGGTGTTGCTGCGAGGGCTGGGGGAGCTCGGCCCGCGGCGGGTGTCGCGGGGTTCTGGGCGTCGCGGTTCTGGGTGTCGCGGCAGGGGCAGGTGCTCGGCCCTGACGCCGCGCAGTGGGACGTCTTTCGCGAACTGCTTTCCGTGGCAACTACTTCTGAAACATCTCTCCCCGTCGGCGCACCGTGTGGAGCGGGGTCCTGGAGTCGGCGCACCGTGGAGCGGGGTCCTGGAGCCGGCGCTTCCCGGTGCCCATGGGGGCGGGGAGTGTGGTTGGACGTGAACGCGTTCGGTCGCCGAGGCCCTCTGACCTGCGACGACGCTGCCGCAGGCGGGCTCGGAGGAGGTGAGTTCTACCAGCGCGCACAGTTACCCGGAAGGTCAGTACTAGGTACTTAGGTCCGGTCAAGACCGTTTGTTATCGAATCGTGACCTGGGTGGGTCGCCGGGTGTTGCCCCCGCCCCCCACGCCGTCGGTCCGTTCCCGCGGACGTGCGGAGGATCCGTCGTGCTTTCCGCGACGAATCCTCCGCAGAACCGGGGTCGGAGTCCGCGCCGGCCGCGACGTGGACGGTTCGCCGCGCTTTCCGCGGGGAACCTTCCACGGAGTCGTGGGGCCCCGGACGGGCTGGGCGGGGGGGCGTGTGAGGATCGGGGGGTGGGTCGGGACGCGGGGGTGGCGGGCGCGGGCGCCGGCGGCGAGCGGGTCGTCGTTCGCGTGCCCGGGCCGCTCGACCTGCGGCGGACGACGGCGCCCCTCGGCCACGGACCCTTCGACCCCGCCTACCGCGTGACCCCCGACGGCGCGGTCTGGCGCGCCACCCGGCAGCCCTCCGGCCCGGCGACGCTGCGCCTCGTTCAGACGGCGGCCGACCTCGTCGAGGTCACCGCCTGGGGTCCCGGTGCGGGCGACGCGCTCACCGGCGCGCCCGGCCTCGTCGGCGCCGACGACGACGCCGCGTCCTTCGCGCCACCGCCCGGGCCGGTCCGCGAGGCGTGGCGGCGGACGCCGGGGCTGCGGCTGACCCGCTCCGGGCGTGTCCTCGAGGCGCTCGTGCCGGCCGTCCTCGAGCAGCGCGTCGTCACGAAGAGCGCCTGGGCGGCCTGGGAGTGGCTGCTGCGTCGGCACGGCGAGCCCGCCCCCGGTCCGACGTCGGGCGAGATGCCGTCGGGGATGCGCGTGCCGCCGTCGGCGGAGGTGTGGGCGGCCGTACCCGTGTGGGACTTCCACCGCGCCGGTGTGGATCCCGCGCGGGCGCGGACCGTCGTCGGGTGCGCGCGCCTGGCCGCGCAGCTCGAGCGGACGGTCACCCTCGACCCGGCCGAGGCGATGCGTCGGCTGACGGCCGTGCCGGGCGTCGGGCAGTGGACGGCCGCGCACGTCGCCCAGCGCGCGTGGGGCGACCCCGACGTCGTCACGCTCGGGGACTTCCACCTGCCAGCCCAGGTGGGCTGGGCGCTCGCCGGGCACGCAGTCGACGACGACGGGATGCTCGAGCTGCTCGAGCCGTACCGCGGGCACCGGCAGCGCGCGGTCCGGCACCTGCTCGCGGCGGGCGGCTGGCGGGTCCCGCGCCGTGCCCCGCGGGCGACCGCGGCGGACTACCGGCGCTTCTGACCGTCCCCGTCGGCCGACCACACTCATCCGTACGGGTGGCGCTGTCCACCACGCGCGCGGACCGCCGTCGTGAAAGGCCCGGTCTGCGCCAGGATGTGGCGACGTCGTCGCCGGACGGCGTCAGCGAGGGGGCGCTGTGCTCGGGACGACACCGGCCGGGTGGTACCCGGATCCGCAGGAACGGGCTCCGCTGCGCTGGTGGGACGGCGTGTGGTGGACCGCGTGGGAGTCCGACGGCGGGCGGCAGTGGCTCGGCGTGCCGCCGCAGCCGGCCCGAGCCCTCGAGGCCAAGGACCTGCCCGTCCTGGGCGTGATCCGCACGGTCTTCCTCGTCGAGGCCCAGCGTCGTGGCGTCCTGCCCAGCCGGGAGGCCGAGACCCTCGCGCGGCTCGCGGACCAGCTCGCCGCCGAGGTCCTCGGCGCTCCCGCCACGGCGGCCCGGCCCGCCGCGCCTGTGGCCGCACCCGCCTCGGCGGCTGTGGCCGCCCCCGCCACGGCGGCCCGGCCCGCCGCCGCGACCGCCCCCGTGGTCCCCGTCGCCCTCCCGACCGACGGCGCCCCGCTCGCCCCGCCCGGCCCGGTCCCGCCGCGGCAGACCTGGCCCGGTGTCTCGCCCGGCCTGGACCCGTTCCCCGCGCCGTCGTTCCCCACCCCCGCCCGCCCGACGGCGCCGCGCGCGCCCTCACGCCTGGCGCAGTGGTGGACCGCGAGCCGCCTGCGGCTCGACACCGACCTCACCGTCCACGGGCTGACCTACCTGGGCGTCCTCCTCCTGTTCGTCGGGGTGTTCGGGCTGGTCGCCTTCGCGTTCGGCGACGTCGCGCCCGCACTGCGGCCGGTCGCGGAGCTGGCCGTCGCCGCCGTCCCGTTCGTCGCGGCGGCGCTGCTGACGCGCAGCGGGGCGAGCTTCGTCGCCCGGGCGATGGTCGCCGTCGGCGGGCTGATCCTGCCGGTGATGGTGGTGACGTCGACCGTCGACGGGTTCGGCTTCCCGCCCGACCTGCACGGCGTCGCGCTGCCGCTCGGGGCCGGCCTGGCGTGCGCGCTCGTGGCGGGGCTGTACGTGGTGCGGGTCGCACGCCGTCCGGCGTCCGCGCTGCGGGTCATGTGGGCGCCCGCGCTGTGGTTCGCGGCCGGCATGGCCGCCGTCGGTCTGGCGCGGCCCGTGCCGCGCGGCGAGGACGTCGCCGTCCCGGGCGCCGCGCAGGTCGCCGTCATCGCGCTCGCCCTGCTCGCGACGACGCTCGTGGCGGCCAGGATGCTCCGCCGCGCGGACGTCGCACTCGCCTCCGGCGCGCTCGCGGCGGTCCCGGCCGGCCTGGTCGTGACGGCCGTCCTCGCGCTCGTCGCGTGGGCCGCCGAGGGCTGGCCGCTCATCCCGGCCGTCGTCACGACGGCGGCGTTCGCCCTGGTGGGAACGGTCGTGTGGCCGACGCGCGCGGACGCGTTCCTGACCGCCGGCTGGCTCGCGGTGCTCCTGCGGGTCGCGACGATCGACGACGGCACCCCGCTGCTCTCCGCCGACCTGCCCTGGGCCGGGACGGCCCTCGACGCGCGGCCCGCGCTCGTGCTCGCCGGCCTGGTCGCCGGGCTGGGGCTGCTCGAGTGGCTCGGCCGTCGCAGCTCCGACGACGTCGCCGCCGCCGGCATCGTGTACGGCGTCGTCGGCTGGGCGGTGACCGTGCTGATGGCGGTCGGCGTGCTGGCCGGAGCCGGGGCCTGGTGGGGGATCGCCGGCGCGGTGGTCACGACCGGGTGGGCCGCGCTCCGCCGCGTGCGGCCGCCCTCGCCGGCCGGTTCGGCCCTGCCGCTCGACGTGCTCGCGGCCGTCGCGCCGGTCGCCGCCGTCGGCGGTGTCTGGCAGGAGGCGGGTGGCGCCGTCGCCGGCGTCCTCGCTGCGGTGGTCGCCGCGGCCGCGACCCCGCTCGCGCGCGGCCGCCTGGGGCGGGACGACGGCGACCTGTTCTGGCCGTTCTGGTGGGGCGGGATGCTCGGCGCGACCCTCCTCGGGTCGATGGCGCTGGCCGCCGAGGGCCTGCCCGTCGCGGACGCCGTCGCCGAGCGCGCCGTGGTGCCCGTGATGCTGGTGCTCGTCGCGGTGGCGCTGGCCACCGGTCCGGGCGGCCGAGCGACGAGGATCGCCCTGGTCACGCCCGTGCTCTGGGGCCTGTGGGCAGCCGTCGCTGCGGCCGCCGGTCTCGACGCGGCCGTGCTGGCGCTCGGCTACGCGGCGCTCGGCCTGGGCGCGGTCGTCGCGGCGCACCTGCTCCCCTCCGCGCGGCCGGGCGCGCCGGACGCCGTGACGGTCCCGGACCCCGTCCGGCTCGCCGCCGCCTCCTGGCGGATGACCGCGGGGGGCACCGTCGCGCTGGCCGGACACCTGACGGGGGTCTTCGCCGCGCTCATGGCACTCGGTGCCGAGCGGCCGGCCTGGCCGTTCGCCGTCGCGCTCGCGGGGGCGACGCTGGCCTGGCTCCTGACGGCCGTCGCCGGGGACCGCGGTCGCTCGCCGGTGGTCACCCTCCTCGACCCCGTCGGTGGTGGCCCCCTCGCGTGGGTCCTCACCGTGCTGGGGCTGCCCGGGAGCGCGCTCGCCGTCCTGGCGGCTACCGAGCGGGTACTCCCCGCGTGGCAGGTCACGCCCGTGCTGGTCGCCGCGCTCGGCTACGCCGCGGCCACTCGCGTGCGCGCGCCCGCGCGGCTGCGCCCGGTGCTCCCGTGGGCCGGGTTCGGGCTCGCGGTCCTCGCCCTCGGCCCGACGGTTCTCGGCTTCCCCGAGCAGTGGTCGGCGGTCGTCGCGCTCGCCGTCCTCGCCCTGGTCCCGCCGCTCGTCCGGCCCCGGCACCCGGCGATGGTGTGGACGGCGTGGGCCGCCGTCGCGCCGCTGGTCGGCCTGGCCGCGTGGAACGCCTCCGCCGACGTGCGGGACCTCGGCTCGGCCGCCGTGGTGGCCGGCGTGCTCGTCGGCGTCGGCGGGCTGCTCGCCGTCGGTGCCCTGCTCGCCGACCGGGCGCGCCCGCGCGAGCCGCGCGCCGTCCCGTCCCGTCCCGGCCCGCTGCCGCCGTTCCTGCTGGGTGGGGGCGAGCTCGTCGTCGGCACCCTCATGGCCGCGGCCCTGCCCGACCAGTCCGTCGCCGGGACGCTGCTGCTCGTCTCGGCCGGGCTGCTGCTGTGCGCCGCCGGGCTCACGGGCATCGGCTCCGTGGGCGCGACGGCGGTCCTCGTGGCCTGGGTCGGCGTGCGGCTGCTCGCCGGGACGGCCTACCTCGGTGCCTGGGCGGACCTGGTGCTCGCGGCGTCGCTGCTCGCCCTCGCGCTCACTGCGTCGCTCCTGCGCACGCCCGACGCGCGGTGGGCCCGGTGGGACGTCCCGCTCGCGCTCGCGGCGGCGCCGCCCGCCGTCGTCGCACTGGCGATGGCGACCGCGGCCGAGCAGCCACCCGTGTACGTGCTGACGGGCGTGCTCGCCGTCGCCGCGGCGGTCCGGCTGGGTCGCGTGCCGCGGCTGCGCGTGACGAGCGAGACGCTCGCCTGGACCGGCAGCGCGCTCGTGGTGCTCGGCGCGGCGTGGGCGGGCCGGGGCTGGGTGGTCGGGGCCCTCGTCGCGCAGGCGGCCGGGCACACGGCGCTCGCCGCGGTCCGCGAGTCGGGCCCGTGGCGGACCGCGCGGCAGTGGATCGGCGCGGCCCTCGCCGCGGCCGCGTGGCTGGTGGTCCTCGACACCACGTGGCTCGGCACGTCGCAGACCGAGGCGGACGTGACCGCCGTCGGCGGGGCGCTCGTGGCCGTGGCCGTGCTGGCGCTCGCCGCGACCGGGCGCCTGCACCCGTCCTGGGCGACGGCGTGGGGCTCCGTGGCCACCGCGCTCGCCCTGCTCGCGTGCATGCTGCCGCTGCTGACGGAAGACCGGGCCGTTGCGGGCACGGCGCAGCTGACCACGACCGGCGGCGCCGTCGTCGGCTGGTGGCAGGTGGGCGCGTGGGTGCTGCTCGCCGTCGCGGCCGAGCTGGCGGGCCGTGCGTACGCGTCGCGGGCCGGGTGGCGCCTGCTCGCCGTCGGGCCGCTGCTGGCCGCGCTCCTGAGCGGGCTCGCCGTCGCGCAGACGTCGACGCTCCTGCGGGTGACGGTGCTCGCCCTCGTGTCGATGGCGGCGGCGATCGCGGTGCTGGTGCTGCGCCGGACGCGCCCGACGCCGTCCGCGGCGGAGCCGCCGCTGGTCACCTTCGGCCTCGCCACGCTCGTGGTCGCGGCCGGGTTCGCGCTCGCGGGACGGGTGGCCGGCCCGGTCGACGCCGTCGAGGTGCGCGGTGCGGTGCTGGTGGCAGCCGTGCTGGCGGTCGCCGCGGTCGAGGCGGCGGCGTACGGCGTCGCGCTGCGGGTGCTCGGCCTGCGCGCCGCCGCACCGGTGGTCGCCTGGCTGGCCTGGGCGTTCTACGCGGCGGACGCCCTCGGCGGCGTCGTCGCCTGGTACACGGTCCCGGTCGGCGGCGCGATGATCGCCGTGGTCGAGATCTGGCGGGCGGACCGGCGACAGCGCGTGCTGCCGCCGTCGGACCCGTCCCTCGCCGCCCTGGACGTCGCGGGCATCGGGTTCTGCGTGGTGGCGTCCTTCGTGGCGGCGTTCACGGTGTCGGTGCTGCACGCGCTGGTGGCGGCGGGGATCGGCGTGCTCGTGTTCCTGTGGTCGCTGCTCACGCGGGTCCGGCGTCGGCTGCTCGCGGGCGCCGCGATCGTCCTGGCCGGCGTCGTCGTCGCGGTGGTGCTGCCGCTCGTCGAGCTGGTGCCGGCGTGGGGCGGTGCCGGGATGTGGGTGCTGGTCGCCCTCGTCGGCCTGCTCGTGGTGCTCGCGGCGACGTTCCTCGAGCGGGGCCGGGCCGCCGTCCGCGACGGGCGCACGCGGCTCGCCGAGGCGACGGCCGGCTGGGAGTAGGGCGGCTGGGGCGCCCGGGGCGGACCTACCCCGTGGAACGTTCGTGGACCCGTTCGTTCCCCTCTCGCGAGGGGGTGGTCCGCTAGCATCCCGAGCGTGATCGGGTTCGGCCACACAGGCCGTCCCGCGACCGTGGCGATGGCTGCCGCGGGCGACCGCTCGTGAACCACGGAGGCGACAGTGGGACTCATCAAGGCATTCGCGGGGGCGCTCGGCGGGACGTTCGCCGACCAGTGGAAGGACTTCCTGGTCCCCCCGGCCGGGCTGGAGCCGACGGCGGCCCTGTTCCCCGCCGTCGCGCAGGGGCAGAACGCCGGCCGCGGCTCGAACACCCAGGGCTCGGCGCACATCATCAGCAACGGCAGCCGCATCGTGATCCCCGAGGGGTACGGCCTGCTGACGTTCCAGGACGGCCAGCTCACGGCCTTCGCGGCTGAGCCCGGCGGGTACGTCTGGAACTCCGAGGACCCGAACTCGCAGTCGATCTTCGCGGGCGGCGGGATCCTCTCCTCGACGCTGGGGATGTCCTGGGAGCGGTTCAAGTTCGGCGGGCAGCCCGGGTCCCAGCAGCTGGCGTTCTACGTCAACCTCAAGGAGATCCCGAACAACAAGTTCGGCACGCAGTCCGAGATCTACTGGGACGACGCGTACCTGAACGCGCAGGTCGGCGCGATCACCCGCGGCACGTACAGCCTGCGGATCGTCGACCCGATCCTGTTCGTCAAGCAGTTCGTGCCGCTGACGTACTACAGCGCCTCCCCGCAGGTCTTCGACTTCTCCGACTTCGAGAACGACGCCGCGAGCCAGCTCTTCAACGAGGTCGTCGGCTCGCTGTCGGCGGCGTTCTCGATGTACACCAACGACCCCAGCAAGGGGAACCGCATCGCGCGCATCCAGAGCGACGCGGTCGGCTTCGCGCAGTCGCTCGCGGCCGCCGTCGAGGACGGCTACCGCTGGACGACGGACCGCGGGCTCACGATCGTCAAGGTCGCCCTGGCGGCCGTCGAGTACGACGAGGACACCCGCGCGCTGCTCAGCGACGTCAAGAAGGCCGACGCGCTGTCCGGCAACCGCGGCAACGCGTTCATGCAGCAGGCGGCGGCCCGCGGTATCCAGGCGGCCGGCGAGAACCCCGGCGGTGCCGGCGGCGCGAACCTCGCCTTCCTCGGCATGGGCATGGGTGCCGCCGGCGGTGCGGTGAGCGGTCTGCAGCAGCAGCCGACGACGCCGCCCCCCGCGCCGCCCGCCGCCCCCGCCGCGCAGACGCCGCCCCCGGCCCCGCCGGCCCCGGCCGCGCCCGCGGCTGAGGACCCGGTGGCGAAGCTGACGCAGCTCAAGGCGATGCTCGACCAGGGCCTCATCACGCAGGCCGACTTCGACGCCGCCAAGGCCAAGGTCCTCGGGCTGTAACGGTGACGTCCCTGCCTGACGCGGTGCCCGCGCCGCCGCCCCCGCCCTCGCCGGCGGGGGCGGTGCCGCCGCCTCCCCCGCCGCCGCCCGCCGCCGCGGTGCCGCCGCCTCCGCCGCCACCGCCGGGCCCGCCGGGCCCGCCCACGGACGAGCCGCGCATCGTGCAGACGGACGCCGACGCGATCGACGGTCTGACGAAGTGCCCGCGCTGCGGGGCCACCGAGATCTCGCTGAACCAGGCGACCGGCAACCTGCGGTGCGGGTTCTGCCGGCACGAGTGGCAGGCCGTCAACGCGGTCGAGGCGTTCGGCCTGGACACGCCCATCGAGCAGCTGCGGGGCCTGGTGCTCGGCTCGGGCGCGACGACGATCGAGTCGACCGAGACCGTGCGCACGTTCAAGTGCAGCGCGTGCGGCGCGGAGGTGGTCGTCGACACCGAGCACAGCACGCAGGCGCGGTGCCACTGGTGCCGCAACACGCTGTCGATGAACCAGCAGATCCCGAACGGCGCCGTGCCGGACATGCTCCTGCCGTTCCGCGTGCCCAAGGACGCGGCGGTCGCGAAGATCCGCGAGTTCGTCGGGAAGCGGCAGTTCTTCGCGCACCCGCGGTTCAAGAAGGAGTTCGCGCCGGAGAACGTCATGGGCGTGTACCTGCCGTACATGGTCATCGACGTCAACGCGCACGCGGCGATGAGCGGCGTCGGCGAGCACGAGCTGCGGCGGTACACCGTCAAGGTCGGCGACAACCACGAGACCCGGTACGACGTCGAGATCTACCAGGTGTCCCGTGAGTTCGACGTGCACGTGAACGACCTGACGGTCGAGTCCTCGAGCGGGCGCCTCGACCAGCGCGTCTCGGCGAACACGAACAACATCATCAACTCGATCATGCCGTTCGACACCGCCAACGCGGTCCGGTACGACGCGAACTACCTGTCGGGCTTCACGATGGAGCGCCGCGACACGAACGTCGAGCACCTGATGCCCCTGGCGCAGGTGCAGGCGGGCGACATCGCGAGGTACCAGGCGAACTCGACGCTGGCGTACTACGACCGCGGCGTGCGCTGGGACAACGAGCGGCTCGACGTCGTCGGGCAGCGCTGGGTCTCCGCCTACCTGCCGGTGTGGCTCTACAGCTACTACCAGCGCAAGAGCGACGGGTCGTCGTTCCTGCACTACGTCGCGGTGAACGCGCGCACCGGCGAGACCATGGGCTCGGTGCCGATCAACAAGGGCAAGCTCCTCGCCGTCTCCGCCGTCGTGCAGGTCATCGGCATGGTGCTGGGCACGATCATCCTGGTGGTGGGCTGATGAACCTCGAGCTCCTCGGGCAGACCATCGTCGCGTCGAGCGACAGCTCGTCCGGCGACCCCCGGATGTTCGGGCTGCTCCTGTTCGCCTCCGGCTTCGTGTTCTACGGCCTGATGTACCTGCGGTACCGCAACTCCGACAAGCACCACCACCACGAGCGGGAGACCGAGGCCCGGATCGTCGACGTGCGCGCATGGGACCAGCACGTGGAGACGAAGAAGGGCGTCAAGCACTCGAAGATGAAGGGTGCCAACAACGACGAGGTCCGCGGCTCGATCAGCCAGGGCGGTGCCGGGATCGCGGGGATGCCGGGAATCGTCGGGAACACGATCCGCAACCTGACGGACTGAGCGGGTGCAGGGGCGGCGGTCGGCCGGTTGGATCGACCGGTGAGCATCGACCTGCGCACTCCCGACGTCGCCGACCTCGCGGGGGTGGTCGGTGAGCTGGCCACCTGGCAGTCGGACAGGGCGGGGCTCCAGCTCCACCCGGGTGACGTGGGCTGGTACTCGACGAGGGGCGCGGACGCGACGGCCGCCGCCCTGCGCACCTGGTCGCGCGACGGCAGGCTGCTCGCGATGGGGCTGCTGGACGGTCCCTCGCTCCTGCGGCTGGCCGTGGCGCCGGACGTCGCGGACGACGACGGGCTCGCCGATCGGATCGCGGCTGACCTCGCCGACCCCCGGGGCGTGATGGGTGCCGGGAGCGCGAGCGTCGAGGCTCGGGGCGCGAGGCGTCTGTCGGCGGTGCTCGCTGAGCACGGATGGCGGCCCGGCGAGCTGTGGACGCCGTTCCGGCGCGACCTGTCCGCGCCTGTGGGCGACCTACCGGTGCGCGTCGAGACGGTCGACGCCGACCGCGCGGCGGTCTGGGCGGCGATCCACTGGTCGGCCTTCCGCGGGACGGAGCCGTCGTCCGACGAGCTGCGGCGCGTCGTGGACCGGTGGCGCACGATGGCCGAGGGACCTCTGTCCGCCGCGGCGCGCACCGTCGTCGCCCTCGATCGGGACGGCGATGGCATGGCCGTGGCGACCGTGTGGTCGGCGGGCCCTGGCCGCCCGGGCCTGATCGAGCCGATGGGGGTTCACCGCGATCATCGTGGGCACGGGTACGGGACCGGCGTCTCGGTGGCCGCGGCCGCCGTCCTGCGGGAGATGGGGGCCTCGAGCGCCGTGGTGTGCGCCGAGAGCTCGAACGTGGGCGCCGTCGCCACCTACGCGGCGGCGGGGTTCACCGCAGGGCCGCAGGTCGCGGACCTCGAGCGCGCCGGCTGACGGGCGCCACGGCTCAGCCGCTCACGTCGGGGTCGAGCGCGCCCGCACGCACGGCCGGTGAGGTGGCAAGCTCGCCCGCCGCCACGACGGCGTCCCCGACGGCGTCCCCGGCGGAGTCGGGCGGGGCGGCCTCGCGGTAGGTGCGCGAGACGGCGCGGTAGACGGGCGTCCGGAAGGCGACGAGCGTCGCGAGCATCATCAGCAGCCCGGAGCCGAGGAAGATGAGGGCGATGCCGCGCGCCTCGCCGGTGCCGAGGATGGGGCGCAGGGCGGCGGCGCCGTCGTCGGACGCGGCCCACGGGATGATCCAGAGCTGCGCGAGCGGGGCGATGAGGAACGCGGTGACGGGCGTCGCGGCCGTCTCGAGCGCCATCGCGAAGCCGAAGACGCGCCCCTGTCGCTCGAAGGGGACGACGCGCTGGATGACGGTCTGCTCGGCGGCCTCCACCACGGGGATCAGGCACATGTACAGCCACATCCCGACGGCGTAGATGGGCCACCAGTCGCGGATGGTGAAGACCGCGCCGAGGAAGCCCATGACGAGGACGACGCGCAGCATCGTGCGCATGGGGTTGCTCCCCAGGCCCAGGCGTGCGACGACGGCGCCACCCAGCAGGAAGCCGGTGGAGGAGACGGCGAGGACCAGTCCCCAGGCCTCGACGGAGAACAGCTCGAGGCCGTAGGGGTCCATGAGCGCCATGTAGACGCCGCCGATGAGGTTGTTGAACGTCGAGAAGATGATGAGCGCGAACAGGCCGGTCGCGGCGCGGACGACGCGGATGGAGCCCCGCAGGTCGACGGCCTCGCGGGCGTTGGCGGCGGGCGCGGCGGCGACGCGGTCCTCGGGGAAGTTGATGAGCAGCAGGTGGAGCAGGGTCGCGGCCGTGAGGCTGAGCGCGATGGCGAGGGTCCAGCCCATGCCGAGCATGCCGACGGACAGGCCACTGATGATGCTCGTGACCAGGAACGCGACGCCCTGCACCATGCCGACCAGGCCGTTCGCCTTGGCGCGTTCGGGGTCGGGCACGAGGATCGTGACGGTCGTCGAGAGGGCGATGTTGCGCATGTGCTCGACGACGGCGCCGGCCAGGATGATCACCGCGAAGACCCAGAACCAGGGCGCCCCGAGGTCGAGGAGCGTGCGCTCGGGGAGGATGAGGAAGATCGCGGCGGACGCGGCGAAGGCCGTGAAGGTGATCGTCGTCGACAGGCGCATGACGGCGAGCTTGCGGCGGTGGTCGACCACGGTGCCGAAGAAGACGCTGCTGAACGAGATGAGCAGCATGTACGCGCCGCCGACGATGCCGGTGGCCAGCACGTTCCGCGTCTCCAGGTACGCCCAGAAGGTCAGCGCCCACCACAGGTAGCTGGTGGTGACGTTGGCGACCGCTGTGTTGACGAGGATGTGCCGGAAGGTGCGCATCGCCGTCGTCGTTCGGTGGTCCGTGGTGCTCGTCATCGCCGTCGTCCCTTTCGTCTGCCCGATGGTGACGGCTGACCGGCGAGAGGGCGAGGACTTATCGGGGCGCGCTCGTTCGCGGCGTGGGGGTCGCTTCTCGGTTCTGCGCGCTCTCGCTCCGGGGTACCTCTTCGCGGGAATGCTTGCCGCGGCATGCATCTTCGGTGAGAGGTTCCCAGCCGCGGAGTGGTGGGCGGGGATCGGGCGGTGCGGGCGGGTGTCGCGGTCGTTGGCTGCTGGGTGGTCAGCAGGTGGTGGTGTGGTGGCAGTCGGTGGTGACGAGGTGGGTGGGGGCTTCGGTGGTGGTGATGGGGGGTGCGGTGGTGGTTGTGGTGGCGGTGCCGGTGATGGGGGTCCAGGTGGTGGTGCCGGTGAGGCGGTAGCGGCCGGTGAGGGTGGTGGTCAGGGTGATGGTGTAGGTGCCGGGTTGGGGGTAGGGGTGGGCGATGTCGTGGTGGGGGTAGGGGTGGCCGGGGCTGGTGGTGGTCAGGGTGGTGCCGTCGCCGAAGTCCCAGGTGTAGGTGGTGGGGGTGGCTTCGACCTCGAGGGGGTAGCCGAGCAGGGTGGCGGTCAGGGTCTGGGTGGTCGGAGTGGTGTAGACGATGGTGGGCAGGTTGACCAGGTGCTGGGTGCGGTCGGGTTGGATGGTCAGGGGCGGTGGGGCAAGGGGTAGGCGGCGGAAGTCCTCGCCGGTGAGGGTGGGCACCGGATCGTCCGGGCACGTCCAGGCGATGATGTTGACCCACCCACTCCACGGCGACGCCGGGGTGGCGCGGGTGCGAGACCACAGGGGCAAGACGGGAGGATCGCCGCCGCAGGCCCGGATGGAGATCTCCTCGGGGGTGCCGGGAAAGCACACGCCAGCGATCTTGCGTTCGGGGTCACACTCTGGGCGACGCTCGAACTCCACCAGCCGCCGTGCTCGATCCGTCGATGACGTGCCCGCAGCGCGCTCCGCTTCCTGTGCCCAGACGTCTACTCGACTTCCTTCGGCCTCGGCGCCGACTCGCGGCTGGTCGGAGTCAGCGGCTTGTGGCACGACAGCCGTGGCCGCGAGGGCGATCGCCGCTACCTGGTGCAGCCAGTGCCCCGTCATTCGACTTCGATCTCTCGGACGCGCCAGTCCCCGTCGTGTGCGGTGACGATCACGTGCGACGTACCGCGCCCGCCGTCCGCCGATTTCGCGGTGATGCCGTCGGCATCGACAAGGATCGACGGCTCCTCGACGGTGACAACCGTGACGTCGAACGCTTCAGGCACCGAGGCCACGACCTCCGCCGACTCGATGGTCGCGGTCCCGCCCTCCCAGTGTTCGCCGGCGGCGACCATCTGCTCGACGTTGGTGATGACGCTGGCGCAGAAGATGCACTCCGGGTGGCTGAGGGCGCGCCACTCGGTCAGGTCGCCCGTCGCATAGGCGTACGGGTACAGCTCCAAGAAGTACGTCGCGACGGCCTCGGCGGTCGCCGCATCGACCTGGCTCATGTCCGGCCGCTCGGGCGGGGTGGCGGCGTCCGGCGTCGGCGTCGGGGTGGGGGTGGCGGAGGGTGAGGGGGCTGCGGAGGTGGCGGGCGGCGTCGTCGGGCGCGGGGCGGCCGGGTCGCTGCAGCCTGAGAGGGCGACGCTCGTCGCGCAGAGCGACAGCACGGTCATGACCACCTGGAGCGTTCCCCTGCGCACGCCCCAGAACCTAGCGGGAACCGGACATTCCGGTCAGCCGATCCGCCCATCTGTGGACACCGAGACGCGAGCCGTGGTCGATGTGGCTGCCGGTCACCGCGACGCGGATGGCTACTCGACGACGGGGAGGTGCCGAGCGCGATGGTCCGACGTCGGATCCGAGACCGCCGTGGGCGGCAAGACCTCGTCCTGCTGGAACGTGCGCGACACGGCCCAGCGTGTGCCGTCCCACGTGACCCGGGTGATGTCGTGGGAGTACGACGGGGCGCGGCCGGGGATGGTGCGACTCAGCCAGACGTGGCACTCGACCCACGGAAGCGGATCGCCCGTCCAGCAGGTCCCCGTCTCGAACCGCACCTGGGCGCCGTGGGGCCGGACGGCGTCGGCGAGGCTGGTGACGAACGCATGGGTCTCGCTGCACGTGGTGCACTCCGGTGACTCGAGCGCCGACAGCGGGCCGAGGTCGCCGGTCGCTTCGGCGTAGGCGCGCAGGAGCGAGTAGCGCACGCTCGTGCCGACCCCCGCGCTCGTCCGGTCGCTGCCCGGCTCGACGACGTCGACGGGAAGGGTGTCTGCGATGGGTTCGCCCCCCAGGGGGAGCTCCTGAACGGCGGCCGCAGAGACACCCTCGACCAGCCACTCACCGTCCGCGAGCGCCACGGCGACGCTGACGTCGTACCTGGTCGGTCCCCTGCGGTCGGTGACGAGCCCGTCGGGCCCGCGGTCCTCGGCCGGTGCGACCGTCAGGGTGAGGCTCACGAGGTAGTCACCGGGATCGGCCCACCAGCGCGCCGACGCTCGGGCGTGCGTGACCGTGACCGGTCCGTAGGCGTTTTCGATACCGGCGGTCGCGTCGCTGCGAACAACCTCGAGCACCGACGCGCAGTAGCTGCACTCCGGTGAGCTGACCGCCTCCCACAGGGCGGTGTCGCCAGTGTTGTGGATGTACGGGAAGAGCTCCATGAACCATCGACCGAAGGCGGCCGCATCGGCCTCCTCGGGTGTCTGCTCGACGTTGCCCGGCAGGGCCGAGCCCGCGGGAGGGGCAGTCGGCGGTGCGACGACCTGCGTCGCCGCCCGCGCGGCCGCACCTCTGCCCGCGATCCATCGCACCGCGACGGGCGTCGGTTCGGCCGATGGTTCCGGTGCCGAGGACTCGCAGGCGGCCGTCATCAGCATGAGCACGGTGGCCGCCGCTGCGGCACGGGACCGCACCCGGGTGGGTCGGCTGGAGCGGGCGGGCCCGCCGGCGGCGTCGGGCAGGGCGGTTGTGTGGCGGTGCGCGGTGGTCACGCGGGGACGCTAGGGACGCGCGGCCGCGCCGTCACCCGAAGGTCGGGCTGTCTGTGGACGAGGAGCACCTGTGGAGAACCCCGTTCCCCGGGACCGCGCGTCGGCGTAGCGTTCCAGCCATCCCCCGACACGCTGACGCCGGCTGGCCCCCGCCGGTGTCGCGCAGGCGTCGGTCGCGTCCAGCGGCCGCGGAGGAGAGGGGCTCGACGTGGTACGGGACATGGTGAAGCTGCTGCGGATCCTCGCGAGGCACGACCCGATCCTGTGGGAGGCGATCGCGCCGCACGTGCCGAAGGTCGGGTGGGTGGCGTCCAGCCAGGACCCGATCCCGCCGAAGTTGCACCCCGAGCGGGTGCTGCAGCTCGAGGTGCGGGAGACGGTGCGGGCGGTCGCCGAGGCCGCGCTCGGGGCCGCCGCGAGCGGGCAGCTCGACGCCGCGCAGCGGATGGTGCAGGACGTCGACGACGACTGGTGCGGCACGGGGTGGCCGCGTCGCTGGCCGCGGCCCGGACCGCGTGCGGAGCAGTTCCTCACCGAGTCGCCCGAGGTCGGCTGGCAGGTGGTGCAGGCCGCCGCCGCGCTGGCGTTCGGCGCCTACGCGGCCGCGGTCGAGGAGAAGGAGGTCGCGGCGATGTTCGGCGCGGCCGCCGACCAGCTGGCGAAGACCGCGCTCGCGGGCCCGGCGCGGTAGCGGGTCGCCGACGGCGTCGGCCGGCTGCCCGACGGCGTCGGCCGACGCCGGTCAGGCCGGGTGGGCGACGGCGTAGCGCAGGTAGACGTGGCCGGCGGGGAAGCGGCGCTCGTCCAGCAGGGTGAGGTCGGCGCGAACGCCGTCGGGCAGCGCGGGCTTGCCGCCGCCGACGATGACGGGGTGGACGACGAGCTGGACCTCGTCGATCAGGCCCGCCGTGAGCGCCTGCGCGGCGAGGCCGGCACCGCCGATGGTGAGGTCGCGCGTCGCGGCGGCCTTGAGCTCGCGGACGGCGGCCGGGTCGAAGGCGCGCTCGACGCGGGTGCGGGTGGTGCGCGGGGCCTCGAGGGTCGTGGAGTAGACGACCTTGTCGGCGTCCTTCCAGACCTCGGCGAACTCCTCGGTGACGGGGTGGCCGGCGGCGAGGTCGGGGTCGGTCTCCCAGACCGCCATCGAGTCGTAGAGGCGGCGGCCGTAGAGGAAGGTGCCGATGGGGCGCGTGAGGTCGTTGAAGAACTGGTGCAGCTCGGGGTCGGGCTGGCTCCAGTCGAAGCGGCCGGAGGCGTCCTCGATGTAGCCGTCGAGGGAGACATTGGTCAGGTAGATGAGGTTGGGCATGCGGGCCTCGTCCTCCGGTGGTCGTGGGTCGAGTGGGTAGACCGGGGGCGAGGAGGGAACTGATCGGGCCGGCGGGCTGTGCGGAAGGTTCCCGCGGTGCGCGTGGGAGCGTCTGGGCCGGCCACCCTGGGGGACATTTCCCAGAAGTGCTTTCCGCGGCAAGTATCTGCCGGCGGTCGCGCCGCCGCTGGAGTCGGCGAGCTCTCGATGCCGCGCAGAATGGACGGCGGCGACCGGTTAATCTTCGGGCATGGGCACCAACGCGATCCCCCACGACAAGGCCGACCAGCTCCAGAAGGTCCTCGACGGGCTCATCCAGGGCGAGCAGTGCTTCGCGGTCTATGACTGCACGGGCGCCGGGACCGGCTTCGTCGGGATCACCAACCAGCGGGTAGTGCTCCAGGACAACTCGTTCGTCGGCGGCAAGGTCGCGGTGACCTCGATTCCGATCCGGGCGATCAGCGCCGTGTCCTTCGTCTCCGACAAGTCGATGTTCGGCAAGTTCGCGTCGTCCGCGACCATCGCCATCCAGTCCGGATCGACGATGCGCGAGGCCACCTTCCGCGGCACCGACAAGGCCAAGCACATCCACGACACGATCCTCTGGCTGCTCGCCCAGCGCTGAGGGCACGTCGTTCCTTGGCTTCACCGTCGCGGGTGAGCTGCCGATGACCGTCGCATGGCACTTCTGGTCCGCGACTGGTGGGAACGACGACGCGCGATGCGCCGGGCGGGCTCTCGTGCCCGCGCGAAGTACCGCCAGCTACGCCGGAACTGGCTGCGCCGCAAGCGCACGTTGTGGGTCGTTGCCACGCTGGTGCTCGCGGTGTGCTGGTGGGCGTTGTCGGCTCTGGTCTTCGCGCTGACACCGCCCGAGGGCGACGGCTTTGCGACGTGGACGTCGGGACTGGTAGCGGGCAGCTTCGTGGCGTTGCTCATTGCGGCGCGGGACACCCCCCCGGGCAGCATCGAGCGATGGCAGGAGGGCGCGTACGGAGAAGCAGCCACGGCAAAGGCGCTCGACCGGCTCCCGCGGGACTGGGACGTGCTGCACGACCTCCGGAACGGTGACTACAACTTCGACCACGTCGTCGTCGGCCCGCCAGGTCTGTTCCTCCTGAACTCCAAGTCGTCGATCTACCAGCTCAGGGCAATCGACGGAGAGTTGAAGGGCGTCCATCCCGACGATGAGACGCTCACCATGCGTCTCGACCCGCTCATTCGCCAAGCAAAGCGGGACGCCGTGACCCTGAAGAAGGTCATCGAGGCCCGGACGGGCAGGGCGGTCTGGGTCCAGCCGGTGATCGTCTGGTGGGGTCGCTACGACGACGGCGGACGAACCATCGACGGCGTGGCGATCGTCCAGGGCAAGGAGCTGGCCAAGCGCATCACGGGGCTCCCCGAGAAGCGCCGGACGGACCTGAGTGACGTCGTCGAGATCCTGCGGCCGGGCCGGCACCGGGGTGGGCGGCAGCTGACCGGCGGCCGCAACTCAGACCGTTCCGCCGGTCGGGCGTGACCTGGGCTGACGCCCCTAGTCGTCGAGCTGGAAGTGCGCCGCCAGTCGCTCGAGCGTGAACGTCTGGCGCAGCTTGCAGGCGCTGAGCTGCTTGGCGAACATGCCCTTCTCCCAGTACGCCTCCTCCCGTCCGACGGCGCGCGTCCAGCGGACGGGGATGACGTACTCGGCGTCGTCGTCGCTGACGTCCGCGGGGCTCAGGCCCTCGCGGTGGACGTAGCTGGCCTGCAGGTCCTGTGCGGCGAGGGGAACCCAGACGCCGTCCACCTCCACCTGGGCGGCCTCGAATCGCTCCGCGGCGCGCAGGGTCTCGCCGACCGCGACGTACCCGGCCTGCGGCACGTGCACGAACACGCGGGAGCCGACGGGCAAGGTCCGGAGCGTCTGCGAGTACCACCGTCCCCCACCGGCGGACACGAACCCGTAGCGGAGCCCGTCCTCCCAGGACCGGCCGCCGCCGTCCCCGAACGAGATGAACCAGTCGCGGCCGTTCCAGTCGGCGGTCTTCCCGGCGCGACGCCCGGGTGCCGCTGCCGACTCCTCGGCAGACATGAGCCAGCTCCGGGCGAGGTACCGCCGGTCGCCGTCCTGCAGGTAGGAGAAGAAGACCGCGTTGATGGGGACGCCGAACGAGGCGAGGTACTCGACGATGCGCTCGGAGCTGGGGTCCAGCTCGGACGCGACGACGGTCAGGTGCAGCTGGGCGTTGAGCTCGTCCGGCGGCGGCGTCTGGAAGGCGTCGGCGAACGCGACCTCGAACGGCCCGCGGCTGCCGAGGTGCTCGTTCGCGATCGCGATGACGGCCTCGCGATCGAGCCCGGTGACCCAGGACCCGTAATCGAGGAGCTGCGCGACGACGTCGCGCGGGGTCTTGTCGCGCTTGAGCTCGAGGACGTGCAGGTTCCCCTCCTCGTCGATCGCGAGGAGGTCGATGTACTTGCCGTAGGGCGTGCGCACCTGCCGGCCGATGACGAGCAGCCGCGTGCCGAGGAGGGTCGGGTCCTCGGCGAGGAAGTCCTCCAGCGCCCGCTCGGACGGGAGCGCGGTCGCCGCGAGGCGCCGCGGAGTCTCGCCGTCGATGCGCCAGATTCCCATCTCCACCGGCATGTCGATCTCCTCGTCGGGGGTGAGCTCGGACCCTACGTCTTGTCGGGCGCAACGCCCTGGAAGTCTGCCGCAGGGAAGCGCGAGCGTGCCGCCGCCTGCTTCACCCGCGCGGCGTCCATGAGGTCGATCCCGAGGACGTCGGCCTTGATGGTCGCGGAGCTACGGCCCCGTGTCGCGGAGCTGCTCCAGCGCTCCGGGTCGCGATTGGTCGAAGAACGGGCGCAAGTACGTGCGCAGCGACGGGTCGCAGACGTACACGAACGTGCCGAGCATGCCTCGCGTGAGCAGCACGCCGTAGATGTTCCGGACGTAGTCGAGCAGATCGTCGTCGGTGTACACGAGCCCGAGCTGGGGGTTGTTCTGCTTTCCGCGGGTGTCGTAGTAGGAACCGCGGTCGAGGAAGAGGCGACCCGCGCGCGGGTCGAACCGCAGCTCAGGGCCGACGATGACGCCCGCGTAGTTCAGGTCGTAGCCCTGCACGGTGTGGATCGAACCGACCTCGTTGATGGAGCCGGGCGCGTTGATCCAGTCCTTGTCCGTGCTGTTCCACCGGAGGTGGACCCCGTCGAGCTCGATGTCGTACGCCTCAGGGTCCTTCCGGCTCCGCCATCGCCAGGCGTAGCCGGCGACGAGCCGCGCCAACCCCTTCTCGCCGTCCAGGGCGATGATCGCGTCGCGCATGTGCGCGAGGTTGCCGAAGAACCGGAGGTCGTACTCCGCGAACGGTCGCGGCTCGACCGGCCGTCGTGCGTGCGCCGGATCCAGCACGTCCCGCACGTAGCCGACGTAGTCCTCGCCTGCGCGCACACGCATCTGCGTGGTCAGCGGATAGAGGCGACTCTTCGCGCGTGCGCCGGCCGCAAGGTCGTCGAGAACCCTCCGTCGAAGGTCCGCCGGCCGGACGCTCTGCGCCACGTCCACCAGGAAGATCTGATGGGTGCTCTGCGCCGTGATCCAGTCGAGCTGCGTTCGTGCAGGGTCGTCCACGCCGAACAGGTGCTCGTTGATCCGCGCGAAGTCGATGTTCTGCATCGCGGACGGCTGGTTCGCACGCTGGCTGAGTCGGTGCGCCTCGTCGACGATGAGCAGGTCGAACGGCTCGGTCGCCTTCCCGACGTCGAACGGCGAAAGCACCATCGACGGGCTCAGCCGCGGCGTCCGCCGGAAGACTCGCCGGATCGACTCGCGCAACGACTGCTGGGGGACGACGAGCCCGACGCGGAGGTTCTCCGCCAGCTCCCGGTACCCCTCCGCGTAGAACTCGGAGAACATCCAGTCGCTGTCGAGGATGTCGTCCGGGGTCGCCGCGCCGATGTCCTTCAGGAGCTTCATCAGGTACACGCCGACCACGGTCTTGCCGGTGCCGGCGCTGCCCTGGATGACGATGGTGCTGCCCTCGCCGGCCTCGACGTCAGCGAACAGGCCCTCGAGGATGTCCTCGATCGCGATCGCTTGGTCCGGGGTCAGCGCCTTGAACGGCGACAGCTTGAACAGGTCGCTGTTCTCGATCTCCGCGATGCTGCGCGTGAAGAGACCCTCGCGCCGGAGTTCCTCGAAGATCGTCGGAAAGGATGCGCGGTAGTCGTCGCGCCGGAAGTAGTCGGCGTCTGTGATGCCTCCGTTGAGGTTGAGCACCGTGTACGCACCGTCGCCGGCGAACAGGCGGATCAGGTACGACTCGAGGTCGAGGCACACTGACTTGTTGAACTCGTCGCCCATCACGACCCGGACCGTGCGCAGCCCCGGCTTGGTCCCGGAGTCGAGGTGCTGGTGCATCCGGCTCCGCGCGTTCAGCGACTCGCCTACGTAGACCTGGGCGAGGCGTCCGCTGTCCTGCCCGGCTCCGTCGAGGTCGTCGATGACGTAGACGACGGGCCAGTTGGTGCGACGCCGGTCGAGCGCCGCCCATGCGTCGATCGCCGGGCGCGCGAACTGCACCCGGTGGATCTCAGAGCTCGTCATACCTGGCGCTCGTGCCGCGGGCCTTGTCGACCGGGTACTTGCGGCGGGTCACCTCGAGCTTGTCGAGGACGATCTGTGACAGGTCGAGGCCCAGCCGATCAGCGAGAAGGGCGCAGTAGGTGACGACGTCGGCGAGCTCGGCACGCACCTTGTCCGGATCGGCGTCCGCATCCCACTGGTAGCACTCGAGCAGCTCCCCGGCTTCGATCGAGATGCTCTTGGCGAGGTTCTCGGCTGAGTGGAACTGCGCCCAGTCCCGCTCAGCGACGAAAGCGCGGAGCTCCTGGTGAACGCGTGGGTCGAGCACCCCGTCACGGTACAACCGGGATCGGACGGCTTTGGGTTGGCTGGCGAGATCTCACCCGGCATCAGATGTCCGTGAACCGCTACACGCCCAAGCCGCTGCGCGAGAAGGCCGTCCGCAGATCGAGGAGCTGCTCGACGCGGCCCGCGTGCCCGTGTTCCTGCTGGACCAGTACCAGGTGGTGCGACCGGGCGAGATGGGCAGCGTGCCGGAGAGCGAAGCCGCGGGGGGTGCGCGCGGGCTGCAGGTGCGGCACGTGGACCTCAACGCGCAGTTCCGCGCCGGCGGGAGCTCCACGTACATCGACTGGGTGCTGCGGCTGCTCGGGCTGCGCGGCGACGGCCCGGTGGAGTGGCGCGACGAGCCTTCGTTCACGGTCGAGGTAGTGGAGTCGCCGGCCGAGATGGAGGCGCGGCTGAACGCCCGGATGGCGGCCGGCTACGGCGCGCGGATGACGGCGGGCTACTGCTGGCCGTGGAGCGACCCGCGAGCGGATGGGTCGCTGGTGGCGGACGTGCAGATCGGCTCGTGGTCGCGGCCGTGGAACCTCAAGAGCGAGCGGTCGGTGGGCGGCGCTCCGCCGTCGTCACTGTGGGCCACGGACCCGGCCGGGTTCGGCCAGGTGGGCTGCGTCTACACGGCCCAGGGCTTCGAGTACGACTGGAACGGCGTGATCATCGGGCCGGACCTGGTGTGGCGCGGCGACCGGTGGGTGGCGCGGCGGGAGTTCAATCGCGATCCGGAGTATCGGAGCCGGGCGAGCGTGGACGACGCGAGGTTCGACCGACTGGTGCGGCACGTGTACAAGGTGCTGTTGACCAGAGGGATGGTCGGGACCGTTCTGTACTCGGCCGACGAGGAGACGCGGGCGATGCTGCTTGAGATCTCGGCAGTGACACCACAGGAGGCGCGCTTCTAGCAGGCCGACAGGTGTCGCCGTGACGTCCGACGGCGAACCGAGCCGCCATCGCCATGGCGTCAGCCCCTGGGGGCTCGGCTCGGCCCCTCAAGGAGTTCGCGCGTCCGGCGGCTCGAGTGTTGGCGCAACGATGTCCGGTCTAGCTCCTACTCTGAGCCCGTGACCTTCCCCTTCGTCGACCTGTTTGCCGGAATTGGTGGCTTCCACGCGGCCCTGAGTGCCTTCGGGGGGGCGGCCGTACTCGCCTCGGAGATCGACCCCGCGCCGGCGGCGATATACGAGAGGAACTGGGGCCTTGGGCCGGCCGGCGACATCGCAAGGCTGGCGGCAGATCCCGGCAGGCTCGTCCCGGAGCACGCCATCTTGGCCGGGGGTTTCCCGTGTCAGCCGTTCAGCAAGTCGGGCCATCAGCGGGGAATGTCCGAGCTTCGCGGTCGCATGGTCAACGAGGTTCTCCGGATGCTGCGGGTGCATAAGCCCCCAGTGATCATGCTCGAGAACGTCAGGAACATCGCGGGTCCTCGCCAGCGGGACGTATGGGCGGCCGTCGTGCACGGACTGCGGGAGGCTGGCTACCGCGTTCCCGACGCTCCGGCCGTCTTCAGCCCTCACCTGCTGCCGCCTGATCGAGGCGGGGCTCCGCAGGTCCGCGAGCGGGTGTACATCATGGGAACGCAGGTGGGTCGCGAGCGCGCCCTCCGCGAGACGGACGTTCAGCCGGTCGTGACTCCCCGCATCACGGTTGACGGCTGGGAGCCGAGCAGCTGGGACCTTCAGCGCGATGTGCTTGAGCCTGAGCACCTAATCGGCGACCGAGAGCGTTACCTACTGACGGATGAAGAGCAGGAGTGGATCGACGTCTGGAATGACTTTCTTCACCGGACACGCGACGTTCAGCTTCCTGGTTTTCCTCTGTGGAGTCGCTACTGGGAGGACGATCGGTTGCCGGACCCGTCAGCCCCAGGCTGGAAGCAGGTCCTCGAGGCGAAGAACATCGAGTTCTATCGAGCGAACCGAGCTGCGATTCGTGGCTGGCTGAGAGCAAACCCGCGTGTTCGCACGTTCCCTGCCAGTCGTCAGAAGCTCGAGTGGCAGGCGCAAGACGCGCCGCGGGATCTCCGGGCGTGTCTTCTCCATCTCCGGCCGTCTGGCATCCGTGCGAAGAAACTCACCTACGCACCGGCTCTGGTCGCGATCGCTCAGACCCCTGTGATCGGCCCCTGGGGTCGCCGCATGACTCCGCGCGAGGCCGCGCGCCTCCAGGGTTTTCCCGACTGGTTCGACTTTGGTGAGCAGCGGGATGCCCTGACCTACAAGCAACTTGGGAACGCTGTCCACGTGGGTACCGTCTACCACGTCCTGCGCGAGCACGTGCTCCGTGATCGAGAGGAGATCGCGAACCTTCCGCTCGGACCGGGCTTGGTGCGAGCAGTGCTCGCGTCACCGCCTTCACCGGTCATCCCGCGCCCCCCGCGGCCTGCGAGCGAGCGCGTCGAGGATTTGCTCAACACGGTCGGCGGCTAACCCGGGAGACTCGTGCTCCCATACCCTGAGCACTGTCCAGCCCAGCTCCCGCAGGCGCTGGTCGGTGTCCCGATCGCGCTCCCTGTTCATCTCGAGCTTCCAGCCCCACCACTCGCTGTTGCTCCGCGGCATCACGCCGTGCTCGGGGCATCCATGCCAGAAGCACCCGTCGACGAACACGGCCAGGCGCCAGCGTGTGAAGACAAGGTCGGCGCGTCGTCTCGGTAGCCCGGGAATCGGACGGTGCACTAGGTAGCGCCGTCCGCGACGGTGGAGTTCGCGCCTGAGGAGGAGTTCGGGGGAGGTCCCGCTGCGCAGTTGTCTCGAGAACCGGAGGCTCGTCTGCGTGTCCGGCCGAATGCGCGTCGGCTCTGGGCGCTTCATTGCGCCGGGCGGTAGCCGCGCGTTCCCCAGACTCGGCCGGTGGCGACGCGTACGGCGTCGTCCAGGGCTTCTCGACTGGGCAGCGGAAGGGCGCCAGGGAAGCGGGCACGGACCCTGCGCTGAAGCTCCTCGACGGTAACCTCCCTCGAAGGAAGGGTCGGGCCCACGGCGACCAGCGCAGGAACGGGCTTGAGGTCGGCGAGGTAGAGTTCGCCACGACGGTTGCTCAGCACGTACGGAATCTGAGCCGCCGCCAACTCGCTGAGGCGGGAGGCGCTGAGGACGGTCAGAGAACCGAGTTCGGGCGAGAGGCTTACGGCCTGCTCGAGCCGTCGGGCACCAACGACATCGCCTGCTGTGACGAGGCCCGCGACGACGTGCCTCAACTCACTCGCGTGTTCGAATAGTGCGTCCGTAGGGACGGCAGAGGTGAGGTCGCCGCTCTTGGCGACCAGGACAGTCACGCCAGAACGACGCCACGCCACCTCAGGACTCAGGGCGAGTTCGAGCGTGACTCGGGTTAGGGCGTAGGCGCTCAGAGGATCGAATCGGTCTCCGGCAGCATCGAGCCCGCGGCTTGCGCCAACGACCTCGAGCAGCGTTCCGAGTCCCTCAAGCTCGCCCAAGGCCCTCGTGACCCGCGCGGGCCAGCCCGCCCGCTCGGCCGCTACGGCCAGCTCGCTGGCCGCCAGCCGCCACACAGCACGGGCGCGGGGTCGTTCGACGCCGAGGATCTCGCTCACCTGGTGAAGGGTCAGTGCGTCACCGTGGGCAGCCCGGTCCGAGGGTGGGGTCAGCATGAGGGACTCGACCCCTTGCCTCAGTGAGTAGGCAACCGCCCCATCGGCTCCTGCGTCGTCCACCACCCATCGATCCTCCCAGACAGGCGCTCAGCGCCTGCGTACGGAGCCGCTTTCGGCGCGTGTCGCGGCCCAGGCGCGCGTCACCTGTTCACGATGTCGTACAGATACGGAACTATGGCGCGTGTCGATTGAACGCGGAGGGCGCGAAGTGTCAGACAACGTCAGCATCAGGCCCGGGGTTCGCATGCTCGGACTCTTTCCGCACATGCGCTACCGGGAGTGGTACGCGATCGGGGAGCTCGTGGACAACAGCCTCCAGAGCTGGATGAGCAACCGTCTGCGGCTCCGTGAGATCGACGGACCCGGCTACAAGCTCCAGATCCACATCACTGTTGACCCGGCCGACGGCGGACTGATCACAATCAGGGACAACGCCGCGGGCATCGCTGTGAAGGACTGGGGGCGCGCCTTCCAGGTCGCCGAGCCGCCGAGCGACGCGACCGGTCTCTCCCAGTTCGGAGTAGGTATGAAGGCAGCGGCGTGCTGGTTCGCCCGTCGCTGGTCGCTCCGAACGACGGCTCTCGATGAGCCGCGAGAGCGGTCTGTCGAGTTCGACGTCCCGGCGATCTTGAAGGAGGGCACGGAAGAACTCCGGGTCGACGAGCACTATGCGGGGGCGCTCGACCACTGGACCGAGCTCCGGCTATGGGACCTGCACCGCGTTCCGCGTGGCCGCACTATCGGGAAGATTAAGGAGCATCTGGCGAGCATTTACCGTACATTCCTTCGGAGCGGTGACGTGGTGATCACTTACAACGGTGCTCCCCTCGTGTATGAGGAGCATCCAGTTCTAGTGGCGCCGTATTACGCTGACCCGAGCGGGGAGCCGTCCAGATGGATCAAAGAGGTTAGGCTCGACCTCGAGTCGGGCCGACGCGTAACGGGGTGGGTCGCTGTACGAGAGACCGGGAAGCAGCGCGAGGCGGGTCTTGCGCTTGTGTACCGAGGCAAGGTGGTGAGTGGAGCCGGCGAAGACCTGTACAAGCCTTCCTTGATCTTTGGCTCAGGCAACTCGTTTGAGTCGCAGCGTCTCCTCGGCGAGTTAGACATGAGTGACTTCGCGGTGACCTACACGAAGGACAATCTCGTATGGTTTGACGAGGAAGACGACGTCATCCTCGGGCTGAAGAAGATCCTCGAGTCTGAGCCGATTCCGATCCTCAAACAGGCGCAGGGGTACCGCGCGAGGAAGCCCGAGGAGACTCCGCAAGCTCAGTTGGATGCGCTCGCCGACCGCACGTCCCATCTTCTGCGTGCAGCTGGCGACATCGGGAGCCTCTGGCGATCTTCTGACGAGGTGTGGCCTTCGGGTGACGTTAACCTTGAGTTGGACGAGGAGCCCGAATCGCTCACCGATCGAGACTCGGAAGAGCCTCTCGTTGATCGCGACCTCGAGTTGCTCCACGATGGCGTGACGTGGACGGCCCGCCTTGAACTCGTCGACGAGCCTGCCCTCGGCGATTGGATAACCGTTCGCCGCAACCTCGAATACGCGTCTCCGGTGGTCTCTGTCAAGGTGAACCAGGCTCACCCGTTCATGCGCGCATTCTGTGAGATGCCGGCCCAGGAACTCGAGCCGGTTTGGCGCGTGGCAATCGCCGTCGGCCTGGCGCAGGAAGTCGCCCGGTCGCGCGGCGCGAAGTTCCCGAACTACGTCACGCAGGCCGTCAACGCACTGGTCCGCGTCCTCGCGGCTCAGCCGGTGTGACCCAACCGCTTGCGAGGAGAAGTGATGGTTGAGCACGTGGAGGTCCTGCAGCAGCCGGCCATGCCGGGTCAGTTGTGGGCCCCTGTAGTGGGACCTGAGACCAACCGTCTGCTCAGTGAGGCCAACTTGGATGATGCCTCGCGGATGCGGGTCGAGGACCAGTCAGTCGGCGTGCTTGCTTCGTGTTTGCCACCGGGTGTGAGGGGGCGTCGAACCGGCCTTGTCGTCGGATACGTGCAAAGCGGGAAGACGCTGTCTTTCACCGCCGTGACAGCACTTGCTCGTGACAACGGGTACCCCCTGGTGATTCTCATGGCTGGCACGAAGACGAACCTCCATCGCCAAACATCAAGGCGACTGCGCAAGGATCTAAAGGTGGAGAGGGACGGCGGCATGTCTCCATGGCTGCTCGTCGAGAACCCTAAGGCTGGCGGCCCCGACGTCGACGCAATTGCCAACGCGGTCGCGACATCGGTCTCTCCAAATGTTCCGGAGCACTTCCGACAGACCGTGATAATCACAGTGATGAAGAACGCGACGCGCCTTGACGCGGTTACGGGCCTCCTGAAGCACCTAGTTCGGCAGGGGGTCCTGACCGCTAAGACTCCGGTACTTGTCGTAGATGACGAAGCGGACCAGGCCGGGTTGAACGCGGGAGACGTTGACGACCCCACGGCCACCTACGCCGCGATCGTGCGTCTTCGCAACGTCCTTCACGCGCATACCTACCTCATGTATACGGCGACCCCGCAGGCGCCGCTCCTGCTCAACCTCGCCGACATGCTCTCGCCCGACTTCGTGCGAGTGCTGGACGCGGGCGAGACGTACACGGGCGGGGAGTACTTCTTCGCCCAGCATCGGTCGTCCTTCGTCGTTCCCATCCCCGCCTCCGAGACGTATGCGGCCGTCGATCTTGACACTCACGAGCCCCCGGCGACTCTCTTGGATGCCATCGCAACGTTCCTGGTCGGCGTGGTGTCCCAGCGCGGGAAACGCCAGCTGGCGATGCTCGTTCACCCATCCCACACCAAGGACTTGCACAACCGGTACAAGCAATGGGTGTCGGGGGCGCTCGAGGCGTGGAGGCTGACTCTTGGTGAGCCTGGCCTAGATCGGGATGAGTTGGTTCGGGAGATCATCGAGCCGGCATGGCGTGGGCTAGTCCTCGAGGGAGCGCCCGTGGCGCCCCTCGACGATGTGATTGCCGAGCTGCCCTTCTATCTCCTCAAGGTGCAGGTGCGCGTAGTGAACAGCGAGGTGCCTGAGGAGGACGGGATCCAGTGGGGTTCTTCGCCTGCTTGGGTGCTCGTGGGCGGCAACAAACTCGACCGAGGCTTCACCGTAGAAGGGCTCTCGGTCACCTACATGCCACGGGGGACGGGCGTCGGCAACGCCGACACGATCCAGCAGCGCGCCCGCTTCTTCGGCTACAAGCGCGCGTATGCCGAGTTCTGTCGAGCATGGCTCGTGCCCGAGACGGAGCAGGCGTTTAGCCGCTATGTGGAGCACGAGCGCTACTTGCGCAAGGAGTTGAGTGTGCTGGAGAAGGAGGGGAAGGGTCTCGGGGACTGGAAGCGCAGAATGCTCCTTGACCCCGCTCTCAAGCCGTGCCGGAAAGATGTCGTGGGTCTGCCGTACCTGCATTCGAGGATCTCAGGCGAGACTTGGGCTCGGTTCGAGCGACTGGCGCGGATTCCCTCTGTCGACGCCAAGACGAACCGGGAACTTGTTGCTCGGTTGATTGACGCACCGGAACTCGGTTGGCGTGAGCACCATGATGATCGGCGACCTGAGCACAGGCACCGGTTGGGTACTGCTTCGCTCGCGGTCATCGTCGGCGAGTTCCTGGCGGCGTGGGAGGCGCATCCCGTGGACCGAGTCGCCCTTAACCAACTGCTTCTCGTACTTGGCGCGAGTCTCGATGAGTCGCCTAATGAGTTGGCAGATGTTGTGTGGATGCGCGGCGGACTGAGGCGGTCGCGTCGCTTGGTGTCGCAGATGGACGGACGTGTGCTCAACTTGCAGGAGGGCTATCGGCCGGGCGGTGGCGAGGAGGGCTACCAAGGGGACGCGTCGTTCCGCACTCCGGAGCGCCTCACAATCCAGGTCTTCGCGGTCGACGCGGTCGATGCGGAGACAAGAGAGATCGTGGCGCCGAATCTCCGGGGGCTGGCAGTGTGGGTGCCTCGGCATCTGGCTGGTGGCGCTCTTGTGCAGGTGGAGGGATGACCGCTGGTCGCGATCTACTCAGGGTCCTGGACTCGGTCGCTCCTCCGGAACTCGGCGGCTACAACGTGGCTCGAGTGCCCAACGCACCGGCGTTCCGGGTGGGACGTGGAGCAGACGGGGCGGTCGTGCTCCTCACGCCTCCGGAGGTTGTCGGCCACGTCGGGGCGCCCGTCACGCTGCGTCGGATTGTTGCCCACTCGCGCGCGACGGTTGTGGTCCACGGAGATTCCATGGGCCCCGTGACGGAGACGGTGGGAGTGGTCGCGCTCCGGGAGGTCTCAGCGTCCATGCTTCCAGCTTTCTGCGGCGTTGCGGCCACAGTCGTTGATCTCATCGGCGAGGAGCCCACGCCCGGGACGGTGCGCTCGGCTCTTCGGCATGTCGTGGGGCTCTTCGACCCCTCTGCATTCCGGGGGGGTAGCGTCTTGGGGCTTTGGGGAGAGCTGCTCACTATCGCCGTGTCATCCGACGTCGAGGGAATGGTCGAAGCGTGGCACGTCGCGACGGACGACCGGTTCGACTTCGCTGCGCCGACATCGCGAATCGAGGTCAAGACGACTGATGGCGGCGCGCGGATACATGAGTTCAGTCTCGCTCAGTTGTGTCCGGTTGAAGGCGCCCGGACCCGTGTGGTGAGTGTTGTCACGACTGCCACCGAGGCGGGGACGAGTGTGGCGTCCCTGGTGGAGGAGGTGCAGGAGCGCCTCCACGGTCGAGTGGACCTGGCTGCGAAGGTCTGGCAAATGGTCGCAGATACCCTCGGCGAGGACTGGATGGGTGCGACGACGTCCCTGCGCTGGGATAGGGAGGAAGCCGTGAGATCGATGCGGCTGTTCGATGCCGACGACATCCCGCGGGTCCGCGAAGAACTCAGCCCGGCCATCGAGGCCGTCCGGCTGCGCGTCGACTGTGAGGCGGTTCCCGCCAAGGCCGAGGAAATCCGTCCTGTGGGCCGCTGACCATCGCCTCAGTTCAGAGTGTGGGGAAGGCTTCGCGGAGCGCCCCGAGGAGTGCGCGGGCGGCCGTCTCGTCGAACTGGATGGTCTGGCTTACTTTGGGTTCGCTCGCACGGGCGTCGGAGCCGTATGTGCTGAGTTGGAAGAGGGCGCCGGCTGGAGTCCTGAGTACCTGGTAGGTCGCATCAACCTCCGTCGGGTGAAGTCGCGCGTCCTGCGCCTTCCGTGCGATGGACCGTACTCGCGCCATGCTTCTAGCAAACCAGGAAGGGAACGCTGGTGGCAGGCGTTTGGTCAGGCCCGTGCACCTGGAGAGGGAGAGTCCCATCGACGCCCCCGGGGTTCTCTGAGCTACAACCGCCGCAGCATCTCCTCGAACGCCCCTTCCCCGACGATCGGGATCCCGTACGCCGCGGCCTTCCGCGCCTTCCCGGACAGAGAGTCCGGGTCGGCAGCGACCACCAGCGCCACCGACTTCGTCACCGACGGGTGCGGCACCAGCCCGGCCGCAGCCGCCCGCCGCATCCACTCCTCGCGCGGGCGCGACATGTCGCCGGTGAACACCACGAGGTCGCCCGGCCGCAGCCGGAAGCGGTCGCACCCCGCAAGCCCGGAGCACGCCCCAGCGCCACCCTCACCCAGCCCGGCGTCCCGCCGTGCCTCCTCGATGACCTCGAGCGCCTCGCCCTTGTCCACGCCCAGCATCTCCGCGACCCCGACGAGGTCCACCACCTCGTCCTCGGTCACCACCCCGTCGCGCACGGCCTCGGCCGCCAGCCCGGTCAGGTAGTCCCGGTGCAGCTGCCGCGCCGTCGTCCGCCCGATGCCGAGCCGGTCCGCCAGGGCGACCAGAGCCTCCCGCTCGCGCACGGACAGGAACCGGTCGAGCAGCGCCCGGTCGAGCATCGCCAGGTACTCCTGGTGCTCCGCCGGCCCGCACGTGCCGGGGAGCCGCTCGACGATCCGCTCGAGGAACGGCACCGCCGCCTGGGCCGCGCCCGCCCCGCGGAGGCAGCACCCGACGTCGTGCACGGGCACCGCGGGCCAGCAGGCCGTCTCCGCGAGCTCGTGCGCGCGCCACCAGTCGTCCGCGTCGCAGGCCCCGGTCCCGAGCACCCGCAGGTAGTGCGCCAGCAGCTCGGCGGTCGCGGTCGCATCCACCAGCGCGGCGTGCGCGCCCTCGAGGGGGATCCCGACGTGCGCGCAGCACCCCGCCAGGCTCCGCGGCGCCACCCCGGGCAGCAGCCGCCCCGACCAGCGCATCGTGCACAGGCACGTCTCCGGCACCACCGGCACGTCGAAGCCCAGCGCCGCGTACTCCGCCGCCACGAACCGCGCGTCGAACGACGCGTTGTGCGCCACGAACACCCGCCCGGCGAGCAGCTCGGCCAACGCGCCCGCGACCTGCGCGAACGTGGGCGCCCCCAGCACGTCCGCCGCCGCGATCCCGTGCACGTGCTGCGGCCCGAGGTCCCGCCCCGGGTTCAGCAGCGTGGTCCATGACCGCTCGCGCTCGCCGCCCGGCGACACGTGCACGACGGCGACCTCGACGATCCGGTCCGTCCCGCCCGGGAACAGCCCGGTGGTCTCCACGTCGACGACGGCGTACCCCGCCATCCGCCCCTCCTCGCCCGGCCGTGCGGCGGGGGTCGCCCGCCCGCCACACGATCCACCCGGCATCGCGGGACGGCTGGGACCCTGGTCCCCGACGGCGCGCCTCAGCGGGCGCGCGCGTACCGACGGCGGAGTCGCGTGAGGTCGGCCCGCAGGTCGGTGCGCGTCATCTTCGCCAGGTTGAGCGGCGGGTCGAGCCGCGCGAGCACGGCCGTCTCGAGGGCGTCGAGCGTCGCGCCGTCGGGCACGGGCACCGGGATCACGCGCAGGTGGTCGTCCATCCAGCGGGTCAGGAGCTCCTCGTCGGCCTCGCCGCCCCAACCCGGCCAGAGGATCGACCCGAGCGTGCGGCGGAACGTCGACATCCGAGCCCGGCCGCCGAGGTGCATGCCGACGAGGCGCCCGGCGAGCGTGTTCGTGGACGGCTTGGCGCTGCGGCTGCGCGACGCGCCCGCCTGGCCGGCGTAGATGAGCCCCGCGCCGAGCGGGTGGCCGAGGCCGCGCGAGAGGTCGGCCGCGCCGCGCTCGTCGACCCACCAGCTGTAGAGCCCGGGGCTGGCAAGCGATCGGCGGTCGAGGGCCCGCAGCTGCGACGGCGAGAGCGCCGCGCCGGCGTCACGCAGCGCGGCGACCAGGGCGTCCGGCGTCGCTGGAGGTGGCGCGTCGGCCGGGCTCGTCGCCGCTGGATCGTTCAACGGGGCTGACCCTCCCCGGCCGCGAGCTCGCGCAGCTCGCGGCGGTGCTCGAGGTCGGCGATGTACAGGAGGAGCCGGTTCGTCTCCTCCTGCGCCTCGAGGAGCAGCCCCAGCAGAGCGTTCGTGTTGCCGGCCTGGACGGCGGCCTCGCGGTTACGGCGCTGCTGGGCGAGCGCCCCGAGCCCCGCGTTCATCGAGGCGACGTTCTGGTTCAGTCCCATCGACCGACGGTAATTGGCTGGTCGAGCCCGTGAATAGTCCCGGAGTGGTCGTAGGCGGGCCCCGACGACGGCCGTCTGCGCCCCGCCTTCTCGCCGTGCCCGCCGTCGGCACCTTCCGCGACGGCCCGTCGCGCCCGCACACTGCCGGGGTGACCGACGCCGGCACGGCACCCGCCCAGCGCTGGCGCGTGCTCGTCGAGGGCGCGTCCGACGCCGCCGCCGTCACCACCCTCGCCGCCCGCCTCGGCCGCGACCTCACCGGCATCGCGGTCGTCCCCATGCAGGGCATCACCAACCTGCGCACCCACCTGCGCGCCGCCGCCGCCGACGGCCTCCCTGCGGCCGGTCTCTACGACGCAGCCGAGGAGCGGGTCGTCCGCCGGACGCTCGTCGACCTCCACTCGGCCGCCCTCGACCCGGCGGCCCTCGACCCCGCGGCACACCACCTCTTCCGCTGCGAGCGCGACCTCGAGGACGAGCTGATCCGTGCCTGCACGACCGACGGCGTCCTCGACCTGCTCGCCGAGCGCCACGACCTCGACCGCTTCCGCGCGTTCCAGCGTCAGCCGTTCCAGCGCACGCGCCCGCTCGACGCGCAGCTGCGCCGGTTCATCGGCACCGCGAGCGGACGCAAGATCGCCTACGGGAGCCTGCTCGCCGCCGTCGTGCCGCTGGAGCGGACGCCGACGCCGATCCGCCGCCTCCTGGACGTCGTCACCTGACGGGGCCCGCGCCCGCTACCAGCAGACGGTCCCCGACCTGATCGCCACCACCACGTCGTCGGGCTCCTCGCCCGTCGTCGTGAAGACGTACCCGCCCATGTCCCCGGCGAAGAACTCCCAGTCGACGGTGCCGTCCGGGCCCGGGCCGGCGACGTAGGCGCCTGGGTACCTGGTGAGCAGCTCGTCGACGGAGTCGCCCGTGCCGAGGCCGTCGGCCGTGCGCAGGCCGGTCCGCGCGCCGTCCCCGGGGACCAGCATCCAGCCGCCGACGTACGGCGCCTCGACCGTCACGACCTCCCCGGACGGGTGGTCGTAGGTGAAGCCCTGCTCGCCGACGAACACCAGGAAGTCATCCCACCAGTACTGCCGGCCGGTGATGGCGCCGTCGCTGCAGGAGACGTCCCCCTCCGACTCCCACGCCCCCAGCTCGTTCGCGAGGGTGGTGAGGGCGTAGTCCGCGGGCGCGAAGTAGCCGAGGTCGCCGATGGCGCCGCCGCCCCACAGCGTCACCGAGCCCGGGACGACGAGCGGCTCGTCCGATTGCGTCGACTGCTTCACACCGCCCTGGTCCTGCGGAGCGGGCTCGGCCACGACCGGCGGCGCCGCGGCGAGCATGGCGCCGTCGATTGCCCGGTAGGTCACGCCCACGATGCCGACGGCGTTCAGCGCCTCGGACCCGTACTCGTACCCGCAGGTCCGGGCGAGCTCGGCGAACGGCGCCTCCACCACCGTGGGGTACGCGGGCGAGTCCACCCAGAAGTCGTCGGGGATCACGCGGGCCATCTCCGACGCGAGGTACAGGCCGTCCGACGCCGCGTCCGCGCACGCGCTCTCCCGCGCGGCCGCCACCAGCGCGCCCGCGACGTCCTCCTGCTCGTCCACGCCGGGCCCGCGGTTCCCGAGCATCGTCACGAGGACGACGATCGTCACGACGAGCGCGACCGCGCCCCCACCGATGGCGACCGGAAGCAGCCACGCCGGACGGCCCACCGCCGCGGGGGCGGGCACGACCGCGCGTCGGGCGCCGCACCGGGTGCAGAACCGCACCTCCGGCCGGAGACGAGAACCGCACGCCGTGCAGAAGGCCGCGAGCTCGGCGCCGCCCGGCCCCGGTGCGTTCAGGGTGGGTGCGCTCGGCATGGGTGCGCCCTGTGCCGGAGCCCACTGCGCGGTCCGACGGCGGTGGTCGCGTATCTCGCGCACCACCTCCACCGCCGCGATCACCGGCAGCGCGAAGACGATGATCGGGAACCTCCACGTGCCGCTGTCCTGCGCGGCCACGTAGAAGCCGTACCCGGCGAAGAGCACGCCCAGGCCGATGACGCCCACCTTGCGCCCCGGCGTCAGGCCACCGTTCGGCAGCAGGGCCAGCACCACGAGCGAGATGCCCGACAGGATCGCCAGGAACTCCATCAGAGCACCGCCCCGCACTGGCCGCAGTACACGTCGCCGTCGTAGGCCACCGCCGCGCACGACGTGCATGCCCGGCCGCCGGGCGCGGGCGGCGCCGTCGGGCCCGGCAGGGGAGCCGCCGCAACCGCGGAAGCCGACGCGACTGCGGGAGCCGACGCGACTGCGGGAGCCGGTGCGACCAGGGGAGCCGACGCGAGCGCGGTCTGGCCCACCGCCGCCAGCACCTGCTCGCCCTTGCGGATGGTGATGGTCGCGGCGGGGTCCTCGGCACGGATGCGCTGCGCGAGGTCCTCGATGAACTGCAGGTACGCGTGGTGCCCCAGCATCGTCTTGCGGCCCATCGGGATGAAGCCGTAGATGACGCTCTGCAACGTCCGGTACCAGGTGATCACGGTCGCGACGTCGCGACGCTCGCCCGCGTCGGAGACCGTCAGCCGGAAGTCCAGGTGCTTGGCGTTCAGGCCGATCCCGCCGCGGATCTCGTAGGCGGCGCCGTCGGCCGCCGAGGCGACCAGGTTCGTGACCGTGCGCCCGTCCCACCGGTTGCCGACGGCGACCTCGGCCGCCGCGGTGCCGAGGTCGAGGATGCGACTCGGCGGCAGCGTCGTCCTCGCGTCGAGGCGGCTGCCGGCGAATCGATGCGGTCGTCCCATGAGAGCTCCAGTCGGCGGGTGCGGCCGCAGCGTACGGGCGTCGCGAGGGCCCCGGGCGGGATGAGGGCGCGCGGCGTTGTCCGGGGTTGTGCGGACGTTCGACGGCACCCGCCGAGGGGCGCGCTCCAGGCAACGCGGGTCCGCATTCGTCAGCGGCGGTGGCGTCTGGCCCGGCATCATCGGAACGCCGCCCGCGCCGCTCGTCCGGCGCACGACCAGGGCCCCAGCGAAGGAGCCGTCGATGAACCGCACCGGTGCCGTCCCCTCCGCGAACGCCCTCGGCTGGGGCCTGGGCCTCATGCTCGTCGGGGCGCCCGGCGTCGGCTGGCTCTCCGTGCAGACGGGCGAGCCCTTCCTCACCTTCGTCGCGGTCGTGCTGTGGCTCATCGGCATCGGCGCCCTGATCACCGGCGTGTGGTCGTTCGCCACGAACCACGACCGGATGGCCGCGCGCTACCTCGACGGCGTCGCGCCGGCCGCGCCGTCGCCGGGCGTCGCCGCGACCGGTGGCCGGCCGCCCGCGCGGACGCCGGACGGGGACCTGCCCCACCGCCCGACGATGCCGCCGCTGCCTGGCAGGATCGTGGCGACGCCGCCGCCCGAGGAGGTCCGGATCGTCGCGACGCCGGCGCCCCCCGAGGACGCGCCCTAGCCGATCGGGGTCCGGCGGGTGCGTCGGGAGCGTGAGGAGGCCGGGTGAGCAGGCGACGGGTCGTCGGCGTGGTGGTCGCGGGCGTGCTGGCGGTGGGCGGGGTCGTCGTCGCGGTCGCCCTCGCCGACGACGGCGCCCCCACCGCAGCGAGCACCCCGACGGCGACCCGGTCCTCACCGCCCGAGGCAGCCCCCTCGCCCGAGACGGCCGCGCCGTCGCCCGACGCCGAACCCGCCGCGCCCGCCCAGGCCGGTGCGCTCTACCTGAACCCCGACACGCAGGCCGCGATCGCGGCGGCCGCGGCGTCCGACCCCGCGCGTGAGCTCCTGGAGAAGATCGCGGCGACGCCGCAGGCCTTCTGGGTCAACGACGCCGACCCCGCCGCGGCCGCCGACGCCGTGCGCGACTACACCGGGCGGGCCGACGCCGCGGGCGCTCTCGGCGTCGTCGTGGTCTACGCGATCCCGGGCCGCGACTGCGGGCTCTACTCCGCGGGCGGGGTGGCGGGGTCGGACTACGCGGCGTGGATCGACGCGGTGGCGGGCGCCGTCGTCGGGCAGCCGTGGGTGGTGCTCGAGCCGGACGCGCTCGCGGGCCTCGGTGACTGCGACGGCCAGGGCGACCGCGTGGGCTACCTGCGCTACGCGGCGACGGCGCTGTCCGACGCCGGAGCGCGGGTGTACGTGGACGTCGGCCACTCGGGGTGGCTGTCCGCGGAGGAGGCGGCCCGGCGGCTGAACGAGGTGGGGCTGGCGGACGCGGCGGGCTTCGCGCTGAACACCTCGAACTACCAGACGACGGCGGACTCGGTCGCGTACGGGGAGCAGGTCTCGGCCCTGACGGGCGGCGCGAGGTACGTCGTGGACGTGTCGCGCAACGGCAACGGGTCCAACGGCGAGTGGTGCAACCCGCGCGGTCGCGCGCTGGGTGAGCCGCCTCGCCTGGTCGACGACGGCACGCACCTGGACGCGCTGCTGTGGGTCAAGCTGCCGGGCGAGTCGGACGGGCAGTGCAACGGCGGGCCGGCCGCAGGCCAGTGGTGGCAGGAGATCGCGCTGGAGCTGGCCGGCAACGCGGGGTGGTGAGGTGCGCGGCGGGGGTGTGGCGCGGGCGGGCTGAGTGCGCGGGGCGGAAGGGATCGAGGCGGGCGCGGGCGGAGTTCACGGCGGAGCAGGGACCGAGGCGGGGCGCGGGCCGGGGGACACTTCCGCGAAATGCTTACCGCGGCAACTAGTTCGCGAGACACCTAGCCCCGCGCGGGCCGGGAGTCAGAGGAGCACGCGATCGGGGTCGACGTTGCGCGCGTCCCAGATGACGCCGTTCTCGTCGAGGATCCACGCGGGCTCGCCGGAGATCTCGGTGATCACACGCACCAGCCGCACGAAGAGGTCCTCCCAGCGGCAGACCGCGCCGTAGGGGATGGCGGTCTCGAGGTCAGGCATCGTGACGCCAGGCTCGGGGTAGTGCGGGGGCGACTTGTAGAGGTACCCGTACTTCGGGTCCTCGCGGTTCTCGAGGGTGAACAGGTGATCGGTCGCGACTTCGCGCACCTGGAGTTCGTCGTCGCCTTCGTACGTGAGCTCGCACCCGTGCCAGATGTCGCGACCCGTCTCGCGCACCGCCTGCCGGGCCTTCTCGAACAGCAGCGGGTCGTGCGACAAGAAGTACGCGCTCTTCACATGAACTCCCTCAGGATCTGCAGTAGCTCGTCGAAGTTGCGTGCCACGAGGCGACCTTCCATGAGGAGACCTGCCCGCGCGACGTTGGGCAGATCGGGCGCGTACAGGAGCGGGGTCAACCCCGTCTTGCTTGCGATCGCGTCCAGTTGCGCGGCGACCTTCTGGGCGCGTCCGCTCTTCACCTCGATGGCGATGCGCTCCAGGAGGATGTCGATCTCCTGCGAGCGACCGTACAGCGTCGGCACCCCCTGGTTGACGCCCTTGACTACGCCGGGGAGCACGTGATCGAGCATGGTCGCGGTCTCGCCGACCAGCGGGTCGGTTGACGTGAAGGTGCGAGGTTCCGGCCGGGGCCTCGGCCACGGGAGGCGCCGCTCCGCCGCCACGGTGAGGGCCTCCAGGCGGCGCATCGCGCGCGTCGTCGGGCCAAGGCCGGCGACCGTCAGGGCCGCGTCCGGGAGCGCCTGGCCGATCCAGCGGCCCGGGTCGTCGTGCCAGAGCTGGGAATCGAGGAGCAGGCGGTTCGCCTCGTGCGGGTCGGCGGCGAGCGTGCGGACGGTCTCCTCGACGCCGTCGACCATCGCGTTGGCGTCGGCCAGCGTCCCCTCGAAGTCGACGACCCATCGCAGCGGGTGCGTCGTCGCCCACATCAGGGTGTTCGTCTTGACCCAGTGCCCGATCCCACCCACGAGGGACGACAGCCGGAACTCGCCGTCGGGCAGGTCCTTGCAGAGGGAGTCGAGCAGCGCCGCCACGTCCGCCGCGTGCCGGGCGACGCCGTCGTGGGCCAGGGCGAGGACGCGCGTGGCGAGCGCGCGGAGGCCGGTCGGGTCGTGGTCCGGGCCTCCGGCGGCCGGGAACGACGCGCGTCGGCCGGGCACGGCGACGGACGCGCCGGCCGGCACGCCGATGCGCGGGGCAGCGGCGGGCAGGGAGAGCCGCGGCGGCGCGCAGACGAGGTCGGGCGAGGCCATCGTCTCCGCGCGGATCGCCTCCTGCCACAGCCGCGCGGCGATCAGGGCGACCGCGCGTCCGCGGATCAGCACCGCTGCCTGCGCCCGGAGCGCATCCGCGGCGACCAGGTAGACGGCCGCGGCCGCGTCGACGTTGTCGGCCAGGACCGGTCGGAGCTCGGCCCAGCGCGCGGCCCCCGCCCCGAACCACGTCCCCACGGTGCGGCGACGGACGTCGTCGGCGAGAGCGGTGAGCTCGCCCGACTGGCGCACCAGCGCGTCCGCGTCGCCGTAGAGCGCGTTGAGGGAGCCCGGCACCAGGACCTCGGGGTCGCCGCTCGACGCGAGGAGGCGGGCCAGGTCACCCGTCCGGTTCACACCAGCGCCCCGCTCGGCAGGCCCTCGCCCAGGTGGCCGAACTCGAGCGGCGCGACGATGTCGTCGGCCAGGTACGCCTCGGCGGCGATGCGCAGCACCTCACCGGCGTCGTCGGCGTTGCGCCCCAGCTCGCGCACGAAGTGGCCGAAGCGTGCCGCGAACCGCCCGGTCGACGGCGCGAGGGACCACTCGTAGGCGTCGCGCGCCGCGAGGGGCTCGGCGTTGCCGATGGCCGAGAGGTCGTCCGCGACCGCGAACGCTGCGCGGGCGGCGGCGCGCAGCTCCTCGAAGTCGACCTCGAGCGGGTCCGTCACCTCTGCCCCCCGGCGTCGTGCGGTCCGGAATGTCCGGATCCGCGACGACCCTAGGGCGCGGCGGCGGTGGAGAAGTGGTTGTCCACAGGTCCGCGGACGCGCGGCGGTGCGTCGGCGGGCACCCCAAGGGCGCCCGCGCGTCGGCGGTCAGGCCTCCGGGGTGCTGACCTGCTCGTGGAGGCGGTGGCGCTCGTCGAGGATCTCGGCGCCGGCCGCGACCAGGGCGAGCTCGTGCGCGCGGAAGTGGTGGCCGCAGAAGAGGAGCGAGAGACCGTCGCCGGGCAGGGTCGCGCGCACGAAGGCCTGGGCACCGCAGCGGTCGCAGCGGTCCTGGCGGGTCAGGGTTGCGGGCTGGCTGGTGGCAACGGGCATGACGGCGTACCTCGCTTCGTGGACGGCGCACCCGGATCTGGGGATCCGGCTGGGCGTGACACCTCTGCGAACGGCCGCGCTGCCGCTCGTGTTCCACATCGACCGTTCGCCGTCGGGTGAAAGGGGATCGGGTGGGCGAAACGCCGTCGGGCGCGGGCATGGTCGGCGGGCGCGGGCGCGGGCGCGGGCACGTGCCGCCGCGCTTGTGACTGGAGTGGCGCCTGGGACCCGCGTGCTGTCCCCCCGCTCACTCCAGCCACTCCCGCACCAAGTGCGGCGGTGGGTGCACGCGTGGGTGGTTGGGGGTTGGGGGTGGCGGTGGGTGCACGCGTGGGTGGGTGGGGGGTGGCGGTGGGTGCACGCGTGGGTGGGTGGGGGGAGCGGTGGGTGCACCCGGCCAACCCGCGCGGGCGCCGCGAACGGCTCCCCCGCCACCCGCCGACGCGACTAGCGTTCCGCGCATGGACTCCACCGAGCTCTGGGACCTCATCGAGACCGCCCGTGACGAGGCCGACGACCCCACCGACGCCGACTCCGTCGCCGAGACCCTGGTCCGCACCCTCGCCGACCGCGACCCCGAGGTGATCGAGGCGTTCGACGTCGCGCTCGCCGGCCTGGTCGCCGAGAGCTACCTCACCGAGCTGTGGGCCGCCGCCTACCTCATCAACGGTGGCGCGTCCGACGACGGCTTCGACTACTTCCGCGGCTGGCTCATCGCGCAGGGTCGCGACACGTTCGAGGCAGCGGTCGCCGACCCCGACTCGCTCGCCGAGGTCCCCGCCGTCCGCGGCGCCCTGGCCGGGGGCGAGGAGCTCGAGTGCGAGGCGATGCTCGGCGTCGCCTGGGACGCGTACGAGGCCGCCACCGACGAGGAGCTGCCCGACGCCGGGAAGATCGCGCTCCCCGAGCTCGCCCCGATGTGGGACTTCGACGACGACGACGCGATGCGCGAGCACCTGCCGCGCCTGGCCTCGCTCGCCTACGACGTCGACTGAGCCGACCGACCCGACTGAGCCGCCTGGCTCGACGGATGCACCTGCCTCAGCCGGCCGGACCGCTCTGACCTGAGCCTGCCCGCCGCGGCCGCCGCGTCGGCGACCTCCCGGGCGGCGGCGATCGCGTCCACCCCGCGCGCCGTCGTGACGACCACGGACAGCTGCTGGCCCGTGGCCGGGTCCTGCGCGCCCACGATGAGCAGGCCCGGGCGCAGGAGGCCGCGCGGCTGACGCCCGTGCGCGTCGTCCACCCAGGCGAGCGGCAGCTCGACGACGTCGTCGCCCGCGTCCGCCGCGCCGCGCACCGTGAGCGCACCCTCGCTCAGGCGGAGCGTGCCCCGGACGCCGCGGCTCGAGCGCAGCACGCGCAGCACGCCGCCACTGACGTCGGCGAGCGTGACGCCGGTGGTGCGCACCGAGCGCACCGAGCAGTGCTGGTTCATGGGGGTGGTCCCGGGGCCGGGGGTGGGGGGAGCGCGGCGACGCCGCGCTCCCCCCATTACTGCCCAGGGGGCGCCGGGCGCGGGCCGTCCGGCGCGTCCGGCCTTGTCTTGGCATCTCCGGACACGTCGGACACGCGTCTCACGTGCAAAGACGCGGGCCCCCAGGGCCGGTCCGGCACCGGGTGAAACCGCGAGCACGAGGTGTCCCCCGAACGGCCTAGTCGTCCCCGATTCGGGGGACTTGTCGCTCCACACCGGCCCGTCGAGTGTTCCCGGCGATGGGCAGTTCTCCCCATCTCGTCCGCCGGAGGGGGCACGCGAGATGGGGAGCTCTCCCCATCGTCCGCCCCATCCCCCCGCTCCTACGGTCGGCGCGTCAGCGGCCCCTGCCCTGACCCGGACGTGCGGCGGTCGACCGCTCGAAGGAGGACGCCATGAGGGCACGGTTCCGGCGCACGGCGCCCTCCGTGGCAGGGCTGTCCGCGATGTCCACGGCGGTCGTGGCGCTCGCGCTCGCCAACCCCGGGTACTCGACCACCGACGTCGAGCTGCACGACAGCGGCGTGTGGGTGACCCGTGCGTCCGAGATGCAGCTCGGCCGGTTCAACTACGAGGCGCAGGCGGTCGACGGCGCCGTCGTCGGCGGCTCCACCGCGCTCGACGTCCTCCAGGACGGCGGGCTGGTGCTCCTGGTCGACCCGCAGGGCGGCACGGTCAGCCAGGTGGACCCGGCGGCCGTCCAGCCCGCCGGCTCGGTCTCGCTGCCCGACGGCGCACGCGTCGAGCTGGGCGGCGCCACCGTCGCGGTGTGGGTCCCGGGCGGGTCCGTGTGGGCGCTGCCCGCCGACGCCCTGATGACGTTCGACCCGGAGAGCGAGCCGGTCGCCACGGTGGCCGACGGCGGTGACGTCGCCGTCGGCGCGGACGGCGCGGTGCTGGTCGCCGACCCGGCCGCCGCCACGCTCACGACCGTGCGCACCGAGGCGGGCGTGCCCGGCGACACGTCGACGCGCTCCCTCGAGGTCGGGCCTGACGGCCCGCTGCAGGTGACGGCCGTCGGCGGGTCCGCCGTCGTGCTCGACGAGGGGGCCGGCGTCCTGCACCTGCCGGACGCCACCGTGACCGTGCCCGGCGAGGACGCGCGCCTGCAGGAGCCCGGCGTCGCGGCCGGGGCCGTCGCGGTCGCGACGAGCGAGGGCCTCGTGCTGCAGCCGCTCGGCGGTGGCGAGCCGCGGGTGGTCGGCGCCTCCGGCACGCCGGCCCCGCCGGTTCGCGTCGGCGCGTGCACGTACGGCGCGTGGTCCACCGGTGACGTCGTCCGTCTGTGCGACGGCGACGAGCCCTACACGGACACGCTGCCCGCGACGTCCGGCGACCTGCGCTACCGCGTCAACCGGGGCTACGTCGTGCTGAACGACCTGGCCACGGGCACGGTCTGGCTCGCCGACCTCGACTACGTCATGTCGGACGAGTGGGACGACCTCGCCCCGGCCGAGGACAGCTCCGCCGAGGAGACCGACGACGCCGCCACCGAGACCGAGCGCATCCTCGCCGAGCGGGACCTGCCCAACCGCCCGCCCGTCGCCGGCGACGACGCGTTCGGCGTGCGGCCCGGCCGGACGACGATCCTCACCGTCCTGGACAACGACACCGACCCGGACGGCGACATCCTCGCCGCCACGCCCGACGGTGGCACGGCGCTCGGCCAGGTGCAGGCGATCGGCCACGGGGCGGGCCTGCAGGTCGCCGTCCCGGAGGACGCCACCGGGTCCGCCACGTTCGACTACACGCTCGACGACGGCCGCGGCGGCAGCGACACCGCGTCGGTCACGCTCACCGTGCGCGCGCCGGACCAGAACGGCGCGCCCGTCCAGCTGCGCAGCACGCGCGCGTCCGTGGGGCAGGGCGGCACCGTCGAGGTGGACGTCCTGGGCGACTGGCGGGACCCCGACGGCGACGTCCTCCAGCTGGTCGGCGCCGCGACGTCGTCGGCCGGGGACAGCGTCCGCTCGGCCGCCGACGGCACCCTGACCTTCATCGACGGTGGCGTCGAGACGGGCGCGAAGACCGTCACCGTTCAGGTCACCGACGGGCGCGAGACCACCGACGGCACCGTCGAGATCACGGTGCTGCCGGCCGGCCAGAACCAGCCGCCGTTCGCCGCCGTCGACCACCTCACGGCCGTCGCCGGCCGCGAGGCGAGCATCCGCCCGCTCGACAACGACACCGACCCGAACGGCGACCAGCTCCGGCTGGCGCGTGTCGACGACGTCGCCGGCGTGACCCTCGACCGCAACCTCGAGGCGGGCACCATCACGTTCACCGCGCCGACCGCCGGCGTGTACTACCTCACCTACCTCGTCACGGACGGCCCCGCGGTCGCCGTCGGGCTGGTGCGCGTCGACGTCGCCCCCGACGACGCCGTCGCCGAGCCGCCCGTCGCGGTGCGGGACCGCGCGCTCCTGCCGAGCGACGGCTCGGTGCTCGTCGACGTGCTCGCGAACGACGTCGACCCGACCGGTGGCGTGCTCGTGCTGCAGTCCGCCGCGGCGGCCCCGGGTGCGGGCGTCTCCGTCGCGGTGCTCGACCACGCCGTGCTGCGGCTGTCCGCCGTCCAGCCGGGCCCGCAGTCCTTCACCGTCGCGTACACGGTCTCCAACGGGCAGGCGAGCACGCGCGGTGAGGTCGTCGTCGTGCCCGTCACCCGCGAGGGGGAGAGCCAGTCCCCGCAGGCCGCCGAGGACGAGGTGACGGTCCGGGCCGGCGACGTCGCGACCATCGACGTGCTGGCCAACGACACGCACCCGGACGGCCTGCCGATCACCGTCGAGCCCGACCTCGCCGAGGCCCCCGACGCCGCCGCCGGCACGATGTTCGTCAGCGAGGGCGTGGTCCGCTTCCAGGCCGGCACCACCCCGCAGACGGCCTACGCGACCTACACGGTGCGCGACGGCCAGGGGCACAAGGACTCCGCCCAGATCACCGTCCACGTCACGCCCGTGGACGCCGCCTCCAACGCCGCGCCGACGCCGGTCACGGTCACCGCGCGCGTGCTCTCCGGGCAGCGCTCGCGCATCGCGATCCCGCTGGCGGGCATCGACCCCGACGGCGACTCGGTGCAGCTCGACGGCGTCTCGCGCGCGCCGGGGCTCGGCCGCGTCACCGCCATCGGCGACGGCTGGGTCGAGTACGAGGCCGCCCGCGGCGCGGTCGGCACCGACTCGTTCGCGTACACCGTCACGGACCGGCTCGGCGCGTCCGCCGACGGCGTCGTGCTCGTCGGCATCGCGTCCCAGGTGGCCGCGAACGCGCCGCCCGTCGCCGTCGACGACCACCGGGCCACGCGGCCCTCGCGGGAGATCTCCGTCCCGGTCCTGGCCAACGACGTCGACCCGGAGGGCGGCACGCTCGGCTTCTACGGCGAACCGGAGCCGAGCGACGGCCTGACCGTCGACGTCGAGGGCGACCGGCTCCTCGTCCGCACCCCCGCCCAGCCCGGCACCTACGCGGTGCGCTACGGGGTGTCCGACGGCGTCGGTCACGCGACCGGCGTGCTCACCGTCGAGGTCACGGCCGAGGCGCCGACCCAGCCGCCCGTCGCCCGCGACGACCGGATGTCCCCCGCGGACGTCCTCGGGCGCACGCAGGTCGAGGTCGCGGTGCTCGACAACGACGAGGACCCCGACGGGTCGGTCGGCACGCTCACCGTCGCCACCGACACGGTCGGCGTCACCGCGCGGGCGGGCGTCCTCTCGGTGCCCGTCCTCCCGACGGCGCAGGCGGTGCGCTACACGGTGACCGACCCCGACGGTCTGCGCGCGAGCGCGTTCGTGTGGGTGCCCGGCACCGACGGCCAGCGGCCCACGCTGCGCGCCGACCTCGCCCCGCTCACGGTGGTGAGCGGCGAGGAGCTGCGCGTGGACCTGACCGACGTCGTCGTGGTCGCGGCCGGCCGGGTGGTGCGCGTGACGCAGGCCGAGCGGCTGCAGGCGCTGCGCGGGACGCCGGGGCTCGTCGACGACCACACGGTCTCCTTCGTCTCCGACCCGGACTACTACGGGCCCGCCGCGCTCACGGTCGAGGTGATCGACACGCGCACGGTCGACGACCCGACCGGGCGCCGCGCCACGCTGTCGCTGCCGATCGACGTGACGCCGTCGGGCCACGAGCCGCCCGAGCTGCTGGGCCTCGCGGTCGACGCGGCCCTCGGCGAGGAGACCGCTGTCGAGCTCGGCCGGTACGCGTCCGACCCGAACGACGACCCCCTGACCTTCCGGACCGAGGACGTGCCCGCCGCGCTGACCGTGCGGGTCGCCGCCGACGGCGTCCTGACGCTCGAGCCCGCCGCGGGCACGCCGGTGGGCACCGTGCTGACCTTCACCGTCGTCGCTTCGGACGGCGAGAGCGAGACGGCCGCGACGGCGACGGTCACGGTGACCGCGTCCGGCGCGCCCCTCGCGACGGTCGTGGACGACGTCGTCGACGACGCCAACCAGGGCGAGACGTACCAGGTCCCCGTGCTCGACAACGACGTCTCGCCGATCCCGGGCGAGCGCCTGGAGGTCGCCGCCGTCCTGCTCGAGTCCGGCACGGCCGACGTGAGCACCGACGGGCGGACGGTCACGGTGACTCCCGCGGAGACGTTCGTGGGCACGGTCGTCGTCGCCTATACCGTCGCGGACGCGACGGGCGACCCCTCGCGGCAGGTCGTCGGCCGGGTGCGGCTGACCGTGCGCGGCGTGCCCGACGCGCCTGGCACCCCGACCGTGGTCGAGGTCCGCAGCCACACCGCCGTGCTGTCCTGGGCGCCGCCGCGCAACAACGGCGCCGAGATCACGGGCTACGAGGTGTCGATCCTCGGCGAGGGCGGCGGCACGCGCGCCTGCCCGGCGACCACGTGCACCGTCGACGGCCTCACCAACGACCGCCCGTACCGCTTCACGGTCGTCGCGGTGAACGAGGTCGGCCCGTCCGAGCCGTCCGCGCAGTCCGGCGAGATCCGGCCCGACGCCGTCCCCGACCCGCCCGCACCGCCCACCCTGGTCTTCGGCGACCACAGCCTCACCGTCAGCTGGTCGAACCGCGACTACGGCGGCGAGCGGTCAGCGATCGCGTCCGTGACCCTCGAGATCTCCCCGCCGCCGTCGTCCGGCATCGGGCAGCGCGCCGGGGTGACCGGGACGTCGATCGTCTGGGACGGCCTCGACAACGGCACCGCCTACCGGGTGCGCGTGCAGGCCGTGAACAACGCCGGCCCGTCCGACTGGAGCGCGTACTCCGCCGCCGAGATCCCCGCGGGCGTGCCCGACGCGCCCGGCACACCGACGACGTCGATGCTCGAGCCCGTCGGCGGCTCGGCCCAGATGCTCGTCTCGTGGGCCGCGCCGGCGTCCGACAACGGCGACGCCGTGAAGCGGTACACGCTCCAGGTGTTCCACGGCGGGGCGCTGCCCGAGCAGACCCTGGACGCCGGGACCGCGCTGTCGCAGGCGGTCACCGTGAGCACCTCCGAGACGCCGTACACCTACCGCGTCGTCGCCACGAACAAGGCCGGGGACTCCGCGCCGAGCGCGCCGTCCGCCCCGCGCCAGGCCGTGGTGCCGCCGGGCGCCGTGACCGGCCTGACGGCGTCGGCGACCGGCGGGAACGGGACCCTCGCCCTGGCCTTCGGCGACGCGCCGCGCAACGGCGCCACCGCCGGGCAGATGAGCTACCAGGTGTCGCTCAGCGGCGGTGGCTGGGGGGCGCTCGCGGGCAACCGGCAGGTCGGCGGCCTCGCGAACGGCACCACCTACTCCGTGCAGGTCCGCGCGGTCTCCACCGTGGACGGCGCGCAGTACGTCGGCCCGGCCGTCGCCGCGGGGTACACGGGGAACAACGCGTCCGGCTCCGGCGTCGCGCCCTACGGGCCGCTGGCCCAGCCGTCGGTCAGTGCGACCGGAGGCGCGACGAGCGTCAGCCTCGCCGCGACCGCCACAGCGAACGGGTGCGGTGTGACGCTGCACTACCGCGTCGACGGCGGCGCGTGGCAGACGGCGGCGACCTCGTGGAGCGGGAGCGTCGGCAACGGCTACAGCCAGGGCCACTCGATCGAGGCGTACGCGACGGACGGCTGTGGGCAGACGACCGCGAGCCGCAGCGCCTCGGCGAGCAGCGGCCCGCCGCCGATGTCCGCGACGGCGTCCAAGGGCGCCCGCATGAACGACGCGGTGTGCACCGGTGCGGCATGCGCCTACATCAACCTGACCGTCACCAACGTCCCGGCGGGGTCCTATCGCCTGGCCTGCTGGTCCGACAACGGCGGCGAGGGCGTCTACTACACCACCCAGCCCGTCTCGGTCCCGGCCAACGGAACGATCCAGAGCCCCTGCTACTACGGCTACTCGGGTACCCGGGTCCGTCTCGAGGTGATCGGCGTGATCACGACGCCATGGATCACGTGGTGAACAAGGAGAACTCGATGAACCCTGCACCCACGCCCGACCAGGCGGCCTGGTTCCACCAGACGTTCGAGGCGCTCGTCGACAACATCGGGCACGCCGTGCTCGGCAAGAGCCAGGTGGTCCGCCTCGCTCTCACCTGCATGCTCGCCGAGGGACACCTGCTCCTGGAGGACGCGCCCGGCACCGGCAAGACGTCGCTGGCCCGCGCCATCGCGGCGACCGTGCAAGGCACCCACAACCGCATCCAGTTCACCCCGGACCTGCTGCCGAGCGACGTCACGGGCGTGTCGATCTACGACCAGGCGAGCCGCACGTTCGACTTCCACCGCGGCCCGATCTTCGCCTCGATCGTGCTCGCGGACGAGATCAACCGCGCCTCGCCCAAGACGCAGTCCGCCCTCCTGGAGGTCATGGAGGAGGGCCAGGTCACGGTCGACGGCACCACCCACCGCGCTCCCGCGCCGTTCATGGTCATCGCGACCCAGAACCCCATCGAGCAGGCCGGCACCTACCGGCTGCCCGAGGCGCAGCTCGACCGGTTCCTCATGAAGACCGAGATCGGCTACCCCGACCACCTGGCGACCGTGGAGATCCTCAGCGGCGCCAAGGAGAAGGACCCGGCGTCGCACCTGCCGGCACGCATCACGACCGACGCCGTCATCAAGATGGCGGCGCTCGCCTCCGACGTCCACGTGGACCCCACGGTCCTCGAGTACGTCTCCCACCTGGCCCGCGCCACGCGCGACGACGCCGACACGCGCCTGGGCGTCTCCGTCCGCGGCGCGCTCGCCCTGATCCGCACCGCCAAGGTCTGGGCGGCCGCGCACGGGCGCACCTTCGTGCTGCCGGACGACATCAAGGAGCTCGCGCACCCGGTCTGGAACCACCGTCTCGTCCTCGACCCCGAGGCCGAGTTCGCCGGTGCCACCGCCGCGGGCGTCCTCGGCCGCGTCCTCGCCGACGTGGCCGCCCCCCAGGAGCGTCGGACCGTCGCATGACCCAGGTGCTCGACCGGCTGGCCGCCCTCCGGCCACCCCGCCTCCGGCTCGCGGTCCCGCCGGCGCTGCTGCGCGCCCGCGAGCAGGTGACCGACGTCGTCGGGCGCGGGCTGCGGGGGGTGCGGGGCTGGCGGCCGGGCGGGCTCGCCGTCGGCGGGCTGGGCGTGCTGCTCCTCGCGGTGGCAGGCGCGTCCTGGTGGGCCGGTGGCCGGTACGGCTGGGACGAGCTGCGGGTGGTCGCCGTCGGCGTGGCCGCCGTCGTCGTGGTCGCGGGCGTGTTCCTCGTCGGCCGGTCCCCGTACGCCGTGCGGCTCGAGCTGGCGCACCGCCGCGTGGTCGTGGGAGAGCGCGCCGTCGGCCGCGTCGAGGTGGCCAACACGTCGGCCCGCGGCACGCTGCCCGCCGAGATCGAGCTCCCCGTCGGGGCCAACCTCGCGACGTTCGCCCTCCCGCGGCTCGGGCCGGGCGCCACCCACGAGGACCTGTTCGCCGTGCCCACCTCCCGACGCGCGGTGATCGCCGTCGGGCCGGTGCGCTCGGTGCGCGCCGACCCGCTGGGCGTGGCGCGGCGCGAGGTGCGCTGGACCGACCCCATCGACCTGTTCGTGCACCCCCGGACCGTGTCGCTGGCCGGCACCTCCGCCGGGTTCTTCAAGGACCTCGAGGGGCGCCCCAGCCGCGACCTGTCGCCGTCGGACGTGTCCTTCCACGCGCTGCGCGAGTACGTCGTCGGCGACGACCGGCGGCACGTGCACTGGAAGTCCACGGCCCGGACCGGGCAGCTCATGGTCCGCCAGTACGAGGAGACGCGGCGGTCCCACCTGGCCGTGGGCCTGTCCACGCACGTCGCCGACTACGGATCCGACGAGGACGAGTTCGAGCTCGCCGTCTGCGTCGCCGGCTCGCTCGGCCTGCACGCGTTCCGCGAGGAGCGCGACCTCACCGTCCTGACCCAGTCGGGCACCCTCCAGACCAGGACGGCCGGCCGGCTCCTGGACGACCTGACGCGCGTCCAGCCATCGGCGCGCCGCACGGACGTCGTCGCGCTCGCCGGCTCCCTGGCGACGGCGGCCCCCGGCGCCTCGATCGCCATGCTCGTCGTCGGTTCGGGGACGAGCGTCACGCGGCTGCGGGCGGCGTCCGCGCGACTGCCGATCGAGGTCGCCGGGGTCGCCGTCCGCTGCGAGAGCGGTGCCGAGCCCTCCCGCCGGTCCGTCGCCGAGCTGACGGTGCTCACCATCGGCGCCCTCGAGGACCTGCCCGTCGCGATGCGCCGGCTGGGGGACGCGTGAGCGCCCGGCCCGGCAGGCGCGCCGAGAGCCGCCCGCCCACCGGGACGCGCACCGCCACGCACACGGCCACGCGCGCGCGGCGCCCGGTCGCCCTCGTCGACGTCGTCGTCGTGCTCGCACTGGCGGGCACCGCGCTGGCCTGCCTGGTGCCCGCGTTCGGCGGCGCGTGGTTCGTGCCCGCCGCCGCGGCGGGCGTCCTGCTCGGCGCCGTCGTGGGCTGGGCGGGCGCGGCCTGGCGGTGGCCGGCGCTCGCCGTCGCCGGCGCGACCGTGCTCGGCTACTTCCTCGTCGCGGGCCCGTTCGCGCGCCCGGGGACGACGCTCGGCGGCGTCGTGCCCGGCGCGGCGACCTTCCGCGCCCTCGCGTTCGACGCCGTGCGCGCCTGGAAGGGCTTCGTCACGGCGCCGACCCCCGTGCTCGCGTTCCCCGAGCTCGTGGTCGTGCCGCTCCTGGCCGGGCTCGTCGCCGTCGTGCTGGCCGTCTCGCTCGCGCTGCGGGTGCGGCGCGCCGAGTGGGCGCTCCTGCCGCTGGGGGCCCTGCTCGTCGGGATGATCCTGCTGGGCACGTCGCAGGCCGCCTGGCCGGTGGTGCAGGGCGGCGCGTTCGCGGTGCTCGCCTGCGGGTGGCTCGCCTGGCGCCGGGTCTCCACCGCGCGTCGGCCGGCCGTCCCCGCGTCCACCGAGACCGTCGACGACCGCGCCGACGCGCGGCGGCTGAGCCGGCGCCGCGGCGCGCAGGCGGCCGTCATGGTCGCCGCCGTCGCGGCCACGGTGGCGCTGGCCGGACCCGTCGTCGCCGGGGCCCAGTCGCGGCAGGTGCTGCGCGACCAGGTGGAGCCGCCGCTCGACCTGCGCCAGTACGCGAGCCCGCTGCAGTCGTTCCGGCGGTACGTCAAGGACCAGGAGGAGGACGTCCTCTTCACCGTCGACGCCCTGCCGGCCGGCGCGCGGCTGCGCCTGGCCGTGCTCGACGCGTACGACGGCACAGTGCTCGGTGTCGCCGGCGGCGACCGCACGGGCCCGGGCACCGCCGGGTCCTTCGAGCTCGCCGACACCGTGCTCGGCGACCCCGACGCCCCGGTCGCGGCCGACGAGCCCAGCCGGGTCGAGGTGACCGTCGGCGAGTACCGCGGCCCGTGGCTGCCCTCGCCCGGCGTCCCCGTGGCCGTCGACCTCCCCGCGGCGGGCGACGGCGCCGAGCGCACCCTCTACGTCAACGGCGAGACCGGCACGATGCTCGCCACCCGGCCGCTGGCCACCGGCGACACCTACGCGGTGACGGCCGTCGTCCCCGAGACCCGCGCGCTCGCCGACCTCACCGGTGCGGCGCCCACGCGCGACGCCGGTGCCGCCGCCCAGTACCGCGTCGACGTCGTGGACCAGGCGGCCCGCTCGTTCGTCGGCACCGAGACCGACGGGCTGGCCCAGATCGGGCTGGTGCGCGACCGGCTGCTCACCGACGGCGTGTTCTCCGACGGCCTCGACGGCCAGCCCCCGTCGCCGCCCGGCCACGGCGCCGCGCGCCTCGTCCGGCTGCTCTCCAGCGACCCGCCCGTGGGCGACGACGAGCAGTACGCCGTCGCCGCCGCGCTCATGGTCCGCTCGCTCGGCTACTCCTCGCGCGTCGTCATGGGCCTGTACCCGGACGCCACGGGCACCGGCGCCGGGCCGGTCGAGCTGCGCGGGACGGACGTGCACGCGTGGCTGGAGGTCGCGGTCGACGGCGCCGGCTGGGTCCCCGTGGACGTCACCCCGAGCGAGGACAACGTCCCGCAGGACCAGCAGCCGCGGTCCAACCGCGAGCCGCAGCCCGCCGCGCTCGACGAGCCGCCGCCACCCGAGGAGCCCGAGGTCGCCCCGCGGCCCCCGCTCGCCCAGGAGGACGACGTCGCGGAGGAGGACGAGGGCGTCGACCTCGGCGCCTACCTGCGGCTCGCGGCGGCGATCGGCATCCCGGTGCTGGTGCTCGTCGGCCCGCTCGTCCTGGTGGCGGCCGCGAAGGCACGACGGCGGCGCCGTCGTCGGCGGGCCGCGCACCCGGTGGTGCGCGTGTGCGGGGGCTGGCGCGAGGTCGCCGACACGGCGCTGGACCTCGGCGCGCCGCTGCGCCCTGGCGCGACCCGGCGCGAGACGGCGACCGGACTGGCCCCGGAGTACGGCGGCCCGCTGATGGTCGCGGTCGCGGACCGCGTGGACCAGGTGGTCTTCGGCTCCGTCGAGCCGACCGACGCCGAGGTCGAGGCGTTCTGGGCCGAGGTGGACCGGCTCCTGGCCGAGCTCCGCGGCGGCCAGGGCCGCTGGCGGCGCCTCGCCGCGCGGTTCTCGGTCCGCTCGCTCAGGTGGAGGCAGGACGGACGGCGCGGCTCCGCGCTCGCCCGCATCAGAGGAGGACGTCGATGAACGAGCAGGCCCACTTCTGCGCCGCGTGCGGCTCGCCCGTGCCGGCCGGGGCGACCTTCTGCCCCCGGTGCGGCACGACCGTGCCCGGCGGAGCGGCCGCGCCGTTCGTCGGTGGGCCCGGCCCCGCGCCGGGCGTCGGCTACGCACCCGGCTACCCGCCCGGGTACGGGCCCGGTCCGCGCGTCGGGGGGATGCAGGGGGTCCCCCCGGCGTGGGCCGCGGGCGTCGAGATCGCCTCGCCCGGCCTGCGCGCGCTGTCGTGGCTGGTGGAGATGGCGGCGGTCAGCGCGATCACGGTCCTCGGGGCCGTCCTCCTCACCCGCGGGAGCTCCGTCGTGTGGTTCTGGCGCACGTTCGGCTTCGACACGGGCTCGATGCTGGCGACGCAGCTGCCCCAGCTCCTCGTCCTGATCTGGTTCGTCGTCGCCTGGATCTGGGAGGGACGCACCGGCAGGCGGGTCGGCAACGTCGTCACCGGGACGCGGACCGTGGACGCCGCCACCGGGCAGGCGCCGGGCGTCGGCCGCATCTTCCTGTCGCGGCTGGTGCTCGGCGCGATCTCGTTCCCCGTCACGCTGCTCAGCAGCGTGGTGGCGCTGCTCTTCCTGTTCGGGCTCGTGGCGACCATCGGGACGTCGCTGCTCAACGCGGCCGTCGTCATGGCGCTCGCCGGCACCGGCGTGTTCGACAAGGGCCCGCTGCGCCAGGGCTGGCACGAGAAGGCGTCCGGGACGACCGTCGTCCGCGCGCGCGCCGGGTCCGCCCGGCCCGCGGCCCCGCCGACCGCGCTTCCCGTCGCCGCGCCGATGCCGCAGCCGGTCCAGCCGCCGACGCCGGCGCCGATCGTGGCGCCGATGCCGACGGCCGCCCCGGTCGCCGCGCCGATGCCGCAGCCCGTCCAGCCGCCGATGCCCGCGCCGATGCCCGCGCCGGTCGTGGCGCCGAGCCCGGCCCCGGTCGCGGCCGTGGTGCCGCCCGCGCAGGGGCTGATCGCCGACGTGCCCGGGTTCGCGCCGGCGCCACCCGAGCAGGCGTACGCCGCCCCGGTGGCCGCGACGCCCGCGGCCGCCCCGGCGCCGGCCGCGCCCGAGGCCGACGACGACCTGGTGCACACGCGGCTGTCCCCGCGTGCGTCACGCCGCGGCGGCCACCGCCTGGCGTTCGACACCGGCGAGGTCGTGCACGTCACCGGTCGAGGCATCGTCGGGCGGGCGCCCGAGGCCGCGGCGGGCGAGCAGGTGGAGCACCTCGTCGCGATCACCGACCCCGACATGTCCGTGTCCAAGACCCACCTGGCCTTCGGCACCGACGACGGCGGCCTGTGGGTCGAGGACAAGGGCTCGACGAACGGCACGGAGCTGCTCGTCCCGGGCGCCGCGCCCGAGCCGGTCCCGGCGGGCCGCCGCGTCGTCGTGCCCGACGGCGCCACCGTGCGGTTCGGCGAGCGGTCGTTCGTGGCGCGGGTCTCCTGATGGTCGCCACCGCCGACCTGGTCCTCGCCGCCGGTGCCGCCACCGACGCCGGGCGGGTGCGGCCGCTGAACGAGGACTCCCACGTCGCGACGGCGCCCGTGTTCGTCGTCGCGGACGGCATGGGCGGGCACGCGGCGGGCGAGCGCGCCAGCAGCGCCGCCATCGCCGCCCTCGCCGACCTGGCCGGGCGCGAGGTCTCGCCCGCCGAGGTCTACGAGGCAGTGGCGCGCGCCCGCGCGCGGGTCGAGGCGATCGAGGCGCCGCCCGGCCGCGACGCGGGGACCACGCTGAGCGGCGTCGTCGTGACGTGGCAGGGCGGTGAGCCCTACTGGCTGGTGGTCAACGTCGGCGACTCGCGCACGTACCGGCTGGCCGACGACCGCCTCGAGCAGATCAGCGTCGACCACTCCGAGGTCCAGGAGCTCGTCGAGGCGGGCGACATCACCGAGGCCGAGGTCGCCGAGCACCCGCTGCGGCACGTCGTCACCCGGGCGCTCGGCGCCGGCGGCTGGTCCGAGGCGGACTTCTGGCTGCTGCCGATCGGCTCGCACGACCGCGTCCTGGTCTGCTCGGACGGCCTGACGGCGGAGCTCACCGACGACGAGATCGCGGAGCTGCTTCGCGGCGAGCCGCACCCGGTGGCGGCCGCGCAGGGCCTGGTCCGGGAGGCCGTCGCGCGCGGCGGCCGGGACAACGTGACGGCCGTCGTCGTCGACGGCGGCAACGCGGGCGCGGACCAGGGGACGGCGCAGCGCCGCCCCGACGACGGCGTCGACGAGCCCGACGGCGACACCAAGCCGACCGCCCGACGGAGGCCGTGATGCGCTGCCTGTACGCACCTGGCGAGGGGCTCGCCGTCGTCACCGATGCGGCGGCCCTGCTGCTGCCGGCCGGCGGGGTGGAGCTGGCGCTCGCGCTCGAGCAGCGGCTGACCGAGGGGGCCGGCCTGGCCAGGGTGCTCGGCGAGATCGTCGCCGGCGCGCCCATCGGCACCGGCGACCTCCCCGACTTCCTGCTGCTCGCCTGGCAGGACGACGGCGTACAGGTCTTCGTGCGCGGACCGCTCTCCGTGGAGATCGCACGCGAGACCGGCGACGACGCGCGCCTCGACGGGCGCGGCGTCGTGACGTGGCGCGAGGAGCGCGTGCCCGGCGCCGTCCGCTGCTCCGTCGGTGCGCTCGGCGACGGCCCGGCCCTGCCGGTGTCCGCGGGCGTCGTGCGGGCGGGCGCGCTCGTGGTCGCGCGGACGGCGGAGCCCCTGCCGACGCCCGTGCTCGTGTCGACGCCCGCTCCCAGGCCGGTCGCGGAGCCCGAGCCGGTGCCGGAGCCCGTGCCCGAGCCGGAGCCTGTGTCGGTCCCCGAACCGCAGCCCGTGCCCGCGCCTGTGCCGGTCCCCGAGCCGGAACCCGAGCCCGAGCCGGTACCCGTGCCCGAGCCGGAACCCGAGGCCGCGCCGGAGCCCGCGCCGGAACCCGAGCCGCAGCCCGTGCCGGACGTCACGCTCGGCGGCACGACGTGGAGCCTCCTCCCGCTCGACGACGAGCCGGCCGCTGCCCGCGAGGACGCCGACGACGCGGCCGACGGGTACGCGCACCTGTTCGGGGCGACGCAGATGCGTGCCATCGAGGACGCCGCCGTGCGCGAGCCCGACGAGGCCGAGCACGGCGCCGTCGCGGATGCGCTGCACGACGGCCGCACGATGGGCCCGGCCGCGATCGCGGCGCTGCGGGCCGCCCGCGCCCACGGCCGCGCGCCCGACGCGCCCGCGCCGTCGTCGGGCGGCCACGGCGTGCTCGCCCGTATCTGCCTGTCGGGCCACGCGAACCCGCCCGAGCGCGGCGACTGCTGGGTCTGCGGCCGGCAGGTCACCGGGGAGGCGTCCCGCGTGGCCCGCCCCGCGCTCGGCGCCGTCCAGGTGTCGGGCGGCGAGGTGGTCCAGCTCGACGGGTCCTACGTCGTCGGGCGGCGGCCCAAGGTGTCCCGCGTCTCCGGCGAGGTGCCGCGGGTGCTCACGGTGCCGAGCCCGCAGGGCGAGGTGTCGGGCAGCCACGTGGCGATCCGGCTCGAGGACTGGCACGTGCTCGCCGTCGACCTGGACTCCTCGAACGGCACCGTGCTGTTCCGCGACGGGCAGGACCCGCGGCGGCTCGACCCCCAGGTCCCCGTCCTGCTGCGGTCCGACGACGTGCTCGACCTCGGCGACGGCGCCCTGCTCACGTTCGTGGGGCTCCCGTGAGCCCGGGCCGCGCCCCGTCGGCGCCGCCGCAGCTCGAGGGCTTCACCTACCAGCGGCTGCTGGGGTCCGGCGGGTTCGCCGACGTCTTCCTCTACGAGCAGCACAAGCCGCGGCGCAAGGTCGCGATCAAGGTGCTGCTCGAGAGCATGCTCTCGCCGGCGGCGCTCGCGGGGTTCGACGCCGAGGCCGACCTCATGGCCCAGCTGTCGAGCCACCCCTCGATCGTCAACATCTTCGAGGTGGGGCGGGCCGCCGACGGGCGTCCGTACCTGGTCATGCAGTTCTGCCCGGGCGCGAACCTCGGGGTCCGCTACCGCCAGGCGCCGCTCGGGCTCCAGGAGTCGCTGCGGATCGGCGTCGAGATCGCCGGGGCGGTCGAGACCGCCCACCGCGCCGGCATCCTGCACCGCGACATCAAGCCCCAGAACATCCTGTTCACCGAGTACAACGAGCCGCAGCTGACGGACTTCGGCATCGCCTCCACCGTCGAGGACAGCGCGGGGCCCGAGGGCATGTCGCTCCCGTGGAGCCCGCCGGAGTCCTTCGACGACCCGCCGCGTGCCGACGTCACGACGGACGTGTGGGCCCTGGGTGCCACGGTGTACACGCTGCTCGCGGGTCGCTCGCCGTTCGAGCTGCCGGGGCGGTCCAACACGTCCGCGGACCTCATGGCCCGGATCGAGAGCGTGCCGGTCCCGCCGATCGGCCGCGCCGACGTGCCGGCGTCGCTCGAGCGGGTGCTCGCCACCGCGATGGGCAAGCGTCCCGACCAGCGCTACCCCTCGGCGCTCGCCTTCGCCCGCGCGCTGCAGCAGGTGCAGACCGAGCTCGGCTTCGGCGCCACCCCGGTCTCCGTGCAGGACGACGTCGTCGTCGAGCAGGAGGCGCGCGACGACGACGAGCCCGGGACGCGGATCCGGCGGGTGCAGAGCATCTCGCCGGACCGCCCGCCGGGGACGACGGGCGGACGCCCGGCGCCCGCGCACGCCCCGGCGCCCGCGCCGTCCACCCCGTCCGCGCCGACTCCCCGGCCGGGCGTCGCCTCGGCCGGCGCGGACCCGCTGGAGGGCGACACGACCCCGCCCATGGCCCGGACCATCGTGCGCGGTGGACGCAGCGCGTGGGTCGACGTGCCGGCGCCGCCGGCCGTCGAGGAGACGCTCCACCGGCCCGTCGCCGCCGGCACCGGCGCCCAGGACGCGGCGCCCGACGACGACACGCCGGCGGGCCGCGGGCGGCGGCGGACGGCCGTCGTCGTCGCCGTCGTGGCCGTCGCCGCGCTCGGGGTGGGCGCCGCCGTCCTGCTCGGCGGTCAGCCGGACGGGGACGACACCGACCCGGTGGCCACCGGGGCACCGGACGTGCAGCCCGTGGACTCCCTGGCGGACGTCGTGCCGTCGGCGACCGACGTGCGCGGCACGCGCGAGGGCGACCAGGTGGTCTTCACCTGGACGAACCCCGAGCCCGAGCCGGGCGACGAGTACCTGTGGCGGCTCCTCAGCCTCGTCGACGAGCAGGCCCTCACGCGCTCGGCCGAGCCGACCGCGTCCGTGCCCGTGCAGGACGGCGAGACCTGCATCGAGGTGTTCGTCACGCGCGACGGCAAGGCGTCCGTCGAGCCGGTCAGGGGGTGCCTGTGAGCCTCGGACAGGACCAGGAGGCGCCGCGGCGGCCGGACGGCGCCCCGGACGCGACGGGTGCCGCCGTGTCCGTCGAGTACTGCGGGGAGTGGTACCGCGTCGCCTGGGGCGACGTCTTCGAGGTGGGCCGGGAGGCCGACCTCACGATCGACGAGAACCCGTTCCTGCACCGCCGCTTCCTGCGCCTGTCCTCCGACGCCGGCCTGTGGTGGCTCGAGAACATCGGCGCCCGGATCTCGGCGACCGTGTGCGACGTCGGGGGCGGCGTGCAGTCCTGGCTCCCGCCCGGGGCGCGCCTGCCGCTCGTCTTCCCCGTCTCCACCGTCACGTTCCTCGCCGGCCCGACGTCGTACGAGTTCGACGTCTACCTCGAGACCTCGCCGTACCGCGAGGTGCGGACCGCCGTCGAGGCCGTCGGCGCCACCACGGTCGGCGAGGCCCGGTGGACGACGTCGCAGCTCCAGCTGATCGTCGCGCTCGCCGAGCCGCTGCTGCGCCGGACCGGGTCGGGGCTCAGCGAGATCCCGTCCTCGGCCGCGGCCGCGCGCCGGCTCGGCTGGACGCTCACCCGCTTCAACCGGAAGCTCGACAACGTCTGCGACAAGCTCGACCGCCACGGCGTCAAGGGCCTGCGCGGCGGGCCCGCGGGCCACGCCACCTCCCGCCGGATCCGGCTCGTCGAGTACGCCGTCACGTCGCGCCTGGTGACCGCAGCCCACCTCGGTCTGCTCGACCTGGAGGTCGACGAGTGACCGCCGCCCTCTGCCCACCCCCCGCCTGCCCAGCCACCCCCGGGACGCCCTGACATGCGCATCAAGCTCACCCTCGAACGCCTCGGCGGACAGCCGGTCGACCTCGTCGTCACGGCCGACGCCGGCGCCACCGTCGGCGACGTCGCGGAGGCCCTCGTCGAAGGCAACCCCGACCCGCACGCCGCCAGCCCGGGCGGACCGGTGACGCTGCGGCTGCACACGCCCGACGGTGCGGGCCTCCTGCTCGACGCCGCCGCGACGGTCGAGGGCTCCGGGGTCCGCTCGGGCGGCACCGTGCGCGTCGAGCGGGTCGGGGGCGCCGTCGTCGGCCCCGGGGAAGGGCGCCCCCCCGCGGTCGCGGTGCTGCGGGTCCTCGCCGGGCCGGACGAGGGCCGCGAGTTCCCGCTCCCGGCCGGGGCGACGGTCGTCGGCCGGGATCGCGACGTCGCCGTCCGGCTCAGCGACCCGATGGTGTCCAAGCGCCACGCGCGCATCAACGTCGCCGACACCGTGGAGATCGTCGACCTCGGCTCGGCCAACGGCGTCGTCGTCGACGGCGTCCCCGTCCCGCGGGTGCCCCTGGAGTCCGGCGGGACCGTCCTGCTGGGCGACACGGTGCTCACCGTCGTGCTGCTGCAGCGGCCCGCCGACCGGGCCCAGGCGACCACCGTCGTGCCCTTCGTGCGCCCTCCGCGCGTCGTGCCGGCGGTCGAGGAGCGCGAGATCGCCGCGCCGACCGTGCCGCAGCCGTCGCCGCCCCGGCGCTTCCCGCTCGTCGCCATGGTCGCGCCGCTGCTCATGGGCGCGATCCTGTTCACCGTCACCCGCAACGCGTTGAGCCTGATGTTCGTCGCGCTGAGCCCGGTCATCATGGTCGGCACCTGGCTCGACGCCCGGCTCACCGCGCGCCGCCAGTTCGCCGCCGCGACCGAGCAGTTCCACCGGGCGATCCTCGCCGCACGCGAGGAGGTCGACGCGGCGCACCGGCTCGAGCGGGTGCTGCGGTGCGCCCAGCACCCGTCCACCGCCGAGCTGACCGACGCCGTCGTCCGGTACGGCCCGCTGCTCTGGTCGCGCCGGCCGGAGCACGAGGAGTTCCTCACGGTCCGCCTGGGCACCGGGGACGTCCGCTCGCGCTGCACGATCACGGGCGCGGACGCCGCCGACGGCGCGGCCGACGTCCGCCAGGCGCTGCGGGACCTCGTCGAGCACGCGGGCACGGTCACGCAGGCGCCCGTGGTCGCGAACCTCCGCAAGGGCGGGAACTTGGGCATCGCCGGTCCCCGCCAGCACGTCGCGGAGCTCGCCGGTGCGATCGCCCTCCAGCTCGTCGCGCTCCACTCGCCGGCGGAGCTGTCGCTGGCGGCCGTGGTGCCGGCCCGGTCGAGCGCCGACTGGCGCTGGCTGCCCTGGCTGCCGCACACCGGATCGGCGCACGCCGCGCTCGGCAGCGTGCCGCTGCTGGCCGACGACGCCGGCGCGGCGGTCACCCTGGTCGCCGCCCTCGAGGAGCTCGTCGCGGCGCGCCGGGGCGGCGCCGCCCGACCCGAGCCGCGGGGTCGCGTGGCGGCGAACCCCGGCGCGGCGCAGGCCGAGGAGCCGCCGTTCCTGCCATCGGTGGTGCTCGTCGTCGAGGACGGCGCGCCGGTCGACCGGGCCCGCCTCACGGCGATCGCCGAGAACGGTCCGGACGTGAACGTGCACGTCGTGTGGGTGGCTGCGACGGCCGACGCGCTGCCCGCGGCCTGCCGCGAGTTCGTCGTCGTCGACGCCGAGGGGCGGGCCACGGCGGGCGCCGTGCGTCCCGGGGAGCTGCGCTTCCCCGTGGTGATCGAGCGGCTCGCCGCGGCCGACGCCCCCGCCCTCGCGCGGCTCCTGGCGCCGGTCGAGGACGCGGGCGCCGTCGTCGAGGACCAGGCCGGCCTGCCGCAGAGCGTGTCCTTCCTCGCGCTCGTCGGGCCGGAGCTGGGCGCCGACCCCGGCGTGCAGCTCGAGCGCTGGCGCGAGAGCGGCTCGCTCGGCCGCGCCCCCGGCGGCGTGGCGCGGGCGGGGTCCTTGCGCGCGATCGTGGGCCAGGGGGTGGCCGGGCCCATGGTGCTCGACCTGCGCGAGCAGGGTCCGCACGCCCTCGTCGGCGGCACCACCGGCGCCGGCAAGAGCGAGTTCCTCCAGTCGTGGGTGCTCGGGATGGCGTCGGCGCACAGCCCTTCCCGCGTCACGTTCCTGCTCGTGGACTACAAGGGCGGGGCGGCGTTCGCCGACTGCGTGCGGCTGCCGCACACGGTCGGCCTCGTCACCGACCTGTCGCCCCACCTCGTGCGCCGGGCGCTCACGTCGCTGCGCGCCGAGCTGCGCTTCCGCGAGGGTCTGCTCAACGCCAAGGAGGCCAAGGACCTCCTCGCGCTCGAGAAGCGCGGCGACCCCGACACGCCGCCGAGCCTGGTGATCGTCGTCGACGAGTTCGCCGCCCTGGCGACGGAGGTGCCGGAGTTCGTCGACGGCGTCGTCGACGTCGCCCAGCGCGGCCGGTCCCTCGGCCTGCACCTGATCCTCGCGACGCAGCGCCCCGCGGGTGTCATCCGGGACAACCTGCGCGCGAACACGAACCTGCGCGTCGCGCTGCGGATGGCGGACGAGGACGACTCGAACGACGTCCTCGGCAGCCCGCTGGCCGCGCATGTCGACCCCGGGCTGCCGGGGCGCGGCGCGGTCCGCACCGGGCCCGGCCGGATCGTGACCTTCCAGTCGGCGTACGCCGGCGGGCGGACGCCC